>NZ_VFUG01000001.1:0-1117678 GCF_006440615.1 Mesorhizobium sp. B2-6-2 | reverse complement strand
AGGATTCCAGATTTGGCAGACCTCGGCTGGCGCCAGGACGGCTCCGCCACAAAATCTCACCCGATGCATAAGAACGGATCGGCGCCCATCGTCTCGCGCACCAGCGCGGCCAAACCCTCGGCGCCCTTGCGGAAGTCCACTGGCTTCGTCGCGACCATCACCTTGACCGCCCCCGTCGGCCCGATCACGAGGTCCGCCTTCAGCGCGCGGATTACTGCGGCCACCGTCTTGATATCGGCGCCCCGGCCGACGCGCATGACGATGCCGTCGATCTCAAGCTCGATCATACCGGCATCTCGGGTGGCTTGCCGTTTCCGCTGCTTCGGTGAACGGCTGACTACAGGTTCCGCCGCCGCCAACACCGTCGGCACAAAGGCAGGAGAATCTTGCTGCACCGAAGTGGCCTTTTTGCGCGCTTCGCGGCGCCAGGCGAAGACCTGCTGCGGCCTAAGGCGATACCGACGGGCGGCCTAGGAAATGATTGCGTTCGGCTCCAGCGTCTCCGCGATGATCCGCGCCTTGTCATCCACCGACCAGTGACGCCGACCGCCGGCACCGTTGATCACCACCCCTTACTGTGTTCAAGCTCGATGCGCCTTATCGTCAGCGAAGCGGGAGTCGGCCCGAATTCCGCACAGTGGTTAAGGTAACGGGCCCGCTCAGGTTGCAAATCTGCCGAATAGGCCGCTACGCGTTCCACCGGAAACGAGCGTCCGCGCATTTTATTACAACCGACAAGCCCTGATTGCCAATCATCACCACGCGGGGATTTTCATTCCGAGAGTGCTGGCTCGGGCCGTGCGTTCCTTTCAGACAAATTCAGGAGCGATGCGTCTAAGCGCAGCTCTCAGTGCTTCCGCTAACCGATCACCCCATTTGATCTGATCGGCCGGTTCCGTGATCATATCCTGCCTAATTTCCAACTCGATTCCGAGCAGACCTCGATGTTCCGCGTAGACGGGGACTGCATAATCCGACTCATTTTCCAGCGCGTAAGGCTGATTGAAGCCAATGTCGAGATCGCCCGCCATCTTGAATTCTTCGGCCAGCGCGTCTGCCAGGCGGCGATCTTCGTTGAAAAGAAGGCCTAGGTGCCAAGGGCGCGGCGTCGGGTAGTCGGTGTGCCAAGGGGTGAAACTGTGGACGGTCAAGATCACCGTTGGACGTTTCGCGGCAAGACGGGTCCGAACCACATGCTCGATCCTCGCTTGGTAGGGATGAAAGATCTCAGACAGGCGCATGGCAGCAGCCGGTACAGTTAGATCCAGATTCCCCGCGATAGTCGTTCCGTCGGTCATCGTGACAAATGCTGTCGGGTTGTGGGGTGGACGATTGCAGTCAACGATAAGCCGGGAGTAGCGCTGGTAGATCAACTCGGCGTCGAGTCGTTCGGACACCCGTCTACTGACGCCGAGAGCACCGATGTCGTAAGCAATATGACGTATGAGATCGGCTGGAGAGACGCCAAGAGACCCGAGCGACTTAGGGATCAGCCGACCAGCATGATCGCAGAGCAGAAGAAACGGCGATGATCCTGTCGGGCAAACATGCCCAACCGGGTTAGGCTCATCCGGCCCAAGAAGCCCATCCTTCCAACGGTATCCGGGTACATCCTCTAGTTCGATAGGTGCTTGGAGTAGGTGCCGTGGCATTGGCTTCTCAGTTGCGAGGGCAGATCGGTTGCGAGGGCACCAATCGACTCTAAGATCGGCAGGCGATCAAGATGCGCGGCTATGATCAAGGCGATTGACGAGCCCTCTCTTAGATACCATGGCACGACATGCAAGTTCCGGCGCCTCGCCAGAAACCTCGTCTATCGATCGGACTGAGTGAAAGCCAATCGCCTGTTCAGATATCTCGCTGTGTCCGATGTTGATACGTTTCATACTGTTGGGCTAGACAACTCTAATTGAGCGGTAGCAATTCGAGAATTCAAAGCAGATGACACACGGCAGGGTGAAGCAGAAATCGACCTTGGTCGACCCAGTGATAATTTCACACCCGTCGCCCACTGCCGACCAAAGCGTTGCGCGCTATGCGCGCTTCGAAGCCACCGCGAGAGGTTCCCGTCACGGCGAGCCCGAAATACTCATCAAGAAGCGCGAGCACACGCTGCGTATCGTTGCGGAGCTTCTCTAGCCCGTACATCTTCACGACGTATTTGGCCAGCGATTGGAGAACGCTCTCCTCGTCTTCTGCCTGGAAGACGAATGGGTCTGTAATTCGCTGCACAGTCACCTCATCGAACTGCGCAGCAGCGAACAGATCAAGAACCTCGCCCGCGGTGAAATGAGGATAGTCGTGTGGCGTCACCGAATGAGTTGACACTACGTCAGCGAACCAGCGGGCGGTGGCTGAACCCTCTTCGAAGTCATGAAGAACGAAGACGCCACCGGGCCGAAGAATTCGCGCAGCCGCTTGGACAGCGGTGGTGCGTTGAGCGTGCGGGATGTGGTGCGTGCCGTAAGCCATCAGCACACCGTCCACCGACCCGTCTTTAATCCAGAACGGATCGGTCGCGCTTTGCCAGATTGCGAAAAGGCCGTCGCGGATGCAACGGTCCACCATGAACTGAGAGATGTCAGAGTTGATGAACGTCGGGCAGCGCGCCGCACCCAAGATCTGATGGGCTACCTTGTTCACGTAGCCGTCACCGGCGAGAAGATCGCAGATGATCATTGATGAACAAAGTCCGTCGCAACCATTGGGGTGCATCTTGCCCAGAAGATCCATCACACCCTCCGATCGTGCCAGCAGCGACAGTTGGATGCTATCGAGGTAATCCGCCCCACGCCCTTCCGAGGTGAACTCATTGCGCGAGAGATTCGCCAGATTTGTAAGGCAGGCGGATGACTCTCTAGCTATTCCGGGCTCGATCGCCTTGAAGGCCAGCGGGTCGATCTTTTGCAACTGGACGAGGTCCGAATTCAAATTATTGCGAAACATTGTAGTTCTCCCTGGTGATTGTTTGCCAGCGAACAGATCGACAGTTCCCTGCCGGATCTCAGCGATGAAGGGTGGAATGATTTACTTTGCAGACCGCCTCCGTGATATAGCAGCACTGCTCCACGAGCGGAGGCGAACGAGCGTGGCCGAACCCTTTCCGGCCAAAGTCCCCGCATCGAACCAGAAAAAGTTGTCTAAATCAAATGACATAGAATTTTCCTGAACTCGAACTCTCGACAGTCTCTTACACAATTATACGTCACATATTCTGAGTAAACATTATAGCTTACAGCAATCATGCATACCTTTTGCAACGCGATTTTGATGAATGTGAAATAGGGATATGCGCCTGTTCGGTAGTTACCCACCCCTTCTTGCTGCACGGTAGCGCGTCCTCGTTGTCTTTGCCCGGATACGTTTGCCGCAGTATACATATCAAGCGAGAGAGGAATGTTTTCACCGACGAGATATTCAATTGCTGGCGCAAGGATAGTTGGGTCCCTAGTTGAGTGCGCCGGACCCTACAAGGAAATCGAGAAATGGCTTACCGGCCTCGTCCCAGATTGTCGCTCCGAGGGCCTTCGTAAAGACGGTTGGAAACGACCGGCAATAGCGACGAACGTTAGACTCATGAGCTTCGAAAATGTCGATATCAATTAAAGGGCCTCTCTGGTGCGTCTTGCGATCAAAGCTGCAGGTTCTATGTTCACGCATTCCAAACCATTGAGTTGACGATTAGCTACGGCCAATCTCGGACTTAAAGCGAACTTACCATGGTCAGCGACTTGCATTCGCAAAGAGTCTGTAAACTTGTTTGACGAATCTGTTGCAACGCTTGGGATAGCGATACCTTGACAGTCAGTACCCGCCTTTGCGGCAGCGCTATCGGCGGCGTTGTTGGCATGGGCGACTGACATAACCGCACCGGTTTTCCAGCATGACTGCAACCCCGATGTTTGGGTATTTCTCTAGCAAGCTGTTGAAAAGGCACTCGCCACCGGATCGCAGCGGTAATTCACTGGTTCCGAAGGGATTCGGAAGTGACGTGCGCGGCGGCGACGATCGAGCTGGCGAACTGTTTAGCTATGTTGACCTTGAGGCGCGGGTGCGGCGCAATCATCCGTTGCGGGCGATCCGGTGGCGGGCGGGCGTAAGTCGAAGGTCAGCAGCAGTCGACTGCGCATCGACGCTGATAGATGCGCAATCCATCCGCATTAAAGGTCGGTCCTCCAAAGTCAGGTCCACCAGAGAACAAGATCCGGCCGCGCAAACCCGAAAAAGCTGTTCAGCAACAAGCGACGCTTTCCGTTGCCTGGTTGACCGGTAACCCCGTGAACGAAGCCGCCATCGATCAAAGCGATATCCCCGGCCTTGAGCTGGATCTCGCGGCAAGGAACGGCCTCGAGATAGGCTGCCGAGTAGGGATAGCCGGTGGTTTCCACGCCCTGCGACTTTCGGTCGGCAACTGTCGGCTTATGGCTCCAGAGCCTCAGATTGCCGCCTTCCTCGGGCATGCTCGGATAGAAGTTAAATGCTGCGACAGTGTTGTGCGCCACGGAAGAAAGCTCATAACCATTGCCAGCACATAAGACTTGAGCGACGTCGTCGTGGGGGTCCAATGAAAATGCGCCGCTGCCAGACCAGTTGATGGCACGACAAACATTGGCCTGACCGTGTTCTGAACGGGCCAGTCGCAGTTCGATGCCCTGGTTGTGAAGCTCGCGCTTCAATGCGCTGAATATTGCTCGGACCGGGTCAACCAAATTCTTAAACAGGGCCTCGACGTGCGGCCGCGCATTTTCGGCCTCTGCGAAATAGGTGGCTGCATCCTTCCTGTAGTGGGATGCGCCAACATACTGTCCTGGCACTCCATCCTTTCGCTGCTTGAGACCGGTACTGGCACTGAAGTTCGCGCTGATCTCCTCGGCTACTTCAGTGCTGAAAGCCTGCTTGATGTGCAGAGCGGTCGTCTCGCCTTTCAGGACCGAGATGATGTCAGCAGTGCTGATCGAGCCGGTCCGGTGTCTGATCGAAACAGGAGAGATGGCGGGCGGTTGAGGAATCTGATTACGCATTGTCTTGCTCCTGTAGTGCGTGGTCAAGAATGGCGACGCCGTTATCAAGTTCGACATCGGTGATGGTTATCGGCGGGAGGACTTTGATCACGTCGCGATTTGGCCCTGAGGATTCGATAAGCAGGCCATTCTCGAACGCGACATCGTGCACGCTGCCGACCAGGGCCGGTGAACGGAACTTGAGGCCAGCCATCAGACCGCGGCCCCGTTTTTGTTCAATGTATCTGGGAAATTTCGCGACGAGGCGGTCAAGGTGCCCCTGCAGTTTGGCCGCTGTCTGTTCCACGCCTGCAGTAAACCGGCTGTCCGACCACATTTTGGACATGGCCCCTGCCGTCACGAAGGCGAAATTATTGCCTCTGAAGGTCCCGCTATGTTCTCCGGGTTTCCATATGTCCATGTCGGGGCGAATAAGGACAATGGAGAACGGACTCCCTGAACCGCTCAGTGACTTGGAAAGGCACACGATGTCGGGTTCGATTTTGGCGAACTCGAAGGAGAAGAAATCGCCTGTTCGGCCCGCACCCGCCTGGATATCGTCGACGATAAAAACAATGCCATGCTTGCGGCAAATGCGCTGAATTTCTATGAGCCAAGCCGCGGATGCGGCGTTCATGCCCCCTTCTGCCTGGATGGTCTCCAGAATGATTGCGGCTGGCTTTTCTATGCCGCTCCCTGGGTCGCTCAAAACGCAATCAATGTAATTGGCGGAATCGAACGCTTGGCTCGGATAGCCGTCAAATGGGATACGGATCACATCGTGGCGCGCAACGCCTCCCAGCTCTCTGGTGGACGCCGACCCCGAGATCGCTAGCGAGCCGAGCGACATACCGTGGAACGCATTTGTGAATGCCATGACGCTCGAGCGGCCGGTATACTTTCGCGCAAGGGCCAGCGCCGCTTCGTTGGCGTTTGTGCCCGTCGGCCCAGGAAACTGTATCTTGTAGGAAAGCCCCCTGGGTTTCAGGATCGAATCCACAAAGGCTTCAATGAAGTCACGCTTAGCCACCGTATGCATATCAAGCGACAGCACAATGTTCTCACCGATAAGATATTCGATTGCTGGTGCCATAATATTCGGGTTGTTGTGTCCGTAGTTGAGCGCGCCGGAACCCACAAGGAAATCGATGTGAGGCTTGCCGGTCTCGTCCCAGATCGTCGCCCCCAGTGCCTTCGTAAAGACTGTGGGAAAGGCCCGGCAATATCGGCGAACATTGGATTCATGAGCCGTGAACGCGTTGATGTTCATCTTTAGGTCCTCTGCACGGAGATCATTCACGGGGAGAGTGATAAAACTTTCTGCTCGTGGTGAATGTTCTTCATGTCACATTGACACCAGAATCGTCGGATTGACTTTTTTGGGCCGGTACTTCGCGGGAATTCTAATTGGTGTGGCTATCTCTCTTAAAAATACCCCATTATTGCGTTGCTCCAGAGCTGATACCTAGGGTGAATGCGGTGGACAACATATAGATTTTCCGGACAAGCACCGATACTACGGCATCGGGTAGTTGACGGATCAGCCCCATCGCCCCTGCGAGAATTCGGCCGACCAAATCATAGGAGTCGTCCGACCGCTGGAGCACGTCACCACAGGCTGTGGAGCGCGGCGATCGCGAAGCCGCTCGCGAGCGCCCTCAACAGTGCCGCAGCGAGCGGCATTGCGGCGGTCATCCGGTCATCGATGTTCCCCGGCAAAGCTCGGTTGCGGGTCTTAAAGGAATCATCGACGACCGATGGCATGAGGAACCTGCGTGCGCTCTTGGCCGGTCTCTTGCGCGACATGATAGGCCTTCTCGGCGAGCGAGTGATGGATTTGGAGGTTGCGGCAGCCATCGGCGCCGCGTATGACGAGGCTCGAGCTCCACGACAGGCCGCGCACCGAGCTCGCCGAATCTTCCTTTCTATGGTTCGATAATCCCAAGTTCCACAGCTTTCGCAGCAAGTGCCGTTCTGCGGGTCGTGTCCAACTTCCGCATCACGTTTTTCACATGGAAATCAACCGTGTTTTGGGACCGTCCTAATATCGTCCCTATTTCCCCTGACGTTTTTCCTTTCGATATCCAATGAATGCACTCTCTTTCCCTATCAGAGATCTTATAGGCGTGCTCCGATGACCTCTGCGTTCCGAGCTTCGCAACCCTCAGATGAAACTGTACTGCGGCAATTTGCAGATAGGTGATCGCTCTATTTTCCAATTCGCCGTCCGAGGATTTAGCAAAACACATAAGCTTAAAGCTGCCAGCGGGACCATGTAATGGAACGGTAACGCCTGACTTCAAGCCGAACGTCCCCGCCTCGTCCAGGACGCGGCGTTCATTTTCAGTCGTGCTTTCGTGGGTATAAACCTCACTCCACCGGAAGGGCCCTACCCCCTTTCGACCTTTCTTGATGAGCGGGTCTATTTTGGCATAACCCATCTTTAAGTAGCGCTCCTGCCATTCATCAGGGTAATTCCACATCATCGCAGAGTCCGGTCGGGTCGGCTTCAAAACCTTTTGTTCTGGTGCAAGGGGGCCATAGGCTATCCACGGGCAATCGAAATTCAGCGCAAACGCGGACAACAATTCGAACAACTGTTCGGATTCAGCGACATCATTAGTCGTGTCGAGGAATAGGCTTAACTCGGCCGCAATCCGCGAGAATTCCATGATCTCTCCTTCAGTTGCGTTCTCATTGGTGCGAGCTGCTCCAGCCCAGCATCCCAATTGCGTGGTGGAATCTGAGTCCTGGCTCCTCCCCTGTCGACAGAGCTTCAAGAGTCGTGCCAACTTGGGCGCAAAGCTTTTCTTCAGATTGCAATGGGCTGGGTAAGGTACCCAGGAGATGAACCGAACGCACTTTGTCGCGGAGTGAACAGTCGTTGGGTCGCAGAATGGCAGCGGAGCACGAACTCAACGGCCTCGTGTCTCTCGACGGCCAACCGCCCAGGGAGGAATTTGGTCGCGAGCCTCTGCGCGTAACGCTCTGAATTATTTACCAGATCATCGACCGTCCGCGGAATTGGCTCCGGCCTTTCCGGTTCGGCACTGTCGTGGACACGTCCGGCACGGCAGGGCGGCATACGCGAGCTGTCGCCCGTCAGCCGTTACGGAAGGTGTAGCCGTAACCATTGATTGCGGGCGCGCCACCCAGATGGGCGTAAAGGACCCTCGACCCCTCTGGAAAGAAACCTTTCTGGACGAGGTCGATCATCCCTTGCATCGATTTGCCCTCATAGACCGGATCGGTGATCATACCCTCGAGCCGCGCGCACAGACGGATCGCCTCCTTCGTTTCCTCGGACGGAACGCCATAGCGCGGGTACGCGTAGTCCTGGAGCAACACCACGTCAGCCTCGACAAGTTCCGTTTCGAGCTCGACGAGCATCGCTGTACGTTTGGCAATGCTAAGCACCTGCGCCTTGCTCTTTGCTGGAGTGGCGGATGCATCGATACCGATCACGTTGCGCTGTCGACCGTCCTTCGCGAACCCGACGATCATGCCGGCATGCGTTGAACCTGTGACAGTGCTGACCACAATGTAGTCGAAGGCAAAACCAAGCTGTTTCTCCTGGTCGCGCACCTCGTAAGCGAACCCCACATAGCCAAGGCCACCGTATTTGTGGACAGAGGCCCCGGCCGGTATCGCATAAGGTCTGCCGCCCCTTGCCTTGACATCATGGAGCGCTTCTTCCCAACTGTAGCGGATACCTATGTCAAAGCCCTCGTCGACCAGGCGCACCTCTGCGCCCAAGATGCGGCTCAAAAGAATGTTGCCGACCCGGTCGTAGACGACATCGTCATGTGGAACCCAGCTCTCCTGAACCAGAAGACATTTCATGCCGATCTTGGCCGCGACCGCTGCGACCATCCGGGTGTGGTTGGACTGCACGCCCCCGACGGTGACCAGCGTATCAGCATCTGACGCGATCGCATCGGGAACGATGTATTCGAGCTTGCGCAGCTTGCTTCCACCGAACGCGAGACCTGAGTTGCAGTCCTCGCGTTTGGCGTAGATCTCTACCTTGCCGCCCAGATGTTTGCCGAGGCGGTCGAGCTTCTCGATCGGCGTTGGGCCAAAGGTGAGCGGATAGCGTGGGAACTTTTTCAGCATGTTTTCTCCAGCAGAGGTATTCAAGCTGAACTATCTCCAGCCTAGGTCATGGGCGTTCGTGCTGAGCCAGCTATGTTCTGGAACGTTGTAGAAGTGACTCACATCATCGCCGGCGTCTCCGTTCGATCGACCGGTGCCGGCGTGCTGCGAGCCTCCTATGTGCGTGGCGAACGCAAACAGCTTCACCGAGCATGTTGCCACCCCTGGCCAGTTCCGGCCCACCTGTATTCTTGTCCTATCAATTCGATGTCTCTTGTTGGGCGTGAACGTGAGTTCCGCTCTGTCACTACGCCTCAACACAGCGTCAACACACAGCGCAGTCAGAACGAGCTGAGATACATCTGAACATTCATTCCTCAACTCGTCATCTTGTGGCGGCTGGTTCGAACTGCGTTGGCCTACCCTTACCTCTGCTCGACAAGCACACTGGACCGCCAGAGCAGAAAGAGCACGCTGCCGAAATAATCCCTCTGGAGCAGTAGCGAACAGGCCAGCGTAGCGACGACGGCTAGACGGATCGCGTGCTAAGCGAAGAGAACGGACACAGCGTTGCCGCTCCAACCACCGCCGCGAGTCGACTAAAGATGATGAGGTCCAAAGTCGTTCTCCTATCCCGTCATTGATGCTGCTCATGCTGCAATCTGGTCGGCCGCGACATGCGTCTGGCAGTTCTTTGGGCAGACACGGCCACAGGCTCCGCAGCCAATGCAGCGGCCGGCATGGTCCACTACCATGACCATACGATTGAGCTCACCGTCGAAGTCGTCGTCTTCCCCGTCGCAGATGCCGAGGATTTCACCCGCGTCATCCACGCCGTGAAGATGCATGACCTCGCGCGAGCAGACCTTGAAACAGCGACCGCAGCCGATACAGATTTTCTCGTCTATAGCGGCCAGATATTCCGGCACCCATTTGGAGCCGTCGCGGGTGATGCTCGTCATCGTAAGGTCCTCATTTTGGCGAGCTCTCTCCGGGCACTATTCAACTCGGCATAAACAGCGTGCGCTGTCTCGGCGACTTCCGCTATCTCAGTCCATTTGTTCGGGAGGCCCTCGGCAAGGTCGCGCAAGTTCGTCTTGGCAATCGCCGCGCGCAGTTGCAGCTTTCGGACTTTCTTCAACATCTCATCCAGATTTGACATGAGCCTTCCTCGAAAATTCGGTTTCATCCTCGCAACGTCGGACAGGCAATGACCGCAGTCGCATCGTCGCCCAGTTTCGTACCGGTGCGGGCAAGTTTCCGGAAAGTCTCGAAGACGACGCGGTGGACGTCTCAAACGATTAACTGCCCGCCCGTGAAAACCCCGAAACCCCGATCGATTTCATCATTGTTGGCGATGTGGTCACGCAAGAGCGCTCCTCGATCACAATCCCCGCTGCTGTGTGAAATATGTCGAGCCTACACAGCAGAATCGCCAATGATCGGGATCTGAAGGACGCAGTTTTTCGTGATGATGAAGCCGACCAGCAGCTCGGTCATTTGCCCTGGCATCGCCTGTCCTGAGCTCGGATCAGCGCCAGGAGCCGTTCGATGGTCGACGGGCAGGATCAAGCGCGGTGTGAGACATATCGTTTCCTCAATTCAGTGTCGTCTCAGAGGGCGAGCTCTGCGTTCGGCTGCGCCAACTTCGGGCCCGCTTACGCGGCCGCCCCCCGGCTTGGCCGGGCCGGGTTCCAGGTAATGCTGTGCTTGGGCCGACCTTGAACATGTCCTGGACTGTGACGTCCTCCGCGATAGCTTAAATTCTCGTCGAACATCGCGTCCGCGGCGAACCGTCTCTGGAGGTCGTTGACGCCCCAGCCTTGACCTACAGCAACGATCCCCTCGGTGCTGCATGGGCATACTTGCTGCGAGCGGGCTGCATGCATTGGGCGAATTGACCAGGGTTCGATTCCACTTGTCATGCCTTTTGCAATCTCTGCTCATGAGGCCACTCCGCTTTAGTGTTCAGGAGCCTTGATTGCGGTGCCACACAGAAGTCCCCGCAACAGACGTTCTCACCCGTGTAGTCGGCCAGGGCTTGAAGCAAGGGGCTATGGTGTGTCTGTTTGATGTGATCAGGCATTGGCTCCGGAATATCCAGCGATTTCAGTGCCGCTTCGATCAACTCGATCGCGCGAGCGTTGTTGCCGCTCTCGTGGTAATACTGAGCTACCGGGAGGTAGCAACGGAATTTAAGGCGCCCGTCGCCATCCGGGGGATTCAGTGTCAGGATTTGTTCCGAGAGCGTGTTGCCTATCGCAAAGCGCTCAGCACGGGGAAGATGGGAGTTGTCTATCGCGGGATCGAAGAGCTGATTCAGGGCCATGACCATCCAAGACACGGCCTCGTTTTTTTTGTTGATCGCGTCCTCGACTAACTGGCGCATGACTGGCAAGCCGCTCTGCATGTCCCGCAGCTTGTGAAGCAGAAGATTCGCTTGAGTTTGCCGAAACCCGATATAGTCCGGCATCAATGCCAGGCCTTCTTCAACTGCCGAGAGTGCGGCCGGCCAATCCTCGGCCTGTGTGGCGGGCTTAAGTTTGGCGTATATCGGTTTGGTCCGGGCCCGTTCGCGCGCTGTGCGTTGGCTAGTAGCGAACCGCCTTATGTCGGCGGCCCTCGCTTCATTGCTGCTGCGCCAGCTGCCGTTCAGAACTTTGGGTAAAACCTCATCGAGTTCCGCCGGGTGTCCGATGAAAGCGATGCGGCCGTTGCCATCAACCAGGAACGACTCAGGGATTCCGGGAGAAG
The DNA here is from genome assembly GCF_006440615.1 of Mesorhizobium sp. B2-6-2. Classification (NCBI taxonomy): domain Bacteria; kingdom Pseudomonadati; phylum Pseudomonadota; class Alphaproteobacteria; order Hyphomicrobiales; family Phyllobacteriaceae; genus Mesorhizobium; species Mesorhizobium sp. B2-6-2. The sequence goes on along the minus strand of NZ_VFUG01000001.1, from coordinate 1,105,829 downwards.
AACTCGCCTGCATCCATAGTCTGTTCATTTCACCGGTAAAATCGAACGCAATCCGGTAATTCAGATTCAGGAACCTCTCGGTCAGCCACGCATCCAACTTGGTCCGCGCCTCGTCTGCGGTTGGAGCCTGTTCGCTAGTTGCGATTCCGACGACCTCGAATCCACTGTCTTGATATTCCTCTTGCAGCTGCATCAGATTGGGTATAGCCGCCACACAAGGTCCGCACCAAGTCGCCCAAAATTCGACCAGACAGACCTTGCCGGGCTGAAAGTTCGTGATGGGTTCGCCACGCAGCCAAGTGTCCACTTTGATTGGCGGAGCGGGGGACTCAATACGCAACACCGTTTCGTTCTCCAAATTCCCACACCTTTCCTGGCGCTTATGGGTTAGCTGGTCGTTCTCTCTCTCAAGAGCGGAACACACGAGTTGGCAGGCAACCAATCCGGCTTGCGTGTTCTCATGCGGTCAGCCCTCACGAGTATTGCCGCAAAGGCCGTGCCAGCACGCTTAGTGCCCGTTAACTCCATGGTTACCCCTTTGAAACCTCATAGGCCCAGTTGGCCAGCTGTCTTCGACCCGACAAGTTTCTGCCGGCTGTAAGTTTTTGGACACCGCAACCACTCCTGCGTAAGAAACCGAACAGCTTGGCTCTCTTCTGCGGTCAAATGGCTCGGCTCCTCCAGCAGCAGCATTTCGGCGCCGTTCGAAAGGGCGGGGCTAGCTCCGCGACTGGCTCCCGCGTGCAACGACTGAGTGCCGCCCGGTTACGGTTGAGCTTTTCTGCTAAAGCCGTTGTCGATGAGGCCCAGCGTCGAGTGCGAGCTGCCGACGGACAGCGCGAATGCTGCTTCGCGGGGACACGGATGCCGCATCCACCCCGCTCTTCGCTGCAGCGAAGGCGGACAGCATTCCTCGGCCCCTCCCGCTGGTGATCAGTAGCCGTAGGTCATATCCCGCTGCCCATTTCTTCCGCCACGGGGTGCGGCCAGTTGTCGACGGGGGCAGGTCTGATGAAGCCGGCATGCTCGCGGTTCGCCTGCGGCACGCGTCCCAGAAGGCTGTCGAGGATGCGACGCGCTCGCCAGGCCAGCAGGCCTAGATTTGGATCAGCCAGCCCGCGCTGCCCGAGGGTCGCGCTCTGTACGAAGATGCGCCTTTCAGGCGGTCCGTCCCAGCACACGGAAAAATCTTCGCGGATAGCCAATTCGTTGTCGCTCTTTTCCAGCCGGCAGGCCATCGGCTCCAAGAAGTCTGGCAACGCGTTCTCGTAACCGGTGGCCAGGATGACGATGTCGGCCGTGACTTCTTCGAGCTCACTCCTGCCGCGGCGCAGGGTCAGCCTGTGACCCGCGCCGGCGTTGACGCAGTGCGAGACGGTGCAGCCCGGCCGCAGTGTGATTTCGCAGTGGCTTGGCTCCAAAAACGCGTGCCGGTATAGCGCTTGATAAATCGCGCTCAACGTCTCTTCCGAAATGCCGTCGGAAGCAAGCACGAAACGCCTCAGGTACAGTTTGCGCTGCGACTCGCTCATTGCCGCCAAGCGATCCGAAGAGCACGCTATGAACAACTCGTTTGTAAACGGGCTGTTGTCGATGGGCTGATAGTTTTCGCCCTCCGAGACCCAAGTGATCGATCGAGGCCGCCGCTCTTTTGGCAGGCCGACGAGGTGTAATAGCACCTCCGCTCCCAACTGGCCTCCACCAACCACGCAAACGTCCTTTTTCCAATCCTCAGGATGGATGCGCGGTAAATCCGATAAGTGGAACAGGTTGCGCCCGGTCCAGCCCTGAAACTGAGACGGAATCCGCGGCTGCTTGCCGATGCCGATCACGAGGTCTCTGGCGCCACGAACTGCGTCGTCCGTCCACACCCGAAATTCGCCCTCGAAGCGGATTTCGCGCACAGTCTCGCCGCCGCAGACAAGCGGGTTCCGGTGGAAGGCCCAGTTCAGGTATTGCTCAAACTCAGCTCTGAGCACGGCCTCGAACTGTGCGTTCAGGAAGTGGAATAGACGCCCGTTCTCGTATAGATAGTTTGCGAAAGTGTAGGCTGATCGCGGGTTCACCAGCGTGACCAGATCCTTGAGGTGGTTGACCTGGGGTTCCGGCGAATCCAATGCGCTGCCGGGGTGCCACCGGAAGTCGACCTGCCGATCCAAGAACAGTGCCCCTCGACCGATCTGCTCGTGTATCTGACACGCAAGGCTGAGATTAGGCGGTCCAGCACCCACCCCAATGCAAGAGATGTCCACTTGTCCTGCTCCTATAGATGTTTCCCAAACACGCGATGCTCGCGGCGAACATCGGCCATGGTCATTCGGCTTCCGCACTACGCGGCCATTCTCGACGCCGGTGCGGCTGGATTCGCTAGCGTTTGTCCCCGCGTTCGTGTGGTCGGCTGTGTGAGGCCCAGGGATCCAGCCAAGTGATGAGATCGACACTCATGTCGGGACGTGGGGGCCGTGCGCGGGATCGACGTTTCCACCCGCTTCGATGATAGCGTCTCGCTCAGCGGATGCTTACCGACCTTATTCGGCGTGTGAAGCGGGCGCAGTCGCTCGCCTCCAAGGTGATGCGCCCACTTCTGACCGGTTGTGGATCAGCCGAAGCGCGGTCCCAGTGCGGCAACAGCATTCTTCAGTGACCCTGACCATAGGAGGACATCCTTCTGATGTGTTCAGAAGATTCCCTGCATCGAACGTGCCAGAAGGAAAATTGATCAAAACAACTGGCAGCAGGTTTGTGATCGTGTCGGCTATCCGACGTTGAGGTGGGAAACCTTGCACCGGCGGCAGATTTGTCCCGGTGCTCTTACCGGTAAGCTAACAGGGTAGCTCCGATCCCGAATAAATGTTCGCTTAGCCTGATCATGGCAGGACGTGCGCTGATGTGTTCGGAATGTTCCCTCAATCGACGTGCCAGGAGGAAACTTTGATGGAACCAACTGACAGCGGGTTTGTGATCGTGTCGAGTATCCGACGTTGAACGGCAGGCCTTGAAGGTTTGCACTTTGTCGCCCTTCGGAACAGCACCAGCTTGACCAACTCTAGCGTTTTTTTCAGATGGGCGCCGTCCGGGGAATCCGGTAATGTCTCATGTGTCATGCGACGTGGATCTCTCCCATGATGATCTGATAGGCATAGCATTCTTACGTCGCATGACGCTCCCATTAGCACTCGACTAAGGTGCGCGCGGCAGCTTCTTCGCGCGCCAGCACAAGCTCCCTTCGTCGAGGTCAATGCCGATGACGTGGGCCATTCGTCCGACCGCTGCGCTCGAGCTTACATCTCCGCCGGCGCAGCCGCCGTCGATTACGGTGGAAGCCGACAGCGGCTCGAGGCGATCAGCAGCGATTGCGTTGAAGACGCCAGCACACGCCAAATCGCGGCAAGGAGCGCGCGGCCACCAGGTCGGAACGTTGTTCCTGGCCAGACAATCCTCGTCGCGCGATTGGTTCAGTAAGGTATCGTCATCGAGATAGCGGCTGCAGTTCGTTCATGCATCTCATACGCCAAGACCGCTTTGCACCCTCGGGTCCAACCCACGATCCGGCTTCGGCGACATCCATTGCGCCCTTAAGTCCGCAGCGAAGCGTGGCGGCATACCGTTTGAGATAGCTCACCTTCGCCGAAAATCCGTCCGGAGTGTTGAGAAGCTCGCGCACGGCATCGGATTTGGAGGAATGCAGATCGTCTGCCGGTCGCGCCGAACGGGTCCGCCGGTCGCGAGCACAAATGATCAGGCTCGTGACGCTGCGGGATGGATCCAGGAAGCGAGCGACGAAATTGAGTGATGAACCCTAGGCATCAGAAGGAGGACGCCGCTCCACCTTCCGCCTTGCGCATGACCTGGAGAGATTTCCGGTGGGCGTCGCCTCCCGAGCAACGCTTTTTCATGTCCGTTACTCTCCGTAAAATAGATTGTTTCGATGGAGCCCATCTACGATGTGAATGCGTGCGCCTCGCATGCGATCAACAACCGAACCCCAGAGCTCCATAACGAATGCCTGCGCAACTCGCCTGCAAACTCGACGCCCGATCTACTTATGAGAAACCGTACGATCGGCGATGCCGATCATCCCAATCGGAACTGCCCCACGTGGCACGGGCGAGCCAGTCGATTGAGAGATGACTGGCCTGCTTTGCAGCTGCGGTAGGTGGCCAATCCGGCAGCGTGCTGTTTCTGACTGGCCGTCCAGCCGCGCTTATAGGTTTCGTCTGTTCAACGGCCGCGCGGCAATCGCCGATCGACATCACGGGCGCGGTGAAGGTGGATACTGCGCACATGCGCTAGGTGGGCACAAGGACCGCGGAAGAGATGAACAAGAGCCACACCAATTCAAGTCGAGCTGACGCAAGGCAGCAGCTGATCGATCCGACTGACGATCTCAAGCTCATGTAGCGCGCTGGAGTGGCGGTCTTTGCCTCGGCGCCCGTACCATCGGCGCACCACTGCGCACGCTGACAAGCCGGAGTGGCCGGTGACCGGACGGGTTCGCCTTCTAGTGAAAAACCGTCTTTCACTTTGATCGAGCGGGATTCTGCGTTGCGCGATTTGTGTCCGGTCTGGTTCGGTTCTTAGTCGCACGCGATGGCCCGCATTCATACGGTAGATGCACTTCATCGAAACTATCGATTTTACGATGCGTAACGACCATGAAAAACGCTGCTCGGAACCTTCTGAGGACGATCAGCTGCATGAAGTACCGAGCGGATATCAGCGGTCTGCGGGCCGTCGCCGTTGTTCCGGTTGTCCTGTATCACGCTGGTTTTTCAGCGGTCAGCGGCGGGTTCGTTGGGGTCGACGTCTTCTTTGTGATCTCCGGCTTCCTGATAACGTCTGACATCATCGAGCGCACCGACAGGGGCGAATTCTCGCTGCTGGACTTCTATCACCGCCGGGTCCGACGGATTTTTCCTGCCCTGTTCGCGATGCTGGCCGCATGTTTTGCGATGGGGTGGTTTGTGCTGCCGCCGGGTGAGTTCATCGGCTTCGGCAACAGCGCCATTGCCGCTGCGATTTCCGCCAGCAACTTCTTTTTTTACGTCAACACCAACTATTTCACTGAAGCCGCGACCTCGCTCCCTCTCCTGCACACATGGTCGCTGGCCGTCGAGGAGCAGTTTTATTTCCTTTGGCCTCTGGTGGTCATACTCATGATGCGATGGCTGAGACCGTGGGCGGCAGTCATCGTCGCGGCGCTGGGCATCATCTCCATCACCGCCGCTCAGCACTGGCTTCAGAGCGATCCGCCCTTTGTATTCTACATGCTTCCGACACGCGCTTGGGAACTGCTCACGGGCGGGCTGATCGCGCTGCCTGCTGCTAAGGCAATGAGGCCAACCCGAACGATTGCGGAACTCCTCGCTGCCTCAGGTCTGGCGCTCATCACCGCTTCACTCTTCCTGCTCAATCAGGATACGCCATTTCCCGGCCTATACGCGCTTGCTCCTTGCATTGGAGCGGCGCTCATCATCGCGGCCGGCTTTCACCGCGACACGATGGTTTCGAAAGCGCTGTCGATCAAGCCTGCCGCCTTCATCGGGCTCACATCCTACTCGCTTTACCTCTGGCACTGGCCGTTGCTGGTCTTTGCAGGCATCTATCGGAATCGCGAATTGTTCGTCTCTGAACGTGTCGCGGTCGTACTCGCCGCACTGCTCGCGTCAGCACTCTCCTGGCGCTTTGTCGAGCGCCCGTTTCGCCGGAGGGCCACAGGCTGGAAGTGGATGGTACCGACCGCCGGCACAATGGCCGGCGTCTGCTGTCTATCCCTGGCTATCATCTACAGCTCCGGCTTCCCAAGCCGGGGTCCTGACGACGGTCCTTCTGTTCAAGCGCTCAGAGCGGAAAGAGCCAAGTTCGAATCCTCTTCCTGCCTCCAGCGTGGCGGGCTCATTCCCAAGACGGGCGAATGCATCCTCGGCTTCGGCAATATCGCTCCGAGGGTCGTTTTGTGGGGCGATTCTCAGGCTGCCCATCTTGCCTCTGCTTTAGACGAGGCGGCCCGGACGACAGGCGTGCGCGTCAGACAGATCACAAAGGCGGGGTGCGCTCCTTTTCCCGACATGACGATGCTTCCCGCCAGTCCCTTGAGAGCGGATTGCCCGGCCTTCAATGCGTCCGCGCTCCAATCGGTGCTTGCCGATCCCAACATCACACTCGTGATCCTGGCAGGCCGCTGGAACGCCTACTCGGGGCGTGGAGGCAGCTTCCTCTCGACAGACGGAAGCTGGCCTTCGCAGGAGACTTCCAATGCCAACTTCACGTCCGCGATAGAACAGACCGCTGCCTCACTGGCGGCCCATGGCATCAAGACCGCCGTGGTTGGACCCACGCCGGAACCATCCATCGATGTGCTGACTTGCCTCGTCCGTGCCGACTTCATGAAGGGCGACGCGCCGTGCTCTACCATGCCGGCCGAGATGTCCTGGCAGAACAATCGAATGCTCGCGGATCTGCTGCCGCGAACCGTACAGTTCATTCCCATAGTCCCAGCTCTGTGTGGGCAGCAAAACTGCCCGCTGAGATCAGGTGAAGACGTCTTCTACCTTGACGCGATCCACCTTTCGCCGGCGAGCCGGCATATCCTTGCCCCTATTTTCGCCAAGCTCATCTCTTCGTCAGCCATGAATTCGGCTAAGGCAGGCTTTCCGGGGCAGTGAGGATCGCACACTGCTTCCGTCCGGCGCCAGCTAAAGGTCATCACGAGCTGCGGCGAAAGCCCTACCTTAAGTTGCCTGAGGGCACTCGTCTTGAGTTATATGAAGCTGCAATTGCCCTCGACATGGGGCAGCCGGGAACAATGGCAGCCTATGCCTGGCGCTGCAAAGAGCATTGCCTTGAGCGAACGGCTGTGCTGGCCGCAGCAATAGGTCCTAACTCGTCTACCAAGCTAACGACTGTCTTTCTCAACTGAATTAAGCCAAGCTACCTTTCTCGTCTTGGGCCAATCTGCCGCGGCCGTGCTTCGATGAGCTCGAGCAGCGCCGCTGCACGGCCTTTGGGGCCGTCTCGGGCGAGAGTTCGACAAGCAACTCAAGACCGGAGCATTTTGTTCGGTCAGGCCTCGTGCACTGCCTCGAGGAGCTTCGCGCCGCCGCGATCTTTTTCCCGATATCTGAATAGTTCGCCCAAGTGAACTAAAGCTTCGAGCGGCATCGGTGCAACTCCCGAGCCGGTCAGCGCGCCAAAAACAGCGGCAATGTCGGCTTGTCAACAATCCATTTCGTTGCGCCGCCGAAGAGCCGCTCACGCAGGCGACGGCTGCCATAAGCGCCCATGACTATCATGTCGGCAGATGTATCGATTGCGTGCTGCGCAAGCACCTTGGCCGCCGATTTGCCAGCACTTGGCAACAGGTCAACCGACACCCGAGCACCGTGGCGCGTGAGATAGGCAGCAATATCGGCTCCAGGTTTCGCGCCGTACCCTTTGTGGTTCGCCTTCGGACCCACCAGGACAACACGAACTTCCTCAGCAGCGCATAGGAGACCCAGCGCTTCCCGAACGGCACGGGATGCCTCGAGTCGCGAATCCCAACCGACCAGGACGCGCCTTGGCCACAGGGTCGCCTCAGCGCGCTTGGGCACAATAAGCACCGGTTTTCCCGTATCAAATAAGCTGCCGTTGATGACGACAGGTCCGACAACACTGTCGTTGAGAAGTGCGGGGCCGACAATGGTCAGGTCGGCGCAGAGTGCCCGCTGTCGCACCACCTCCCCCACGCCAGTCAAATTGCAATAATCCGTATCGACATCATAGGAAAGGCACATTGCCCTCAGCAGTTCCTGGATCTTCTCGGAGCGTCTTTCCAGTCTGGGCACGTCCAGTGTAAATCTGTCTTGCCGAAACTGATTGTTCAATGTGGCCATTGCCTGTCCACGCCCCGTGGGCCACTCGGGGACACCATCTCTCATCGGCCGATATGACAAAACGAGCATCAGAGCCGGTATTATCCGTACGGAAAGATGCGCACCGACTTCAGCACACAAGCCGGCAGCAGTTTCGACGTCATGATCGGAATGGTCTGCGTCCGTCACACAGAGTACGCTTTTAAAACCCATTTGCCTGCTTCTTCCTGAGTATCTCGTTTAGTCTAGCGGCAGGCCGCAACACCGACTCACAGCGCGAGGGAAAGGGAGTGGCACTACACCTCAACTGATTCAGCCGTCCGGCATCTGGAGCGAGTAGCCGGCCGACCTGACAGTGAGAATGCCGCCGCCGGGCCAAGCCTTCTTGAGGGCTGTTCTGATCCGGCTGACATGGACATCGACGGTGCGTGGTTCGACATGGATGTTTTTCTCCCAAGCCGTGCCGATAAGCTCCTTCCGGCTGAAGACCTTGCCGGGAGCCTCCATCATAAGCAGCAGCACGTTGAACTCGATGACTCCGAGGTGAATGTCGTGGCCATTGCCGCGAATCCGGCGGGCATCCACCTTCATCTCGAGGTCACCAAAGGTGAGCCAGCCGCCGTTTTCAACGCCATGTGCGCCCCGCTTCGGCAGCGCCAGCCTCGCCCGTAGAAAGTCGAGCAGGTTGGCCGGGACGATCGGCCGCACAAATCTCTCGTCAATGCGAGCCTTGAGGAGATCGAGGTGCTGGTCCTCGGCACCCGGCGCGATCAGGGCAATAACGGTAAGGTCGGCGGTCCGGGGCTCCCCCTTGAGCCGGGCGCAGATTGGGGCCCCGGTTATGCTCGCCGGACCGCAGTCCAGCACGACGGCCTGGAATTCGCGTTCGTCGGCCAATGCAAGCACTTCCTTGGCGCTCCTTACCGGCTCAGTGGCGAAGCCGTCCACCTCCAGTATGTGGCTGAGCAACAGATAAAGCTCGGCATCTTGCGAACAGATCAGGATGAGTGGCTTCATCGGTGTTACTTCAGGAGCTTGATCCGCCTGGACGGCGTCGGCTGCGACGGTTGGCCATCGCGGCTGCTGAAGATTGTCATGGCCCCTGGGCTCGAAACCTGCTTCATCACGCACGCGCCACCTCGGGATAGGTTTCGATGGCTGCGATTGCGTCGCTGACCAGCTTCGTGCCGGCCCCGGCGAGCTTCCGCAACGTCTCGAAGCCGAACCGGTGGACGTCGCGCAGCGTCTTCGACAGAGCGACCAGCCGCCCAGTCGTGAAAAGCACGCGCCCAAAGCCTTCACGGCTCAGCTCCATGATCGGCGATGCCATCAGGCCGCAGCGCTCCTCGATCGCAAGCCCAATGGCGGTGTAGAACATATCTAGCCTCCACAGGACGTCCGGGTCGGGATCGCCTATGATCGGGATCGCACGGCGCTGTTGCTTGGTGATGATGAAGGCGGCCAGCAGTTCGCGGTCCGCTTTGCCTTCCCACGCGCCGTAGGAGTCCTGAGCACGTATTAGCCGCACGAGGCATTTGAGAAACGGGCTGGCAAGCGCCACCTCGTCCTCATCGACAGCAAGGCTAAGGGCAGGGTCGAACATTTCGCCTCCTCATTTCAGTCCTCGTCTTCAAAGGACGGCTTCTGTTTCGCGACGCCTGCCTCAGCCAGGACCTTGCGCAGCCAAGGTGGAGGGCAGGTCCTGAGCATCAGCTGCGTGCGAACCAGCACCTCTTGGATGCTCTGAGTATGCCGCACCTTGATCGGATGGATTTTTGCCGAAACAAGCTTGGCTGCCGAAGGTCCACCGATCGCCAGGCAAAACAGGAGGTGGCAGCCCTTCAGCGCTTTTATCTTCGGTGTGATGCGGTCATCCCTCTCGGAGTGATGTTTCCCACTTTCGTCGGAGACGTCGTCGAACTCGATGACTTCCACAAGCTCCCACTCCTCGCGCGTCATATCGTAGATGACAAAGCGCTTGGCCGACCCGAAATGGGCGTTGAGTTGCTTGACGTCCTGGGTAGCGATTGCCACCCGCAAAGCGCCTGCTTGTCGTTCACGCATCGGACGGTGAACCTCGTCAGTGACGAGTGAGAAGCGACGCATCGGGCTCACCTGGCGTTTGGCGTTTGCGGAATGGATCGAGCTCATCAGGCGTCGGCGCACGCCGGCCGGCCTGGAACAGGTTGGCAACCTCGAAGACCAGGTCACGGGTCCCTTGATAGAGGATCGAGAGCCTGTGCTGGCTGCCAAGCCGGTCGAAGACGGGGAAGCCGATGCGCATAAGCGGAATGCCAAGGCGTTTCGAGGCCTGGCGTCCATGTGAATGGGTGACCAGAAGATCAGCGCCGCTTGCAAGTGATTCCAGATCGCCGAGATCGCCGACCTGAATCGACTCCGCCGGTACCTTTTCCAGAATTTTCGACATACCGGTCGTCGTGACGGCCGCCGTGATTGCGCAGCCCATGTCGACGAAGAACGCTCCGAATTGATAGAGTTGGTCTGGTTCAGCAGCGATCGCAATTTTCTTGCCTCCGAAGTGGAAATGTCCGTCGAGCAACGCATCTTGCAGTTGCGCCCGCCGACGGCGGACGCTTGCCGGCACAGGCTGGCCAGAAATAGCCGACAGCAGCGAAACGAACTGATCGGCGCCCTTCAATCCGGTCAGCGACTGAAACAGCACGTAAGGCACGCCGGTCGCCTTGTAGAGAACCTCGGCCGGGCGGCGCATATGCTCGCCGATCGCGATGCAGTGCTCGGCCGTGCCGAGCTCGCGGATATCCTCGATGCTCGTTCCGCCATAGGTGGTGGGGACCCAGTGGTCTGGCACGGTACCGTCGAGCGAGCCTGAAAGGTCTGGCAAGATCACCGATTGCAGGCCAAAGCTTTCGACCATCTCGCGCAAATGCTCGAGGTCAGCCACGGTGAGGTTCCAGCCAGGAAGGATCGCGATCTTCTTTGACTGCCGCGCCCGCTCCCCAGGCTTTGTAATGCCTTCGATCATGGCGGTGACAGCCTTGGCCCAGCCCTCTTCAAGGGCGCCGGCGAAATCCGGCGTGTTGGCCAGCACGATCTCGGTACCCGCGAGTTCTTCCGCCCGTCTCAGCCTGATGTCCGAAATGTCGCCTGCGCAATCCTCGCCACGGGTTTCCACCAGGGCCGTGGTGCAGACCCCAATCAGCTTTGGCGTCGTGCGGGTCTTGAGGTTGAAGATCGCCTCTTCCAGATTGTCCGACCCGCCGAGGATGATTGTTATTTCATCCATCGCGGTCGTCTGTAGGGGAATCGTTTCCTTGAAATGCCGCACGAACAGCACGAGGGCAAAGCTGGTGCAGCCCTGGGCGCCGTGGAACAGCGGCACTGCGCCGTCAATGCCGAGAAACGCCAAGGCGGCACCAAGCGGCTGTGACGATTTCAGCGGGTTGATCGCGGCTGATTTTGTCTGGGGAAGGATACGCGTCATCGGATCTCCTCAGCACTCACGCAAATCGTCGGCGCCTTGCCGGCGGTTTCCTGGACAGCGTGCAGGTTCTCGGCGTCGTCGCTTGGGCCCGGCAGTGCGTCGTACCCATGGATCGGACCATCCCACGGGGGTCGCTCGCGCACCTGGCGCCAGATCGGGTTGTGAATGGCGAGGTCGATCTGGCGTACGAGTTCCACCATGCCGTCATAACCGGCGTAAGGGTGCTGGCGCTCCTGGTTGATGTCGAGCCAGGGCATCTTGGCCTTCAGCGCGACGAATTGCGTGCGCCCACCCGAGAGCATGATATCGGCCTTGCCTCCAGAGAGGATGGCGTAAAGGTCGCGCGCTGACATCTGCTCGAACGTATCGTTGTCGTCCTTGAGCATCTGTTTGATGCGCACCTTGTCTTCGAGCGTGGATTTCTTGACCGAGGTGCCCACGATCTCCATGCCGATCTCCACCAGCGCATGGACGAGCGACCAGGACTTCACACCACCGGTGTTGAGCAGCACGCGCTTGCCTTGGAGCCGCGGCCGGTAGGCTTCGAGCTTCTTCCATGCAATCGCCTCCTGCTGGGCGATCAGCCTCTCCGTGCGGTCCAGGATCTCCGGATCGGCCCCCTTCCTCACCAGGAGCTCAGCAATGTTGCGGAGTGCTTCCGACGTATCCGAGATGCCATAGAAAGAGCCCTCGAAGAACGGGATGTCCCAGCGCTCGTCCATCTTGCGGGCTAGAGTGATGAGGGCCGTCGAGCACACCACCATGGCCGCCCGGGCGCTGTGCGCGGAAGCTACGTCGCGATAGCGCGCGTCGCCCGGAATGCAGGCGCGAACCCGGATCCCGAGCCGATCCAGGAGCGGCTTGACCAGCCAGAATTCGCCGGAAAGGTTGAATTCACCAAGGACGTTGATGTCATACGGGCCGGCGTCGTCGGGTTCCACCGTGCCGATGACATGGTCGAGCAACGCCTCCGCGGCAAGCTTGTTGCCCAGGTTCTTGGAGCCAGCCAGGCCCGGCGCGTTGACGGGAACCACGGCCAGGCCGAACTTTTCGGCGGCGCGTTTGCAGACGGCCTCGATATCGTCGCCGATGAGCGCCGTCACGCAGGTCGAATAGACAAAGACTGCTGCGGGCGCATAGGCTTCCTTGATTTCGCGGATCGCCTTGAAGAGCTTCCGCTCGCCCCGCCCCATCACCACATCGAGTTCGGTAAGATCGGTCGTGAAGCTTGTGCGCCACAAGGTTGGCCCGGACGAAGCTGCACCGCGGTTGTCCCAGGAATTTCCCTCGCAGGCGAGCGGCGCATGCACCAGGTGGGCAACGTCAGTGATCGGCTGCAGGACGATCTTGGCCCCGTCAAACGCGCAGCCGCCCGCTGCCGCTCCCGGCGTCAGCGGCCGTGCGCAGCCTTCCTTGCGCGCCCTGACGTCCTTGCCACGGTTCTTGTCGCATGCAGGCTCGTCGAAAACGTCCTGGATCTTGGCACTGAGCGAGGTCATTGCGTCAGTCTCCAAAGTCCATTCGGGCAATGAACAGCCTGGGCGAAAAGCTGGCCGTGTGCTTTAGCGGGTGAGGTCATAGGAATAGTCCGTCACGCCCGTCTGGCTCGTCTCGCGATCGAGCTTGTCGAAGATCTTGTCGAGGATCGTGGTCAGCACGCGTAACCCGCCCTGGTAGCCCATGAGCGCAAAGCGATGGTGATGGTGCCGGTCGAAGATTGGAAACGTCAGGCGGATCAGCGGCGTGCCGGTGTCGCGCTCCAGATACTTGCCATAGGAATTGCCGATCAGCAGGTCCACCGGCTCGGTGAAGAGAAGCGATCGCAGCGCCCAAAGGTCCTTACCCGCCCAGACCTGAGCGTCCATGCCGAAGGGCGAGGCGTCAAGCAGTTCCTGCAACTCGGCTTGCCAGGCCGAGGAGCCGTTGGTTGCCAGGCAATGTGTCGGCTCGCCGCCGGTCTCCATGACGAAGCGGGCCATGGCGTACACGAAGTCCGGGTCGCCGTAGATCGCGTATTTCTTGCCGTGCAGCCAGGATTGGCTGTCGGCCATGGCATCAACCAGTCGGCCGCGCTCCAGTCGGATTGCCTCGGGGATTTCCTTGCCGGAAAGCGCCGACACCTTCATCAGCAATTCGTCGGTCGCCTGGACGCCCAGCGGATAATGGAAGGAAGCCGTGGCCTGCCCAACTTGCCCGCAATAATCCAGCGTTTTTCGCGTGTTGTAGTGCTGGAGCGAAAGCGTTGCCTCGGCGTCAAGTGCCCCCCTCACCTCTTCGATCTTGGTGCCGCCGTCATACATGCGGTATTCCCCGTCCGATGGCGTGTCGAACTGGTCAGAGGCGTCCTGGATGAAGGTGTAGGACACACCCATCATATCGAGCAGGCGTTTGAGTTCCCGGTTGTTGCCGACGCAGAAGCCGTCGAAGCCCGGAATGAGGTTGATGGTTCCCTTGGTTTCCGTGCGCTCCTGGCCTTTCCAGAAGTGCTCTAGAATGCCCTTCAGCATGCCGTCATAGCCGTCGACATGGCTACCGACGAAGGCCGGCGTGTGGGCGAAGGGCACGTCAAAGTCGCGCGGCACCGACTTTTCGTCTTTGGCGTTCTCGATGAAGCTGTGCAGGTCGTCGCCAATGACCTCCGCCATACAAGTCGTCGAGACTGCGATCATCTTCGGGTCGTAAAGCTGGTAGGTGTTGGCGAGCCCATCGACCAGGTTCTTCAGGCCCCCGAATACTGCCGCATCCTCGGTCATCGAGGAGGAAACCGCCGAAGCAGGCTCCTTGAAATGGCGCGATAGATGAGAGCGGTAGTAGGCCACGCAGCCCTGGCTACCGTGGACGAAGGACATGGTCCGCTCGAAGCCCGCGGCCGCGAACACAGCGCCGAGCGGCTGGCAGGCCTTGGCGGGATTGATCACAAGCGCTTGTCGGGCGAGGTTCTTTTCGCGGTATGCCCAGGTCTTGGTGAATTCACCCTGATCGGCAACGATCTGATCCGGGTGCGGACATTCGAAATTCAGCTTCTTCCCGGCGAGCATCTGCCTGTATTCCGGCTCGCGGAACAGCGGAGCGTGGTCGAGAATCTTTTCGGCCGACTGCGGCATTGGTATTACCTCTTTCCATCTGGCCGCGCCATACGGCAGCTCAGGTACGTGGAGACGTTTGCGGTTTCCCGAGGCTCACAAGCCGCGAGGGTTCATCGTCTCTCTGGGGAGACTAGGCCTGGGACAGGGCATCTATTCGGCAGCCATCGCCTGCCCACGGGACGGGCTTTGTTTCCAAGGTGCCTGGTAGAGGCCCCAGACCGGATTGTTGATCGCAAGATCCACGTCGCGCGCGAAAATGGCGAAGCCGTCATAGCCGTGATAAGGTCCCGAATAGTCCCAGGAGTGCATTTGACGGAACGGGATACCCATCTTCTGCACGGGGTATTTTTCCTTGATGCCAGAGCCAACCAGGTTGGGGCGAACTCCCTCGATGAACTTCTCCAACTCGTAGCCGGTAACGTCGTCATAGATCAGCGTGCCATTCTTTGCGTAATGGCCCGTGCGTTGATAGTCATCGTTGTGAGCGAACTCGTAGCCGGTGCCAACGATGATCATGCCGAGGTCTTCGTAAGCTGTGATGACGTGGCGGGGGCGCAGGCCGCCGACGTAGAGCATGACGGTATTGCCTTCGAGGCGTGGCCGGTACTTTGAGATGACCGCGTCGACAAGCGGTCTGTACTTGGCGATGACCTTCTCGACTTTCTCCTCGATTTCGGGGCCGAAATGCTTGGCTATTTTACGCAGGGAGGTCTCGATCTGGGACGGTCCGAAGAAATTGTACTCCATCCAGGCGACGCCATACTTTTCCTCCATATGCCGGCAGATGTAGTTCATAGACCGGTAGCAGTGGATGAGATTGAGCTTGGCCTTCGGGGCGCGCTCGATCTCGGCGAGTGTCGCGTCACCGGACCAGTTGCCGACCACGCGCAATCCTATCTCCTCAAGCAGGATGCGCGAGGCCCACGCGTCGCCGCCAATATTGTAGTCGCCGATCACGTTGACGTCGTAAGCACCGGCCTCGAAATCGACGTCCTTCTTGTCGAAGACCCAGTCGCGGATGGAGTCATTGGCGATATGGTGGCCGAGTGATTGCGAGACGCCGCGGAAGCCCTCGCAGCGCACCGGCACGATAGTCTTTTCGTACTCCTTGGCCTTCTTGCGAGAAACTGCCTCGGTGTCATCGCCAATGAGACCGATCGGGCATTCGGATTGCACCGTGATGCCGTTATTCAGCGGGAACAGTAGCTCGATCTCATCGATGATCTGTTCCAGTTTCTTGTCACCGCCGAAGACAATGTCTTTCTCCTGGAAATCGGATGTGAACTGCATTGTCCCGAACGTGTCGATGCCCGTTGTTCCGACGTAGTAGTTGCGGCGCTGTGACCAGGAATATTGGCCGCAACCGACGGGGCCGTGCGAGATATGGACCATATCCTTGACCGGACCCCAGACCACGCCCTTTGAGCCGGCATAGGCGCAGCCGCGTATGGTCATCACTCCCGGAATGGACTTGATGTTCGATTTGACGTCGCATTCGGAAAGGATCTCGTTTTCCCCGCCGGCCTGGTCCCCGCTCTTTGCGACGCTGAGATGCTTTTTGCGGCGCTTCGCCGCTTTGTCCGGATATTGCGATAGCACCTCCTCAATAAGCTTCGCATGGAGAGCACCATCATTCTCGTATTCCAGGCTCATGGGACCCCTTTCAAGGTGTCTGGTGACGCCTCACCGACGAGGCGCCGTTCTTTGCAAGGCGTGCCACCTCAAGGAGGGCGCCCAATATCGGTTACTGGGCTGCCGCCTTTGCCGCTTCCTTGGCCTGAAGCTCGGCAAGCATCTGCTCGTCGGTTTTCATGATGCCGAAATCGAGCAGCATGTCCTCGAGCTCCTCCATGGTAATCGGGGTCGGGATGGTACCCTGGCCAGAATTCGCATGGATCTTCTCAGCAAGCGCGCGGTATTCTCCGGCCTGCTTGGAGTCGGGCGCATATTGGATCACTGACATCTTTCTGAGCTCGGCGTGCTGGACGATGTTGTCGCGCGGCACGAAGTGGATGAGCTTGGAGTTGAGCCTGGAAGCCAGTGCTTCGGCCAGGTCAAGCTCACGGTCGGTCTGACGCTCGTTACAGATCAGTCCGCCGAGCCGAACACCGCCCGAATGTGCATATTTCAGGATGCCCTTGGCGATATTATTGGCGGCATAGAGCGCCATCATCTCCCCGGACATGACGATATAGATTTCCTGCGCCTTGCCCTCGCGGATCGGCATCGCGAAACCGCCGCAAACCACGTCCCCGAGCACGTCGTAGGAGACATAGTCGACATCGTCGTAGGCGCCGTTCTCCTCAAGGAAATTGATTGAGGTGATGACGCCGCGGCCGGCGCAGCCTACACCCGGCTCCGGGCCGCCGGACTCCACGCACTTGATGCCTCTGTAGCCTACCTTGAGCACGTCCTGAAGCTCGAGGTCTTCCACCGAACCTTCCTGTGCCGCGAGATGCAGGACAGTATCCTGAGCCTTCGAGTTCAGGATCAGGCGGGTGGAATCCGCTTTGGGGTCGCAGCCGACGATGAGGATTCGCTGCCCGAGGTCGACGAGAGCGGCGAGCGTATTTTGGGAGGTGGTGGACTTGCCGATGCCGCCCTTGCCGTAAAAGGCGATCTGACGCAGACGTGACATTAATAGGTTTCCTTCCTTGGTTTCATCCGTCGCGGCTGCCCGGGACACAAATGCCGATGGGCAGCTCTTGCCGCCTCACAACGAGGTCTCAAGTTTCGTGCCAACTTTTTCGAAGGACAGCCAAAGCGGGATTTTTCCTTTTGGCTCTAGCTAGTTAGCTTGTGCGCTAACAAGTGCTCGCTGGCAGATAGATTATTGTTGGAACAAGCCGTGTAGCGGACCCGACAATGCCCGACACAAAACGTCAGGTTCGAGCCACCGGAAATGGTCCTTTCAGTCAGAGCCGGTTTTTGGCTGCTTAAAGGCGGCGGTCATAGCGACCGGCTCGCGTCGTCCCGTCACGGAACATCAGACATCCGGGCTCGGAACTGCTGGCGCGCATGGCTGGTTCGAGACGGACGCCGAGGTCGGCATAGAACAGCCTGATGAGACGTCTGCCGACGATGACACCCCCGTCGGGCACGGAGAACCGGCACCGAAATTGCACGCCCTACTGTCACAAGATGTCGGGCAGCGATGGCGCGCTTCTGCCTTTAGTTCGGGTCATCGCAGCCAACCCATGTTGGGCGAGGATGTTCATGACCGAATCGGCGACGGGTCTTATCGAGACTGTTCTGCACGGCCCAGAAACGCCGGATCGACTATCTCCTCCCGCATGGGGTGCGGTCATTTCGCTTGCTTTGGGCACCTTCGGGCTGGTGGCGGCAGAGTGTCTGCCAGCCAGCGTGCTGACGCTGATAGCGCGCGATCTCGGCATCTCAGTGGATGCGGCTGGATATGCGATCACAGCGACGGGCATTGCTGCGGCGATCTCAGCGCCGACGATGGCCATTATTGCAAAGCGCCTGGACCGCAGGACCGTCCTGTGGGCAATGATGCTGCTTCAGATCCTGTCCAACCTTCTGGTGGCAGTCGGGTCGTCGCTGCCGGTTTTGCTGGCAGCACGCGTTATGCTCGGCATTGCGCTCGGAGGCTTCTGGTCGATTTCGGCATCGCTGGCGATACGGCTCGTTCCAAATCATCTTCTGCCGCGCGCCATGTCAATCATCCTCGCCGGCGTTTCGGTCGCTCTCGTATGCGTGCCTGCATTCGGCGCCGTCGTCGGCGGCAGCTTGGGATGGCGAGTGGCCTTCACGCTCACCGCAGTGCTTAATGCTGTTACGCTGCTGGTGCTGCTTTTAACGATGCCGACGCTGCCTCCGGTTGAAATGGCTGGATTCCGCAGTCTGCTGGATGCGGCCAAAGATCCGACCATAAAGGTCGCACTTTTGGTCGTACTGCTGGTCGCTTCTGGGCACTTCACCAGCTTCAGCTATATTCGGGTCTTCCTCGAGACGACTCCCAAGCTCGGTACCAACGGGATCTGGATATTGTTGCTCCTTTCTGGCATAAGCGGCTTCTTCGGCAGTTTTGCCGGAGCATTCCTGGCCAAACACAGTCTCAAGGCAGTCGCGGCCCTGCCATCCTTCCTTATGGCGATAGCCGCTGTCTCGTTGCTGAAGTTTGGAGCATCGACCTTTGCCTCGGCGATTGCGGTTTCCGTATGGGGCTTTGCCTTCGGCGCGGTGCCGGTGGGGTTGCAGACTTGGATACTGCTGCGTGCGGTTCCCGAGCAGGCCGAAAGCGCCGCCGTGCTGATGACCTCAACGTTCCAGGTAGCCATCGCAGCCGGCGCGATTTTCGGCGGACTGCTGCTGAAGGATCCCGACCACGTCACGGGTGTCTTTGCCTACACCGCAATTGCCACATTGCTCGCGGCACTCACAGTGTTCGTATTCGACCCGAAACACGCAACCTAACCGCCTGGTGGGAGAGAAGCTCGCCGTCGAGGTGGACTCGCACCAGCCGCGCGACGCGGTCTGCGCACGATACTTTTTCGATCCAGGCCTTCGTCTCGCCTAGGATGGCCGCCTGGATCGCGGTACTGCCTCTTCCACGTCGGCTCTTCAACGGGCATGGACCAGCGCCGGTGCCTTGCCGGCCTGCACCGAGACTACAGCGAGCGATCAGCGCTCGGCCGGGCGGACTTGGTCAGGTTGCGCAGCCCATCTTCGCCGACATCGATGTCCTGATATTGCAAGGGTGTCAGCGCAACGACGGTCTCACCTCTCGAATGACTATGTCCGACAACTTCATGGCAACGACCTCGTCCCGCTGGTGGACGCCGACGAGCTTGGGAGATAAGGGCGCAATCTGCTCTTCAACCGTTTGAACGTCGGGCACAAATGGGCAGCAAACTTTTTCGGCGCGAGCTAGCGAGACCCGTCAAATCATCGGTTTTGAAATGCCGATTTAGTGCCTGCCAGGCATAGCGATCGAATGGATCACAGAAATCCTTTCAGTTGAGTTGGAGCGGAAGATCAATGCGCTCCTGCATCAAGCCTCGCTAGGGGCAGCCGAGGCTCTCCTCGAAATTTGCAGACGTCCCACTGACAAGATTGTTGGCTATTTGCGTGCCCGGTTGGCGCTCCGTTGCGTTCTGCCGGTTCCCGCAAACAGCGGACGCTTCTTGGCGACCTTTGGGTCGGCTTTGCGACAATTCTAGTCCAGTTTCCGACACAATGGATTTCGATAGGGACGCTCGGCGAGAGGAACACCATGCGTGTAAAGATCGTAGCCGAGTCGAAAGCGATCCTTATCGAATCCGGATCGTGGCGCTGCCGGCCTGCGTTCACGTTAGTCGCACGTAAAAACACGCCAGGGCAAACACACTGTGCAATCGCTGTGCCGGCCGATGCGGGGTATTGCCTGGGCTTGCCCTGTCTGGCCCGTCCTTTGCCAGCCGGCGCCGGACGGGTGAATACCCTCTCTACACAGGACTTTTGTTCGGTGTGATGACGTGACGGCTCTGGCGCGCACCTCCGGTTGGCGAAGACGTCGTACCGAAGCGATAGCGCTGGTGCAGGAGCAGCTTCATTGGAAATGGCATGCCGCTTGCAGCCTTGTGCTTAGAGCCCATCAAACCAGGAAGAAGGTGACTACCATGGCTGACGCCCCAAGCTCCAAACGATGGACAAAGGCGACGGTGGCCGTCTTCGCTGAAGATCGGGACGTCGTCCGGTTCGGAGATCCGTCCTCCGAAGCGGCTTTGCAACTGGGGTCCGATGCCGAGACGCCAGATGATGCTCGCGCATTTGCCGGAAATCGGTTTGCATCAGCATGTCAGTGGCCAAGAGGCTTCTCAAAATTTCGGCCGAGCCCACGTCGGCCGGAAACAGGCAAGTCCAGCCAATACGCTGAACCAGTTCAGCCACGCCGCTCTGCGGCGCGGAGAATCACTTTTGCGACGCATATGCTCATCCCGCTCCTGGTCATGTCCGGTTGCCAGCATTTTGACCCCGGGTATGAGGAGTGGGTGATCCATGCCGGCTCCGGCGCCCTAGTCGCGGCCAGACCAATCGCGGCGCTAGAAGGTGCCCTCATCCCTCATATCGATGGCTTTCGGGTGAGAAAGGTCTGGAGCCGGGCCGTTGCCACGAATCCGGAGCCGCGTCCCCCAATCGCCCACGTCGATGCGGTTCGGGTGAAGAACACCTGGAGCCGGGCCGTTCCCATACACCCGAATGGAGAAAGCATCGGGAGCGCCGTCGGCATCATGCCATGCACGAGACCCGCAGCTCGGTATTGCGCCAGCCCCTGCAAGAATCCAGTGCCACCTCCCTTCAAGGAGAAAATTGATGACCGGTAAAAAGAAGGTTCCCTTCGTCACGTTTCTTACGCGTGTCCGCGATGATTCAGTCCAGGGGCCAAATCCCTACCGCTGGGAAAAAAGAACATCCGACGACTACTTTGCCGGCAAACGGGTCATCCTGTTTTCGCTGCCCGGTGCTTTCACACCGACCTGTTCGACTTACCAACTGCCGAATTTCGAAGATCTCTATGCGGAATTCAAGAAGGAAGGAGTTGACGCGATCTACTGCCTCTCCGTCAACGATGCCTTTGTCATGAATGCATGGGGGAAGTCCTTGGGGTTGCAGAAAGTCGAGCTGATCCCCGACGGTTCAGGCGAGTTCACCCGCAAAATGGGCATGCTGGTTGCCAAGGACAATCTCGGCTTCGGTATGCGCTCCTGGCGCTACGCGGCTCTGGTCAATAATGGCGTGGTGGAGCAGTGGTTTGAGGAGGAAGGTTTCTCCGACAACTGCGGGACCGACCCTTATGGCGTCTCATCCCCGCAGAACGTCCTTCAAACATTGAAGGACGCTGCATGACCTGGTGCCGAGGATGTGCAGCTGCGTTTGGACGCCACTTGCACAAGGGCAAAGCTCTAAAGCGGCGCGTCCGGGAAGGTCATTCAAAGGTGACGCGCATGAGAGGCGTCGACCCTGTGAGAGATCGAAACCAGCCGCAGTCAAGAGCTTCTAGACAGGAATAAGTGACCATGCAACCGTCATTGAGCCTACTT
The DNA here is from genome assembly GCF_006440615.1 of Mesorhizobium sp. B2-6-2. Classification (NCBI taxonomy): domain Bacteria; kingdom Pseudomonadati; phylum Pseudomonadota; class Alphaproteobacteria; order Hyphomicrobiales; family Phyllobacteriaceae; genus Mesorhizobium; species Mesorhizobium sp. B2-6-2. The sequence continues at coordinate 1,084,384 of NZ_VFUG01000001.1, read as the reverse complement.
CAGAAACAGTCTCTGGGATTATCGCCTCAACTCATCCAGTCGATTCGCCTGCTTCAAATGAACATTCCCGAACTGAATCAGTTCGTGGCCCAGGAGCTCGAGAGAAATCCCCTTCTGGAGTATGCGAAGATGTCCCGGGATCTGCCCAGGCAAGGGAAATCGAGCACCGCGCCTGGCGATCATCGTGCCTTCGAGGAGTTTGTCGCCTTACCAGAAACGCTGCACGACCATGTCGCTTCTCAGATTTCCTTCACCGCCTTCACGCCGCACGAGCGGCTGATTGCTAATGTGCTTGCGGGACATCTGGATGACACTGGTTTGCTTGGGGCAAGTGCTTCGGAGCTGGCTGGGAAGCTAAACATCCCGCTGGCCGATGTGGAACGAGTTTTGGGTATCTTGCAGCACCTCGATCCGCCGGGGATTTTCGCACGATCTCTCGGCGAATGTCTTGAGATACAGTTGCGCCAGCGAGACCGGTTCGACCCGGCCATGGCGGCTTTGATTGCCAACCTTGACGTGCTTGCGCGGTGCGATTATCGGACTTTGAAGGTGCGTTGCGGCGTCGACGACGAAGATCTTTTCGACATGCTGCAGGAAATCCGTGCGCTCGACCCCAAGCCCGGAAACGCATTCCACTCGGGCGCGCCGGAATGCATCGTGCCGGATGTCTGGGCCACTCCCTCGCCCGGAGGTGGATGGCAGATCGAGCCTGATCCGAACACGCAGCCCAAGTTGATGATCAAACACACTTATCTCAAGGAAGTTTCACGCCGAGTCGCCAAAAAATCGAAAGAGATGACATTTCTCAACGAATGCCTACAGAATGCGCTCTGGTTAATCAGCAGTCTCGATCAGCGCGTCAAGACGATCGTCAAAGTTTCGAACGAAATCGTGCGCCAGCAGCATGCCTTTCTGGACTATGGCGTCGCCCACCTACGACCCCTCAATCTCAAGGCGGTCGCTGACGTGATCAACATGCACGAGTCGACTGTAAGCCGGGTAACGTCGAACAAGTACATGCACACCCCACGTGGAGTGTTCGAGCTCAAGTACTTTTTCACTGTCGCGATCGCTTCTTGCGAAGGCGGTGACGCGCACTCCGCCGAAGCTGTCCGCCATAGGATCAAAGCAATGGTCGCCGAAGAATCGTTTGAGAACGTGCTTTCGGACGATGAAATCGCTGACCGGCTCAAGGAAGACGGTATCGATCTCGCTCGCCGCACCGTCGCAAAATATCGCGAGGCGATGAATGTCCCCTCCTCCGTACAGCGGCGCCGGGAAAAACGCTTGTGGCACAACGGTAATCAAGGCCTCAGGGCCTCGTGACGAAAAGCGGCGTTTAAACCGGTGTGACGCGTTCTTCACATTCGCCTTTCTCGGGGCCGAAGCAATTTTCGAAATCACTGCATTCCCGACAATTGGGCGCAGTGCACAGCGAAAACCCTTCGGCCTCGCAGAGTTTGCGGTAAAAGTACTTCTTCCATTTCATATTTTGGGTGTTGCCGGCCGCCAGCGTCGGAAAGTGTGTGGCCAGAAGGCGGTTGAGCTCGGTCCGGTCGGGAAGCCCAAGGTCCTGCCACAGATGGCCATCATGCATGGCGCGCCGGGCGAGGATCTTAGCGAAGCGGGCGCTCGCCGGATGACTCGCCCGGGCATGTGCCAGTAGCAGGCCGCGCAGAAGTTCTTCCTCTACACCCGGCTCAGCATCGCTGACGTTTGCCGAGGCGAATGCTGCCATCGCGGTACCAGGGAAACCGCGGGGCAAGACCTCGCGCAGCTCGGCAAGCGAAAGGCCTGTTGACTCCGCCACTGTCGTGCCAGCCTCGACCTCCTTGAGCGCACAGGAGAAGACGCAGGCAAGCACATGTTCGTCGAACTCCTTCTCCGGCTGGATCGTCGGCCATTGGCCGGTGCCGATATGCGCATCGTTTTGACCGGACATGGTTCCGTTCTCCTGGTCTGTGCCTTCACGCAGCACTCTGCCGAGCGCAACGCGGGTCAGTCAGTCTTTCGGGCACACGTGTGCGCAGGCTCGTGCCCAATGAGCGGTCGGGGAAATCGACCGCCTTGATCATGCAATTGAGCCTCGCCTTGAAACGCGTCCTGCAGCCTGTCGGGCAGGCGAGAATTTCACCCAGGACACGACGCCGTGAATTTGGCTGACGGCGCGAGCAGGTCCTGAAGCGACGGTTAGCCGTGAAGGCTCGCCCGTCGGCAGGCGAGATAGTGGGGAACCCCATCTGGGGCCGTCCAGGTGACGGCAGCGCCACTCATCGAAACCCACGCCAAGTTCCGTTCATGAACGTGCCATTTGAATCCGTTTATGCCGAGTGGAACGAAAAAGAAGCTGCGGCCACGAAGTTGGCCCCCTTATGATTTCAAACGCGCGCATAACCCAGCGCCTTGTTGATTGCGGGAATGATCTTGTCTCCCCAGAGTTCGATCTGGCGCAGCATTAGCTTTTGGTCGAAATCCCCCAACTGGGTCTGGATTGCGATCTGATCCGGCTTCAGAATGTCGATCTCTTGCAGCAAGCGATCAATCACGCGATTCACACTGCCGATCGGCAGGTTGTTGCGCATTGCCCCGAAGGACAGATCCTGCTGGGTGGGCGTTTCCTGCAGCAGATAGCCGTCGTGGCTCTGCTGCCGGCGCTGATGCAGCGCCTCGGACAGGCGGCGCTGGAAACGGGCGTTGTCGAGATAGCTGTTGATCTCCTCCTCGTCATCGCTGGCGTAGCAGCAACGCAACAGCGATATCCTGGCGTCCGTCACATTCCTGTCCTCGGAAGCCGCCGCCTCCTTGATTGCTCCGCGCAACGTGCTCAAGCTCGCCAGGCCGTCGTGGAATGCGGTGACAAAGAAATTGTGACCCTCTCGGTAGGCCCGTTTCATGCGGGCCGGCCCGCCGGCCATCCAGATGGGCGGTGCCGGCCTTTGGACGGTGCATACTGAAATCGCCGTCGGGGGTATTTTCTCATAGTGGCCATCGTGCTCGAAGATGTTCTGGTTGAGACCCTTCAAAAGGATATCGAGATGTTCCGAAAAGATCGCCGGCGCCTCATCGATACTGACGCCGAAGCGCTCGAACTCGAACTGTTGGTATCCAGAGCCGACGCCGAGTTCCAGGCGACCGTTCGCAAGGATATCGGCGAAGCCGATCTCGGAGAGCAGGCGCTGCGGTTTGTAGAGCGGCAGCACGCAGACGGCAGTGCCGAGGCGAATGGTGCTCGTCACTCCGGCGCAGTGGGCCACCATCATCAATGGCGAAGGGATCAGGCTGTAGTTGTTGAAGTGGTGTTCTGCGAACCAGGCTGTGCCGAAGCCGGCCTGTTCCGAAGCGATGGCCTGTTCGATCGAGTTTCGGATAACGATCTCGGGGGATTGATGATACCCACGTTGGGCGGCCAGGATGAAGGTGGCGAATTCCACTATGTTTCCTTGTTTGCTGATGGTTGGCGGATTTGGAACTGCGCTCATCCGAGACACGCGATTGCCTCGGATCGGGCGCCTGGCAGGGGCATAGTGGTACGATAAGCAGTCCGGATCCATGGTTGCCGGCACGCGCGAGAGCTTGTCCCCATGCCGAGGGACGTTGCCCCGCCGACATCTTGGATCGGGGCCGCGCCGCGGGCGCGTTCCAAGCCAGGTCTCCGCTTTCATGGACGGCGCCCGGTAGCGTAGCGATGGTCGACGTTCAAACACCCGCCTCCGCAAAGCATTCGTCGTAGAGTTCGCTGGCGTTTCCTGCGTCACCGAACGCGGTCCAGCCGCCGTCCACATAGAGGATCGAGCCGTTGATGTATGAGGCGTCGGAGGAAGCCAGGAAAAACGCTGCATCTGCAACGTCTTCCGGCCTTCCCATCCTGCCCAAAGGGATCCGTCGGCCGATCGTTGCCAAGTCGATGTGGCCGGTTTTCGCCAACTCGCTAATGGCGGGAGTGCGGATATAGCCAGGAGCGACGGTGGCTGTGCGAATGCCGGCGGGCCCCAGTTCGGCCGCCATGCATCGGGTCAGCATGTCCATCGCCGCCTTCGAGGCACCGTAGGCGTGACGCGGCGCGAAGGGCAGAAAACTGTTGATCGATCCGAGGTTGAGGATCACGCCGCCCGGGCGCATTGCTTTGATCGCTTCACGCGCGCAAACGAAGGCGCCAGTGAGATTGACATGCAGGACACGTTCGATGTCTGCAGGCATTTGTTCGATCCCAGCCACAAAAGTGTCGACGACAGAAGCACCGTTGACGAGGATATCGACGCCCCCGAAGCGCTCCCTCAGTTCCTCAAACACCGCCACCACCTCGGCCTCGACGGCCACATCTACCGATTTCGCGATGTTCTTTCCGCCGAGCAATGCAGCCAGGAGAGTTGCCGCGGTGCGGTCTTTATCGGCGATCACTACGGTATCACCATTCGCGGCAAAACGGCGAGCAACGGCGGCGCCTATACCGTTCGCACCACCCGTGACGAGCACCACTCGCGCGTCGGCGCGTTGGGCCGGACAGGAGAGTTCGCTTAGGGGAACGCCTTCCACCTCAGGGCAGGCATCCCCAGGTTGGTTGAATGACATCCAGCCGCCGTCGACCGCCAGCACGGATCCCGTGACGTAGTGCGCCTGTGCGCTTGCCAGAAAACGCACAGCCCGGGCGATCTCGTCGGGCCGAGCCATGCGCCCCATTGGCACGCGACGGCGCATCGCCGAGAGGTCCATTTTGCCTGCTCGTTCCAGCTCTGCAGTCATAGGCGTGCGCACGCAGCCCGGCGCTACCGCCGTCACGCGGATGCCGCGATAAGCCCATTCGCATGCAAGCGACTTTGTCAACGAGATCAGGCCTGCTTTCGAGGCTGCGTAGGCATGGCGTCTGGGATTGCTGGCCACGCCCGACATCGAAGCGACGTTGACGATGGCACCTCCCGGCCTCATGCGCCTCGCCGCCTCGCGCGCCATGACGAACGGCCCAATCAGGTTTACTGCCAGGCGGCGTCGGAAGGCGTCGACATCGGTGTCGACAGTGGCAGCCACATTGGGTCCCACCGCGGCGTTGTTGATGAGGACGTCGATCTGCCCGAACTGTGCTTCGACCCGGCCATAGAGCGCGAGGATATCTCCCTCTCGCGAGACATCGCACTCGAGGCCAAGGTGCTGCTCGCCGAGATCGCGGGCCAGTTCAAACACGCCGGTCCCAGGAAGGTCCACCGCAACAATAGTGTCTTGATCTGCCGCAAGAACATCGACCAGGGCACGGCCGATTCCGCCCACGGCGCCTGTTATGATTACGACCCGTCCTGCATGCTTCATGGGAACTTTCTCCAGGAGTCTCTGAAATCTCTGCCCTCGACGTGGTGCGGCGGAATGGTGCGCCCCCGTAGAGCACCCTGTGCTGGCGCCGGTCGCGTGCGTTCCCAGACAGGCGTCGTCCGCATTGGCTGCGATCCAACTCTCGGTCGGATAGTCGAATGTGTGTCCGACGCCTCAAGCACAGGGGCTTGCCTCGATGAGCGGCTCTGCCAAGTCCAGCAAATCGATGTAGACCGGCCTCGGCGCGCTCGTGGCCTCAGACCAGAGCGCTGTCGCGGTCACGCTGTCGCGGGGCAGAAAGGCTACCCTGGCGGCCGCATCTTTAGCGTGCAGGGTATCGCTAAGCTTGCTGTGGCGTAGCAGAGTTGTCATAAATTATCGTCCCACCGATGTGGTTTTCCCGTTCGGAGCTGGGGACGCATTATCGCGAGAAGCAACGCGATGCTTTCCGATCGCGTAGACCGGATCGTTCGGATACGGTGCTCCAATCGGCTGTCGCAGGCCGAACCGTTCTGTCTCAAGCACCGCAGCTGGGACCTGCTCCTCGAGCCAATCGTAGACGACGGTCCGATCGGCAATCCGCCACTCGCCTGCCCTCTTTTGAAACAGATCGCAGTAGCGCCCGCTTAGCAGCATCTGGCGCATTTCTCCGTCTTTGTCCGGTCCGCGTTGCAGCGCGGTGAAATAGCTCTCGACTGCGGCCTGAGCCGGTTTGATGAATTCGACAAGGACGTTCGTGATCTGATGGATGTTGCGCGGTCCGGTCTTGAAGACACCGAGCGCAAACCGGATGAAGCCCTCGGCCGAGCCGCGATAGGCCCCATGATTGTCATGTGCATCAGGCCAGTAGGCGCTACGCAGCGCTGCCTCATCGGCGCGGTCTATCCCGCGGCAGTACCGATAGAGGCAGTCGCGGATCGCCTCACGGTCGAGTAGTTCGGTAGTTTTTGCGGGGTCCATAGTCGAAAATTCCGTCGTTCTGAGGTGTTCCGGGAGCGCATTGTTCCGTTTGCGCGTGGCCTGGGCTACTATGCGCGCAGCAGGCGGATCGTCTATTTCCAGCGCTAGTTCGGGGCAGGATCGCACCCCATCTGCCGCAAGCAGTTGCTCCCCATCCGCAACATCAATGTCACCAGGTAGGATGTAGCCCGCCTCATCCAGCTTGAAGACTGCCGGCGCTCGCGCCGAGCATTGCGCATGACCCTGGCACCTGGCTTTGTGAACGATAATGCGCACGGCTACTTCCCACGTCTGTGCCCAGTTCCGGGCGGCCTTGGTCAAGCCCAATCCAGAATCAGATTTTCGATCCCGAACACATGGCCGCCATGGGTGATGGGTGCTGTTGCCTCCTTGATCCGAAAGGGCGGTATGCGCGCCATCCACTCCTCCAGCCCAATGACAATTTCCCGCCGGGCGAGATGAGAGCCAAGGCAACGGTGGGGACCATAGCCAAAGGCGGCGTGGCGGTTGCCCTCTCGCGTCAGATCGACCGTGTTGGGGGCCTCGAATTCCGCAGGGTCACGATTTGCAATCATCGTGGCGCAGGAAACAAAGTCTCCCTTGCGGATCGGCGCGCCTTTGAAATCGATATCTTTCCGTGCCACGCGGATCATCTGAACGCTCGGATAGGCGCGCAGCAACTCTTCGGCTGCGAGCACAATCCGGTCCGGTTCGTTCCGCAGCAATTCCTGATCTTCGAGGTTGCGCGCGAGATAGGCCAAGTCGAAGCCAATGGCTGCAGCGACGGTGTCGAGTCCCGCAACGAAGGTAAGCACGCCAATGCCACGGACCTCCTGGTCCGTCAACCCGCGACCCTCGACCTGTGCATGCACGATGAAGCTCATGAAATCGTCGACGGGCTCTTTGCGGCGCATCGCCGCTAGTTCGTCGATGAACGCCACAATAGTCCGAGCAGCCGCCGGCCGTCTCACATCGTCGCCGTGGAGCAGATCTTTCGCCCAGCCGACAAATGTATCGAGACGGTGATCCGGCAGTCCGAGAAAGCGAAGGAAGATGTTGACGGCGAAGGGAAAGGCGAAATCCTTCATCACGTCGCAGCTCGTGCCCCGCGAGGCGATGCTGTCGATGAGCGTTATCGCTCGCTCGCGGATAGTTGGTTCAAATTCCGCTACGCGCTGTGGCGAAAGCAGCGGATTGAGCAGTGAGCGAAAGACTCCATGGTACGGTGGATCGAGTTCGAGCGGGATCATCGGCCAGTCTTCGCCCAATGCAGATGCGAAGATGCTGCGATGACTGGAAAAGACTTCGGTCTCCTGCAGCACCCGGCGCTGATCTGCCGCCCGAGTGATGACCCAAGTACCCTGTCCGGCCCGCGTGTTCCAAGGCGAATAAAAGATCGGCGGCCCGGCATGCACGCAAGCGACTGCTGCGTGCGGATCGCCGTTGGGCGTCGGGGACATGCCTGGCGAGGTAAAAAGACTGAAGTCGCCCACCATTTCCGGGGGGACATGATCTGGAACCGGGTTGGCTACCATTTGGTCCTCCTGCGTTCAGGCGTTTACGCCGCTGAACTGCGTGACGCACTGCCGACATCGCCTCAGATGACATTGAGCAAATCGCGTGCCGAATAGGGGCACCGTTGGCACCCGCTCATATATCGTCGTGGCGACCCGGTATGGGGCTACGCCTGGTAGGGCTTTCGACATTCTTGTCCGTTCCAGACATCACAACGGTGCGCATAGAAGCTAACGAGGAGCCTGGTGGAAGCTGCCTAAGGATCGAACGAGGTCCCTCCCAGACCGGGTGTCGCTCGGCGGTAGCGAAGCCGCTCGCGAGCGCGCTCTCCACAAGCGCTGTAGGGAGCGAGCGGCTTTGCGGTGGTAATCGACGGTTCGCAGGCAAGGTGGATTTGCTGACAGCGATTGGTTCGCAGGAACGATCACTGACCATGATGAGCCTGCGCGCTCGTGAAGAAGGCTCCGGCCCCGATCCCTTGCTGGTTTGCCGCCGAGCGGCGGAGCTGGAGCTTGGGGCCGCCGACGCCGCCAACGGCGAAAAGAAGGCCTACGTCCGCCGAGGCTATCGCGAGGCCGCAAATTAGCTCTGAAGATTCCGCCCCGACATTCTTCTGCGTCAGGATCACCTCGCCTGGCGGTGACGATCGCCTCGTCGGACAGCTGCTGCCCGCCGGAGAAATCCTCGACCGCACTCGTCGTACCGGCAACCAGGCCTTCGACTGCTGCGTCGCCGCCCCGGGCCGAGAATCTAACCGCCCTGCTCCGATAGCACGAACAGGATGCGCTGGCGTTCTTTGATGATACGGTCTGCTTCGGGCGGCGTTCAGCTTTGCATCCATCTCGCACGCTACCCTTGCGGACTTGGCATTGGACGCCGACGGGCCTTGCCGACCTTATGGATCATTCGAGCACGCCTTTGTGGACCCATCCCTCTGGAAACTGGACGAAGGGACCGATCGATTTCACCTCGACCACTTGATGCCACCCGGCGCCGTACAGGGCCGGGATGTTGGACGTTCGATCGACGTACAGCTGACGCATTAGACCAGGGGCAGCTTCCGGTTCTGGGACATCGCAACGGAACCATCGATGGCTGGCTCGCCACGGGTGTAGCGCCCTGGGGCTGGAGACTACGGTCAAGGCGATCCGCGACGGGTCGCAAAAGACAGCTGTGCTCTCGTTGGCCTCGGCAGGCGCAGAGGTGGTCAGCAGAATCCAGAGTAGCGGCGCGGACGCCGAGCGAAAACGGAAATCAATATGCGTCGGTCCTACCTCAAGCGGCGGTTGAATTGGGAAAGCGCGGCAGGTTCTCGGTCAGTAACCGCCAGTCGTCGCGCTCGGGTTCGCCTTCCCTGCGCGTCCCGAAAAACTGGATGATCATATTGCCGTCGGCGCCATAGGCTTCGAGTGACGTGACGTGGCCGTCCCTGGTCGGCTTGCGCACGGCCCAAACCTCGCGGATGTGCTGGGTCCTGAGATGCAGGTGGAAAGTGGCGTCGAGAACGTTGATGCAAGGCCCGATCTGCCTGACCAACTTGATCGGGCCGGAATGGATCTGGATGCAGCCAGGATTGCCGACAAAGCACATGATCGGCATCTCGTCCTCGGCGACACGATGGAACATGCCGCCAATGGCAGCATTGTCAAGCAGCCAGGCGTAGTCCTGGCCGACCATGCGGACCGCCCGGCGGCGCCTGAGGTTCAGCGTCTTCAGCATGCCGAAGAACTGGTGTACGTCGGTCAGCTGGCTCCAGTGCTCCCGCAGGTCGTCGATGGTAGCGGCTTGGTCCGGAATGTTTGCCTCGTTTTCGGCTGACCTCGTCTTAACCGATACAATCGGCTCCTGGTTCGAGGATTGGAGTTCGTCTGTCAGTCTTTGATAGGCATAGAGGTTTGAGGACGGCCTCAGATGCACCTTGTGCACTGCCTCGCCTGCGGCGTCGAAAAATTGCAGGCTGCGGCGGATCTCCCCGCCTTCGCGTGTCTCGACGGCAAAGCCATGCGCCCACACCTTCGGGAAGATGCGCAGATCAATGTCATTGCCGAGCACCATGGCGTGATGGCTGCCGGTGAGCACCTTGTCGTAGATGCCTATCTTCTCATGCACGGCACTATCATTGCTGGTCAGCGCCATTACCTCGCCGACCGCCTTGAGAGCGGTTAGAACAACATTGACGCGTGGCTCGATGCGCACCGTGCCAAAACCGCAATGTGCCGCGGAGAGCTCCGCTTCCGAGATGCCCAATTGGCCAGCGAGATCGCGGTCGCGGATTTTGGGGCTGTCTTCGCGTGCCCGCCGGATTCTCTCTGGCGAAGGTTTCTCGCGCTGGTGCATGTCTTACCTCTGCTTGCCCATACTGTCGGTCAGGAGCGTTAGTCCTCGCCAAAAGGGAGCCTCAAAACTCGTGCCAATTTGCCGAAGCATCTCGGAAACTGGCTTACGTGCCAGCTCAGCGGGAACTCGGGCCCAGCCCCTGTGGCGGACGCGACAAATCCGACAATACGTGTCGATTGCCGGACGCCTTCGCAGCAATTCCGAACCGGAATCGCGGCAGTGTTAGCGATGTCGCACTGTTCCAGCGCCGCTTTTCCCATTGGCACGGACCATGCATGGTGATCCGCAAAATCGTCACGCACGAGGATAAGCGAGCCATGATTACGCTCACCGACAAGGCCGTTGCCGCGGTCAAGACCGCTCTTTCCGCCGCTACTGACCCCGCGGAAGGCTTTCGCATCATGGTTCAGCCCGGCGGCTGCTCCGGCTTCAAATACTCAATCGGCTTGGAGAGCGTCCCGCGCGAGGGCGACGCGATCCTCGAGACAGATGGGATCAAGGTGTTCTTAGACGCCGGCTCCCAACCGCATGTCGCCGGCATGACCGTCGACTTCGTCACGGGGCTCGAATCCTCCGGCTTTGTCTTCGATAACCCAAACGCGCGAGCGAAGTGCTCATGCGGCAAGTCCTTCAGCTGATCGTCGAAGCAGGAGAGAGGGCCCGGGAGGTGAGCTCGTCGATCGCGACGGCGGCGCCTGTCTAAATCAATTTGTGGGTGCTGCACCGGCTCTGGATCGTCTCGGCTATCAACGGCGGGTGCAAGCGCGATGAATCCTTGCGCTTAACGTCATTCCGCTCGATTGGAGACCACACCCATGACAGTTCTCTATCTCGACAACAACGCAACGACACGGGTCGATCCCGAGGTCGTTCAAGCGATGTTGCCCTTCCTTACGGATCAATTCGGCAACCCTTCGTCGGCGCACGGTCTTGGCACCCTTGCCGGCGCCGCGTTGAGAAACGCGCGGCGGCAGCTGCAGGCGCTGATCGGCGCGGCGTTTGATGACGAGATCACCTTCACCTCGGGTGGGACGGAAAGCGACAACGCGGCCATTCTTTCGGCGCTCGAGGTGATGCCTGACCGGACAGAGATCGTGACGTCCGCCGTTGAACATCCCGCAGTGCTGGCGCTCTGCGCACATCTTGAGCAGACGCGCCGGGTCAAGGTGCACAGGATCCCGGTGGATCACCATGGCCGGCTCGACATTGACGCTTACCGGGCAGCCCTCAGCTCAAACGTGGCAATCGTCTCGATCATGTGGGCCAACAACGAAACTGGTACGATCTTCCCCGTCGCAAAGCTCGCCGAATTGGCGAAGGAAGTCGGCGCCCTTTTCCACACCGATGCCGTGCAGGCGGTCGGCAAGCTCCCCATGGACCTGAAATCGACCGCTATCGACATGCTATCGCTCTCCAGCCATAAATTGCATGGACCGAAAGGCGTCGGCGCACTTTTCCTCAAGCGCGGTGTGCGCTTCCACTCGCTGATCAAAGGCGGTCACCAAGAGAGAGACCGGCGTGCGGGAACCGAAAACACGCCCGGCATAGTTGGGCTCGGCATGGCAGCCGAACTCGCCCTGAAATTCATGGATGATGAGACCACACGGATAAAGTGGCTACGCGACCGGCTGGAGAACGGGATTCTTCAGCGTGTACCAAACACCTTCGTCAACGGCGATCCCTTCGAGCGCTTGCCGAACACCGCAAACATCGCCTTCGAACGTATCGAAGGTGATGGAATCCTGCATCTCCTCAACCGCGTGGGTATCGCCTGTTCCTCAGGCTCCGCCTGCACCTCTGGCTGTGCACAGCCGAGCCATGTGCTGAGGGCGATGAACATCCCACATGGGGCGGTCCGTTTCTCGTTCTCGCGTGACAACGACCAAGACGACGTGGACCGGGTGCTCGAGGTCTTGCCTGCCATCGTGGAGAAGCTGCGCGAGTCCCTCAGTTCTGCGCCGGAAGGGCGGAGTGCCGAAGACCTTCAATGCGGTCCCTGTCTCAGCGCCGGAAGCTCGGGCGACCATTCATGAGAAGTCAGGTCTTTCTCAAGGAGACGACTCTGCGCGAGGGCGAGCAGGCACCCGGCGTTGCCTTCACCGTGGCGGAAAAACTTGAGATCGCTGAGTCGCTTGCAGCAGCCGGCGTCGCTGAGATCAAGATCGGCACGCCGGCAATGGGCGCCGACGAGATCGACGCAATTCGCGCCGTGGTCGCGCGGAGCCTCTCGGTGCGGCTCACGGCCTGGTGCCGGATGACCTCACCGGATCTCGAAGCAGCGATCGAGGGCGCGGTCCGGGCCGTCAATCTGTCGTTTCCTGCATCGAACATCCAACTTGCCACCAAGCTCGGCCTCGATCAGGCGGGAGCGCTCCAGCTTATCGAGCATATGGTCGGGCGCGCAGCCGCCAGCGGCTCCTCCGTCGCCGTTGGCTGCGAGGATGCTTCACGGGCCGACCGGGATCATCTCGGGCGCGTTATCATGATGGCGGCGCGCGCCGGCGCAAGGCGCGTGAGGCTGGCTGGCACAGCCGGCGTTCTCGACCCCTTTTCGACCTTCGAGCTTGTCGCCCAGCTGGCGGCGATCCGCGCCGGCGCGCGCCATGCCTCGGCCACCGTCCTTGGACTCAGCGAGCGCGCGGGCAATGCCGCGCTGGAAGAGGTGGCCGCCGCGTTAGCTGTCCTCCAGCACGCAGATGCTGGCATCGACCTGACCGCATTGCCTGCCCTGGCAGCCAAGGTCGCGCAGGCGTCACGCCGACCGACAGCCGCCACCAAGCCGATCGTCGGGGCTGTGACCTCCAAAACCCTCCGGAGATCAAGGCGCATGATCCGGCCGCGTCTGGCCGATCTCCTCATAGATGCCAGCAACAAGACCTCGGTCCCATTCAGGTCGGAGCCCGGGCAGATCGAGAGCCAATGCGGCAATAATCGAGCCCATCTCGCACTGCTCGGCGCTGCGCATGGCGCCTGTTCGCCACGCCCGGGCACCGGGGTGCCCAGCCTTGCGACCAACCGATTGCCTCGCTGGCTCAGCCCACCTCGTGCATCAAACTGCGGATTTTCGCGGCTGTAGATCAGAGTTTTTCGTATTTGACCCAACAGTTTTCCGACAAGGGAGAATGTAATGACCTGTTCCGCTGACGGCCGTCCCATCGATGTCACCGATATCGTTACGCGACTGAAAGGAGTGTCGGCCGCGGAGGAGTTCTTCTCTGTCCTTGGCGTCTCCTATGATCCGAAGGTGCTCGACGTTTCACGGCTCCATATCATGAAGCGTGTGGGACAATATCTTGCTGAGGAAGATTTCTCCGGTCTGCCCGACCAGGTGATCGCCGCGCGCGTGCGCGCCCTGCTGGAACGGGCTTACGGGGACTTCGCGGTTTCCTCGCCGCTCACGCACCGGGTCTTCAAGGTGCTCAAAGATCACGATCCGGATAAAGCTTGCACGACACGCCGCGCCTTCGTTCCTTTCGATCCCGTCCTGAAGCCGTTCGGCAGGGAATGATCGCGACATAGACGCGACGCGACAATGTCAAGAAGTCGACAAGTTCGGGATCGCAACGGCGCCATCCGTAGTGAGCAGCCCGAAGGGGAACAGGGCCGCAAAGCACTTGGCACGAATGATGCAGCCAAGAACTCGCACCGCCAGCCCGCCGGATAACAGCGTAGAGAAACGCCAATGCACATCGTCGTCAGCATTAAGCAGGTGCCGGACTCGGCACAGATACGGGTCCATCCGGTGACGAACACCATCATGCGCCAGGGTGTGCCGACCATCATCAACCCCTATGACCTATTCGCCCTCGAAGAAGCTCTCAGGCTACGCGACGCTTATGGCGGCGAGGTCACCGTGCTCACCATGGGTCCGCCCATGGCAGAGGACTCCCTGCGCAAAGCGCTTGGCTACGGCGCCGATCGCGCGGTGCTTTTGACCGACCGCTATTTTGCCGGTTCCGACACACTGGCGACATCACTTGCTCTCTCCCAGGCAATCGCGAAGATCGGCGAAACCTTCGGCACGCCGGACGTGGTCTTCACGGGCAAGCAGACGATCGACGGCGACACCGCGCAAGTCGGGCCCGGCATCGCCAAGCGTCTCGATCTCAGCCAACTCACCTATGTCGCGAGAATCGCTACCATCGATCTTGCTGCGCGCGAGATCACGGTGGAGCGTCGTTGCGAGGGCGGGACGCAGACGCTGAAGAGCAAGCTGCCTTGCCTCATCACCATGCTGGAAGGCACCAACGAGATGCGTCGGGGCTCGATCGAAGACGCATTGAGCGCTGCGCGGAGGCAGGTTGTGAAATGGAGTGCGGCCGAGGCGGGCATTGAGGACCTCACCAAGTGCGGCTTGCGTGGCTCGCCGACGGTCGTCAGACGCGTTTTCGCCCCTACGGCGCGGTCGGAAAAGGCAGCGCAAATTGACACGGCCGAGAAGACGCTGCGCGACCTCGCCGACGAACTGATTGTTGCAATTTTCACCCGCCAGCCGGCACTGGAACCGGAACTCGCCTTCGACGGCGCCTGACGGCAAGGAGCAGACCATATGTCGAGCGCGAACCCAGACACTCCCCGCCCGCCCGCCGGCCGTGCCGGGATGACGAAGGAACTGCCCGAGCGTTTCAGGGCCTATCGGCACGTTTGGGTTTTCATCGAGCTTGAACGCGGCCAGGTCCACTCCGTGTCCTTCGAATTGCTTGGTGAGGGCCGCAAGCTGGCAGACAAACTTGGCGTCCAGCTCTGTGGCGTTGTGCTCGGACCGCCGGAAGAAGCCACCCAGAACGCGGTCGCCGAAGCCTTCGCCTATGGCGCCGACCTTGTCTACTTCGTCGAGTCGCCGCTGCTCGCCGACTATCGGAATGAGCCTTTCACCAAGGCGATGACCGATCTGGTTGATACTTACAAACCCGAGATTCTGCTTCTCGGAGCGACCACGCTCGGCAGGGATCTCGCCGGGTCCGTCGCGACGACCTTGCTAACAGGGCTCACGGCCGACTGCACCGAACTCGATGTGGATGCCGACGGTTCGCTTGCCGCGACCCGTCCGACTTTCGGGGGTTCGTTGCTATGCACGATATACACGCTGAACTACAGGCCGCAGATGGCGACGGTGCGACCGAGGGTCATGCCCATGCCGCAGCGGGCGGACAGAGCGATCGGGCGCGTCATCGCGCACAAGCTTTCACTGGCCGAGGATGAGATCGTCACCAAAATCCTCGGCTTCCTGCCGGATAGCCAGTCAGGCACAGCCAATCTCGCCTATGCCGATGTGGTGGTTGCGGGAGGGCTCGGCCTCGGCGGGGCGGAGAACCTGCAGCTTGTGAAGAGTCTCGCGCGAGCGATTGGCGCCGAATTTGGCTGTTCGCGGCCGCTGGTCCAAAAGGGCTGGATGCCGGCGGATCGGCAGATCGGCCAGACTGGCAAGACAATCCGGCCGAAGCTTTACATAGCGGCTGGTATTTCTGGCGCGATCCAGCACCGCGTTGGGGTTGAGGCAGCCGATCTCATCGTGGCCATCAACACCGACCCGAACGCTCCGATTTTCGATTTCGCTCACCTCGGGATCGTCACCGATGCGGTCCGCTTCCTCCCCGCGCTCACCGAGGCCTTCACCCGGCGGCTGTCACCGCACAGCCGCGACAAGCTTGCGAGCTAAGGGAGATCGAGATGATCAACGAAGAATTCGACGCGATTGTCATCGGAGCCGGCATGTCCGGGAACGCAGCTGCTTACACGATGGCAAGCGACGGCTTGAAGGTACTCCAGTTGGAGCGAGGTGAATATCCGGGCTCCAAGAATGTTCAGGGCGCCATCATGTACGCGAACATGCTGGAGAAGATCATCCCGGATTTCCGCGATGATGCACCTCTGGAGCGGCATCTGGTCGAACAGCGGCTATGGGTCATGGACGAGACCTCCCACACCGGGATTCACTATCGGTCGGAGGACTTCAACGAGGTGAGCCCCAATCGCTATACCATCATCCGTGCCCAGTTCGACAAGTGGTTTTCGCGCAGGGTGCGCCAGGCCGGCGCGACGCTTCTGTGCGAGACGACCGTGACGGAACTCGTGCGTGACAACAAGGGCAAGGTGATCGGGGTGCGGACAGATCGGGCTGGCGGAGCGATCTACGCGGACGTCGTTGTTCTTGCAGAAGGTGTCTGCGGGCTGCTTGGCACGCGAGGCGGCCTGCGCAAGATGCTGACGCCCGAAGCCGTGGCGCTGGCCGTCAAGGAAATGCATTTCTTGCCCGAAGAGGTCATTGAGCAGCGGTTCGGCGTCAAAGGGAGTGAAGGCTGCGTGATCGAGGCAGTCGGCACGATATCCCACGACATGGCCGGGCTCGGGTTCCTCTACACCAACAAGGAATCGATCTCACTGGGCATCGGCTGCCTCGTCTCGGATTTCACCGCGAAGATGGAGAGCCCTTACGCCCTCCTGGAGGCGCTAAAAAACCATCCTTCGATCCGGCCGCTGATCGCCGGCTCGGAGGTGAAGGAATACGCGGCGCATCTCATTCCTGAAGGTGGCTACAAGGCAATTCCGCAGCTCTTTGGCGACGGTTGGGTCGTTGTTGGCGATGCTGCGCAATTGAACAACGCCATTCACCGCGAGGGTTCGAACCTCGCCATGACCTCCGGTCGCATTGCGGCTGAAGCTATCATCCAAGTCAAGAGACGCAACGATCCTATGACCAAACGGAACCTCGCCCTTTACAAGACGATGCTGGACGAATCCTTCGTGGTGAAGGACCTGCGGAAATACAAAGACATGCCAGCCTTACTCCATAATAACGCCGCTAATTTCTTCACGACCTACCCGCGGCTAATGTCGAAAGCCGCGCAGAACTTCATGCGGGTCGACGGCACGCCAAAGATCGAGAAGGAAAGGGCTACTACCGCAGCCTTCATCAAGGCGCGATCGCGGTTGGGTCTGGTCAGGGACGCTATCCGCCTGGCATTGGCGTGGCGGTGAGGCACTGACCACATGACAAACCCAGTGACGAACTTGCGTGTAGAGGACAAGCTTTACCAGAACCGCTATCTGGTGGACTCCGGCCGTCCGCATATAAAGGTGCGACCGCACGAGCAACCAAGCGCGAATCTGGTCGCGCTGACCCACGTCTGTCCAGCGAAATGCTATGAGTCGAACGACAAAGGTCAGGTTGAAATCACCGCTGATGGCTGCATGGAGTGCGGCACCTGCCGCATCTTGTGCGAGGCCAGCGGCGAGATCGAATGGAACTATCCGCGCGGTGGCTTCGGTGTCCTCTTCAAGTTCGGATGATCCGCGTTTGCATAGGGCACGTGTGTACTCCTGAAGTTACCACAAGCGCCAACCGCTTCTGGCGCCATCCTCGCAAAGGGGGCGGGTGAACAGTGTGCTTCCAGAATTGAATGAATGCTACTTGGGAGGAGCATTGGACCACAACTCCTGAGTGTTTCCAGGGCTCACATACCGCCGGACCGGGTTAACGAACGCGGCAGGTCAGATACGCTTTGCGCCGACATGACATCGAGATGAAGAAATTCCAGCGTTCTCACGATGTCGAGAACAAGACCATACCCCTGCGCCAGGTGCGCGGGAACTGTCCGTGCCAAGGCCAAGCTGCTCGGGTCTCTGACGATGATCACGCTTTTGATCGCGATCATGAGGAGCCCAGGCGGGCGTCTGGACGAGAGTAAAGGGGAGGCACGCATCTCCCAGCTGGAACCATGCCGACACAGTATGCGGCGACACCTTCACCGCCGATGAGTTCACAGTCGCCGAGATCGACATCTTCGCCGGAGACCGGTCGAGAACGTTGTGCCGAGGCGCTCACGGGTGAAGGGATCGACACGCGATTTCTGTCTCTCAATGATGTCCGGCCGTAGTCGCCTTCCTCACCTTATGCGGCTGCCGCTGTCCGAGGTCCGACAAATTTATGTCGGAGCAGCCTCATGATATCCGACGCGAAAGCCAATTGCCGATCATAGTGCCGCCTTTTGAGTTGGCATTGCGCTTGCGCTTTGAACTGCGACGTTAACCCGCAACGGAGCCGTTCGATGTCCGCACCGGCAATTTCGGTTGAGAGCCTGACCGAGACGAAGCTCTCCGACCAGTTGCTGGCGAGCGCGAATTCGGGTGGCTGCGTATCTACCTCCTGCGGGTCGTCGACAAGACCGGACGATCTGGATCCGGCTGTCTGGGACAAGATCAAGGATCATCCGTGCTTTTCTGAAGAGGCGCATCACTATTTCGCGCGCATGCACGTCGCTGTCGCGCCTGCGTGCAATGTCCAATGCAACTATTGCAATCGCAAATATGACTGCTCCAACGAAAGCCGGCCTGGGGTTGTCTCGGAAAAGCTGACGCCCGACCAGGCGGTACGCAAGGTTATCGCGGTCGCCAACGAAGTGCCGCAGCTTTCCGTGCTGGGCATCGCCGGACCGGGCGATGCCTGCTACGACTGGGAGAAGACAAAGGCGACGTTCGAACGCGTCGTCAGGGAAATCCCCGACATCAAGCTTTGCATCTCTACCAATGGGCTCGCGCTGCCGGACCATGTCGCCGAGCTTGCCGACATGAATGTCGATCACGTGACGATCACCATCAACATGGTCGATCCGGAAGTCGGAGCAAAGATCTATCCCTGGATCTTTTACGACCACCGCCGCTACGTCGGCATCGAAGCCGCCAGGATCCTGCACGAGCGACAGATGCTGAGCTTGGAGATGCTGAGCGCGCGCGGCATCCTCACCAAAATCAATTCAGTGATGATCCCCGGGGTGAACGACCAGCACCTGGTTGAGGTGAACAAGCAGGTCAAGCAGCGCGGCGCGTTCCTGCACAACGTCATGCCCCTGATTTCAGACCCGGCTCACGGCACGTACTACGGACTGACCGGGCAGCGCGGCCCAAATGCAATGGAGATGACGGCTCTTCAGGATCTTCTTCAAGGCGGCGCCAAGCTGATGCGCCACTGCCGGCAGTGCCGGGCAGATGCCGTCGGCCTGCTCGGCGAGGATCGTGGCCAGGAATTCACGATCGACCAGATTCCTGGCGAGCTCACCTATGATGCCGGCAAGCGCGAAGCCTATCGGGAGCTGGTCGCGGACGAGCGCCGTGATCACCTGGCGGCCAGGAGCGAAGCGATTGGAATGGTCAAGGCAGCCGGCTCCGGCAAGTCCCTGGTCGTCGCGGTGGCGACTAGGGGCGGCGGCCGCGTCAACGAACACTTCGGCCATGCCAAGGAATTCCAGGTGTATGAAGCCTCGCCGATAGGTATCAACTTTGTCGGGCACCGCAAGGTTGAGCAGTATTGCCTCGGCGGGTGGGGCGAGAACGACACTCTCGAGTGCGTCATCGCCGCGCTGGAAGGCGTAGACATCGTGCTTTGCGCCAAGATTGGAAACTGCCCCAAGGATAAGTTGGCGGACGCCGGTATCCGAGCAACCGACGCTTATGGCCATGACTATATCGAAACGGCAATCGGCGCGATTTACGCCGCCGAGTCCGGCGTCCCGGCACTCGCGGCGAACGCCTGAGCCGTCTCATTCCACTCGAACAGGAGTCAAAATGGCTTTCAAGATCATCGCATCCCAATGCACGCAATGCGGCGCCTGCGAATTCGAATGCCCGTCCGGTGCGATCAAGTTCAAAGGCGAGAGCTACGTGGTCGAGCCGCAGAAGTGCACAGAATGCCAGGGAGAATTCGACACGCAACAATGTGCCTCGGTATGCCCGGTGCCGAAGACCTGCGTTCCCGCCTGACCCGGCATAGGGCTGCTTCCGGGAAAGCCTGCGCGCCCCATCAACAACTCTGGCCTCAAACAAACAAGGAACCGCCATGCGGCTCGCACGCGAACAGGAGGTCGAAATCCGCAGGCCTCCCCAATTCAGGCCGGGAGAGCGGGTCCGCGCCACTCGTCACATAAAGAATGACGGCACCTATCCTGGCAGGGAGATCGGCGAAAATCTCGTGCGCAAGGGTGAAGAGGGTTATGTGCGCGACATCGGCACCTTTCTACAGCAGTTCTTCATCTATGCCGTCGAATGGATCGACCGTGGCACGGTCGTTGGCATGCGAGCGCGCGAATTGATGAGCCTCGACAGGGCCGACCTTGCCGGTAGGGCCGAAGAAAACGCGAAGCAAGGGACGGCCTGATGAAAGTTATGATCCGCAGGACCGATGCCGGATTGTCCGCGTACGTCCCCAAAAAAGATCTCGAAGAGGCGATTATCAAGTTCGAGAACCAAGATTTGTGGGGTGGGGTCGTAACGCTCAGGAACGGCTGGCGCCTTCTCCTACCCGATCTTCCCCCGAATACGCGTCTGCCGATCACCGTCGAGGCAAGAAAGCTTTCGGACGACGACTGACGTTTCGCCTCAATCAGGAGGCGTGGAGAGGAAACGAGCATGAACACGATCCCGACCTCGGGCCACCTCTTCGTCGTCCGCGACAGTTTTGCCCGAAAGCTGCTTGAGCTGGCCAGACAAGCGCTCATTTCCGATCACGTGATCCCGTATCTCGGTCCGGGTCTGCTGCGGCTAAGCTCAGCGGAGCCGCCTGTACCGTGCACCCCGGAGGCCGTCGCCGCCGCACTCAACACCCGGGCCACAGCTCCCTCGAAGATCCGCACCAACATGTGGTCGGTCGCGCAATTCATCGAGCAGCGCCGGCATCGCCGCACACTTCAAGCCTGGATGGCAGATATATTCGCGGGGCCGACGGCGCCGACGCTCCTCCACAACTGGCTCGCAAAGCTCCCGCTCTCCCTCATCGTCGACAGCTGGTACGAAGGCGCCATGAGGGCGGCGCTGGCTGAGGCCGGCCGAACCGACGTCGCCGAGATACAAGGCGTCACCCGGGCGAACGAAACTCGCGACATTTGGACCAGAACCTACGACTTGTTCGGGACGGAGCTCGAGCCCGGAGCAGCGACAAGGACGGTTCTCTACGCGCCTCATGGCAGTATCAGGCCGGCCGCAAATTTCCTCATAGCCGATTCCGACTATGTCGAAGCCCTGACCGAGATCGACATCCAGACCCCTATCCCTGACGTGGTCAAGGAACGGCGCACCGACCGGGGCTTTTTATTCCTCGGCTGCCGCTTCAACGATCAGATGCTGCGCACTTACGCCAGGCAGATCATGAAGCGCTCAGAAGGCCCACGTTACGCGATAATGGACGGGAAAACGCTGACCAGAAACGAAGCGCGTTTCCTTGGGGCAAGCGGGATCACGGTGATTGACATGCCAGACAGCGATGCCGTGGCGCAACTCGCCGGGTCAACGACTTGAGCCAATGCCCTGGTCAACTTGAGGACTTCGTTGGTGTGAGTCGATGGCTTGTTTTTGAAGGCGCTAAGTTAAGTTAGGGACACACCGTGAGCAGTGATGCTGTTGGCACGACCTCTCTCAAATCGTCCGCGCATGTGAAAGCGGCCGGGTGGGGCCGGGGCTTGAGCACGCTGCTGCGCATCACGCGCATGAATCTGAGGCATCCGGGCCAAGCCGCGCTTGCGATCGGGTCGACTATCGCAGCCGTAATCCTGCAGGTGCTCATTCCCCAGCTTCTCGGCGACGCTATCGACCAGACCAAGGTAGTCCTCGGGGGCGGTGCCACGGGGGCGGCTGCAGAACAAGCGCTGTGGGTTCCGGCTCTCCTGCTGCTCGCCGCGAGTACGCTACGCGGCCTTTTCACGATGGCGCAAAACTATTTTGCCGAGGCCGTCGGACATCACGTCGCGTACGAACTGCGGCTGGCTTTTTACGACAAGGTCCAGCGCCTCAGCTTTTCCTTTCACGACCGGGTGCATTCAGGCGACCTGATCACCCTCGGCATCCTCGATCTCGATGGTGTGCGGATGTATTTTTCCACCGCCCTGGTTCGCTTGCTTCTGCTCACCATGCTGATCGGGATCGGCGGCTACAGGATGATCTCAACCGACACGCTGCTCGGTTTCATCGCGCTGAGCTTCGTGCCTTTCGTAGCCTGGCGATCGTCGATCACGCAGGTCAAGCTACGCGCCATCTGGCTCAACCTGCAGGAGCGGCTTTCCGTCCTCGGCCGTGTGATGGAGGAAAATCTGG
Source organism: Mesorhizobium sp. B2-6-2 (assembly GCF_006440615.1). Classification (NCBI taxonomy): domain Bacteria; kingdom Pseudomonadati; phylum Pseudomonadota; class Alphaproteobacteria; order Hyphomicrobiales; family Phyllobacteriaceae; genus Mesorhizobium; species Mesorhizobium sp. B2-6-2. The sequence goes on along the minus strand of NZ_VFUG01000001.1, from coordinate 1,062,196 downwards.
CGGGTATCCGCGTTGTCCGGGCCTTTTCGGCACAGGCCTACGAGATGGCAAAGTTCGACCGCGCGTCGAAAAACGCGCTCGAAGTCGCTCACCAGCAGGTTGACGTGTACGTGCCAAATACGTCGGCGATGACCCTGGCCTTCTTTCTCGCCATGGGGTTGGTCCTCTGGATCGGTTGCAACAAGGTCATCGTCGGCCAGATCAGCGTTGGGACGCTCACCATGTTCCTGGCCTTCATGACGATCCTGCAAATGCCCGTCCGGCAGATTGGCCTGATGGTCAACGGCTTCGCCCGCGCTTATACTTGCGGTTCGCGCCTCTTCGGTCTGCTCGATCAGGACAATACGATCAGGGATGTTCCCACCGCCCGACCACTTGAGATCGGTGAAGGCACTCTGCGCTTCGACAATGTCTCGTTTGCATATCCCGGCACCGGAAACCGGGCCGTTCTTGAGAATGTCACTTTTTGTGCCCGTAGGGGCGAGACGATCGCGATCGTGGGTCCGCCGGGTTCGGGCAAATCGACAATCGCTCACCTGATCCCCCGCTTTTACGACGTCACTGGGGGCGCCATCATGCTTGACGGGCAGGACATCCGTGGGGTCACCCTCGCCACGCTTCGCAAGGCGGTCGCTGTCGTACAGCAGGATGCATTCCTGTTCACTACCACGATCGAGAACAACATCGCTTATGGCGACCCTTGGGCAAAGGAACAGCGGATCGAGCGCGCTAGCGAATCCGCCCAGTTGCACAACTACATCCTGGGCCTCCCCGCAGGTTACAAGACGGTCGTCGGCGAACGGGGCACTTCTCTGTCAGGGGGTCAGCGGCAGCGCCTCACCATAGCTCGCACCATGATGTTGCGTCCATCAGTCGTCATTTTCGACGACTCAACGGCCGCGATCGACGCCGCCACCGAACAGCGCATTCGCGTGGCGATACGGCGTTTCGCCAAGGATAGGGTGACGATCATCATCGCCCACCGGCTAAGTTCGCTCAAGCACGCCGACCGGATCCTGTTTGTCGACAACGGCAAGATCGTGGAACGTGGTACCCATCAAGAGCTTTTGGCCAAGCAAGGACGCTACAAGGCCCTTCATGATCTGCAGTTGCGCCCGGGAGATGACATTGTGACGAAGTATAGGGGCGCGCCCTGATGGCCCAGGAGCACGCCAGCGAAATCGAAATCGAACCCAATGACGGCGGCAGACGTCCCCCGCGCGCGGTCGTCGGTTCCCATCGCGCCGAGGAGGAGATGTTCGGCCGGGCCTTTGACCAAAAGATCGTTCGGCGCATCTGGGCCTTCGTTCGTCCCTACCAGGCCACGGCAGCCGTCTCCGTCGCCGCATTACTGATTTTCACTGGCACGCAGCTTCTCATCCCGCTGATCATCCGCTACGCGATCAACGAGGCCATAACCCCGGCAGGCGTTGATCGCTCCGCACTGCTTGAGGCCGCCGGCGCGTTTGCGCTCGCCATTCTGGTTAATTTCGGCGCCGCTTACGCACAGGAAGCCGTGATCGGGAAAATGGCCGGAAACGTCCTCTTCGACATCCGCCGCGCCATGTTTGCGCATCTGCAGATGGTATCGCTCTCCTTCATGGACAAGACCGAGATCGGACGCCTGATGTCCCGCCTCCAAGGCGACGTCAACTCTATCCAGGAATTCCTCGAAAGCTCAATCTACTCTGTAGGCGACATAACGCTTCTCTTCGGCATCATTGTCGTTATGCTGTGCGTCAACTTCAGGCTCGGCCTTCTGACGCTCTCTGTCTTGCCGGTCCTGTTGGTTATCCGCATCGTCTGGCTGCCGCGTGCTCGCGACGCCTTCACTGCTGCACAAGACACCAATTCAGTTGTTAACGGCGCGTTGGCCGAAGCCATTCACGGCGTGCGCACCGTTCAGTCCATGGACCGCCAGCAGGTAAACTTCGCATTGTATGACGACAAGGCACATGCTGACCTCACAACCCACCTGATCGCTGCCAGGTATACACAGATAATGGTGCCGATCGTGGATGGCCTCACAGGCCTCGCCATGGCTGTCGTAATTGTGGTCGGCGGCTCCATGAATGGTCCCATCGAAGTAGGAGCGTTGGTTGCCTACATATTCTATATCCAACGCTTCTTTGACCCAATTCGTTCACTTACCCTGCAATATTCGGTCATGCAGAGAGCGATGGCCTCCGGCAAGCGCCTGACCGAGGTGCTGGACGTCCAGATCGAGGTGCAGGACAAACGCGACGCGCGGGTACTTTCGGCGGAAATGGACTGCTCGGTTGAGTTCAGGAACGTTACGTTCGGCTACGATCCCAACCATCCGGTGCTGAGCAACGTATCTTTCGAGGTCAATCCCGGCGAGACCGTCGCCTTGGTCGGGCCGACCGGCTCTGGTAAATCGAGCGCAATGGCCCTCGTCCACCGCTTCTATGATGTTCAGCAAGGCCAGGTGCTGGTCGGCGGACGCGATGTGCGCGACCTCACCCAGGAATCCCTCGGCCTCCAGATCGCCATGGTACTGCAGGAACCGTTCCTGTTCACCGGGACAGTCTTCGAGAACATCCGCTATCACAAGACCGAGGCCACGCGCGACAGGGTGATCGAGGCCGCTAAGGTGGTCGGAGCCCACGACTTCATCACGAGCCTTCCCAACGGGTATGAAACCCAGCTCGGCGAACGCGGCGGCAACCTTTCTCTCGGCCAGCGTCAGCTTGTCAGTTTCGCCCGCGCTCTTGTTGCCGACGCCAAGATCCTGGTTCTTGACGAGGCCACCGCCAACATAGACAGCTACACGGAAATGTTGATCCAGAAGGCTCTGAGAAAACTCCTGGAAGGCCGCACTGGCCTCGTCATCGCTCACCGGCTCGCCACAATCCGCTATGCCGATCGGATCATCGTACTTCAGAACGGCCAGGTTATCGAGACCGGCAACCACGACAAACTGATGGCTATGGGCGGGCTCTATTCCAAACTGTACGATCTGAACTACTCATCCTTCGACGACATTCCCAAAGAGGAAGCTGATGCGACCGTAAAAGCCGCCTCTCGTACCTGATGCAAGCATCGCCGGCAGTATCCGCTTTAGGCGCGTCGGCGAACGCCGCGGATGAAGCGGGCAGAGAAAACCACTCGCACTCAAGGAAGCCAACCGCGTGACGGCCGTATGATGAGCGGGATAACCCTAATCCGTTTCCAATCAGACGAACGCTGCCTCGCCTCCAGCAAGCCCTGGACAAGAAGCCGTGCGAACGAGACCGATCCAGAAAACGGCGGCAACCATCTGCCTCCAAGCGTTGAAGAAACGCTGTAGACCTGACGCAGGGCCATAAGCCCCGACGGGTGGGCAACTGTCCAGCGGATGATGTTTGATCTGCGGTCACTTCAGGTTTTTCCTCGGTAGCATACTGTCCCGCAACAGCGTGTGGCTCTGGTCGAGGCAAACCGGCTGCCGCGCGCCGAGCGTGTGGCATCGACGGTCCACGCTTCCAAGATCCCACCTCTTCCTGCTCCACACCAAGGCTCGCAAAAATCGTATCAACTCACCCATCGACCCGACATTCGTTTCCAGCGGTTAGCCTAAGCCCTAGACAAGAAAGTGCCTGAACGAAGAGGTTTGTCGCGGACCCGACAATCCGACACTCCGTGTCGGATGGCGATCATAGACCGCTATCGTACTCGGATACCGGAAAAGTGGGGCAGCGAGTGGGACGCGATTGAGCACGAGACCGCTGGAGGCCATTCGGCCTAGAGTCGGTTCGGCAGCCATTGATCCCGCGGACCCGGCGCCCAGCCGTCTGGTGCAAGGCACCTCCCCGCTGTTTGTGGGAGCGTAATCGACGAACCCGCGACCAGTCTACGTTCGCCCCAGTCGCGTTCCAGTAGCCGCGTCGCTCAACCATCATTGCCGAAGCTGGCCGTCTTCGCCGTGTTCATCGCCAGTTTCTAGGTTCTGCCTGCTGGACACTCGACACAGCCGTCAGCCAATATCGAGGCCAGCCCGCCTTTTCCAAGTTCGGCGACGGCAGGCTACGTCTCACCGGGATGAGGCCGGCAAGTCTGCGGGCGTCAGCGTGAGAACTCATTTTCGGGCATAGTTCGAGCACTCCTTCGCAAGATCGCGTCAATCCAGCAGACGGCACGTGTTGTGCAGCATCGGCGAATGCGGTCCGACTACCGGCCTTTCGTTAAGGGCGGGGCGTTCCCGACCATGGCAGGAGCACCAATTGCGCTATCCGCTCGCCTTTTTCCTCTCGAGTGCCGCAGATGCGATCGCTCCGTCTCGCCGGCGTCTCCATCTAAATGCTGGGCGCGAGCTGACGATCTCGCGCAAGCAGGCGCTCGCTTTTCTGGCCGATCCCGACGCCTATCTCACCGGAAACCGCTGTGAGCTCGATGATACCTCAGCGCTACGAATACGAGACCTTCGGGGCACGGCACATCCCCTCGCGCAACGTGGCCACGGCGCTCTGGCCTCCGCCAGCAAGGGCCAACTCAGATAGCACCCCAGAGACGAAAACCACGTGAACCTGCACACGCGCCAGCCGGCGACGACTGCGCAATCGACAAGTGACCTGCACGCCCGGCATTTTGCTGTTGTCGGCGCTCTCCTTGGCACGAGGATTGCGTGACCGTTACCGAAATAGCAAGGAATTCGAAACCGTTAGCAGGAGTAAAGATGGATACCGCACAATTGGACCGGGAGATCCACAAGATCGCCAACCAATGCGTGACCGAGGCCAGGGCAGTCGTCAAGAATCGAGGGCTCCAGCCCCAGGAACTAACCGCGAAAACGGTCGCTGCCGGCGTCGACACTGTCGAGATCGTACGCTCGGCCGACGCGGCCATGAGCAAGGTTGACGAGGGGACGTGGCTGTGACGACGATCGCCTACAAACACGGCGTAATGGCCGCCGACAGCCGTGCCTACGGCGCCGGCCTGGGGTCAATCGGCTCCAAGCTCAAAATCCGCCGTCTTCCGGATGGACGCCTGATTGGCGCAACGACTCCCCAGGTTGGCGCCGGTGAGGCCATTCTGGACTGGTACGCCGCTGGCGCTGACGTTCACAACACGCCAGAGGGTGTAAAAGGCTCCAACGTCGGTCTGCTGGTCGTTCATCCCGACGGGCGCGCTCAAGTGGCGTCTGGCGCCTGGACACTGACCGGCATGCTCGAAAGCCCCTATTTTGTTGTCGGCAGCGGCTCCCATTACGCGGAGGCCATTCTCGAATCCGGCGGGACCTCACAGCAGGCTGTAGAGATCGCCTGCAAGTTCGATTCGCACTCCGGGCTCCCGGTCGTGTCCCTGATGCACGGAGCGCCCTGCCCTTCCCCGCGCCACCCCAGGCGGGCCAAGTGGCTGTCGTGGGTCGGCAGGAGGTTCAAGATTTCGGGCTAGTTATCGTCGCAGCTGCCGGCCGTGACAATAGGATGAAGGGAGTCTGATGGGGTACAAACCAACGCGGCACAAGCCGCGCGAGGCAGCCCTGATCCGCTTGATCATCAACGGGTTCGGCGGCCCAGCGCCGGCGCCGCTAGTAGCGATCGCGCTGCTGGCGACGTCGGCCATCCAGTTCGCCGGCGTACCGGTCTCAGTCGTGGCGCTATTGTTCTTGCGCCGCCAGCTGGAGGAATCTTTCAGTTAAGGCCCCGAGGCGTTGCTTCAATCACTCTGTAGACAGTGGTCGGGTCTTCGCCTGGATCAGGAGTTCGCGTGACTCGTCGGACATCGCAGCTGTGAGGGTCACCCTTCGTGCGTACCCTGTGTTTGGCATTGACGAGACCTTTCCCTTGCCGGCGCAAGCAACGTCGTCAGATGAATGACCAACATCAGGCGTGAATCAGCAAGAGCGGGCAAACCACACCAGCGGCTTCTGAGGACCGCGGACACCTTGCGCTTGTCGGACATGACCTGGACGAAAGCGGACACACACGGAGCATTGTCGATCCAGACATGGACGAATCCCGCCGATGCCGAGGAGGCGATTGACTACGCCCGTTTGCCGCCGGTGATGCGATGTCCGACGAGGCCAAGGCCGGCCCAGCTCTTGATGTCGAGATGAACTACTTCGCCGGGATGCTCCCGCTACCGGGCGCCTGGGACCCGGCTCCGACGCACCGAACCTGTTCAGGCCCAAACCGCCAGTCGGCCGCTGCAACGATCCATTGCTCTGCGATCACCGATCCATCGTACAAGTCCTCGTCAATAAGGTGTGCGGCCTGCCAAGGGTTCTCTTCGATCTTGGTCGGCACGCCCTTCCAGATTTTCCTTTCAAAAGACATCGTGGGCTCCTGCGAAAAGGCGGGCCCGCAATTTAAAGGCGGGCCCGCAATTTACAGGAGTCTTTAGCATGGACGTGTTCTACACCAAAAAGGATAGCGAGCGCACAGAGCTCATATCGGGTGGTAGCACCGGTCACCGGTTCCTCGTTCTATTTTGCTTTACATAACGGCCACCTGTCGTTGGGGCCAACCAGGTCGAAACAGCTTGAAATTGGCCTCCTGCCCGCCAATCTCATTGCTAGGTAGCAAAGCGTCATGGCCCCATGTTCTTGCCTGGGTCGATCGAATCGAAATGGCGACGCGGGGACCCCACATCGCTCGTCTCAAGGCGCCAAAGCACCAAGGCTTCATCTGGTTCGGTTGATTCTTCACAGACGTTTGATCTCAATGCCGTATTTCCTCAGCGTGTAGCCAATCTGGCGCGGCGTCAGTCCAAGCAGGCGTGCCGCCTTTGCCTGGACCCAGCCACATCTTTCCATGGCCGCGATGACAGCTTCAGCACCGGTCGTTCTCGTACCGTTCAAGTGAGCTATCCTGCTGAGTGGCGGCTCCCCTGTAGTCTCAGGCGGGACTGCGACGGAGGGAGACGTACCGGCAGCAGCCGGCGTTATGGCCGCACCCCCTGGCGCCGGCAACATCGGACGCGATTGCAGCGCCAGGCTGACGGATCTGACCTTATGCAGCGCCGCTGCGAAGCATTGGCCTTGGCAGCATGCAAAGTCGCCTCTCCCTATCGATGCCCCCATCGCCAGAACGGCTGTCCGATACACGCAGTTCTGGAGCTCGCGAATGTTGCCGGGAAAATCACAGTTCATCAGCACTTCAACCGCACCGGGATCGAGGGTCATCGTAACGCCGTTCTCATCATTGAAATTTTTGAGAAACTCGGCTGCGAGGAGCGGAATATCACTGCGCCTTTCGCGCAGCGCCGGCACCCGCACCGTAAACACATTGATGCGGTAATAGAGGTCCTCCCGGAACTCATTTCTGGCAACTGCCTCTTCCAGGTTCTTGTTCGTGGCAGCGATGATCCGAACATCGACTTTGACGGTCTGGTTGCCGCCGACGCGCTCGAACTCCTGCTCCTGCAGCACACGCAAGAGCTTTGCCTGGAACGATGGCGAGATCTCGCCGATCTCGTCCAGGAACAGCGTCCCTTTGTCGGCGAGCTCAAAGCGCCCCTTGCGCGAGTTGAACGCGCTTGTGAATGCGCCCTTCTCGTGACCGAACAATTCGGATTCCAGGACTGTCTCGGATAGCGCAGCGCAATTGACCTTGATGAAGGGGCGTTTGGCGCGCGGCGACAAATCATGGAGGGCCTTGGCGACCTTCTCCTTCCCGGTACCCGACTCGCCTCGCAACAGAACCGCAATCTTGAGCTTGGCTACGACCTGGATATTCTCAATCAGATCGCGAAACGGCAAACTGTCGCCAATCATCCCCTCGATGTGAATCTTGTTACGCTGCCGCGCCGGTTGGTTCTGCTTTGGCTGCAAGTCGTGCTGGGCCATGGGTTGCTGGCGACCGCCCCCTAGGGAGCGACGAAACTTGACTGTCTGACCTACCAAATTAGCGATTTGGTTGAGCAGATAGAGGTTGTGATCGAGCCAAGCTCTTGGGTCTTCGCCCAGTACGTGGTCGATGGTCAGTGTGCCCACGACATCCGCATCGACGCGAATGGGAACGCCGATGAAGGACACTGCTGCGTTGTTGGAGACCCCGAGCACGTCCGTGTCGGCGGCGGTGAAAGCCGAATGAAAGGCGATGTTCTCGGTGACCAGGGGCGTGCCCGCCCTCATAATGTGGTCGATCGCGTTCCGCGGCACACGGCGGCTCTCGCTCGAGCCGGCGCCGAAGATTTCCAGTTCGCCATGACTGTTTAAGAGAGAGATGATGCCGTGCCGCATCGGCAGAAACGATCGCAGAATATCTACGACCTTTGTCAACGTGACATCGAGCGCGGAGGGGGCGGCAAGTGCTGTAGTAAATATTTCCACTACGCCGGCAAGCTCGCTCTCACGTGACGGCAGAGTAGCGGATTCCATTTTGGCGTCGTGAAGCGATGGGCAGCATGACGGCGTCTGCTCAGCACTTTCTTCAGATTGGCGATTGTTGTCATGATTTAGCATGTCATCCTCCATTCCGGGCCGCGACAGCAACGCCGCGCCATGTGGGCCTGCGACGTCGCCGGGCGTAGAGGCCCTGGTCAAATGGCATCGGCGCCCCAGCCACCGTTGGCCGGGACCGGCATGAGTTTCTTCGCCCCGTAGGCCGCCGCAGATTGGCGCACTTGCTCGCGCGTCGGAGCCACGAGTGCTTGGGACGTCGATAGAAACAATCGTGACGCGGGGTTGGCGGCAGCACGCCGGAGTTCCGCAGGAGGCATAAGACGAAAAGTAGGTCTCGGTTTTTGGCTTCGGTCAGGGTCCGATGAAAGGCAGGCACGAAAAATGCGGGAGGCGATGCTCGATGCATAGCTGGACTATCCTTAGTGAATCGGGGCGCTCTACAGGCTCTTCCGGTGGCCACCACTGCTGCTCGGAACGAGATGGGCAGTCAACAGCTGCTCGGAACGATGTGGCCAATCAACCGAACTTCCTTGCATTTCTGAAAGGATGAGAGAGGCTATGATAGAATCCATCATTCAGATTCTAGGAGATCGATGGGAACGGCAAAGATGTTTGCCCCGGCGTCTCGAGGGTGCCTGGCGCGCTGAGCGAGCCGACGCATTTGCGCGCTTCTATCGCCGGCAATCGCTGCCGACGTCCTCCTGGTTCCGGCTCGCTGAGTGACCGCGACAATCGTTCATTCCTCGCTATTTGATGCCATTCCCACGAGAGCAGGCTGGCGCGTGCCATGGCGCGAAGTTGTCGTCGTGCGGGCTTCAGTGTTCGTGCTGCAAAGCATCTCCTCAATCACACGGTTGCGCCAGGACCCGCGGGATCAATCGGTCTGTCGACGGCCCCTTCGAGACGCTCTGCTTCGGCGGGAGCGCGGCCAGAGCACGCTCGTGTAGGTGATCCTCCACTCCGGTGGCGGTCGGTCGCAAATACGACAAGGAAGCGGGGACATCGGGGCGCCAGAGACACAACCGGCGGCCGCTCTGCCAGGCAAAGCAATTACTGCACGGCGCCCTGTCAATCCTCTTTCTTCTACCGGACCGTATTGCTTCGACGCGGCACAATGCCGAGCCTAAGTGCGGGATTTCGCCCAGGATCAGGCAGCCAGTGCGGAAACCCGCACAAACCTCGGGGACACCGGGTGACCGAGCGTCTGAACATGCACGATTGGGCGCGGGATTTCCACTTGGCACGACGCTTGCAGCCGAAACGACAGCAGCGCTCGACCGGAGCGCCGCGATGGAGAAGCGCGGGAAGGGAGGAGGCCCACCCCGATCCGGTCAGGGAGAGAAAAGCTGTTGGCTCCACCGATTCGAAGCGCCGGTCCCCCAGCCCGCAAGGCCTTCTACGCCCAACTGTACGTGCAGGTGCTTACCGCCATCGCCCTCGGTGTCGCAGTCGGCTATTTGTATCCGGGCACCGGAGAGGCTCTGAAGCCGCTGGGCGATGCTTTCATCAAGCTCGTGAAGATGATTATCGCACCTGTGATCTTTCTAACCGTAACGACCGGCATTGCGGGCATGAACGATCTCAAGAAGGTCGGCCGGGTCGCCGGCAAGGCGATGATCTATTTCCTCACCTTCTCGAGCCTCGCATTGATCGTCGGTCTCATTGTCGCCAATGTCGTTCAACCCGGCTCTGGCCTCGATATCGATCCGGCCTCGCTCGATGGCCAGGCCGTGCAGGGCTATGTGGCCAAGGTCCACGATCAGTCGGTGACCGGCTTCCTCATGAACATCATCCCGTCAACTATCGTTGGTGCCTTCGCCGAAGGCAACATCCTGCAGGTCCTGTTCTTCTCGATTCTGTTCGGCAGCGCTCTGGCGATGGCCGGAGACACCGGCAAGCCTGTGCTTTCCTTGCTTCAAGCGCTACTCGCGCCGGTGTTCAAGCTGGTCGGCATCCTGATGCAGGCCGCGCCCGTCGGCGCTTTCGGCGCCATGGCCTTCACAATCGGCAAATATGGCATCGGTTCAGTGGCCAACCTCGCCATGCTGGTCGCGACGTTCTATTTCACCGCATTCGTCTTCGTGTTCGGGATTCTTGGCGCGGTGTGCCGATACAACGGTTTCTCAATCTTTTCTCTCGTGCGATACATCAAGGAAGAGCTGCTGCTGGTCCTGGCAACGTCCTCCTCGGAGGCTGCGCTGCCCTCGCTCATGGAGAAAATGGAGAAGGCAGGCGCCAAGCGTTCCGTCGTGGGTCTCGTCATCCCGACGGGATATTCCTTCAATCTGGACGGTACCAATATCTATATGACGCTTGCCGCCCTCTTCATCGCCCAGGCAACGAACACGCATTTGTCGGTTGCCGATCAGATTCTCCTGTTGGTCGTCGCGATGCTTTCCTCGAAGGGTGCCGCAGGTATTACGGGGGCTGGCTTCGTCACGTTGGCCGCCACGCTTTCCGTAATACCAACTGTTCCCGTTGCTGGGATGGCTCTGATCCTTGGTGTGGACCGCTTCATGTCCGAATGCCGAGCGCTGACGAATGTAGTGGGTAACGCGGTGGCTGCGCTCGTCGTCGCCCGCTGGGAAGGCGAATTGGACGAAGCGCGCATGAAAGCCGCCTTCTGCGGGAGCTTGCCGAGAGACTAAACCGGCCACCCCGCCCCAGCAAGATTGCTGCAGCGCGACCAATCAAGTCGCCGCGCTGTCATCAGCACGAAACAATCGGCTCGCGGCTCTAAACAGCGCGTCGCGAGACACAAGATCAGAAGCGCCAATGCGGTGAATCAAGAAACATGGATGCCTTACGCAAACGAAACCGAGAGCGACGAATGCTCGGTTGCTCCTTGAGCGCTGTTCATTGGATAGGTTGCCGATCGTGGAGCATGTCGAAATCTTCACGTTGCCGCCCGGAACCGTCGCCGGGACCGGGCCGATGACACAGGGACAGCCGATCAGAATTGGCGCGACGGCCAAGCGCCCCACAATTGCCGATCTCGCCCGCGAAGCCGGAGTGAGCGTAGCAACGGTCGATCGCGTCCTGAACGATCGTCTTCCGGTGCGGGAGCGGACCGCGCGGCTGGTCAATGAAGCCGCCCACGCGATCGGCTATCATGCGGCGGGTCTCATCAAACAGCGCTTGCAACGGGACCTGCCGCAGTACCGGCTAGGCTTCATCCTGAGAAAGCCGGCCCAGCATTTCTACCAAGATTTCGCGCGCGAGGTCGAAGCAGCGGTTACTTCGGCCGAGACCTTCCATGGCACTCCGGTTATCGAATTCGCGCCTTCGCATTCGCCCGGGGAGCTGGCGGCTAGCCTCAGGAATCTTGGTAGGCGCTGTCACGCGATCGGCATGGTGGCGCCAGACCACCCTAAGATCACGGCGGCAGTCGAGGAGCTCAAGGCAAAAGGCATCCCGGTTTTCTCGCTGCTTTCTGACTTCGCCGCTGGCGCGCGCGAGGGCTACGTAGGTCTCAACAACCACAGGGTCGGGCGCACGGCAGCTTGGATGTTCTCCAAAGCCGCTAAACGGCCTGGCAAAGTGGCGGTGTTTGTCGGCAGCCACCGTTTCCAGAGTCATGAGCTGCGGGAAAGCGGCTTCCGCTCCTATTTCCGTGAGAACGAGCCAGCATTCGAGGTGCTCGATACGCTCTTGAACTTTGAGAAACGACAGATCACTTACGAGGCGCTACTGCATCTTATGCAGCGGGAACCTGAGCTCGTCGGGTTCTACGTGGCCGGCGGTGGCATGGAGGGTGCCATCTCCGCGCTCCGGGACGAGTGCAACGGTCAGGATCTCGTCGTGATCGTGAATGAAATCACGCCGGAGTCACGGGCGGCTCTCGCGGATGACATCGTCACGATGGCGCTCGCCACGCCACTGCGCCGACTTTGCCAGGAGCTGATGCTGCTGATGGACCGCGCCCTCAAGAACGGCACGGCGGAGACATCGGGCCAGACATTTCTGCCGTTCGATATCTATGTGCCGGAGAATATCTGAATGATGTGATTCTATCAGTGCGTGCCAATTTTCTATCATAAATGCAAGAATCGCTCGATTGACTAGCCTGCTCCAATCAGCTTTGTGCATCCGCCTGCGGTGGGGCGCGCGGAGAAGCCAGACAAGACTGGCGCCGCACTTTTTGAAGGAAAAGCCAAGCCCATGCGCCAGGTATCTCCCCGCTTTGCGCTGGAAGACATGGCGGCGCCTTCTGTCGACGTCAGTGCAATTTTCGCAATTGCGCGTGATCAGGGCCTGACCGATGTTCAAATCCGTGACCATCGTTTCAGCAATCCTGTTGCACGCGCCATTCCGGCTGCTGAGGTCCGCTCGGCCGCTACCGAAGCCGGCGTCACGATAATTTCGATGAACGCTTTGCAGCGCTTCGACGACTGGACTGCCATCCGCCGGGCGGAGGCGAGCAAGCTGGCCGACTACGCTGCGGCGTGCGGGGCCAAGACGGTCGTGCTGGTGCCAGTCAACCACGGCTCGCGCGCCAGCGCTGGCGAGCGCCATGACTGTCTCCGCCTCGCTCTAAACGCGCTCAAGCCGGTCCTCCAATCGCGCGGCCTTGTCGGCCTGATTGAGCCGCTGGGCTTTCGAACCTGCTCGCTCCGATCAAAGAAGGAAGCGGTCGAGGCGATTGCCGCGGTTGACGGCCAGACCGTGTTTCGCCTGATGCACGATACGTTCCACCACACGCTCGCCGGCGAGGCCTCCTTGTTTGGCGAGCTTACCGGACTGGCGCACATTTCAGGCGTGAACGACCCGATGTTCTGGATTTGCCCGGATCGCCTTCTTGGAGGTTCTGACAATGCCAGTCAGATCCAGGCGCTGCTTGACCATGGCTATGCGGGACCCTTCTCGTTCGAACTGGTAGAGGAAGTGTGCACGATTGACGAGCTCGCTGGCGCGCTTGCCGCCAGTATTGATTTCATCCAGCGCGTGCTGTCGACGCGAAAGCAGTTGGTCGAAGAGGTAGAAAGCGAAATGGACGTGTAAAGCCTCGCGTGTTGTCACAGCGGAACAGCCATGCGAGCTGCCTCCTGCATCATTACCTCGCGCATCCAGACGCTTGCCGGATCGGTATTATGGAGTGCTGGCCATTGGACCGCTTCGGTGAAAGCAGGAAGCGGCAGCGGAAGTTCCACAATCTGAAGGGGGAAGGTTTTTTCGAAGTGCTTAACCAGCCGGAAGGGCATGGTCGCAATACGAGCCGTGCCGGACACCATGGGTGGGATCATGCTGAAGCCCTGCACGGCCACCTCGACACGTCTTTTAAGACCATGCTCGAGTAAGAACCATTCCTCGACGGACGGCATCAGCGAACGTCCGAACCTGACCGAGACGTGCCTCATCGACAGGTATCTCTCGAATGTAAGTTGCCGTCTCAGCTGCCTGTTCGTGGGACAGCCGACGCATACGAGCCTCTCGTCGAACAAGGCCACGCTCGAATGCGCGCTCGACGTGAACAAATCTGGAAGAACTACAAAATCGACGTCGCCGCGCCCGAGGAGCTCATCGGGGCTATCGTTGACAGGCAGCAATTCGAAACTGACGGCGGGGGCTTCCCGGGCAACACGCTCCACGACTTTCTCAAAAAAAACGAGCGTGGCGAAATCGGAAATAGTGATCCTGAAGCGACGATCGGATCGAGCCGGGTCAAACGGATCGGAAGAAATAATCGTACGCTGGATGTGCAGCAGAGCGTCGCGAACTGCGGGGCCAAGTGCTGCCGCACGTGACGTCAGAATACGTTCGCGGCCGTTCATGCTGAACAGTTCATCGCCGAAAAAATCGCGCAGTCGGGCGACGGCCGCACTCATCGCCGGCTGACTGAGATTGATCCGGCGTGCCGCCGCCGAGAGATTGCGCTCGGCCAGCAATGCGTCCAGCACGACGAGAAGATTGAGATCAAGCCCCCTGAAACGCATTTCTGCGGCTATCCATAGAGTGGATACCTTCCATCGAAACAAAGGATTTTATCATTGTGCTGAAATCTCGCATGGACAAACACCTGACGCACCGATCACCGCTGCCTCTATGCCGTGATGAGCGTCTTAAGGACAACCCGAAAGGAGAAATTCTTCCATGCGCTCTGCCGTGCAGTGGAGGTTATGCTGGGAAAATAGCTTGCAAGTGGCCGACCATGTCGAGCTCTCCGATTTCTTCCGAAAGATCTATGGACGAAACGGGGTCTTCGGCGCAAAGCCATTCGAAGGTGGCCGCAGTTGGGCCGGCGCAAGACCCGAACTCCGCCTTATTGCCAGCGACCCTGAGGGCGTAGCGGCACACATCGGAATACTGCGCCGCTTCATCAAGGTTGGCGACGTCGATGTTCTTGTGGCTGAGTTGGGCCTGTATGGCGTTCGTCAGGATCTTGAGAAGCTCGGAATCAGCTTTTCTATGCGCGCCGTATATCCCGTCCTGCAGCAGATGGGGGTTCCCTTCGCTTTCGGCACGGTTCGGCACGCCATGCGTAACCATGTTGAGAGGTACTGCAGAGAGGGCATAGCCACCATTGTGCCAGGCGTCCGGGTCCGTTCGAGCCGCGCAAATGTGCATCACGACCTGCCGTCCACGCGCCTGGATGACGTACTCGTGTTGGTATCGCCAATTGGACGCTCCATGGACGAATGGCCCTCCGGCACGCTGATCGACCGCAACGGTCCGGAGCTGTGAAGCTTCGGGGCTGCATATCCGTCCCGAGTGGCTACGGCCTCCCAGCAAGATTCTTCGCCATCGCGGCCTGCGCCGCAGGCCAGCCGGACTTATCCGGCTCCATGGGCGTTAAGCTTCTTCAGTTGCAGAAGTTTGATGGCTGGTTCCCCGATGCGCGCGGCTCAAGGAGTTATGTCGCGCCACGTAAAAACAAGCTGAAATGGAAAGAGACAAATGTCTGATCAACTTATAACGGAAGTCATTGAGATAATCAGGAAGCGCATCGAATCGGAGAACGCCGAGGGAACGACTGCAGCATCCGTCGGCGAAATAACCACTGCGAACGAAGTGACTGCGCTCGGGATCGATTCACTGGGGTTGGCGGACGTGCTCTGGGATCTCGAGCAGGCGTACGGCATCAAGATCGAGATGAACTCGGCCGATGCGTGGTCTGATCTCCAAACTGTCGGGGACATGGTGGAAGCCATCCGCGGCTTGCTCAACAAGGCGGCTTGAATGGATCGCCGGGTCGTCATCACTGGACTGGGCGGGCTGTGCGGGCTGGGCACCGATGTCGGGTCCATCTGGAAAGGCATGCGCGAGGGCCGATCGGCCATCGGTCCCATTGTCAATGCACAGCTTCACGGACTGGAGGGCGCGATCGGCGCCGAGATCAAGACGCTGCCTGAGCACGACATTGAGCCTCGGCAGCTGCTCTCCATGGGACGTTTCAGCCTGCTTGCCGTGCTTGCAGCACGCGAAGCCATGCGACAGTCCGGACTCTCCTGCGATGAAGGCAATGCCCATCGCTTTGGCGCAATAGTGGGTGCCGGCTTCGGCGGCTTCGATGCGACCGAGAAAGGCTACCGCGACGTCCTTTTGGGGGGAGCGTCCCGCGTTGAACTGTTCTCGGGAGTAAAGGCGATGCCGAGCGCGGCTGCGTGCCAGGTCAGCATGAGCCTCGGCCTTCGCGGGCCGGTCTTCGCCGTCACCACCGCCTGTGCATCGGGCAATCATGCGATTGCCTCGGCCGTAGACCAGATCAAGTATGGCCGGGCCGACGTGATGCTTGCGGGAGGCAGCGACGCGGCGTTCGTGTACATGATGATGAAGGCATGGGAAGCCATGCGCGTGCTCGCTCCGGACACTTGCCGGCCCTTCTCCGCGGACCGGAAGGGAGTGGTGCTGGGCGAAGGTGCGGGCATGGCCGTACTGGAAAGCTATGAGCATGCTACCGCCCGGGGTGCAAAGATTCTTGCCGAGGTCGCGGGCATCGGTCTGTCTGCCGATGCCTCCCACATCGCCGCGCCGGCAGTTCACGGGCCGGAAGGCGCGATGCGCGCCTGCCTTGCCGATGCGAAACTGAATCCAGAGGACGTCGAGTACCTGAACGCGCACGGCACCGGCACCAAGGCCAACGATCAAATCGAAACGGCGGCGATCAAGCGAGTCTTCGGTGAGCATGCTCATTCGATGTCCGTCTCTTCCACCAAATCCACCCACGGTCACTGCCTAGGTGCAGCCAGCGCGATTGAAATGATCGCCTGTGTGATGGCGATTCAGGAGGGCGTGGTACCTCCGACCGCCAACTATCGCGAGCCAGACCCCGATTGCGATCTCGATGTCACGCCCAACGTGCCGCGCGAGCGTAAGGTGCGTGTGGCCATGAGCAACGCGTTTGCCATGGGGGGCACGAACGCAGTTCTAGCGTTCAAGCACGTATAGTGAGCGTCCATGTCGCCGCAAAGTCCTTCCGCGAGCCTTGCTAGACAGTCTGAACGCTCTCCCAGTGTCCACCAGTCAGCTCCAGGTGGTCAGATCGGTCGAGCCGCGTCTGGTCGTGCGGCCGATGCCGCCGCAACCCAATTGGTGCGTGAACTCACCAAGGCCGTTTGGCTGGATAAAATATTACGTCGCCGCGGATCGGGAGCGCCCAGGAAGCCATCCATCGAGCCGAGACTTCCGGCAGGCGAAACCGAATTCGCCGGCCTGAAGAGAAGAGGACAAGATATGTTCGAATTGAAGGGCCGCAAGGCGCTCGTCACCGGGGCATCGGGAGGCATCGGCGAGGCGATAGCCAGGATACTGCATGCGCAGGGCGCCATTGTCGGCCTGCATGGTACGCGCATCGAAAAGCTGGAGACGCTGGCCAACGAACTGGGCGACCGGGTCAAGCTGTTTCCGGCCAACCTGTCGAACCGCGACGAGGTCAAGGCGCTTGGCCAGAAGACGGAGGCCGATCTCGAAGGGGTTGACATCCTGGTCAACAATGCCGGCATCACCAAGGACGGCCTGTTCGTGCGCATGTCGGACGCCGATTGGGACTCAGTGCTCGAGGTCAACCTGACCGCCGTTTTCCGGCTGACCCGGGAACTGACCCACCCGATGATGCGCCGCCGCCACGGCCGCATCATCAACATCACTTCAGTTTCGGGTATCACCGGTAATTCGGGCCAGACCAACTACTCAGCTTCCAAGGCCGGCATGATCGGTTTCTCCAAGTCTCTGGCGCAGGAGATCGCCACCCGCAACATCACCGTCAACTGCGTCGCCCCGGGCTTCATCGAATCGGCCATGACCGACAAGCTCAACGACAAGCAGAAAGAGGCGATTATGGCGGCGATCCCGACCCGGCGGATGGGCACCAGCGCTGAAGTCGCGTCCGCGGTTGCCTACCTCGCCTCCGATGAAGCAGCCTACGTCAGCGGCCAGACCGTCCACGTCAATGGCGGCATGGCCATGATCTGAGCACGGGTAACCGGAGCCTACCTTGTCGTAGGCATCGCGCGACAGGTCTCACCGCCGGGGTTTGCAGGGCATGTGCTGCTGCATGCGGATCAAACGTCCGCGGCGCTTGTCGTAAACGGTTCATCCCGCAGCCCGGCCACGGCTGCACCCATGGCCGTGCGATGAGTTTGATACGCGTGCCGCGGAAGCGCAACAGGGGTCTCAAAGCCAGGCGCAGGCCTTTCCAGGGTCGTCATGGCGACCAAGATCCTTGCGCTCACCGATCCGCTCGGCACTTGTGTGCTTCGTCCCCCGTCAGGAGGCCGCTTCGATACGGGGTTTCGCCCGCGCATCGAGGGCGTCGCCTTCGGCGATCCGATCGCCGACACGGGGTTCAACATCAACACCATCATTGCCGATCTGAACGAGCGCGGCGCCAGGATCGCAATCCAGCACGATCCGAGGCGCGCCTTGCCGCCGCCTCTCGATCTGGAAGCGTCATCTGATCGAGAACTTCTTCTGCACCCAAGCGTATGGCAGGACAACTCCAACCAGAGCTTCGAAGCGAGCATCGACCGCAACCCTGGCATAACCCACGATGGGCCTCAGACCAAGGCCAGCCAAGATGCGAACCGGATGAGGTACCGACCAGAGACATGCACTTCGAGCTCCGCTCCTCGCTCCGGGCGTCTCACAGTCTGCAAGCGCAACACCTGCCGATCAGCTGACGATCTGTCGCCTCAGGCAACATGAGTGTGGGCGGTAACGGCCGACACAAATCCAGGAGCGCTGGGGGCCTCGCGTGGATTCGCAGGAGTAGCAAGTCGGGATGCTTCCTGCACCATTATCTCCCGCATCCAGATGCTGGCTGGATCACCGTTGTGGTTGGCCAGCCATTGGACGGCTTCGGTGAAAACGGGAAGCGGCAGTGGAAGTTCGACGACCTTAAGGGGGAACGTTCTTTCGAAGTGCTTAACCAGCCGGAAGGGCACGGACGAAATACGAGCTGTGCCGGACACCATTGGCGGCACCATGCTGAAGCCCTGCACCTCGACTTCGACACGTCTTTTTAGGCCGTGCTCGAGCAAGAACAGTTCCTCGATAGAGGGCTTGCGCCAACGTCCGAACCTGACGCAGACGTGCCTCATCGACAGGTATCTCTCAAATGTAAGCTGCCGTGGCAGCTGCTTGTTGGCGGCACAGCCCACGCATACCAGCTTCTCATCGAAAAGCGCCACGCTTGGAAACGCGCCCGACATGAACATATTCGGAAGAATTACAAAGTCGATGTCGCCGCGCCGGAGGAGCTCGTCTGGGTAGTCATCGAGTGGCAGCAATTCGAACGTGACGGCGGGGGCTTCACGAGCGACACGCTCCACGACTTTTTCAAAAAAAACGAGCGTGGCGAAATCGGAAATAATGATCCTAAAGCGTCGATCGGATCGAGCCGGGTCAAACGGATCCGAAGAAATAATCGAGGACTGGATACGCAGGAGAGCGTCGCGGACTGCGGGGGCAAGTGCAATCGCTCGTGCGGTCAGGATGCGCTCTCGACCGTTCATACTGAACAGTTCATCACCGAAAAAGTCGCGCAGCCGGGCGACAGCCGCACTCATGGCCGGCTGGCTTAGGTTTATGCGGCGTGCCGCCGCCGAGAGAGTGCGCTCGGCCAGCAATGCGTCCAGCACAACGAGAAGGTTGAGATCAAGCCCCTTGAAACGCATGCGTGCGGCTATCCATAGAGTGGATACCTTTCATCGAAACAAACGATTTTACCAGTTTTGCTGAACGTCGCATAGGGACCTCACAAGAGATGTAAGCAAGCCCTAAAGGAACTTGATGCTTGCGTGGGTGCCGGACAGCATTTCTGGCGTACGCCTTCCGGTGTCGACCGGATCGCATGTCCAGTGCGGCTAAAGTTCACCGGTGACCTGCGAAAGCCATATCGCGCCGGCTCGACGCGACAAGCTCCCCGTCATTAGGCGCTTACCTCAGGAAAACAGGAACGGACAGAGGTCTTTCCATGCGCTCTGAAGTGCAGTGGAGGTTGTGTTGGGAAAACGAGTTGCAACTGCATGAGCATGTCGAGCTGTCAGACTTCTTGCACAAAACCTATGGAGGGACTGGCACCTTCTCCGCAATGCGATTCGAAGGCGGCCGCAGTTGGTTCGGCGCGAGGCCAGAGTTCCGCGCAATTGGTAGGGACACGCACGGTGTAGCGGCACATCTCGGTCTACTGCGCCGGTTCATCAAAGTTGGCGAAATCGACGTGCTGGTGGCCGAACTCGGATTGTACGGGGTGCGTAGGGATCTTGAGGGCCTCGGCATCAGCTTGTCCCTGCGCAGTCTGTATCCGGCGCTGCAGCAGATGGGCGTTCCATTCGCTTTCGGCCAGGTTCGGCACGAAATGCGAAATCACATCCAGAGGCTCTGCAAGGTGGGGCTTGGGAAGATTGTGCCGGACGTTCGCATCCGCTCGACCCTGGCAGACATGCATCCCGACCTGCCGCCCACGCGCTTGGAGGACGATCTCCTCTTTGTCTCGCCGATTGGGCGGTCGATTGACGAGTGGCCGTCCGGCACCTTCATCGAGCGGAACGGTCCGGAGCTATGAAACATCTGGACCGCATATGTGAAATGTCCAGTCACTGCGCAGACGGCACCCAAGAGCGCAGCGTCTATCTCACGTTTGACGACGGTCCCGATCCCGTTTGGACACCGGAGGTCCTCGACGTGCTGGCGCAACACCGGACACCGGCGACATTCTTCCTGATCGGTGACGCGGCTGTAGACCGGCCGGAGCTTGTCCGGCGAATTATTGCGGATGGGCATGAAGTGGCCAATCACACGATGACTCATCGCGACCTGTCCAGATGCGAACCCGGCGAAGTTGAACGTGAAATAGTTGAGGCGAACAGCGCCATCAGGATGGCGTGCCCCCAAGCTGCGCTGCGGTACTTTCGTGCGCCCTATGGGAGCTGGACCGAAGAAGCTCTCAAAGTCTCGGCGAGCACTGGATTGGCACCCCTGCATTGGTCAGTCGATCCGCGAGACTGGTCTCGCCCCGGCGCGGACTTGATTGTCGATGCAGTTCTCGCCGGGGTCCGCCCGGGCGCGATTGTGCTCCTTCACGACGGGTGTGACTGCTCTCGAAGGAATCCACGCGACCAGACCGTTATGGCGCTGTCCCGCCTGATCCCAGCGCTGCACGACCGCGGATTCACAGTCCGACCCCTTCCTCAACATCATTGAACAAACGAGATCCTATGGACCCGCTTACCACAGCCAGTACCGTCGCCGTTTCGTGTTACGCGCTGCTCTCGACCGTTTATAAAGGCATGCAAGCGGTTTATGCGCAGCCGGGACACGTTGCCTCAAGCTCGGACGACTTGCTCGCCTTCGACCTTTGGCCGAGCGTGGATGTCATTATCCCCTGCTACAACGAGGAGCCGCGCACACTTTCGGCCTGTCTGGCTTCGGTTGCAAACCAGGAATACGCCGGAAAGCTGCACGTCTATGTGGTTGATGACGGTTCTGGAAATCGCAACGCCCTCATGCCGGTGCATCACGCCTACGTAGACGACCCCAGATTCACCTTTATTCAGCTCCCCCACAACGTCGGCAAACGTAAAGCACAGATCGCCGCGATCCGTGGTTCGTCTGGAGATTTCGTGCTCAGCGTCGACTCTGACACGACTCTCGAGCCCGACGTGATCGCGAAACTTACCGCAAGGATGCGGGATCCAGCGATCGGCGCCGCCATGGGCCAGCTGACGGCATCCAACCGGAGCGACACTTGGTTGACCCGGTTAATTGACATGGAGTACTGGCTCGCTTGCAACGAGGAACGGGCAGCGCAGGCCCGCTTTGGTGCGGTCATGTGCTGTTGCGGCCCCTGTGCAATGTACCGCCGCTCTTGTCTGATGTCGCTGCTGGATCAATACGAAACTCAGCTGTTTAGGGGCAAACCTAGCGACTTCGGCGAGGACCGCCATCTTACCATCCTGATGCTGAAAGCAGGCTTTCGGACCGAGTACGTTCCGGACGCCATCGCGGCGACAGTCGTTCCGGACAAGATGGGACCCTATCTGCGCCAACAACTACGCTGGGCACGAAGCACTTTCCGCGACACGCTGCTGGCACTGCGCCTGTTGCCGGGCCTCGATCGCTACCTCACGTTGGACGTGATTGGACAGAATCTCGGTCCATTGTTGCTCGCGGTCGCTGTACTCGCCGGGCTCGCAGAGCTCGCATTGGCAAATACGGTGCCTTGGCCAACGGCAATCATCATTGCCGGCATGACGATCATTCGATGCACCGTGATAGCTTTGCGTGCACGCCAAGTCCGGTTCTTCGGCTTTTCTCTGCACACGTTCATCAACATCTTTCTCCTACTTCCCTTGAAAGCTTATGCGTTGTGCACCTTGAGCAACAGTGATTGGCTGTCGCGCAAAAATGCCATCCAGCCCCATGGGAGCAAGAAGCCGATCATCGTCGCAAACCCGATCACCAGGGCAAATGGTACAGGCAGTCCGGGAATTGCCGGCTCGAATCGTACTGATCGTTCGCGCGATTCTGCACAGCTGGTTGAGCCTGGCGTTCTTCACAGCTCCGACTGAGCACTTGGGTAGAGAATACGTCGTGAGCTTAGGCATACATCAACGATCAGACCGAGAACCAGCCGAAAGCGACTGTAGCCTTCGACCCTTTTTTGCGCGGCTGCTACAATCGCTTTCTCTCATTCCTCAAGGACCAGCACAGGTACCAGCTGCTCTGGACCAGAACCTCGAAAGTAAGCTGCCGGCCGGCCGATTGGCCTGTTTTCAGCCTGAGATAGACGTATGTCCAATGTAGCAATCGACCTTGACCAGGTAACCAAGTCATTTGGCAGCAAACTCGTTGTGAAAGGGTTGTCCTTCACTGTGGGGACGGGAGAGTGCTTCGGCCTGCTGGGGCCGAACGGTGCAGGCAAGAGCACCATTGCCCGCATGCTCCTCGGCATGACCCGGCCTGACTCCGGTAAGATCACGGTGCTCGGGGTGCCGGTGCCGGCTCGAAGTCGCTTGGCCCGCAAGGGCATAGGTGTCGTTCCGCAGTTCGACAACCTGGACCTGGAATTCACGGTCCGCGAGAACCTGGTGGTGTTCGGGCGATACTTCGGCATGAGCACACGGAAGATTCAAGAGGTCGTTCCATCTCTCCTCGAGTTTGCCCGCCTTGAGAGCAAGGCGGACTCACGTGTCGGCCAGCTGTCAGGCGGCATGAAGCGGCGTCTAACGTTGGCACGCGCGCTGATCAACGACCCACAACTTCTTATAATGGACGAGCCAACTACCGGCCTCGACCCGCACGCCCGCCACCTGATCTGGGAGCGGCTCCGTTTTCTGCTGGCGAGCGGAAAGACAATCATTTTGACCACCCACTTCATGGAAGAGGCTGAGCGGCTATGCGATCGGCTGTGTGTACTGGAGCGGGGACGCAAGATTGCCGAGGGCAGCCCTCATGCGTTGATAGACGAACATATTGGATGCAATGTGATCGAGATCTTTGGCGGCAATCCGCAGGAGCTGACTTCGCTAATCAAGCCGTACGTTCAGCGCATTGAGGTAAGCGGCGAGACACTCTTTTGCTATGCGCCCGATCCAGAGCAGGTGCGTGGCCAGCTTCGCGGGCGCGCAGGTCTGCGGATTCTGGAGCGCCCACCAAGTCTGGAGGACGTCTTCTTGCGGCTAACCGGACGCGAGATGGAGAAGTGAATGATGCGTGAAGATCTTGCGGCGGCACTGCCCGCCAACGCGTGGAACTGGATTGCGGTGTGGCGCCGCAACTATCTGGCGTGGAAGAAGGTCGCATTTGCGTCTCTTCTCGGTACTCTCGCCGATCCTTTAATTTACCTTTTCGGGCTCGGTACTGGTCTTGGCCTAATGGTGGGTCAGGTTGAAGGCGCCTCGTATATTGCCTTCTTGGCAGCCGGGATGGTCGCGACAGGCGCGATGACCGCATCGACCTTCGAAACAATATACGCGGTTTTCAGTCGCATGCGCGACCTGGGCACCTGGGAAGCAATCCTGCATACACAACTCACGCTGGGCGACATCGTTCTCGGTGAATTGGCGTGGGCAGCCACCAAGGCCTTTCTCGCAGGCACGGCAATTACCATTGTTGCTGCTACGCTGGGCTATGCGGCGTGGACGTCCGTGCCCTATGTGCTGCCGGTGGTCGCTCTCACCGGCTTTGCCTTTGCCAGCCTCGCAATGGTCGTCATCGCGCTCGCGCCCAGCTACCACTATTTTATATTCTATCAGACGCTCGTCATCACACCCATGCTGTTCCTGTCTGGTGCGGTCTTTCCAGTCGGCCAACTGCCAGGCGCCTTTCAGCGCGTCGCGGCCTTCTCCCCGCTGGCGAACTCTATCGACCTGATCCGTCCGGTAATGCTCGGCCATTTGGCAGACAACGTCGGGCTGCATATCGGCGCACTTTGTATGTACGCCGTATTGCCGTTTTTCCTCTCTGCTGCGCTGTTTCGTCGACGTCTGATGCGTTGATGCTGCTGCGACCGGCACGAGAGGATTGAGTCCAGTTCAAGACATAGCAGCCGAGCTTGTTGTGCCCTGGTCTGCCCTAAACCCTCGCGACCGCTACTAGCTGGAAACACATAGCAATGACTCACCCCACGCCTACGCCTCAGCCTTTTGTGATCCTTGCGATGCCAAGGACTGGCACACACTATCTCGAGGAATTGCTAAACGAGCATCCGACGGTACTAAGCAACGGTGAGCTGCTCAATGAGTATGATGCCAATTGGCCCGGGAAGGATCGCCTGCTACGCACCGATCGTGAGCTCCTCGAACAAGCCTACTTGCGCTATCCCACGCCAGACTACAAGAAAGTGACGCATGTCGGCTGCAAGATCAATGAACCCCAATTTCGCGAACGCCCAGCTTTTTTTGCCGAACTGACTCGTTGGCCAGCCCTCAAAGTCATTCTCGTAACTCGAAATATATTAGAATCGCTACGGTCCTTTGCACAGGCAAGACAAAGCGGGCAATGGCTGAAATTCAGTTCGGACGCCGCTCGGCCACCGCGCGTCCGATTGTCAATCGCTGACTGTGAGGCTTACTTCAAAGCCGCGGACGATTTCCACGCGCGCATTGAGCACTCCTTCACGTCGAGCCAGCTGCTCGTAGTGGAATACGAGAGCCTCCTTCACGAGCCCGCTGCTTGCTTAGGAAAGGTTTGGGATTTCCTGGGCGCGCCGACCATCGAGCTATCTGATCCAGCCAACCTTCAGCGCCAGGAAACGCGAGCGCTAGACCAGACCGTGCAGAATTTTGATGAGTTGCAGCTCCACTTCGCGGATGGACCTTACGCCCGGTTCTTTGAAGCGGGGACTCTCTGACTGGCGCCGTTCTCGGTTCACGGTCGCAGCCTAGCTTCTGTGCCATCTGATCGTGGTCGCTTCCCTGGGTTGGCTTCTCCGGCATCAACGAGGACCGCTTGCCTCATACAGAGGTGAACCCGCGGTGGAAAAATGACGATGCCCAACATCAGGTTTCACAAGCTTGCAGCCATTGTTGTGCTCATTGGTTTCGCGGCGTGGATGGCGACAGGCGAGTTTTCGTCGGTCGGCAGCGTAGCCGCCAACAAAGCCAAGGCAGCCGAAGCCGAACAGGCCAAGGCGCCGGACGCGGCCAAGCCGAAGACGGCTGAAGCCGAGCCGAAGGCACCGCTGCGCACCGTTGCGGTGGTGACGCCGCCACGCAAGACCTATGCACGCGCCATCCGCATTTCCGGGCTGACCGAAGCCGACAAGCGGGCGGTGCTGGCGACGCGCGTCGCCGGTGTCATCGACAAGCTGCCTGTCAAGCAAGGCGATCACGTCAAGACGGGGGATCTGGTGCTGATGCTTGCGGCGGAAGAAAAGATCTCGATGGTCGACAATGCAAAGCAGTTGGTGGTGCAGCGCCAGGCCGAGTTGGACGCAGCCTTGCGGCTGATGAAGACCGGCAATCTGCCGAAGCTGCAGCTCGACACCGCGCGCTCGAACCTGACCTCGGCGCAGTCGCAACTGGAAACGGCACAGGCCGAACTTGACCGCAACGAGGTGAAGGCGCCCTTCGACGGCGTTATCGACCGGGTGCCGGTGGAACTTGGCAGTTCCATCATGCAGGGCGGCGAGGTGGCAACCATCCTCAAGCTCGATCCGGTGATTGCCCGCGGCGAAGTCAGCGAGCGCGATCTCGGCTACCTGAAACTCGGGGACAAGGCCACCATACGGCTGGTCAGCGGCCAGACCGTCGAAGGCACCGTGCGCTACATCAGCCGCGACGCCTCTTCGGCGACCCGCACCTTCCGCGTCGAGGTTGCCGTCCCCAATGCCGACGGCTCCGTGCCGGCCGGCATGACGGCGGAAATCGCACTCAGCGCGCTGCCGACCGATGCGGTGCTGCTGCCGCGCTCGGTGGTGACGCTCGGCGACAAGGGCGACCTCGGCATCCGTGCCGTCGGCAAGGACAACAAGGTTGCGTTCTTCCCCATCGACCTCGTCGACGACACGCCGACCGGCTTGGTGCTTGGCGGCATCCCTGCCGATGCGCGCATCATCGTTGCCGGCCAGGAACTGGTGAAGGAAGGCGATGAGGTCAAGCCGGTCGAAGCCGACCAGGCAACCATCCAGAAACTGCTGGGCGAAGCGACCGCCGGCACGCAGTAGCATGGGGTACGGCGGACAGACCCCGGGCGGGGACACTTGGCTGCGACGCAGCTCGTGAAATTCAAGAACAGGCGTTAGCCATGGATATCGTCAGACTCGCAATCAACAATGCCCGCCTGACCATTTCGGTCCTCGTCTTCCTTCTGCTCGCCGGCTGGGTCGCCTATCAGTCGACGCCGAAGGAAGCCGAGCCCGACGTTCCGATTCCGATGATGTATATCAGCCTGATCTATCAGGGCATTTCGCCGGAGGATTCGGAGCGCCTTCTGCTGCGGCCGATGGAAAGCAAGCTGAAGAGCCTGAAAGGCCTCAAGGAAATGCGCTCGGCCGCCTTCCAGGGCGGCGGCTATGTGCTGGTCGAGTTCCAGCCGCAGACAAATCTGGCGACGGCCTTGCAGGACACGCGCTCCAAGGTCCAGGACGGCAAGGCCGACCTGCCGCAGGCGGCCGAAGAGCCGGTCGTTACCGAAGTCAACATCTCCGAATTCCCCGTCCTCGTCGTCACCCTGTCGGGCGAATTGCCCGAACGCGTGCTAGCCGCCGCGGCGCGCGAGTTGCGCGACCGCATCGAGGAAGTGCCAGGCGTCCTGGAGGGCTCGTTGCAGGGTTCGCGCGACGATCTTGTCGAAGTCGTCATCGATCCGATGAAACTGTCGTCCTACGGGTTGCAACTCGATCAGCTGATCGGCGCTGTCGGTGCCTCCAACAGTCTGGTCGCCGCCGGCAATATCGAAGGCTCGGAAGGCAAATACGCCGTCAAGGTGCCGTCACTGATCGAGACGCCCGAGGACGTGGCGGCCTTGCCCGTGGTCGCCGGCCCCAATGCCGTGGTGCAGGCCAAGGACATCGCGACGATCCGCTCGACCTTCGCCGATGCCACGACGATCACGCGCCTCAATGGCAAGCCGGCCATCGCCATCGAAGTCAAGAAGCGCATCGGCGCCAATCTGATCGACACGCTCGCCAAGGTCAGGGAGGTGTCCGACGCCTACGTCAAGACGATGCCGCAAGGCATGAACGTCACCTACACGCAGGACAAGTCGGTCTTCGTCAACCAGTTGCTCGGCGATCTGCAGAACCACGTCATGATCGCCGTCATCCTGGTGTTCATCGTCATCCTCTACGCGCTGTCGGGTCGTGCCTCGCTGCTGATCGGATTGGCCATCCCCTCATCCTTCCTGATCGGCATCCTGTTGCTGGCGATGATGGGCTACACGATCAACATGATCGTGCTGTTCAGCCTCATCCTGGCTGTCGGCATGCTGGTCGACGATGCCATCATCGTCACCGAGTTCGCCGAGCGACGCATGAGCGAGGGCATGCCGAAGGAGCAAGCGTTCGCGCTTGCCGCCAAGCGCATGGCTGGCCCGGTCATCGCGGCGACGATGACGCGCATTGCCGCCTTCTCACCGCTGTTGTTCTGGCCGGGCATCATCGGCGACTTCATGAAATATATGCCGATCACGCTGATCGTGACGCTCTCGGCCTCGATGCTCTATGCGCTGGTCTTCGCACCGACGCTGGGCGCCATATTCGCCAAGGCGCCCGCCCATCACCCCGACGACAATCGCGACGGCTGGTACATGGCCGTGGTCAAGCAGGCGGTGCATTATCCCATCACCGTGCTTGTCCTCACCGTGGCGCTGTTGTTTGGCGTGGGCTACGCCTATTCGAAATTCGGCGCCGGCGTCGAATTCTTCCCGAATGTCGAGCCTGACTACGGCCTGCTCTATGTCCACGCCCGCGGCAATCTTTCGCTTGCCGAAATGGACGCGGCCACCAAGACGGCGGAAAACCGGCTGCTCGGCTGGCCGGGCGTGAAGTCTGTCTATACCCGTGTCGGCAAGACGCAGGGCGGCGGCCAGGATGTGTCCGAGGACGTCGTCGGCGTCATCCAGTATGAATTCATCGACTGGCGCGAGCGCAAATCGGCCAACGATATCCTGAACGATTTGCGTGGCGTCATGGCCGGCATTCCAGGCGTCGACGTCGAGGTTCGCGTTCCGGAAGCCGGCCCGCAGACGGGCAAGCCGATCCAGATCAGGCTTTCGGCCGTCGACCCCAAGGGGCTCGACGACAAAGCGCGCGCGGTTGCGGCACGCATCGGCAAGGTGCCTGGCGTCATCGACATTTCCGACGGCCTCCCGCCGCCCGGCGTCGACTGGGCGCTCGAGGTCGACCGTGCCAAGGCAGCGCAATATGGCATCAGCCCAACCGCTGTCGGCACAGTGGTGCAACTGGTGACCAACGGGCTGAAGCTTTCGGAATACCGGCCTGCCGGCGCCGACGACGCCGTCGACATCAGGCTGCGTCTGCCGGAAGACCGGCGCACGCTGTCGACGCTCGACGAGCTCAGGGTGCAGACCTCGCAAGGCTCGGTGCCGATCTCGAATTTCGTCGTGCGCAAGCCGGAGCCGACGGTCGGTATCCTCAACCGTATCGACGGCGCGCGCACGGTGGTCGTCCAGGCAAACGTTGCCGCAGGCGCCCAGGTCGCGGCCGTGCAGGCGGAGGTCACCAAGGCCGTCTCCGGGATGGATCTCGGCAGCGGCATACGTTGGAAGCTGGCCGGCTCGAACGAAGACAGCGCCGAGGCCAGCGCCTTCCTTGGCAAGGCCTTCGGGGCGGCGATCTTCCTGATCTTCCTGGTGCTGCTGATGCAGTTCAACAAATTCACCAGCGTCTGGCTGGTGCTGTCCTGCGTGGTCATGGCGACGATCGGCGTGTTCCTCGGACTGCTGATAACAGGCGAGACGTTCGGCATCGTCATGTCGGGCATCGGCGTCATCGCTCTGGCCGGCGTGGTGGTGAACAACAACATCGTGCTGATCGACACCTATGACCGGCTGCGCGAAGAGGGCTGGGACAAGATGGAGGCCGTGCTGCAGACCTGCCGCGAGCGCGCGCGCCCGGTGGTGCTGACGGCGGTATCGGCCATTCTCGGCGTGCTGCCGATCGCCTTTGGCCTTGGGCTGGAAATCTTCCACCACGAGACGACGATCAACGCGCCGTCGACGCAATGGTGGATTTCGCTGTCCTCGGCGATCGTCTTCGGCCTGTCCTTCGCGACGGTGCTGACGCTGGTGGTGACACCCTCGATGCTGATGGTGTTCACCCGCGCCAAGATCAAGCCGGGCGCACGGCGCGGCTTGTTCAGCCGGCTGTACCGGCGCGGCAAGGGTGAGATCTCGTCGGATGCGCAAAAAGCGGATGCCGGTCCGGAACCAGCGATCGCCTTCCCGAAAGCCGCCGAATAGGCACGCTGCATGATTTGAATGGCAAAGGCCGCCCGGAACAACGGGCGGCCTTTTGCTTGTTTGCCCCGCAATACGGTGGGCAGTGCCTGACGCAAATGCTCTTCGACTTGCGTTCAGGTCCTTGGGAAGCGCAGACGCGTAAACTACGACCTCTCGGATAGCGGGCGTCGGACAAGAATTCTGGCGCTCCGATCCGCGATTCAGGATTACTAAAGCCCGAGCTTCCTCTTCAGTTCCGCGTTCTCCTTGCGCAGGCGTTCCGCGAGCAGGCTCTTCAGTCGCTTGTTTTCTTCCTCAAGCGCGACGAGGTCCTTCAGATCGTCACCAACCGGCGCCGGCGGCGTAGCTTTCTTCCATTGATAGTAGGTCTGTTCCGAGATGCCGGCCTGCTTTACGGCGCTCTTGTGGGTGGCGCCGCCACTGATAGACTTTTGTATGAGGGCGAGCATCTCGGCGCGCTCCTTTTCAGAGTAGGTCTTACGTCCGGTCGTCGCTGCTGGTGCTTCCTCCGCCTTAGACGCCGCGCTGGCATTCTTCCGAGCAGCTGGCCTAGGCTCAGCCTTCGCCTTCGGCGACCGTTTGGCCTTCTTCTTTTCAGGCATCTCCACTTTGGCTGCCGGTTGGGTTGTAGTTGTTACTGGTTCAGCGTCCAGGGAATTTGCCATGAGATGCTCCGCTCGCGGTTTGTGCCTGTGTTCAGCATCAAGCGCTACGACGCTTGAGTCAACAAGTCGATGATTTGGCAGATCCATCTCCTCGAGTTCTCTTCTTGTCTCGGCCGTTGCTGCGGTAAGATCGACACCGCTCCAGATGGAACCACTTCGCTTTTGAGAACTGCGCTTCTGTCTTATCTCGACCGTGAATGCCGGGGGCTGCCGCCTCATAGGTAGTTCCTTGTTGAAAACGAATTGCGCTGGAAGTCGCGGCAGGCGACGGGTGAAGGTCCGGCCGATTCTTCTGCAGTCGAGCTATATGCATCCGACCGCCCGAGCAAGACCTGTTGGTGACGTACACCGCGGACCATAACGATTCCTGCGAGTACCTAGAAGCAAGTAGGCACTATGCCATCTCTCGATATCGACCAGGTGGCGGAGTCCGCAGCATGCAAAAACTATCTATCGTGTCTTTGATTGTGCATCGACGGCAGGGGTACGAACTGAAAGGAACTGCTCAAGAGCCGATCCAATCTGTCTGTCAGTTCTGCGGGTCACGTGCCGGGACGGTGTAACTCGACGGGAGAAGCCGCTCGCGAGCGCGCGCTCAACAGCGCGGCAGTGAGCGAGCGGCGTAGGGGGGGGTTGGCGTGAAAGGGATTGAAGCGTCGGGCTCGAGGCCTTTATCGAGCGGGGGTTACATTCGCTTCGGCAGCGTGGAACGACACACGATCGATGTCTTTGAGCTGAACCCCGGACGTTGCGAGGCAGTGCTGAAGAAACCCCAAATCGGCTGGGCGCAAGCTCGCTTGACTTAGATCGGGCTACGCTAATGTTCGCCCCTCAATCAGACATGGTCTAACACAAAAGTTTCGATAGCCCGCCCCCTCAGCACCAGATCCAAGGTTTCGCCTTGCCGACCCATCTACTTGGCAGGGCCGCCCAAGGCGGTCCATGGCCAGTCTTGAAACAATGGCGACCCGCAAAGCACCTGCATGATCAGGGCACAGGAGCGATCTCCAATGACTTCTCCGCTCAATTGCCTCCGCGCCTCAAACCGGAACTCGCCTGAGAAGCCCGCGTCGGATGAGATCGATGCTGGCGGCAAATGCGCCTGCAAAGTCATTTAACGCATGGACCTCCTCCACAAGCTCAAAGGAGAAGGGGCCCGAATAGCCGCCATCGAGTAGCGTCCGGATTTGGCTGCAATTGTCCGAGCCGCCCAGGATGCGATCCGGGCGAATCCAGAAGGTTGGATCGTTTATGCTCGAAATGTGCACGAGACCGGTCAAGTCGCAGAAGAAGGACGTCTCGCTGGCAAGCGTGTGGTGGAATGTATCGTGGACAAGCCGGAAGGCGGACTGGCCATCAACCGAGGCAATGGCGCTAGCCGCTTCTTTTTTCGACCGAAGTGAGGAGGTCTGGAACCCAAGCGGCTCGATATACCCAACGAGACCCCGCGACTGAAGTATTGGCTTTAGCGCCTTTAAGGCGACGCGGAGATTGCCTTGGCGCTCGGCATTGGCGGACCGCGAACCGTCGTTCACCGGCACCAGCATGAGCGCCTGGGCGCCGCAGGCGGCCGCATAATCGGCGAGCTTGCTGGCCTCGGCTTTGCGGGCGGGAGTCCACTCGTCGAATCGCTGCAAGGCGTTGACTGAGATAATCGTGACTCCCGCTTCGGCAGCGGCAGCCCGGATATCCGCCGACGGCTTGCCGCGCACAACAGCCTTGCTGCAAGGATTAGTCCGGACTTGCACGTCGGTCAGACCGAGATCGCGGGCGAGTGCGAGGAACGTCATGACGTCAAGCCCAGGTGTCGCCATATGGTCGAGCGCAAACCGAAGCGGCGCCAGGCGCACGGAGTGGCGTTCTTTCATCAAGGCGGCCGCCATTCGCGGCTCACTGGCCGTTTCTCGATTTTCAAGGCCGAAATGTTCGGCATAGGGAGGCGAGCCGGTCGAAGTCACCCGCTCTCTATTCATAGGATTGTCTATCATTGTGAGCCGACTTTCACGCAACGGGTACCACCGCGCCTCTTGAGACATTCATCTGCTAAGCGAAATGACCGAAGATGGATCCAGCCTACCCAGCCGCTTCTGCAGAGTGAGTACCAGGCCGCAAGGATGCTGAACCGCTCCGGAGCCAAACTGATGTGGCCGGCTGCTCCGCCGTAGCGAGGTGGACGGCCAGTGCAATCATAGGGCCTCCCCGACCTCTCCCTCAGGCTCTGATTCAATCCAGGACGCGCTGCTGTGCGGCCTTTAATGGCTCTGGGCACAAGGCCAACGCGTCGGCGAGCGTATTGAACGCAATCGGGGCGACCGCCGGCGAGACTGCGGGCGACAACATAGAGTCGCCGAGCACCAGGCGTTATCGCCAGCACAAAAGCCGCGGCAAGGCGTGGGGCGAGTTGCGTCAAATTTGTCATGGTGGTCGATACCAACGAAGTTTATGTTGCTAAGGGATGAAGGAGGCGACCTCACGGTCAGATGCCCGCTCGCTCGCTGCGAGGCCCGCAGCCACTCCGGCACGGTCGGCCGCGTTCCGATTCTGGCTCATCTTGCGCTTGCCCTCGATCCTCGTGATCGACATGCGCAGACCCACAATTCCGCGGAGTTGGGCCTGCACGAAATCCGACGGCGCATCCGACACCGCCCAGGGCGAGACGCGCTCACCCTCTTGGTGGTCGGTCAGGCGATTCACGGCCTCCAGCAGCCTCCCGGTGTCCTCGAAGAACTCGACCGGGCCATAGGCGTGGACGGTGACGTAATTCCAGGTAGGCACAACCTTCCCGGTTTCCTGTTTGGTCGCATACCACGCCGGGGTCACGTAAGCTTCCGGCCCCATGAAGATGGCCAGACCGTCGCCCAGCGGGGGAACACGGCACTGTGGATTGGCCTTGGCGAGATGGCCGTAGATCACGCCGTGCTCGCCCTCGCTTTCATCAAGCAAGAGGGGCAGCGGCGAGGCGAAGAGTCCCTCGGCCGTCGCGGTGACGAAGTTCGCCAGAGGAGATGCGCGGACGCTCGCCCGCAGGAAATCCATATCATCATCGCGGAAGGCGGGAGGGGTGTACATCGGGGGAACTCCGTGTGTGCGCTGCAGGTCGGGATACCGGCAATCTGACCCTCAGGAAACAGCCAGTTAATTACAAATGAAGTCGTCCAGTTGGTGAAGTGACCTGGCGAGCCCAGATCATCGGGCCAACTATCTTAGTGGCCCAACAGTCGTAGAGGGCCGTGTGTCCAGCTTGCGTAGCCCAGCAGGACCTGTGTGACGCCGAGCTGGCGCCGTCCTCCCGGGTTGGCAAAATTAATTAGGACACAGCATGTGCCGCCGAGCCGCTGGCGGTGTCGGCGGCAAGCTCGCGACCCGCAGATATGGCTGCGTACCGATCTGCTCGGGAAGTTAGCCTTCGAAGGAGGCGGAGAGCTCCCCCGACGGGTGAGCATACGCCTCTCGATCGACATCTCTGATAGGCTTCCGTGCTGCCGGCCTGCCTATCAGGCCGCGCATGCAGGCCAGCTCAGCCGCGATGACAGGGATGGCACGTTCCTCAACCGACCCGCCTGGCGGAACTGGCGACCGAGGCTTTTGCGGTGGTGATTTCCTGTTCGTAAACCTTACACCCTGGTGCAAGCTCTCTCAGACCGCTCACGAGCATCTTAGCTGCGTCCTCGAGCGCTCCCTCCGGCATCGCTGCTAAGCTTTCCAAAATAAACCACATGCGGCCGCCCACCGTCTCCAACCGGGTGCGCGTGCCCTGCCGCCAGTTCCAGCGGCGACATGTAACTGCCAGATCGTCGCGCCAGATGACCTCCCCCTTGGAAGGCTGTTCGACGACCGCTTCGCCATTCAAAACAGTGTGGAAGCACTCCGTTCCTTCCGCAATTGTCAGCCGTGGTTTACCGACGTATGCATCGAAATTTTCGCCGCCGACGGGTATTGCGAAACGCAGGCTCACTGCATTGTAGAGGTCAACGACAGGATTTATCGATGGGATGCGGCCGTCCCTCTCCACCCGTTTTTTCAATGCGTGCGCCGAGCACGGCGTCCGGTTTGGTTTTGCTCCGAATCGGACGTATGCCTCCGCCCAATTGGCTAAGTGCGCTTCTCCCCAGGCGGGTCCTCCCGCTCGGACGAAATCGCAAGCCTCTCCCAACACGTCTCGAGCCATGACGCCTCGCGCACTGTCCTGTGCATCAACAAGAATGCTGATAGCGCGAAAGTCAGGTGCGATCTCTGCCATTTCCTCGTCGATCAGCGGAAAATCCATCAACGCTTTCTCCTTTAAGCCGGCCGCACGGCGCCTTGCTTCCACTGGATGTAGGAGTCTCGTCGAGAACTCTCTTCGCCAGGTCGCAGGGTCAGAGTACTGCCCTGGACCCTGACTGGGCGACAGGGCCAGTCATGGCAAGTCTTGCTGATCCAGTCTGCGATCGCTGCCGGCGTGACTCTGGGGTCACGAGCCAGGCCTGTGCACCGTCAGGCCGGTTATTGAGGATGTTGCCGAGTGCTCGCAAGGCTTTTTACCCGTTGAACAGCGCCAGTAAGGAGCCGAACGCCATTCTCGATCTGCCGAATGGTCAGGGCGGAATAGCCCATCACCAGTCCAATCCGGTCAGCACGGCCTTCATCTCGAATGTATAGTGATGAAATCGGATGGATGCCCACCCCGACCCGCCGCGCCTCTTCAACCAGGATGTCCTCCAGCGAGCGAGAAAGATCCTTGAACCAGACGACGACATGCAGCCCTGCATCAGCACCCTCGATGACAATACTGTCTGCGAACGCGCGTTGAAGGACGGCAAGCAGCGCCTCTCGACGCTCGCCGTTGAGACGGCGGACGCGTCGCACATGGCTTTCATAACCACCGCTCTCGATAAGTGAGGCCAGGGCCTCCTGTTCGGCAACCGGAGAATGCCTGTCGAGAAGCTGCTTGGCCGTCGCAAAGACATCTTGCAACTCGGCCGGAACCACCAGGTAGCCGATGCGCAGCATCGGCGACAGTGTCTTGGAGATCGTCCCAACATAGATCACGGAACTGCGGTCTTCCAGCTTGTGCAACGGGGGCACCGGACGAATGTCGTACCGGTACTCGCCATCGTAATCGTCCTCGATGATATAGGCGTCGTTGCGCCGAGCCCATTCGAGAAGCTGATAGCGCCGCGAAATCGACAAGACGCCGCCGAGCGGGAACTGGTGCGACGGGGTGACATAGGCCAGCCGCGCCGGAATTTCCTGCAGCAGCTCCGTCTTCATGCCCTCGCTATCGACGGCGACGGCCACTGGAGTGGCTCCTGTGCTGGCAAAGACCAGGCGCGCCATTCTATAGCAGGGATCCTCGATCACGAAGCTGTCAGCAGGATCCAGCAGCAGACGCGCGCAAAGGTCCAGGCACTGTTGTGATCCACTCACGACGAGGATCTGCTCGACCCGGCAGCTAAGCGTTCGGGCGCGCCACAAATATCCCTGCAACGCCTGGCGCAAGCGATGCGAGCCGCGTGGATCGTGATAGGCCAGCCTTCCGGTACTTTGTGACATCGCCGCGTTCATCGCGCGCTTCCACGTCAGTGCAGGGAAATCAGATGGTGCGAGGTCGCCGTAGCGGAAATCGACCTTGAGACGGTTGGGGAGGTAGTCGGACCGTGGCGGACTGGCGCGCAGTCGCTCGCCGTAACTGGAAAGGTGAATCGGGCCAGTCCGTTTCGGCACCGCGCTGGTCGCTTTACTCCCGACTAGCGAAGCTGCAACGCGAGGTCTTGCGCCTTGGATGACCTCAATGAAACCCTCGGCGACCAGCTGGTCATATGCCACCGTCACCGTGGTTCGCGACACACCGAGTTCATTTGCGAGGCCCCGGGACGACGGCAGTTGGCTGCCCGTTTCATAGATGCCGCCCAGGATCTGCTCGCGAAGAGCTTCGCAGATCTGGCGCGCGCCCAGACCTTGAGGGCGAGCTGTCGAAGCGGCAGGAGAAGGCTGGACCATTTCTTTCATCGCCAACTGAACGTTCCATCTGAGTTAGTGTGACGGCATTGTCCCCGAAATCAAGAGGGCTAAAGCCGATGGCCAGCGCCGAAGATCCGCTTGAAAACGAGGCAATATCAATGCCATTCCGGAACGAGGTCGACCTCGCATTTGCCACCCGGGTCATCCATCACGGCTACGATCCGGCCGGCTTTTCCAATTCCGTTCAGACGCCTGTGTTTCTTACATCGACCTAGATTTGAAGGCGTGGCAGCAAACGAAGCCGCCGCAGCCCTTGGCGGAAGACTTCTACGCACGCGAATACAACCCGACGACTGGGGTCCTCGAAAAGCGGCTCGCCAATCTCGAAGGAGCCGATGCTGGGCTGGTACTCGCCTCGGGGATGGCGGCCTTCGGCACGCTGATCCTTTCGCTGCTTTCGCAAGGTGACGAACTCATCGTCCACAACACCGTTTATGCCAATGCACTCGCCATGGTCGAACAGGGCCTGCCGCATTTTGACTAAGGTCGTTGCCCTCGACCT
This sequence comes from Mesorhizobium sp. B2-6-2, assembly GCF_006440615.1. Classification (NCBI taxonomy): domain Bacteria; kingdom Pseudomonadati; phylum Pseudomonadota; class Alphaproteobacteria; order Hyphomicrobiales; family Phyllobacteriaceae; genus Mesorhizobium; species Mesorhizobium sp. B2-6-2. Next base: position 1,025,319 of record NZ_VFUG01000001.1, on the reverse strand, counting down.
GTCAAATCCCAGTAATCTCAAGGGGGCCATCACCGAAAAGGACTCGGCTCGTTTTCTTCGAGACGCCGATCAACCCGTTGAGCCGTATCCTCGACATCGCTGCCATTGCCAAACACGCCCACTCTCGCGGCGTGAAGGTCGCGGTCGACAGCACCTTCGCCTCGCCCGCCCTCCAGCGTCCGCTGGAACTCGGAGCTGACATCGTGATCCATTCGCTGACCAAGTACATCAACGGACATGGCGATGCGCGGGGCGGTGTCATACTCGGCGATGCGAAGACATTGCACCTGTTGCGCGAAACTGGCCTGCGCTATCCGACCCGGGCAGCGCTCTCGCCCATGTCCGCGTTCCTGATCTTGCGCGGGCTGAAGACACTCACGCTGCGTATGGAGCGTCACAGTGCCTCTGGGCTCGCGGTCGCCCAGGCGCTCGACGCACCGGGCTGTGGCTTGGGTTAGCTATCCGTTTCTCCGCTCTCATCCCGACCATGAGATCGCGCGCAGACAGATGTCGAACGGCTCAGGCATGTTGGCTCTCCAAACGGGGTTCGAGGGCGCGCGCCGTATGATGGACGGTCTCACGTTGATCACCAGGGCAGTCAGCCTTGGCGATGCTGACCGTCTCATTTATCATCCGGCAAGCCTGACCCGCTCGCGCAAGTTAATCTGCAAGGACGCGCATTTGCCTGAAGCAGTCGGCGACGACCTCATGCGCCTGTGGGTAGGACTTGAAGACGCCGTCGCTGCCGTCACTATCGCTTGGCGTAAACCGCGAGCGGGACTCGTCCACCCGTTTCGTCCAGCGCCTCGGAAAAGCCCGACGGCGTTCCTCGCGTGACAGATACATGTAAGTGCCGGTGCTGCCGAGCAGGCCGATGGAATCCACCTTTGCTGCACAGGGCGCCGATTTGATCACCGATCTCAAGCAGGCGAACGTGGGCGCTTTGCGCACCGATGAAGCGGTAAAATATGCAAGTGATGCGAAGGCCCTCGGCGCAGCCGCGGGATTTTCGCCGCTTTGTCCTACAGTCCGCTCACTGAGGACGAGGTTTTCGAGCATTTTTACGACAGTGGCGCGCGAAAGTGGCCTTCCGATCGTGATCTACGACGATCCTGCAAACACGCATTTTCGCTTCACGCCAGCACTCATCCGCGTCTGGGACAGCTGCCTGAGATCCTCGCTATGAAAAACTCAGCGGACCGGGGCGATGCTATCGAAGGCCAACTTGCGTACCAGAAAGAAATATTGCCGAAAGAATTCTCAATCGGCTACAGCGGCGACTGGAACGTCACGGCGGCCCTGATCGCGGGCGCCGATGCATGGTACAGCGTCCTCGGTGGCATCTTGCCGGAGCCCTGCCTGGGGATCGTCAGAGCGGCTCGGCACGGCGACCACACAGAAGTACACGGGTTAGACGCTACGCTGGCCCGGTGTGGGAGCTTTTTAAAACGTTCTCGAGCCTTCGCATTGTCTACGCTATCGCAGAGCTCCTCGAAATCTGTTCCGCCCAGCCCCCACGGCCAATCAAGCCGGTTTCCGCTGCCGCGAAGTACCAGGTCGCCGAAGTCCCGGCCCGTTTAGGATCAGGTGCCCCAATCGTAAGCCCCGCTTTCGAGTGGTGTGCTGACCACCGACGGATTACAGCTCTCGACCCCTACCCAGCGAGCTCACCGTGTGTGCCGAGGGAGCGCAGCACCTCCCGTCCCTCGGGACCACATCCTTGCTCAGCGGCTTGCGAGGCCAGCTCTCACTGCGGCACAGTTCTGGCAAAATGTCATCGTCCGAGCATGCTACTCCTCCTGATTGTGTCAAGTTTAAATCAAATTGTCCTATGTATGTTCACCGTTGCGCGACACTGACCTCGTAGAGGGCTGACGCGGCGGCTACTGAGAGGTTAAATGAAGAGCGATTTTTCCGCGGCCCGGGTGCATTTAGATCGGGCGTACCACTATCTTGGTGGTGATGACCCGATGAGCCAGACGGGGCGTGAAGCCTTGGACGCTATAATTGAGGCGGTCGCCTTCGAAGAATTCAAACAGCCCCGCCAACAGGCGGAGGTGCTACCATTTCCGGATGTGCGTCGCTTCTGAGACGATCGCCCTAGCTATTGACCTGTGGAGCAAATCCTCCCTGCTCCCCAGGCATAACCGGATGGGTAATAGCCATGAAGGCCTGGGGCGCGCATCCACGATGCCGGGCAGGTAGCGAACCCCATGGCCGGGGACCACGCGGTCGATTGGGCCAAGGTCCTGTCCGAAGCGCTGAGGAGAGTTTCCTTTCGGGCGAGACCGTGACGTCTGTCGCCAGACGAGGGGGCGTGCGCCGGCGAGCCTCGGCGTGGCGCGCCGAAGCGGTGCCGTACGCCGTTCGGCGGCCTTGTTTGTTGAGAATGCCGGCGATGACGGCGTCGGGTATGCGGTGCAAGCCCCCGCAGCAGCACCAGCGTGTGCTCGTCCGTACGACGAGGAGCGGGCCAGCGGGCCGACGCACATATCTACTTTGAACGCTCCGGCTGGCCCCCGTCTGGAAAAATTCCCGAAAATTGGCGCGATCGAAGCTTTTGAGCGGTGTTCGCTATAACCTTCACATCAATCACCGCGCCAATCCGTCAGGCGCGAGGCTCGCGCGGGCAAGTCGATGTTGCATTAGTTAATCCTCCGGGGAATCCGCAAAAGCGCCGGCAGCAACAGCAGCAAAAGTGAGCCAGAGCCACATCTCAGTGGAAACCGCCGGTCAGCTCTCGTCGAAATTCGACTGCAATGTCTTCAACCAGCTCTCTTTCGTATCCCCGGCACGAAGATTACCCTCCAGCACAAGCTCGGGGACGGTTTCAATTGTCGCACTGAATTGCCGACCAATATTTGCGATCGCCCCATTTTTGTCTTGCTTGTCAAGAAGCTCTACAAGCTGTCTCATATCAGTTATAATACATGATAGACGCTCCGGCCGTTGCAAATCCAAAAGACGTACATATCTCGTTCGGATGTTGAACTCATGAACGAGATCCAGCATTTTTCCATTGTTTCCACCCTCTGCGATCTTCTCATAAAATACCTCGAGGAACTCCCCAAACAAAATACAGTCGTTAGAGCTGGGGATCGTAGGAAGCGTCGACCACGGCTTGGAATGCTCATCTGGGCCTTCCCTGAAAACACCCTGAAGTATTGCGTTGGCAACACCATACTCATCTGATAATTGCTTTGTATCCAGCTTTCTTGTGTAGTAGCCATTGCGAGGAGATCCGACGATGTACTTTTCGGTTTCGATCTGAATCAATGCCTCGCGTAACGGGGTAACGCTCGTTTTCAGGGTAACGCTGATTAGACGTGGGTCGAGTCGCGTATCGGGGGGCACCTTAAAATCGACGATAAGTTTCTTCAATGCTTTATAGAGTCGATTGGCCTTGGACCGATCCCATCCTGGTGTATCTTCGTGCTGCCTATACATGCCTTCTCCTGGGAGAATGGTTTCTGCTATTCAAAGAAGCTTGGGCTGCAGCCCCACTCCTGGTGTCCCTCGCCCGCCCGATCTGCCCTTACAACCCGGGGGAGCCGGTTAGATGGGGCTGATCCTCGTGCGCGCAAGTGACATTTTTGCCCCACGGGGACATTTGAACCTCGCCGCCACATCAAACGGTGAGCCAAAGCGGCCGCTTTGAAGCTGGCCTCAGCGAGCTTCGCCATGCCATCGGTATCGTTCTTGTTTCGTTAAGTTTCGCTTAAGGCGCACCAGAACCTGGTCGTCGCCGGCCAGACCGGGATCGAAAGTCATGGCTGGCCTGCGCCTTCGACCGTCAGGCGGCACGGCTCGATCATTCCGTGCTCTACCTGCGCGTTTTACGGCTCTCCGAGGGATTTGCGTTCGCCCGCATTGATGGCCGCTGCCGCCGCCTCATCTACAAGCTCACGCGCGTGCGGCTCCTCATCCTCGACGACTTCGGAACGCACTCCCTCATTGAGGAGCAGCACTTCCATCTGTTCGAAATCGTCGAGAAACGCTATCGACGCAAACCACCCTGATCACCGCCTGTTGCCAGATGGCATCATCGCCGAGCTAAATATCAGGGGCCGCCGCCATTCTCGACAGGCTCGCTCACCGCAGCGCTCCAGTGCGAAAGCAAAGCCGCTGCGTCTCCTATGAAGTCAGTGCGTGTCGCAGCCTCACTTTGCCAGAGCGCCGCCTCTATTCACTTCCCATGGTATATTAGTGAACAAATGTCCGCGTACTTAGCATCACGTCGTTCGCTGCCTGCAGTGCCTGCCCCCGTCACCTTCCGCCCTTCCATTGTGGAGAATCTGATCCAAGTGGCCAGCCGAGGTGTTCATGGGGCGCGCGATTGCGGGTAATCCTCTACGCTCCACTCGTCATTATTGCACGTCCGATAGCCAAGGCAATTCTGGGCAGCGCTGACATTTCCGCAAACACGCGCCGCACGATTTCCTCGGCGATCCGCTCCGGGGTCGACGTGGGCTCGTCTTCGGCCGGGACGAACGATGCCATGCCGGCGAGGCATTCGCGCAGCATGCGCCACGACCTTCGCCGCAGCGGGAACTGGCTTCATGTACATGCGCAAATTAGTCCTAAAGAAGATCGAGTGCGCGATCAAAATCATCGTCGACACCAGACGCGGGCACCAAGCGCTAGATTCCTTCCACCGTCATGATTGCTGACAACGGCCTTTGGCGTAGAAATTGGCCCGCCACTCGATCGGCGATCGAGGCACTTGGACTGCGGATATCAGGTGCAAGAGGCGGACTTGACGCCCTGACGGGCCGCATTTTTGCCTGGACGCGCCGGCGCGTCTGGAACGACCCGATCGCGAACGACGTGTGGCAGCGCTTCGATCGGGTCGACCTTGCGCCGGCCGATGCGGTCTGATCCTGTAAGCTCAGGCGCCCTCGACCAGCGCGCGCCGGGCATGGGTGTTGCCGGCCGTTGCGATGCGGCCCGCGCCAGACGGTCTCGCCACTCGATTGCTCGCCGGGACCAGGCCGAAGTAGGCCATGAGCCGGCGTGGATTGAAGAAGCGGGTGAAGTCGCCGACTTCCGCAACCAGCACCACGGCATTGGCTGACGCGATACCGCGTATTGCCTGCAGGCATCACCCACCGAGCGCCGGTTCATTCCGGGATCGGCTGAGTATCTGTTACTGGACCTGCTGCAGGCGCCGTTCCGCATCATGACGGCATCGACGTAGTCCTGAATCCGACCTGCTGAGCGGGATGTTCGAAGGCCAATGTCAAAAGCAATCGGCAGCAAGCCATTCGCCAGGCCGCCCCACGCTCTTGCTTATGCCCGTGACGCAGCAGAAATCGCGAAGACGTTCATGCGCTCGCGTCAATATCTGTCGCACGACGGGGCTACACAGGCGATCAGGTCGCGAATGGCTTCGTGATCGTTATGGGCACCCAGACGGGGGTCAACTCTCCGGCCCGATTGCGGCGGGCGAGCATGGTGGCATCCCGACGGTTTATCTTCACCCGATCGCCGGCCGCCTCGGAATCAGCGATGACGCCACCACGTCGCAGCGATGACTCAGGCTTGTGAGTTGGCGATAACGGCCATAACCGCACGCGCCGGTCTCCTAGCCAAACGCTAGCGGCTTGCCGGAATGCCCAGACGGTTGCAGAGCTTTTTGATGGCATCAGTGTCATTGGGAATCTCGCCGAAATATTCCAGCGATCCGCCGCGTCAGCTCGCTGCCACCGCGATCGAAATCCGCTCCTTGTGAATATCCACATATGGCCCGCCTCTTGTGCATGAGGCACTGCGCCGGCCAGCTGGCTTAACCCTCGGCCGTTGCTTATCGGATGACGGGCCACCCTCAGGCCCAGCAGTCATAAGGGGTACGTGGAGTCGCCGCGGCTCCTGACGCTATCACATCAATCCAGAAGTTGAACAATAAGTCAGACTATCTTATCAATAGGCTCTTATGCCTCTTCAACTGTAGGCGACATGCCCGATTGCATCGTTTCGCGCAAAAATAGTCGGATATATTTAGAAATATACTTATATTCTCTTGCCTTCTAACTGGCACAAACCTATCTGCTGCAAATGCCGGTTCTACTGATCCAGGCATTCCACTCGACCAACATTCAAAGGAATATGTTCATGCCCCAAACTGAACCCTCTGCGTGGCAGAAACTTCGTCAACATTTCTCCCGCACTCCGAAGTCGAAGAACTGGGGCAAGCGCATCGCAATCGGCGGCATTGCGGTCGTCACGCTTGCCAGCGTCGGCGTCTCTGGCGCGCTCAGCCAGGGTTACGGAGGCGTGCAGCGCTTCGACGTCGGCGGCGGCCACGGCGGACCCGACATGCACATGCAGACCGGCCTCCGCCATGGGACGGGCTACTGCGCGCATGACTTAGGGTCCAAGCTCGTTGATCTTGACATCACGCCCGAGCAGGAAGAAGAGTTGGCGGCGATCACCGACCAGGTCCATAACCATATTCGCCTCATCAAGCAGGGCTTAATCCAGGCGCACAATGATCTCGCCGAGCTGCTCAGCGCGTCAACCCTCGATCCCGACGCAGTGGAGGAGGTGCGCGCCGAGATTGTCGAGTGGGCCGGCGAGGCTTTGCGCGCGCTGACGACCGATCTGCTGGATGCCACCGAGGTGTTGACGGCCGAGCAGCTTGAGCAGTTGCTCGACGATTTCGGGGATCTCGAAGATCGCGGATAAGCTCTGTACGAGCACAGGTTCGAACGGAGCGGACAAACGAGCATGGCGGACCAGGTCCTCATCGTCGATGAAGACAGGCGGCTGTCCGCCATGCTCGCGGAATATCTGACGGGTTACGGGTTTCGTGTGCTAACGGCGGACACGGGGGGGGGCATTGCCGACATCGCGCGGCAGTACCCCCCAAGCCGTAATTCTCGATGTCAGACTGGTCAGTCTACAGCGGGCCGAATGTGGGCCGTGGCAAGATTCCCCCCGGTTGGCAATCTGCTGCTTTCAGTCTGAAAGATCTTGCCCGTTTGCTCGCCGACAACAAGCCTGTGGTGTTCCTTGCAGGCCGCGCAGAGCTTGGTCCGCGTGCCTTGGGAGGCAGAAGCATTCTGGCGGCTGCGACTTCGCCGGAAATGAAGGACCATCTCAACAAGATCAAAGTGCGAGAGCACTTCCGGCCGGTAGCGCCAATATGCTTGGAGGATCGTGCACCTGACATGTTTGACCCCGGCACGCCGGATCCTTACATGCTGTTCGACCACCGAACCCGTTCAGAGTGGAAAGAAATAATCCCGGCGGTCGTCCATCTCGACGGAACTGCGCGACTTCAGACGGTTTCAAGAGCTTCCGAACACCCAATTTGCAGAACTTCTCATAGAGTACGAGAAACTCACGGGCATTTCGCTGCTCTGCAACACGAGTGCAAATCTCAATGGACGTGGTTTTTTTCCGGATGCTGCTGCCGCCTGTGAGTGGGGCTGCGTAGACCACGTTTGGTGCGATGGGTTGCTTTTGACCAAGACAAGTCAATTCGAGGGCTGACCGAGCCGCAGCCAAGGTTCCTGCATCGCCGGCGTTGAGCGCGGCTGCGACAATCATCGGGTCGCACATCCATGGAGCTGTTCCTTGGCTGGCGTCGATCACCACATAAGGTCACGTGGGCACACAGGCTAGCGTGCCGTCTCCTTCCTGAGCCGCCGGGGTGACATGCGACCGATCATTTCAACGTCGTAGTTGGCGTCATCGCAAGAGTATCCGGCGGCCTGAATGGTCTAGATCACAGCCTCATCGAGGAACGGTTCGTTGCACGAAATCGCTCGTAGGAAAATGGCGACAGGTCCAGTGTCTGAAACCCGCCGCGGATGCATCAATAACGTTCAATGGAAGAACTGACCGGTCAGGTTCGTTGCCCGCCATACCTCAGGGGTGAGCATCCGACGCCTCCCGATGCGCCGAAGGCCGACGTAAGCCACTTTAGCAACGTTGGACGGATGAACGAGGTTCGATATCCCGAAGCTTGCGCTTCCTCTTGGTTTCCGCAATCCTGACAGGATGCGACTTTCGCGTATTGCTTTGCGCTGGCAACAGTTCGGTTGGGCCAAAAGCCCGCCGCTGCGGTTGACTGAAAGCCGCCATTGACTGTCGCTGCGCCGCGACCGTCCTCGAGATGCGTGAGAACACTAGGCGCGCGATAGACACGCTACACCCTTCATCGCCGCTGAGTTGGAGAGAGCAAAACTGCGCAGAGAACGGCTCCAAACCCGACAGTGACGCGCAAATCCTTTGCTGAAGAGCTAGAAAGCGCCTCGCAACTGAGGATGCGCTCATCAGCATTGCTGCAGAGATGAAAGTGGGCGGTCGGAGGTCATTCAAATCGTGTTGCGCAAGTGGGAGCTCAAGCGGCTTGTAGAAGCGAACACCCGGCTAAGGACACTGCACGATAACAGGCGTTTCGTGCTCCGCGATGCCAAACAGTTTCAATTCGACAATCCCCAATTCGAATGCGACCGGGACGCCCTTTCCGGCACCAAGTGCTCGGTAGAAACCGGTGGCGAACGCGATCGCCGCCTCGTCACTGATTGTCGTGCGCATGCCGATGACGAAGGGGACATGCCGGGCAATCGCAAGAGCCTGGTTTTCAGAAAAGCAAGCGTTGAGCAGGACACACCGGACTTTCTCGCCCGCCGCCGCGAACAGCGCGGCCAACGCGTCGGGGTCGATTTCGTGGCTCGTGCCATCGGATGCTTCCACACAGATTGCACCATCAGCAGTACCGTGGCCGGAGAAGTGCACATAGGCCGGTTCGAGCTCAAGCAGTGCCCGCACCATGTCCTTGGCACGGACTGCTCCGCGTGCTTGGAGGTCAAACCGCTCGCGGTATCCTGCCGTTGCCAGCTCTTCTCGAATGTCCCGCAATTCCCTGTCGAGCCGCAACCGAGTTCTGTCCGAGGGATTGGCCGCTAGAAAGAGTATCCGGAGCTTCGTAGCCGTCTCGACAGCTAGTGCGCTCAGATAGGTCACATAGTCCATTGTACTGTCGGCCCAGAGCGCGATACCATCGAAGAAATCGGCTTCTGCGCGTTCGTAGCGACGCTGCGCTTCCTCCGTCCCGAAATGTTCACGCGAGACAGTTGGGTTGCGCGAATCTCTGATCGCCTGCGCGAACTCACGGCACCCCTTCCACTGCTGGCTGGAATCCCCTCCGGTCACCCGTCTGGCCTTCTCCCGCACAAGGCTTTCAATCAGCTCGACCTCCGCGTCCCTGGGCCATTCTTCGGGCGTGATACCCGTGTCTTCCTTACGGTAGTGTCCAGCGGTACGCTTCGCCCTGGCCTTGAGCGAGCCAATAAGGCTTTTTAGCCCACTTCCGTTCGCGTCGATTTCCGTCTTAGCCACGCTAATCCCCAATGCAGCGCATGCCGAGCAATGTACCCGTCGTGAGGCGCGAGCTTAACCTTAAAGCGAGCTGTGTTCGCCTGAACCGATTCGAGCCGACGTCTCTTGCGATCCGCTGCCGCCACCACCTGCCGATGGGATCGCTGGGATCTTCTCGGCGGAGCTGCGCTTCCTAGCGCCAATGCCGCGGCCCGCTCGAACGCTGTTCGGTCGCCACGAACTTTCAGCAGAATACCCCGTCGCCTTGATCGACCATACGTCGCCTCGTGGGTCGACAATTGGTAGGCAAGTTCATACGGTTTAGCTTCCAGTTCAAGAGCAGTGATGGAGAATTGCATGAACCAGCCAACTCTGCCGCCTTCTGAGCGGAATTACTTGAACTTTGTCCTCAGAAACGCGAGCCAGGGAAGCGAGGAGGCCTAGGTCCGATGTTTCAGGCGCCACGGTTTGATTGCCCCCGGCCAGCCCTTGCTCTTGGCTCGACCGCACCCATTCTGATTTCGGAGTAGACAATGTCGCGCATCGATAGCCTGCGCAGCGAACTCGCTCGGCTTAAGCAATCGGAAGGGCGGCTTCGGAAGGAACTCGCCGGGCACGAGGCAACAGTTGCTTTGGCGCGGAAAGATGCCGGTTCGAAGCGTCAGTCGGCGGCGCGGTCCCGCAATGCGTCGTCGATCAATTCCTATCTCCGCTCGGCTGTGTCACTCGACCACAAGGCCACCGAAACCGGTAAGAAGGCTGCCGCGGTCGCCGAGAAAATCGGTCGCAACGCCAAGGACCAAGCGAGGAAGCAGGCAGCGATCGCTAGCGCGGAAGAAGACCTGCGCAAGGAACGCGAGCGCGCCGACAAGAAGCGCCGACGTGAGGAACTCACTCACGCGCGTCAGGTTCACGGGCTCCTGCAGTCGGCCCCGCATCTCGCGCGTATCCCCGAGCCCAAACCCGAACGGCTCCGAGTCCTCTACGTCACAGCCAATCCCGAAGCGACCGAACGCATCTACCAGCGCGACGACGGGTCAGTCGTCGAGGAGGGCCGCTGGCTCCAGACCGACCGTGAGGTGCGGGACGTTCTCAAGGCACTCAAGAGTGCGCTGCATCGCGATCTCATCGATCTCGAGCATCTTCCGGCAGCGACGTTCGCCGATCTGATCGATGGGACAAACGAACGACGTCCGCATGTTATCCATTTTTCGGGTCATGCCGCCGAGGGCGCCTTGCTATTTGACGACGGGCTTGTCCACAGTACTCAAGCACGACCGATACCGCTGCAGTGGATTGCCGATCTGCTGGCGGCAACGACAACGCCACCGATTCTCGTTGTCCTCAATGCGTGCGACAGTCTCGTCGGCGCCGAAGCGCTGCTCGAAACGGTCCCTGTTATTATCGGAATGCGTGGTGAAGTCGGGGATATTGGCGCCAGGGTATTCGCAGTGCGTTTTTATGCAGCGATCGCTGAGGGACAGCCGGCGGGGATGGCTTTGCAGCAGGCCAGACTTGGCCTCAAGGACGCCTTGCTGCTGGACGACGCCTCCTTGCTCGAGTCGTTGTCACGATCGGGGATAGACCTTGATCAGGTTGTGTTGGTGAAGGGGCAAACGCCAGCCGCCTGAGACTGATAGTTCGTGCCGGCGCGTCCGGACCAAAATGGAACTGGGGGACTGATGAGTAGCGACGACAACGCTGAACGCGACAAGGGTCTCGTCTTTGTGGATACCGCTTTCGACCGACGGCCCGCGACCCATGTGATGATCATTGGCGTCGGCGCGTTTCAGAGCAAGAAGCTGAAGCCGGTTACTTCACCGCCGATCTCGGCACGCGCTATCGCCGACTGGTTTCTCGATCAGAAGGCCGGATTCACCAACCCGGAGCGGCCGCTCGGGAGCCTTGCACTGGCCCTCTCTGAAACGCCCCCTGGGCAGGCTGGCGCCCAATATGCAAGCGTAACCGTGCCACGAGCGACGTTTGCCGAGGTGAAGGCTGCAGTGAAGGACTGGGTCAAGCGGGCCAATACGCACAAGGACAACGTGATGGTGCTGTTCCTTTCAAGCCACGGCGAGAGCTTCGGTCGGAGGACAGCCTTCTTACTTGAAGACTACGACACAGACCCGCTTGAGCAGACCGCCGGAATGACCGAGATCGAGCAGTTCATTACAGCGCTCGAGAACGCTGTGCCGACGTCGCAGCTGTTATTGTTCGATTGCTGCCGTTTGAAGACCTCGTTGGGGCTGCCTGCCGAAGAGGAGTTCGGCACCAAGCTGATCTCGCTTTCACGAGCGCGGGACGACCACGGTGGAACGCGCCACCAATGGGCGCTCTGCTCAACTAGCCTCTATGAGGAGGCCGACGGTCGGCGCGATAAGACAACTGTCTTCACCGACAGTTTGCTCCGAGCGCTCAACGGTGCCGCGGCCGACGTGTCGGGGGCACGCTGGCCGGTTCGACCCGGCATTCTCGTTGACCGGCTCACTCAGTTTCTAAGGCTCTTTGCTCGACCAGACGGGTCGTTGCAGACGCCGGCGGGCCGAGCCGCTGGAAGCTTTGCGATCACCTATCCTGGCGGCCTTGATCGGGTGAAAACCTATGTCAGTCTTTCCGATCGAGCCCGATGGCCACGCTGTCGCACCGTCATCTCAGACCATCGGGAGGTCGTGTCTACGAAAACTGCGGGCGAGGCCGCGCCCTTCTTCGCGGAGTTTGACCTCGAAGAACTGAAGACAGTGACGATTTCAATTGATCGGGACGGCAAGGCTCTTGGGTCAGAGATACTTACCCCTCGCGCTCCCGTGGCATTCGTCGAAATCGGAGCGGTACCGACCGTCGAAACCGCCTCGCCAGTCCCGCGTCGCGGCCCCGGCGCCGAATTGGTTTTTGAGTTTACTGCCGCAGCGGAGGTAGGGGCCGGCTTCGTCGTCGCATTGTCGCGGCGCGACGGCAACAACCCCGGTCCACTGAAACCAGTAGTCGGCGGCACTCGCGAAAAGCTGCGCCTTGACGTCGAGCCGGGTGCCTACAGCGCCGTCATTACGCTTCCCGACGGGACGAGCGTCAGCAGGGAACTCCAAGCCGAGCAAGGCGCGAGTGTCCATAGCCTGATTGTCAGCGGCCCTTCCCTGCATGAATGGCTGGGGTATGCGACCTTAGCCGGCGCGCTTCTTGCCAGCACCTCAATATCCCAGGGGCCAGACGCGGTCAGCGCACCTCGATTTCCACAGCAGCCTCTCAACCCTAGGGGACCGACGGTCACCAGTGTCGCCCGTTCAATGCCGGCCCCCTCGTTCTCCGAACTCGTCGGGGTAATGGCCAAGCCGCGCGACGCAGCCCGCCTAGGTGCGGCAGGCCCGCGAACACCCGCCTTGCGGGAGGCAGCGGGCGATCGGGACTTTCTTCGCTTTGATGTGCCCGAGCACAATCCTCTGGTCTTCGAGGACGCCTACACGCAGCGCAGCGGGCCGCTCTGGGCCGTCCTTGGATTCGGTACCCGCATCGAAGCGGCCTTTCTGCCGCAGTTGGGCCGGCCGAGCGACCCAAACGAATGGTCCGCTCACCTAATCGTCGCCGCCGCTCCAGCAGAAGGGCGAGCCGCGACGTCGGGCATCGTCGAGTCATACCGATGGTCCGGCCTGCTGGCGTTCCTCGCTTCGCGCGACTTCGAGCGTGGCTCCGAGGTTCTCAAGGTCATGCAAGGAGAGGTCCGCGAGGCCGTCCGCAGCAAGATGACCAACCCGCTTGCGGCCGTGGCGGGTGCTCTAATCGCAGTGGGAGCCGGAGCATCGGAGCTTGTGCCACGGCAATGGCTCGAGAACATCACCAACCGGTTTCCGCAAATCCCCGACGGGCCTATTATCCTGGCGCGTCGCCTGATGACCGAGAGGTCGCCCGACTTCGATCGTATCTCCGAATTGCTCGAACAAGGGTTCAGCCGCGGCGTGCCATTTTTCTCGCTCACCTGCGACTGGCTGGCCCGCGGTCTTGAATCGGTTCCTGGGTCGCAGGAGGAGTCTTCAGAGGAGCGAGGGCTGGTCCGGCGGGTCGCGGCTCGCGTCGATCCGCAACAGGCCTTCACAGTGGTCAAGCTTACTCCATGAGGTAGCTCAATGTTCACACTCACCATGAATCCGGCGTCTGAGGGCGATGCGCTTGTCCTCGCCTGGGGCGATGAGGACCATTCGTATCACGCCCTGGTCGATCTCGGCCGCACAAAGGACTACGGCACTGCCCGGCCTGCGCTAAAGGAGATGAGCAACTGCGAACTCTTCGTAATCAGCCACATCGATGCCGATCACATCGAAGGAGCCATGCCTTTGGTGCGCGAGGCGGCGGCGCCGTTCAATCCCAAAGAGGTGTGGTTCAATGCCTACCATCAGCTTGTCGAAGCGCGTGACCGCATTACAGCGGGTCTCGAAACCGAGCCACTCAACGCCGAGCAGGGCGAAAAGCTTTCGTCCGGCATCGATAAGTTCAATTGGAAATGGAACTCCCGCTTCGCCAGCCGCATAGCCTCACGTGGGAGCCCGGAGGCAAGTGGCGAAATTAGCTTCGCCGGGCTCGCGATTCGCCTACTCTCGCCCAACGATGCAGATCTTGCCGCGCTGATCCCGCGTTGGATGGACGAACTTGAAGCCAATGGACTCCGCCCATTCGACCCTGACCACGGAATGGGCGAACCTGGCTCAGGCCGCGAGCCCTTGTCCGGGCTGGACGTCGAGCAACTCGCCTCCAAACGCTTCAAGGAAGACACCGCCGCGCCTAATCGCAGCAGCATCGCCTTCATTGCCGAGTTCGGCGGTCGCCGCGTCCTTTTGGGCGCCGATGCCCATCCGGGCATCATGGAGCGCGCTTTGCGGGAGCTCGGAGCGAGCGAGGCCGAACCCTATCCCCTCGCTTGCTTCAAAGTCTCCCATCACGGCAGCAAGGCCAATACCTCGCCAGAGATTCTTAGGATTCTCGATTGCACGGCATTCGCCTTTTCGACGGATGGCTCGCGCCACAACCACCCCGATCCCGAAACTATCGCAAGAATCCTTGTGAATGACCCGGTGCGTCAAAAGGTTCTCTATTTCAATTATGCGCAAGAGAACACCACGATCTGGAACGACCCCGAGACAATGCGCCGCTTCAATTACCACTGCGTGTTTCCTGCCCAAGGCGAGCAGGGCTTGGTCATTTCTATCTGAGGGGAGTGGTCGCGTTCTCTTCCTCAGGGCAAAATCTGGGCACGGTCATCGGTCTTGTGATGATCATTACATGCCATGTTGCCGCATCGCGATCTGTTGGCCAAATGAGGTTGGAGCGGGCGTGAAAAAGCCATCGCAACCCCTGCCTTCCTATCGACCGCAGCCATACGAAGGCTGTTCAGGACCCAGTGATAGCAAGTTCCTCGTGCAATGCGGCGTACAACATATTCCCTCTCGCGTTCAACAAGGATACGAGTTCGGCTTCGGTTGCATGTTCGACTTGCTCTCGACTTCCATATCCGTTTTTCCACAACTCGAGGATTTCGCCGCGCGCTAAGACGATAGGTAATTCAGTCAAGGAGAAGGCTGCGCCGGGTATTCCAAGGTCAAGGCGTTTAAGCAAAGTACTCACCTCATCGGGATCATCAGCTCGACCAAGAACGATCGCAGCTATTCGGAGCACCGAGTCCAACAGGAAGCGGGTACCGTCAGCAAAACCCCTTATGTCGCCATGACGAATGGGCGAAAACGGATTGGTGGTGTAGCCAGTCTCAATATCCGTGATTGTAACGCCTTCGATCCAGTCCGAAACGATGAGCGCACGTTTGCAGCGACCGTAATATTTCACATCGCTTTCCGCACGATGCCATAGGGCACGCGCCACATGTTGGCCAAAGCGTTGCGAAACTTGTTGCTGCCGTTGCGGCTCACCGCGTCTTGTTTGAGGCGTGTAGTCTTCATCGCGTTCGGGCAGCGCTTCCAATAAAACGAGAACCGTCTCTAGTCCTATCGAATCCGGCGGCAATTGGCGTAGCAGCTCAACAGCCTGCATACTGGATTCCAAGCTGAGGGGTGACTCGCCGCAGGCGCGCCCTAGAGGCGTTAGCCTCAGCCTTCCATCGCGCTCATCAATCAACCCATCGTGCTGCATCCTCGTCATCAAATTGAGGAGCCGGGTTGACATGCTGCCGCGCCAGGCGGGATCTCTCAGCGAGGCAAGAAATCCTCCATAGGTGTTTGCCACCAGATCGACAACTGCATTGCTTGGAATATCCTTTACCTGCGCCAGAAGTCTAACGACCCACGTGCCCGGGCTTCTTTCGTCGAAGGAAGACTGGATGCGTTCGGGACGTCCCTGAACGTAGCGCCGGAAGAGATTCTCTCGCTCCATGCCGGTGTCGGCGAGAACTATGGCTTTGCCTTCTGTCTCGTAGCCCAGGCGACCTGCACGGCCCGCCATGTTCTTATACTGAGCGACAGTGTAAGGCTGCGGCTCCACTCCGCGAAATTCCGTTTCCGCCACGATGACGGTCGAAGCCGGCGTGTTTACGCCGGCAGCTACGGTGCTTGTCGCCACCAAAACCTGAATCCCACCGTTTGGGTCGCGAAAGCCTCTCTCCACGATCATGCGTTCTTCGCGATTAAGATCACCGTTGTGAAAGGCAACGCCGCCGTTGAGCGCGCGGCGAAGGCGTTCGGACATATCCGAACGATCCATTCCCGGCAGCATGTCCGCGATTGTTTGTGCTGGCGGCAAACCCAACTCGGCCGCGAGATATTCCGCGCAACCGGCGGATGGTCCTCTCGCGTTACGAAAGACGATGACCTTTTCGCCCTGACCGGCGAGATGCCGAACCAGCGGTACGAGAACGTCTTGGGAAGATGGCTTATCCCGGCGCTGCCGTATCTCGCAGCGTGCGAACAACTGCGCGACCTCCACCTCACCATTAGGACGCTGCAACTTCCACACGCCGCTCCGATCAATGACACCTTCTGTCAAGGGAACCGGACGCTCGGTCGTAAGGAGAAGTTCACAATCAAGCCAGCGCTCAAAGTTGTTTGTGTCGCCGATTACCGCACTCAGGGTCACCAACTGAGGTGCAATCCCCCGCTCGCGTGCGCTCAAAAGATTGGTGAGGATTAGCTCCACAACCATCCCACGACCCGGCTCTGTGATAAACTGTCCTTCGTCAATCACCACCAGACCGATTTGGTGAAGGATGTGCGGAGAGGAAACTGACAGAGCCAAAAACTTCTCATAAGTGAAGAAGGCTATGTCGTACTTGCCCCTTAGAACGTCGCCAACCTGATCTTGCCAATCGCCGCTGCATCGGGCGATGCGCAGATTCAAAAGGTCGCCATAGAGCGCAGAGAAATCTTCGAATTTTTCATTGACCAGCGCTTTGTAAGGGAGGAGGAAAACCGCCTTCTTTCCCTCGCCGATTGCTTTCAGTGCTGCCATCTCGCCGACAAACGTTTTGCCGGCACTTGTCGGCGCTACGACGAGAAGAGATTTTCCATCGAGCACGCCATGGCTATTCACAGTGGCGATCTGCAATGAATTCAGACCGGCGGGGAAACGATCGCTCCAAGCGTTCAGCGCATTCTGAGGAATTCCGTAGGCCGAAAGCTCCCCAATTGGACCTGAAACAGTGACCGTGCCCCTTTCGGGATAGAGCGCGCGGTAGCATTTACCGCGCATACCTTTCGGCAGGGTTAGCTCTCCTTCGACATGACCGAACATCACCGGAGTCTGTTCGTAACCGAATCGGGCTGCGTTGGCGCGGACCATTTGCACAACGCGGTCCACCATCGCAACCACGCTCACCGGCCCATCACTCTCCAGTATGCAATCCAAAATCGCCTTCGTAAAAAGACCGTGGCGTGTTTGGGGGTCTTCGAGGGCCTCCTCGTTTGGATTGCATGCAGCGAAAAGAATACGGCCCTGTCCACCAACTTCGGCGAGCGGCATCCCCGCTGCGCGCGGAATGTATCCGACATCCAGAACGCGTGCCGGCGCGCCACCGCTAAAGCAGCAATCTAGCAAAAGCAGGACAGCGCGCGCTCGCGAAGTCCGAAACTTCGCGGCAATCTCCGTCATGTCTATTGTCGTTCCCGGAACGTCGTCAGAGCGCGTATCCGTTAAAACTAATCGGTGGTCTTGCGTGCCGTGGCCGGCAAAAAACAGGATGACGACGTCATCTTCTGATGCACCGTCGAGCACATCGTCAAAGATGGCCGAAACCCTCGCATAAGTCGCGTCGTGGTCAGTGATAAGCGTTGGCTGAAACCGGTCAATAGAATCCGACAGCACCGCGCACATAGTCGAAGCATCACCCACAGCGCCGCTCAGTTCCCGCGCAAGCGGATCAAGATGTTTGTTGATTCCGATAAACGCTGCGCGGATCATGGTTAGGCTCTGTGCACCGCAATCGATCCGGTGGCGGGGCGTTCGTATTTTTTCAGCGCCACGGGCGGAAAAGTTTCTCTTTGAACGACTTGCTTGTTTCCGATTTTTTCAAACCACACGCACCACACGCCGTCCTCGTCCGTCATGCTCGTCTTGCCTACTTGCTCAACAGTCATTTGAGGACCCCCGGATTTCAGTTGAACAACATCACCCGCTGCAAATTCAGACATTTTCATCTCCTTGTTCGTGATTTGTCCCATCGTAACATTTTTTTGCGGTAGGCACTCCAGCGACTCGTTTTTGGAGCAATTATCAACAGGTGATGCACCAAGGCTTTACGGATTGAGTGTATTCGGTCGCGAGGGCGAACTTGCATAGACAGCGGTGCCGCCCATCAAACAAGCGGCAATCATATGCGTCAGCGAGTGCAGTCCACAAATAGGTCTGCAACATAGACGTTTCCGCCGTTCCGTCGAGACGCCAACCAAATCAGTCAAACGAACGGAATATGCTTCCGCAAACCGATCAGCGCTTCGATCGCCGCCAGCCCGCTGTCATGGCCTCCGCTTCTGAACAGAACCATCTTTCGCCTTTGGCTTCGGTGATTTTGGTGACGTTGTAGTACTTCTGTCCAGGCACGTGATAGATGCGCCGCCGTTTGCTGATATGTTGCCTTTGATATTGCAGCCGGAGTTGCCGTTGCCAATCGCAAAAGCGGTGCCGGCGGCGCTTGCGCATCGTCGCCATGCTGCGCCCGCCAGTCCCATGGCGGCAGAAGCGTTCCGACCCAAAGACCGGTCTTCGACGCCTTCGCTTTGGTCTGTTGTTTTGCATAGGCGCCATCGCTGTATTTTGGCCAATCGAGCGCTTGGCCGTGCTCGAGCATCCAGGCGGCGACGCTCGACCGTCGGCGCGCCTGCAGTCACCAACAAACCGGCCGTAGCGACCAAGTCCCGAACGTACACTTGACCGGCCTCGAGGCTGCTAGGAAGCCGTCCAGCGCTTCGGCGGAACGGCGCCCGCATGGATATTCGAATCCCTTGGCGTCGTCGCAGTATTGCCGGCTCTCGGGCGCGTCGATGCCATTGAAGCGGACACGCTGCCCATGGATCTCGATCGTGTCGCCATCGATGATGGAGGCGACACCGGCAATCGGCGCTGGAGCCGGCTTGGTCAGATTCAGTAGGTGACCTCGGGCAATGAGCCGCTGTGTTGCATGAAGAACTGCGCCACCAAAGCCGAAGCCGCGGCTACCGTCACGTAGATCACTCGCAAAGGCATGCCAGCCCACCGGCGCGGGCGATATTGCTTGGCTCCGGTGCGTTTCAGCCACTTGTCGGACCGATTGTCGTAGCGAGATCGTTCCACCGTCCTGGCCGCTTTCACTCGCACCCGATGCCGTCGCGATCGCGATCTAGTCCGTTAGGATCACCGTTGGTGATTTTCACCCCATGGGGTGCGACCGGATTGTTTCCCTTGCCGCCTGCGCAGTCCAAATCAGCACCGCCAGATGGCACAGCTGCGGCAGTTGCGGCCACGCCTCGATACCTGTTGACGATTGCTGCGGCGCGTACGCCGTCGCCCTCGATATGGGTGTTGTTGCTGTTGGGATTGAATGGATCGACCGTCTGCAAAAGCATGTTGGCGTGGTACGCATCGCCAGCGGCGAGCGTCACCGAAATCGTAATTGTTCAAATAGTCGGCTGCGCAGCCCGAGATAAGTACCACGGACAACACGCACGAAAATTCGTGCACATGCATGAATGAATTCCCCAACCCAAGAAGGATCATGCGCTATTTGTCTCTTGCTGTCGAATCCAGAAGAGGTTTCGGCCTTCCGTGAAGGCACCATTGTCGTCATTGCCGTGTCGTCTCAGCGATGTTGGCTCTGGGGAGGAATACATGCGTGGCGCGCTCGTCTTTGGTTCCGTTCTTTCATTGATCCTATCATCGGCTCCCGCCTTGGCCTGGTGGGACGGCGGCCCCATGCAGATCGCCGCCGTGGCCTAATCAAAGCTGAGCGCACAGGCGAAGGCCAAGGCCGGTGCCCCGATCAAACTGAACCCCGACTATCAGAGCTGGGTCGCCGGCGTGCCGGACGACAAGAAGGCGCAGTATGCTTTCGTTCATGCGGCGGTTTGGGCTGATGACATCAAAGACCCTGCCCACGGCTACACCAAGGACGACGACACGCCAACGGGGCAGAACATCGGCTATGCCGACAAGAACATGCATCGCTACTGGCACTTCAAGGACATCAGCTTTTCGACCGACGGGACGCAATTCTCCGACGCCGATCCGATCAACGCGGTCTCGCAGATGAAACTCTTCGTCGCCGCGCTGCCGGCGTCAGCCGCTACCGACGACGTGCGCCCTTTTCTTTTGCTTTCAGCGCTTTAAGGGCGGCGTCCGTCAGCAGCCCAATGGTCTCCTGAAAAAGTACCGTCAGTACAATTTCAAGGCTCGGCAGCAGGAAATCCCTTTTTCCAGTGCCTTAAAGGGCAAAAAAGTACCGTCACGAGCCTCTTTGGTTGTGACTGTACTCAGAAAAATCCTGGCTCAGCCAATACGCCATCGGCGAGCCGACTACCGCGCCACCAATGATCACGATATCATAGGCATTGCGCGAAGGGGCTGTGTAAGGAGGGATTGCCACGACTGCTCTCCGTTTTCGAGGTTGAAGACGGCGATCAGACCGTCCGGGGCCCGCGCCAGCAGGCTGACATCAGGATCCATCCGAAGAAGGCGCACGAAGGCGCGTGACGCTCCGTCGGTGGCCACGCGTGTCCAGCGTTCGACTTCCTAGCAGCAGTCTGGCCGTCTACTTATCTGGGGTGGCGGTGGATCACCCTGCCCTGGATCAGTTCGCGACCCGCCTTGCCCGTCTATCGTTCGCCGCTTAAGCAGGGACGGTACTTTCTTCCACAGATAGCCAGTGACATGACAGTGGCTCAGGAAGAGAAATTCAAGGCCGCTCAGCTCCCGTCATTCGCTTCGAGGATGGGGAGCAGGTCGTGCGTCACGCCAAATTGCACGATTTACGGGGTTGCCGCCCAAGAACCGTATCTGTCCTGTGGCGGAAGCTTTGGAACAAGGGAAGTTGGGATCAACACCGAGCGAATGCTTCAAAGCAACTCCGTTGGTGGTATGAAGCAGGCGGTGTCGGGCGCGAGGGTGTCCACCATGCGTCCAGGTGATCCTCAAATGAACCCTCTGCACCGCTCGAGGCGCCCTTCGGGAGTTCCAGGCGGCATTTCTGTTCAATAGCTGAGCCAAGTCTGCGGGCGTTGGAAGCTGTTAAACCTAGATCACCGGAGGCATGCTCCGCGCCACCCTGCTTGGTCGCGCCATGATCACGCAGAGGGACTTCCCATTCTATGCTTCGATCGGGAGGAGGATTGAACCTGAATGGATATCCGGCCGACCTTCGCGCTGGTCTAATCGCCGCGTAGAATCTTCGCCTCGAGCGCGGCCGCAACGAATGCCCGCCTTGCAGTTGGCGGATGAGCCTCACCACGCAACACGTGCAGACAGGCATCCATCGCTGCATTCCGCTTCTTGGTCTGAGAACGAAGATCCCGCATCAAAATAGTTGCCGCGTCATTCACCTCAAGCACGATGCGTTCAGAGCTGTTACGGTTGACCTGAACGACGACTGGTCTCTCAAATCTGCTTAAGCCCATCGCCACGCTCCCCTCCACCCGGCGACGACAGGCCGCACTGTTTTCCTCAACCGAAATCCGCCTGAATCACCGCAGCTAATTTTCGGTCCCAGGCGACCCCCTGCCTGGCCGTAAAGTCTCGAGAATGGTCGGTTCGCGCTGAATAAAATAGAGTGGGATAACCAAGCCGAATGCAGCGACACTATTGAGAAACAGGTATATGGTCATATAGCCCCCCGGCCATTTTCATAAACCATACAGCCATGCAAGTTCGCTAAAAGCAAGCGACCCCGGCGCGCGCACCTGCGTATACACGGCAATGTCATGTCGCCTCGTTCACAGCCGGGCGCGGCATGCTAGCCAGTGCCTACAGCACTCGTGATCTCGGACCGTGCCCATGCGTCGCGGACGCCCGATAACCACGGAAGTGCGGTGCGGCACATTGAGGCCGAGCCTGCACAACAGTCTCGCGGCAGCGCGAATGTAGATTGGCCGGGAGAATTCGCCAAAGTACCTCATGCTCCGTCATCAGCGGAACCTGAGCTCGAACAAAGGCAAGTCCGAACGGCCGCCCATCCTGCAGGATGTGGTGACGGCCAGTCACCACAACATGATCATCGACGAGTTGGGAATCGGCGCTATCCGCGCGACATTGGACCAGACGGCCCCGGGCTGACATCAGTCGATCCTCAAACGTGTCCCCGTACAGAATAAATCCGACAGCCGCCACTAGGGCATTTCGATCGGACACGCTGAGTGTTGCTGACGTCCCGCCGACGCAACTTTCCGAGCAATCGTAGATCCGAGCGATCGGCGAAGGACAACAAAAATCCTCCGCCCCCCACCGCGGCCGACCGGACGCGCTGCGGCATTGGGGAGCGGTTACATCTAGCGGCATCCCCGAGCGCGAGGTGTCGTTCTCAGTGAACAGTTACGATTTGAAAGCGCGCCGGCTCTAAATCAGGAGTTCGTGCGATTCTCACGAAGCTCAAGGGAATCGGCGCGCTAGGACGACAGGTAACGGGAAAGAGCTGGGACCTCAGAATGTCGGTTTCGTACAAAGCTGAGTTTGGTACGTTTCCCACTCTGACATACTTTTCGCGTCTTTTGTAATCACGCGGCGGGGGCTCGCCGTGCATCGATTCGCATTCCGCTGTCATTGTCGTACCAAGGGGCGTATTGTCACGAGATCGTCTGCACGTTTTTACGGGCGCGGACGGCAAGGAGATTGGAATGCTCTTGCCCCAAGTGGGATTGAGCCATGACCAATCCAGTGAATGCTTCCTACAAAAATGAATTGCTGCGACGGCTTAGCGCGGATGACCTCGCGCGTTTGGAGCCGCATTTTGAGCGACGTGCCCTTGATCTGAGAATGCCGTTGGAGACTGCCGGTTCAAGGATAGAGGCCGTTTACTTCCTTGAGGAAGGCATCGGCTCTGTTGTCGCGATGACTCCGGACGGCAAGGATGCCGAAGTTGGCCTCATTGGCTTAGAGGGAATGACTGGTCCCGCGCTGGTGATGGGTGCCGACTATGCCGCGCACGATTGTTACGTGCAATTGGCAGGCAATGCAGTGCGAATCGGAGTTCAGCCATTCAAGGCGGCTCTAGTGGACAGCCCTACGTTGCATCCCTTCCTTTTGCGCTATGTCCACTATCTCCACATTCAGGCTACGTATACGGCCCTAATGAACGCACGAGCGAGCCTTGAAGAGCGTCTGGCGCGATGGCTGTTGATGTGTGACGACCGGATGCACGACAAACGCATTACGATCACTCACGAGTTTTTGTCTGTTATGCTCGGCGTAAGGCGGCCGGGGGTCACCGTTGGGCTCCAAGTGCTCGAGGGCCGTGGCCTCATCCGTTCGCGACGAGGTGAAATCGTCATTCGAGACCGCCAAGGCCTCGTTGCCCAAGCAGCTGGTATCTATGGGCAACCAGAAGGCGAATATGTTCGGCTGATTGGGGAAATCGCCCGACGCTGACCATGGGGTCTGTGGGGTCCGCAAGCTCGGTCCTCGCTAGCAGCTAAGCAGAATCTTGCTTCGCGCGCGGTCAGATGGTGTAGAGATCCCTGGCTTGGACGAGCGGGCGACGGTTTTTGCAAATCCCAAGAATGGCTTGCATACAGGAGAGCAGCCCTCCATCATAGCCGGATTCGCAGTTCCATTTTTTGCCAGCGCACCTTGCGATTGGCAGCACGAATCGGGACGCCGCCCCCTAGGAGGGGGAGAAACCATGCCTTCCGTATCTACTGGACGGGCCAACTTATTGGACGCAGAAACGGGCGCCCGTTTCATTCACGCGCTACTCGATGAACTCTCTGGCGGGAAAGCGCCCACGCCCGACTTCGTCAAACAAAGCGCGGCGACAGTGCTTGCCAACGAAATGAATGTGGCGAGCCGGCCGGCATAGTCGTACTGAATGAGTGCACGGCGATCTATGCAGGAGGCAAGTCCGGCCAGATTTCGGAGCTGTATGTTCGACCCGAGATGCGCTCCAATGATTGCCCCTTGTCTGCTCGAGGTCGCTGTGCGGGAAAGCCGCGCTCGTGGTTGGAAGCGACTTGAGGTTGGAGCACCCGCGCAACCAAAATGGAAACGCACGTCGATTTCTACTCGGACGGGTTCGAGGAAGTCGGCCCTCGGCCCCGCAGGACTATTTAGACAATCTGTCCCCAACCTATGCCAAGCTACACAGGTGTAATGCAGGGTCACTTCGCCAGCAACGGTTATTCTCGCTTCGACGAACTTCAAAGCCGGCATGTGGCAGATCAAGTTCGGCTGCGAGCATCTTCACCCTTGGAGGAGGCGCGCTGCCTCGCGTACGGATGTCACTCGCGACCCACTCCCAGACCTGTTCCTGGCGCCCCTGATTGGTTGGAGTTTAGAGGCGCCCCTGATTGGTTGGAGTTTAGAAAAGTCAGCCACCGTCTGGTCTGACCGACGGAGCCGATCCTACCGGGGCGGCTCTGGTGTGGATCAAACGCGCCATAGTCCATTGTGAGACGGGGGGTGCCGCGGCGGATTGAGCGCACCTGATGAGCTTGGCAGCAACAAAACCACTTGCCGACTACCAGCACTCCGAGTGGGTTTGTTCCCGAATGAACTTCCTCGCGAGGCGCACCCGTGTGCAGGTGCGGTGATGCGGCGACAGCCGTAGCGGGCTGGCCGACAAAATGTAAGTAAGCGGCAGCAACCCCTGCGTCCTGGGTTTGAGCAAACCACAAGCGAGATACGGCCTTCAATCCGAATGCCTCCTGGCACAAGAAGTTCGCAAGTCTCGCTGCCTGATCAGCACTCCCCGCAGCGCGCAGGCGTTGCAACGGATCTTCAAAGAAATTCACAGGCTCTTAGCACTCCAAAGCCGCTGGGAATGGTAGGCGAACATAAATTGTCGAAACGCGCTGCCGAGAATGCCAAATGACGAAGTCAGCAGGAGTGTTCAAAGTGGTCGCCTTGCCTGAGAGCTTTGGATCAAGATTTTGCTCATGCGCCTGCCCTTTCGTCTTGACTATCTCCGGCTTACCCCTTAATCCTCCCGTTGTTAGCACTCGCTCGCGGTGAGTGCTAACAACGGTCCGGCAAAGCCGGGCTTTGCAGTTTGTCCGGCGTGGCCGGACGGTGTTTCTCACCGCTCTCACCGAGGAAGAAAAAATGGCAAAGTCGAAGTTCCGCCCGCTTCATGACCGCGTGGTCGTTCGGCGGGTCGAATCCGAATCCAAGACCGCGGGCGGGATCATCATCCCGGATACGGCAAAGGAAAAGCCGCAGGAAGGCGAGATCATCGCTGTCGGCTCCGGTGCTCGTGACGAAACCGGCAAGCTGGTCCCGCTGGACGTCAAGGCTGGCGACCGCATCCTGTTCGGCAAGTGGTCGGGCACCGAAGTCAAGCTCAATGGCGAAGACCTTCTGATCATGAAGGAATCCGACGTGATGGGCATCATCGGCTGACCGCCGTCGCCTTTCATCACATCCAATCTGAATTTAGGCCGAATTGCCCAGGAGCAAAAAAATGGCTGTGAAGCTCGTCAAATTCTCCCGTGATGCCCGCGAACGCATGCTGCGCGGCGTCAACATCCTCGCCGACGCGGTGAAGGTCACGCTCGGCCCGAAGGGCCGCAACGTCGTCATCGACAAGTCGTTCGGCGCCCCGCGCATCACCAAGGACGGCGTCACCGTCGCCAAGGAAATCGAGCTTGAAGACAAGTTCGAGAACATGGGCGCGCAGATGGTCCGCGAAGTCGCTTCGAAGACCAACGACATCGCCGGCGACGGCACCACGACCGCGACGGTTCTGGCGCAGTCGATCGTCCAGGAAGGCCACAAGGCCGTTGCCGCCGGCATGAACCCGATGGACCTGAAGCGCGGCATCGATCTGGCTGTGACCGAAGTCGTCGCGACGCTGATCAAGAACGCCAAGAAGATCAAGACCTCCGAGGAAGTTGCTCAGGTCGGCACGATCGCCGGTAATGGCGACGAGTCGGTCGGCAAGATGATCGCGGAAGCGATGCAGAAGGTCGGCAACGAAGGCGTCATCACGGTTGAAGAAGCCAAGACCGCCGAGACCGAACTCGAAGTCGTCGAAGGCATGCAGTTCGACCGCGGCTATCTCTCGCCCTACTTCGTCACCAACGCCGACAAGATGGTTGCCGAGCTCGAGGACGTCTACATCCTGCTCCACGAGAAGAAGCTCTCCAACCTGCAGGCCATGCTGCCGGTTCTCGAAGCCGTCGTGCAGACCTCCAAGCCGCTGCTCATCATCTCGGAAGACGTCGAAGGCGAGGCCCTGGCCACGCTGGTCGTCAACAAGCTGCGTGGCGGCCTGAAGATCGCTGCCGTCAAGGCGCCGGGCTTTGGTGATCGCCGCAAGGCCATGCTGGAAGACATCGCCATCCTCACCGGTGGCCAGGTCATCTCGGAAGACCTCGGCATCAAGCTCGAGAACGTCGGCCTCAACATGCTCGGCCGCGCCAAGAAGGTGTCGATCTCCAAGGAGAACACCACCATCGTCGACGGCGCCGGCAAGAAGGCCGAGATCCAGGGCCGCGTTGCCCAGATCAAGCAGCAGATCGAAGAGACCACTTCGGACTACGACAAGGAGAAGCTGCAGGAACGTCTGGCGAAGCTCGCCGGCGGCGTTGCGGTGATCCGCGTCGGCGGTGCGACGGAAGTCGAAGTCAAGGAAAAGAAGGACCGCGTCGATGACGCCCTCAACGCGACCCGCGCGGCCGTCGAAGAAGGCATCGTTGCTGGTGGTGGCGTCGCGCTGCTGCGCGCTTCGCTGAGCATCAACGCTGTCGGCGTCAACTCCGACCAGGCCGCCGGCATCAACATCGTTCGTCGCGCGCTGCAGGCTCCGGCCCGCCAGATCGCGGCCAACGCCGGTGCGGAAGCCTCGATCGTTGCCGGCAAGATCCTTGAGAACAAGGGCGCGACCTTCGGCTACAACGCCCAGACGGGCGAATATGGCGACATGATCGCCATGGGTATCGTCGATCCGGTCAAGGTTGTCCGTACGGCTCTTCAGGACGCGGCCTCGGTCGCCGGCCTGCTGGTCACCACCGAAGCCATGATCGCGGAGGCTCCCAAGAAGGAGTCGGCTGGCGGCGGCATGCCTGGCGGCATGGGCGGCGGCGGCATGGGCGGCATGGGCGGCATGGGCGGCATGGATTTCTAATCCACGCTACCTGCGCAATACGGAAAGGGCGGCAGCGATGCCGCCCTTTTTTTGCACAACTTCGCGGAACCACAGCTACATCGTCGTACTGGCCGCTTGATACCGCCTATTACCTCATGTCCATTTCCAGCACCCATCTCGTCCTTTGACGCTCTTCTTGATGCAGTCAGCAACAGCTGGTACCGGTCACAACTCTTTCGCGTACTCTTTTACTGCAAATTCAAGTGATTGGGGCATAGGGACAGGAAGCCCTGAGCGGTTCTGCAGCCAAGCTGTGCAGAATTTGTCGGTCTGCCTCTGTCTCCACGCCCTCGGCCATGACCTCGATCCCAAGCACAAGCAGCCTGTCATCTCGAGACCTTGCCAGACCGCGAACGAAGCCCTGCTGCCGCATCACTGCTGTGAAGGGCGGGCCATTGGGCGGTCAACGAATCTCCTGTGTCATCTAGGACCAGATCGACTCGGCCAGAGGCTTCTGACGACTTTATGCATGCGATTCCCACTTTTGTTAGCATTCGGCGCGAACCCGCCCCCTGCACCAAACCTGCGAAAGGACCTGATCGTTGTCGCCTAAAGCTTGTTGTCATCGACTTGAGCGTTCTCTGCTTCTCATGGAAGATGCTAAATCCGCTCGTGCGTTATTGCCGGCCAGCAAAGGCTGCGGGTCGGCGGTGAGGGTGTCGAGAGGCGGCAGTTCACCTTGACTCATTGGTGCCGCCGGCGCCTGGATGGTTTCCACGACTGTGCCGGAAGCACCGGAGACATGTGACATCTCGGCAGCGGGCGTCAGGGCGGCTTCTCTCTCCCTGCTGCACAGAAAATCGTGGAGCGCCTCCACGCAAATGCCGGCGTTCTTCTTGTCTTTTCTAAAGGTCGGGACCACCTTGATATCGGCCTGTTGGTAGTCTGGCCCGCGCTTTTCTAACATGTTTTCGAGCTGCTGCTTGATGTCGGGGCCTTGCAGCAGCGGCCGGCCGGTGTCGCCCGTGGAGCGCTGCTGCAGGTGGAGGCGCCTGCCGATCTCATCCAGGTCGGTGTTGAGCCAGATTGACACCGCCTTCTCGCGGATCAGGTCTCGATTGGGCTGCTTGACAAAGCCGCCGCCGCCGGTTGCGATGACCATGGGGCCTTTCTTCAACTGCTCGGCGAGCTCTCTAGTCTCCAGCTCCCTGAAGTAGGGCTCGCCACGGCGCTCGAATATATCCTTAATATCGCCGTGCCCTTTGATGATAAGTTTATCGATGTCGACAAACTCCACCCCCAGCTCCCTGGCAAGGCGGGGGCCGATGCTCGACTTGCCGCTCGCCGGCATGCCGACGAGCACGACCGGCCTCGTACCGAGGGCCGCGACGATCTTGCCGGCATGCGGCGAGAGAATGACCGCACTCTGTTGTCTTGCGACGGTGGGCGACCTGGAGGTCCCTGCCGCCCTCGACCTGCTTTCTCCTGACGAGCCCCAGTGTAATATGTCCCAGGCACCACGGGGAATGGGGACCAGCTCGCATTCGCTCTGCGCGCGCTGCGCGAGCTCGGCCCGGTAACTGGCCGGCGTATGGAACTCGACCTCGAAGCGATAGTTCTGTGCGGTTCTGAACGCCGTGTGAACGCCGCGTAACCCCTGCGTGTCCATCCTGATGAACCAGTTGGTGGTCTCGACCTCGCTGCAGTCACGCTCCTCGAAGGCCAGTGCCGCCTTCCTGAAGGCGCGCGTAAAAGCCTCGTCCGGGATCTCAAAGACATGGCGCACTGCACTGGTGACCAGTTGGGCATCCGGCGCCGCGCTCACGCCCTGGCCGGTCAACTCGTTGGCTGTCCCGATCTGCCCACGCGACCGTTGATCAAGATGCGGCACCTGCACCTCGATGCCGTCCTGCCGCAAAAGCTCGGCAACCGCATGCACAGTTTCGGTAATCGCGCTTTCTTGCGCTTGGGCGAGGGCGGCTTCGAGCCTGGCGCGCTCCAGGGCCTGTTCGCTGTTCGGCGCTATCCTGCTGGCGGGGTCGTCGTAGGCCGGAATTGCTAAGGCGCTGGGCAGTATTCGGTTTTCGACGGCGAGTCTGATCGAGGCCTCCATGACCGACGCCGCCAGCGTGGGGTTGTCCTTCAGATCCGCCAGGCTGCCATCGACGTCGAACCGGCCCTGTTGGAGCTTTGCCGCCTGCGACTTGACATAGGGCGCCGACTTGAAGCCCGGCCTCTGCTCTATGAGCCGCTGCAATTCGGTGGTTTTTTGCATGAACACTCGCGCACCGGTTTCGGACTTGTAGGCGTCCGTGCCGACCTTGATGCCGACGCTCAACAGATTGATCGCGCTTTCATGCAGATCGACCGGGTTGTAGCCGTCGGGCCGCGGATCAATGCGCGCCTGATAGCGGTTGAGCAGGAAGTCGACGCGTTTCCTGGCATCAGCGGTTGCCGGATAGGATTCGCTGAGTTTCGGGAAGAGCGCGGCGGCCTCGGCGCTGACGGCAGGCTTCGCGCCGGTTGAGGCCACGGATCGCGCAAACTTCTGCTTGACGTCCGACTGCTCATGAGCCGGCTCGCTATTGAGCTGCAGGTTCCAGTCCTGGAGCTCGGCCACTAGCAACGCGGCCAGTTCGCAGGCCACCGGATGCCGGGCGGTCTTGCTGTCTTCCCCCGCCCTGGCGATCAGCTCATGGAGGGTCTGGCCATTCGGCCGATCTTCCTGCAACAATGCACGGATGTCGGCCTTGAGCTCTTGATGAATGCCCTCGTAGGTGCCGAAGATGGCACGCTCAGCAAACCAGCGTTGCGCCTCCAGCGGCTGCGCCAGCACGTTGCGCTGCAGGCAGCTGTAGGTCTCCAGCACCAGCCCGGTGGCCGACAGGATCTGCTTGGACCGGCTGAACTGGTAGCCGCCTTTCTCAATGGCCGGCGTGTGCGACTTCGGCGGCTTCATCGAGGCGATGCCGCGCGCCTGCAGCTGCGCGTCGAACTGGCGCACATGCTCGTAAAGGCGAGGCTGGTCGCCGATGATGATGACGGCATCGCCATCAAAATCGCCGTCGAGCATTTTTTGTTGGACGGTCGGAACCGCAACCAAAGAGCCGGGCGCGAACACCTCCGTCGCCTGCAGGATGCCGACGCACTCGAGCGCGGTGTCGGTCTTAACCCGGTCCTTTTCCTCCAGCCAGCGCGAATGGCACTTTACGTCCTCGGCAGACATCACCATCCCGCGGTCGGCGAAGTCCGCCGGCCACATTTCGTCGGGCACAACGATCAAGACGCCTTTGGCAAAGAAGGTCGGATCGTCGGCGGCAAGCCTAGCCCCCGATCTGTGCGCGACGTTGAAGCTGTATTGGAAGGCCACGCACCGATCCAGGAACGCCGCGGTGCGGTCGCCATCGCGCGCCGACCTGACCCGGTCGGCGGCGAACGGGCGCAGGTTGGGCTTGTCATAGGGGGAGCGTCCGACAAGTACGCCAGCGTCACGGGTCAAGGTCTTGCTCTTGCCCGTCGGCACATACAGGCATTCGTCACTGGACGGCACGGCGATAGCGTTCGAACCCTCGATATGCCCGCCCGTGACCGTCCGAAACAGCTCCTCGGTGGTGAGGCTTTGATGGGTTTCGAGCCACGCCAGAGCCTTCTCGCGGGTCTCCTGTGCCACCTCGACGCTGCGCGGATAATGTTGCAGCGCCGTGGGCGGTACCGCCGATTGCCTTTTATCGGCAAAGGCAGGCATCCGCTCGGGAGCGTCGTGGCGAGCCCGGGCAACGGACGGCATGCGCTCGGCCAGCGACGCCCTGATGAAGCCGCAGCCGTCATGCGGCCGCAAGGCGATCTCGCCGTCTCGCCCCTCGAACCGGAAGGGATGCACCGCGCCTGCGGGGCGGTCGGGCAGAAGGGACAGCTTGAAGCACCCTTCCAGCGCATAATCATGCGGGCCAACGTCGGGGATGCCCGGCGGCGCGGCAAATCCGCGGCGCTGGGTATAGTAATAGGCTTCCTTGAACGGCGCCCAGGCCCGCGACAGCTGCTCAAAGGCCGTACCCGGAGCCGTCTCGGCATAGGGGATCGCCAAAAGCTTGCCGCTTGGGGCCTCTGCGGCCGTGAAGGGCAGGTCAGAGGCAAGCTGGTTAAGGCTCCTTTGCGGCGGCTTCAGTTTGCTGCCGCCGAACAGGTCCATGCGGTAGGGCACGCCCTCCACGGCCACCGTGCGTGTCAACATGGCGCCAGTCGGAGTTCCCTTTAGCTGCACCGCCACCACGTTCACCGCGCCCGAGGTCAAGCGATGGAAAATGGAATAGCGCAACTCGGCTTCGCTGGCCAGCGGCTGGCCTTGCATGTCGACCACCGGCAGCCGCATTAGTCCGGCATCGCCTTGCGGCGGTCTCGGCTCTTGGTCCATGGCCTGAAGCACCCGATGAACATCGAAGCTGGCGGCTGCATGCTGGGCCTGGATCATCGATGCGTTCTGCGCCATGAAGGTGTCGAGCGCTTCGAGCGGTTCCTTCGCCTCGATAGAGGCGATCACGTTCCAGCTCTTGTAGGAAAGGTCGGCGTCGATGAGGGTGCGGGCGCTCTTCAGTATCTGCCTAGTCTTGCCATGCAGCTCTTCCTGCCTGGCCCGCAAGGCGAGCTCGTCGCCGTCGACATAGGGCCGCCGGTAGAGCGTCTCCAGCACCGCCCGGGTCTTGAGCACCTGATGGATCGAAAGCGCCGGGCGGCGGCTTGCATTGGCGCCGCTGGTACGCTCGGCCTGGCCTGCTGCGAGATAGGCATCTATCTTGTGTTCCACCACCGGCTGGATGGCGTTGAGCAGGTTCAGCGTCGACTTGCGGTGCCAGCGCAACGCCGGCTTCGGGCTGCGAGCTAGTGGCAGCAGGGAGCTGCAAAGATTGCCCATCGTCTCGAGGTTGTTGTCGAGCTTAAACCCGGGAGCGGCACGTAACACCTCGAGCCTGTCCAGCCCCGGCTGTGCCAGCATACCCAGATCATCCAACAACTGCGCCTTGCCCAACGCCTTGAATATACCCGCGACGGCATGGACATCGGCCTGCTGGAGCCGATCCTCGGCATATTGCAGGTAGTGCGCCAGCTGATGCAGCCGGTCCTTCAGCAAGGCCGGTTCGGCGACCTCGCCGGCGGTCTCTCCCGCCTCGATACCCCGCGACAGGCCATTGGCGATCCTGACTAGTGCGGGCGTGCCGAAAGCACTGAAGCGACGGCCCTTGGAACCGAGCTCGCTGGCGATGGCAACGATCGCCTTGCGTGCTTTTTCTTCTTCCGGCCACTTGCCGAAACCGTTCACCAGATTGGCCAATTCTGAATCAGAGAATCCGTCGAGATTGCCGTCGCGGGCAACCACCGCGCCGGCGATGGCAAGCGTCGCTTCGCGCGTCTCCTGCTGGTCCGACATTGCGTCGGAGACGCGGTGCGGGCCTTCTTCGCTATCAGGACGCCCTGCTTGTCCGACCAACTCTCCGGTACTGCCCATATTCCCTCTCCGATCCAGCAAGACGCATCGCCTAAGCCTGTCAACAACAGGGCGTCATTGGTTGAGTGCGGTCACGCGAACCTGCAACGGCATGCGTGAAAGCTGCGGCATTCACGCAACGGCAACTGCCTCGACAACGCCCCAGTGAAAAGCTTCCTCGCCACTCGTTCGTTCCGGCATAAAGCGGAAGCACAAAGGGCTGAGCCCTGTACAAATGCCAATAAATCACTATGAACCCACGGGGCGGATCTACGGTTTCTTCATTTGAGCGACCTCGATCAGGCAGCGTTCGAAATCCAGTTCAAAAGAGCTGTCTTCGGTTTGGCGCCGACCGAGAAATCGGCCACTTCGCCGCCTTTGAAGATCGCAAGCGTCGGAATGGAGCGCACGCCCAATTGGGCGGCGAGTTCCGGGTTTTCATCGATGTTAAGCTTGGCGATCTTGATCTTGCCTTCCATCTCGACGGAGATTTCCTCGAGGCTCGGAGCAATCATCTTGCAGGGATCGCACCATTCGGCCCAGAAATCGACGACGACGGGTGCTGCGGATTCCAGAACTTCCGACTGGAAGTTATCGATATCGACTTTCACGGTAGCCATGGCTGCTCCTTTGACCGAAGAATTGTTGAATCAAATGTGACGGTTTCCGGCTTAGCCGAACGCTGTTTCCACTTTGACTGAGCCCGAGTTAGATGATGTAAGTTTTGCCAGCGGCAAATGGACCTTCGTTCAACATCGAATGCGCCGATTGGAGCGTGTCCTGCAATGAAGATCCAAAGTTCTGAAGGGTCAACGTCGAAACGGGTTACATTCGTAATGTGGATAGATCGGACATGCTGGACCGGCTCGCAAGCATGGGATCTCCGAAGCGACGATCTACAATTGGAAGCCCGCGGCAAGGCCTGGCAGATAGTCTGCCCCTGTCGCCGGACGGCATCGCGCACGATAACCATGACGTGACAGCGCAACGGACGGTGCGACCAGATGATCTGCGAGGGGAAACGCCACGCCGGCTTGGCTTGCCAATGACTTCAATGCCAACCCACGGCATAGAGGGGTCCGGTAAGCTTGGCGCCATTGTCATTGGCGAAGCCGTCGGCGAGCACCACGATTTCGTCGAGGACCGGCCGCGATAGCCCGCTTTATCGGAGTGGAACGCAGGGCAGTGGCGTTGCGACAAAAAAGCTCGCGGCCTGCGGCCCGCGCCCGTCATCCCGTTCTGCCAAGCGAAATGTCGTCGAGATCCTCTTCGATCACCCCAGCCGCGTATAGCTGATCGAGCAGGTCGGCGATGGCAAGGACGCTCGCTGCATCCGTGACCCCCATAATCAGCTCCGAGGCTGTACAGTTCCCGCTCGCGATTAGATGACAATGGAAATCGGAACCACCCCGTCGAGCACTCGATGCTGAATGTTCCGTGAGCGGAGATGGAAGCAGTGGTCCCCCGCCTCGTGTTGCAGGTCTCCGCGGAAGCGAATTGGCCGGTTGGGAGGCGGGTTTTCGAGCATATTCGTCGACGATGCCATCGAGACCCTCCCGGAACTCGTCGGGCGTGCTGAAGACACGTTGAGACATTATTCGGTACCCGAGAGGCCAGCGTTCGTTACCGGCGTCACCAGTTGTAAACGTCCCTGCCGCATATTTGCCAGAGAGCCAGAAACACAGGCGATAGTCGTGGGACAGCCCTCCGGCACGGCGATTGCGGCATCTTTGCCGGACGCCCTCCTCCGCGCGCGTGCGCGCCCGGTGAAAGCCTTTGCGATCGGCCCGTCCTTGCCCCGCAGGATGAATTCGACCCCATCAGGTCCTCGGGCGAAAACGCCGCGTGTATCTGATTATGATCGTCCGTGCTTAGCACCGAGAAACGATTGGTCACGCGACCGTGGCGTTCAAACAGTTCGAGCATGCGGTTGGCAGTTCGCCCGTGATTTGATGGTAGTCGAACAGAAAACGGTCATACTCCGAGTGTCGATCGGGTCTGTGGCCCAGCAACAGAGTCCAGTGCGGCACGCGACATGGGCCGAATTGCTGCCGATCACATCACCATCGCAATGCGAGTTGGCGATCAGGTTGACCGTCAGGGAAAGTACGGCTCGAGTGAGGCGTTAGGCACTTCGACATCCCAGGTAAGAGCCCTCCATTGCCGAATTTGGTCTAAGTGTCCGCGTCCAGGTGACCAAAACTCACTTTAATGGCTGCGATGAGGGCGAAGCAGTCGTTCAGGAATTTTGTCCGCAGGGGACACTCTGTCCAAGTTGCAAACATCGCATGGCAAATACATGTGACTTGATTGTCGATGGATAGGTGATAAGTCGCTGCGATGCTCGACTGCATCTAGGGTGCGGCGGCGTCGGACCGAAAGGCAATGTTCGGGAACCGAACCAATCCACAGAAATATTTTGTTGGTATTTTTGTTGGTCAGCGCTGCTGCTGCTTCATAACTATGCAATTGAGAAACCAAGTGCTATTTTCTCTGCTTGGATTCCGCCTCTGGGCACCATCCCCTCTCCCACGATAGTCCCTTTCGCCGACGCTTCTACGCTCAGTCGAAGAAGCCCGCATCCTCTTCCCTGAGATACTTCCGGGCCGCCTCGGCGTCGATATCGAGCCCCAGCCCCGGCGCTTCCAGCAGGTCCACCATGCTGTCCTTCACGATCTGCGACGGCAGGCCGATGACGATGTCTTCCCACCAGGGATCGGAGGCGCTCGGATATTCGAAGGCGATGTAGTTGGCGGGCAAGGTGGCGCAGACATTGATCAGCGCGCCGAGGCCGAGCAGGCCGTTCGCGACGCCGTGCGGCGCCATCAGGATGGAATGCATGTAGGCGTGCTCGGCCACCCATTTGAGCTCGGCGATGCCGCCGATATCGGCCGGATCGGGGCCGATGACGCGCACCGCCTGCGTCTCGATCAGCTCCTTGAAATTGTGCCGCAGGTAGATCTGCTCGCCGGTATGGATCGGCGTCGAGGTGGAGGTGGTCAGCTCCCGATAGGCTTGCGGATTGACCCACGGCACATAGTCGCCGGTCAGCATGTCCTCCAGCCACATCAAATTGTACTTCTCGACCGCGCGGGCGAATTTGATCGCGTCGGGCAACATCCAGCCCGGACCGCAGTCGAGCGCCAGGCTCACCTTGTCGCCCAGCACCTCCTTCATCGCGATCACGCAGTCGAGCATGTGATTGAAGCCGCGCTCACTGATAACGCCCTGATCCATGGCGCCGTGATAGCCGGCCTTGTTCTGCGTCACGCCGTAATGGAAGCCCTCGATGGTGTCCTTCATATTGGAATGGAACGAGATGCCCTGCTTGATCATGAAGAAGTTCTGCGGCTGCTCCATCATCCATTTGACGTCGGCGGCGTAGTCCTCCGGCCGGTCGCCGGCGCGCTTGCGGCGGATCGAGCCGTTATAGACGCGCACCTTGTCGCGCACCTTGCCGCCGAGCAGCTTATAGACGGGAACGCCGGCGGCCTTGCCGGCAATGTCCCACAGCGCATGCTCGATCGCGCTTACCGCCGCGCCATAGGGCTTGAACGAGCCGCGCTGGCGGATCTTCAGCATCACCCGCTCGACGTCGGTCGGATCCTCGCCGATCAGCGCCTCGCGGAAATGCAGCACGAAGGGCTTGAGGTAGGTCTTGGTGAACTCGACCTCGCCAAGGCCGTAAAGACCCTCGTCGGTCACGATGCGCACGATGGGGTGCTGGCCGATGACGGCGCAGCGCAGGTCGGTGATCTTCATGGCGCAGTCCTAGTTCACAGACGAGAAAGCCGTCGGCGTGAGCATCTGGCTGCTGATATTGGCGATGATCTGGCCGTCGCGCTCAGACTCGTCCCGGGCCCTGTGCCATGCCGGATCGGTGACGAAAGCCGCCCATTTCGCCTCACGCTCGGCCAGCGTTTCCCAGGCGAGGAAATAGGTGAGGCGATTGCTGTTTTCGCCGATCGCCGTGGTGAAAAAACCGGCCTGGCGGATGCCATGCCTCTCCCAGATGGCCAGAGTTTGGTCGGAAAAGCGCTTGAGCAAAGCCGGCAGCCTGCCCGGCAGGCAGTCATAGATACGCAGTTCGTAGATCATGATTTCGTCCGTTTCCTTCTTCATCTCCGCCTTAGGAGAGGTCGACACGAATGGTCGGTCGTTGGTCCTGTGAACCTGGGGAATGAGAGCGGGCGGTCTGGCTAACTCCAGGTCCGGTCCCAGCTATATTCATTGTCCCAATGCTCGGTGGATTGCCATATCCCCCTGACACCGGGCTGCAGATGCTGCGCGATTACTTCATCGACGACGTCGTCGATTCCCAAGCCCGGTCTGTCCGGAACAGTGATGAAGCCGTCCTTCACCAGCGGTTTGGGCAGGCCGGTAACAATATCGTCCCACCAGTCGACATCGGCGGAATGATATTCAAGCGCCAAGAAGTTCTCGGTCGCGGCCGCGACATGTGCAGCGGCCATCGCAGCGATCGGGCTTTCGGCCATGTGGATCGCCATGGCGACGCCGTGGTCCTGCGCCATGTCGCCGATCTTCTTGGTCTCGAGGATACCGCCGCTGGTGAGCAGATCAGGATGGACTATGGAGAGGCCGCCGCTCTTCAGCAGAGGCTCGAAACCTTCCTTCAGGTAGATGTCCTCGCCGGTGCAGATCGGCACCGAGGTCGCCTGCTGCAATTGCCGGTATTGCTCGGTGTACTGCCAGGGGATGACATCCTCGAGCCACGCCGGGACATATTTCTCGATGCGGCGCGACAGGCGTATGCCGTCCCGCAGAGAGATGTGGCCGACATGGTCGATGGCCAAAGGGACCTCATAGCCGATGACCTCGCGAACCTCGTGGATGTACCGCTCGAGAAGGTCGATGCCCTTCTCGGTGAAATGCAGACCGGTGAACGGGTGCCGCACGTTCTGCGCGTCATAGGCGAGGTTGCGGGCCTTGCGCTCCTCGAGCGTGCCGCCACGGCCGCGCGGATTGGCGCGAAACCCTTCGAGCGTGCTGGCGGGCGCGACCACGGCGCCCGGAATGTGGGCGATCTGCATCAAGCCGAGATCCATCTTCAGGAAGGTGAACCCGCGGTCCATGCGTTCCTTGAGGCGCTTGCCGGTCTCGGTGCCGCTCGGTTTCTCGGCATCGGTATCGCAATAGACGCGCACGTGATCGCGGAACTTGCCGCCCAGCATCTGGTAGATTGGCACGCCATAGGCCTTGCCGGCGATATCCCATAGCGCGATCTCGACCGCCGACACACCGCCGCCTTGCCGCCCGTGGCCGCCGAACTGCTTGATGCGTCGGAACAGGCGGTCGACATCGCAGGGGTTTTCGCCGAGCAGCCGGCTCTTCAACATCAGCGCATAAGTGGCGCTGGCGCCGTCGCGCACCTCGCCAAGCCCGACGATGCCCTGGTTGGTGTAGATCTTGAGCAGCGCCGAGGTGAACGGCGCGCCGACGATCTCGGCCACCCGCATATCGGTGATGCGGAGCTCGGACGGCTTGGAATTGGTGTTCACCCGATTGAGGGCCTCGTCGGCTGCATCCGTCTTCGGCATGACTTATCCTCGTTCTCGTCGATGGTTATGCCCCTCGCCTGGCCCGCACAGGTCGTTGCTAGCCCAACTCGATCTCGTGGGCCTGCAGGTAGTCGCGATTCATCTCGACACCGAGACCCGGCTTCGAGGTCAGCCTGAGGCTGCCGTTCGAAACGTCGAGCGGCCTGTCGATGAGGTGATCGTATTTGGAGAGGTCCCACTCCGAGGTTTCGAGCTTGTAGAAGTTGGGAACGGTCATCATCACTTGCGCCCCCGCGACCACGTTGATCGGTCCGGCGGCGTCATGCGGCGAAACCGGCACATAGTAGGCTTCGCAAAGGGCAGAAATCTTCTTGAGCTCGGTGATGCCGCCGGTCCAGGTGACGTCCGGCATGATGTAGTCGGCGAGCTTGTTCTCGAGCACCGGCACGAAATCCCACTTCGTGTGGCCGCGCTCGCCCCACGAGATGGCGGCCCTGACCTTGTCGCGCACCTGCTTGAGGGCATTGAGGCTCTCGGGCGGACAGGGCTCCTCGAACCAGTCGATCTGGCCCGCCTCTTCGAGGCTGCGGCAGAGGCGAATGGCGGTCGGAACATCGAAGCGGCCATGCGCATCGATGAGGATGTCGACGTCGGGACCCGCCGTCTCACGGATCAGCGCCGTCAGTTCGGCGGCCTCGCGCTCGTCCCTGCGGGTCATGCCGCCGTCGAGGTAGCCGTCACGCCCTTCGCGGGCCATCCCATCGACGCTGGGGCCCTGATGGGGAAAAGGGTCGAACTTTAGACCGGTGTGCCCGGACTCGACGATATCTCGGATCTCGCGGACCACCGCTTCCTTGCTGGTGAATTTGGCCTGGTTGGGATGAGTGTAAAGCGCGATTTCATCGCGCACCGGTCCGCCCAGCAGCTCATAGATCGGCTTGCCGAGGACTTTGCCGCGGATGTCCCAGAGGGCTATGTCGATGGCGCTCACGCATTCGACGGCGGCGCCGCGGCTGCCCATATAGGTGAAGCTGCGGAACATCTTGTGCCAGAGATATTCGATACGGGCCGGGTCCTCGCCCGTGACGGCGATGCCGATCTGCCGCAGGATCGTGCAGAGCGCGCGGTTGGCGAGCTTTGTCGTGGTGGTGATCTCCCCCCAGCCGCTCACCCCCTCGTCGGTCGTCACTTCGACGAACAGATACTCGCCCCAATAGGACGCGTCGGACTTGATCAGCCATGGCCGAATGCTGGTGATTTTCATCTCAACTACCCTTTTTGAAGTGGCCAGGATGATGTTGCCGATCGGCTATCCGGCTCGAGCCGCAATGCGCGCGCGCATGTGTTCGAGCACATGCCGGCCGGAGCCCTCGACATGGCGGGCAATGAGTTCGGCAGCCTTCTCGGCGTCTCCCGATTTAACCAGCGCGATGAGCTCGCGGTGCTCGCGGATGATCGCGGCGCGTCTGGCAAGCGTGAAATTGAACCGTCGGCTGACCGCCCTCAGCACCTCGCGATGCTTCCACCAGAGCTCGGCCGCATGGCGGTTATAATGCCGCTGGTACATCACGGTGTGGAAGGCGGTATCGAGCTCGCTGTGCCTGAACGTGTCGACAAAATTGTTCTCCTCGATCAGGTCCTGGAGACGTTCGAGCTCGGCGATATCCTCGTCGGTGGCCATGTTCACGAACCATCGCGTCAGGGCGGGTTCGATCAGCACGCCGATCTCGTAGACATCCCGGACAAAGTCCTGATCTATGGGTCGCACGCGCGCCCCGCGATTGGGGCTGAAGATGACAAAGCCCTCTCCGCGCAACAATTGCAGGGCCTCGCGCACCGGGTTGGTCGAGGTGCCGTGACGCCGGGCAAGATCGGCGACCACAAGCCGTTCGTTGGCGGCTAGCCGTCCCTCGATGATGTCATCCCTGATCAGTTCATAAAGCGAGGCGCCCTCGCTGGAAGCCCCGATGGGGTCAATTCCCGCAGGTGGCTCCGCTTTGAAATCGCTTGTCTCGGCCAAGGCCCATCTCCCCCAAGTGAATACACCCTCCGCCCTATATCACGCTCGGTTTCGATAAAACAATGTACGATTCTTCGCGTTGACAGATAATCTGTGATCTGAAAACGTACAAAGTCGTCGAAGGGATACATTAGAACCGGCAAATATCCCGCGATCGAACGAGCAACGACCGCTTGCCTCGACGCAGAGCGGCACGGGAGAGAAACCTGGAGGATACCTATGACGAGGATTACGCTCGGCGGTGCCGTCCTGCGCGGCACTGTCTCCACTGCGTTACTGGCATCGTTGATGGCCGTGCCGGCGCTGGGCGCGCCGCCGGTCGACCTGAACAAGTGGTCGCCGGAATATGTGCGCTCCATTGCGGGCACGCAGGATTTTGACACTGCGGGCGATTGCGCCAAGGTCACCCCGCTCGACTACAAGGGACGACTGACCTTCTGGTATCAGGGCGTGTTCGAGGGCGACCCGGACCTTTTGCGCCAGTACTACAAGGATTTCTTCGCGACCTTCCGCAAGACCTATCCGAACATCCAGCTCGAGGAACAAGCCCTCACCTACAACGACCTTCTCGACAAGTTCCGCACGGCGCTGCTCGGCAACGCGGCGCCGATGGCGGTCCGCCTGCAAATTCTGGGCGGCACCGAGTTCGCCTCGAAGGGCTATCTGCAGCCGCTCAAGCCTGAGGATGTGGGGTATTCGACCGAGGACTTCTGGCCCGGCGCCATGAAGGCCGTCACCTGGGACGGCGTGACCTACGGCATTCCGACCAACAACGAGACGATGGCGTTCATCTGGAACGCCGACATCTTCAAGCGCGCGGGCCTCGATCCGAACAAGCCCCCTTCGACCTGGGACGACGTCGTCAAATATTCCAAGCAAATCCACGACAAGCTTGGCATTGCCGGCTACGGCCTGGTGGCGCGCAAGAATGCCGGCAACACGCCTTACCGCTTCATGCCGCAGCTGTGGGCCTATGGCGGCGGCGTCTTCGACGAGGCTACCCCCAACCCCACCTACAAGCAGATCGAGCTCGACAGCCCGCAGAGCAAGGCGGCGCTGCAGGCCTCCTACGACATGTATGTTCGCGACAAATCGGTTCCGGTCTCGGCGCTCACCAACCAGCAGGCCGACAACCAGCCCCTGTTTCTCGCCGGCCAACTCGGCATGATGATCTCGCATCCGTCCGACTACAACGTCATGCTCGACCTGCAGAAGAAGGCGACGGGCACCGACAAGGACAAGGCACAGACGGTCATCGACAACATGCGCTACGGCCTGATTCCGACCGGCCCGGACGGCAAGCGCGCCGTCGTGTTCGGCGGCTCGAACATCCACATCCTGAAGCCCGAATATGTCGAGGGGGGCAAGGTGGACGAGCCGGCCGCAAAGGCCATCATCTGCATGTGGACGAGCCCGGAATGGTCGCTGAAGATGGCCTATGCCGGATCGAACCCGGGCAACCTCAACGGCTTCAAGACCAAATGGATGAAGGAACGTCTGGACAACATCAAGTTCCTCGACGTCACGACCTCGATGCTGCCATACGGCATCCCGTTCCCGGCGCTGCCGCAGTCGCCCGAAATCATGAACATCATCGTCCCGGACATGCTGCAGAATGCCCTGACCGGAGCGATGACCGTCGACCAGGCGGCGGACGACGCGGCCAAGAAGGTGAAAGACCTGATGGGAGGCGGGCTCTAATGCGGGCCTGACCGACGATCCGATCGGCTGCGCCGCGAGCGCGGCCGATACTTCCCCAAGAACAAGGGCGCGCTACAGTGACGATCGCGACCGGCAAGGCCGAGGCTCGCCGCAGATTGCAACCCGCCGGGTCGGGCTTGCTCCGCAGCATCTGGGAGCATCGCGCCGACTACGCGTATGTGCTTCCCGCGATTGCCGTGATGCTCATCGTCATCGCCTATCCGATCTACTACACAATCGAATTATCCTTCTTCAACACCCCGCCCGGCCTGCAGCTCCGCGACAAGATCTTCGTCGGCATCAACAACTACACGGCCATCCTCACAAGCGAGGTGTTCTGGAAGGTCACCTGGAATACGCTTATCTGGACAGCGGCCTCTACTTTCATTTCCTTCGTCCTTGGCTTTTGCGCCGCGCTGGCGCTCCACCGCGACTTTGTCGGCCGCGGTATCCTGCGCGCCATCCTGATCATTCCCTGGGTCATCAGCGCGGTCGCCGCTTCCTATATCTGGAAGTGGATCTACCATTCGGATTTCGGGGTCATCGGCGCGGTGCTGGTTGGCCTCGGATTGGCCGGAGGGCCGCCGAATTTCATCGACAATGTCAGC
Source organism: Mesorhizobium sp. B2-6-2 (assembly GCF_006440615.1). Lineage (NCBI taxonomy): Bacteria > Pseudomonadati > Pseudomonadota > Alphaproteobacteria > Hyphomicrobiales > Phyllobacteriaceae > Mesorhizobium > Mesorhizobium sp. B2-6-2. The sequence goes on along the minus strand of NZ_VFUG01000001.1, from coordinate 982,979 downwards.
ACGGTGCTGCCCTCCCTGATCGTCGTCAATATCTGGCGCGAGTTTCCGTTTGCCATGATCATGATGATGGCCGGCCTGCAGACGGTTCCCGACCAGTTGCTGCGCGCCGCGACAGTCGACGGGGCCAATGCATGGCAGCGTTTTTGGCACGTCACCTTCCCGCATTTGAGAAACGTCTCGACGGTGACGATCCTGCTGCTCGCGGTAGCCAACTTCAACTCCTTCATCATCCCATGGATCATGACCGGAGGCGGGCCGTCCAACGCGTCGCATATCTGGATCACCCACATTTATGAGCTTGCCTTCGGCCGGCAGCGCTGGGGCGTGGCGTCGGCCTATTCGGTGCTGCTGTTCTTCATCCTGATGACACTCGGCTATTTCTATGTCCGTGCGCTGAGCGGCAATGAGCGGAAGGATGGCAGCGCATGAGCACGATTGCCGAGACGGCCCCTCGAGGCCAGACCCGTCGCCGGATGCGGATCGACGGATGGCGGTGGGGCGGGCGCATATTCCTGGTGTTCATGCTGCTTTACACCGCCTTGCCGATGATCTGGATGCTGCTGACCTCGATCAAGTCCGGCTTCGCGGCGATGCAATTTCCGCCGCAATGGTGGCCGGACCAGCCTACCCTTGCCAGCTACCAGAAGCTGCTCGATCCGCAGAACAGCGTCGGCCAGGATTTCCTGCGCTTCTTCTGGAACAGCCTTTACGTTTCCACTGCCACGACCATCCTTTCGGTGATCGTGGCGGTTCCCGCGGCCTACGCGTTTTCGCGCTTCACTTTCCCGGGCCGGAACTTCCTGTTCTTCGCAGTGCTGCTCCGAAACATGTTCCCGGCGGTGATCTTTCTCGTGCCGCTGTTCATCCTGATGCGCGCGCTCGGGCTGGTGAACACGCATGGTTCGCTCATCCTCACCTATCTGACCTTCGGCCTGCCGCTGGCGATCTGGCTGCTCAAGGGCTTTTACGACAACATCCCGGTGCAGCTCGAGCAGGCGGCGCGCATCGACGGCGCTACACGGTTCCAGGCCTTCATCCTGATCGTGATGCCGCTCTCGACGCCGGGGATCATCGCCACCGCGATCTATTCCTTCATCGGCGCCTGGAACGAGTACATCTACGCCTACACCTTCCTCTCCAAGAACGAGCAGTTGACCCTGCCGGTCGGCATCCAGCGCTTCTTCTCGGAAAATACGACGGATTTCCCGGGCCTGATGGCGGCAAGCTTCATGATGAGCGTGCCCGTCGTCGTACTGTTTCTCGTCCTGCAACGATACTTCGTACGCGCCCTGACGGAAGGCGCGGTCAAGCACTAGGAGTCGCTGCCGATGGCCCACGTAGTCCTCAAAGATCTCGTCAAGACCTATGGCGGCTTCAAAGCTGTCAACGACGTCTCGCTGACGGTCAATGACGGCGAGTTCGTCGCTCTCGTCGGCCCTTCAGGCTGCGGCAAGACAACCACGCTCAATCTCGTCGCGGGACTGACCTCGGCAACATCGGGCGACATCGTCATCGGGGACCGCGTGGTCAACGGCCTCGATCCCAAGGACCGGGACATCGCGATGGTGTTCCAGAACTATGCGCTCTACCCGCAGAAATCGGTCTACAAGAACCTGGCCTTCCCGCTGCAGATGCGCAGGCTGCCCAGGGACGAGATCGACAAGAAGGTCAGGGAAGCGGCGCGCGTGCTCGATATGACGCAGTTGCTCGAGCGCAAGCCGCGCGAGCTTTCGGGTGGTCAGCAGCAGCGCGTGGCCCTGGGCCGCGCCCTCGTTCGAGATCCGGCGGTGTTCCTGATGGACGAACCGCTCTCCAATCTGGACGCAAAGCTGCGCGTGCAGATGCGCTCCGAGATCAAGCGGTTCCATCAGGACCTGAAGGCAACGATCATCTATGTGACGCACGACCAGCTGGAGGCCGTGACTATGGCGGACAGGATGGCGGTGATGAACGGCGGCTATCTGCAGCAATATGATTCGCCGGCGCAGGTTTTCGCGCATCCCGTGAACATGTTCGTCGCGAGCTTCGTGGGCAGCCCGGCGATGAGCCTTATTCCGCTCGAGGCATCGACGGCGAACGGCAGCACGGTGTTGACCAGCGCGGAGGGCTGGAGCCTTGAGCTGTCGCCGCCCAATGCGCGGAAGGTCGCGACAGCAACGACCCGGAAAGTCGTGCTCGGCGCGCGACATTCGACGATCAAGCTGCACAAGAGTTCTGTCCCCGGCACCATTCGGGCCAAGGCCTATACGGTGGAACCGACCGGAGACGTGACATTCGTTCAGGCGTTCCTGTCCGGCGCCATCGTCAATGTCAGCGTGCCGCCGAGCATTGCCGTCGCGCCCGATGAGCGGATCTGGCTCGAGTTCGACCAGGAACGGATGCATCTGTTCGACAGCGAAACCGAAATGGCCCTCAGGGCCGATTGACGCGGCGGACGCGTGGACGTGGCGCGAATGACGACGAAACTTAAGATCACCGCGATCAAGCCCTACCCAGTGTGGGTGGGAACGCGCAACCAGATGCTTGTCAAGGTCGAGACCGACCAGGGCATCTTCGGCTGGGGCGAGAGCGGCTTGAGCGGCCGCGAGAAGGCCGTGGCCGGCGCCGTCGAGCATTATCGCGAGTTCCTCGTCGGCCGCGACGCCATGCAGACCGGCCGGATCTGGCAGGAGCTTTATCGCAGCCAGTATTTCGAAGGCGGGCGGGTTCTGCAGGCGGCGATTTCCGCCATCGACATCGCCCTTCACGACATCAAGGGCAAGGCGCTGGGAGTGCCGGTCTACGAACTGCTCGGCGGCAAGCAGCGCGACCGCATCCCCACCTTCGCCTCGACCGGAGACGAGGCCGAGGGCGATGCTGCCATCGAACGCGCCAATGAGTTGCGCGCGCAGGGATGGCAGGCGATCCGCTTCTTTCCCTCCGGCCAAAGCAGCAAGGACATCTTCGAGCCGCGCGGTTCGATAGGCGCTACGGCGAGCATGCTGAACAAGGCGCGCGAAGCGCTGGGCGAGGACGTGGTGCTCGGCATCGACTATCATCATCGGCTGTCGGTGGCGGAGGCCGCGAGCTTCTGCAACAAGCTCGGCCGCGGCGTGCTCGATTTCCTCGAGGAGCCGATACGCGACGAGACGCCGGAGGCCTACAAGTCCCTGCGCAGGATGACCGACATCCCCTTTGCCATCGGCGAGGAATTTGCCAGCAAGTGGCAGTTCCTGCCCTACATCGAGCGCGGCATTCATCAGTTCAACCGGCTCGATGTCTGCAATGTCGGCGGGCTCACCGAAGCGATGAAGGTCGCGGGCTGGAGCGAGGCGCATTATGTGGACCTGATGCCGCACAATCCGCTCGGTCCGGTGTGCACCGCCGCGACCGTGCATCTGGCCGCCGCGGTGCCCAACTTCGCCTGGCTCGAAACCAGGGCGCCCGAAAGGAAGCTGGGCTTCGACAATTCCGACTTCTTCCCTGTGCAGCCGCGGCTCGACGGGACCGATTATCCGGTCGGCGATCTGCCGGGGCTCGGCGTCGAGGTCAACGAGGAGGCGATCAAGGCGCAGAGTTTCCGCTTCTGGGAAGCGCCGCATCTCAAACGCCGCGACGGTTCCGTCACCAACTGGTAGTTCCAACTCATCCGGAGTTCGACAATGACGCATATTCCCGACATCACGCGTCCGCCCAAGGACCTGATCGACGCGCTGAAAGAGATCGGCGCCGCGACGGTGGCCGGCACGCTCGGCCACATGGGCTTCCGCAGTCCGCACATGGTCGGCCCGGTGGCGCAGAACCATGGCAAGTCGATCGTCGGGCCGGCGCTGACGCTGCAATTCCTGCCGCAACGGCCGGACCTGTTCGACGAGGGAGAATATGCCGATCCCGAGACGCAACTGCACCGGCACGTGCTCTACCATGCGCAGGAGGGCGACGTGGTCGTGGTCGACGCCCGCGGCAATATGAGCTCGGGGGTCTTCGGCGATATGATGTCGACCTATTTCAAGGGCAGAGGCGGCGCGGGCATCGTCATCGATGGATGCATGCGCGACCGGCCCAATGTCGAAAAGCTCGATCTGCCCCTGTGGCTGCGCGGCTGGACGCCAAACTATCATGTGCAGACCAGCATCTATCCCAACGCGGTCAATGTTCCGATTGCCTGCGGCGGCGTCACGGTGATCCCCGGCGACATCATCGTCGCCGACGATGACGGCGCGGTGGTGGTTCCCGTCGCAATGGCCGCCAAGGTCATCGAAGAGGCACAGAAGCATCACGATTGGGAAGAGTTTTCACGTGAGAAGCTGATGCAGGGCGCTCCCTTGCAACGATACTATCCGCTGCACGACGATGCCCGCACAGAGTATGAGGAGTGGCGCAGGACAAGACGCCTTTGAGTTGGCAAGCGGGCTCCCAGCCCGGCGGCACGAGGCATCGACCATCCCGTCGCGCAAAGGCGGCTTCCCTCGCCATGAAGGCCTATTCGAACGAGTAGGTAAATCCTTCCGGCGACGCGCCGACGATGACTTTCGCCATCTTCTTGCCCTCGAGCGAGCGGTTGAGGACGCCGCGGCTGAGTTCCGGCAGCAGCGTGTTGGTGAGGATGGCGTCGATCATGCGGCCGCCGGACTCGATCTCCGTGCAGCGCGCCTTGACCAGGTCCATGACGCCGTCGCCGATCACCAGCTCGGCGTCGTTGGTGTCCTTGAGGCGCTTGGCGATCTTGCCGAACTGGTGACGGGCGATCGCCTCGATCATGGAATCCGACAACGGGTAATAGGGTATCGTGACGACGCGGCCGAGGAAGGCCGCCGGGAAGACCTTAAGCAGCGGGGCGCGCAGCGCGGTATCGAGATCGTCGATGCCGGTGCGCACTGTGCCGTTCCTGGTGCGATCCATGATGACGTCGGATCCGACATTTGAGGTGAGCAGGATCAGCGTGTTCTTGAAGTCGATGCGGCGGCCTTCGCTGTCGTCCATCATGCCCTTGTCGAAGACCTGGAAGAATATCTCGTGCACGTCGGGATGCGCCTTCTCGACCTCGTCGAGCAGGATCACCGAATAGGGTTTCCTGCGCACCGCCTCAGTCAGGATGCCGCCCTTGCCGTAGCCGACATAGCCGGGCGGCGCGCCCTTGAGCGTCGAGACCGTATGCGCTTCCTGGAACTCCGACATGTTGATCGAGATCAGGTTCTGCTCGCCGCCGTAAAGCGTCTCGGCAAGCGCCAGCGCGGTCTCGGTCTTGCCGACGCCGGAGGGGCCGCAAAGCAGGAACACGCCGACCGGTTTTTCCGGCGCGCCGAGCCCGGCGCGGCTGGTCTGCACGCGCCTGGCGATCATCTCCATGGCGTGATCCTGACCGACCACGCGCTCGGACAGGGTCGCGGCGAGCCTGAGCGCCTTTTCAGTCTGGCTGGACAGCATGCGTCCGGTCGGGATGCCGGTCCAGTCCTGCACCACGGCGGCGACCGCATTGCGGTCGACCGATGGCAGGATGAGCGGTGTCTCCCCCTGCGCCGCGGCAAGCTCGGCCATCAATTCGCGCAGCCGCGCCAGGTTGGCAGCGGCTTCGTCTGCCGGCTCGGCGGACATCGCTTCGGCCTTCGCAGCCTTGCCGTCGCCAGTCTTGCTCTCGCCGATCTTGCTCTCGGGAGCCCTTTGTTCAGGCGCTCTCGCCGCGCTCTCCGCGCTCTCCGCGCTCTCTGCCTCCGCAGCGGCCCCTTCGTCCGGCGCCGCATCGAGCGGCACGCCCTCGCCGCGCAATTTTGCGCGCAGGTCGAGTATCTCGGCCACCAAGGCCTTTTCCCGGTCCCAGCGCGCCTGGGCGGCGGCCAGACTTGTCTCGGTTTCCGCCAGCCCGGCGTCGACACGGGCCTGCCGGTCGGCGACGTCGATGCCGATCGCGGCCTCGCGGCCGATGATGCCGCTCTCGACCTCGAGCGCCTGCCGGCGGCGCAGAATGTCCTCGACCTCGGCCGGCGTCGCATGCTGCGAGACCGCGACGCGCGCGCAGGCGGTGTCGAGCAGGCTGACCGCCTTGTCCGGCAATTGCCTGGCCGGGATGTAGCGGTGCGACAGCGAGACCGCAGCCTCGATCGCCTCGTCTAGGATCTGCACCTTGTGGTGCTGCTCCAGCACGCCGGCAACGCCGCGCAACATCAGCACGGCCACCGCTTCCGAGGGCTCATCGATCCTGACCACCTGGAAACGGCGGGTGAGCGCCGGGTCCTTCTCGATATGCTGCTTGTACTCAGCCCAGGTCGTGGCCGCGATGGTGCGAAGCTCGCCGCGCGCCAATGCCGGTTTCAAGAGATTGGCGGCATCGCCGGTCCCGGCCGCGCCGCCGGCGCCGATCAGCGTATGCGCCTCGTCGATGAACAGGATGATCGGCACCTCTGAGGCCTGCACCTCGTCGATCACCGCCTTCAGCCGCTTCTCGAACTCGCCCTTGACGCTGGCGCCGGCCTGCATCAGTCCGACATCGAGCATGCGCACGCTGACATTCTGCAGCGTCGGCGGCACGTCGCCCTGGGCGATGCGCAACGCAAAACCCTCGACGACCGCGGTCTTGCCGACGCCGGCCTCGCCAGTCAGGATCGGGTTGTTTTGCCGACGGCGCATGAGGATATCGACGATCTGCCTGATCTCCGGGTCGCGACCGACGACAGGGTCGATCTTGCCGTCGCGGGCGCGCTGGGTGAGGTCGGTGGCGTATTTCGCCAGCGCCGAATCCCCACCCGGACCGCGCTTCATCGGTGTCTCGGCAGCGCGCTCGGCGGGCGGTGAGCCGGCCTCGAGCGAGCCTTCGGTGACATCGGCGAAGCGGGAGATGACCCCATCGGCGTCGATCTTGTCGAATTCGGCGCTGATCTTGGAGACCAGACCCTCCAGCACCGGCGTCTTCAGGCAGGCAAGCAGGATATGGGCGCTGCGCACTTCCTCGACGCCGAACTCCAGCGTCGCAAGATTCCATCCTTCCTGGATGGCGTGGAAGATGTGGTCGGAAAATTCCTCCACCGAGGTGGCGCCGTAGGGCAGCTTGTCGATGGCTCGGGTCATGTCGGCCGTCAGCCGGCTGGCATCCAGTCCGGCGTCGGCGATGATCATCTGCACATCCGAGCGCTCTGACAGCACCAGTTGCTGGATGAAATGGACAAGCTCGACATAAGGATTGCCGCGCAGCTTGGCCGTGTCGGCCGCGGCCTTGAAGGCGCGCACCCCGGTGGCGTTCAGCTTGGCGACCAGTTCCTTACGCTTGAAGCTCTGCGATGACCGGCGCTGTTCCATCGAACCTGCTCCCGCAACCCATCGATCGTACCCTGCCATATAAGCGGCGGCTTGACAAAGCCGCATGCCGGATAAGGTTTTTCGAATCTACCCGGGCGGCACCGCCCGGTTACACAAGCCTTGCAAACTCGTGGCCAACAAACACGAATGCTGCCCGGGCTATGCGAGCCATTTCACATACCGGGTCCGGCAATCGCGCAATGGGTTTGGCCGAAGAAAAAACGGTGGCGTTTAGCTTCCGTTAGTTTTTGCGCAGTTGCTCAATTGTCGTCGCATGAGGCCGGTGATAACGTTACGTCACATAGGGGTCTCAGGGCCGCTGGCTGGGGGTTGGTGTGATTGATCTCGCACTCTGGCTGAATCCTCTGAACGGTGAGAATCCGTCGGGAGAGGACTTGCGCAACGACCCGGCCTTTCATGAGCTGGAGCGCCTGGCCGAGCCTCAGCTCAAAGTTGTCCATGACGGCAACAGCAAGCCCACCTCGCAACCCAGTCCTGTCGACTGGGCGGCGGTGCTCGAAAGGGCCGAAGAGTTGCGCGCCCGCGGCCGGGACCTGCGCCTGCTGGTCATCGTCGCGCGGGCCTTGGCCAACGAGGAAGGGCTGGCCGGCCTCGCCCAAGGCCTGACGCTGATTGCGCGAACCTTCGAGCAGTATTGGGACACCATGCACCCGTCGCTGCGGACGGGCGCGCCGCGCGATGCTGCCTTGCGGCGCATCAACGCGCTGCTCGATCTGCAGAACGGCCAGGAAGGCTTGCTGGCGAACCTCAGGCAGATGGCCTTCTTCTCCCCGCGCGCGATCGGACCGATCAGCGGCCGGGACCTCGAACAGGCTGCGCTCGACGAACGCGTCATGCTCCAGGAAGCAGCCTCTGGCCTTGGGACCGCCGAAAAGGCGGCGCTGACGAGCGCCCACAATCAGCTGTTGAACCGCGTGCGCACCGGATGCGCGGCGCAAATCGATCAAGCAGCGGATGTGATGACGTCGCTGCTCGCCGACGCGCGGGCCGCGATCGCCGCCCTCGACGCGGTGGACGCCGCGCTCAATGCCCGCATCGACGGCCATGGCGCCACGGTCCCGGAATTGAAGAAGTTCCTGCAGCGTTTGCTGACGACGCTGGAGCGGAATTCCGGTGCCGGCGCCACGGCGAATGGCGCCGCGAAGGCCGCTCCGCAGGCGGCGGAACCAGCAATGCCCGCCCGCAACGGTCATGGAGCCGAGACGATGGCAAGTGTGGCAAGCCCTGTGGACGCGAGCGCCGGTCTGCCGGACCGGATCAACTCGCGTGACGAGGTCGTCAAATGCCTCGACCTCGTGGTCGCCTTCTACGACCGCACCGAACCATCCAGCCCCATTCCGCATCTGGCGCGGCGCGTGCGCCGGATGGTGCACATGGATTTCGTGGAACTGATGGAAGATCTCGCCCCGTCGGGGCTGAAGGAGTTCCGGCTGCTTGCCGGCGTTCCCGATCCCAAGAAGCCGGCCCAGAAGGATGAAAGGTAGAAAAGCATGCCAGCAGAGAGCAAAGCGAAGGTCATCGAAAGAAACCGCGCGCCGCGCGTGCAGATCGCCTACGACGTCGAAACGTACGGCAGCCCGACGACGATCGAACTGCCGTTCGTCATGGCCGTGATGGCCGACCTTGCGGGCGCTTCGCAGACCAAGGAAGCGTCGAAGTCGGTGCTCGACCGCAACTTCGTCGAAACCGACGCCAACCGCTTCCCGAAATTCATGGAGGCGATGGGGCCGCGCGTGAAGGCGCGGGTGAAGAACACCCTGCCGCAGGCCGAGGGCCAGGAGCGGGACGAAGAGCTCATGGTCGATCTCACCTTCTCCAAGATGGGGGATTTCGCGCCGGACAAGATCGCCGAGCAGGTCCCGCAACTGGCCGAGATCCTGAAGATGCGCCGTCAGCTCGAGGAGCTGCTCGGCTTCATGGACGGCCGGGTCGACGCGGAGAAGCGCATCGCGCAGCTTTTGAACAACGAGCCGCTGCTGAGCAAGATCGCCAGCCAGGCGATGGATGACGGCAAGGGCGAGGAGTAAGTCATGGCCGAACAGCAAAAGACCGCAGCCGCCACCGCCGAGGCGGAAGCCATAGATCTTGGCGAATTCAGCGGACTTCTGGAAAAGGACTTCAAGGTCAAGAAGGACGACAGCGAGAAGCTGCAGCAACTGGTGCGCAACCTGGCTTTGGCCGCACAGTCGCGCTCCGAGACCACAACCATCTCTTCCAATGCGATCAAGTCGATCAAGTCGCTGATCGCCGGCATCGACAAGATGCTGACGACGCAGGTCAACGAGATCCTGCATGCGCCGGAAGTGCGCGAGATGGAAGGCACGTGGCGCGGTCTCTGGTACCTGATCAACAACACCGAGACCGATACCAAGCTGAAGATCCGGGTGATGAACATCTCCAAGGAGCAGCTGGCCGACACGCTCGAGGATTATGAAGGCCAGATGTGGGACCAGAGCCCGATCTTCAAGAAAGTCTACACGGACGAGTATTCGATGCTGGGCGGCGAGCCGATCGGCTGCATCATCGGCGCCTACGAGTTCTCGAACCACCCGCGCGACGTCGGTCTGCTGCGCAACATCTCCGGCGTGTGCGCGTCCGCGCACACGCCGTTCATCGCCGCCGCCTCGCCGCGGCTGTTCCGCATGGACAGCTGGCAGGAACTGCCGAACCCGCAAGACCTGCAGATGATCGTGAACAACCCGGCCTATGCCTCATGGCAGTCGCTGCGCGAGAGCGAGGACGCCCGCTATATCGGGCTCACCATGCCGCGCGTGCTGGCACGCCTGCCCTACGGCTCGGAGACCGTTCCGGTTAAGGGCTTCACCTTCGAGGAGGAGGTGGGCGGCGACCATAACAAATATGTCTGGATGAATGCCGCCTTCCCGATGGGCGTCAACATCAACCGCAGCCACAAGCTCTATGGCTGGGGCACCCAGATCCGCGGCGTCGAGAACGGCGGCACGGTGCTCAACCTTCCGGTGCACGCCTTCCCGACAGACGACGGCTCGATCGCGATGAAATGCCCGACCGAGGTCGCCATCGACGACCGGCGCGAGGCGGAACTGGCCAAGCTCGGCCTGATGCCGATCCTGCACCGCAAGAATACCGACCTGGCGGCCTTCATCGGCGCGCATTCGCTGCAGGACGACGAGACGCGCGCCGGGCGCCTGGTCGACCCCGACGCCCAGTCGAACGAACGGCTGAGCGCCAACCTGCCCTACCTCTTCCCGGTGTCGCGCTTCGCGCATTACCTGAAGGCGATCGCGCGCGACAAGATCGGCTCGTTCAAGGAACGCACCGACATGCAGATCTGGTTGACCGAATGGATCAACCGGTACGTGCTGGCCAATCCAGCCTTCGCCGACGACAAGGCGCGCGCCAAGCGCCCGCTCGCTGCGGCCGAGGTCCAGGTCGACAGCGTCGAGGGCCGGCCCGGTTACTACAATGCCCGTTTCTACCTGCGTCCGCACTACCAGCTGGAAGGCATCAATGCCTCGCTCCGGCTGGTGTCGGAATTGCCGTCAGTGAAGGGCTGAAATCGCAAGCAAAGTCATCTTGTTTCGTAGCGGTGGAGAAAGACAATGCCAGAAAGAACCGATGCGCCTTCGATGAAGATCGACGGCTTCCTGAAAGTCCCGGACATCAAGGGCCCTAGCAAGCGCGACGGCCATGAAGACGAAATCGAGATTCATGGCGTCGACTACAAGATGATCGCGCCTTACGACCCCAATTCGCTGTCGCGGCGCGGCCGCGTGTCGATGGGAATGATCAAATTCTTCAAGCATTACGACAAGTCGTCGCCCTACCTGAAAAAGGCGCTGTTCGAGAACAAGGCGCTCGACGAGGTGGTGTTTTCGGCGCGCCGCACCATCGACGGCGAGACCAGCGACTATCTGGTGGTCACGCTCACCGACGCCTCGATCATGGAATACGACATGCGGCAGGCCCGCGACGAGGCGGACCTGATCGAGGAAGAAGTCAGCTTCGCCTACAAGAAGATCAAATTCGTCTACGACAAGGACGACGAGATCGAAATGGACGTCTATGTCGGCAAGTGAGGCCAAGCGGCCTGGCTCGAAAGCGCAGCTCGCGGGCAGCTCGCGGGCAAAACGCGAGGCGGTCCAGCCCTCCCTCTGGGACCGCCTCGTCAACGATCTGCCCGGGCTGACGTCGGAAATCGACGGGCTGCGCCGCCGGCTGGACGAAGAACTCGGCGCCGAGCGCGTCGAGGCTCTTCTTGCCGGCAGCGCGCGCGCCATCGATGCCGATGCCGAGTTGACATCCGAGCAGAAACGACGACTGCACAGGCTGGTCTTCCAGACCGAGCACCGCACCGAGATCGAAAGCCGCGGCGTGGTGGTGTCGGCGCGCGTGCTCAGGGAAGCGGTCCGACGCGACATCGAGGCCCTGTTCAACACCGAGCGTTTCGAGTCCGTGCCGATGCTTTCCGACGCCGAGCATGAACAGCCTTTGGACGAATTGCCGCCGCTCGCCGACTTTCCGGAAGTGCGCCGCAGCGTCGTCAATTACGGCGTGCCGTCCTTTTCGGGCCGCTCGTCGCGGGATTTCGACCGCGATACTTTAGCGCGCGAGATCCGCGCGGTGCTCGCCACCTTCGAGCCGCGTCTCAAGGAGAGCGCCACGACCGTCAACGTCACGCTTGGCGACAAGACCGTCGGTCTCAAGATCGAGATCGACGCCGTGCTGATCATGACGCCGACGCCGGAACGCATGCGGTTGCGCACCACGATCAATCTCGACAACGGCTTGGCGCGAACCGAATTCCGGGAGACCTGAGATGGATCGGGTCTTCGTGGAGTATTACGAAGAGGAACTGACCCATATCCGCGCGCTGGCCGCGGAATTCGCCGACATGCATCCGGCGGTGGCCCGCAATCTTTCCCTCGACACCGTCCCCTGTCCGGACCCCTATGTCGAACGGCTGCTCGACGGCGTGGCCTTCCTGGCGGCGCGCACGCGGCTGAAGGTCGACGCCGAGCGCTCGCGCTTCTCGCGCGCCGTGCTCGACGTGCTCTATCCCGACCTTGTGACGCCAGCGCCGGCGACGGCGATGGCCGTGCTGAAACCTGGACAGCAGGTGCAATCGATGATCGCCGGTCACCCCGTGGCGCGCGGCACGCGGCTGGTTTCCGGCCTGCATCCTGGGCTCTCGACGCGCTCAACCTTCACCACCGCGCAAGAGGTCACGCTGTGGCCGATCGCGATCAATTCGGTCAGCTATTTCCAGGACCGCAGTGCGCTGGCCGCCGCCGGCATCGCGCCGGTCGGCGGCGTGCGCGGCGAAGCGGCGTTCCGCATCGCGCTTACCCGGACCGGAAAGGGCAAGCTCAGCGAATTGTCGCTCGACCGCCTCGATCTCTATTTCGCCGGGCGCGCCAAGGCGCCGCTCATCTTCGACGCGATCTTCGGCGCCTGTTCGGCCGTCGGCGCGCGGGCGGAAGGCAAGACCAATCCGCTCACCGCGCTGCACGAGCCAGAAATGGTCGGGATCCACGACGATGAAGCGCTGATGCCGCGCACGCGGCCGACCTTCGAGGGATACCGGCTGCTGCGCGAATATTTCATGATCCCCGAACGCTTCCACTATATGCGCGTCGCCGGCCTGCAGCCGGTGGTGCGCAAATGCGACGGGGGAATGGAGATCATCTTCCTGTTCCGACGTCCGGTGCCGGAACTCGCCGATGTGACAGCGGCCGATTTCGAGCTGTTCGCAACGCCGATCATCAATCTGTTCGAACGCGAGTGCAACGTCATCGAGATCGATCCGCGGCGGACGCGCCAGGTGCTGCACGCCGACCGCACGCGGGCGCGCGACTTCGAGATATTCCGGGTCACCCGGGTGGAAGATGCCGACGCCGAAGGCAGCGAGGCGACAATCCCCGAACTGTTCAGCCTGGGGCAGAACCGCGGCAACGGCTGGGTCTATTCGACGGAGCGGCGTCCGCGCCGGGCCACGGAGGATGAGCGGCGCGACGGCCTGACCCGCACCTCCTACACCGGCGACGACGTCTTCCTCGCCATCTCGCGGCCGGCGGGCAGCCAACCCAACCGGGCGCTCAAGCGGCTCGACGTGATGGCGCTCTGTACCAACCGCGACCTGCCGATCCTGGACGATACGCCGTCGCTGACGCTGGAGACCGCCGACCCTGTGGAAGCGGTGCGGTTGCTCGGCGCGCTGCGGCCGCCGCAGCCGGCGATCCCGGCGGCGCTGCCGGCCGGCGCCGAAGGCGAATCCCGCGCGGACAACCTCGCCTGGCGGCTGGTGGCGCAGCTCTCGCTCAATTTCCTCAGTCTCGCCAAGGAAGGCCGCGGCGTCGATCCGCTGCATGCCTTGCTCGACCTCTATGCCGATCGCGGCGATCCGAGCCTTGCCCGCAACGTGCATTCGATCACCCGCGTCGACTCGCGCCCGGTGATCGAGCGGCTCAAGATCGACGGACCGATGTGTTTCGGTCGCGGCACCGAAGTCACGCTGCATGTCGACCAGTCGGTGCTGGCGGGCCAGAGCACGCTGCTGCTTTCGGCCCTGCTTGCGCGGCTGTTCGCCCGCCATGCCGGGATAAACGGTTTCGTGCGGACCCGTACGCGGCTGCTGCAGAAGCAGGAGGATGTGCCATGGCCGATGACGCCCGGCAATCGCTACCTGATCTAGCGCAGCCCGCCCCAGCCGAAGCCGACGCGCTGTCGGAGAGCTTCGACTTCTTTGAGCTGCTGCGCCGCCTGGAGCAGCGGCGCGGACTGTTCGGTCATTCCGGAACCGCCGACCGCGAGCCGGCAAGGCTCGGCCAGCATGTGCGGCTGAGCTTCTCGGCCAGGGACGTGATCAAATTCCAGGACGCTGGCGAAAAGGCTCCGGCGCGGGTGACCGTCGCCAATCTCGGCCTGCTCGGGCCGGAAGGACCGATGCCGCTGCATCTGACGCGCTGGGTGCTCGACCGGCTGTCGCAGCGCTGGTTCACCGGCGCCGACGCCCAGCAGACCAGCGACACGACCTTCGTCGATTTCGTCAACATCCTGCAGCATCGCATGATCGCGCTCTACTACCGCGCATGGGCCGATGCGCATCCGGCGGTGCAGATCGAACGTTCGGTCGGCGGGCGCGTGCGCGCCATGCTGGAGGCGATGGCCGGCATCGGCCTTCCCGGCACGCAGGATCCCGAGCTCGACACCGTGCGGCTGCGCCAGGCCGGGTCGCTGGCCAACCAGGTCGACGGCGCGGAGCGGCTGACGCTGTTTCTCGCCACGGCCTTCAAGGTGCCGGTTGAGATCAAGGAATTCGTCGCCGCCTGGATCACGATTCCCGCCGCGCTGCAGAGCCGCGTCGGCAAGGCCTATGCCGCGCTCGGCGGCGGAGCGACGATCGGCCCGCGCGTCTTCAGCCGGCAGAGCCGGATCGAATTGCGCGTCGGCCCGCTGAGCCTCGACGACTTCAAATCCTTCTTGCCCGGAGAACGGCGCCTGGCCCTGTTCAAGAAGGCTGTGCGCGACATGATCGGCGAAGCGCTCGACGTCGACCTGCGCATCGTGCTCGCGCGCGACGCCGTGCCGGCGCCGAAGATGGGAACCATCCAGCTCGGCCGGACCTCCTGGCTTTCGCGCCCCGCCGAAAAGGGCGACGCCGACGATCTCAGGCTGCGCACCATCGTCGGCTGGCGGCCGGACATGGCGGAGGCAGCCTGATGAGTCTGCTGCTGACCCTGGAACAAGGCCCGCGCTCGCAGGCGGTCAGGCAGGCCCGGCTGGACGAGGGCGAACTGGTGATCGGCCGCAGCGCCGATGCCGGCTGGCAGATCGACGACCCGGACATGTTCGTCTCGCGCGCGCACTGCAAGATCAGCGGCGGCCGCGAAGGCTATTACGTCACCGACATGTCGAGCAGCGGACTGTTCATCGACGATTCCGACAGCCCGCTCGGCACCGGCAGGTCGGCGCGCTTGCAGAGCGGCATGCGGCTGCGCATGGGCGACTATGTGCTTCATGTCGAGGTTCAACCCGGCGCCGGCCGCACCTCGATCGGCCAGGCGCCGATCGCCAACGCCGCGCCGGCATGGTCGCCACAATCGCGGACGCCAGCCAGCATCGGCGGCGACGACTTCTTCTCGGCCAAGGTCGAGGAGGAGCCGCAGCGGCCGCGCCCGGCCGGGCTGCCGGATCCGTTCGAGCAGCCTGTGCCGGGGGCTTACGATCGCGCTTCCAATCAGCGTAGCTCGCCCGCCTTCGACGATCCGTTCAGCCTCGACCCGGTGGCGACGCCGGCCTCGAACGACGAGCCTGTCGTCGGCAGGTCGGATCCGTTCGGCTTCGGCAACATGCCGTTGCGCAGCGATATGCCCGAACCCGCGGCGAAACCGTCCGGCTTCGACGATTTCAGCTTCGGGCCAGCCGCGACGCCCGCTTCCGGCAACAGTGCCGATCCAGCTGGCCGCGTCGAAAAGGCCGCCGAGAAGCCGCAGGCCGCCCGCCCATGGGAGACGCCGGTGCGGGCCGAACCCGCTGCGCCGCCGCGTCCCTCTCCCAAACCGTCACGTCCGACGCAACCGGCGCCCAGCGACATGGCATTGCGCGCGGCGTTCCTGCGCGGCATCGGCGTCGAGGAGGCCGATTTCCCCGGACGCGACGCGATCGCCGAAATGGAGAAGTTCGGGCGCGAATACCGGCTGATGCTCGACGGCCTGATGCAACTCCTGCGCAAGCGCGCCGAGGAAAAGGGCAGCGCGCGCGTCGCCCAGACCATGGTCGGCGCCTCCGAGGTCAACCCGCTCAAATTCCTGCCGACGGTCGAGGACGTCATCGTCACCATCATCGCGGAACGCAGTCCCGGCTTTCTCTCCGGCGAGGCGGCGATCGGCGACGCGGTGAAGGACCTCGCGCAGCACCACGTGCGCGCCTGGCGCGGCGTGCAGGCGGCGCTGCGGCGCATGATCGACCGCTTCGATCCGGCCGCGATCGAGGAAGAGCTCAAGTCCAATTCCGCGATCGGCAATCTGCTTGCCGGCGGGCGCAATGCCAAGCTGTGGGAGCTTTACCAGAAACGCCATCGCGACATCGCCCAGAGCGCGGAATCGAGCTTCCTGGGCGAGATCGGCGCAGATTTCAGGGATGCATATGAAGAGGAGTAGGGACATGATCGACAGACGTGAATTCATCGTCGCCATTGGCGCGACGGGGCTGCTTGCGGCTTGCCAGAGCGGCCCGCCGAAACCATCGGTCATCTCGGTCAACGTGACCGGTGGCGCCGGCATGAATCCGGGACCGGGCGGCGGCGACAGGCCGGTGACCGTGCTTGTGATGCGGCTTGCCAGCACAGGCAAGTTCAACTCGGCCGATTATTTCGCGCTGCAGGGCGATGCCGGCTCGGCGCTAGGCGCCGACCTCATCGGATCGGACGCGATCTCGGTCGCTCCGGGCAAGACGGCGGCCAAGACCAT
This sequence comes from Mesorhizobium sp. B2-6-2, assembly GCF_006440615.1. Classification (NCBI taxonomy): domain Bacteria; kingdom Pseudomonadati; phylum Pseudomonadota; class Alphaproteobacteria; order Hyphomicrobiales; family Phyllobacteriaceae; genus Mesorhizobium; species Mesorhizobium sp. B2-6-2. The sequence continues at coordinate 966,240 of NZ_VFUG01000001.1, read as the reverse complement.
CACGGTCGAACCGAACGCGACGGCGCTCGGCTTTGTCGCGCTGATCCGCGAGCCCGGCGGACGCAACTGGCGCACGACCAAGTCGGTATCGCCGGGGTCGAAATTCACCATCAACGTCAGCCTCGGCAAGGGCGGCATTTCCGCCTAGCAGACTGACGACAAGGCAGTGCAGAGAGCAGTGGCATGAGCGACGCAAACAGGGTGCTGTGGTCCGAGGGACTCTTCTTGAGGACCCAGCACTTCCAGCAGCAGGACCGGTTCTTTGAGGGGATGGTGCGCGGCGCCTTGCAGGCCGGCCAGCTCCATACGTTCGGGTTCCAGCAGCTGACGCTCGACCAGTCGCTGCTCGATGCTGGCCAAGTGTCGATCGTCTCCGCCCGGGGCATCTTCCCGGACGGCACGCCCTTCTCCATCCCGGAGCTGATGGACGCGCCGAAGCCGCTGCCGGTCACCGCCGACACCGGCGCCGGGCCGGTGCTGGTAGCGCTGCCGCTGGAGCCGCCCGGCGGCGTCGGCTTCGATCCGGCGCATGCCGCATCGACGGGCGCGCGCTACCACGGCAAGATCGTTGCGGTGCGCGATGCCGTGCAGGGCGGCGCCGATCCGGAGGAGATCGAGATCGCCCGACCGCAAGCGGTGCTGCTGGCGCCCGACAAATCGGTCGGCGGCTACACGGCGCTGCCGATCGCCGACATCAAGGGCCTGCGCGCCGATGGCGGCGTCTCGCTCGACCAGGCCTTTTTGCCGCCGACGCTGATCACCGGCGCCGTTCATTGGTATCGGCAATTGCTGCAGGAGGTCGTCACCGGCCTCGACCAGATCGCCGAGGCGCATGGCAAGATGGTGATGGGCGGCGCCGGCCGCAGCATCGAGGACCTTTTGATGCTGCATCTCGCCAACGCCGCGCGGCCGCGCCTTGCGCACATGCTGGCGCAGGATGTCTTCCATCCGGCCGAGCTCTATCTTGAGCTTGCCGGCCTCGCCGGCGAGATGGCGACCTATGGCTCGAGTTCCAGGCGGCTCGGCGAATTGCCGGCCTACGACCACATGGCGCCAGGACCCGCCTATATGGCGCTGGCCGACGCCTTGCGTTCGCTCATCCTCAGCCTGCGCTACATCGAGCCGAAATCGCGCGCGCTGCCGGTCATGCGGCACGCGACCAATGTCTGGAAGGTGCGCATCGACAACCCGAAGCTTTTGGTCGCCAGCCGCATCGTCATCCGCGTCGGCTCCGAGCTTTCGGAAGATGCGCTGCGCAAGATCTTCGTCAACCAGGCGACGGTCGGCTCCGCCGATCAGTTCGAAGGACTGTGGAAGTCGCGCCTGCCGGGCATTCCGTTGAAACCGCTGCATTCGCAACCGCGCGAGATCCCTTATGACGGCGACAGGCTGTGCCTGGAGCTCGACCAGAAGAGCGAGCATTGGGCTTCGCTGCTCGACGCCCCCGGCTTCGTCATCGGCGTTTCCGGTGTGCTGCCGAGCGAGCCGCAGGTCGACTGCTATTCGGTGAACAGGTGAGGCCATGAGCCGGGATGATCCTTTCGGACTGTCGGAGGATCGCGAGCGCACCCGCATCCGCCTGACAGGTGCGGCGCCCCGGCCGATGGCGCCGCTGGCGCCGGGCGCGCCGGTCAAGCGGGCGCGCGCCCATCCAAACACACTGATCAACATCTTCGCGCCGCTGCTTGAATTCGCGCCGGAACTCGAAAGCGCGCTTGCGCCGGAGAACCCGGAAGTGATGCGCACGCGCCTGCTCGACGAGCTGGTGCGGGCGCGCGATGCCGCTGTCGCCGCTGGCTCATCGCTGGAGCGCGCCGACCAGGCAGCCTGGGCGGTGGCGGCGCTGCTCGACGATCTCGCGCTCAACACGCCGTGGGGCGGAGCCAGCGCCTGGCCGCGCCAGCCGCTGGTGGTCATGCTGCGCGGCGACGTCGATGCCGGCACCCAGTTCTTCACCCGCCTCGACGAGCTGGAGCGGCATCCCAACCGCGACCGCGAGATGCTGGAGCTGCAATATTATTGCCTGGCGCTCGGCTTCCGCGGCAAATACCGGGTACCCGGCCGCGCCGGCGACCGCTCGCTCAATGCCGTGCGCGTAGCGGCGGCGCGCTTCCTGCGCAATGCGGACGCCGAGGACGCACCGCTGTCGCCGAACTGGAAAGGCGTGATCGCCTCCGACGAGCCGCAGCGCTTCATCGTGCCGATCTGGGTGATGGCGCTTGCCGCGATCGTCGTTGCCGCGGCCGCCTATATCGGCCTGTCGATGGGCCTGAGCAGCCAGGCGGTCGAGCTTTCCGCGCTGGTGCGCACGCTGCCGCCGGCCTCGCGCGGCGACATCACCCGCGCGGCGCCCAAGCAGGATGCGCCCGCACCCGAGCCGCAGCCGGTCGATTTCGCGCTGCTGCCGGAATTCAAGGCCGAGGCGCCGGACAACCTCAAGGGGGCGCTCAGCGGCACCGAGAGCGTCTCGCTGGCCAAGCTGGTCATCCAGTCCTCCAATCCCGAGCTCTTCCAGTCCTCCCGGCCGACGCTGACGGAAGGCTACGAACCGCTGATCGCGGCGATCGCCAAGGTGATCCTGGACAATAAGGAGCTGATCGGAAAAATCACCGTCGTCGGCCATACCGATAATGTGCGCCTGCAAAAGTCCAACCCGCTGGCCAGCAACCAGCGTCTGTCGGAAGCGCGCGCCGAAACCATAGCCAAGCTTCTGGTGCAAGCCGGCGTGCCGCAAGAGAGCATCTCTTCCGAGGGGCGCGCCGAAACCGATCCGGCGGCCGACAACTCGACGCGCGAGGGCCGCGCGCTCAACCGGCGCGTCGAGGTTCTGGTCGAGAAGAGGCTCTGAGATGTTCATCCTGCGCTTCCTCTGGGCCGTCATCACATCGCGTTTTCTCTGGACGCTGATCGGCATCGCGCTGCTTTCGCTGCTGATCTGGGTGTTCGGCCCGATCGTGCAGGTCGGCCCTTACGTGCCGTTCGAATCCGACAATGTGCGTATCGCCATCATCGCCGGGCTGATCATCCTGTGGCTGATCTGGCTGATCGTCGCGCAACGCCGCGCGATCCGCGCCAACCGCATGTTCGTCGCCGAGATCGCGGCGCCGGTCGCCGAAAAGCAGCTTACACCCGGCGAGGAAAGCGTTGCGGCCGTCGGCGCCAAGTTCGGCGAGGTGATGGCGGAGCTGAAGCGCCGCAAGCTCGGCGGCAGAAAATTCCTGCGCGAGATGCCCTGGTATGTGATCGTCGGCCCGCCGGCCACCGGCAAGACCACGGCATTGCGCCAGTCCGGCCTCAATTTCCCGATCGACCTCACCGACGATCTGCAGGGCGTCGGCGGCACGCGCAATTGCGACTGGTTCTTCTCCGAGAGCGCGGTGTTGATCGACACAGCGGGCCGCTACGTCCAGCAGGAAAGCCAGCCGGATGTCGACGCGGCGGAGTGGCTGGGCTTCCTCGACCTCCTGAAGAAGCATCGGGGCCGCCGCGCGCTCAACGGGGTGATTGTGGCACTGTCAATCGACGCGCTTTCGGAAGGCGACGACGCGATCAAGGCGCATGGCCGGAAAATCCGCCGCCGGCTGGCGGAGCTTAATGACCGGCTGGAGATCCGCCTGCCCGTCTACCTGATGCTGACCAAGGCCGATCTGATCAAAGGGTTCGAAGCGTTCTTCGGCGGCTTGTCGACCACGGCGCGCGAGCAGGTGTGGGGAACCACTTTTCCGCTCGAGGCCCGCGTCAACGCCGGCACGATCCAGACGGAACTCGCCAGGCTTGCCGCCGAACTGGAGCGGCGGCTGGTGCCGCGGCTGGAGGATGAGGACAAGCTCGGCCAGCGCGCCGAGATCTTCCGCTTCCCGGCGCAGCTTGCCAGCCTGTCCGAGCCGATCCAGGTGCTGGTCGAGGCGATGTTCGGCGAGAGCCGCTACGAGGAGGCCGCCTGGCTGCGCGGCCTCTATCTGACCTCGGCGACGCAGGAAGGCGCACCGATCGACCGGCTGACCGCGGCGCTGTCCTCTTCTTTCGGGCTGCCGCCGCGCCGCGCCATGCCGGCGGCGCGCGTCGAGAAGCGCAGCTTCTTCCTCAGGAATCTGCTCACCGAAATGATCTTCAAAGAAGCCGGCCTCGGCACATTCGATCCGCTTGCGCAGCGCCGCCGCGCCTGGATCTGGCGCGGAGCCGCCGCCGCCTGTGCGCTCGCCGCCCTGCTCGCCGGCGGACTGTTCACCTGGTCCTATCTCGACAACCGCAATGCGATCGCCGAACAGGCCGGCCAATTCGAGGCGCTGCAGGCGCCGCTCACGGACGTCGCCGCCATGCCGGCTGCGGTCGAGCAGCCGACAATGGACGGCGCGCTGGCGGCGATGGACGCGGTGGCCACGGCCCGCACGGCACCGCCGGATGCCGTCCACAATCTGCTCGGCCCGACCGGCTCGGCCGAGCTGGTGCGCGCGCAGACCGATACCTACGACCATGCGCTGCGCAACGTGCTGGAGCCCCATATGGTCGCGCTGCTCGAGGCGACGATGTGGCGGCAGATCCGCGATCCGGATTTCATGCTCGGCGCGCTAAAGACCTACCGGATGATGACCGGCCTATCGCAGATGGACACCGATTTCGTCCAGAACTGGTGGGTGAACAGTTTGCCGCAATTCGCGCCGGCCGCGCCCTTCCCGACCGCGGACGCCGAAGAGCACCAGCTTGCCGCGATCCGCCGCATGGCCGTCGACGACAGCTACATCGCGCCGGACAAGGAACTGGTCGCCGAGGCGCTGAAGACGGTGTGCACGATCTCGCTACCGGAGCGCGCCTACAAGCAGTTGCTTGCCGACCCCGAAGTGGCAGCCGTCAAGGAATGGGTGCCGGCCAATTTCGCCGGACCGAACGGCGCCAAGGTGTTCGCGCGCCGCTCCGACAAGACGCTGCGTGTCGGCGTACCGGGTCCCTACACCTATGCCGGCTTCCACGACGCGATCCTCGACCGGGTCGAGGATGTCGCCGGACAGGCCGCGCTCGACCGCGCGGTATTTGCCGGCGGCTGTTCGGAGAATTCAGAGACATCGGTTTCGGCGCTGTCGGAAGATATTCTGAAGCTCTATTACGACGACTATATCGCGCAGTGGGATAGTTTCCTGCGCGACATGCGGCTGGCACCGCTGACCGATCTCAACGTCGCCAGCGAGAACCTCAAGGATCTTTCCAGCGCCGACTCCGCGTTGAAGCGCCTGTTGACGGCGGTGGTGCAGGAGACGGACCTGACCCGCTCCGACGACGCGGCGGCCGACGACAAGAGCGGCGCCGCCAAGACCGGTTCGAAGCTGCTCAGCAAGCTCGGCAAATTGGGCAAGGTGGTAAAGACGGGCGCGAAATTGCTGCCCCGCGCGGGCTCGGCCGATCAGGTCGACATGACCGGCAGCCTGGTGGCCGAGCATTTCAAGCCGCTCAAGGGCACGATCGCGCAGGTCGATGGACAACCGCCGGCGCTCGACGCCGCCATCGTGGCGCTGACGGCGCTGTCCAACGTGCTGCAGACGGTCACCGCCAACCCAAATCCGCAGGACGCCATCAAGAAGCAAGGCGGGCTGGCCGAACTGACCGGCGCCGTCGCCAGGCAGGCGCAGATCCTTCCCTCGCCGATCAACGACTGGCTGGGCGGCATTGCCGGCGACACAAGCGGCCTGTCGCAGAAAGCCGTCACCAACGAGCTCAACGCCATCTGGCGCGCCGACATCCTGCCCTTCTGCCAGGCCGCGCTCAACAACCGCTATCCGTTCAGTCCCGACAGCGCCGTAGATGTCAACGTGCGCGACTTCCAGCGCCTGTTCGGGCCGACCGGGCTGATCGACGCCTTCACCAACGACCACCTGATCAACTATGTCGACACCGCCAGCGAGCCGTGGAAATGGCGCGCCGATTTCGGTCTCGATCCGGCGGCGCTCGCCGCCTTCGAGCAGGCGCGCCACATTCGCGACGATCTCTTCCCCGGCGGCACCGGACCGGTGATGAATTTTACGCTGGAGCCGAAGGATCTGTCGCCCAACGTGGCGCGGGTGACGCTCAACCTCGATGGCCAGAACCTCGTCTACTACAACAACGCAACCAGGCCGCAGCCGATGACATGGCCCGGCAAGGACGGCACCGGCGTGATCTCGCTGGCCTTCCAGCCGGTCGACGGCTCGCCCGAAGTGATGCTCAACGAGACTGGCAGCTGGGCGTGGCTGAGAATGCTGCGCGGCGGCCGCTTCAACGCGACCAAGCTCACGGACGTCTACAGCCTGCGGCTCGGCACCAAGGGGATGTGGGCCGATTTCGAGCTCAAGGCGGCCAGCGTCGAAAACCCATACACGCTCGAAATGTTCAAGAAGTTCACATGTCCGCCGCAGATCTGATCCTGCCCGGCTTCTACGGCAAGATGCCCGCCGCCGGCGATTTCGTCACGCGCCGGCTGCCGGGCGATTTCGTGCGCGTGTGGGACCGCTGGCTGGCGCAACATATCGTGCCGCTGTTCGGGGTAGAAACCTGGCCGGTGGACACGGCGCTGCGCTTCCTTAGCGGCCCCGCCGCATTCGGCACCTCGGCGGGCATCGTGCTGCAAAGTGCTGACCGGGTCGGCCGGCAATTTCCGTTGAGCGTCGTCGCAAGGCTGTCGGAAGCACCCCTCAAGCTGGCTTATGCAGACGCGTGGTTCGAAGGGGTCGAGAACGCCGCCCTGGCCGCGCAACGCGGAGAGCTGACGCCCGATGAACTGGACGCGGTGCTTGCTGCCCTGCCCGTTCCGCCTGTCGACGGCGAGGGCGATGTCATCGACGATCTCGTCATGTGGGCGGCGCATACGGATATTTTCGATGTCGATCCGCAGGCACCGCAAAAGACGGTGGAGCAGATCTTCGCCGCGAGTTGGGAGACCAGCTGATGTTCGTTAGCCAGAACACCACCCCGTTTCTCGCCGAGACTTTTCCCTATCAGGATAAGCATTGCGTGAAGTTCTGCGTCGCGGTCGTTCGCGCGACATTCGATGTCGATGAGCAAGGCAACTGCACGCCCAGCAAAGCGCAGTCGCCTTTCGTATACGCCGATACTCATTACGGCGATCCGGAGTTCACCTCCATCCGCGTCGAAACCGACTTCGCTCCCGTCAAGCCCAAATGCGAGGTCCTGCTCGACGCGATGGCGATGGCACCGCGGGGGCAGCAGGCCGAATCGGTCGAAGTGCGTCTGGTCGGCCCGGGATTGGACAAGCGCGCGTTGGTTACCGGCCAAAGGCGCTGGTTCCGAGGCGGCCTGGGCATCCAGGCGTCGCGACCGACGCCCTTCGTTTCAATGCCGTTGGCATGGCACCTTGCCTTCGGCGGAACCGATCGAACGGATCCAGACCCGGCGAAGCATCGCAGCGACGCCATCAACCCGATCGGCAGCGGCTACCTTGTCGGCCAGAGCAGCATCGATGGAACCCCGCTGCCGTGCGTCGAGCACCCGGATTCCCGAATGCGCATCTGGAACCACCGGCCAAAGCCGATCGGCTTTGGTCCCGTGCCGCGTTTTGCCAAGGAGCGCGCTCGCTATGCCGGCACCTACGACAAACACTGGATGGAGAACGTGCTGCCGTTCCTGCCGCAGGATTTCGACGACCGCTACTTTCAGGCGGCGCCGGAAGACCAGTGGCTCGACAGATTGGGCGAGGGAATGGTCTTCGGCTGCATCGGCATGAACGCTCGAGGTCGGTTTGGGGTAAGACTGCCGAGACTGTCAGTGCCGGTGCGCTTCGTGTTCGACGACCATTTGGAACGAAAGACGATGGTGCCTGATACTCTCATCATCGTTCCGCACGAGAGCAGAATCGTGCTGGTGGGCCGGGTAGGCTCGAAGCTGCCGCGCAAGTTCGTGAGACTTGAGGAGGTTCAAGTCGGCAACGACCTCATCCCCCGCGTCGGCGAAAAACCGCACTATGCGGGGCTGGGAGTCGCAGTTGCCGCTCTGAGGGAGATGAGGCGCCTGAAATGACGGTCATTTCCTGCCTTAGCCTCGTCTCGCCGGTCGGCTATTCGGCGGGGAGCACGGCGGCCGCGATGCGGGCAAACATAGCGTCGTTCGCTGAACTTTCCTATCGCGACGCCGACGGCGAGCCAATACGTGGGGCGTCAGTGGACGCCCTGCCAGCGACGATGCGCGGCCGCGATCGCGTCGCTGCCCTGACGCGTCTGGCCGCCGACCAGGTCGACCCAAAACAGGCGGACCGGCTGCCTTGGGGCAAGATGCCGATCATCTTGTGTACGCGTGAACCGCAGGTTCCAGGCGCGCGCCTCAACGGCATTGTGGGCGGGCTGGCGCTGCCCAATGGCGCATCCCTCGCCGGACCGCATTCCGTGCATGTGACGGAAGGAGCCGTGTCCACCTTCGTCGGCATCTGGCACGCACGCAAGCTGCTCGCCGAACGCAAAGTTCCCGCCTGTATCATCCTGGCCGTGGACACGCTCATTGATACGCGCACCCTCGGCTGGCTCGACAAGGCGGGCCGTCTCAAGACGAGCATCGTCACGGACGGCCTCATTCCTGGCGAGGCGGCGAGCATCTCGGTCGTCAGCGCTCGTCCGCTGCTCGAATCACATGTGACGGTGCATGGTCTCGGCTTGGCGCGCGAGACCGCGACAGTGCTCAACGAGGAGCCGTTCCGCGCGGACGGCCTGGCCTCTGCGCTGCGGACGGCCCTTGCGGAAGCCAGGGTGGAGATTCACGATGTTGCCTTCCGCATATCCGACGTCGCCGGCGAATCCTACGCTTTCGAGGAACTGGTGCTAGCGCAAATGCGGGTGATGCGCACAGTCAGGCCGCAACAACTGGTCTGGCTGGCGGCGAGTTGCATCGGCGACTGCGGAGCGGCTGCGGGTTCCATCCAGTTCGCGTGGGCCGAGCAAGCCTTCCGGCGCGGCTATGCGCCCGGGCCTTCCGCGGTGCTCTACGGCAGTTCGACGTTTGGCAGCCGCGCTGCGGCGATCGTTACCGCATAGGGTCGAGAGAGATGACCAAGAACGTCTTCGCGGAAAAATGGGAGATTGCCGGAACGAACGGTATGAACAAGTCGATCGCGCGGTTTCCGGATGTCTGCCTGTCGCCGCCATCCCCACCGGCCGGGCCCATCCCAATTCCCTACCCCGACACGTCGTTCTCCAACAATCTGAAGGAAGGCTCCGAGACTGTGCTGATCGGCGGCAAGCCCGCCGCGCTGGCCCAGAAATCCTACTACAAGGAGCCGATGCTCGGAAACGAGGCCGCAACCCGCGCGTTCGGATCTTCGGTCGTGACCCACCAGATCACCGGCAAAACCTATTTTCAGGCCTGGTGCATGTCGGTGAAGTTCGAAGGCAAGAACGTCTGCCGGCATTTTGACATCACGACGAGCAACCATGCGTCCTATGTTGGCGCGACGCCGCCGGCGCCAGCGCTCGAGACGCTGAATGCAAAGGATGCCAAGGCGGCCGCCAAGGCCGGGAAATGCCCGTGCTGCGGTGGCCCGCTGCACGAATGGCAGAAGGATCCTGCCACCGGCAAGGCCTATCCCGTGGTTAAGGAAAAGACGTTCTGGACGAACAAGATCAAGAAAATGAGGGCTGGTACCCCGGCGCAGATTGCTAACAAGGCTCTTTACGAAACCAAGCTGAAGAGGATGTTGCAACTTAAAGCAAAGCATCGCCGACTGCGGAAAGCCGGCAAACCGGCTTGTCCCAATGTACACAACAATGACAATCAGGGTTGTGCGATGTACTTCGACATTCCGAAGGGCGCGAGAACCTCGGCGGGCGATACACCGGCGCAGAATGCCAAGGTGGCCTTCGAAGCTACCGGAGTGAAGGACGGCTGCATTCTTGCCTGGGAAACGGGGAAAGGCTCGCCCATTAGAAGAGGGCCGAATGCTGTCGCCGGGAAGAAGTCCTACCATTCCTTGAATCACTTAACACCTCACATGGCCGGCGGATGCAACGAGCCATCAAACGTGTGTCCACAGGATGTGATGGATGCGGGTGAGTGCCAGGAGATCGAGGACGCGCAGTCTGTTCTTGAGAACGTAAACGACTGCATTCCATAAGGCGTTATAATGTCTAAATACATTCAAGTTCCAGAATCCACTCTCAAGACTCTTTCGATAGGATTTTATGTTCCTGGAGTCGATTTGCGTTCCTATGATCCATCCCGTTTGCTTGGAAGCGATGAAATCTGGGAACAGATAGCAGGCCTCTTTCTGGCCTGCGAGTCGGGTGACTTTTCCGCGTTGCGCCGCATTCCCGCAATCATGAAGGGCAGTGATGCCTATCTCGTCTGGCGAGCGGTCACTAATTTGGCTGGCTTGGCCAGCACCTTTGGCTTTGTGAAGGACGTCTTCGAGCCGTTCGAGAAGGATGGCTCCGGATCGGAGTACTTCATGGCAACGGCTTTGGGCCTGACGCTAGACCGGGACGCTATCCGGATGCTGCTGACCCTGCACAATGACGCATCGGACGAAGAGACCCGCTATCAGATCGAGAGAGAGTTGTCGTATCTGCTTGAGGACATCAACGGACCCATAAGCAGGGGTGCCGACGAGTCCATCGAATCCGAGGATAGAGATACCGTTCACATCATCAATCGGGAGAGGTACTTTCTCAAGGTGGAGGACGCGTTATCGCTGATGCTAGGCCAGCTTCCGGGTCCCAATACCCCCATCCTCGGCGGTAAGGTTTTCGACGTGATCAAGCTCGCAAGGCAGCTGCTTGAACGGGTGGCCAGCGCAGCGCCGGAAATAGGCCGCATCCACCGGCACCGTCTCATTTTCGAGGCCGCCACCGGCGTGAACTGTGCCGCCTTCTTTGACAGTCCAGTCAAACTCAATTCGCTTCAGGCGACGGCAATACTGGAGACATTCCTGGATAGCGACGACGTCAGAAGATTTGCCCCGGGGCAGAGGTATTTTTTCGGCCATCCCCTCGGGGCCTGATCCAACTGGAAATGAGAGTTGTAACCTCGTTTCAGTCGCGTAGGGCGCCGGCCGCTCTGCCCCATTCAGCAACCTTATCGGCGAGCGGCACCCGTACGATGCTGTCGCTGAAGTAGTCGACGAAGTCCGGGCCAACCTCCGTCATGTCCGCGGAAGACAGCTCATCCCAGGGAGCTTCCGGAAACAATTCCGCAAATGACGCGCCCGCTGCGATCGATACCGGCGGCTCGCGCATCCTCTCAACAAGCCAGCCAAGCCGGCCACGATCGCCCCACATGCCGATGCTGCGAACCGCGATTGAGGCGGTCTGGGGCGATTGCATTAATCCGCCGAGCCATGCCCGAACTTCCGTTTCAGGCCCGCCCTTGATCGCGGCGCGAAGCGCTATCAGTCTGTCCTTCCCTGGCGTTTCAACCGCTGCCCTCAATGCGTTTTGCGCCAACCGGGCGTGACCCAGTTCAACCAGCGACCATGCCGACCAGAATCGCGCACTTTCGTCGGAATCGTTGAGCGCAGCGTTCGCCTCGCCGGCAAGATCAGTTCGTTTTAGAACGCCCACCAGACGCAAGCCCGCCGCACGAACGCGGGGATCTGGATCGCGGGCTAGCCGCGGCAGCAGGTACTTTGGATCGACCGAATGAGCCAGACATGCAGAAACGCCGAGAAAGCGCTTGAAGGCGTCGGCGTCGGTGATCCAATCCCTCACATGTGGTCCGATTCGGTCGGCCGCATGCCACCGCAGCGCGCCGATGAACCCGTCCGGGCTCGGTGTCAGCTCGCGGGCATGCCCCACCGCTTCTGACAGCCTGACTGGATCGTTGAACTCGATCGCAGTCCAGGCAAAGGCAAACAGTTCGCCGCTGTCAGGATAATCTTGCAGTTGCTGATGCAGGCTCGGCCACGCGGCCTGGCCTGCGATGCGCAGTCCGTCCATGTTGGCTTCGATACGGTCGTCGATATCCTTGGCCGCCACCGCCGCGGGCGGCTCTTGCGCAAGAAGGCTCTCGCGCTGCACCCAAAGAAAGGCCACCAGTTCCGCGTGCTGCCTGACCACAAGGCTAGCGATGCGGGGGCGATGGAAGCTTTCGACGGGCGACATCAGTTCAGATTGATCGAGCCGCCACGGATATAATTTGGCCCGCTGGAGTGGCTGATCAAGTATGTACCGCGGATGACGATCTGCCCATCACTATCCATCACGATGGATGCCTTGCCGCAACGCAGTTCGAGCCGATCATTGGCGCGGATGCGTACACGCTTGCCGTCGCTGATAACCTCGACGCCGGGCCTGCGCGCCGGCTCGACGATGCGACCGACGATCAGCGGCTTGCGCGGATCGCCCTCCTGGAAAAGCAACGCCACCGCCTTGCCGACCATGTCGGAAGACAATTCGCTGAGGCAGCGCGCAGGCTGCGCCGTTTCCTCGGGATTGCCGGCAAAGACCACGAGGGGTACGCCTTCTTCGCCGAACCCCATGAAAACTCCGATCACAACGCCATCGATCGTGCTCTTGACTCTGCCCATCACGTCCCTCAATTCTCGTTGATCTTCGAGCCTTTGATGATGACATCGCTCGACGCCTTGACGTTGATTTTCCCTGAACCCGTCACCGTGATGTCCTTGCCGTCGATGATGATGGTACCGTCCTTCTTCATCACGATCTTGGAGCTGCCGCACTTGAGGGTAATGTCGTCGGCTGCTTCCACTGACAGACTCTTACCGACCTTGATGCCGGTATTCTCCTTCACGTCGGTAAGGCTGCCTTTCGCCACCTTCAGGATGTAACCGCCTCCGACGTCGGTGCTGTCGTTCGACTTAATGTTGGCGGCGCGCGAGGCACCCACGTCTATTGCCTGTGACGCTGCGATCGCTACTGTCTGTCCGGCGCCGATGCTGATGTCTTGTCCCGCACCGATGGTCCACGAGTCGCCGGCACCGATATTGTGGCTTTGGCTGATACCGACGCTCACCGACCGTGTCGCGCCGATCGTGTTCGTCTGCGAGGCGCCCACTGTCCTCGCTTCGGCCGCCCCCACCGTGTCCACGCGCGCGACAGCCACCGTGACCGTCTGGTTGAGCCCGACCGTCTGCGAATGGTTGGCGTCGATGTTCTCCGTCGAGTTGGCGACGACATGGATCGTCTCGTTTGCCATCACCGTCAGCGAGCGATTCTTGCCCACCGTCTCGGTGTCGTTGCTGCCGATATTCGTCGTCTGGTCGACGCCGATCTTGACCGTCTTGTTGTTGCCGACGTCTTCATCGAGGTTGTGGCCGACGGAGTGCTTGGCGTCGTGGTCGATGCGGTCGGACTGGTCGTGCTGGACCGTCTTGTTGCGGTCGTGCTTGATCAGCAGGTGATGGTCCTTCTGGGCCTGGAAATTGACCAGCTCGGAGCCCGCCTTGTCCTCGAACATCAGCTCGTTGTAACCGCCGCCGCCTTTCGAGGAATTCGACTTCCAGCCGGATTGCGTGGCGTTGCTCGGCAGCCCGTAGGGCGGCATCTGCGAGGCGTTGTAGACGCGGCCGGTGATGATCGGCAGGTCCGGATTGCCTTCGATGAAATCGACGATGACCTCCTGGCCGATGCGAGGGATCTGGATGAAGCCCCAGTTGCTGCCGGCCCAGGTCTGCGAGACGCGCACGAAACAGGAAGAGTTCTGGTCCTTCTTGCCGAGCCGGTCCCAGTGGAACTGCACTTTCACCCGCGCATATTTGTCGGTGAAGATCTCCTCGCCCGAAGGGCCGACGACGGTCGCGGTCTGCGGACCGCGCATGATCGGCCGCGGCGTGATGCGTGGCGGGCGATAGGGCAATTTGGTGGGCGCAACGCCAAGCACGACCTTGAAATTCTCGTTGTGGGCCTCGTTCTGGGTCCGATAGCCGGGGTCGAACAGCCGGTATTCGGCGCTGACCACCAGATAGTCCTGATTCTGGTCGTCTCGCGGAAAGCTCTCCAGCGTGAACTTGCAGCCGGAAAAAAGGCCGCGCACCGTGCCGACCGCCGTGCTGTGCTGGTGCACGGCCTGAAGCTCCTCGCGACGGATCCCGGCGATCTTGTCGCCGCGCCCGACATCGAGATGCGCGCCGGGCTGGCGATAGTTCTCGCCCGAGGCTTCCTTGTGGGCGAAAGGCTGGGCGGATTTCGCCATCAGATCGGCGCCAGGCTTCTCGAAATCATAATCCGTATGGGCATAGGCGCCCGGGCGCACCGCGCTGCCCGGAATCCACTCGGTGATGTATTCGACATCGCGCCGCGAGGCCTGGCCCTCGAAATTGTAAAGCACCTTCTCGTAACCGGGCGCCGGCTTCAGCTTGCTCATCGCATCGCAGAGGATGAGCGTGTGCTTGCCCTCGTCATGCTCGAAGAAATAGAAGATGCCCTCGTGCTCGAGCAGTCGCTCCACGAAATCGAGATCGCTCTCGTCGTACTGAACGCAATATTCGCGCTGGGGATAGGACCCCTGCAGCCGCTTCTCGAATTTGGCGATGCCGTATTTCGAGAATATCTTCTCGACGATCTCCACCGCCGTCATGTTCTGGAAAATGCGGCAATCGGTGGTGTTGCCGAGGAACCAGAGCCATGGTCTGACGGTCGCCTCGTAGAAGGCCAGCCGGTCCTCGATGCGGGTCAGCTTGAAATCCGACACGAGGCCGCTGAACCAGCGCTTCGGATCGGATTCGCCCTCGACCGAAACGACGCCGCCCAGCATCTTCAACGGGTCGATGTCGCGGTTCTTTGAGACGAAGCCGACCGTATAGGCAAAACAGCGGCTGATCTCATCGCGGCCGATGAGATGGGTGAAGGTCAGGTCGGCGCCAGCCGGCGTCTGCACAACCGTGGCGCGTTCGTTCGGCATGGTCGTGCCCCTCCTGGACGCGGCCGCCAGTATGATGGATTGAAGCCCCCGCTATGTTAACCGCATCACGTTCGGGAACTTTTCACGCCCACCGCACCGGACCGCTTTCAGCCTAGCACATGTTTGGCGGCCGCCAAATAACAGCCGTGGCTAAACTGCCCATGCGCCGGTGTGAAACGCTCCTCTCCCGCCGCGCTCGCAAGCTGCTAGAATGTCAAAGCAATTCCAGGAAAGCAGCGTTGGCGTTTCCGCCTGGAATTGCGCGGAAAAATAAGCATTTATTGACCAAGTTGGGCGACGCTTCCGGATGTTCATCTCGCTCCAGATCAGCAATGTCGACAGGCTGCCGGCCGGCACCGCCGCCAGCTACGCCGCCCGCGACCGCAGCTTCGAGATCGGCCGCGAGAATTGCGACTGGACGCTGTCGGACCCGGACAAGTTCATTTCGGGCCGGCACTGCGAGGTCCGCTACCAGGCGGGCTCGTTCTGGCTCTACGATCTCTCGCGCAACGGCACTTTCGTCAACGGGTCCAGCCAGCGCATGAGCGGGCCGCATAGGCTGGCCCAGGGCGACCGGCTGCTGATCGGCCGCTATGTCGTCGGCGTTTCGATCGAAGACGAACAGGCCCCGACCGGACATCCGCAGACCAGGACGGGATCGACGCAGCGCGAGCTGCCGCCCTCGCCCGGCGGCCCGTCGGTTCCCGGCCATGAGCCGATCTTCAGTCGGGCGGAGCAGCGCCCGACCGGGGCGGCGCCCGTCTCCAGATCGTCGGCCCCGCAGCCCGGTCCGGCGGCCCCCGCCAATCGGCCGGCCGAAGCGGACGCGATGCTGCGGGAGATCGCCAGGGCAGCGGGCATCGCGCCTGACTTGCTGCAATCGCGCGACCCGCACGATCTCGCCGCCGAGATCGGCTCCGTGCTGAGGACCACTGTCGAGCAGCTATCGCTGCTGCTCAAGGCGCGCGCGGCAGCAAAGGTGCTCGCCAAGAGCGCGCACCGCACGATGATCGGCGCCGAGGACAACAACCCGCTGAAATTCGTGCCGGGCATCGACGACATCTTGGAGATCATGTTCGCCAAGCGCAGGGCCGGCTATCTCGATGCCAGGCGCAGTGTCGAGGATGCGTTCCGCGACCTGAAGGCGCATGAGATCGCGACCTATGCCGCCATGCAGGCCGCGCTGTCCAGGCTGCTTGACGACCTGTCGCCGGAGGCGATCGCCAGGAAAATCCCGCCGGCGTCCTTCTCGTCCAGGAAGAGCCAGGCCTGGGATGCGCTTGTCGCGACCTGGCGGACGATGGAAGACAAGCACGAGAACGGCATGCTGGATGTCTTCCTCGCCTATTTCGCCGAAGCCTACGCCAAGGCCGACAAGCAGAAATAGCCGCACGGCACAGACCCCGCCAACCGTATGTGACGGGTCTCATAGAAGAAGCTGCCCCTTCGAGCATCTTGCTCTGCGATTTCAATCGGCGGGCCGTTTCAATTGGGTATCCGGGCGACTAGAATGCCCAGGGACGCTTGCCCGGCGGGCAAAGCGGCGTGGCTTGGGGCGTGTGCAGCAATGTCATGTTTCGGCGAGATGAGCCTTTCCATGCGGCCCGCCGCTGAGGCTCAGGCTGGAACGCGTTTTCCCGGGCAAAAACCTGCTCATTGCAATTCGACGGCGGGTCGCCGCCGATGAGCTCGAAGGACGATCTCTCCAGGCCGGCGGACAAGACCGTCATCCGCGCGCCGAGGCCGAAGCAGAAGCCGCTTGCGGCTCCCGAGAGGTCCAGTCCGGAAGGCGCACGTCCTGCCCCACCGCCCACCCGCGAAGCGACAGTGTTCGACCCCGGCGGCGGCCGACAGATGCCAACCGGCTGGTCATCCGAAACCGTGCTGTTTCAGGGCCCAACCCCGGCAGCAGAGGCCAATGCGACGCCGGGGCTGCCGCAGGATGCCCTGCTCGCCGCCGCCGAGGGCGTGCAATACGCCGCAACAAATCCGATCCTTGCCTCGGCGGCGCCGCTGCTGATGCTCTTCGGCCAATTGCGGCTGATGCCGGTCGAACGGCAAGCCGCGCCCTTGGCGGAGCGTATCGCCGACGCGATCGAGACCTTCGACCACGCGATCGCCAAAGCCGGCGTAGCCGAGGAAGACGCACGCATCGCCAAATTCGCCCTTTGCGAAACCGCCGACGACCTCGTCGGCAATATACCTTGGCCGGACAAGGACAGCTGGCTTCAGCACAGCCTGGTGGCGCAATTCTTCCACACCCAACCGACGGGCACGGGCTTCTACGAAGCGTTGAACAAGATTCTCGCGAGGCCGGAAGCGCATTACGACCTGCTCGAACTTATGCATGCCTGCCTGTCGCTTGGCTTCGAAGGCCAGTATCGGGGGCTGGCGGGCGAACGAAACATGCTCGAACGCGTCCGGCGCGACGTCTACGACACGCTGCGCTACTTCAAGCCGCGCGCCAACGACGACGTCTCGCCACGCTGGCAAAGCATGGCGGCGGCGTTGCCGAAGCCAAGGGCGCGGCTGCCGCTCTGGGCGGCAGCGGCCGCCGCGGCGACGCTGGTGACGGCGGCCTTCTTCGGATTGCGGGTGCTGATCACCGATGAAGGCGACGCGACCGCCGGCGAATTGCTGGCGCTCAACCCGTCGACGCCCGTCACCATCGAGCGCGCCAGCGTGGCGGCGCCCACTGAGCCGGTGCTAGCCAGCCCGCCGCCGCCCGCGGTTCCGGACACCACCCAGATCGACCGCATCCGCGCCGCACTTGCCAAGGAGATCGCCGGCGGCGGACTGCGCGTCGGCGAGAAGGGCGAGTTCATCGTCATCGAAATCAACAACCAGCTTTTGTTTGCGCCCGGCCAGGCGGAGGTGAAGCCGCAGTTCCAGCCTGTCGCGGCCGACATCGCCACGGCGCTCGACGCTGAACCGGGCTCCATCAATATCATCGGCCACACCGACAATGTGAAGCCGAAGAAATCGAGCACGTTCAAATCGAATTTCGATCTTTCCGTTGCCCGGGCGAAGGCCGTCCAGGCGACGATGGCCAAGCAATTGAAGGACCCGTCGCGGCTGAGCGCCGACGGCAAGGGGGAGGACGAACCGATCGCCGACAATGGCACGGCGGAAGGCCGCGCCAAGAACCGCCGCGTCGACGTGATGATCCCGAAACAGGAGACCTTGCAGACGAGCGCGGCGGCGGAGAACGGCAACTGATGCGCTGGATGCTGCGGATCTTCAGCTTGGCTGCGCTTGCCGGTTTCTCCGCGGCAGTCTGGTATGCCGGGCCGCTGATCCGCTTCGCCGATACACGCCCGCTTGGACCGGTGTGGCTCAGGGCCACGATCATCGGCGCCAGCGTTGCGGTGCTCGTCCTGTTCTACGGGATCCGCTTTTGGCAGCGGCGCGGGGCGCAGAAGGCGCTCGAAACGGCCATCGTGCGCGGCGATGAGCGCAACGACGATTCCCAGGTGCTCGAAGCGCGCATGAGCGAAGCGATCGCGACGCTGAAGCGGACGAGCGGCAAGCGCAATTTCCTCTATGACATTCCCTGGTACATCATCATCGGCCCGCCAGGCGCCGGCAAGACGACGGCGCTGGTCAATTCCGGACTGAAGTTCCCGCTGGCCGGCTCCGGCAGCGCGCAGCCGCTGGCCGGCGTCGGCGGTACGCGGTCCTGCGACTGGTGGTTCACCGACGAAGCGGTGCTGATCGACACGGCCGGCCGCTATACGACGCAGGAATCGGACCGCGAGCACGACAAGGCAAGCTGGCTCGCCTTCCTGGGACTGCTCAAGAAGCACCGCACCAGGCAACCGATCAACGGCGTGATCCTCGCCATCAGCCTTGCCGACCTGATCGGCTTCGACGACCGGCAGCTCGACGCGCATGTAACCGAGATCAGGAGCCGCCTGCGCGAGCTGCACGAGACGCTGAAGGTCCAGTTCCCGGTCTATCTGCTGTTCACC
Source organism: Mesorhizobium sp. B2-6-2 (assembly GCF_006440615.1). Classification (NCBI taxonomy): domain Bacteria; kingdom Pseudomonadati; phylum Pseudomonadota; class Alphaproteobacteria; order Hyphomicrobiales; family Phyllobacteriaceae; genus Mesorhizobium; species Mesorhizobium sp. B2-6-2. Next base: position 947,446 of record NZ_VFUG01000001.1, on the reverse strand, counting down.
AAGGCCGATCTCATCGCCGGTTTCATGGATTATTTCGGCGATTTCGACGAAGCGCGCAGGCGCAAAGTGTGGGGCGCGACATTCCAGACCGCCGACCGCACCAAAAACATGGCCGGCGAGGCGCCCGCGGCCTTCGACGAACTGGCGAAGCGGCTCGCCGAAGAAGTCGCGGATCGCTTGCAAGAAGAGCCCGACCCGGTGGCGCGGATCGCGCTGTTCGGCTTCCCCGCCCAGTTCGGCACGTTGAAGAACCGGATAACGCAGTTTGTCGGTGGCCTGTTCGACACCTCGAGGTCGCAGGTCAATGTCAGCCTGCGCGGCCTCTATTTCTCGTCGGGCACACAGGAAGGCACACCCTTCGACCAGGTGCTGGGCGCGATCGGCCGCAGTTTCGGCAGTGCCTCGAAGGCGCATCTTTCCGGCGCCGGCAAGAGCTTCTTCCTGCACGACCTGCTTGCCAATGTGATCTTCCCGGAATCGGGCTGGGTGTCGTTCGATCGGGCGGCCGAGCGGCGCGCGAAGCTCGCCAGGTTCGGCGGCCTGGCCGCGATCGCGCTGGCGGCAGTGGCGACGCTCGGCATGCTTGGTCTCAGCTTCTTCGCCAACAAGGCGCTGATCGCTTCCACACGCCAAGCCATGGCGCATTATCGCGACAGCGCCGATAGCCTGCTCAAGAGCACGACGGTGACCGACGTCGACCTCGAGAACGTCATCAGTCCGCTCGACCAGTTGCGCAGCCTGCCGGCCGGCTTCGAGAACGGCGAGCAGGGAAAGCCTGTCGAGGAGACGTTCGGGCTTAGCCAGCGCGAGCGGCTGCTGTCGGCCTCCAAGACGGCCTATCGGCAAGCGCTGGAGCGGACCTTCCGCTCGCGGCTGCTGGTTCAGGCCGAGCGGACGATCCAGGCCAGGATGGCCGATCCGATCGCGCTTTACGAGCCGCTCAAGATCTACCTGATGCTGGGCGGCAAGGCGCCGAAGGTCGACGACGAGCTGATCGTTTCCTGGATGAGGCAGGACTGGGAAGAGAACCGCTACCCCGGCGAGAACAACCGCGAAGGCCGCGCGCAGCTCGAAAAGCATTTGCGCGCCATGCTTGCGCTTGACGACGCCTATGATCCAACCTTTGCGCTCAACCAGCCGCTGGTCGAAGCCGCGCAGCGCTCGCTCGGACGCATGAGCCTCGCCGACCGCGCCTCGGCGCAGATCAAGTCGGCGGTCTACGCCGCTAGGCTGCAGGATTTCTTCATCGCCGCGAAAGCCGGTCCGGAAGCGCAGCTGCTGTTCGAGCGCACGGATGGCAGCGAGCTCGCCGATCTTCACGTCCCCGGCCTTTACACGCGTGCCGGCTTCAATCGCTTCTTCCTGCCGCAGCTCTCGCGCATCGCGCAGATGCTCGTCGACGACCAATGGGTGCTCGGCGGCGGCGGCGAACAGGGCGGCATCGACCAGGACCTGCCCAAGCTCGGTCCCGAGCTCATCGACCGCTACGGCAAGGAGTTCGCCGCCGCCTGGAACGGCGTGCTCGACCAGCTGAGGCTCAAGGCGATGCTGAAGGACAAGCCGCAATATCTGGCGCTCTCCGCCCTCGCGGCACCGGACTCGCCCCTCGACCAGCTCTTTACCGCGATTGGCGATGAAACCGCATTGACGAAGGACAGCGGCACCGAGGGCGATATCGGCACGGCGCAGCAGGATCCAGCCAGCATGGCCAAGGGCTTGGCCCGCATCGGCCTGCAGATCGCCGGCGGCAAGTCGCAGAGCCGCGCCGGCGCAAGCTCGGCCCTTGCGCAGAATGCCGGCGCGAGCGTCGAGGCGCAGTTCCGCTCGTTCCAGGCGCTGGTCGGCGGGGCCGCCGGGCACCGGCCGCTCGATGCGCTGACGCAGAACTTCCACGACATCTTCCAGAGCCTGAAACTCGCGGCCGATGTCCCCACACAGACCGAACGCGTCAACGCCAATTTGCAACTGCAGATCTCGACGCTAAGAGCCAATGTCTCGCGTCTGCCCAAGCCGCTGGCGCGCATGGTCAACGCGGCGGCGGACGAGCTCGAAGGCAACGTCGCCGAGGCCTCCGTCGCCAACCTCAACCAGAGCCTCGACCAGACGGTGACGCGCGTCTGCGAAGAGGCAGTCAACGGCCGCTATCCCTTCACACGCGACGGCAGCGACGAGATCTCAATGGCGGATTTCACCAAGCTGTTCGCGCCGGGCGGCCTGATGGACCGCTTCTTCGCGCAGAACCTCGCGCCGCTGATCGACATGACCGGCCAGGAATGGACCTGGAAGCAGGATGCGCGTTCCAGCAAGGACCTTGCAAAATCAACCTTGAAGGCGTTCCAGTCGGCGGCGGAAATCCGCAGCGCCTTTTTCCCATCCGGTGGCTCGGTGCCCTCGGTGTCGATCACGATAACGCCCACCTCATTGAACAGCGAAGTCGACAGCGCTTTGCTCGACGTCGACGGGCAGACGGTCCAGAGCGCCCAGGCCGGCAACGCGCCGAGCATCGTGACATGGCCGAGCGGCGCCGCTTCCGGATCGGCGAGTCTCAGCCTCGTGCCGGAAATGCCCGGCCGCGAGTCGGTGCTGAAGTTCGAAGGGCCATGGGCATTGAAGCGGCTGTTCGACAAGGCGACCCTCACCGGCGACGGCGCCAACACCGAAGCGCGCTTCGTGATCGGCGGACGCGATGTCGCCTACACCATCCAGGCCGGCTCGGGCGCCAATCCGTTGCTGCTGCCGGCCTTGTCCGGCTTCAGCTGTCCGAAGGCGTTCTGAGATGGTCGGTCCCAGCCTTCATTTCGGTACTCTAATACATACGCTTGTGGCAGAGTGGCCTGGGCACGCGGCCCATGGCTGGTCACAGAGGACGCCTGCTGAGCGCTTGGTGGCAAATTGAGCACTGTCGCCCTCCCCATCGACAGCTTCGGCGTGAGTCACAAGGGCTGCGTGCGCGATCACAACGAGGACAACTACCTCATCGAACCGCTGACCGGGCTGTGGGTGGTGGCCGACGGCATGGGCGGGCATGAGGCCGGCGAAGTCGCCTCGGCCAGCATCGTCGATCACCTGGCGACGATTGGCATTGCGAGCTCGGCGCCGGATCTTCGCGCCCGCTTCGAGGACCGGCTCAGCCGCGCCAACGCCGAGATCCGCAACATATCGCGCTCGCGCGGCATCACCATCGGCTCCACTTTCGCGGCCCTGCTTGCCATGGATGGGCGCTTCGCCTGCCTGTGGGCCGGCGACAGCCGCATCTATCTCGTCCGAAACGGCTCGATCTTCCAGGTTTCGAAGGATCACACCGAGGTGCAGGAATTGCTCGACCGCGGCATGATCAGCGCGGAGGAAGCGCGCGTCTGGCCGCGCCGCAACGTGATCACGCATGCGATCGGCGTCAGCGACGAGCTCGAGATCGATTTCCAGCAGGGCGAGCTGATGGCGGGCGATGTCTTCGTTCTGGGCACCGACGGATTGACCGCGCATGTCAGCGACGCCGAGATCGAGGTCGCGGTCAGATCCGCCACGCCGCGGACGGCATGCGAGAATCTCTTGGAAACCGTGCTGGCGCGCGGCGGAACCGACAATGTGACCATCGTGCTCGTGAAGATCGGCGGCGGACAGAGCGGCGCGCACCATTCGGATCGGTCCGCAGCGGAGGGCCTGGCCAGATGAGCGACGACGACAAGACACGGCTGGCGAGGAACGTCACCTATACGGGTGTCGGCACGCAGCTCAGCGGCATCTACGAGCTCGACGAGAGGATCGCCTCCGGCGGCATGGGCGAAGTCTATCGCGGCCACAACATCCAGACCGGCGACCATGTGGCGATCAAGATCGTGCTGCCCGAATTCGCCCGCGACCAGACGATCCTGTCGCTGTTCCGCAAGGAAGCGTCGATCCTCAACCATCTGTCGCATGACGCGGTGGTGCGCTACCACGTCTTCACCATCGACCCGGGGATCGGCCGCCCCTATCTTGCGATGGAGTTCGTGGACGGCCAGTCGCTGTTCGACATCATGCGGCGCGGGCCGATGCCGGGCGAAGATGTGCGACGGCTTTGCCATCGGCTGGCCTCGGGGCTCGCCGCAGTGCATAAGGCTGGCGCGGTGCACCGCGACCTCTCGCCGGACAACATCATTCTGCCGGGCGGGCAGGTCGAGCGCGCCAAGATCATCGATTTCGGCATCGCCCGTTCGGCCACCGTCGGCGGAGAAACGCTGATCGGCGGAAAGTTCGCCGGCAAATACAATTACGTCTCGCCCGAACAGCTCGGCCTCTATGGCGGCGAGGTCAGCGAGCAATCCGACATCTACAGCCTCGGGCTGGTGCTGGCCGCTGCGCTGCGCGGAGAGCCGCTCGACATGAGCGGATCGCAATACGAGGTCATCGAAAAGCGCCGGACGGTGCCGGACCTGTCGGATATCGACCCCGATTTCCGCGAGCTGATCGAAGCCATGCTGCAGCCGGATCCGCGCGACCGGCCGGCCAGCATGGCCGAGATCGCCCGGGCGACGCGCGGCGAGGATCTCGAGGCGACATTGCCGCCGCCGGTGTCGTTTGGCGCACGCGAACGCTCCGGCCTGCCGCGCGCCGGCTGGACGGCACTGCCGGATTCCAAACCGCCGCCGCCTTCCGGCGAGCCGCGCTTCGTCGAGCATGTGCGTCCGGCGCATCTGTCGGAGCCGCGGCCTCAGCCGGCGGCCGCTTCACCCAGGGCGCCTGCGACTGCACCGGCCGTGCCGCGAAAAGCTTCGCGGATACCCATCATTGCCGGCGGCGTTGTGGCGCTGGCTGTGCTGGTTGGGGGCGGCCTTTATGTCAGTGGCGTCCTGGCGCCGCCGCCGGTGGCGGAAAAATCCAGGCCGCTAACGCCGAAGCCGATCGCGGAACCAGCCAAACCAGTTGCAGAAGCCCAGCAGCCGGAAGAACCGAAACCTCAGCCGCAGATGCCGTCCGCAACTCAGTCGCAGGCGCCGAAAGCTGACAGCGCCGCCGCCATCGAGACGGCGAAGCCACCTGTCCAATCCGATACGGAAGCCAAGACACCCCTCGAGAAGCCGGCGCGGCCTGCCACTCAGCCGCAAAGCGAGGCCAACAACCAGACGCCTGTCCCCCCGGTCGAGACCAAACCCGCGCAGCCGCCAGCCGAGCAATCGCCGACGCCTGCACCGGTTCCCGCACCGAAGGCCGTGGAAAGCCAGAAGCCGGCGCAGCCTGCAACCGAGCCGGCGGTCAAGACGCCGGAACCGAGCCAGACGGCTGAAAACAAACCGGTGCAGGAGGCAAGCCCACCGACAGCCAAGCACAGCGTCAAAGACTTGGTCGACATGCTTTCCAAGCTGCCGAATGCTTCCCCACCCCCCGGTTCGGAAGGCCCGGCACCGGCGCAACCTGTCAGTCCGCCGGCCAAGCTGGAGGCACAGACCCCGACGGCCAACCCGCCGCAAACGCCGCCGGCACAGCCGGCGCAGCAAATGCAGCCGCCGGCGGCCAAGCAGCCGGACAACACCGACGTCGCCATCAATGTGCCCAAACCGGCGGTTCCGTCACCGGAACCGGACACGGAAGCATGGACGGAGCGCCGCTCCTGGGTGCGCGATTTCAGCGGCGGCAGTTGCTTCTACGCGAACGTCACCTCGGGACCCGGCGCTTCCCCGGCGATCGAGGGATTCGGAACCGCGGTCCAGCCCTTCGAACAATTGCTCAATGATTTCCAGGCGAGGTTCCATGTCGAGCCGGACATCAGCGTGCGACTGATCACGCTCTCCCAGTGCGGCGTGCCCACCTTCCTTCGCTTCCTCGACCGGAGCTCGGCTGCAAAGCCACAGCTTGTCCTCGACCGGACATCGGTCCCCGACGGATCGCCGGTCAGCGGCGCGCTGTATACGGGCGGCGGGCTTGTCTCGAACATCATGCTGATCGACCACAAGGGCATCGCCTTCAATCTCGACGACCGCATGGTGCCGCAGACCGACAAGGTGACCTTCAACATCCCGATCGGTCTCGCTGCCGCCGACAAAGCAGCCGCCAAAGCGGTGCCGCAGATCATGCTGGTGATCACCGGGCCCAAGGACATCCAGGCCGCCATGTTCTCAAGACCGACGCCGGCCTCGGAGCTTTTGCCGAGAATCCTCGAGGAGATCGAGGCCGATGGATCGCAGTTCTCCGCCACGGCCACCTATTTCCGGCTCGGCGGATAGCATGAACGCCGATGGACCTTCGCCGCCTGCGTTATTTGGACCAGCCCTCGCCACGCAAGCAGCGTAGCCGGCTCCGATTGCTGTTGCCGGGCCGCATGTCGCTTGCCGCGTTGTTCGGCGCGGCGCTGCTCTCGATGCTTTCGCCCGGCAAGGCGCATGCCGAATTCACCGTCTGCAACCAGACGCTAGACGTCGTCAATCTCGCGGTCGGACAGAAAGTCGACAATGCCGACCAGACCGACGGCTGGTGGACCATCGGCGCCAACCAGTGCGTCAACGTCATCCGCGAGGAGCTGGCCAATCGCTACGTCTACCTCTACGCGACGGACGTCTTCGGCCACGCGATCCTCAACGGATCGACCGAGATGTGCATCGACCGGCGGCGCTTTTCGATCCGTGGCATCGAAGAGTGCTGGCAGCGCGGCCATATCGCTGCGCGCTTCGTCGAGGTCGATACGCAGGAGCAGGTGCGCTGGACCTATTTCCTGACCGGAAACAGCCCGTGACGCACGCGATCGACACGAGCTTCAAACAGAAGAAGCTGGCGCGCTTGGCCGAGCGCCGGCGCAAGCTCTGGCGCGGAATCCTTGCAGGGGCTGCAACGCTCGCCGTCGTCGCTTTGGCCACCGGCTTCTACATGACCAGGGACTATTGGTCGTTCGGCGACGAGGACGAAGAGCTGCATCCCGTCGAGGGCATGGAAGATGTGCCCCCCGATGCCTCGGTCTATGTGCCGGCGATCATCGATCTCGCCGGCGATCCGATGTGGATCACGCTGGCGCCCGATGCCGACAGCGCGACGAAGGGCAAGACCGTCGCGCGCCCTGCCGAGCTCGACAGTTCGGGCGCTTCGCCGCAGATCGAGACGCTGTCCGACGTGATGCTGAGCGCCAGCGAGAAGTTCATGACGACGATCCCGTCGACGCAAGAGGATTTCGCCTTCTTCCAGGCGCAGCGGCAGGCCGCTCCCAAGCCTTCGGCAACGGCGCCCGACGATGCGCAACCGGCACCGCCCGCTCCGGCCGCGGCGCCAGACGATCAACAGGGCGATCCGCAAGGCGACCTCGGGAACGACCTCCAGGCGGCGCCGGACGAGAGCGACGCCGGCCCGGCGCCCAAGGCCGACGCCGACGACCCCGAGGCCGGCTGGGGCGAGACCATTGACCAGGGCGAAGCCGCGCTCCCGGCTTTCAAGAAGACCGCGGTCGAGAACAACACGACCGTTGCGACCGTCACCAGCGAATATCAGCGCTTCGAGGCGACCGAGGACACGTTCGTGAAGATCCTCAACGACCGCAGCCTGGACAGCGTGGCGCTCGACGCGCATTTCTCCGCCGACGATGCGAAGCTTGCGGGCGAAGCGCTGAAGACGCTGTTCAACCGCGACGGGCTGGAGCCCGGCTTTGTGGTGGCCATGCGCGGGTTCCGGCCGAACCGCGAGACGACGACGATGTCGCTGATGCAGGTCTCGATTTACGCCAAGAATGTCTATGTCGGCACGCTGACGCGCAATGCGGCCGGCGCATTCGTGTCGGGCGTCGACCCCTGGGTCCGCGAGGATCTGTTCAACTATTCCGGCGCTTCCGACCAGGGCGGGCCCAAGCGGCAGTACCGCCTGCTCGACGCGATCTATTCGACGGCAGCACGCAACAAGGTGCCGACCAGCGTCATCGGCGAGGCAATCATGTATCTGTCGCGGGGGCAGGACCTCGACGCCTTTGCCAGCGAGGACCAGCGCCTGGTGCTGATCTATTCGCAGACGCCGCGCGGCCAAGGCGAGATCTCCGGCCGGGTGCTCTATGTCGGTGTCCAGGGCACGGACAAGAGCCTCGACTGCTTCGTCTTCCAGCAGAGCGATGGCCAATATGCCTGCGTGACGGGCGACGACCAGGTCCGATCGCTGACCGTCACCAACGGCATGGTCACGCCGGTCGCCGGAGTGATGACCTCGACCTTCGGCCCGCGCAAGCATCCGATCCTCGGCACGGTTCGAATCCACAAGGGCGTCGACTGGGCGGCGCCGGTCGGCACGCCGGTGATGGCCGCCTTCGACGGCGCGATCTCCTTCCAGGGCGATGGCGGCAGCTACGGCAATCTGGTGAAGATCGCGCATGCCAACGGCCGCGAGACGCGTTATGCGCATATGCAGAAATTCGCCATCGCCAGCGGGGTCGGCACCAAGGTGAAGGCCGGCGACGTCATCGGCTATATCGGCACAACAGGGCTTTCGACCGGCCCGCATCTGCATTTCGAACTCTATCAGAATGGCGAGGCCATCGATCCGCTGGGCACGGTCACTTCGGTCGCCACCGCCGTTTCCGTCAGCTCCGGCGGCTCAGGCGATTCCGCCGTCGAGACGCTGACCGACCGGATCGTGCATGTCGAAAGCGGCGGCAGCGCCCGTGCCAAGAACCCGCTTTCGTCGGCGACCGGCGCCGGCCAGTTCATCTCCAAGACCTGGATCCGGATGATGAACACGTATCGTCCCGATCTCGCCCGCTCGCTTTCGACCGCCGACCTTTTGGCGCTCCGCTACGACGCGACGCTGTCGCGCGAGATGGTGCGCAACCTGGCGCGCGAAGGCGAAGCCTATCTGCGCGCCCGCGGCCACCAGATCACCGCCGGTCGCCTCTATCTTTGCCATTTCCTCGGCATGGAAGGGGCGCATCAGGTGCTGGCGGCGCCGGGCTCGTCGCAGTTGACTGCGGTACTCGGATCAGCCGTCATCCAGGCCAACCCGTTCCTCACCGGCAAGACCGCCAGTTATGTCGTAGACTGGGCCGAGCGGAAAATGGGGCAGAAAGCGCCGCGCGTGGTGACCGATCAAGGCCAGCCGGCGGCGACCACGACCGAAATCCGGCAGACGTCTCCGGAATTCGAAAAATACAAGCAGGCGATCACTGCGCTGATAAGTTCGATCCAGAACACGGTGGAGCCCGGCTAGTGGCACTGCAAAAGGATTTTGACCGGTCGGCTCTGTTTGTGTTGGCAGGTGGCATGCGTTGGAGATTGACCGAAACGCCCATCGCGATCGTCATTCCAGGGCGGAGCAGGAGCGAAGCTCCGTCGCCAAGACCCTGGAATCCATGCCGTTACCTTCGCCATGGAGTGCAACGGAGCAGAATTCTGCATCGCAGCAACGCTTCCAAGTCACGGAATGGATTCTATGGTCTGCGCACGTCGCTGCGCTCCTTGCTCCGCCATAGAATGACGAGGTTGGGGCGGCTTCGACCAATCCCCGGCGTTTGCCCCGATTTCATGGAAATGACCAAGGCGCTGATCTTCGGCACCGGCATCGCGGTGGGCGGCGCGCTCAAGAACTGACAGAGGACAAAGGCCCGGCCGGCCGCCGGGCCGGCTGTCTCGCTATGAGCCGTCCGGAGACAGGGCCGGCCGCCTATTGCGTCCTGATCCGCATTTCCACCCGGCGGTTGACCGGATCGTAGGGATTGGCGACGCGCGGATGCGACTTGCCCATGCCGATCGGCGCGAGGCGGGTAGATTGAACGCCGTTCGCCGTCAGGAAGGCCGCCACCGATTGCGCCCTTCGCTGCGACAGGTCCTGGTTGTAGCGATCCGTACCGGTCGCGTCGGTGTGGCCTTCGACAACGAAGCTGAACGTGCTCAGCCTATTGTCCTTCAGCGCCTTGGCGAACTCGTCCAGCTCCGTGCGCGCCGTCTGGTCGAGCTGGGCCGAATCCAGGGCGAAATTGATCATCATGTCGAGGCTGCCCTTTTGGGGCGCCTCGTTCTTGTCGGCCTTGCTCTTGCACTCTTCCTCGGTGCCGACGCAGATACCGCGCGACGCGCCGAGATTGCTCTGGCCGGCGAAGAACTTCACGATGTCTTCCGATTTCTGAAGCGGATCGGCGTAAACGTGCGTTGAAAAAAGCACGGTCGCCAATGCCAAGGCTGAGCTGCCCCACCGCATGACCGTCACTCCTGTTTGAGCGGGTTTCGCTGACGCGCACCATATCAAATCTTGAAGCGATTGTCTGTGAACAAGCGCACGTTGCCGACGGCCGCCACCTGCTAAAAGCTAGCGCATGATGCCGAAAAATGTGAAGCGGTTTCGGGCGACATCATGCTCTAGCTCTTTGATTTAGAGACGGGTTCATCCGGCTCTAAGGCTTGACCGGCTCTCGGCTAAAGGCTTGAGTGGTTTTCAGCTGGCTCTCGGGGTTTGGCAGCCATGGCCAACGAACTCGGATACAGAACCGCAAGGGATCTCTTTCTTGCCTGTCCCGCGATCGCCCGGGACATGAAATCGCCGGCCGCCAATCAATCCCCGCTCGAGTTCTGCCGCGCCCTGCTCGCCGGACGCGTGCCGGAGGAGGCTGTCACGTTCTGTGCCTATCTCCTGCCGGAACGCGCCGCGGTCTGGTGGGGGCATGAATGCCTGAGCCATCTCTCAGAACTCCTTGCCGATAGGGACCTCGAATTGCTGGCGCTCGTCAACGACTGGGTCGGCGAGCCTGGCAATCCCCGCCATCGAACGGCGCTGGGCGACGCCGTCGATCCGTCGCCGACGACGCCGGCTGCTTGGATCGCTCTATCCGCGGCGTGGCGCGACCCGGCCTTCGATATGCTGTCGACTGGATTTCCCGCCGCCCACGCCGTCAACGCCGGGATCCTGGCGGGGCTGGCGCGCGTCTCGACCGCGGACCGCTTTGGCGTGCTTTCGGCCTTCGTCGAAATGGGCATCCAGATGGTGGAGATGGAGGCGCAGCGGCAATCGGTCGACGCGTACTAGTGCGTTTCACCGTTTCACGGAAACGGCGAAACGCCCTATCTCTTTGTTTTTTACGCAATTCCGGACGGAAAACCGCTCACACTTTTCCTGGAATTGCTCTAGGGCCTACCGGACACAGTCATTTGCAGCCGCCTTGCGCCCACCTGGCCAAAGCGACCTTGAAGCGCGTACCGAGCGGATGCTGCAGGCGCAGCACGGAGACGTCGTTGGCGGCGAAATTCTTCGCCTGCTCGCAAAGGCGGGTCTCGTTCCACTCATGGCAGCCGTCGCAGTGCTTGCCTTGCCAGACCGATTTGTCGAGGCCTTCGACCGGACTGAAAAGCGGTTGTCCCTTGATCAGTTGGGCTATGCTCTTGCCGTCGATCGCCGGGTCGCCGAACTTGACGGGGCGATCGAAGAAGATCGGGCCGTCCGTCGCCAGCTTCGGGATCCTTTCACGCAGCGCATTGAGCGCAAGCTGGTCGTCGGTCTGGCCGGACGCCGCGCCGGTGTTACGCGTCCCGGAGCCCACTTCGGCCTGCGGCGTACCCGCCTCGCCGACGATCAGCGGCGCATTGAGATCGATCCTGTGCAGGACGACCTCGGTGGTCAGCGAGACGTTGATCCACGGGCGCTGCTTGCCGGCAGTGGCCTTGAAGACGTCGCTGGTCACCCTGTTCATCGCTTCGGTGATGGAGACGTTGGCTTCGCCGATATGCTGGAGCAGCGCCGTGGTGAACGGCGAGTGGTCGCCCGAACCGTCATAGGCGAGCTGGTTCGGACTTGCGGCGAAGGCGACCAGCGTGCCGGCGCCGCCATTCTCGATCGGGATTTCGGCGAGGCCGCTGCTTGCGCCCTTGATGCCGGCGGTCTTCGCCAGCACGTCGGCAAGCGGATTGTCGCGGCAAGCGTCCAGGAAAACCAGTCTTATGCTGGTCTCGCGCGACATCTGGCGCAGGACGAAATCGACCGAGACGGCCTCGAAATCTAGCGAGGTCTCGTCCTCGAGCGCGGCATCGACCGGAAGCAGATAATTCTTGCCGGAGACCTGCAGGCCATGGCCGGCATAGAAGAAAAGCGCGATGTCGGCGCCCCGCACCTGCTTGGCAAACTGCGCCACCGTAGTCTGCGTCTGCTGCTTGGTGAGGTCGAAGCCGGAGACCACCTCGAAGTCGAGGTCCTTGAGCCGATCGGCCATGGCCTGCGCATCCCGCGCCGGATTGGCGAGCGGCGCCGCGTGCTGATATTGCGAGTTGCCGAGTACGAGCGCGACGCGCCGCTCAGCATTGGCGGCGGCCATCGTCAGAATCAGGGCAAGCGCCACAGCTCCCGCAGCGCGAAGCAGGCCACCGCAAAAGGCGATCGGACTAGGACCCACCGCCACCTCAGTTGGCGAGCTTGCTGGCGGAGAATTCGATCCGCCGGTTGAGCGCCTTGTTCTTGGGCGTGTCGTTGGCGGCGACCGGCTTGTCCTCGCCATAGCCGGCCGAGCTTATCTGGTTGCGCGGCACGCCGTCGGCGATAAGCGCATCGGCGACCGCCTGGGCGCGCCGCTCGGAGAGCGCCTTGTTCGCCTCGGCCGATCCGTCGGAATCGGTGTAGCCGGACACTTCGACCTTGAGGGCCGGGCATTTGCCGACGACGCCCTCGACCTCCGCCAGCAGCGGGCGGCTCTTGGCGTCGAGCCTCGCGCTCGCCTGGCGGAAATAGATGGCGCCGGTGCGCGAGAGCACGGCAAACCGGTTGAGGCACTCCTCGTCGCTGAAATTGGCCTTCGCGGCATCGGTGGCGACGGGACCGACCTCGGCGGTCGAGGCCGCAACGGTCTGCACGGCGGCCGGCTTGGCGCCGTCAGCGGTGAAGACGAAATCGAAGGACACCGACGCCGTGGGCACGATGTTGGTCACGTTCGCCGCCTGCTGCAATTTGTCGATGTTGGGCAAGAGCCCGAAATCCTCGACATGGACCGCGACGGGCGCCTCCGAAGCGACGGAAACCTGGGTGTCGCTGATCATGGTGACGACGACGCTTGCCTCGAGATCCTTGTCGACGCCGTGCAGGCTGAGGCGGAACGGCAATGTCGTCTTCACCCGGCGCTTGGCCGGCAGATCGGCGAACGCCGCCGGATCCACCTTCGCCGTGACTTCGGCCGTCGGATAGGTGAATGTCTCGAAAAACAGGAAACGCATGCGAACGTTGCGCAGGTCGACGCCGGTGTCGACGGAATTGAGGTCGAAGCTGATCCTGGCGTCGCCGGCGGAACTCAGCGTGCCGGTGATGTTCCTGATCTTGTTGGTCTCGACGATCGTGTTCTTCTTGACCGACTGGTAGGTGAGCACCGAAGCGGACGGATCGAGCGTCCAGTTCGGCGCGGCGCTCGCAGCCTGCGATCCGAAGACCAGCAGCGCGGCAACGACTAGGCCAAAAGCCGGGGCCTTGGCTCGCATTTTTCGCCAGAATGCGACGACTTCGAACATGGAACGCCCCCGCCAGGACAACCCGATCTCGATACCGGCATGTGACCGGAGCATAGAGCAATTGGTCGGGCTTGGCGAGCGGTTCTAGGAAATGAGAGCTGGACCACCATCTAGAGAGATAGAGGGTCTCGATCGACTCTCGTTACCAACTGTGACCACCTCCCGCACCTCCACCCAAAGGCGTAATAACAGGCGGCGTTCCGTTCTGAACGGGCTTGATCAGTTTCTTAGTGGTCACCTTTTTCCGTTTGATGACCTTGGGCGCAGTAGTCGTACGAACGACCTTGGTTCGGTGCTTTGTTGCCGGTGCCGGCTCAATCTCAGGGGTTACGGTGGTGCAGCCAGTGGTCGCCAAGACACCGGATAGCATCGTTGCGATGATTGCCTGTTTCAATGCCCTACCCACCACCTTTTCTCCTTTTTGATCAGAACAAGTCCCGGCGCGGGTTGGCTTGCTCCCAGACAGCTCTGGCCGTCTTGATCAATTGGTCGTCGACCGACCCGCTCGTGGGGATTTTCGATTTGAGTTCCGAGCGCAACTGCTTGAGGGCAGCCGTCTTTGGTTTTGCGCCAAACTGCGCCAGTGTTGTTTTTGCACTCGGCAGCTCGTCACGAAGATCAAGTCCGACCGCGTATGCGAGATACCGGATAGCCACAGCCTGATCGGCCTTGTTGCCCTTCTGCATCTCAAGAGCTGCTCGGTCATACGCACCGGAATAGTCACCACGGGCGGCCGCCAATTCGAACAGCCTTTGCGCTTCGTCGAGGTTCTGCACCACGCCGACACCGTCGCGGTACATGCGGCCAAGACTGGCGGGTGCATAGGGCTGGCCCAGATCTATCGCTCTCTGAAAAAGCGATTGCGCCTGCTTCGGGTCCTTCTCGACGCCGCGACCAGTAAGATAGTTGCGGCCGAGAAGGTTCATCGAATACATGTCCTGCCGCTCTACCCCCGCTTTGAGAAAGGCAACCGCGCGAGCATAGTCCTCAGGCACACCATTGCGGCCCTCTGTGAAGATCGAAGCGAGCTCGTTCATGGCGTAGGTATGCCCCATTGCCGCACCCTTGAGCAGCAAGTCCAATCCCTTGCTCGGATCGCGCTGGACTCCGAAACCGTTGAACAGAGCGCGGCCCCAAGCGGTCATCCCGTAAGGATCTCCCTTGCTGGAGGCAGCAGAATAGAAGGTGTTTGCTTTCGTGGGATCGACAGCCGTTCCTATTCCCGACGCGACCAGATAGCCGAGCTCGAACACCGCGCCGACATGTCCCTGGTCGGCGGCCTTCTGGATGGACTTCTTGGCCTCCTCGACCTTGCCGGCGGCGAGCAGCGCGCGCCCGAGTTCGTAGTGGAACCGCGCGACATCAGGATACGCCTTCACCGCCGCCCGGCAGGTCTCCACCGCCCCGGCACCGATCTCGTTCGGCAACAGGCCAGGAACGACGCCCTGCAGGTCCAAGGGTTCGCCTGCCTGCGTGTCGCACGGGTCGACACTCGGCGACAGCTTCATCGTCGCCGGCTTTGACGGTGCGTTGTCGGCCCTGATTTCGACGCCGACTATCAATGGCTTGACCGCGCCTATCTGCGGTTCGTAGCGCAGTTTATCGACCTCGTCGGCCATCAGGCTCGATTGCGGCGATAGGGTCCGGTCCGGCAGGGACAGCGTCCCGGTTGCCGGATAGCTCGCAAGCTTCACGCTTACGGCCGGATCCTTGGTCGGGAAATCCAGCTTCAGCGGCACCGGGCCGACACCGACCGGAATCTTGACGTCGCGGTTCTCGATCGCCTCGGCGGCGCCGGCGATGTGGATGCCGCGCTCAAGCACCTGTTGCTTCTGCTCGGACTCCAGCGAGGCGACAAGCTGCTTGCCTGCAGCGCCCTCGCCGTTCTTGACCCGGAACACCAGGATGCCCTGCGATCCGCCGCCCCATTCGTCATGCGCGGCATAGGCCAGCATGTCGACCTGGTCCTCGGCGTCGGCGCTCTTCGGCACATCCATCGCAAGTCGCGGCAGATCCTTGCCTTCTATCGGCTCGCCCGTCGCGACCGGCTTGCCGTCCAGGATCAGACGCCCCAGCGCCGGCGGCCTTTCGATACTGATGGTGACCGCGCCGCCATCGACATCGACCGGCACCGGCAGGTCAAGCGCGACCGGACCGACGCCCGACGGCACGGTCTTCTCCAGCACCGGCGGCAAAGCCGGCCGGCTGGCGCGGCGCATCAGCACCACCTCGTCGATCAGCGAGGAATTCTCCCAAGGGACCTGCGCGCCCTTGGTGGCCTCGACCACGTCGCGGCGGACGGCCGCCATGACCGAGCGTATCTCCTGGTTCGGCGCCAGCGCGCGGCGGGAGAAGGCGGATGAAAACGGGCTGAGATCGCCGGACCCGTCATAGGCGACGGCGCCGGGTTCCGTGGCGAAGGCGATCAGCGTGTTCAGCGAGCTTTTGACCTGCGCAAGGCCGGTGCCGCCGGCCGCGATCAATTGGTCGCGCAGCCAGTAATCCTTGCGGGGGAACGGGTTGTTGCGGCAGGCATCGAGGATGATCACCTGGATCTTCGATTTGGCGCGCAACTGTTGCAGGACGTCGTCGAGCTTGACCGCCTGGACCTCGATGTCGGCCGCATCCTTGAGCGACGCGTCGACCGGGATCAGGAAATTCTCGCCGCCGATCTGAAAGCCGTGACCCGAATAGTAGACGACCGCCAGATCGGCGCCGTCCGCCGCCGCGAGATAATTGCGAAATTCCTTCTCGAACTGGAGCTTGGTGAGATCCTTGGCGACGAACACATCGAAGCCGGCCAGCCGGAACGTGCTCGACACGTCGTCGGCATCCTTGTCCGGATTTTTCAACGCAGGGATTTCGCGATATTCGGAATTGCCGATGACAAGCGCAACCCTCCGATCGGCGTGCGCCTGCACTGTCGCGAGGCCCACGAGGATAAAGGCTGCAATCAGCGCGCAGCATCGCAGCATGGTAAAATCCCTAACTGCTATCACCCGTCGGCCACAAGAACGCAGCTTGCGGCATCGCGGTCTGTTAAAGACTTCACAATCTGCCAAGACGGCAAGGAACGCGCCTGCGATGGCAAGGCAGATCGCGCATTCAATCAACCGCTAAAATAACGCAGAGACCTCGGCGCCGCAATGACCTGGGTAAGCGCGCGCCGTCCGTCGATGCAGGATCGCCATCGGCGAGCCACGCCTCCACAGCGCTGCGTGTCTGTGACGCCACAGCGTTTCAGGAACGGCGAAAACATCCTTTCTCTTGCTTTTACGCAATTCCGGACGGAAGGCTAAGGCGAACCGCCGAGCCCGACCCGACCTCTTTCCTGGTCAGGCGCCGCTCCACATCGCGTCCGGCACCACCACCAGCTTGCCGACGAAGTCCTTGGCCATGAAGTCGGTCTGGGCGCGGTGGAAATCCGACAGTTTGTAGACGCCGCCGACCAGCGGCTTGATCTTCTTTTCCTCGATGTAGCGCACGATGCGGCGGAAATCCGCCCGCGTGCCCTGGCTCGAGCCGTGGAGCTGGAGCTGCTTCAGATACATGGTGCGGAGGTCGAGCTGCACGACCGGCCCGACGATCGCGCCGGCAGTCGTGTAGCGGCCCTCAGGGCGCAGGATGCGCAAAAGGTCGTTGAAGATGGCGCCGCCGACGAGGTCGGCGACCACATCGACGGGCTCGCCGCCCGTCGCTTCGATGACGGCGGTGAGCAGGTCGGCCACGCCGCGCGTGATCACCTTCTCGGCGCCGATGTCGAGCACGGCCTGTTCCTTGCCCTTGCCGACGACGGCGTAGGGGATGGCGCCCCGCGCCCTTGCCAGTTGCACGATGCCGGAGCCGACACCACCGGAGGCGCCGGTGACCAACACACGCTCGCCGGCTTTCAAGCCCGCCCGCTCCAGCATCTGCTCGCCGGTGAGATAGGCACAGCAGAAGGTGGCGAGCTCGACATCGCTCAGATCGGTGTCGACGACATGCGCGTTCTCGGCCGGCAGCGCCTGGTATTCGGCATAACCGCCGTCACGGCCGTGGCCCATATAGTCGATGTCGGCGAGCGAATCGTCGTCGCGGTTATAGATCGAGAAGTCGACCATGACGCGCTCGCCGATGCGGCTCGCAGGCACGCCGTCGCCGGCGGCGACGATCGTGCCAACAGTGTCGGTGCCTTGGATGCGCGGGAAGGTCAGTGTGTTGCCTTGCCGGCGCCAGGTCGACACGGCAGCCGCGTCCTCTTCAGTGCCATAGGCGCCCTGGCGCACCCAGACATCGGTGTTGTTCATGCCGCAGGCGCTGACCTTGACCAGCACCTCGCCGGCGGCAGGTGCCGGCACCTTTACATCCGTGCGGTAGACGAGCTTCTCAAGGCCGCCATGGCCCGTAAGCTGCACGGCGGCCATTGTGGCGGGAACGGTTCTGGTCATGGCATTCATGTCGCTTCTCAGATGTCGCTTCTCAGATGCTCGCCAATACGCTGTTCACCGCGTCGGCGGTTTTTGCGACGATGATGTCGGCTTCCTCGCGCGTCAGGCAGAGCGGCGGCGCGAAACCGAGGATGTCGCCCTGCGGCATGGCGCGGCCGATGACGCCGCTTGCCGCTAGCGCGGTGGCGATCTGCGGCCCGACCTTCAGCGCCGGATCGAAGAAGACGCGGTCGTCGCGGTCCTTCACGAACTCGATTGCGGCCAGCATGCCGTCGCCACGCACCTCGCCGACATTCCGGTGGCCGCCTACGGCCTTGGCGAGCTCGGCGCGGAAGTAAGCACCGGTCTCGCCGGCGTTCCGCACCAGGTCCATCTCGTCGATCAGCTCGAGATTGGCGACACCGGCGGCAACGCAGATCGGGTGCGCCGAATAGGTCCAGCCATGGCCAAGCGAGCCCAGCTTGTCGGAGCCATTGACCAGCACCTGCCAGACCTTGTCGGCGACGATCACGCCGGAAAGCGGCGCATAGGCCGAGGTCAGGCCCTTGGCGATGGTGATCAGGTCCGGCTTGATGCCGTAATGGTCGGAGCCGAACATGGTGCCGAGACGACCAAAGCCGGTCACCACCTCGTCGGCGACGAGCAGCACGTCGTATTTGTTGAGCACGGCCTGAATCTTTGCCCAATATCCGGCCGGCGGCGGAACGATGCCGCCGGTGCCGAGGATCGGTTCGCCGATGAAGGCTGCGACCGTGTCGGGGCCTTCGGCCAGGATCATCTCCTCAAGCTTGTCGGCGCAATGCTGCGAGAACTGCTCCTCGCTCATCGAGCGGTCGGCGCGGCGGAAATAATACGGCGCTTCGGTATGCATGATCGGGGCGCGCGGCAAGTCGAAGGCATTGTGGAACAGCTCGAGCCCGGTCAGCGACCCGGTCATGACGCCCGAGCCGTGATAACCACGCCAGCGCGAGATGATCTTCTTCTTCTCGGGCCGGCCGAGAACGTTGTTGTAATACCAGATCAGCTTGATGTTGGTCTCATTGGCATCGGAGCCGGAGAGGCCGAAATAGACTCGGCTCATGCCTTTCGGCGCGCGGTCGACGATCATCTTGGCAAGCGTGATAGAGGCCTCGGTGCCATGCCCGACATAGGCGTGGTAGTAGGCGAGGTTCTTCGCCTGCTCGGCGATGGCATCGGCGATCTTCTGGCGGCCGTAACCGACATTGACGCAATAGAGGCCGGCGAAGGCATCGATGCTCTTCTTGCCGGTGTTGTCCCAGATGGTGACGCCTTCGCCGCCGACCATGATGCGGGCCGGCGATTCACCGCGCGCGTGCGTGCCCATATGCGTCGAGGGATGGAAGAAGTGGTCGCGATCCCAGGCGGAGAGTTCGTTGGACTGTTCGAGCATTTTTGACTCCTGACGAGAATAAGGCCTGCGCAGCTTAGGCTACGTCGAGGCAGAGGTATTTCAGATCGGTGAAGGCTTCGAGGCCGTGGCGCGAGCCCTCGCGGCCGATGCCGGACTGCTTGACGCCGCCGAAGGGGATCGGCGCGCCGGTGATCTTGACCCGGTTGATCGCGACCATGCCGTACTCCAAGGCGCGGCCCATGCGCGCCTGGCGCGCGCCGTTTTCGGTGACGACATAGGCGACCAGGCCGTATTCCGTGGCATTGGCGCGGGCGACGACTTCCGCCTCGTCGTCGAACGGCGTCACGGCGGCGACAGGGCCGAAGGTTTCTTCGCGCATGATCAGCGCTTCGTCAGGCACATCGGCGAGCAGCGTCGGCTGATAGAACAGCGGCCCGGCCGCGTGGCGCTCGCCGCCGGTCAGGCAGCGCGCGCCGTGGGTGAGCGCATCGGCGACTTGCTCCTCGACCTTCTTCACCGCGCGCTCATGCATCAGCGGCCCGATATCGGCGTCAGCGGATAGGCCGTTGCCGGTGCGGAGTTGCTCGATGCGACGGGCGAAAGCGGCGCAGAAGCGATCATAGATCGGCCGCTGCACATAGATGCGGTTGGCGGCGAGGCAATCCTGGCCGGAGGTGGCGAATTTGGCATTGAGCGCGATCTTGACGGCCTTGTCGATATCGGCGTCGTCGAAGACGATCAGCGGCGCGTGGCCGCCGAGCTCCATCACCAGCCGTTTCATCGTCGGCGCGCTCTGCGCGGCGATCAGCCGGCCGACTTCGGTCGAGCCGGTGAAGCTCATGGCGCGGACCCGCGCATCGGCGCACATCGCGCCAACGATGGTGCGCGCATTACCGGTGACGATGTTGAAGACGCCTGCCGGCAGCCCGGCACGCTCGCCGAGCTCGGCCAGCGCCAAAGCCGACAGCGGCGTTTCCGAGGACGGGTGCGCCACGACGGTGCAGCCAGCGGCCAAAGCTGCGGCCGCCTTGCGGGTGAGCATGGCCGACGGAAAATTCCACGGCGTCACGATGCCGACGACACCGAGCGGTTCGCGGCGCACCGACATCTCCGCATTCGGCAGATGGCTGGTGACGCTTTCGGCGTTGAGGCGTTTCGCTTCCTCGGCATACCACTCGACGAAGGACGCGGCGTAGTCGATCTCGCCCAGCGATTCCTTCAGCGGCTTGCCTTGTTCCAGCGTCATCAGCAGCGCCAGATCGTCCTTGGCGGCGATGATCAGATCGAACCATTTTCGCAGGATTTTCGAGCGCTCCTGCGGCAGCGCCGAGCGCCAGGCGGGAAACGCACGTGACGCGGCATTGATCGCCTTTGTCGTCTGGGCAGCATCGAGCGCGGCGACAAAGGCGACGGTAGCGCCGGTGGCCGGATCGGTAACCTCAAAACTTGCCGCCGCTTCGCTCGCCGTCCAGTGGCCGTCGACATAGGCGAGCGCGCGCAGCAGCCGGCGATCGGCGAGGCGGTCGAGCGCGTCATGGTGGTTGGTACGAGCAAAATGCGCGGACATCAGTCGGGTCTCCCGGTGCCGAGGCGATATGGAGAGACTAGTCGCACGATCGAGACAAAGGGGCTGTTTCGGCAAGCTGACAGAGAGAGACTATCTCTATTGCCCGGCGGCCTCAGACAATCTCTCTAGCTCGACGGCTGAGGCAAAGTTCCCCCTCACCCGGATTGCCAACCGAATTGCGAAGAGCAATTCGGGGCAATCCGACCTCTCCCCGAGGGGAGAGGAGGAAGCGAGCCCCGGCGCCAAATCTCTTCTCCCCTCGGGGAGAAGGTGGCCGCGAAGCGGCCGGATGAGGGGGCCTTCGCCGAGACATCACCCTTATTACGGCAGCAGATCGGCCACCGGCAGCACGGTTTCGTCCTTGACCGTCTTGGTGACGATGTAGGTGAAGTAGCGGTCGATGCCGATCTCGCGCTCAAGCAGCCCGTCGACCAGCCGTTGATAGGCGTCGATGTCGCGCGCCATCACTTTCAGCACGTAGTCGACGCCGCCGCCCACCGACCAGCAGGCAATGATCTCCGGGATATCGCGCACCACCCGCTCGAAGCGGTCGAAGTCAGCCTGGCGATGATTGGCCAGGGTCACCTCCATCAGCACCGTCGCCACCGGCGCGACGGCACGCATGGCGATCGCGGCGTGATAGCCGGAGACGATGCCGGCCTTCTCCAGCTTGCGCAGCCGCATCCAGCACGGCGTCGGCGACAGGCCGACCTTCTCGGCCAGCGCCAGCTTGGTGATGCGCCCGTCGCGCTGGATGGCGTCGAGAATCCTGAGGTCGATCGGGTCGAGTTTCGCTGCCGCCATGCGGGGTCCGCCTTTCGTTGCGGACACCATGACGATGCATTATTTCGATTGTCAATTGCACTGATTTCGATCTCTAATAAGTCATGACATTATGGCAGCCAGATCCTGCTCTCATCCGCCGACCGGCCTATCTCTCGCTGGCCGACCAGTTCGCACGCGCCATCCATGACGGGCGGCTGGCCAACGGCACGCGGCTGCCGACGCACCGCCGGCTGGCGGACGATCTGAAGCTTTCGGTGCAGACCGTCAGCCGCGCCTATGAGGAGTTGATCCGCCGGGGACTGATTTCCGGCGAGGTCGGCCGCGGCAGCTTCGTGCAGACGCAGCGCCGCGAGCCCGAGCCGCCCTATATCCCGGAACGGCTTGGCGAGGTCATCGACCTCTCCATCCTGAAGCCGGTCTGCGAGCCGATGCATCTGGAGAAACTGAAGCAGGCGCTGGGCTGGCTCTCCGAGAACCTGCCGTCGAGCTCGGCGCTGTCGTTCCGGCCGAACATGGTTTTCCCGCGCCACCGCGCGGTCGCGGTCGAGTGGCTGAAGCTTTGCGGCCTTGAAGCCTCGCCGCAGAACATCAGCCTGACCAACGGTGCCACTGCCGGCATGACGGTGGCGCTGATGAGCGTCGCGCCGCCCGGCTCGACGGTCGCTACCGAAGCGATCGGCCACCACACACTGATCCCGCTCGCCCGCTATCTCGGCTTCAACCTTGAAGGCCTGCCGATCGACGGCAACGGGCTGGTCCCCGAAGCGCTTGACGCGGCCTGCCGCCACTCGGACATCCGCGCTGTGTTCGTCCAGCCGTCTGTGATCAACCCGACGGCGACGCTCATGGACGCCACAAGGCGCGAACAGATCGCGGCGGTTGCCCGCAAGCACGATATCGCCATCATCGAGAACGACGTGCTCGGGCCGCTGGTTGAAGGCAGGCCGCCCGCGGTTGCCGCCTTTGCGCCGGAGCGGACGCTTTACGTCACCTCCTTCACCAAAATCGTCGTGCCAGGCCTGCGCATCGGCTATCTCGCGGTACCGGACCGTTATGTCGCGGCCGTCGCCAACCGCCACCTCGTCTCGAACTGGATGGCGACGCCGATGGTGGCGGAAATCGCGACGCGCTGGGTGACCGACGGCACCGCGATGGAGCTGGTCAACTGGCAGCGCGGCGCGCTGAGGCGCCGGCAGGAGATTGCTGCGGAAGTGCTGGCCGGCGTCGATTACCGCGTCCACCGCGACGGGCTGCATCTATGGCTCGAGCTGCCTGGCGACCGGGCCGAGGAGAGCTTTGTCGCGCAGGCGCGCCTGCGCGGAGTGGCGATCGCGCCGGGCACCTCGTTCCGCATCGCCGACACGCCGTGGCATCCGGCCGTGCGCATCTCGCTCGGATCGACCACCGAGGGGGAACTGCGGGCGGGCCTGAGCGTTGTCGCCAAGCTGTTGCTCGGCGATCCGGAGCATCTCCTGCTCGCCATCTGATGCACAAATGGAGCCAGATTGCCCTGAAATTGTGCGGCGCCGAAAATATTGTCATGATATTATTTTCTCAATTGACATGATTTGGCGCGTTTCGCATCGTTAAGGGCATAGGCTTCTCCAGAACGGGGACATGGATTGCCCGAGCCCATCATCAAGGTTGATGCGATTTCGAAGAGCTTCGGCGCCTTCAAGGTGCTGGACGGCCTATCGATGCAGGTCATGCCCGGCGAGAAGCTGGCGCTGATCGGCCCGTCCGGTTCAGGCAAGACGACGATCCTGCGCATCCTGATGACGCTGGAGAAGATCGACGGCGGCCATATCCAGGTCGACGGCGAGCAGCTCTACCACATGGAGCGCAACGGCCAGCTGCTGCCGGCCGACGAGCGGCACCTGGCCAGGATGCGCCAGAAGATCGGCATGGTCTTCCAGCTGTTCAATCTCTTCCCGCACAAATGCGTCATGGACAATGTGACCCTGGCGCCGATGCTGACCAAGGGCATCGCGCGCGCCGCCGCCGAGAAGCGGGCGATGGAACTGCTCGACATGGTCGGACTTGCGGACAAGGCGAAGGCGATGCCGGCTCAGCTCTCCGGCGGCCAGAAGCAGCGCGTGGCGATCGCCAGGGCGCTGGCGCTATCGCCCAAGATCATGCTGTTCGACGAGGTCACCTCGGCGCTCGATCCGGAGCTCGTCGAGGAAGTGCTCAACGTCATGCGCAAGCTCGCCGCCGAGACCGACATGACGATGCTTCTGGTCACCCATGAGATGGGCTTCGCCCACGACTTCGCCGACCGCGTGCTGTTCTTCGACCGCGGCAGGATCGTCGAGGAAGGCAAGCCCGATGAGATTTTCCGCCATCCCAAACAGGAAAGAACACAGAGCTTCCTGAAGAAGATCATCGCGGCCGGACATCGCGTCTGACCGCAATGCAAACGGGCGGCGCAAGCCGTCCACGGGCGACCAAAGGCCGCCCCGAACCAAGGTAAACCAAGAAGACAAACAAGGAGTTGGGAACAATGAAGAAACTTGGCATTCTGGCTGGCGTCGCCGGCCTCGCGATCACCGCGATGTTGCTCGCCCCCGGCGCGCGGTCGGCGGATGACGCCAAGCTGGAGCAGCTCAAGCAGCAGGGCTTCGCCCGCGTCGCCATCGCCAACGAGCCGCCCTATACGGCGGTCGCCGCCGACGGCAAGGTATCGGGCGCGGCGCCCGACGTTGCGCGCGAGATCTTCAAGCGTCTCGGCGTCAACGACATCGTCGCTTCCATCTCCGAATACGGCGCGATGATCCCCGGCCTGCAGGCCGGCCGCTTCGACGTCGTCACCGCCGGCCTGTTCATGAAGCCGGAGCGTTGCGCGGCGGTCGCCTATTCCGAGCCGGTGCTTTGCGATGCCGAAGCGATGCTGGTGAAGAAAGGCAATCCGAAGGGCTTCAAGAGCTACGAGGACATCGCCAAGGACAGCTCCGCCACGGTCGGCGCGCCGGGCGGCGGCACCGAGGAGAAGCTGGCGCTCAATGCCGGCGTGCCGCGCGATCGCGTCATCGTCGTGCCGGATGGCCAGAGCGGCCTGAAGATGGTCCAGGACGGCCGTATCGACGCCTATTCTCTGCCTGTGCTCTCGATCAACGACCTGATGAAGAAGGCCAACGACCCGAACCTCGAAGTGATCGCGCCGGTGCAGGGCGCGCCGGTCTATTGCGATGGCGCAGCGTTCAAGAAGGGCGACGAGGCACTGCGCGACGCCTATGACGTCGAGCTCGCCAAAATGAAGAAGTCCGGCGAGTTCGCCAAGATCATCGAGCCCTACGGCTTCTCCGCCAAGGCGGCGATGTCGACGACGCGCGAGAAGCTCTGCGCGGCGAAGTAGGACGCGGCCTTTGCCTTCTCCCCGTTTAACGGGGAGAAGGTGTCACGAAGTGACGGATGAGGGGCGGCGCCAGCATTTCAAGTTTGGCGCTGCCCCTCATCTGCCTGCCCATCCTACGCAGCAGCTGCGCTGCGGCTACGGAGAGTAAACCGGCATCTCCCTGTCGATGGTAGGCGCCAAGTACATCAAATGTTGGGAAACTTCTAGTTTTATGACCCAGTGGTCCGGCTATCTCGGCCTGATATTGCAGGGAGCGCTTGTCACCATCGAGCTGACGCTGATGGGGTCGGTGCTTGCGCTGATCATGGCCTTCCTGGCCGGCATCGGACGCGTGTCGCGCTTCTTCGTCAACCGCGCGTTGGCGACGACCTACATCGAATTCTTCCGCGGCACCTCGATCTTCGTGCAGCTGTTCTGGGCCTATTTCGTGCTGCCTTTCGCCGGCCTGTCGCTGACGCCGCTGCAGGCCGGCGTGCTGGCGCTGGGCTTGAATGTCGGCGCCTACGCGGCGGAAGTCGTGCGCGGCGCCATCCTGTCGGTCGGCCGCGAGCAATACGAGGCCTGCACGGCGCTCAATCTCGGCCGCTGGCAAGGCATGCGCCATGTGATCCTGCCGCAGGCGCTGCTGGTCATGCTGCCGACCTTCGGCAACAACGCGATCGAGCTGCTCAAGGCAACCTCGGTCGTGTCGCTTATCTCGCTCGCCGACCTGACCTTCCAGGCGCAGGTGGTGCGCTCGCAGACCGGCAGCACGCTGATGCCCTTCCTCTCCGTGCTGGTCATCTATTTCGCGCTGGCGCTGATTATCTCCTGGGGCATTCGCACGCTGGAGCGCCGCATGGCGCGCGGCCTCGACGGAGTGCGCGTCTGATGGATTGGGATTGGAACTTCGTCTGGGAGATCATGCCGACCCTGATCCAGGGGGTGAAGATCACCATCCTGGCGACGGTGCTCGGCTCGATCCTGGCGGCGATCGTGGGGCTTGGGATCGCGCTGGCGCGGCGCTCGGAGAACCGCATCGTCGCGCGCAGCGTCGGCTGGTTCGCCGAGTTCATCCGCGGCACGCCGCTCCTGGTGCAGCTCTATTTCATCTTCTACGTGCTGCCCGATATCGGCATCCTGCTGCCGCCGCTGGTGGCGGGCGTCATCGGGCTTGGCCTGCACTACGGCACCTACACGGCCGAGGTTTACCGCGCCGGCATCGACAATGTGCCGCGCGGCCAGTGGGAAGCTGCCAAGGCCTGCAATCTGGGCGGCCGCCACACCTGGACGCATATCATCCTGCCGCAGGCGATCCCGCCGATGATCCCGGCCCTGGCCAACTATTTCATCGCCATGTTCAAGGAGACGCCGCTGCTGTCGGCGATCACCGTGCTGGAACTGATGAACCAGGCCAAGAGCGTCGCCAACACTTACTACCGCTACATCGAGCCGATGACGCTGGTCGGCGCCTTCTTCCTCGTCATCAGCCTCTGCTCCGTCGTGCTGTTGCGCTGGCTGGAGCATCGCTACGGCAGGATCGAAAGATGAAAGTCATGAACGCATTGCCCGAGATTCGCCTCGAAGCGGCGCGCCCCACGCTGGACGCGCGTCCGCTGGAAAAGCGCGTCGGCCTGATCGCGCTTGCGACCGACCACACCAGCGAAGTGGATTTCCGCCGCATGGTGGCGAGCGAGCGGGTCGGCGTCTATGTCGCGCGCATTCCCTACGCCAATCCGACGACGCCGGATAATCTGCGCAAGATGCAGCCGTCGCTTTCGGCGGGCGCGGCGCTGATCCTGCCGGACGAGGCGCTCGATGCGATATGCTACTCGTGCACCTCTGCGTCGGTGGTGATCGGCGACGCCGAGATCGAGCAGGCGATCCATGCAGCCAAGCCCGGCGTGCCCGTCGTCACCCCGCCGATGGCCGGCGTGCGCGGCCTGAACGCTTTTGGGGTGAAGCGCATCAGCATCCTGACTCCTTACACCGTCGAGACCAGCCGGCCGATGGCCGCCTATTTCGCCGCGCACGGCTTCGATATCCAAAGCTTCACCTGCCTCGGTTTCGAGGACGACCGCGAGATGGCGCGCATCACGCCGGCGTCCCTGGTCGAGCTGGCGCGCAACGTCACCCATCCGCAGGCCGATGCGCTGTTCGTCTCATGCACCGCGTTGCGCGCCGCACTGGCGGTTCCCGGCATGGAGGAGGCGATCGGACGTCCGGTCGTCACCAGCAACCAGGCCAGCGCCTGGAACTGCCTGCGGCTGTGCGGCGACGAAACGCCCCGGCCCGAATTCGGCCGGCTGTGGACGAAGCCGCTGGCCCAGTGAACGAAATGTCCGTGATCGAAATGATTGTTGGGCTTCAGCATATTCGCGCGGCGCGCGAGCGCATTGCAGGCAAGGTCGAGCGGACACCCATCGTGCTGTCGCAAAGCCTCTCGGACCGCGCGGGCCGTCCTGTTCATCTCAAGCTGGAGCATCACCAGACCACCGGCGCGTTCAAGCTGCGCGGCGCTTCCAATGCGATCGCAGCATTGAGCGCGGAAGAAAAATCGCGCGGCGTCGTCGCCGCCTCGACCGGCAATCATGGCCGCGCGCTGGCGCATGCGGCAAAGCTCGAAGGCATCCGCGCGGTGATCTGCATGTCGAGGCTGGTGCCGGAAAACAAGCTCGACGCCATCCGTCGCCTCGGCGCGGATATCCGCATCGTCGGCAACAGCCAGGACGACGCCCAGCAGGAAGTCGACAGGCTGGTGACGGAAGAAGGGCTGATCATGCTGCCGCCCTTCGACCATCCCGATATCGTCGCCGGACAAGGCACGCTCGGATTGGAGATCATGGAGCAGGTGCCGGATGCCGCGGCCGTGCTGGTGCCGCTCTCCGGCGGCGGGCTGGCGGCCGGTGTGGCGGCGGCGGTCAAAGGCGTGAGCCCGCGCACCAAAATCGTCGGCATCTCGATGGCGCGCGGTGCTGCGATGAAGGCCAGCCTCGACGCCGGCCGGCCGGTGCAGGTCGAGGAATTGCCGACGCTGGCGGATTCGCTCGGCGGCGGCATCGGCCTCGACAACCGGCTGACCTTTGCGATGTGCCGGGGACTGCTCGACGACGTCGTGCTGCTTGCCGAGGACGAGATCGCCGCCGGCATCCGCCATGCCTATGAAGAGGAGCGTGAGATTGTCGAAGGCGCCGGGGCCGTCGGCATAGGCGCGCTGCTTGCCGGCAAGGTCAAAGTGAACGGCCCCACTGTTCTCATCCTCTCCGGCAAAAACATCGACATGAGCCTGCACCGTCGCATCGTCTGCGGCGAGACAATCGCGGAGCGCGCAGCATGAGCCGCATAACAATCCTCACCGAGGCGGAGCTTCGCAAGATCGTGACGCTCGATCTGGACGCCGTTGCCTGCGTCGAGAACGCTTTTCGCGCCTTGGCCACGCTGCCGGTGGCAATGCCGCCGATTCTGCGGCTCGACATTCACGAGCATCGCGGCGAGGTCGACGTGAAGTCCGCCTATGTGCCGGGCATTGACGGTTTCGCCGTCAAGATAAGCTCCGGTTTCTTCGACAATCCGACGCTCGGTCTGCCGAGCGGCGGCGGCATGATGGTGTTGCTTTCGGCCAAAACCGGCGTGGTTGAGGCGCTGCTGCTCGACAATGGCTATCTGACCGATATCCGCACGGCCGCCGCCGGCGCGGTCGCGGCCAGGCATTTGTCGCGCCAAGACTCAAGCGTAGCCGCGATCTTCGGCGCCGGCCTGCAGGCTGGGCTGCAGCTCGAAGCTCTGCGTTTGGTCCGGCCGATCGCAGAGGCACGAATCTGGGCGCGCGACGCCGCCAAGGCTGAAGCCACCGCCGCGCGCCTGCGCGAGAAGCTCGGTATCCTGGTGCGGGCCGAGCCGGATGCGGCGAACGCGGCAGCGGGCGCCGACATCATCGTCACCACCACGCCGTCGACCGAACCGCTGATCAAGGCTGGTTTCGTCACCGCCGGCCAGCACATCACAGCCATGGGCTCGGATGCCGAGCACAAGAACGAGATCGCGCCGGCGATCCTGCGCATGGCCGATCTCTATGTCGCCGACAGCGCCAAGCAGACGCGGCGCCTGGGCGAGCTCCATCACGCCATCGAGGCGGCGGTCTTCGCCGCCGACGCCGAGGTCACGGAGCTCGGCCAGATCATCGCCGGCAGCAAGCCCGGACGGCGCTCGGCCAGCGACATCACCATCGCCGACCTCACCGGCACCGGCGTGCAGGACACTGCGATCGCCACTTTGGCTCGCGACCGTGCACGCGCCGCCAATGCCGGGCTCGATTTCGAAAGTTGATGCTGGCCGCCAGGCCCAACAAACGAGGACAACAAAATGCAGCCAAACCTGAAATTCTCGCGGAGCGAATTTGCCGATCGCCTCGCCAAGACACGAAAAGCCATGGAGGCTAAAGGCGTCGATCTGCTGATCGTCAGCGATCCCTCCAACATGGCCTGGCTGACGGGCTATGACGGCTGGTCATTCTATGTGCATCAGGCCGTCATCGTGCCGCCTTCCGGCGAGCCGGTCTGGTACGGCCGCGGCCAGGACGCCAACGGCGCCAAGCGCACCGCCTATCTCGCGCATGGCAACATCATCGGCTACGCCGACCATTATGTGCAGTCGACCGAGCGGCATCCGATGGATTACCTCGCCAGCGTGCTGGCCGAGCGCGGCTGGGACAAGCTCAGCATCGGCGTCGAGATGGACAATTACTGGTTTTCGGCCGCCGCCTTCGCGGCGCTGCAGAAGCACCTGCCCAATGCCCGCTTCGCCGATGCCACAGCGCTGGTGAACTGGCAGCGCGCCGTGAAAAGCCCGACCGAGATCGAGTATATGCGCAACGCCGCCCGTATCGTCGAGGCGATGCACCAGCGAATCGTCGACAAAATAGAGGTCGGCATGCGCAAATGCGACTTGGTCGCCGAGATCTACGATGCCGGCACGCGCGGCGTCGCCGGCATCGGTGGCGACTATCCGGCGATCGTGCCGCTCTTGCCGTCGGGAGCGGACGCTTCGGCGCCGCATCTCACCTGGGACGACAAGCCGATGAAGGTGAACGAAGGCACGTTCTTCGAGATCGCCGGCTGCTACAATCGCTACCATTGTCCGCTGTCGCGCACCGTGTTCCTCGGCAAGCCGACGCAGGCGTTCCTCGATGCCGAGAAGGCCACACTTGAGGGCATGGAAGCAGGTCTGGCCGCCGCCAAGCCGGGCAATGCCTGCGAGGACATCGCCAATGCCTTCTTCGCCGTCTTGAAAAAGTACGGCATCGTCAAGGACAACCGCACCGGCTACTCGATCGGTCTTTCCTATCCGCCGGACTGGGGCGAGCGCACCATGAGCCTGCGTCCCGGCGACCGCACCGAGCTCAAGCCTGGCATGACCTTCCATTTCATGACCGGACTGTGGCTGGAGACGATGGGGCTGGAGATCACCGAGTCGATCCTGATCACCGACACCGGCGTCGAGTGCCTGGCCAACGTGCCGCGCAAACTGTTCGTGAAGGACTGAGCCGATGTCCGCTTTGCGTCCCTCGCCGATCGCACCGACCGTCGACTTCGAGCGCGACGGCGTTCAGCACGGCTTCCTGCGCCTGCCCTACAGCCGGGACGATTCCGCCTGGGGATCGGTGATGATTCCGGTCTGTGTCGTGCGCAACGGCAAGGGCTCCACGGCGCTGCTCACCGGCGGCAATCACGGTGATGAATATGAGGGGCCGCTGGCGCTCTACGAACTCGCCCGCACCCTCGATCCGAAAAACGTCTCCGGCACGGTCATCATCGTGCCGGCGATGAACTATCCGGCCTTCCGGGCCGGCACGCGCACCTCGCCGATCGACAAGGGCAATATGAACCGCTCCTTCCCCGGCCGCCCGGACGGCACGGTGACGGAGAAGATCGGCGACTATTTCCAACGCGAGCTGCTGCCGCGCGCAGACATCGTCTTCGACTTCCATTCGGGCGGAAAAACGCTGGACTTCGTGCCGTTCTGCGCGGCGCATACGCTGCCGGACAAGGCCCAGGAGAAAAAGGCCTTCGCCGCCGTCGAGGCTTTCTCGGCGCCGTTCTCGATGCGCATGACCGAGATCGACGCGGTCGGCATGTATGACACGGCCGCCGAGGAGATGGGCAAGGTCTTCGTCACCACCGAGCTCGGCGGCGGCGGAACCTCGCGCGCCGAGACGGTGCGGATCGCCCGGCGCGGCATCCTCAACGTGCTGCGCCACGCCGGCATCGTCGATGGTGCGGTCGAGAAGGGCAGAACTCAGTGGCTGGACATGCCGTCAGGCGATTGCTTCGCCTTCGCCGAGGATGACGGCATGATCGAGACGATGCTCGACCTCGGCGAGCCTGTGGAGAGCGGCCAGGTTGTCGCGCGCATCCATCCGGTCGGGCGCACCGGACAAGCGCCGCAGGAGATCAGGGCAAGGATGTCGGGGCTGCTCGCCGCGCGTCACTTCCCGGGCCTGGTCAAGGCGGGCGACTGCGTCTCGGTGCTGGCCGTGTCCGTTCGGGAATAGGGTTGATGCGGCGCCCTACTGCACCACGCGCTTCTCAAGCTTGCGGGCAAGCGTGCGCCGGTGCAGGCCGAGCCGGCGCGCGGTTTCGGAGATGTTGAAGCCGGTCTCGACCAGCGTTTCGTGGATACGTTCCCATTCGAGGTTCTTGATCGAGGTGGGGCGGCTGGTGAGCGGCACCGAAACGTCCCCCTCGGCGCGGCCGAAGGCGGCTTCGATGTCATCGGTGTTGGCGGGCTTGGCCAGATAGTGGCACGCGCCGAGCTTGATCGCCTCGACCGCCGTGGAGATGCTGGCAAATCCCGTCAGCACGACGATGCGCATCGATGGATTGCGGGCGCTGAGAAGCTTGACGCATTCGAGACCCGATCCCGATCCGAGCTTGAGGTCGACGACGGCGTAGGCCGGAACGGCCGTTTCCAGCGCGACCAGCAGCGCCTCGCGGTCGTGGCAGACCACGACGTCGTAGTCGCGCTTTTCAAACGAGCGTTTGAGCGTGCGCGCAAAGGTCGCGTCGTCCTCGACGACGAACAAGGATCGATCAGATTTCACGATCGTCTCCATAGGTCAGCGCCGCCAGCGGCAGCGAAAGGGTAACACGGGCGCCCTCGGCCATGTTGCGCGCCGAAACGTCGCCGCCAAGCTTGCGCACCACGTTGAACACCAGGAAGAGGCCCAGGCCGCCGCCTGGTCGTCCCTTGCTCGACATATAGGGCTGGCCGAGCGTGTCCAGGATATCCTTGTCGAAACCCGGTCCGCGATCCTCGACGGAGAGCACCAGCTTCTCGTCCCGCCGCTCGACGGTGACGCCGACCCAATCGTGCGATGCT
The DNA here is from genome assembly GCF_006440615.1 of Mesorhizobium sp. B2-6-2. Classification (NCBI taxonomy): domain Bacteria; kingdom Pseudomonadati; phylum Pseudomonadota; class Alphaproteobacteria; order Hyphomicrobiales; family Phyllobacteriaceae; genus Mesorhizobium; species Mesorhizobium sp. B2-6-2. Next base: position 915,174 of record NZ_VFUG01000001.1, on the reverse strand, counting down.
TCCTGCGCATTGTCGAGCACATTGAAGATCACCTGTTTCAGCGCCGTGTCGGACACGATCTGCTCGTCCGGCTCGAAGCCGTTGCTGTAGTCCAGCTTGAGGGGCTGGCGGCTGACGCGCCATTCCTCGACGAGATCGTCGAGGAAGCGGCGGATCGTGGTGCGGATCGTGCCCTCGCCCCGCGCCTGGCCGGAGGACATGAGAATGCCCGTGACGATGCCTTTGCAGCGCTCGATCTGCGCCTGCATCTCGGCCACGTCGTCGGAAAGCTCGCGGTTGCGCTTGACGCCGCGCATCTGGCGCCAGTCGGACAGGATGACCGATATTGTCGAGAGCGGTGTGCCCAGTTCATGCGCCGCACCCGAGGCCAGCAGGCCCATGCGCACGATGTGATCTTCCTCGGCCGAACGCTGGCGCAGGTCGGCGAGATAGGCATCGCGTTCGCGCAGGTTGCGGTTGATTCGGGTCATGAAGATCACGATCAGGCCGGCCGCGAGCACGAAGCAGATGAACATGCCGCGCAGATGCAGCGCCTGGAAGTCGCTGCCGCCGTGACGCGGAATGGCGATCGGCTGGAAAACGAAGATGAGGAAGACGAAGCAGGCAGAGGCCGCCACCACCAGGAGCCAGGTCGACCATGGCGCCAGCAGCGCAGCGCCGAGCGTGATCTGCAGCAGGTAAAGCGACACGAACGGATTCGACACGCCGCCGCTCAGGTAGAGCTGCGTCGTCAACGCCGCCATGTCGAAAATCAGCGCGACGAAGAGCTGCGCGTTGGAGATCCGGCGGTTGCCGCGCAGGGCGAGCAGGCTGAAGATGTTGAGGCCGACCAGGAAGAGCACCACGCCGGCCATCTCGGCGAGCGGCAGCGGGATGGCGAACCAGTATTGCGTGACCAGGATGGTCAGCACCTGCCCCGCCACCGCCAGCCAGCGCAGCTGGACGAGCAGGAGCAGGTTCTTCCTGTTCGTGACGTCGGCGTCCGAGGCGGCGCCTCCCAGCCCAGTCGGAGGAAGCGTCAGGAACGGCTTGTCGTGATAGGGCCACGCGATATTCATCACGCTGCATCCCAGTTCCGGCGGCCGGCGAGGACCTGCCTGGCGAGCGCCATCGCCAGCATCCCTGCCAGGGCAAACCAGGTCAAAGCATAGACGAGATGGCTGTTGCGGAAGGTGACGACGGTGAGCCCGCCGCGCGGCCAGCCAGCAGCGCCGGATGCCTCGGCATCGATGAAATAGGGCGCGACGTCCGCCAGGCCGCGCGCCTTGGCGATTGCCGTGACGTCGCGCGAATACCAGCGGTCGGCTGCGGGATCGTTGCTGCGCAGGAAACCGCCGCCGGGCTCGCTGATGCGCAGCAGCCCGTCGACCGTCGCCGGCGCGGCGAGCGCGGCATTCTCCCGCTCGAATTCCACCTTGCGCTCCTGCGGGATGAAGCCGCGGTTGACGAGGACCGTGAAACCGCGGTCGTCGCGCATCGGCGTCAGCACCCAATAGCCGCCGCCAAGCTCGGTCACCGCCTGCACCAGCGTGTTGGCGCCGCCCTGCAAGCGCCCGGCCAGCCGCACATGGCGATATTCATGATCCGGCGCGCTGAACCCGCTCCAGTCCTGCGGACCGGGCGCATCGACGACGGGAGCATGGATGCGGTGGTCGACGCGGGCGATCAGGTCGAGCTTCCAGACCCGTCTTTCCAGCTGCCAGACGCCGAGCCCGAGAAACATCAGAACGCCGAGAAGCCCAAGCGCCACAGCCAAGAATCGCGACGTGGACCCCTTCGAGGCCGCATGAGAGCCGGTCATGTCCTTTGCCTCGGCTTTGGCCCTCCCCGCGCGCCACACGCCCACGCCCGAAATGGTGCTCATGGCATCTCCCGCATCTCGTGGAGCCCGGGCATCATGTTGGCGTTGAGGTGGTACATCACCCAGAGCGAGCCGCTCAGCACGATGACGACGAGAATCACCGTGAAGATGAGCGCCAGCATCGACCATCCGCCTTCCGACGCAGGGGTCATATGCAGGAAGAAGACCATGTGCACCACGATCTGCACCACCGCGAAGGCCATGATGATGATGGCCGCGGCCTGCTTGTTGTCCATGGCGCCGGTCATGACCATCCAGAACGGGATGGCGGTGAGGATCACCGACAGGACGAAGCCGATCAGGTAGCCCTTCAGCGACCCGTGCGCGGCGCCGCCATGGGTGTGGTCGCGATCGGCATGATCATGAGCGCTCATCTGAGCATCCCCATCAGGTAGACGAAGGTGAAGACGCCGATCCAGACGACGTCGAGGAAGTGCCAGAAGATCGAAAGGCACATCAGCCGGCGGCGGTTGGCCTCGATGAGGCCGTGTCGCGCCACCTGCACCATCAGCGTCACCATCCAGACGATGCCGAAGGTCACGTGCAGGCCATGCGTGCCGACCAGGGTGAAGAAGGACGACAGGAAGGCGCTGCGCTGCGGCGTCGCGCCTTCATGGATCATGTGCGCGAATTCGGATAGCTCGATGGAGAGGAACGCCAGGCCGAACAGGATGGTCACCACGAGCCAGGCTTGCGTCGCGCCGACGCGGCCCTTGTCCATGGTCAGCATGGCAAAGCCATAGGTGATCGAGGACAGGAGCAGCATGGTTGTGTTGACCGCCACCAGGCCAAGATCGAACAGATCCTTCGGCGCCGGACCCGCCGCGTAATTGCCGCCGAGCACGCCGTAGGCCGCGAACAGCATGGCGAAGATCAGGCAGTCGCTCATCAAGTAGAGCCAGAAGCCGAGCATGGTACTGCCGCCTTCGGCGTGCTCGTGCTCTTCTTCCAGGTGGAAGACCGGTTCCGCGCCGGCCGTGATCGCGCTCGATGCCATGCTCAATTCCTAGCCCTGGGCGGCGAGGAGCGTCGTTCTCGCCTCTTCCGTTTGCGCGACCTCTGCCGCCGGAATGTCGAAGTCGCGGTGGTAGTTGAAGGTGTGGCCGATTGCGGTTGCGATGAGGCAGACGAAGCTCAGCGCCGCCAGCCACCATATGTACCAGATCAGGCCGAAGCCGAGCGCGACGCTGAACACCGCCAGGACGACTCCGGTGCCGGTGTTGCGAGGCATGTGGATCGGCTTGAAGCCGGACAGCGGGCGCCGGTAGCCGGCCTTCTTCATGTCGAACCAAGCGTCGTTGTCGCGAATGACCGGCGTGAAGGCGAAGTTGTAGGCCGGCGGCGGCGAGGAGGTCGACCATTCGAGGGTGCGGCCGTCCCACGGATCGCCGGTGTGATCGGCCAGCGCTTCGCGCTTGCGGATGGAGACGAATATCTGGACCAGGAAGGCGGCGATGCCGCAGGCGATCAGCACGGCGCCGAAAGCGGCGATCACGAACCAGATCTGCAGCGAGGGATCGTCGAACACGCGCATGCGGCGGGTCACGCCCATCAGGCCGAGAATATAGAGCGGCATGAAGGCGAGCCAGAAGCCGAGCACCCAGCACCAGAACGAGACCTTGCCCCAGAACGGATCGAGCCTGAAGCCGAAGGCCTTGGGCCACCAGTAGGCGATGCCGGCGAACAGGCCGAAGAGCACGCCGCCGATGATGACGTTATGGAAATGCGCGATCAGGAACAGGCTGTTGTGCAGCACGAAGTCGGCGGGCGGCACGGCAAGCAGCACGCCGGTCATGCCGCCGACGACGAAGGTGAGCATGAAGGCCACCGTCCACATCATCGGCAATTCGAAGCGGATGCGGCCGCGATACATGGTGAACAGCCAGTTGAATATCTTCGCCCCGGTCGGGATCGAGATGATCATCGTGGTGATGCCGAAGAAGGAATTGACGCTGGCGCCGGAGCCCATGGTGAAGAAGTGGTGCAGCCAGACGAGATAGGACAGGATGGTGATGACTATCGTGGCGTAGACCATCGAGGTGTAGCCGAACAGGCGCTTGCCGGAGAAGGTCGAGGTGACCTCGGAGAAGACGCCGAACAGCGGCAGGATAAGGATGTAGACCTCCGGGTGGCCCCATATCCAGATGAGGTTCACATACATCATCGGGTTGCCGCCGAAGTCGTTGGTGAAGAAGTTGGTGCCGACATAGCGGTCAAGCGCGAGCAATATCAGCACCGCCGTCAGCACCGGGAAGGACGCCACGATCAGCACGTTGGTGCAGAGCGAGGTCCAGGTGAAGACCGGCATGCGCATCATGGTCATGCCGGGGGCGCGCATCTTGATGATCGTGCAGATCAGATTGATGCCGGACAGGGTCGTGCCGACACCGGCCACCTGCAGCGCCCAGATGTAGTAATCGACGCCGACGTCGGGACTGTAATTGATGCCGGAGAGCGGCGGATAGGCCAGCCAGCCGGTGCGGGCGAACTCGCCGACGAACAGCGAGGCCATGACCAGGATGGCGCCGCCGACCGTCATCCAGAAGCTGAAATTGTTGAGGAAAGGGAACGAGACGTCGCGCGCGCCGATCTGCAGCGGCACGACGAAGTTCATCAGCCCGGTGACAAAAGGCATCGCCACGAAGAAGATCATGATCACGCCATGGGCGGTGAAGATCTGGTCGTAGTGATGAGCGTTGAGATAACCCTCGGAACCGTTGAAGGCGATGGCCTGCTGCAGGCGCATCATGATGGCGTCCGAGAAGCCGCGCAGCAGCATGACGAGGCCGAGCGCCATGTACATGATGCCGATCTTCTTGTGGTCGACGCTGGTGAACCACTCGCGCCACAGATAGCCCCAAAGCTTGAAATAGGTGACCGCGCCGAGCACCGCGAGGCCGCCCAACGCCACGACGATGAAGGTGACGACGACGATCGGCTCGTGCAGCGGCAGCGACTCCAAAGTGAGGCGGCCGAAGATGAATTTGGTCAGCGTCTCAGGCATCCGCCATCCCTCACAATTCGAAGCGCAGCAGGCCGAGCGACGGCGTCTCGGCGTCGGCGCGGCGAATGCCTGCCCCTGGACTGAGCAGCCCTGCCCCGCGCAGCGGGGAAAGATCGCGCACGGGCCAATATTTCGCGCCGGCATCGCGGGCCGCGCGCGAGGCGGCGGCCGCTTCCTCCGCCGTGCAGATGCTGGCGACATAGGACGGATCGTTGCCGAACACCGCGCCGCGCCGGGCAAGCTTGTCATATTGCAGCGGCAAGGTGTTGCGCACGCCGGCCAGCCCAAGGCCGCCCTTGGCGTCGATCGACATCATCTCGTTCATGCACATCTTGCCGCGCTCGACGCACAGATTGAGGATCGCGCCATAGAGGTCGGGATCGACGGAGGCATAGTGGCGGACCGGCTCGTTCTCGCTCGGACGCTCGAGATCGAGATAGGTCTCGCGGCTAAGAATGGCCTGCGCGCCCTTGGTCTGCGCCACCCACTCGCCGAAGGCCTGATCGGAGAGCCCGTGGAACGCAAAGCGCATGCCGGAGAAGCCGGCGCCGCTGTAGTTGGCCGAGAAGCCGGAATAGGTGCCCGGACGGTTGATGACCGCGTGCAACTTCGTCTCCATGGCGGGCATGGCGTAGATCTGCCCGGCAAGGGCCGGAATGTAGAAGGAGTTCATCACCGTCGAGGAGGTGATGCGAAAGTCGATCGGCTGGTTGACCGGCGCCGCCAGCTCGTTGACGGAGGCAATGCCGTAATCCGGATAGATGAAGAGCCATTTCCAATCCAGCGCGACGACGTCGACCCTGAGCGGCTTGTGGTTCTGGGTGACCGGCTGTCCTGGTTCGATCCGGTCGATGCGCCGGTAGGGATCGAGCAGATGGGAGCCGAGCCAGGTTAGCGCGCCGAGGCAGATGATGACGAGCAGGGGTGCCGCCCAGATCACCAGCTCCAGCTTGGTCGAATGGTCCCAGTCCGGCGTGTAGATCGCCGTGGTGCTGGATTGCCGGTAGCGCCAGGCGAACAGCACGGTCAGCGCCATGACCGGCAGGATGATGAGCAGCATCAGCAGGGTCGAGACAACGAGCAGGTCGCGCTGCTGCACTGCCACGTCGCCCGCGGGCGCCAGCACGACCAGATCGCAGCCGCTCAGCAGCACGGCGAGCGGAAAAAGAAGCAAGGCTCCGGATCGTCTCATCAAACGCTGCCCTCGATGGCCCTGCAGCAGGATCTGTGCAGGTTGCGATGCGATATGGACCAACGGCTACTGCCGCAGGCACGGCGACGACATTGGACAATTTGTCCAATGCCCAGCCGGTATGGCTTTCGCGAAAGTGTGCACGCATAATGGGATGACGACAACATCGGATCGGGACGACGACAATCGCGTTCCGAACTTTAGCTCGACGGAAACGATGGCTGAAACTTCGACTTCCGAAACGGACAGCAGACTGATCGGCTCGCATCACGGCCAGGTCAGCGCGGGCGATATCGCGGTCGGCGTGATCATCGGCAGGACGTCGGAATTCTTCGATTTCTTCGTCTATGCGATCGCTTCCGTGATCGTGTTCCCCAAGCTTGTGTTCCCAACGCACGACCCGCTGGTCGGAACGCTCTACTCCTTCGCCATCTTCGCGCTGGCCTTCATCGCGCGGCCGTTCGGCACGGTGCTGTTCATGGCGATCGACCGCGCCTATGGCCGCGGCGCCAAGCTGACGATCGCGCTGTTCCTGCTCGGCACCTCGACGGTCGCCATGGCGTTCCTGCCCTCCTATGAGGATGTCGGCGCGGTCGCCGCCTGGCTGCTGGCGCTCACCCGCTTCCTGCAGGGCCTGGCGCTCGGCGGGACATGGGACGGACTGCCCTCCCTCCTGGCGCTGAATGCGCCGCAGAACCGGCGCGGCATCTATGCGATGATCCCGCAGCTCGGCGCGCCGATCGGACTCATCGTGGCAAGCTCGCTATTTGCCTTCTTCGTCGCCAACCTCTCGGCCGACGACTTCTTCGCCTGGGGCTGGCGCTATCCCTTCTTCGTCGCCTTCGCCATCAACGTCGTGGCGCTGTTTGCCAGGCTGCGCATCGTGGTCACGCCCGAATTCTCGAAACTCTACGAGAGCGGCGATCTGCAGCCGACGCGCATCAGGGAGATGGTTCGGACGGAAGGACGCAACGTCGTCGTCGGCGCCTTTGCGCCGCTGGCGAGCTTCGCCCTGTTCCATATGGTGACGGTGTTCCCGCTGTCCTGGGTGTTCCTGTTCACCAATGAGGGTCCGGAACGTTTCCTGGTCATCGAAGCGGTGAGCGCGTTGTTCGGGATCGCGGCGATCGTTGCATCGGGTCCGCTGGCCGACCGTGTCGGACGCCGCGCCCTGCTCGGCGGCGGCGCCGTCGCCATCGCAGCCTTCAGCGGCTTTGCCCCACAACTTCTCAACGGCGGCACCGTTGGCGAGACGGTGTTCATGGTGCTCGGCTTCATCCTGCTGGGCTTGAGCTTCGGGCAATCCTCGGGCGTCGTCGCATCGAGCTTCTCGCGCCAGCACCGCTATACCGGCTCGGCGGTGACATCGGACCTGGCCTGGATGTTCGGCGCCGGCTTCGCGCCGCTCGCGGCGCTGCTCCTGGCCGGCAATTTCGGCCTCATCGCCGCCGGCGCCTACCTGCTTTCGGGCGCCGCCTGCACGCTGATCGCGCTTTGGATCGACAGGCAGGCACGCCGGGCCGACTGAACGAGCGGCGAGCTCGGTGGTCGACGCTCTATCCCTTTGTTTTTGACGCAATCCAGACGGAAGGTTACGGCGAAGGCGCCGAACTCAACCGCTCACACTTTTCCTGGAATTGCTCTGACCTGCAATCAGACCTGATAGAAATCCCGATACCATTCCACGAAACGCGGGACGCCGATCTCGATCGGGATCCTGGGCTTGAAGCCGATCACCGCCTCGAGCGAGGCGACGTCGGCATAAGTCGCAGGCACATCGCCCGGCTGCAGCGGCATCAGGTTGCGGATTGCCTTGCGCCCGAGAGCGTCTTCCAGAACGTCGATCAGCCGGCTGAGCTCGACGGGCGAGCTGTCGCCGATGTTATGGATCCTGAACGGCGCGGTGCTCGTCGCGGGGTCCGGCGCAGCGCTTGTCCAATCGGGATTGGGCGTCGCTGGATGCTGCATGACGCGGGCCACTCCCTCAACGATGTCGTCGATGTAGGTGAAATCCCGCTGCATGTTGCCATGGTTGAAGACATCGATCGGCTGGCCGGCGAGGATGGCCTTGGTGAAGATGAACAAGGCCATGTCGGGCCGTCCCCACGGACCGTAGACGGTGAAGAAGCGCAGGCCCGTCGTTGGGAGCCCGAACAGATGGCTGTAGGTGTGGGCCATCAGCTCGTTTGCCTTCTTGCTGGCGGCATAGAGGCTGAGGGGATGCTCGGCGGAATCATGCACCGAGAACGGCATGCGCGTGCTGCCGCCATAGATCGAGCTTGACGATGCATAGACGAGGTGGCCGACCGAGGCCTGCCGGCATCCCTCCAGGATGTTGAGGAAGCCGTTGAGATTGCTTTGCGCATAGACGTGCGGATTGACCAGCGAGTAGCGGACGCCCGCCTGCGCGGCGAGGTTGACGACGATCTGCGGCGCGACCGACACAAAGACCCCCGAGATGCCATCGCGGTCGGCGAGATCGACATGCTCGAAATGAAAGTCTGGGAACGCCTTCAGCCGCTCGAGCCGCGCCTGCTTCAAGGTGACGTCGTAATACTCATTCATGGAATCGAGGCCGACAACCGGTCGGCCTTCGGCAAGCAGCCTCTGGCAAAGGTGAAAACCTATGAAGCCGGCTGCGCCGGTGACCAGGATCGGCCTGCTCGACGTCAATGCATACCCCTAACGCTGCAGCCAGACCTTGCAGGCCATCGAGAACTTGCGCCTTTTACGGCAGGGCTGCAATGAATTCAACGATACGCTTTCTCTCGCCGTCGTCGTCAGCGTGAGGCCAGCGGCAAGATCGGCCGCCCAGCCAGATGTCCGTATTGCGAACGTGCACGCAGCCGCCGCCGGGATCAGACAGCGGAAAAGCGATCTCAAGCCAACGCTGATATGCGAGCGTGATCAGCGGTCCGGCACTTCCGTGTGGAACAAGATTGCGCGTACACCCCGGATCGGGAATTTGGTTTTCTTGGTGATCCCTGCTCCTTGGGGCAAACTGCTAGCGGGCTGTCAGGAGGAGAAATGAGAGCACGCGCGGCGACGGTCGGAGACCTGGAAGATGTTTTCCGCGGCCTGTCCAAGCGAATGTCGGACGAATATGTGGCGGCCGGCAAGGACAGCAAATGCGCCTATGACAATCTGATGATGAACCTGAAGGAAGGCCGGGCGCATGCGCTCGTGCAGGACGACAGGACGGTGGCGATCATCGCCTGGCATGAGCACGCGGACGCCGCCGACACGCTCTTTGCCGCGCGGGAGGATTTCTTCAACGCCACGACTGTCCGCTTCTGCAAGCGCCACATCCGCCATGTCCAGGCGCTGGCCGGCAACCTTCCCGTCCATTCGCGCAGTTGGCTGAACAGGCCCGACGTCGCGAAATGGTTCCGCGTGATCGGTTATGTCGACCGAGGGCGCGAGAACGGCGCCACCTTGTTCGAGCTACCGTCGGCAGCAAACGGCTGAGGGCAGCTGACAGACCGCCTCCGGATTTGCCGGTGCGCCGCCGTCTGGCGGCGGCGTCCTCGCCCATCACTGCGGTTGTCACAGGCTTACGAGCCGAACCAGCGCGACCGTCGACTCGAGCCGAACTTTTCCTTGTCGGCACGCAACGCCACCGAAGGCTCATAGTAGTTGCCTGTCGGCGCGGGGCCAGAAAAGAAATCGACCTCGACCTTGCCGACGCGGCCGCCACCGAATTCGATGTAACAGGTGCCGAAGCCGTCATAGAGCGTGCCGTTTCCGCTGCCACGCAGCTTGGCGACGAGTGCTGAGGCAACGGCGCGCGCGGCACCTTCGGCGAAGACGCCGGCCTTGGGCGTCCCGGTGTTGGCGCCGTCACCGACCGCGTAGACATTCCGGTATTTCGTCTCGAGCGTGCGCGGGTTGACCGGGATCCAGCCGTTCTCCGACATGCCGCTTTCCAGCACGACCGGCGGCACGCGATGTTTGGGGACGCCGAGGAAAAGGTCGAACGGCATTTCGGTGCCGTCGTCGAGCACCGCCACGTTTCGGCTATTGTCGACCGAGGCGACGCGACGGCTGGGAATGAACTTGATTCCGCGCTCGGCGAAAGCCGCAAGCAGCGCCTTCGAGGTATCGGGCGACGGCGGCACCGGGCTGCCGAGCGGGAGCACCAGCGATATCTCACAGGCCTCGCGCACGCCTTGCCGCACCAGATAGTCATGCAGCATCAACACGCATTCGCTCGGGGCCGGCGGGCATTTGTAGGGCGCGCCGCAGACGCCGACCATCGCCCTGCCTTTCTTGAAGCCCGGCAACACGCCGCGCAGCCGATCCGCGCCGGCAACCGAATAGAACTCGTTGGTGCCCGACAGCCCAGGCGTAGCGTCGAAATCATATTCAGCGCCAAGCGCGACAATCAGGTAATCGGCATCGTAGACACCGTCGTCGGTGGTGACACGGCGCCTTTCTGGATCGATCGCGGTGATGGTGCGCCTCAGCAATTTCACGCCGGGCTTGGCGTAACGGTTGTAGGGCAAGCGGACCGCCTCCGCCGCCTTCAGGCCGAACATGACGTCGAGTTTCGAAAAGCCGAACACGAAGGCGTCGCTCTTGTCGATGAGCGTGACATCGATGCCGTCGCCCATTGCCTCGGACAGCAGCGTCGTCAGTTCCAGGCCGCCAAAGCCCGCTCCCAGGACGACGATGCGCGGTTTGTTTGCAGTGCTCATCTCGGTTCCCCACGTCTTGGCGCTATGCAGAAGCGCCGGATTTGAATTTGCTCACTGTCTTTCGGTTGTGGGGCGGCGGGGATGTGTCTCTCACGTCCTCGCCGCCGATGCCCGTCGCCTCAGATCCCGATGCCTGACCTGTCAGGTCAGCACAGGCTGCGACACGATGCGGATATAGGGTTTCGGTTCCTTCCAGCCCTGCGGATAGAGCTGCTTTGCTTCATCGTTCGACACCGAACCGGCGATGATGATGTCGTCGCCGGGCTTCCAGTTCACCGGAGTCGCCAGGCGATGCTTGGCCGTCAGTTGCAGGGAGTCGACGACGCGCAGCACCTCGTCGAAGTTGCGGCCCGTCGTCATCGGGTAGGATATGACGAGCTTGATCTTCTTGTCGGGGCCGATGACGTAGACATTGCGAACCGTCTGATTGTCGGCGGCGGTGCGGCCGTCGGCGCTGTTGCCCGCCGACGCCGGAAGCATGTCGTAGAGCTGCGAGACGGCGAGCGTCGGGTCGCCGATCATCGGGAAGTTCGGCGCCATGCCTTGCGTCTCGGCGATGTCCTTCGCCCAGCCGGCATGCTTCTCGACCGGGTCGACGGACAGGCCGATGACCTTGACGCCGCGCTTGTTGAATTCGGGCTTGAGGCGCGCCATGTAACCGAGCTCGGTGGTGCAGACCGGCGTGTAGTCCTTAGGATGCGAGAACAGGATGCCCCAGTCCTTGCCCAGCCACTCGTGGAAGGAGATCGGACCTTGCGTGGTGTCGGCGGTGAAGTCGGGGGCGATGTCTGCGATACGGAGTGACATGGTCATTCCCTTTCGGTTGGATTTTGATTGCGAAGGCATATTAGGAAATCTATGTTCCGCCAGCGTTCCCCGACCACCGCCGGCTGGTGATGGCTTCGGCGCCGGCTCTCCTTCTTCCGGATGGTGCTTTGATGCGCGTTTCGATCCATCTGCTCGGCCGCTTCGCCGTCAGTGTCGACGGCCGGGCGATACCAGGGGCCGACTGGCGACGCGAACGCGCCGCCGCGCTGGTCAAGCTGCTCGCGCTGAGGCCCGCGCATCGCATGCACCGCGAGCAGGTGATGGAGACTTTCTGGCCCGACGCCGACCCGGAAGCGGCCGGCGGCAGCCTCCGCAAAGCCGTCCATTTCGCGCGCCGCGCGCTTGGCGCCCATGAACTAATCGAGATCGGCAACGACATCATCGCGCTCGCACCCGATGCGGAGCTCGACATCGATATCGAAAACTTCGAGGCGGCCGCAAAAGCGGCGCTCCGGGGCGGCGACAAAAGCGCTTTCGAACATGCGGCCGACCTCTATGGCGGCAGGCTCTTGCCCGACGACCTTTTCGTCGAATGGCTCGACACCCCCCGCGCGCAGATACAGCAACGCTACAGCGACCTGTTGCGCGCCGGCGGCTTGTGGCAGCGGCTCATCGCGCTCGACCCGGCCGACGAGCAGGCGCAATGCGCGCTGATGCAGGCGGCGCTCGATGCCGGCAACCGCGTCGAGGCGATCCGCCAGTTCAACCAGCTTCGCGACAACCTGCATGCCGAGCTCGGCGTCGGGCCGAGCGCCGCGACCATCGCGCTCTACGAGAAGGCGCTGACGCTATCAGGCACGGAGACAGTCAGCCCCTCGGAGCGCATCCGCACCTCGCTTGCCTGGGGCCTGGTGCACCTGCAGAGCGGCGAGTTCGACAGGGCGAGCGAGATCGCGCGGCAGACACGCGATCTGGCGCTGGGCGCCGATTTGCCGCGCGAGGTCGGCGAGGCGAGCGCGCTGCTGGGACTTGCCTCGATGATGCAGGCGCGATGGCCGCAGCTGTTCCGGTCCGAATTCATCGAATGGGTCCGCGCCAAGCCGGCCTTCGTGCAACATGTCTTCGATGGACATCTGTGCCTGTCCGAGTTCTGTCTGTGCAGCGCCAAAGGCCATGCCGAAGTCGCCGGGCTGGCCGAGGAACTGCTCGCGGTGGCCGAGGACGCGGAATCGAGCGCCGGACGCGGTCTCGCCTGCCTGCTCCTCGGCGAAGCGGCGTTGTTTTCGGGCGAGCTCGACAAAGCCGAGCAATTCCTTACTGAAGCCGAGCGGCTGCTCCTCGAGTCGGACGCGGTTGCCGGCCGTGTGCTGGCGATCGAGCGGCTGGCCGAGATCGCCCTGGAGCGCGGCCAGAAATGGCGAGCCAGTCGCCTGATCCAGCGCGGCCTCACCGATGCCGAACGTTCCTGGCTTTCGCCGCATCTCATCATGCGCATGCAGGCGCTGGCGGTGCGGACGGCATCGACGCCGAAAATGGTCGCCGAGGAGATCCTCGCGGGCGACAGGCTGTTGACGCCGGGCGCCTGCCAGCCATGCTCGATGGCGTTGCGCACCGCCTCTGCGATCGCGCTTGCCGAGGCGGGCGAATTGGAACAGGTCGACCGCCGCCTGAACGACGCCGAACGCATCGCCGGCATGTGGCAAGGCGGCCCTTGGGCGGCAGCGCTTTGGGAGGCGCGGGGCGTGCAGCGGCGGGCACAGGACAAGGAAGTGCGCGCGCTCGCCGCCTTCGAGGAGGCGGCCGGCCGCTACGAAGAGCTTGGTCGGCCCCGCGACCAGGCCCGATGCCTGGCGCGGATGGGAGGCCACGGCTGATCTTGCGCCGGAGGCCAATCGGCGAGATGGTAAGGCAGGCAGCCGGGGGCGCTGGCACGCCGGGATATGCATGGCTGCTGGAAATCGAGATGTCACGCGCTTGCCTGGCCCTTGTTGCCCTGGTTGCCCTGGCGGGACCGACAGAGGCGGGCGGGCAGGCGTCTCACCTGCTCGATGGCTCCGAGCTTGCAACGACTTACTCGGGCGAATCCGACCTCGTGACCGCCTATACGACCGGAATGGCGCGCTATCGCCTGCTGCTCGCCGGAGTTATCGGCACCGCCAACCTCGCCGCCCCGCTCGAACCTCTTCAGCTGCGGCCTGAATTCCAGCAGCGGACATGGCGCTCGGCGGACGGCAGCCTGCTGCAGGGTTTTGCCGGCAAGGGCGGCTTCCGGCTGACCGTCGGCAACTGCGTGGGTCGGATCTGCGTGGCCAGCGAGTGCAGCGAAGCCGGCTGGCCGCTCTATGCCTGCAGCGACGGGCGCAAGCGCAAGATGTCGGTCAACAGCTTCGTGACGGCAACATTCGACGGCGTCTCCTACCGGCGATTGAGCGCGCCGCACGAGTGACGTTGGACGACCCGAAGTAGGTGACGGAGCCGCTTGCGCCCATCTCGCCAGGCGTGGCATCGGTTGCGGCGTTTTGAGATGTTCGAAGACAGAGATAGTGGCACGCCAACCCGACAGACGATCCGCAACCGCAAAGGTCAGTCTCGCCCGAGCGCTCTCCAAGCTTGGCTTCTGCTCGCGCACGCAGGCCGAGCGTCTCGTCGTCGAGGGCCGCGTGCAGGTCAATGGCAAGACGATGCGCGATGCCTTGCTGCGCATCGATCCCGACGGCGACCGCATCACCGTCGACGGCGAGCGCGTCATTGCCGAGCGCAAGGTCTATCTGATGGTCAACAAGCCGCGCGGCCTGGTCACCACCCGCGACGACCCGGAAGGCCGCGGCACCGTCTATGATTGCCTTGCCGATCTCGACCTGCCCTTCGTGTCGCCCGTCGGCCGGCTCGACAAGGCGAGCGAAGGGCTGCTTTTGATGAGCAACGACACGCGCTGGGCGAACGGACTGCTCGACCCCGCCTCGCATGTCGCCAAGACCTATCACGTGCAGATCGCGGCCGCGCCCGACGAGGAAATGCTGGAGCGCTTTCGTCAGGGCGCCGTCGTCGACGGCGAGTTGCTCACGGCAAGTTCGATCGCGCTGTTGCGCAGCGGCGGGCGGACAGCCTGGCTGGAGATCGTGCTCGACGAAGGACGTAACCGGCACATCCGCAGGCTGCTCGCCGCTTTCGACATCGAGGTGCTGAGGCTGGTCAGGGTGGCGATCGGGCGGCTGCAGCTTGGCGAACTTGCCAAGGGTAAGGCGCGGCATTTGACGGCCGAGGAGCTGGCGATGGTCAGAGTCTAGCCGAAACGCCTCAGCTTCGTCATCCACGGGCGGAGCGGGAGCGAAGCGGACGCGCAGACCCGAGGATCCATTCCGTAACCTGGCGCAAAGGGTAAAGGCGGTGCAAGACAGGGGTCGCTCTGCACCGCGGCAACGCTCATTGGTAACGGAATGGATTCTAGGGTCTGCGCCGCGTCGCTTCGCTCCTTGCTCCGCCCTGGAATGACGAGGCTGAGGGGTTTCGCCTAATCTCCAGAGACGCCTGAGCTGCTATCGAGCTGCGGCTACTTCTGGTTCCACCTCCGGATGACCGGCTCCGTCAGGTCGTGCTCGTAGCCCAGGATGCTGAGGCTGGCGGTATCGAGCACGAAGTGCTCGCCGCCTTCCGGCGGTAGGCCGACCCAGCGCGATGCGAGGACACGCAGGAAATGCGAGCTGGAGAAGATGAGCACATTGCCGGCAATCGCGCGCAGCCCGGCGATGATGGCATCGGCGCGTGCGCCGACATCGGCCGCCGTCTCGCCGCCCGGACAGCCGTCGCGGAACAATTGCCAGCCGGGTCTCTTGGACGTTATCTCCTTGGTCGTCACGCCTTCATAAGCGCCGTAGTCCCATTCCTGCAGGTCGGATTTCTTCACCGCGCGCTCGCCGAAGCCGGCGAGCCGGCAGGTGTCGAAAGCGCGCTGCGAGGGGCTTGACCAGACCGCCTGGAACGTCAGCCCCTTGAGCCGATCGGAGAGGCCGCGCGCGGCCTCTTCGCCCTTGGCGGTCAAGGGGATATCGGTGCGGCCGGTGTGCCTGCCCGATGCGCTCCACTCCGTCTCGCCATGGCGAACGACATAGATCTCGGGAAACGCACTGCTCATCGACCGCCCCTGAATGCAACGGGAATGCACCGGCAGGAGTGCCGCGCCGCGCCACCCTATGCGGCAGCCGACAAAAAGAACAGGCCGCGGCGATTGCCGCGGCCTGCTGGCATCGGGAGGATGCTGGTCGGCTAGGCGGGCTGCAGGCCGCCCGAGAGCGCAAGGTCTGCCTCTTCCGGCAACTGGCCGGCCATGGCGGCGGCGAATTGCTTCTGGTCGAGCTCGCCTTCCCAGCGGGCCACGACGATGGTCGCGACCGCGTTGCCGACAAAGTTGGTGAGCGCGCGGCATTCCGACATGAAGCGGTCGACGCCGAGGATCAGCGCCATGCCGGCGACCGGCACCGAGGGCACGACCGAGAGCGTCGCGGCCAAAGTGATGAAGCCGGCGCCGGTGATGCCGGCGGCTCCCTTAGAGCTCAGCATGGCGACCAGCAGAAGCAGTATCTGGTCGCCGAAGGTGAGCGGCGTGTCGGTCGCCTGGGCGATGAACAGCGCTGCAAGCGTCATATAGATGTTGGTGCCGTCGAGGTTGAAGGAGTAGCCGGTCGGGATGACCAGGCCGACCACCGAGCGGTTGCAGCCGGCGCGCTCCATCTTGGCCATCAGGCCGGGCAGCGCCGCCTCGGAGGACGAGGTGCCGAGCACCAGGAGCAATTCCTCCTTGATATAGCGGATCAGCGCCAGGATGGAGAAGCCGTTATACCATGCCACAGCGCCGAGCACGACGAGCACGAAGAGCAGCGACGTCAGATAGAAAGTGCCGATCAGGAAGGCGAGGTTGGCGATCGCGCCGATGCCGTATTTGCCGACGGTGAAGGCCATGGCGCCGAAAGCGCCGATCGGGGCGGCCTTCATCAGTATGGCGACGAGGCGGAAGACCGGCGCGGTCAGCGCCTGCAGGAAATCGACGACCGGGCGGCCACGTTCGCCAACCATCGCCAGCGCGATGCCGAACAGCACCGAGAAGAACAGCACCTGCAGGATGTCGCCCTGGGCGAAGGCGCCGGTGATGGTGTCCGGAATGATGTTCATCAGGAAGCCGACGATCGTCGTGTCATGCGCCTTCTCGGTGAAGGTCGCCACTTTCGATGGGTCGAGGGTCGCGGGGTTGATGTGCATGCCGGCGCCGGGCTGGATGACGTTCGATACGACGAGGCCGACGATGAGCGCCAGCGTCGAGAAGACGAGGAAATAGATCATCGCCTTGCCCGCGACGCGGCCGACCTTGTGCAGGTCGGAAACGCCGGCGATGCCGGTCGCCACGGTGAGGAAGATCACCGGC
The DNA here is from genome assembly GCF_006440615.1 of Mesorhizobium sp. B2-6-2. Taxonomy (NCBI): domain Bacteria; kingdom Pseudomonadati; phylum Pseudomonadota; class Alphaproteobacteria; order Hyphomicrobiales; family Phyllobacteriaceae; genus Mesorhizobium; species Mesorhizobium sp. B2-6-2. Next base: position 898,236 of record NZ_VFUG01000001.1, on the reverse strand, counting down.
GCGATGACCATCTTGACCTGCTTGATGAAGGCGTCGCCAAGCGGCTTCAGCGAGGCGCCCAGGTCGGGATAGAAATGGCCAAGCAGGATGCCGGCGGCGATCGCCACCAGGACCTGGACATAGAGATGTCGGTAAAAGGGAACCTTGCCGCGCGGTTCGGCGGCAGCGATTGCTGTCTGCATGATATCCTCCGTTCGGCCCCCGATCGAAACGCTCGACCTCCCAGGGGGCTGTTGACCTCCACAGCCTCGCGGCTGCTGCGGAAGCATCTGCAATGCGCGTGCCAGATGGTGCCGGGTGTCTCTCTTTGTTGATTTTGTTTGATTTTTCGATTCTGCGACATGCGGCCTCGGAGAACCCTCGTGCGGTTATCCGCATAGATCGATTTGCGCTTTGTGCGAAATCATGCACAGATGCGGCATGCTGCAACGCCCTGCCGCTGTCCTTGCTGCCACGCCCGAACTCCTTGCCGGGCGGGCGCGTCGCGCCTGGCTGCTGTTCGCGGCGGTGGCGCTGCTGATCGTGCTCGCGGCGCTTTACGGCGCCGGCCTCTACGGCCGTTCGACCGAGATCGAGGCTCTAGCCACGCAAGGGCGCACAGACGCCAACCTCAAGGTCGCGCTGTTGCGCGCTGTATTGGAAAATCCGCGCGCGCTGCCGCTGCTTTTGTCGGAGGACCAGCAGGTGCATGACGCGTTGAGCGAGCGCAGCCCTGCCGCGATCGATGTGCTCAACCGCAAGCTCGAAGGGCTGGTGTCCGGCACCAAGGCCTCGGTGCTCTATGTCACCGGCACGGACGGCTTGGCGATCGCATCAAGCAATTGGCGCGAGCCGGTGAGCTTCGTCGGCAACGACTACGGCTTTCGTGCCTACTTCTCGGGCGCGATGCAGTCCGGCACGGCCGAATATTTCGCGCTCGGCAATGTCAGCAAGCGTCCGGGCCTTTACATCTCGCGCCGTGTCGACGGCGCCTCGGGGCCGCTCGGCGTCGTCGTGGTCAAGATGGAGTTCGACCAACTCGAGGCCGACTGGCACGAGGCCAACCGCCCGGCCTATGTCAGCGACGCGCATGGCGTGGTGCTAATCACCAGTGTGCCCTCCTGGCGCTTCCTGACGACAGAGCCGCTCAGCCGGCCGATGCTCGCCGGTATTCGCGCCAGCCAGCAATTCGGCGATGCGCCGCTGGTGCCGTTGCCGGTCACGAAACCACAACCGCTCAGCTCCGATGTCGCGCTGGTCCATGCCATCACGCCCGGGGGCAGCGACGCCGAGTATCTGCGGCTGTCGACCGCGGTGCCGTCGACGCCGTGGCGGCTCGACTATCTCGTTCCGGCCGAAGCGCCGATCGCGGCGGCGCAGCGCGAGATGCGGCTGCTGACACTGGGCGTCCTTGTCCCGCTCCTCGCATTAGCCGCCTATCTGTTGTGGCGCAGGCAGTCCGCGCAGATGCGGATCGCCGCCGAGCAGGCCGCGCGGGCCGAGCTCGAGCGCCGCGTCGTCGAGCGCACGCAGGACCTCAGCCTGGCGCGCGACAGGCTGCAGGCGGAGATCGCCGACCATCGCAGCACCGAGGCCAAGCTGCAGGTCATGCAGCAGGAGCTGGTGCAGGCCAACCGGCTTGCCACGCTTGGCCAGGTCGCGGCCGGCGTCGCGCATGAGATCAATCAGCCGGTGGCGACGATCCGCGCCTATGCCGACAATGCGCGCGTCTTCCTGGAGCGCAAGCAGAGCGCGTCGGCCGAAGAGAACCTTGGCGCCATCGCCGCGCTGACCGAGCGCATCGGCTCGATCACCGAAGAGCTGAAAGCCTTTGCCCGCAAGGGCCGCACCGCCGCCGAACCGGTTGAGCTGCGCAGCGTGATCGAAGGCGCCGTGGTGTTGCTCAGGAGCCGCTTCGCCGGCCGGCTGGACGCGCTGTCGGTCACGCTGCCGCCGCCGGCGCTGAAGGTGATGGGAAACCGGCTGCGGCTGGAGCAGGTGCTGATCAACCTGTTCCAGAACGCGCTTGAGGCGCTCGATGGCCGTGATGGCGCGCGGGTCGAAGTCTTCGCCACCGAAACCACCGAAGACGTGGCGCTGGTCGTTTCCGACAACGGACTGGGCATCCCGCCTGCGATCCTGAAATCGCTGTTCACGCCCTTCACCACCTCCAAGGAAAAAGGCCTCGGGCTCGGCCTCGTCATCTCAAAGGACATCGTCGCCGACTATGGCGGGCGCATCGAGGTTTCGAGCAGCGGCCAGGGAACACGCTTCACCATCCATCTGTCGAAGGCCGGCGCATGACGAAACATGAACCGGCACCAGTGATCCTGATCGACGACGACAGTGATCTTCTCAAGGCGACAACGCAGACACTGGAGCTAGCCGGCTTTGCGGTATCGCCCTACCCGGTGGCGAAGGAAGCGCTGGCAGCGCTCGACAGGAATTTCGCCGGCGTGGTGGTGTCGGATATCCGCATGCCGGAGATCGACGGCCTGCAGCTTTTCGACCGCGTGCTGCGGCTCGACCCCGATATCCCCGTCATCCTGGTCACCGGCCACGGCGACATCGCCATGGCGGTCAAGGCGATCAAGGACGGCGCCTACGACTTCATCACCAAGCCTTTTGCCGCCGACCGGCTGGCGCAGAGCGTCGCGCGCGCGGCGGAAAAACGCCGCCTGGTGATGGAGAACCGCGCCCTGCGCGAGGCGGCCGAGCAGGCGCAGGAGGGATTGCCGCTGATCGGCCAGACGCCGGCGATCGAGCGGCTGCGCCGGACGCTGCGGCAGATCGCCGACACCGATGTCGACGTGCTGGTGACCGGCGAGACCGGCTCCGGCAAGGAGGTGGTGGCGAGCCTGCTGCACCGCTGGAGCCGCCGCGCCAAGGGCAATTTCGTCGCGCTCAACTGCGGCACGTTGCCGGAGACGGTCATCGAAAGCGAATTGTTCGGCCATGAGGCCGGCGCCTTTACCGGCGCGCAGAAGAAGCGCGTCGGCCGTATAGAGCATTCGAGCGGCGGCACGCTGTTTCTCGACGAGATCGAAAGCATGCCGGCCTCGACACAGGTGCAGATGCTGCGCGTCTTGGAAATGCGCGAGGTGACGCCGCTCGGCACCAATGAGGTGCGGCCGGTCGACCTGAGGGTGGTCGCGGCAGCCAAGGTCGATCTCGGCGATGCCAGCCAGCGCGGCGCTTTCCGCGAGGATCTCTATTACCGGCTCAATGTGGTGACCCTTTCGATCCCGCCGTTGCGCGAGCGGCGGGACGACGTGCCGTTGTTGTTCGGATACTTCGCCGAGCGCGCCGCGGCCCGCTTCAGGCGCGCCGTGCCGGCAATCTCCGCCGCGGTCCGGCGCCATCTGAGGGACCATGACTGGCCGGGCAATGTGCGCGAGCTCGCTCATTTCGCCGAACGTTTCGTGCTCGGGCTCGAGGACGTTGCCGCATCGCCTTCCCCGGCGGCAACGGAACGCGACACCTCCGTGCCCTTGCCGGAACGGCTTGATCGCTACGAGGCCGAGATCATCCGCGAGACACTTGGCCGCAATGACGGCGACGTCCGGCACACCATCGAGGCGCTCGGTATCCCGCGCAAGACCTTCTACGACAAGCTGCAACGGCACGGCATCGTGCGCAGCGACTTTTCCCGGTAGACCAGGGCCAGAGATGGCGCATGATATCGTCGGAAAACCGCTTCACACTTTTCGGCATCATGCTGTGGGAACCGCAACGCCGCTTCGCCGTTGAGACCGACCGGGGAACCGTGGCACGCCGGCATCAGCCGGGCGGCGAATGCATCGCCGTGGCGGTTTTGCCGGGTTGCGCTCGGCAGGCGTTGATGGTTTGTTGCCGCCCAGCGGAGAACGAATGATGCGCGAATCCCTCGGTCAAGACGAATATGGCTCGACCAGCCCCTTCGACCCTGACGACCTGCCCAATCTCAATGCGATGGGGCCGGCGATGGGTGGCGGCAATGATTTCGAGAAATACGCGGTCGCCGTCATCATCGTCTTCGGCGCGCTGATCATCGGCGGCCTGATGGCCGCCTCCATGTCCTTCGGCCACCGCAACGGCTTCCTGTTCGCGCTTGGCGGCGCCACGGCGGCGTGGATCTCGGGCAATGCGCTGCTGCTCGACCGGCCGCGCATCTATGCGCTGTTCGTCGCCATCGCCGCCGTGATGCTGATCGCCTCGACCATCACGCTGGTCACCTGATCAATCAATATCCCAGCGCCTCACCGGCGGCAGCGCGGCTGTCGATGGCGCCGTTGTAGCGCGCGCCGCCGCCTTTCTCGATCTGTGCCAGGCTCTTGCCACCGACCAGGATGCCAGCCGCCTGCCCCCAGGTTTGGTCGCCGAGATCGAGGTGATAGCCCATGCCGGCAAGCAGCTTCTCGGTGTCCGGCGACAGCCCGAATGGTTCGACATAGACCGTGTCCGGCAGCCATTGATGATGGATACGCGGAGCGTCGATCGCCTGCTGGATGTCCATGCCGTGGTCGATGACGTTGATGATCGCCTCCAGCGTGATGGTGATGATGCGCGAGCCGCCCGGGCTGCCGATGACCATGAACGGCTTGCCGTCTTTCGTGACGATCGTCGGGCTCATCGAGGATAAGGGCGTCTTCTTCGGCTGGATGGCGTTCGCTTCGCCCTGGACCAGGCCGTAGAGGTTCGGCACGCCCGGCTTCTGGGTGAAATCGTCCATCTCGTTGTTGAGCAGGATGCCGGTGCCGCCGGCGACGACCCCGGCGCCGAAGGAGCCGTTCAGCGTGTAGGTGACCGCGACCGCGTTGCCGTCCTTGTCGATGATCGAGTAATGCGTGGTTTCCTTCGACTCGCCGAAGCCTTTCGGCATCAGTTCCTTCGAGACGCCGGCGCGGAACGGGTCGATCTTGTCGCGAATGTCTTTCGCATAGGTCTTGTCGACCAGCTTCGAGACCGGATTGTCGACGAAATCCGGGTCGCCGAGCGCCGAGTTGCGGTCGACATAGGCGTGGCGCATGGCTTCCACCATGACGTGAACCGTCTCGGCCGAGCCGGCGCCGAGATAGGAGAGCGGATACCCCTCCAGCACGTTGAGTATCTCGCAGATGATGACGCCGCCCGAGCTCGGCGGCGGCGAGGAAATGATCTCGTAGCCGCGATAGGAACAGGTCACCGGCTTCAGCTCGCGCACGGCATATTGCTCGAAATCGGGCTTGGCGAGGATGCCGCCCTTGGCGCCGCTCGCCTTGACGATTTCATCGGCAATCGACCCTTTGTAGAAGGCGTCCGGGCCTTTGTCCGAGATCGCCGAAAGGGAGGCGGCAAGGTCCGGCTGAACGAGCTTCTCGCCGACGCCGTAAGGCTTGCCGTCTTTTTTGAGGAAGATCGCGGCGGCAGCCGGGTCCTTCGCCAGCCGCTCGGTGCCGCCGGCGAACGAAGCCGCGTCGCCCTGGTTGAGCACGAAGCCGTCTTTGGCGTAGGCAATCGCCGGCGCCATCAATTCCTGCCGCGGCAGCGTGCCGTATTTCTCACGCGCCATCTCGAAGCCCGCGACCGAGCCAGGCACGCCGACCGCGAGATAGCCGTCGAGGCTGGCGCCTTTGATCGGCTTGCCGTCCTTGTCGAGATACATGGTTTTGGTCGCCGCGAGCGGCGCGCGCTCGCGGAAATCGAGGAACGTCGTGCGGCCGTCCTTCATGCGCACGGTCATAAAGCCTCCGCCGCCGATATTGCCGGCATTGGGATAGACCACGGCGAGCGCATAGCCGACGGCAACCGCGGCATCGACCGCGTTGCCGCCCTTCTTCAGCACGTCAACACCGACTTCGGTTGCAAGATGCTGGGCAGTCACCACCATGCCGTGCTCGCCCTTGGCAGGAGTTGGCGAAGCGGCAAAGACGGCGGCCGGCGTGAAGGCAAAGGTGAGCGAAAGGCTGACGGCGATCAGCGTCCGGCGGGTCAAGGGCATGGCGGTGCTCCAAATGCTGCGTGCGTAAGAAGAGCTACTTGGAGCGGCCGAGTCCATCCATCAATACGACCGAACACATATTGGTTTTCGCTCGCTGGCAAGTTCCAGGTTGCAGGAAGAGAGAGCCGAGGCCGATGCCAGCCAATCTCCCCCGCAAGGGGGAGATGCCCAGCAGGGCAGAGGGGGGGCGCGAAGGATCGCCAATCTTCGGATGCTCGACTATCTCCAACGGTTTAATGTGCAAATGGAAGATTTTGAGATGTTGGCGGGACAGCGCCCCCCTCTGTCCTGCCGGACATCTCCCCCACAAGGGGGGAGATCGGCCAATCTCAAACGATCCCGCCGCCGCCACCCGCGACAGCCGGCCGCTCCGCCGCGACCTTGGCCCGGTAGTCGGCCTCGCGATAGGCGGCGACCGGATCGATGGCGCCGCCGGTCCTCAGACGTGCCATGGCGAGGATCGGTTCGACATCGGTGCGGTAGGCTGCCTTTAGCGTCTGCGTCGCCATCAAAGCATCATTGGCATCCTGAAAACCTTCCAGCGCCTTGCGATCGACCAGCAGCGCCTGCGCATAGGCGCGCTGCACCTCGACCGCCGACAGCATCAGGCTTTCGATCGGATCGGTGACGTTGTGGCTCTGGTCGAGCATATGCGCGGGATCGAAGCCCTTGGCACCGGCGAGCTCCGCATCGACCAGCTCGTTGAAGACGAGGAACAGCCGGTAGGGGTCGATCGAGCCAGCATCGAGATCGTCGTCGCCATATTTGGAATCGTTGAAGTGGAAGCCGCCGAGCTTGCCGAACTGGATCAGCCGCGACACGATCATCTCGATGTTGACGTTGGGCGCGTGGTGGCCGAGGTCGACCAGGCAGAAGGCCTTGTCGCCGAGTTCTTTGGCGATGATGTAGTTGGTGCCCCAGTCCTGCACGACCGTCGAATAAAAGGCCGGCTCATACATCTTGTGCTCGGTGAACAGCCGCCAGTCGTCCGGCAGGCCGGCATAGATCTCACGCATGGCGTCGAGATAGCGCTCGAAGGCCTTTGCGAAATTGACCTGGCCGGGGAAGTTGGAGCCATCGCCGATCCACACCGTCAGCGCTTTCGAGCCCAGCGTCCTGCCGATCTCGATGCATTCGAGATTGTGCTCGATGGCCTGCTTGCGCGTGCCGGCATCGGCATGCGACAGCGAGCCGAATTTGTAGGAGAGCTTCTGGTCCTTGGCATCGGAGAAGGTGTTGGAATTCATGGCGTCGAAGCCGAGGCCGAAGCGCGAGGCCGCCTGCTTCAACCGGTTCGGATCCGCCTTGTCCCACGGGATGTGCAGCGAGACGGTTGGTGTTGCCTGCGTCAGTTGGCTGATAACGGCGCAGTCCTCGATCTTGTCGAAGATGTCGCGCGGCTCGCCGGCGCCGGGAAAGCGGGCAAAGCGCGTGCCGCCGGTGCCGACGCCCCAGGACGGGATCGCGACGCCGAATTTTTCCACCTTGTCGCGGATAGCGTCGATGGCGATACCGCGCCGGTCGAGGCGCTCGCCGAGCGCGGCGTAGTCGCGCTCGAGGTCGGCTTCGCGCGTGGCGTTGTGCTTAGCTACGAGGTCGGCTGAAATGATCACTTCGGACAAAAGCTATTCCTCCCAAGAATGCGTTCAGCTGGCGCTGCCCCTCATCCGCCTGCCGGCACCTTCTCCCCGTGGAACGGGGAGAAGGAAGCTTAGCGCGTAAAGCTCTGCGCGTTGCCGGCGTCGACGTTGACGATGTTCCCCGTGGACTTGGCAGACATGTCCGAGGCGAAGAAATAGATCGCTTCGGCGATGTCCTCCGGGAAGACCGAGCGCTTCAGCATCGAGCGCGAGCGGTAATGCTCCTCGAGGTCGTCGGTCGACATCTTGTAGGCGGCGGCGCGCTGTTCCTTCCACTCGCCGGTCCAGATTTTTGAGCCGCGCAGCACCGCGTCCGGATTGACGACATTGACCCTGATCTGCGCCTCCGCGCCTTCCAGCGCGAGGCAGCGGGCCAGATGGATCTCCGCAGCCTTGGCCGTGCAATAGGCTGACGCGTTCGGCGAAGCGGCAAGCCCGTTCTTGGACGCGACGAAGACGACATTGCCGCCGATTTTCTGGGCGCGGAACAACCGGAAGGCCTCGCGCGAAACGAGGAAATAGCCGGTGGACAGGATGTCCATGTTCCGGTTCCACAACGAAAGTGTCGTGTCCTCGATCGGCGCCGAGGAGGCGAGGCCTGCGTTGGAGACCAAAATGTCGATGCCGCCGAACTCGACCGCAGTCTCGGCGAAGCCGGAAAGCACCTGATCCTCCGAGGTCACGTCGATCCGCACCGGACGGACGAAGTCCTTGCCGTAGGCTTTCGAAAGCTCGTCATTGGCGCTGGCCAACGCGGCCTCGTCGATGTCGGCCAGCATCACGCAGGCGCCTTCGCGCAGCAGCCGGATGGCGGTGGCGCGGCCGATGCCGCCGGCGCCGCCGGTGACCAGCGCGACCTGACCGGCGAGTGCTTTCGGCTTCGGCAGTCGCTGCAGCTTGGCCTCCTCGAGCTGCCAGTATTCGATGTCGAAGGCTTCCTGGGCGGGCAGGCCGACATATGACGAAACGGTCGAGGCGCCGCGCATGACATTGATGGCGTTGACATAGAACTCGCCGGAAATGCGGGCCGTCGCCTTGTCGCCGGCAAAGGTGAACATGCCGACGCCCGGCATCAGATAGACCACGGCATTGGGATCGCGGATGGCGGGCGAGTCCGCATGTTTACAGGCATCATAGTAGGCCTGATAGCCAACGCGGTATTCGGCGATGTCGTCGGCCAGCCGCGCGATGACGGCATCGACATCCGGCTTTGCCGGATCGAACTCGATAACCAGCGGCCGGATCTTGGTGCGCAGGAAGTGATCGGGGCATGAGGTGCCGAGCGCCGCCAGCGGCCGCAAATCCTTCGAATTGACGAATTCGAGCACGGCGGGCTGGTCGTCGAAATGGCCGAGCTTGTGGCTCTTTTCGGAGATGAGGCCGCGGATCCACGGCATCAGCTTGGCCGCGATGGCGCGGCGCGCGGAAGCATCGAGCGATTGGACCGCCTCGCCGCCGAAGATCGCCTTGCCCTGCGATTTGCGCTCGAACCAGTCGATCGCCTGATTGATCACCGAGATCGTCGTCTCGTAGCACTCCTTGGGCGTGTCGCCCCAGGTGAACAGGCCATGGCTTTCCAGCACGACGCCCTTGGCATCAGGGTTTTCGAGGCAGAATTTTTCCAGCCACAGGCCGAGCTCGAAGCCCGGCCGTTTCCACGGCAGCCAGCCGATGGCGTCGCCGAAGATCTCTTTGGTGATCGCCTTGGAATCCTTGGCGGCGGCGACCGCGATGATGGCGTCGGGATGCATGTGGTCGACGCAAGCCTTAGGCACGAAGGCATGCAGCGGCGTGTCGATCGAGGCCGCGCGCGGATTGAGGTTGAAGGTGCAGTGGGGCAGATAGGCCACCATCTCATCCTCATGCGCGGGCCCGCGATAAAGGCCTTTCAGCGCGCGCAGCTTTTGCATGTAGAGGGTGGCGAAACCGTCAAGCTTGATCGAGGCGCTGTCGCCGCCCGAGCCCTTGACCCACAGCACCTCGACCTCCTCACCGGTGAGCGGGTCCTTCTGCCAGACCTTGGACGAGGTGTTGCCGCCGCCATAGTTGGTGACACGCTTGTCGGATCCCAGCGTGTTCGAGCGATAGACCAAGAGCTCAGGACCGCTCATCCCTCCGGCCTTTGCATCGTCCCAACGATTGGCGAGGCGCGAGCCGGAGCGCTTGTCGAGCATAGGTATCCTCCCTTGGAGCGCGATGCCGCGCCCCTCATTTCTCGACCGGGAATGTCTACGCAAGCGTCGCGCTTGTCAATCACAAACGATCAATATCGATCATACTGCACCGCACAATGAAAATATATGATCGGAAATGATTGACACTGCGCGTTTTCTAAGGCCTGATGCTTGTGCAGGGAGGAACCATGCACGAGAAAGAGCGCCACAGGATCATTCTGTCCGCCGTCCAGGAAAAGCCTGTGGTGACGGTGCAGGAGATGGTCGATCTGACGGACTCCTCCGAGGCAACGATCCGGCGCGACATCGCGGCGCTGCATGTCCAGAAGCGCCTGCGCCGCGTGCGCGGCGGCGCCGAGGCGATCTCGCCGCCGCAGTTCATCGGCCTTGCCGGCCGGCCCTTCTCGGTCAACGAAACACTGAACGCCGCGCAGAAGCGGGCGATCGCCCGCGAAGCGGTGAACCTTTGCACGGACGGCGAGCCGATCATCATCAATGGCGGCACCACCACCTTCCAGATGGTGCATTTCCTGACCGGACGCCGCATGCCGATCTTCACCAACTCCTTCCCGATCGCCGAGCATCTGCTCAAGCACTCGAAGAACACGGTGATGCTGTCGGGCGGCACTATCTACCGCGAGCAGAACATCATCCTGTCGCCCTTCGACAATGACGTGACGCGCAACTTCTATGCGCGGCGCATGTTCATGGGCGCGCAAGGTTTGGGGCCGCTCGGGCTGATGGAAGGCGACCCGCTGCTGATCCAGGCGGAGCAGAAGCTGATCGACCAGGCCGACGAACTGGTGGTGCTGGTCGATTCCTCGAAATTCCGCATGCGCTCGAGCCTGATCCTGTGCGGGCTGTCGCGCATCGCAACCGTGATCACCGACGACGGCATCGAGGACCGCGAGGCCAAGATGCTGGAAACAGCGGGCGTGGCGCTGATCGTCGCCCGCAGACAGTCAAGCGACAAGGAGGAATCTTCACTGCAGGCCTGAGGGAAGCTCACGCTCGCAGCGGCGATGGAATGCAACGCTCAAGGGAGGATATTCGATGAGCTTTTTGAAGAAACTGCTGGTTACGGCGGCCTTTTCCGCCGCCATGTTCGTGAATGCCGCCTATGCCGAGAACGTCAAGATCGCGCTGGTGGTGAAATCGCTCGGCAACGGCTTCTTCGACGCCGCCAACAAGGGCGCCGAGGAAGCGGCCAAGGAACTGGGCGATGTCGATGTCATCTATACCGGCCCGACCAAGGCTACCGCCGAAGCCCAGATCGAGGTGATCAATTCGCTGATCGCGCAGAAGGTCAATGCGATCGCCGTTTCAGCCAATGACGCCGACGCGCTGGTGCCGGTGCTAAAGAAGGCGATGGATCGCGGCATCACCGTGATCTCGTGGGACTCCGGCGTCGCGAAGGAAGGCCGCCAGCTCCACCTCAACCCTTCCGACACCGGCCTGATCGGCGAGACCATCATCAAGCTCGCCGCCGACTACCTGCCGGAAGGCGGCGACGTCGCGATCCTGTCGGCCTCCTCGACGGCGACCAACCAGAACGCCTGGATCGAAGCGGCCAAGAAGGTGCTGCCGGAGAAGTTCCCGAAGATTAAGCTGGTCGCCACCGTCTATGGCGATGACGACTCGGCCAAGAGCACGGACGAAGCCAAGGGCCTCTTGAAGTCCTACCCGAACCTCAAGGCGATCATCGCGCCGACCACGGTGGGTGTCGTCGCCGCCGCACAGGTCGTCACCGACGAGAACCTGATCGGCAAGGTCAACGTCACAGGCCTCGCGCTGCCGTCGGAGTTCAAGAAGTTCATCGACAACGGCGCTTCGCAGGCTGTCGCTCTCTGGAACCCGATCGACCTCGGCTATTCGGCGATCTACCTCGCCCATGACCTGGCGGTGAAGAAGGAAGAAGCCAAGCCCGGCGCAACGCTATCGATCGGCCGCGTCGGCAAGGTGACGCTCGACGACACCAACTCGGCCGCGATGGCTCCGCCTTTCCAGTTCGACAAGAGCAACATCGAGAAGTTCTCGAAGATCTATTGATCCTGGTCGACTTAACGCTCATGCGGCGGGGCAATTGCCCCGCCGCAATTTCAAACGGACCTTCTTTCGGGGCCTGATACGGATATGGACACGACAGCCCAGCGCAAAGCGGAGACGGAGCGGCCCGGGCCTTCAGGTCCGTCCCAAAGCGCCGCTCCCCGCCTGACACTCTCAGGCATCTCGAAGAGTTTCCCGGGCGTGCGCGCGCTGCACAATGTCAGCCTGTCGCTCTATCCGGGACAGGTGACGGCGCTGATCGGCGAGAACGGCGCCGGCAAGTCGACGCTGGTCAAGATCATGACCGGCATCTACCAGCCCGATTCAGGCGAGATCGGCATCGACGGCCTGGCCACGACGCTGCCCAGCGCGCATGCCGCCTTCGGCTACGGCATCACCGCCATCCACCAGGAGACAGTGCTATTCGACGATCTTTCGGTCGCCGAAAACATTTTTCTCGGCCATGCGCCGCGTACCCGCTTCGGCACCATCGATTGGCGCACTATGCGCAAGAATGCGCGCGAGGTGCTGGAGACGATGCGCGCCGGCCATATCGATGCCGACACGCGGCTGAAGGACCTCGGCATCGCCAACAAGCATCTGGTGGCCGTTGCCCGCGCCATGTCGATCGACGCGCGCATCGTCATCATGGACGAGCCTACCGCGGCACTTTCGATGAAGGAGATCGAGGAGCTCTTCCTGCTGATCGAATTCTTGAAGAGCGAAGGTAAGGCGGTGCTCTTCATCAGCCACAAGTTCGACGAGATCTACCGCATCGCCGACCGCTACACGGTCTTTCGCGACGGCGAGATGGTGGGCGAAGGCCTGCTCAAGGACACCGGCCAGAACGAGATCGTGCGCATGATGGTCGGCCGCAACGTCGACCACATCTTCCCGCAGCGAGAGCCGAAGATCGGCGCCCCGGTGCTGTCCATCTCCGGCCTGTCGCACCCGACCGAATTCGACGACATCGGCTTCGAATTGCACAAGGGCGAAATCCTCGGCTTCTACGGGCTAGTCGGCGCGGGGCGCAGCGAGGTGATGCAGGCGATCGCCGGCATCACCCGCACCAGCCGGGGCGCGATTTCGCTGGACGGCAAGACGATCGCGCCGAAATCGGCGGCGGATTCGATCGAGGCCGGTATCGTCTATGTGCCGGAAGAGCGCGGCAAGCAGGGCGTGGTGATCGGCCTGCCGATCTTCCAGAATGTGTCGCTGCCGTCGCTGAAGCGCACCTCGAAATCCGGCGTGCTGAGGCTGGCGGAAGAGTTCTCGCTCGCCCGCTCCTACACCGAACGGCTCGACCTGCGCGCCTCCTCGCTCAGCCAGGATGTCGGCACGCTTTCCGGCGGCAACCAGCAGAAAGTGGTCATCGCCAAATGGCTGGCCACAGCGCCCAAGGTGATCATTCTCGACGAGCCGACCAAGGGCATCGACATCGGTTCCAAGGCCGCCGTGCACGGCTTCATGGCCGAGCTGGTCGCGCAAGGCCTGTCGGTGATCATGGTCTCCTCGGAACTGCCGGAAATCCTCGGCATGTCCGACCGCGTCGTGGTCATGCGCGAAGGACGCATCGCGGCGACCTACGACAATAAAGGGCTGGACGCCGAGACGCTGGTTCGAACGGCGGCGGGGATCGCGGCATGAAGAGCTTCCTGAAACATCGCGAGATCTGGCTGCTTGCCGGCATCGTCGTGCTGATCGGCCTGATCTCGACGCGCTTCCCCGGCTTCGCCGACCCCGCCAATCTGCGTCAGGTGTTCAACGACACCTCGATCCTGATGATCCTGGCGCTGGGTCAGATGGTCGTGATCCTGACGCGCTCGATCGACCTGTCGATGGCGTCCAATCTCTGCTTCACCGGCATGGTGGTAGCTATGCTCAACGCCGCGCATCCGGCGATCCCGATCCCGGTGCTGATCGTCATCGCGCTTGTCATCGGACTGGCGCTTGGCGCGATCAACGGTTTCCTGGTGTGGCGGCTGAACATCCCGTCGATCGTGGTGACGCTGGGCACGCTGACGATCTATCGAGGCGCCACCTTCGTCGTCTCGAGCGGCGCCTGGGTCAATGCCGACCAGATGAGCCCGGACTTCATCAATTTCCAGCGCGCCGCCTTCCTCGGCCTGCCGGTTCTGTCCTGGATAGCGATCATCGTGATCGCGCTGTTCTTTCTGGTCATGACGCGCACGCAGATCGGCCGCTCGATCCACGCCATCGGCGTCAATCCGACCGCCTCGGTCTATGCCGGCATCAATGTCGGGCGCACCAAATTCATCGTCTTTTGCATTTCCGGCATGATCGGCGGGCTCGCCGGATATCTGTGGATCTCGCGCTACGTCATCGCCTCGGTCGAGGTCGCCAACGGCTATGAGCTCAACATCATCGCCGCCTGCGTCATCGGCGGGATCTCGATCGCCGGCGGCATCGGCTCGGTCGGCGGCGCGGTGCTGGGCGCGCTGTTCCTCGGCATCATCTCCAACGCGCTGCCGGTCATCAACATCTCGCCCTTCTGGCAGATGGCGATTTCGGGCAGCGCCATCATCCTGGCCGTCGTGCTCAACGCGCGCGGCGAACGCCGGCAAGGCCGCATTATCCTGAGAAAGGCGGAAGCGGCATGACCGACACCCCTGCCCCGCGCCGTATCCCAGATCGGCTCGACAAGCCGCTGTCGTCGGCGATCTTCTCCTGGGAGGCGCTGCTCGTCATCATCGCGATCCTTATCTTCGCGGTGAACAGTTTTGCTTCGCCCTACTTCCTCGATCCATGGTCGCTGTCGGACCTGACCTTCAACTTCACCGAAAAGGGCCTGATCGCTTTAGCCATGGCGCTGCTGATCATCTCGGGCGAGATCGACCTGTCGGTCGCGGCGATCGTGGCTTTAGCCTCGACGATGATGGGCATGGCAGTGCAGGCCGGCGCGGGAACGCCGGTGCTGGTGGCGATCGGCGTCGTCGTGGGACTCGGCTGCGGCGCCTTCAACGGGCTGCTGGTCACCCGGCTTGGCCTGCCTTCCATCGTCGTCACCATCGGCACGATGAGCCTGTTTCGCGGCATCGCCTTCATCATCCTCGGCGACCAGGCCTACAAGGGCTATCCGGAAAGCTTCGCCTTCTTCGGCCAAGGTTATGTCTGGTGGGTCTTCTCGTTCGAGCTGGCGCTGTTCCTAGTCGCGGCGCTGATCTACTGGTTCGTGCTGCACCGCACGAGCTTCGGCCGCCGCGTCTTCGCCATCGGCAACAACCCCGTCGCCTGCCAGTTTTCCGGCGTGCGCGTCGACCGCATCAAATTCATCCTGTTTTGCCTGACCGGGCTGATGTCGGGCATAGCCGCGGTGCTGATCACCTCGCGGCTTGGCTCGACGCGGCCGTCGATCGCGCAGGGCTACGAGCTCGAGGCGATCACCATGGTGGTGCTTGGGGGTGTGTCGATCCTCGGCGGCGCCGGCAGCATTCTTGGCGTCGTGCTCGCCGCGTTCATCATGGGGCTGGTGACGTTCGGCCTCGGACTGCTCAACGTGCCCGGCATCGTCATGTCGATCTTCATTGGCCTGCTGCTGATCATCGTCATTGCGCTGCCGATCGTCTGGCGGCGGCTGCGCGAGGGGCGCTTCGCCTGATGGAGAAATACGCCTTCAAGATGAAGCTCAACCCCGGCATGAAGGCCGAATACAAGCGCCGCCATGACGAGATCTGGCCCGAGCTGGTCGCGCTGCTGAGAGAGGCCGGCGTCTTCGACTATTCGATCCACCTCGACGAGGAAACCAACATCCTGTTCGGCGTGCTGTGGCGGCGCGACGACCACGGCATGGCCGATCTTCCGAAGCGCCTGGTGATGCAGCGCTGGTGGGCGCATATGGCCGACGTCATGGAGACCAAACCCGACAACGAGCCGGTGGCGGCGCCGCTGGAAACAATGTTCCATATGGCATGATTGTCGCCGTCATCGATATCGGCAAGACCAACGCCAAGGTGGCGCTGGTCGATCTCGCGACGCTGAGCGAGATCGCGTTGCGCCGCTTCGCCAACGCGCCAGTGCGGCTGGCGCCCTACCCGCATCACGATGTCGAGGCGCTGTGGACGTTCATTCTGGACAGCCTCGCCGATCTCAACCGCGAACGGCGGGTGGACGCGATCTCGATCACCACGCATGGCGCGACCGGCGCGCTGGTCGGCCGCTCAGGCGAACTGGTGCTGCCGGTGCTCGATTACGAATTCGACGGCCCCGACCAGCTTGGGGCCGATTACGACGCCGTGCGTCCGCCCTTCGGCGAAACAGGCACGCCGCGGCTGCCGATCGGCCTCAATCTCGGCGCGCAGTTCTTCTGGCAGCAGAAATGTTTCCCGGCGGAATTCACCAAGGCCGCCTCGATGCTGATGTACCCGCAATATTGGGCGCTGCGGCTGACCGGCGTCGCCGCCAATGAGGTGAGCTCGCTCGGCTGCCACACCGATCTCTGGAATCCCTGGACGTCCGATTACTCTTCGCTGGTCGACAGGATGGGCTGGCGCCGGCTGATGGCGCCGGTGCGACCGGCAAAGGATCGGCTTGGCCCGATCCTGCCGGAGCTGGCGCGACGGACAGGGCTCGACCCGCAGACGCCCGTGTTCTGCGGACTGCACGATTCCAACGCTTCTCTGCTGCCGCATCTTTTGTCCGACACGCCGCCCTTCTGCGTGGTTTCGACCGGCACATGGGTGGTGTCGATGGCGGTGGGCGGCAGAAGGGTGGAGCTCGACCCGGCGCGCGACACGCTGGTCAATGTCAACGCGCTCGGCGATCCGGTGCCTTCGGCGCGCTTCATGGGCGGACGCGAGTTCTCGCTGCTGACCGAGGGCCAAAGGCAGGAGTGGAGCGAAGCCGACGTTGCCGCCGTGCTGGCGCGGCAAGTCTTGTTGCTGCCATCCGCCCAACAGGGCTCCGGACCATTCCCGCATCGCGATGCACAGTGGGTGAATGCTGGCGACCTAACCTCCGGCCAGCGCTTCGCCGCCCTCTCATTCTATCTGGCGTTGATGACCGCGACCTGCCTCGAGCTGATCGGCGGCGACGGGCCGACGACGGTCGAGGGACCGTTCGCGCGCAACCCGCTTTTCATCCGCATGCTGGCGGCAGCGACGGAGAGGCCGGTGGTTGCGTCGGAGACCTCGACGGGCACCAGCATCGGCGCCGCGCTGCTGGCGTTCGACGGCGCGGCCGTTGTGAGCAGAGGCGAGCACAGCAGACCGCCAGCCGATCCGGTCTGGGGCGACTATGCAAGGGCGTGGCGGTTGGCTGTTCAGACGTAACCGATCACTATCTGACAGATCGGCATCAAAGCCATTCAGCGCGCTGTGCCGTACAGCAATCCTTTGGGATCGATCTGCGGCTTTCTGCCGGCGACGACGTCGGCCAGGAATTGTCCCGAGCCGCAGGCCATGGTCCAGCCGACATGGCCGTGGCCGGTGTCGAGATAGAGATTGCGGTATTTCGCCCGGCCGATGACCGGCACCGAATTCGGCATCATCGGCCGCAGGCCGGCCCAGAGCACGGCCTTCTTCTCGTCGAAGGCGCCGGGAAAAAGATCCTTGCCGGTTTCCAGGATGGTCCTGAAATCACCCGGCTTGAAGCTGCGGTCGAAGCCGGTGAATTCGGCGGTCGAGGACATGCGCAGGCGATTGCCGAGCCTGGAATAGCCGATCAGCCGGTCCTCGTCGGCGCCGCCCATGGTCGGCCCCTTGCTCTCGTCCTCCAAGGGGATCGTCGCGGTGTAACCCTTCACCGGATAGACCGGCAGGTCGATGCCGTAGCGGCGGCCGAGCAGACCGCTTTCCGGCCCCATGGAGATGACGACGGCATCGCCGGTGACCGGTCCTGCCGAGGTCATCACCGCGCGCACCCGGTCTCCCTCGATGTCGAGGCCCTCGACCGTGGTGCCGAACAGGAACTTTACGCCGAGCTTCTCGGCTGCATAGGCGGCGAGCCGGTCGGTGAACTGCTTGGAATCGCCGGTCTGGTCGATCGGCGAATAGATGCCGCCGGCAATCTTGTCCTTCACGCCGGCAAGGCCAGGTTCCAGCTCAACCAGACGCTCGCGGCCGACGATCTCGATCGGCAGGCCGTGCTCGCCGAGATAGTGGTAATTGTCGGTGCCGGTGTCGAGGCTCCTTTGCGAGCGGAAGAAGTAGAGAATGCCCTTCTTGCGCTCGTCGTAATGGATGCCGGTTTCCTCCGACAGTCGATTGATGCAGTCGCGGGAATGGAGCGCGAGCCTCAGCTTGATGTCGGTGTTGGCGCGCAGCCGCGTCACCGTGCATTCACGCAGGAAGCGCAGGCTCCAGGCATAGAAATAGGGATCGAGGCGCAATCTCACCTTGATGCCGAGATCGTGATTCCAGAGCGCGCGCAGAAAGGTCTTCAGCGCGGCCGGCGAAGCCCAGGCGGTGGCGTCGCCAGGCGACACCAGGCCGGCATTCGACTGGCTGGTGCCGCGCGCCGCCGCTTCGTGGCGCTCGATCACGGTCACCTCGTGACCGTCCTTAGCCAGGTAATAGGCGGCCGCCGTGCCAACCACGCCGGCGCCGAGAACCAAGACCTTCATGCCGTTCCCTCATTGCGGCGGCGCGCGCCTCTACGCGCCGCTGAATGGGTCTCAATACCGTGTACGGACGCGCCGGACGAGCCCTTGGCCCAACAGTCAGCTTCCGATGGAGTTCTTGGTCGTCAGGATCCGTTCCCAGGCCAGAGCGTCGTTGACGATCAGGTCGAGATCGTCGCGCTGCGGCGTCCAGCCGAGTTCCTTGCGGGCAAGCTCGGAATTGGCGACCACGGCTGCGGCGTCGCCCGGCCGGCGGTCCCCCATGCGCACGTCGAAGTCATGGCCGAAGGCGCGGCGCACGCTGTCGATCACCTCCAGCACCGAATAGCCGTGGCTGTAGCCGCAATTGGCGACGAGACTCCCGCCGCCATCGCGCAGCCGCTGCAGCGCCAGCCGGTGCGCGGCGGCGAGATCGCTGACATGGATGTAGTCGCGCATGCAGGTGCCGTCCGGCGTCGCATAATCGGTGCCGAAGACCTGCATAAAGGGCCGCTTGCCGAGCGCGGTCTCGCAGGCGACCTTGATCAGATGCGTGGCACCGGGCGTCGATTGTCCCGTGCGGCCCTTTGGATCGGCGCCGGCGACGTTGAAATAACGCAGCGCCGTATAGCGGATGTCGTGCGCCAGCGCCGCGTCGCGCAGCATCCATTCGCTCATCAGCTTGGAAAGGCCATACGGTGATTCGGGCGCAAGGCGGGCATCCTCGCGCACCGGCTCCAGCCCGGCGCCGCCATAGACGGCGGCGGTGGAGGAAAAGATGAAATGCGGCACGCCCTCGCGCACCGCCGTTTCGATCAGCGTGCGGGTCTTGCAGGTGTTGTTTTCGTAATAGCCAAGTGGGTCGGCGACCGATTCCGGCACCACGATCGAGCCGGCGAAGTGGATGATGGCGTCGACCTTGTTGTCGCGAATGATCCGGCCGACCAGATCACGATCGGCGACATCGCCGACGGTGAGCTTTGCTTCCGGGGCGACCGCCCATTCGAAGCCGGTGGAGAGCCGGTCGAGCACCACGACACTCTCGCCGGCGTCCAACAACTCCCAGACCATGTGGCTGCCGATATAACCGGCACCGCCTGTCACCAAAACCGTCATCATCTACCTCGCTGATCAAGATTTATCGGAAACTGTCTCAACAGCCACCGCGCTGGAAAACCCGCCGCAAGCCCACTAGCCTCCCTATGTTAAGTCCGTAACAGTTCGTCGCGCCCGAGGCATCGTACTGAAACCAAGCTGCTTCAAACAGCGAGGAATAGGCCACGATCCGGCATCGTTAGGAACAGGGCACGGGCGTGGCATTTTGACCGGTTGGGCGCGGTGGACGCGGCATGGGGCAGTGATTATGATCCGGCCCAAAATTGGGAAGTCGACATGAACTATCAGCGGTTCTTCGAGGATGCGATCGACCAGCTCCACGCCGAGCGTCGCTACCGCGTTTTCGCCGACCTGGAACGCATTGTGGGCAAGTTTCCGCGCGCCATCTGGCGTTGCAACGGCCGCGCCCAGGAAATCACGGTATGGTGCTCCAACGACTATCTCGGCATGGGCCAGAACGAGGACGTGATTGCCGCCTTCCAGAACGCGGCCGGCAAGATGGGCTCGGGCGCCGGCGGCACCCGCAACATTTCCGGCACCTCCAACCCGCTGGTCGAGCTCGAGCAGGAGCTCGCCGACCTGCATGACAAGGAGGCAGCGCTGGTCTTCACCTCCGGTTTCGTCTCCAACGAGGCCTCGATCTCCACAATCGCGCGGCTTCTGCCCAACTGCCTGATCATCTCGGACGAGCTCAACCATGCCTCGATGATCGAGGGCGTGCGCCGCTCGGGCGCGGAAAAGAAGATCTTCCGCCACAATGACGTCGCGCACCTGGAAAGCCTGCTTCAGGCCGCAGGGCGCGAGCGCGCCAAGCTGATCGTCTTCGAAAGCGTCTATTCGATGGACGGCGACATCGCGCCGATCAGAGAGATCGTCGAGCTCGCCGAACGCTACAACGCCATGACCTATATCGACGAGGTCCATGCGGTGGGCATGTACGGGCCGCGTGGCGGCGGCATCACCGAGCGCGAGGGCCTGGCCGACCGCATCGACATCATCGAGGGCACGCTGGCCAAGGCCTTCGGCACGCTTGGCGGCTACATTGCCGGCACCAGCGCCGTCATCGACGCGGTGCGCTCCTATGCGCCGGGCTTCATCTTCACCACCGCGCTGCCGCCGGCCATCGCCGCCGCCGCCACCACCTCGATCCGGCATCTCAAGCGCTCGCAGGCAGAACGCGACGCGCAGCAGCGCCAGGCGGCCAGAACCAAACAGGTGCTTGCCGCGGCCGGGCTGCCGGTGATGGAAACGGCCACGCATATCGTGCCGGTGCTGGTCGGCGACCCCGAACTTTGCAAGATGGCGAGCGACCGGCTGCTTGGCGTGCACGGCATCTACATCCAGCCGATCAACTATCCGACGGTGCCGCGCGGCACCGAGCGGCTGCGCATCACGCCCACACCCTTCCATTCGGATGCGCTGATCGCCCAATTGCAGGATGCGCTGGTCGAGACCTGGGATGCGCTGGGCATTCCCTATGCCAGCTCCGGCCGTCCCGCCGTCGCCAAGAGCGACCGGATCATTCCGCTGCTGGTGCCGAAGTCAGGCGGCTGAAGCCGCCTTTCTCACACCGTCTTCATCCATCTCGCCAGGCGATGCGCCGCTTCCTCAACCTGATCGAGGCGGCGGTGGAAGCATAGTCTGAGGAAAGCTTCGCCGCCGGGGCCGAAGGCGGTGCCAGGCGCCAGCCCGACATTGGCATTGTCGACGATGTCGAAGGCGGCGGTTCGGGAATCGGTGATGCCGTCGACCCTGAAGAACAGATAGAACGCGCCCTGCGGCGCGGTGAAGCGCGCCTTGCCGGTCGCGCCGAGTATGCCACAGACGAGGTCGCGCGCGGCGCGTGCACGCTCCACTTGTTCGGCAATGAAGCTGTCGCCCTCGTCGAGGGCAGCGACCGCGCCACGCTGCATGAACTGGGCGACGCCCGAGGTCGAGTACTGGATCAGGTTTTCGAACACCTGCTGCAAGGCTGGATGGGTCTTGATCCAGCCGACACGCCAACCGGTCATCGCCCAGTTCTTGGAGAAACTGTTGACGAACAGGATACGGTCGTCGGCCGTGGCGACGTCGAGGAAGGATGGCGCGCGGCCATGGCCGTAATAAAACAGCGAATAGATCTCGTCGGCAATGATCCACAGGCCTTTTTGGCGGGCGAGATCGAGGATTGCCTGCAGCGTCTGCCTGTCGGCGGTCCAGCCGGTCGGGTTGGACGGCGTGTTGATGAACAACAGCTTCGTGCGCGGCGTGATCGCGGAGGCGATCTTTTCGACATCGCAGGACCAGCCATTGCCGGACTGGTCGAGGGTGACCGGCACCGGAACGGCGCCCGCCACGCCGGCTGCCGCGGCGAAATTCGGCCAAGCCGGCGAGAGGTAGATCACCTCGTCGCCGCTGCCGGCGATCGCGTCGATGGCCAGTTGGATGGCGTGCATGCCGGATCCCGTGACGATGAACTCCTCCTCGGCGAAGGTCTTGCCGAAGTGCCTGGCGTAGTAGCGGGCGAGCGCCTGCCTGAGCTCGGGAATGCCCTTCTGCCAGGTGTAGAACGTCTCGCCATCGGCCAGTCCTTTGACGGCGGCATCGCTGATGAAGGCCGGCGTGGGCAGATCGCCCTCGCCGGCCCAGAGCGGGATCAGGCCTTCGCGCAGGCGGCCATGATTGACGACAGCGACGATGCCGCTTTCGGGCGCCGCACGGGCTTCGGCGCGCAAGGTCTCGATCAGGGTCATGCAAGAATCCGTCCGGTTTTTCGCGACTGCTAGCCTCTTTTACGACAGCCGCAAACAGAAAACCCCGGCCGCAAGCGGCCGGGGTTTTGGTCCAGGGCGCTGTTTGAGGAGTTACCTTTTCGCCAGCAGGTCGCGGATTTCGGTCAGCAACTGTACGTCGGCGGGCGGCGGTGCCGCGGCAGCAGCCGGCTTCTCGCGCTCCAGCCGTCTGCGCAGATTGTTCACCGCCTTGACCATCAGGAAGATGATGAAGGCAAGAATCAGGAAGTTCAACACGACCGTGATGAAGCTGCCATAGGCGAAGACGGCGCCTTCTTTCTTGGCATCGGCCAGCGTGGCCGAATGGACGTTCGATGACAACCCGAAGAAGTAGTTGTTGAAGTCCAGCCCGCCGAAAATCGCGCCGATGATCGGCATGATGATGTCGTTGACGAGCGAGTCGACGATCTTGCCGAAGGCGGCGCCGATGATGACGCCGACGGCCAAGTCCATCACATTGCCCTTGGAAATGAATTCCTGGAATTCTTTCAGCATTCGGCCCTCCTTGCCATGACCGGCCGTGCTGCCGCCCCGGCTCTCCGGCACCGATCCGAAGCCACAATAACAAAAACCCCCGGTTGAAAAACCGGAAAAAGGGTGAAGACACCGGTTTGTGCTTACCTGCCTCGCCAGCCGCATATGCGCCAAAAGCCGCGATGGACTTGGGCTCCAAGCTGTGGTTGCGTCTTAACGACCGGATGAGGAAACCGGCCAGGGAGGAAGTGCGGACCGTGCAAGGCTGGTTCGTCGTCATCATCGCGATCGCCTATGTGACGCTGCTTTTCGCCATCGCCAGCGTCGGCGACCGGCGCTCGGTGGCAGCCGGGCTCGGTCGGGCGCGACCCTTCATCTACGCGCTCAGCCTCGCCATCTACTGCACTTCCTGGACTTTCTTCGGCTCGGTCGGCCTGTCCTCCGAGCGCGGCCTCGAATTCCTCGGCATCTATACCGGTCCGGTGCTGGTCTTTGTGTTCGGCTTCCCGCTGCTCAACCGCATGATCCGGCTGGCCAAAAGCGAGAAGATCACCTCGATAGCGGACTTCCTCGGCGCCCGCTACGGCAAGAGCTTCATCGTCGCGGCGATTGCGACGTTGATCGCGACCATCGGCGCGGTGCCCTATATCGCGCTGCAGCTCAAGGCGATCTCGGGTTCCGTCAGCCTGATGGTCGAGCACTATACGGGCTCGCCGCCCTCTTTCGATCCGTTCGTCAGCGATATCTCGCTGGTGGTGGCGATGTTGCTGGCGCTGTTCGCGGTGCTGTTCGGCACCCGCCATGCCGACGCCACGGAACATCAGGACGGGTTGGTTCTGGCTGTCGCGGTCGAGACCGTGGTCAAGCTCGCCGCCTTTCTCGCCATCGGCCTGATGGTGATGTTCCTGATCTTCGGCGGGCCCGGCGACATGTTCGCCAGGCTTGCCGGAAACAGCCAGGTGCGCCAGGCGATGAGCTACAGCACCTCGCTGGCCACCTGGCTGGTGCTGACCGGCTTGAGCGGGTTTGCCGTGCTGATGCTGCCGCGACAGTTCTACGTCACCATCGTCGAGAACCGCAGCGAGGCGGAGCTGCGCACCGCGACCTGGGTGTTCCCGCTCTACCTCGTGGCGATCAACCTCTTCGTGCTGCCGATCGCCTTTGCCGGCCTGTCGCTGGTCGGCGACAAGACCAGCAGCGACCTCTATGTCTTGTCGCTGCCGCTGCTCAGCGGGCATGATCTGCTGGCCATGGCCGCCTTCGTCGGCGGCCTGTCGGCGGCGACCGCGATGGTGATCGTCGAGAGCGTCGCGCTGTCGATCATGATCTCCAACGATCTCGTCATCCCGCTGTTCGTGCGCCGCGTGCTCAAGACGAGTTCTTCGGAGAACGAGGACTGGTCGACGCTGATCCTCAATGTGCGCCGCGCCTCGATCTTCATCATGCTGTTCATCGCCTTCCTCTATTATCGCGAGAGCACCAATAGCGCGCGGCTGTCATCGATCGGCCTAATGTCGTTTGCCGCGATTGCCCAATTCGCGCCGGCGCTGGTCGGCGGGCTGATCTGGCGCCGCGCCAACGGCCGGGGCGCAGCCCTCGGCATGGTCGCCGGCATCGCCGTCTGGGGTTATACGCTGCTCCTGCCTTCGCTCGGCCCCGAATCCGATATCGTCGTCCACGGCCTGTTCGGTTTCGAGGCGCTGAAGCCGCAGGCGCTGTTCGGCACCGTCGGCGAGCCGCTGAACCATGGCGTGCTGTGGAGCCTCTCGGTCAACACGCTGTTTTTCGTCCTCGGCTCCCTCTCCCGCGCGTCCGTGCCGCTGGAGCGCATCCAGGCGGCGATCTTCGTGCCGCGCGAGGCCGGCCCGATGCCTAGCCTGCGCCGCTTCCGCACCGCCGTCACCGTCAACGACCTGAAGGATACGATCTCACGCTATCTCGGCGTCGAGCGCACGGAGCGCTCGTTCCAATCCTTCGAGAGGGATGCGAAAGTCTCCCTGCACGGCACCGAACAGGCCAGCATGGATGTCATCCGCTTCTCTGAGCAATTGCTGGCGAGCGCCGTCGGCTCGTCCTCGGCGCGGCTGATCCTGTCGCTGCTCTTTCGCCGCAACGATCGCGATTCCAAGGATGCCTTCAAGCTGCTGGACGACGCCACCGAGGCGCTGCAGCACAATCGCGACCTGCTGCAGATCGCGCTCGACCAGATGGAGCAAGGCATCACCGTCTTCGATCGCGATTTCCGGCTGATCTGCTGGAACCGGCAATACCGGTTGCTGTTCGACCTGCCGGACGAGATGGGCCAGGTCGGCGTCTCGCTCGACCGGATCCTTCGCCACCTTGCCGAGCGTGGCGATATTCCCGCCGACCAGCGCGTGACGATGCTCAACCGGCTGACCAATTTCGCCGGCCCGTGGCAGATGGAGCTGAAGACCAGCGGCCGCATCCTGGAGCTGCGCTCCAACCCGATGCCCGACGGCGGCATCGTCGCCACCTATGCCGACATTTCCGGCCGCGTCGAGCAGGACCTGGCGCTGAAGCGGGCCAATGAATCGCTGGAGCAACGGGTCAAGACCCGCACCGTCGAGCTCACCCGCGTCAACGAGGAACTGGCGCAGGCGCAGATGCTGGCCGAGGAAGCCAACCTCGGCAAGACGCGCTTCCTCGCCGCCGCCGGCCACGACATCCTGCAGCCGCTCAACGCCGCCCGCCTCTATTGCTCGTCGCTGATCGAGAAGGCAGGTAAGGGACCGGCCGGGAAGGCCGCCGTCAACATCGAATCCTCGCTGGAATCGGTCGAGACCATCCTCGGCGCGGTGCTCGACATCTCGCGGCTCGATGCCGGCGCGATGAAGCCGGACAGTACCGCTTTCAACCTGGGCGGACTGCTCGGTCAGATCGGCAACGATTTTCGCCCGCTTGCCGCTGAAAAGAAGCTCGAACTCACGATTATTCCATCCTCACTCGGCGTCATGACCGACCGGAACCTGTTGCGCCGGTTGATCCAGAATCTCGTTTCCAACGCCATCAAATACACGCGCCAGGGCCGCATTCTGGTTGGGGTGCGGCGACGCGGCGAGCTGGCGGAGATCCAGGTGATCGACACCGGCATCGGCATTGCCGGCGACAAGCTCAGCACCGTCTTCCACGAGTTCACGCGCCTCGACGAGGGCGCGCGCGAGGCCGAAGGCCTTGGCCTGGGGCTCTCCATCGTCGACCGCATCGCCAGGGTGCTGCGGCTCGAGATCCGCATCTACTCCAACCCCGGCAAGGGCACGCGCTTTTCCGTGATCTTGCCGGTCGCGACCGTCGCCGCGCCGCCGCGCGAGGCCGGCAAGGCGCCGACCCGCTCCGCCTCGACGCTTGCCGGGCTCAATGTGCTGTGCATCGACAATGACGCGCGCATCCTCGACGGCATGCGGCTGCTGCTCGAAGGCTGGGGATGCCGCGTCGAGACGGCTTCGGGATCAGGCGATCTCCTGAAGCCCGGCGCGCCGAACCCGGACCTCGTGCTGGCAGACTATCACCTCGACGGTGGCACCGGGCTCGATGCGGTCGCCACGCTGCGCGCCGCCTACGGGCAGGACCTGCCCTGCGTGCTGGTCACCGCCGACCGTTCCAGCGAGGTGCGCGCGGCTGCCGGCCGGCTCGACATTCCGGTCGTCAACAAGCCGCTGAAGCCGGCCGTACTGCGCTCGATGATGGCGCGCGTCAGGCCGCTGGCGCCGGCCGCCGAATAGAGACAAAGCGCTGCTATCAGCCGCGATGCCCGAGGCTTCGGAGATAGGCGCAGAACATGTCGGCGAGCGCATCGGAATAGGCTTCGATCTCATCGGCCGTTCGCTCCCTTTCCGAAAAATCCGCCCCCACGGCGCTCAGCGTCTTGATGATCAGGTCGCCGGCCAGAGCGCGGCCGGTATCCGGCGCGTCAGGAAGCGTCTCGCGCATGAAGGTCTCGACGGTCCGGCTCGCCGCCGCCCTCGCCTCCTCAGCCTCCGGCGCGTCCCGATAGAGCGGCGCAGCGTCGTTCAGCGCGCCGCGCACCGCCGCCTCCTCGCATTCGGAGCGGATGAAGGCATGGACCAGCGTTCTTATCCGCTCGAGCGGCGATAGCCCGGCGTTTTCGAGAATGCCGCACAAAAGCTCGGTCGTCTGGCGCCACTCGTCGCTCTGCAGCCTGAACAGCAGCGCCGCCTTATTCGGGAAATACTGGTAGAGCGAACCGACGCTGACGCCCGCCCTTTCGGCGACGCGCGTGGTGGTGAAGCGCTGCGCGCCTTCAGCAGCCAAAACCTGAGCAGCCGCCTCTAAAATCGCCGCGACAAGTTCCGTGGCGCGCGCCTGTTTTGGCTGTTTTCGGGTGGAAATTGAAGGGCTTGGGCGTTGGATCATGGTCACGCGCCGAAATGCGAATTGGAAACCTGAAGGATTATTCGTATTTTTGAAGCGACACAAGAACCCCGCCGGAGACAGCCATGACCATCTTGACCGCAACCCCTTTGGCACCGCTGCTCGCCCGCCTGTTCAAGGAAGCCGACGCGGCGACCAGCCCGGCGATCGCACGGTACTCGCGCGAGGAACGGACGCGCCTGCTGCACAGCAAGACCGAATATCGCCAGTTCTACGGCAGCCTGAAGGACCTGTGGCTTGCGGTCTCGCCGGAGACCGGCACGCTGCTCTACATGCTGGCGCGGAGCACCGGCGCACGCATCATTGTCGAATTCGGCACCTCGTTCGGCATCTCGACGCTCTATCTCGCCGCGGCGCTGCGCGACAATGGCGGCGGCCGGCTGATCACGACGGAATTCGAGTCGTCGAAGGTAAACCGGGCCAAGGCCAATCTGACGGAAGGCGGCCTCATCGACCTGGTGGAGATCCGCGAGGGCGACGCGCTGGAAACGCTCGCCACCGACCTGCCCGACCAGATAGACCTCCTGCTGCTCGACGGCGCCAAGGCGCTCTATCCGGAGATATTGAGCCTCGTTGAGAGCAGGCTCAGGCCGGGCGCGCTGGTCATCGCCGACAATGCCGACTTCTCGCCCGAATATCTGGAGCGGGTGCGCGCGCCGGCCGGCGGCTATATGTCGACGCCGTTCGGCGACGACGTGGAGCTGTCGATGCGGCTCAGCTAAGACCTGCTCGAAACTACTCATGCTGCTTCTGAGGCAGCCGTAGGCGTTTACGTCAGCCAACGCGCAATCCCGGCCTTCGGGCCTTTGACGCGTAGGTGACATCCATGACCCTCCTCTCATCTTCCTGGCGCGGCCTGCCGCGCCCGGCCCTGCTCGGCCTCTTCCTGTTCTTCTGCGCCGGTTTCGCCGACGGCGCGCTGGTGGCCTTCTTTCCGCTCTGGGCGAGCGGCGAGGCGAACATTCCGATCGGCGCGATCGGCCTTTTGTTTGCTTGCTATGCCGGCGGCGAATTGATCGCCGCGCCGCTGATCGGCGGCATCGCCGACCGGATCGGCCGGCGGCCGGTGCTGATCCTGTCTTCGCTCGGCGTCGGCTGCGGCTTCATCGCGCTGTTCTTCGCCCATGGCGTCGCCGCCACCGCGGCCGTGCTGCTTTTGACAGGCATATGCGAGTCGGTGCTTCACCCGACCATCCTCACGGCAATCGCCGATGTGACGGGGCCTTCGGCGCATCCGCGCTGGTTTGGCATGGCCCGAGTCAGCTCAAGCGCTGGACAGATCCTCGGCCCGGCCTGCGGCGCGCTGCTGGCGCTCGTTTCGCTCGGCAGCGTGTTCCTGGCTGGCGGCGGCATGCTCATCCTTGGCGGCATCGTCATGCTTGCCGCATTCGCCGAGACGCGCGGCCATGCCGCAACCGACCATGAGGAAGCGGAGGAAGAGGAAGGCCTGTCGGCGCTGCTGCCAGCCTTCCGCGATGGCCGCCTGGCAAAGCTGCTCGCCTGGGTCGTGCTGTTCGAGGTTTCCGGGAACTGGATCGAAGCGGTCATTCCGCTCTATGCGCAGGATGCCGGCACGCTGAGCCCATCCGGTGTCGGCGCCCTGTTTGCCTATGCGGCCGCCCTAACGGTCGGATTGCAGATGCTGGTCAGCCGCTTTGCCGAGACGCGATCGGCTCTTTGGCTGGCAGCCGGCGCCGGCATCTCGACCATCGCCGCCTTTGCCCTGCTGGCGACCTCGCCGGCGATACTTTCGCTGGTCGTCGCAGTCAGCTTCTGCTCGGTGGGACAGATGCTGGTCGGGCCGCTCGTGCCGACCGCCGTCAACGCGCTCGCACCATCGTCGCGACGCGCTTCCTATATGGCCGCCTCGTCTGTGGCGGTCGACCTCAAGGACTCGCTCGGACCGTCGGTCGGCACGGCGCTCTATGCGCTCGCGCCGCGCCTGCCCTGGATCGCCGGCATTCCACTGGTGGCGATCGCCTCGCTGGGCCTCGGCGCCGCGATCGGGCGGGCGCGAAACTCCGCGGACACCGCCGACGACGATGCGATGCCCGGCTCGGCCGTCGAGAACTATCGCTGAGCCTTCAGCACTGCGGCCAAACCACATCGGCCGGCAGCTTCAGATGGAGCTGTCGGCCATTTGCGAATTGCGGAACCGAGGCCTCGCGCCATTGGCCGCTGGACGGTGCTCGCGAAATGCCATGGCAAGGGTGCGCAGCGCCTCGCGCGATTGCGGATCGGAGAGCGTGGAAAGCAGCAGGATTTCGGTCGCCGGCAGCGGCGGCAAGCCGAATTTGCGGCTGACCTCGATCGTTCCCGGCGGGGCGAGCCGACAGGAGAAGACCGCCGTGGCAAGGCCGGCCGAAACGGCTTCCGCAACCGCAAAGGAACCGCAGCCCAGGAAAACCTGCGTCCACGGGATACCGACCGCGTCGAGCGCACCGGTGACGATGTCGCGGATGCTGCAGGACGGCGAGGAAGCGGCAAGCCGCAGCGGCTCGCCGGGGCGGTAGACGAAATCCGGCGTCGCGTACCAGCCGAATTGCTCCGGCGCCAGCACCTCGCCGTCGCGGCGGTCATCCTCGCGACGCACGATCGCAGCGTCGAGCTCGCCGCGATCGAAGGCGGCCAGCAGGTCGCGCGTATCGTCGAGCCGCACCTCGATGGTCAAAGCCGGATCATGGGCATTGAGCCGCGCCAGCAGGGTCGGCACTTCGGCGCCGCCGACATGGGTGGCGATCCCTAGCCGGAAATGACGGCGGACGGCGGTGAGGCTGGCGACGGCGCGGTCATGCGCGGCAAGCAGCTCGCGCGCGGGCTCCAGGAACACAGTGCCGCGCGCCGACAGCCGCACCAGCCTCGGCGTTCGCTCAATCAATTTTTCGCCGATCCGATCCTCCAGCCGCTTCAGCTTGACGCTGATCGCGCCTTGCGTGCTGCCGAGGGCCTCGGCGGCGCGCGTGAAGCTGCGCAGGTCGGCGACGGCGACGAAGGCTTTCACCGCATCTACGTCCAGCGTCATGTCAGCTATCCCATTTTGTTGTCACTGAAATACCCAACCATGTAATTTTAAAATGATCAAGCCTGCGCTAACTTGGGTTGAGCGCGCAGCGGCGAACGGCCATTCGGTTGCGCCCTGCCCAAGAAACTCAAGAGGTCTGACCATGGCACCTGTCCTCACCCGCCGGGGCATCGTCGTTCTGTTTGCCGCATGTCTTGCCTGCCTGATGTTCGGGCTGGAAATATCGAGCGTCCCAACCGTTCTGCCGACGCTGGAACAGGTGCTCGACGCGGACTTCAAGCAACTGCAATGGGTGATGAACGCCTATACCATCGCCGTCACCACGGTGCTGATGGCGGTCGGCACCTTGGCCGATCGCTATGGACGCAAGCGCGTCTTCCTGGTCTCGATCGCCGCCTTCGGTCTCACCTCGCTGATCTGCGGTCTGGCCGGCAATGTCTCGACTTTGATCGTCGCGCGCTTCCTGCAGGGGTTGAGCGGCGGCGCGATGCTGATCTGCCAGCTCGCTGTGCTGTCGCATGAATTCCAGGAAGGCCGAGAGCGCGCCGTGGCCTGGGGCTGGTGGGGCGTCATCTTCGGCATCGGCCTCGGCTTCGGCCCGATCGTCGGTGGCGGCATCGTCGCCGTGTCGAGCTGGCAGTGGGTGTTCCTCATCCACGTGGCGGTCGCGATCGTCGCATTCGCGCTTGCGCTCACCGGCGTCCATGAATCGAAGGACCCGCAAGCAGGCAGGTTGGATCTCGCCGGCATCCTGACCTTGTCGCCTGCCGTCTTCTGCCTCGTCTTCTATATCACGCAAGGACCGGAGCTTGGCTTCGCCAGCCTGGCCGCCCTGGCGATCCTTGGCCTGTCGATCGCAAGCTTCGTGGCGTTCTTTATCGCCGAAAGGATCAGCAAGCGGCCGATGTTCGACTTTTCGGTCTTTCGTATCCGCCCGTTTTCCGGCGCGATCGTCGGCTCGGCGGCAATGAACATCAGCTACTGGCCGTTCATGATCTATCTGCCGATCTGGTTCCATGCCGGATTGGGCCTCGACAGCTTCGCCACCGGCCTTGCCTTGCTCGCCTACACGCTGCCGACGCTGGTGATGCCGCCTTTGGCAGAGCGGCTGTCGCTGCGCTACCGGCCCGGCGTCATCATTCCGGCAGGGCTCGCGATCATCGGCATTGGCTTCCTCCTGATGAGGTGGGGCAGCGCCGCGGCTCACGCCAACTGGCTGACCATGCTGCCCGGCTGCCTGATCGCGGGCATTGGCCTCGGCATCACCAACACGCCGGTGACCAACACCACCACCGGCTCGGTTTCGCGTGATCGCGTCGGGATGGCATCCGGCATAGACATGAGCGCGCGCATGATCTCGCTTGCCGTGAACATCGCCGTGATGGGTTTTATCCTGGCGAGCGGCGCGCTCGCGCATCTCATGGCAGCGCTGCCCGATCTCGATAACGCAAGGCTCTATTTATTCGCCGAGGCGATCGCGGCCGGCAATCCAGTGCCGGGATTGCCGGACAAGGTCGCGCATGACGCGCTGGCGCACGGCTTTGGCTGTGTGATGCTCTATGGCGGTATCGGCGTCTGGGTCATGGCGGCAATCGGCTTTGCCATCTTCAAGGCACGACCGGCGCGGCAGGAGGCGGTTCAGCGCCCGGACTGAACCGGATGCTGGTCAGCCGACCGGCTGCAGCGGGTCGCCGCCGATCTTCGACAGCTGGATGACCGCCTGGGTGCGGCTGTCGACGCCGAGCTTCTGCAGGATAGCCGAGACATGCGCCTTGATGGTGGCCTCGGAGACGCCGAGCTCATAGGCGATCTGCTTGTTGAGCAGGCCCTCCGCCAGCATGCCGAGCACCCGCGTCTGCTGCGGCGTCAGCGCCTGCAGGCGCTTGATCAGGTCGGAGATTTCAGGGTCGCGCTCGACGCCCAGCTCAATGCCGGCCGGCGCGGCAATGTCGCCGGCAAGCACCGCCTGCACGGCGCCGCGGATCTCGTCCATGCTGGCTGATTTGGAAATGAAGCCGGAAGCGCCGAGATCGAGCGCGCGGCGGATGGTGACGGGATCGTCATGCGCCGATACCACCACCAGCGGCACCGCCGGATGGATGCCGCGCAGCGAGATCAGGCCGGAGAGGCCGCTGGCGCCCGGCATCGACAGGTCGAGCAGCACCATATCGATATCTTCATTGGCAAGCACCAGCGCTTTGGCGCTTTCGAAATCGCCGGCCTCGTGGATGGCAGCAACGTCGCCGATGCCGGCAAGCGCCTCCTTCAGCGCGCCGCGAAAAAGCGGATGGTCGTCGGCAATGACGAAAGTGTGGCCCGACGGCAAATATTCCTCCCCCGATCCCATCATCATTATGTGCTTCTTGCGGGGACCGGAATGATTATGCGGCGACGCCGCGCGTTTTCAAGCGACAAAGGCCGCGCGCGGGGTTTTCCCCAGGGCGGCTTTGCCATCAGGTCTTCTGCTGGTTCAGCTTGCCGTCGCCGTCTTCCTTGTCCAGGTCCTTGACGATGTCCTTGAAGGTCCGGAAGAAGCGCTCCATGTAGCCCATCGTCTTGTTGAAATCCTCTTCGCTGGGCAGTTGCGATTCCAGCCGGGCGGACAACGAATTCTCGAGCTTGGCGACACGCGCGTCGAGCGCCTTGACCGAATTGTCCAGCCGATCGATCTCGTCCTGGTAGGCGGCCCGCTCGTCGGCGGCCATCTTGCAGACGAGCTGGCCCGAGCGCTCCTCGCAGACAGACATGGCGCCGGTCCTTGTGTCCATGCGGACATAGCCGTTGGCCGATTTCTCCAAACGGTAGTGGTCGGTTTCCTCGGAATAGGCGGATGCGGCAACCAGCGAGCAAAGCGCCGCGGGGATCACGATGTGCTGCAGACGCATGCTGTTCCTCCATGAGCCGGTGAAGGCGGGCTATCACAGGTTTGCGCCGGAAATGGGGAAGAGTCGAGCTTCGAGCCTTCCCCGCACCTTCGGTTCGGACTATAGCGCGACAATGTCTCAGATTATCTACAAGATCGCGCCCGAGGCGCTGTGGCGCGAAGCCGAGAGGAACGGGCGCTTCACCGGTGCGCCGATCGACATCGCCGACGGCTTCATCCATTTCTCCACCGCCGGCCAGGTTCGCGAGACGGGGGCCAAGCATTTCGCCGGGCAGACGGACCTGCTGCTGATCGCGATCGACGCGGCAAGGCTGGGTGATGCGCTGAAATACGAGGTCTCGCGCGGTGGCGCCCTGTTCCCGCATCTCTACGCCGAGCTCGACCTCGATGCGGTTCTCTGGGTAAAGCCGTTGCCGCTCGGCGCGGGCGGCCACGAATTCCCGGCGCTGGAGGGCGAATGAGCGTGCTCGACCGGATCGGCCAGAAGCTGCTTTTCTCCTTCGATCCGGAAACCGCGCATGGCCTGTCGATCGCGGCGCTGCGCTGCGGGCTGCCGGTCGGCGCGACGGCGCCGCGGCGCCCGACGCATGACGCACGGCTGAAGGTTAGCCTTTGCGGCCTCGACCTCCCCAACCCGCTCGGCATGGCCGCCGGCTACGACAAGAACGCCGAAGTGCCGGACGCGCTGCTTGGGCTTGGCTTCGGCTTTGCCGAGGTCGGCACCATCACGCCGCTGCCGCAAGCCGGCAATCCGAAGCCGCGCATCTTCCGGCTGACCGCGGACGAGGCGGTGATCAACCGGCTGGGCTTCAACAATGAAGGCCACGCGGCCGCCGAAAAGCGTCTTGCCGCGCGCAAGGGCCGGCCGGGCATCGTCGGCGTCAACATCGGCGCCAACAAGGACAGCGCCGATCGCATCGCCGATTATGAGCGTGGCGTCGCCCGCTTTGCGCCCCATGCGAGTTATCTGACGGTCAACATCTCCTCGCCCAACACGCCGGGCCTGCGCAACATGCAGGCGCGCGAGCAGCTCAGCGAGCTGTTGAAACGTGTGATGGCGGCAAGGACGGAAGCGTCGATGCAGCCGCCAGTCTTCCTCAAGATCGCGCCGGACCTCGTCGATGCGGAACTCGAAGACATCGCCGCCGAAGTCGCAGAGAAGAAGATCGACGGCGTCATCGTCTCAAACACGACGCTTGCAAGGACAGGATTGCGCAGCGGCAGCGTGGCGAATGAAACCGGCGGTCTTTCAGGGAAACCATTGTTCGAGCGTTCGACCGCGGTTCTGGCCCGGATGCGCAAGTTGCTCGGGCCCAACATGGCCATCATCGGCGTGGGCGGCGTCGACTCCACCGAAACGGCGCTGGAGAAAATCCGCGCCGGCGCCGATCTCGTCCAGCTCTACACCGGCATGATCTATGCCGGGCCGGCACTGCCGGGGCGCATCATTGCCGGCATGGCGCGGTTCGTGGAACGCGAGCGGCTTGGCTCGATCAGGGATCTGCGCGACTCGGCTTGCGAGCGCTGGACGTCAAAACCGATCAGCTGAACGCCGTTCGCATTCTGAGCCGCAGGACCGTCAGCAAGCTCAGCCCCCTCACCAGCAGGAAGACATGCAGCGATGCCCACAGGCCGCTGTTGCCGAATGCCGGCGCCAGAGTGATGAGCGCAGCGCTGAAGGCGAGGAACGACAACAGCATCATGTTGCGCATGTCGCGCGACCAGGTGGCGCCGATGAAGACGCCGTCCATCTGGAAGGCCAGCACACCGCTCAGCGCCGTGAAGGCCGCCCAGGGAAGATAGGTGTCGGCGACCGCGCGAACATCCATCGAGGTCGTCACCAGCGCCACCAGAATGGCGCCGGCGGTCAGCAGGATGAGCGTGGCGATACCGGCGAGGCCAAAGCCCCAGATCAGCGTCAGCCGTACCGCCTGCCGGAATGGGGCAGGCGCATGCGCGCCGATGGCGCGGCCGGCGAGCTGCTCGGCGGCGGTGGCGAAACCGTCGAGGAAATAGCCGGCGATGAGGAAGAAGTTCATCAGCACGGCGTTGGCGGCGAGCGTCACCGTGCCGAACTGCGCGCCTTGCCTGGTGAACAGCGCGAAGGCGGCAAGCAGCGAGAAGGAGCGGATCATGATGTCGCGGTTGAGCGACAGCATGCGCCGGTAGGCCGGCAAATCGAGGATGCGGCGGCGCGACGGCCGTTCCAGCTTGCGAAAGCGGGCGAGCACGATCGCAAGGCCGAGCAGCATGGCCAGGAACTCGCCGGTGACCGTCGCCCAGGCGACGCCGGCAACGCCCCAGCCGAGCTCGAGGCCGAGCAGGAAGCAGAGTGCGATGTTGATGCCGTTGAGCACCGCCTGCAGCATCAGCCCGAGACCGCCTTCGCCGCGCCCCAGCACGTAGCCCAGTATGGCGTAGTTGATCAGCGAGAAGGGCGCGGCGAGCAGCCTGATGCGGATATAGACCGACATCGCTTCGCTGACACGCGGCTCGGCGCCCATGAACCATTGGCCGGCGACGGCAAAGAGCGGCGCAAGGGCGGCAAGTATGACGCCCGCGACGACCGCGATCAGCACGGCGCGCCACAGCACCGCCTGCTCTTCCAGCGCATCGCCGCGCCCGAAGGCCTGGGCGACGAGGCCGGTGGTGCCCGAACGCAGGAAGTTGAAGGTGGTGAAGACGACGTCGAACACCAGCGAGCCCGCCGCGAGGCCACCGAGCAGGGCAGCATCGCCGAACTGGCCGACCACCGCGGTATCGACGATGCCGAGCAGCGGCGTCGTCAGGTAGGCAAGCGTCATCGGCACCGCGATCGCCAGCACTGAGCGGTTGGTGACGGCGAAAGACCTGGCGTTGGCTTGAGTCGCGTCCAAGGGATTACTGCCTGTCCGATTGCGGCTTGATCGAGGACCCGATGTGCCCCAGTTTGCCGGCGTCACGCAACCATATCCGCCGGACTGCCAACCGAATTGCAAACCTGGCGCAGCCCCCAATTCATGCCGCTGCAGATCGTCCATCACCCCGACTATGACGCAGGCTTCGCCGTCAACCATCGCTTTCCGATGAGCAAATATCCGCTGCTGATGGAGGCCTTGCGCTTACGCGGTCTAGCCGTGCCCGGCGCGCTTTCGCTGCCGGAACCGCCACCGGCTGCACTGCTGAAGCTGGCGCACGCCGCCGACTATGTCGACCAGGCGATCGCCTGCCAGGTGCCGGCGAAAATAGAGCGCGAGATCGGCTTTCCGATCGGCCCGCGCGTGTCATTGCGGGCGCAGCTCGCCACCGCGGGTACGGTGCTGGCCGCCAGGCTGGCGCTTAAACACGGCATTGCCTGCAATGCGGCGGGCGGCAGCCATCATGCCAGGCGCGCGCAAGGCGCCGGCTTCTGCACCTTCAACGATGTCGCCGTCGCCTCGCTGGCGCTGCTGGCCGAAGGCGTCGTCGAAAACGTGTTGGTCGTCGACCTCGACGTGCATCAGGGCGACGGCACGGCCGACATTCTCAAGGACGAGCCTCGCGCCTTCACCTTTTCCATGCATGGCGAGCGCAACTACCCGGTGCGCAAAATCGCCTCCGACCTCGACGTCGCCTTGCCGGACGGCACCGGCGACGGCGCCTATCTCGAACGGCTCGCCGCCATCCTGCCGGTCCTATCCGGGCAGAGGCATTGGGACATCGTCTTCTACAATGCGGGCGTGGATGTCCATGCCGAGGACAGGCTGGGCCGGCTGGCGCTCACCGACGACGGGCTCGGCGCCCGCGAGGACATGGTCATCGGCCATTTCCGCAGACAGGGCGTGCCGCTGTGCGGCGTCATCGGCGGCGGCTACTCGACCGACGTGCCGGCGCTGGCCGCGCGCCACGCCATCCTGTTCGAAGTGGCGTCGCGATATGCGTGAGGCCGCGCTGGGCTACTTCCTGTAGCTGGCGATCCTCAGCAGCACGAACACCGGCACGACGATAGCGGCGCCGAGCAAGATATAGCCCAGGAAGCGGTCGATGGCGTGGAAGCCGAGATTCCACAAATCGACGAAGAACTGGCGGATGCCGTAGAAGACGTCCATCGGCGACCAGCCGAAGGCATGCATGACGAGGCCGACGAGGAAGGAGACCACGAGCAGCTTCAGGAACACCCTGAGCGGCGTGTCGCCAAGAAAGCGCGTCAGTGCGGACAAGGCCATTCTCCGGTTCGAGCCGCCCGATTCGGCGGCGTGGCCCAGAAATACGCATTCGCTTGTCCGCCATCAAGCGGCCCGGCTGCCGACCTGCACCGCCTCGAAAACCTAATTTTGCGTAAACAGAAACGCTGCAAATTGCTGAAAATAAAAAGAAAAATCTTCATTTTGCTGGCCCGCGCAATGTGCATGCAATTTTCGCCTGACAGATAGCGCTGGTCTTTCGAGCAATGTGTCGCAACGGAAGTTCGGACCGCAAGGCG
The DNA here is from genome assembly GCF_006440615.1 of Mesorhizobium sp. B2-6-2. Classification (NCBI taxonomy): domain Bacteria; kingdom Pseudomonadati; phylum Pseudomonadota; class Alphaproteobacteria; order Hyphomicrobiales; family Phyllobacteriaceae; genus Mesorhizobium; species Mesorhizobium sp. B2-6-2. Next base: position 860,764 of record NZ_VFUG01000001.1, on the reverse strand, counting down.
CCTGCCTTGCGGCACGGCTTTATTTTGCCCGCGAGAGACAAGCGAACCGGAGCGGCGATCCCAGGAGCCTGCTTCACAGGTCAATCCGCGCATGGTGTTGCCCTGCGCATATGCGTTTGGAGTGGAACGTGTCTTATCGAACCAAAATCGCCCTTACCGCGGCTTTTGCCGCCTGTCTCAGCGGGACGGCAATGGCCGCCGACCTCTCGCCCGCCTATAACGATCCGCCCGCCTTCCAATGGAGCGGCGCCTATGTCGGTGTCCATGGCGGAACGGCCTTCACCAAGATGCCCAATCCGTTCGCCGGCCGGAATGGCTGGAGCGGCGGCGTGCAGGCCGGCTATAATATCCAGTCGGGCCCGGCCGTGTTCGGCGCCGAGCTCGAAGGTTCCTATCTCGGCGGCGCCGAACACAATGTCCAAGGCGGCAAGATCAAGGAGAAATGGCGCGCCGCCGCGAAGGCCAAGGCCGGTCTCGCCTTCGACCAGACGCTGGTTTTCGGCACCGCCGGTGTCGCCATGACCACATTCGACAAGGCAGGCGGCGTGCGCGACACCGACAGCCGCAAGCTCGGCTATCTGGTGGGTGCAGGCGTCGAGCAAGCCTTTGCCGGCGGCCTCTCCGCCAAGGTTGAATATGACTATATCCGCACGCCCGATGTGGAAACGAGATCGGCGATCGGTAAAGCGAAGACAAGTATAGGCAGCCAGGAACTGAAGGCCGGCATCAACTACCGCTTCTAGAGCAATTCCAGGAAAAGTGTGTGCGGTTTTCCGTTCGGAATTGCGCAAAAACAAAGAGCTAGGGCGGTTCGCCGTTTCCATGAAACGGTGAAACGCTCTAGCGCCTGGAATGCCGGAGAGCAGTTTTCCGTGGCGGCCCGACCCCGCCGATCTCCACCGCGGGAAATTGCCTTTCTCCACCTTGATGACTGTCCGCGTAATGTCGATGCAATTTTCAAGGCCTAGCTCGCAAGGGCCTATCCCAGGGAACCGGACCATGTTCATGTCAACCAGGGGCCACAGGCTGGCCCTGAAAAGCTTGTTTGCGGCGGCGCTTGTCTGCCTGTCCGCCTGCGCTTCCGACGTCATGAAGAACTACGTCGGACAGCCTCTCGAATCCGTCGTCCTCGACTACGGCCCGCCGACCGCGGTCGTCGAGCTCGGCCAGGGCGAGCGCGCCTATCAGTGGCGCAAGATCTCCACCAATGCGGTCTCCGGCTCATCGAGCGGCGAGGTGCGCCGCACCAAGCACGGCAGCGAATATGAGGTGACCGAGACGCCCGGCTATATCGAGCGCCAGGAGTGTTTCTACACATTCTACGCCCGTTCGTCCGGCGGTCGCTGGTTCATCACCAATTTCCGAAAGCCGAAGTTGGAATGCGAATGAGACCATCACAAGCGGCGGACTGGCTCTTGCCGCGTAGCGGTCGAAGCTCTACCGGGCCGACCAGGACGGCTGCATGCTGTTCCACCGGCGGAGATGAAGAATGCGTATCCTGCTGATCGAGGACGAGCCGGAAATGGCGTCGGTGCTGAAGACCGCGCTGGAGCGGCAGGATTTCGTCGTCGACCGGACCGCGACGCTGGCCGATGCCGAGATCATGGCGAAGATCGGGACGCACGATGCGATCGTGCTCGGCCGCCGCCTGCCCGATGGCGAGGGCCTCGACCTCATCCCGCGCCTGCGCGCCATGAATGTCGACACGCCGGTGATCGCGCTGACCGCCATGGCCGGCATCGACGACCGCGTCGCCGGGCTGAATGCCGGCGCCGACGACTATATGGTGAAGCCCTTCGCGACCGAGGAACTGGTGGCGCGACTGCGCGCGCTGCACCGGCGGCAATTCACCTTGCGCGCCGAGCGTATCGAGGTCGGCCGCCTCGCCTACGACTTCCGCGATCGCGAGGCGCTGGTGGATGACGAGGCGCTCGAATTGCCCCGGCGCGAACGCCTGGTGCTGGAAACGCTGATCAGGCGACCGGGCCGGGCGATCATGCGCCGGGCTTTGGAGGAGGCGGTCTACGCGCTGGATGACGAGATCGGTTCAAATGCCCTCGACGCGCATATCTCCAGGCTGCGCCGCAAGCTGGAAGACGTCGCCGCCGGCGTGGAGATCCGCGCCATCCGCAATATCGGCTATCTGCTCAGGGCCTTGCCGTGAGGCAGCGGCGGCCACGTTCGCTGCAATGGGTGCTGGTGCGGCGGCTGATCCTGCTGCAGGCAGCTATGCTGGCCATCTTCATCGCGCTCTGCGCCGCAGCGCTCTGGATCGCCAACCCGACGCCGCTGGTCGACAATGAGGCCTCCGTCGCGGCGCTGAAGGGTGCCGTCGACCGCGACGCCAACGGCCGGCTGGTGGTGCGCGAGACGGCAGAACTCGAGCAATTCCGCGAGAGCTTTCCGCATGTTTGGTATGTCATCCGCGACAAGACCGGGCAGAGCATCCGCTCCGGCGCCGTGCCGGATATTTATGCCGGCACACCCGGCCTTCTGCTGGACTCGGTCGAGCGTGCCACCCTCAACCTCAATCGCGATGATCTGCGGCCCGAAGCTTATGTCGAGAACATTACGACCAAGGCGGGGCCGGTGCAGATCATCACCGCGACGCGCTCGTCGCGGGAACAGACCGACGGCCTGGAAGTGAACATCTCGGCGAACGTGGACGTGGCGCGCAATCCCGACGGCAGCCGCAACTGGCAGCGCGCTTTGCCGGCGCTGTCGCTGATCGTCCTGATCCTGGTCCTACCCATCATTCTGGTCATGGGGCTGACCACGCTGGTGACGACGCCCGCCGTGGTACGCAGATCCTTCGCCGGCCTGGTCGACACGGCAGACCAGGCCGCTCGCATCGACATCAACACGCGCGGCATGCAGTTGTCTGTGCAGCGCGTGCCGCAGGAGATCGCGCCGCTGGTCCACGCCTTCAACCAGACGCTGGCGCGCCTGGCCCATGGCTACGACCAGCACAACCGCTTCCTGACCGATGCCGCGCATGAATTGCGCACGCCGATCGCCATCCTGCGCACGCGAGCCGAGCTCCTGACCAAGGAGCCACAGAGCGAACGCCTGCTGCAGGATATCGAGAGGCTGTCGCATCTTGCCCAGCAATTGCTCGACCATCAGATGCTGGAGCGCCCTGGCGACGAGCGTCGGATTGTCAACCTGACCGAGCTCGGCCGCCGGGTCGCCGCCGACCTCGCGCCGCTGGCGATAGAGGCCGGCTACGACCTTGCCTTCGAGCCGCCGGCCGGCGAGATCCATGTCGAGGTGAACGGCTCGCAGATCGAGCGCGCCCTGGCGAACCTGGTGCGCAACGCCATCGACCATGGCGGCGGCTCAGGCATCATCACTGTCGCGATCGACGAAAGCGGCGGCATCGAGGTGCGCGACGAGGGTCCGGGTATTCCCGCGGCAGAGCGGGAGAATGTGTTCCAGCCCTTCTACCGCCTGCAGCCGCAATCGCGCGGGGCGGGCCTCGGGCTCAACCTCGCCCGCCAGATCGCCGAGCTGCACGGCGGCACGGTCAGGATCCTGGACGGTTCAGGGCGGGGTGCGCGGGTGCGTGTCGAACTGCCGGCATCAAGGTGTTGATCGCCCATCGTGCAGAGGCATCAGGACTGCTTTGCCGATTGCTTGCAGCCCGGGCCTCATGTTAACGAGGTGGCCGACGCGGGTATGATGTAATGGTAGCTTGTCAGCTTCCCAAGCTGAACGCGCGGGTTCGATTCCCGCTACCCGCTCCATCTCGCGGCGATAATTCTGAGCCGCTTGGGAGCAGCTTGCGGTTGTTGCGCGGAAGTATAAAAGCGAAGCATGCCGCGCGCCCTGTCGAAATATAATGTCCGCGAATGGTTCAGATGTCGACCGTTGGTCGACCGCAAGAATCATGCCCGCTACCAAGTTCGAGAGCGCATGGCGCTGGCCAGGCACGCGGGCCCAGTGCCGCTTCCTCGCATCCATGGCCGAAAAGTCCTGATTACGATCAGTTTCAACGACCCCCAGGTGATCGAGTGGCAGACGAAGTTGATCGCGAGAAATGTGCCCGACGCCCTCCAGGTTGTTGCCGACAACTCAACCAACCTGGCCGCAAGGGACGCCATTCGCGACATCTGTGCAGCGGCCGGTGTTGCTTTTGTGGCAGCGCTGGCCAACCCTTGGACAAGTCGAGAGCAGGACGGGGGCAAATCGCACGGCTATGCCCTGAATTGGGCCTGGAGGAACATCGTTCTCGCGAACCGGCCTTCCATGGTCGGTTTTCTGGATCACGATATTTTCCCCACGGCAATGACAAACCCTTTCCGCATGCTGGATCGAGCCGCCGTCGCGGGATTGGTTCGAAAAACTCCAGATGAGCGCTGGTACCTGTGGCCAGGCTTTGCTTTTTTCAACTTAGGTCGATTGCCGACAGATCGGCTCAACTTCGGCAGGGATTGGCTCGACGGGTTCGATACCGGGGGGCTGAATTGGCACTGTCTGTACCGGGCACTCAGCAATGAAGATCTGTGTGCCGCCGACTATGAACGGATCTCGGTCGCTGCCAGCGTAGCGATGGACGAGGCGCTTTTCGAGCGAATTGACAGCTGGCTTCATGAAAGCCGCTTCACGACCGACATTGACATGGCGCCAGCGCGCCGTCAGCAGTTGCTTGAGCTCAAGCGACGCAGCATCCTGGATACCTTGATGGCACTGCCCGCATAATTCGGCTGCTCCAGGTGGTCAGGGGAACTGTACTGGTCGATCAGGTCACGTTATCGACCAATCAACGCGGGTCAGATTTCAATGCACGAGACGTCATTCGTAAAAGCCGAGATATTTTTGCAAACCTATGGAGACGAGTTCGCTGAAACTGGCGTGCGCGTGCTGGAAATCGGCTCAAAATCCTACGATGCCCAAAATACTTATCGGCCGCTATTCGCCCATCCCAGATTTGCTTACACTGGCCTCGATATCGAGCCGGGCAACAACGTGGACATCGTTCCAGCGAACACCTTCGTCTGGTCCGAAATCGCAGATTGCTCTTTCGATCTTTGCCTGTCGGCATCTACCTTTGAGCACAACCCGTTCTTTTGGGTCACATTCGCAGAAATCGCGCGCGTGACGAAGCCAGGCGGTCTGGCGCTCATCATCGCGCCGGGGGCAGGCCACGTGCACCGATACCCGTATGACTGCTGGCGGTTCTATCCGGATTCGTGGGGCGCTCTTTGCTCCATGACCGGCATGGAACTAGTGGAAAGCTACTTTGAGACCGACAAGATTGCAGCCGCAAACCCTGAAAACTTTTGGCGTGACAGCGCCGTAGTGGCTCGCAAGCCAAAGCTTTCAGGGGTAGATCTGCACGCGTTTCATTCCCGCCTCCAGAAGATCGCGTCACTTTTCGTTGACGAGAGGCCACCGTCGCAGATTGCTCCCGAGCGGCATGGCAAATGGGTGGAGGCCTATGAGCACTTCATGCAGCGGAAATACCCCATGACGCTCAGCCGAATGATCAACAAGGCTATCAGACGACCGAGCAAGATTTACTAACGCCCCTGTTTGTACCCCCTGCTGATCGGGCAAAGCCGAGACCTGTCGCGAAGCGGAGCCGGCAGCATCTGAGGCCTTGGGCTAACTCCCAGCATGGGGTCTTGCGCTGCGGCGCAAGACCCATCCGGAGGAGCGTTGGATTGGCGACGCTAAAGCCGGAAGCCGATCCAGACGCGGCGACGCCAGCAGCGGACATGGCGCCGGCCATGGCGCCAGTAACGGCGGCAGACCCTTCTCCAAACGTGGCGCCGACGGCGGCGGTAGTACCGATCACGGTAATACCGACGGCGGTAGTACTGGGCTGGCTGCAGCAGATCGGCCTGGTCATCCTCCTCGTAGATGGCCGGATCCGGCTTGTCCAATTCATCCAGAATTCCGTTGCTGGCGGGAATACCGGCAACGGCCTTGCTGGGTCCGGCCAGGCTTGCAAGCGCTGCCGCCCCCGCAACGCCAAGCATTCCGGTGAGAAACAACCGACGTTCCATAAAAACCTCCCGAGCTGTTGGGCACGGCAGCCCTTCCTCACCCGCAACGAGCTTCAGGGAGCGGCCGATCGGTTTGAACGTGCAAGTAGCATTCTCGTTCCATTAGCCCACCTCGCGCAAAATGAAGTCGTGCAGCATCTTGGCGGCGGGCGAGAGCGCGCGGTTCCTGACCGTGATCAGGCTGTAAGGCCGGACCTCGATGTCGAACTCGGTCTGCACGACATCGATGGCGCCGGCCAGCCCATCGCCGCCCTGGATGAACTTGGCGACTTGGATCGAGACCGGCGCGATGGCGTCGGACTGCGCCACCATCACCAAGGTGAGCAGCAGCGAAGAGGTGTTGAGGATGCGGTCGGGCAGCGGAATGTCGCGGTTCAAAAAGTTGCTTTCCATCGCCTGGCGCAGCGGCGAGCCGCCAGACTGGAACACCCAGTCATAGGCCGCGGTGTCTTCCAGCCGCACCATCTTGCCGCTCGCCAGCGGGTGGCCGCGGCGCACGATGAGGCAGGCCTTCTCGACGCCGATGACGCGCGATTCGAAGAGCCGCGGATTGAGATCGTCCGGGATGCGGGCGATGATGAAGTCGTGGCGCGAGGCAATCAGCTCGCGGGCGAGCACGTTCGAGGTCTCGACCTGCATGGTGATCTCGATGCGCGGATAGATGCGGCGGATCTCACGGATCGCCGGCACGGCCAGCTCGATCGCGGGCGCCGTCACGGCGCCGAGGAATACGGAGCCGCCCTTGCCGGACTTGAGCTCGGAAATCTCACGATCGACCTCCCGCATCTCCAACAGGATGGAGCGGGCGCGCCGGGCGAGCGCCTGGCCGTAAGGTGTCAGCGTCACGCCGCGCGGCAGCCGCTCGCACAACTTCACGTCGAGCACCGCTTCCATCTCGGCGATCATGCGCGAAGCGGCCGGCTGAGAGATGTTCATGACCTGGGCGGCGGCGCTCACCCGCCCGTGATCGTCCAAGGCGGCGATCATGCGCATGTGGCGGAGACTGAGGCCGCTGCGCAGCAACGTCTCGCCATCTCCCGGCAATTTCTCGTAACCGCCTGAAATCGCATCGGGATCGCGCAACGCCGCCATGGTTTTCGGTCTCCTGTGCGGGTTTCTATCGATCGCTTAAGCCATACCAGTCTTGATATAGCAACCAGCAAAGATCGCATTTGACAGTTATGTCAAAGCGACCCACCCTCCGCGCGTTCCGATGCGCAGGGGTCGGCGACGAGCGAAATCGTATCGATTGAAACTGCGCCGCGGGGCCGATTGGGAGGATACCGGAGATCGATAAAGCCGACAGTGGCGCGCCAGCGCACCTGTTCGACTGCGCGGCCCGCGAAGCCCCGAGGTGTCGCGTCCATCAACCAGGGAGAGTAATCGTGAAGATCATCAAGACGCTGGCCGCCATCGCGGCCCTTGGCATTGCCGCCACGACCTATTCGGCGCACGCCGCCGACAAGGGTCTCGTCGGCGTGCTGATGCCGACCAAGACCTCGCAGCGCTGGATCAACGACGGTGACGCCGTCAAGTCCCAGCTCGAAGCGCTCGGCTATACCGTCGACCTGCAATATGCACAGGACGACATCCCGAACCAGCTCAGCCAGCTGGAAAACGAAATCACCAAAGGCCCGAAGGCGCTGATCATCGCTTCGATCGACGGCACCACCATGGCCGACGCGCTGCAGAAGGCCAATGATGCCGGCGTCGTCACCATCGCCTATGACCGCCTGATCAAGAAGACTCCGAATGTCGACTACTACACCACCTTCGACAATTTCGGCGTCGGCGTGATCCAGGCGAACTCGCTGGTCAAGGGCCTCAAGGAGCGCTTCCCGAACACCAAGCCGTGGAACGTGGAGCTGTTCGGCGGCTCGCCGGACGACAACAACGCCTTCTTCTTCTACAACGGCGCCATGTCGGTCTTGCAGCCGCTGATCGACGACGGCTCGATCAAAATCAAGTCCGGCCAGATGGGCATGGACAAGGTCGGCACCTTGCGCTGGCTCGCCGCCACCGCCCAGGCGCGCATGGACAACCTGCTCTCGGCCAACTACTCGGACGGCAGCCGCGTCGACGGCGTTCTGTCTCCCTATGACGGCCTGTCGCGCGGCATCACCGCCTCGCTGCGCGCCGTCGGCTACGGCACGGAGGCCCAGCCCTGGCCGATCGTGACCGGCCAGGACGCCGAGACCGCCTCGGTCAAGCTGATCATCTCGGGCGAGCAGTACTCGACCGTGTTCAAGGACACCCGCGAGCTGGCCAAGGCCACCGTGCAGCTGGTCGACAAGGTGCTCTCCGGCGGCAAGCCGGACGGCCTCGACACCAAGACCTACAACAACGACGTCAAGGTCGTTCCCTCGATCCTGTTGACGCCGCATGAGGTCGACAAGTCGAACTACAAGGAACTGGTCGTCGACTCCGGCTACATCAAGGCTGAAGACCTGAAGTAATCCGGTCTCAAAGGAAGGGGTCCTGCGCGACGCAGGGCCCCTTTTCGTTCGCAAGCGACCCCGGTATTGTTTTTGCCGGCTACCGCAGCGCCATATGCCGCCACGGCATGAGCGAAACTGCGACATGTTGATTTCGCGCAAGACGCTTTCCGCGAGTGGAAGGCCTGCGCCAGGGAGCAGATCCTGATGGCCTCGACGATTTTGGAGATGCGCGACATCACCAAGACGTTCCCCGGCGTGAAGGCGTTGTCGAACGTCAATCTCAGCGTCGAGGAGGGTGAGATCCACGCCGTCGTCGGCGAGAACGGCGCCGGCAAGTCGACACTGATGAAGGTGCTGTCGGGCGTCTATCCATCCGGCACCTATGAGGGCCAGATCATCTTCCGCGGCCAGGAATGCAATTTCAAAGGCATTCACGACAGCGAGCATATCGGTATCGTCATCATCCACCAGGAGCTTGCCCTGGTGCCGATGCTGTCGATCGCGGAAAACATCTTCCTTGGCAACGAGCACGCCACCTACGGCGTCATCGACTGGGACGCCAACGAGATGCGTACCGGCGCCCTGCTCAAGAAGGTCGGGCTCAAGGAAGACCCCAAGACGCTGATCACCAATATCGGCGTCGGCAAGCAGCAGCTGGTCGAGATCGCCAAGGCGCTGAGCAAGGAAGTGAAGCTCCTGATCCTCGACGAGCCGACGGCCTCGCTCAGCGAGAAGGACAGCCAGGCGCTGCTCGACCTTCTGCTCGAGTTCAAGCGCCAGGGCATGACCTCGATCCTGATCTCGCACAAGCTCAACGAGGTGAACCGCGTCGCCGACAAGGTGACGGTGATCCGCGACGGACGCACCATCGAGACCTTGCCGAGGAAGGACATCTCGGAAGACCGCATCATCACCTCGATGGTGGGCCGCTCGCTCGACGACCGTTACCCGCCGCGCGAGCCGAAGATCGGCGAGGTCATCTTCGAGGTGAAGGACTGGTCGGTCTACCACCCGATCCATGCCGACCGTCAGGTGATCAAGAACATCAACCTCAATGTGCGCAGGGGCGAAGTTGTCGGCATCGCCGGGCTGATGGGCGCCGGCCGGACCGAATTCGCGATGAGCCTTTTCGGACGCTCCTACGGCCGGCACATCACCGGAGAGGTGTCGCTGCGCGGCAAGCCCATCGACCTCTCATCGGTGAGCAAGGCGGTGGCGAGCGGCATCGCGTATGTCACCGAGGACCGCAAGACCTACGGCCTCAACCTCATCGACCACATCAAGCACAACGTGACCTTGGCCAACCTGTCCGGCGTTTCCAGCCGCGGCGTCATTGACGACATGCGCGAGATGAGCGTCGCCAACGACTACCGCAAGAAGACCAACATCCGCGCCTCCAGCGTCTACCAGCTGACCGGCAACCTCTCGGGCGGCAACCAGCAGAAAGTCGTGCTGTCGAAATGGCTGTTCGCCGATCCGGAGGTTTTGATCCTCGACGAGCCGACCCGCGGCATTGACGTCGGCGCGAAGTACGAAATCTATACGATCATCGCGCGCCTTGCCGCCGAGGGCAAAGCGATCATCGTCATCTCGTCGGAAATGCCCGAACTGCTCGGTATCTCCGACCGTATCTATGTGATGAACGAAGGGCGTATAGTCGGCGAAATGGCTGCAAGCGACGCAAGCCAGGAAAAAATCATGCGCGCCATCGTTCGCGGAGAAGGAAAAGCATCATGAGCACAGAAAGCGCTCCCGCGCCGCAAAGCGGCCTCGCCGAGGACGTCAAGCAGCAGGGTCCGCGCGTCGCCGTCTCGGCGCTGACGACGAACCTGCGCGAATACGGCCTGATCATCGCGCTGATCGTCATCATGCTGTTCTTCCAGTACACGACGTCGGGAACGCTGTTCAAACCGGTCAACCTCAGCAACCTGGTGCAGCAGAACTCGTTCATCATCGTGATGGCGCTCGGCATGCTCCTGGTGATCGTCTCCGGCTATATCGACCTCAGCGTCGGCTCGGTCGCCGGCTTCATCGGCGCGCTGGCGGCGATGATGATGGTGATCTGGCCGCTCGGGATATTCTCGAATCCGCTGGTGGTCTCGATCGTCTGCCTATTCGTCGGCGCCCTGATCGGCGCGGCGCAAGGCTACTGGATCGCCTATCACAAGATACCGAGCTTCATCGTGACATTGGCGGGCATGCTGATCTTCCGCGGCATCTGCCAGGCGCTGCTCGGGGGCGGCTCCTCGGTCGGCCCGTTGCCCGACAGCTTCAAGGCGCTGAGCTCCGGCTTCATCCCGGATGTGATCGGCCCGCTGACGCTGGTCCCGCCGACGGTCAATGCCGCCGGCAAGACGATCGTCGGCAGCGGACTGACGCTGCATATGACGACGGTCGTGCTCGGCCTCGTCGCGGTGCTCGCCTACGCCTATTTCGGCTTCAGGACGCGGCGCAAGCGCGAGCGGCATGGCTATGAGGCGGAGCCCTTCCCGCTGTTCGTCGTCAAGACGCTGGTTGGCAGCGCGCTGGCCCTGTTCCTGGTCTTCCAGTTCGCGAGTTACAGGGGCCTGCCGGTCGTGCTGCTGGTGATGGGCGTGCTGATCTCGCTGTTCGTCTTCGTCACCAAGCGCATGACCATCGGCCGCCGCATCTACGCCATGGGCGGCAACGCCAAGGCCGCACAGCTTTCGGGCATCAACACCGAAAGGCTGACGCTGATGGTTTTCATCAACATGGGCGTGCTGTCGGCGCTGGGCGGCCTGATCATCGCGGCGCGCCTCGGCCAGGCCGTGCCGGCGGCAGGTCTCGGCAGCGAGCTTGACGTCATCGCGGCCGTCTTCATCGGCGGCGCCTCGGCAATGGGCGGCGTCGGACAGGTGATCGGCGCCGTCGTCGGCGGCTTCATCATGGGCGTGATGAACAACGGCATGTCGATCATGGGCGTCAATGTCGACTGGCAGCAGGTGGTGAAGGGCCTGGTGCTGCTCGGCGCCGTCATCTTCGACGTCTACAACAAGAACAAGGCCTGAAGACCTGAAGCGGACTTAAGGAGGCATACGGGTTTCAGATCGCGGAGCTGCCGGCAACCCGTCGGCGCCAGGAAGTCCAGGCAAGGACCGGGGCTCGCGAGCGCAATCCGGACGAAGAATTTCAACCGTGGCGCGGATTTCTCCGCGCCGCGCCGGTCAAGGTTTGCCCGCGAGCAGCCAGGCAAGATGAGAGAGGGTTCAAACATGCTGATCTCCCAGATCCTCGACGACGCCGAGACGATCCGCGTCGTCGCCCGCAATGGCGGCGGCAAGACCAGGGTCATCAACGGCGCGCGCAGCGTCTATTCGCTGGCGATGGAGGCCGCGCGGACCGGCACAGGGCTCGAAGCGCTGATCGAGCGCAAGGGCTATGGCGAGACGGTCGATCTCGACGCCGCCTACAAGAGGGGCAGGCTGGTCTCGCCGATCAACCATCCCGATCCCGCGCATCTGCATCTCACCGGCACGGGGCTGACGCATCTCGGTTCCGCGGCAACGCGCGATTCCATGCACAAGAAGCTCAATGACGGCGAAGAACAGCTCACCGATTCCATGAAGATGTTTCGCATGGGGCTCGAAGGCGGCAAGCCCGCCAAGGGACAGGTCGGCGTGCAGCCGGAATGGTTCTACAAGGGCAACGGCACGATGGCGGTGGCCCCCGGCGCGCCGCTGATGTCGCCGGCCTTCGCGCAGGATGGCGGCGAGGAGCCGGAGATCGCCGGCATCTATGTCATCGGCGATGACGGCGCGCCGTTCCGCGTCGGCTTCACGCTGTCGAACGAGTTCTCCGATCACGTGACCGAGCGGGTGAACTATCTGTTCCTCGCCCATTCCAAGCTGCGCAACGCCTCGTTCGGCCCCGAAATCCTGATCGGCGACCTGCCGGCCGACATCCGCGGCGCATCGCGCATCTGGCGCGACGGCAAGCTGCTCTGGGAAAAGCCGTTCCTGTCGGGCGAAGCTAACATGTCGCACACCATCGCCAATCTCGAGCACCACCATTTCAAATATTCGGCCTTCCGCCAGCCGGGCGACGTGCATGTGCATATGTTCGGCACCGCGACGTTGTCCTTCGCCGATGGCATCAGGACCGAGGCCGGCGATACTTTCGAAATCGAGGCGCAGGATTTCGGCCTGCCGCTGCGCAATCCGCTGGAGATCGAGAAGCCGGTCAAGGTGGCGGTGAAGGCGCTGTGAGAGCGTCGATGACAGCGTGATCTCCCCCCTCGTGGGGGAGATGGCCGGCAGGCCAGAGGAGGGCGCTGTCCCGCCGGCGTCTCAACTATTCAAGCTCAGACTTCGGAAACCTTCATTCGCCTCAAACGCGAAGGCCGCGATCCTTCGCGCCCCCCTCTGCCCTGCCGGGCATCTCCCCCACGAGGGGGAGATTGGCAGCTTCGGCCTCAACGCGCTGCCCGAAAATGCTTGGAGAGCTTCAGGCCCTGCGCCTGATAGTTCGAGCCGAGTTCGGTGCCGTAAAGCGCCTGCGGGCGCTTCAGCATATGCTCGTAGACGAGACGGCCGACGATCTGGCCGTGGTCGAGGATAAAAGGCACCTCGTGGCTGCGCACCTCGAGCACGGCGCGGCTGCCGCTGCCGCCGGCGGCGGAGTGGCCGAAGCCCGGATCGAAGAAGCCGGCATAATGGACGCGGAACTCGCCGACCAGTGGGTCGAAGGGCGTCATCTCGGCGGCATAGAGCGGCGGCACATGCACAGCTTCTCGGCTGACCAGGATGTAGAATTCGTCCGGATCGAGCACCAGTTCGCCGGCACCGCTCTTGTAGATCGGCTCCCAGAAATCGACGACATCCTGCGCGGCACGCTTGTCGACGTCGACCAGGCCGGTGTGGTGCTTGCCGCGGTAGCCGACAAGGCCGTCCTTGTCGCCGTCGAGATCGATGGAGAGCGCGATGCCGCCGCCTGAAATATTGGGCGGCTCGGTGGCGACCAGCATCTCGGCGCGGTGAAGGTCACGCAGCTCGCTCTCCGAGAGCACCGCGTTGCCGGTGCGGAAGCGGATCTGCGACAGCCGCGAGCCGGCCCGAACGACGATCGGGAAGGTGCGCGGGCTGACCTCGAGATAGAGCGGCCCGCGATAGCCCGCGGCGATCTTGTCGAACTCGTGGCCACGATCGGTCATGAGGCGCGTGAAGATGTCGAGGCGGCCGGTCGAGCTCTTCGGATTGGCCGAGGCGGATACGTTCGCCGGCAGCGCCAGGCTCTCGAGCAGCGGCACGATATAGACGCAGCCGGTTTCCAGCACCGCGCCCTCGGCAAGGCTGATCTCGTGCAGCTTCAGCCGCTCGAGCTTGTCGACGACCCGATGATCCGGACCCGGCAGGAACGAGGCACGCACGCGAAACGCTTTGTCGCCGAGCCTGAGATCGAGGCTGGCCGGCTGGATCTGGTCGGCGTCCAGCGCGCGCGGCGACTTCAGCGCCTTCGCCTCGAACAGCGCTGCGATGTCCTGATCCGGAAGAATGCCTGTTCGCCGCAAAGGCTGGCTCCGTTCACAAGGCCGGGCGAGGATCTAAGCAGGCTCTTGCCGCCCGGCTGGTACAACCCTCTTAATGAAGCCGGCAATTGACGCAAGCGCGGCGCGGGTCTAAAGGGTCGTTATCCCGTGGTGATTTGGCCGGTCGGCTTGCAGCCACGTTAAACAAGTCGCTAAAGGGCCGTCGAGCCGCAAGGCTATATGGACCGGTTGCGACTTCGCGGCCGGTTTTTTTGTGTCTGAAAGCAGGGCTATGAGCACCAAGAAGCGCAACTGGAAACCTCAGACGGCACTCGTGCATGGCGGAACATTGCGTTCCGGCTTCGGCGAGACATCGGAGGCGATGTATCTCACCCAAGGCTATGTCTACGAGACGGCGCAAGCGGCGGAAGCCCGCTTCAAGGGTGAGGAGCCGGGCTTCATCTATTCGCGTTACGCCAATCCGACCGTCGACATGTTCGAAAAGCGCATGTGCGCGCTGGAAGGCGCCGAGGATGCCCGCGCCACCGCTTCCGGCATGGCCGCAGTAACCGCCGCGCTGCTCTGCAGCGCCAAGGCCGGAGATCATATCGTGGCGGCGCGCGCCCTGTTCGGCTCCTGCCGCTGGGTGGTCGAGACGCTGGCGCCGCGCTACGGCATCGAGGCGACACTAGTCGACGGCACCGACATCGCCAATTGGGAAAAGGCGACAAGGCCGAACACCAAGCTGTTCTTCCTGGAAAGCCCGACCAACCCGACGCTGGAGGTGGTCGATATCGCCGCGGTCGCCAAGCTCGCCAATTCGATCGGCGCCAGGCTGATCGTCGACAATGTCTTCGCCACGCCGCTGCAGCAGAAGCCCCTGCAGCTCGGCGCCCATATCGTCGTCTATTCGGCGACCAAGCATATAGACGGCCAGGGCCGCTGCCTCGGCGGCGTCATCCTGTCGGACAAGAAGTGGATCGACGAGAACCTGCACGACTATTTCCGCCACACCGGTCCCAGCCTGTCGCCCTTCAACGCCTGGACGCTGCTCAAAGGTCTTGAGACGCTGCCGCTGCGCGTGCGCCAGCAGACCGAGAGCGCCGGCAAGATCGCCGGCTTCCTTGCCGGCCGACCGGAGATCGCCCGTGTCATCTATCCGGGCCGCGCCGATCATCCGCAAGCGGATATCGTCAAGAAGCAGATGTCGGGAGGCTCGACGCTGATCTGCCTGGACGTCAAGGGCGGCAAGCAGGCGGCCTTTGCCTTCCAGAACGCGCTCGACATCGTGCTGATCTCGAACAATCTCGGTGACGCCAAGAGCCTGATCACCCATCCGGCGACGACGACACACAAGAACCTGAGCGACGAGGCGCGCGCCGAACTCGGCATCGGGCCAGGCACGCTGAGGCTCTCCGTTGGCCTGGAGGACACCGACGATCTGCTGGAAGACGTCGAACAGGCGCTGAAGGCAGCAAAAATAGAAGGCTGAGAACGCCGCGGCCGGAGCCTTCCAGAGCCGCAATTCCGGACGGAAAACCGTTTCACACTTTTCCTGGAATTGCTCTAGGCGAGCTCCTCCAGCTCGGTCATCGCCTTGGTGCGGATGGTCATGGCGTTGCCGCGCCATTCGACGGCGCCGCCGAACCAGGCGCGCGCCCAGATGGCCGGCAGCAGGGCATCGCGCACGATCATCGAGGTGACGCTGCGCGGCGACAGGTACCAGCCCTTCGCAAAGGCCAGCAGGCATTCCGGCAGGTAGGCGATCGCCAGCACGCCCAAGGCCGTCGTGGGCAGGCTGACGCCGGCGCTTGCCGCGGCGATCAGCGCCAGCAGCAGCGGCACCGCAGCGCCAGTCAGGATCTCCGGCGCGAAGAACAGCGGAAAAGTCACCCGGCGCAGCCGCGCCCAGCGCGCTTGGCGCGACCAGATCTCGGCGAAGCTGCGCAGTCCAAGCGGCTGCTCGAATGGCGAGGCGACGAGGTTGACGTTGAGCCCCAGGCCGTTGACCAGCTTGGTGGCCGCGGCGTCCTCGGCGATCTCAGCGGCCAAGGCCTGGATGCCGCCATTGGCGTCGAG
The DNA here is from genome assembly GCF_006440615.1 of Mesorhizobium sp. B2-6-2. Taxonomy (NCBI): domain Bacteria; kingdom Pseudomonadati; phylum Pseudomonadota; class Alphaproteobacteria; order Hyphomicrobiales; family Phyllobacteriaceae; genus Mesorhizobium; species Mesorhizobium sp. B2-6-2. The sequence continues at coordinate 844,751 of NZ_VFUG01000001.1, read as the reverse complement.
CATCGGCTTGTTCCACAGCATGCTCTTGCCCTGGGCGAAGCCAAGGCCAAGCGCCTCGCCGGCATACTGCCAGCGCGCCTGCAGCGTGTTGAGGAAGGCGCATTCGACTTCGGCCCAAAACCCGTCCGGCCGCGAGCCGATCGGCGTCGAGCAGACGAGGCCGGTATCCGGCCGCCATGCCGCCATCAGGTGCTGGACATAGTCTCTCGGCATCAGCACGTTGGAATCGGCGAGGATCACCCAATCGTGTCGCGCCGTCTGCCAGCCCTTGACGCAGTTGTTGAGCTTGGGGTTGGCGCTGACCCGATCGTCGCCGATCAGCAGCCGCGCAGGAATATTGGGGTGGCGCGCGATCGCCGCATCGATCAGCTTGACCACCGGATCTTCGGCATGCGCGACGCAGAAGATCAGCTCGTAGCGCGGCCAATCGAGAGAGAAGGCGCGCTGCAAGGTCTCCGGCGTGAACGGCTCGACGCCACGCGACGGCACGATGATGGAGACCGGCGGCCGCGCGCTGGGGGGCGGCGCGATGACATGCCGCCGCTTCAGCCGCGTCGAGGCGAGCAGGATGCTGGCGAGATTGAAGGAAAGAAGCGCTGACGAAGCCAGGCCGGCTGCGATAGTCAGTTCCATCGAGATCTGGTCACTCCCGATAGAGAGTTTCACCGTTTCACGGAAACGGCGACCCACTCCATCTCCTTGTTTTCACGCAATTCCGGACGGAAGGCTACGGCGAAGGCACCGAGCCTAACCGCTCGCGCTTTCCTGGAATTGCTTTAGGCCGCACGCGGCCGTTTCAACTGTTACAGAGCGTCCGAGTCGCCCGGCATGGTTTGTGCACACCAACATTGTCATGTGTCACTTAAATGACATTGTTTTTCGGCACCTGCGCTTACAAGGCTGACAGGATCGTCGGCGCTGCGTTCATCAAGAGCGGAGCGTGACATATTTTCCGCGGCGGCAACCGGAGTGGCCCATGTATCGCGCAGTGACGCGCAACATCGAAGTGCTGGTCAGGCCCTTTTATCTGGAGGACCGCTCAGATCCGTCCGAGAACCGCTATGTCTGGGGCTATCAGGTGACGATCGACAACCGCTCCGACGAGTTCGTGCAGCTTGTGTCGCGCTACTGGCACATCACCGACGGTCAGGGCAGGGTCGAGGAGGTGCGCGGCGCCGGCGTCGTCGGCGACCAGCCGGAACTCAATCCCGGCGACAGCTATCAGTACACCTCGGGCTGCCCGCTCTCGACGCCATCAGGCATCATGGTCGGCCACTACACGATGCGCAACGGCCGCGGCGAGACGTTCGATATCGCCATTCCGGCTTTCTCGCTCGATATGCCGGGGACAAGGCGCACGGTGAATTAGGCGTCGGCGACAGCCTCTTTCTCCCCGTTTTACGGGGAGAAATGCCCGGCAGGGCAATGAGGGGCAGCGCCGGGCTTCTGAGATTTTCCTTGAGGCGGAAGACCGCGTCGCCAGCGTGTCGCTATGATCGCCAACGTTGGCGCCGCCCCTCATCCGCCCTTCGGGCATCTTCTCCCTGTGGAACGGGGAGAAGGAACAGGGCGTCACTCCTTCGCGAATTCGGCCGGGTCGAAGTCGTACTGGGTCGAGCAGAACTCGCAGGCGACATGGATGCCGCCCTCTTCGGTCGATTCCTTGATCTCCTCAGCCGAAAAGCCTTCGAGAATGCCGCGGATCTTGTCGCGCGAGCAGGAGCACTGGTCGGCGACAGGGACGCCGCGGAAAACGCGCACGCCGTGTTCGTGGAACAGCCGGTAGAGCAATCGCTCGGCGCCCACCGTCGGGTCGATCAGCTCGGTCGGCTCGATGGTGCCGAGCAGCGCCAGCAACTCCTGCCAGGAATTGTCGGCCGGCTGGTCCGCGACGTCACGCGGATCGCCGTCGCCGCCGGAAATATCGGGAACGCGCATGCGCTCCGGCGATTGCGGCAGGAATTGCGCCAGGATGCCGCCGGCGCGCCACTGCTCGCGCGCGCCGGCCGGGCCGGGCGTGACCAGCTTGGCGACCGACATCTTGATATCGGTCGGGATCTGCTCCGACTGCCGGAAATAGGTGCGCGCGGCGTCCTCGAGCGAGGTGCCGTCGAGCTGGACGATGCCTTGGTAGCGCTGCGTATGCGCGCCCTGGTCGATCGTCAAGGCCAAGACGCCGTCGCCGAGCAGCGTCTGCTGCGAGGTCTCGCCGGCGGCGGTCAGCGCCTGCAGCCGGTCGGCATCGAAGCGCGCATAGGCGCGCAGCGCATGCGGCGTGGTGAAATCGGCCACCAGCATGTCGACCGGACCGTCGGTGCGGGTCTGCAGAATGAACTTGCCTTCGAACTTCAGCGAAGTGCCGAGCAGCACGGTGAGCACGCAGGCTTCCGCCAGCAGGCGGGCGACCGGCTCGGGGTAATCGTGGCGGCTCAAAATGGCATCGAGCATCGGCCCGAGCTGCACGGTGCGGCCACGCACATCGAGCGGCGCGACCTCATAAGGCACGACATGATCGTCGCCGGCGAAGCCGAATTCACCGAGTTGGGGTTTATGCTCAGCCAAGGTCTGGGTTTCCAACATGACAGTACTCCGGGGCGCAGCCATGCCGCCCGGTGAGCCGCATGCGTCGAAGCGCGTTCAATTTACGTGATGGCCCGCAAATAGGCATCACATGTCCCCAGATCAAGTTGAGCCCGATCGGGCCGGAAGCGGTCAGGTCCAGCCCTTCTCACGCGCCCAGACACCAGGCCAGCACAGCCTTCTGGGCGTGCAGCCGGTTCTCGGCCTCGTCGAAGACCACCGAATGCGGCCCGTCGATCACCTCATCGGTGACCTCCTCGCCGCGATGCGCCGGCAGGCAGTGCATGAACAATGCATCGGGCTTGGCCTTTGCCATCAGCGCCGCATTGACCTGATAGGGCAGGAAGACGTTGTGGCCGCGGGCGCGATGCTCCTGGCCCATGGAGACCCAGCTGTCGGTGACGACGCAGTCGGCCTTGTCGACGGCTTCCTCGGCGGACCTGGAAAACCGAACCTTGCCGCCATTGGCCTTCGACCAGTCGACATATTTCTCGAAAGGCTCGCTGCCTTCCGGCACCGCGACATTGAGGTTGAAGCTAAAGCGCGCCGAGGCCTCCAGGAGCGAATGCAGCACATTGTTGCCGTCGCCGGTCCAGGCGAAAGTCTTGCCGGACACCGGACCGCGATGCTCCTCAAAGGTCATGATGTCGGCCATGAGCTGGCAGGGATGCGTGTCGTCGGTCAGCCCGTTGATGACCGGAACGGTGGCGTTCTCGGTGAGCTCCAGCAGCCGGTCGTGCGAGGTGGTGCGGATCATGATGGCGTCGACATAGCGCGACAGCACTTTCGCCGTGTCGGCGATCGTCTCCGAACGGCCGAGCTGCATCTCGGTGCCGGTCAACATGATGGTCTCGCCGCCGAGCTGGCGCATGCCGACATCGAAGGACACGCGCGTGCGCGTCGATGGCTTGTCGAAGATCATGGCCAGCACCTTGCCATCGAGCGGTTTTGAACGCTCACCCGCCTTGAGCCTGGTCTTTCGCGCCACCGCGTCGTCCAGCATGATGCGCAGGTCGCCCGCGGAAACGGCGGACAGATCGGTGAAGTGGCGAACACTCATCGGCAGGTTCCAGAAATTATTTGGCGGCTTCGGCGGCAATCGCGTCGGTCAGGCCCTTGGCGCCGCCGCGAATGCGCTCCAGCGCATCGCCGATCTCCTCGTCGGTAACGGTGAGCGGCGGCAGGAGGCGGATGACGTTGTCGCCCGCCGGCACGGCAAGCAGGTGCTGGTCGCGCAGCGCCATGTTCACCTTGGCGTTGGGCATGGCGCATTTCAGGCCGAGCATAAGGCCGGTTCCCCTGATGCCCTCGATGACGTCGGGGAATTCATCGGCCACCGCCGCAAGGCTCTGCTTCAGAAGCAGCGCCTTGCGCTGCACGTCCTCAAGGAAGCCGTCGGCCAGCACCACGTCGAGCACGGCGTTGCCGACGGCCATCGCGAGCGGATTGCCGCCGAAGGTGGTGCCGTGCACGCCGGCCGTCATGCCGGTCGCCGCCTCGTCGGTGGCAAGGCAGGCGCCCATCGGGAAGCCGCCGCCGATGCCCTTGGCGATCGCCATCAGATCGGGCGTGACGCCTGACCATTCATGCGCGAACAGCTTGCCGGTGCGACCGATGCCGCACTGGACCTCGTCGAAGATCAAAAGCAGGCCGTGCTTGTCGCAGAGTTGCCGCAACCGCTTCAGCGATTGCGTCGGCACCGGGCGTATGCCGCCCTCGCCTTGAACCGGCTCGATCAGGATCGCCGCGGTCTCCGGCGTGATCGCCTTTTCAGCGGCGTCGATGTCGTCGAAAGCCACCTGGTCGAATCCCTCGACCTTCGGGCCGAAGCCTTCGAGATATTTGTACTGGCCGCCGGCGGCGATCGTCGCCAGCGTGCGGCCGTGAAAGGCACCCTCGAAGGTGATGATGCGGAAACGCTCGGGACGGCCCTTGACGAATTGATAGCGCCTGGCCGTCTTGATGGCGCATTCCAGCGCCTCGGCACCGGAATTGGTGAAGAACACCTTGTCTGCAAAGGTCGCCTCAGTCAGCCGCTCGCCCAGCCGGCGCTGTTCCGGGATCTCATAGAGGTTGGAGACGTGCCACAGCTTGGCAGCCTGCTCGGTGAGCGCCGCGACCAGATGCGGATGGCCGTGGCCCAGCGAATTCACCGCAATGCCGCCCGCGAAGTCGAGATATCGCTCGCCCTTGTCGGTGACCAGCCAGGTCCCCTCCCCGCGGTCGAAAGCCAGGGGTGCGCGAGCAAAGGTCTCGTAAAGCGCCGAACCGCTCATTATATGCGTCTCCGGAACCGGAAATCAAAAAAGCCGCCAATGCGGCGGCCTTTGCGGCTTATCATGGTTTTCGGCCATGAAGTCAACGAAAACGTCACGCAGAAGCGCGTGGCAAGCCCCTGACGCCACGCCGGCTCATAAGTAGGCCGGCAAGTTGGGGAAAACCGAAAAAACCGAATCATGTTGCCCTGGGGACTCTTGTCACCGAGTCAGCGCATAAGGTATTTGTAGTCGAGAAATAACTAGATTTCGTGCGGCGGACCTAATCACCCGGTATATGTGGTGTTGTTTGCCCGGCGAGAGCCGGGGGCGGGAAAGGATTCTGACTGCCGCACGCCTCAGCAGGAGCGCGGTCTCATGAACTGGACTGACGAGCGAGTCGAACTTCTCAGGAAATTGTGGTCGGAGGGTCTGAGCGCCAGCCAGATCGCCGCACAGCTCGGCGGGGTGAGCCGCAACGCCGTCATCGGCAAGGTGCATCGCCTGAAGCTGTCGGGCCGCGGCCGCGCAACGGCCGCTCCGGCGCGCCAGAAGAAGGCGACGCAAGGCGCCTCGATGCAGAAATCGGTGACCCGCGCCGCAAGTGCCACGCGTCACGTGACCACCACCATCGGCGCCACCGCGCTGCAGGTGCAGTTCGACGCCGAGCCCGTCGCCCGCCACTATATCCGACCGGTCGAGAACGTGGTCGTGCCGATCTCGCGGCATCTGCAGCTCGTCGAGCTGACCGAACGCACCTGCAAATGGCCGAACGGCGATCCGCTGTCGGAAGACTTCAACTTCTGCGGCAACGACGCCGCCGAAACGGGACCCTATTGCAAGTATCATTCCCGGGTGGCGTTCCAGCCGGCCGGTGAGCGGCGCAGGGCGCGCTGAGCGAATAGCGAATAGCGAATAGCGAATAGCGAATAGCGAATAGCGAATAGCGAATAGAACTGGATTGAGTTTCGCGAAAAGGGCAACTTATTTCCCCTACTCGCTACTCCCTATTCGCTACTCGCTCCCTACTCCCCTACTCCCTCCCCTTCACAGCCATCCATTCTTCTTGAACCGCCAGTACAGGAACGCGCAGATGAGCGCGATCGCCACCAAGACGGCCGGATATCCGTATTCCATCTTCAGTTCCGGCATGTCGGAGAAGTTCATGCCGTAGATGCCGGCGAAGGCCGTGGGCACCGCCAGGATGGCGGCCCATGAGGCGAGCTTCTTGGATATTGCGGTTTCCTGGCTCTGCCCGACCAGCAGACTGGCTTCGAAAGCGAAGGCCAGAACCTCGCGCAGGGAGTCGATCTTTTCCTGCACGGTGCGGATGTGGTCGGTCACGTCGCGAAACAGCGGATGCATGGCGGCATGTATCTGCGGCAGGTCGGCGCTGGTCAGCCGACGGCAGACCTCGACCAGCGGCAGCGCCGCATTGCGCAGCCGCAGCAGATCGCGGCGCAGCATGTAAAGCCGCTCGATATCGGAACCGGTCATCGGCTTCAGAAGCACCTTGTCCTCGATCGCCTCGACCTCGTCCTCGATCTGCTCCAGCACCGGCATGTAGTTGTCGACGATGAAGTCGAGGATGGCGTAGAGGACGAAATCCTCGCCTTTGGCGAGCGAATGCGGGCAGCTCTCCCAGTGCTGGCGCACGGCGGCGTAAGAGGTCGACGGGCCGTGCCGGACGCTGACGATGTAGCCGGCGCCGACGAACAGATGCGTCTCGCCGAAAGTGACACGGCCGTCGATCAATTGCGCGGTGCGGGCAACGATGAAAAGCGCGTCGCCATATTGCTCGATCTTCGGGCGCGCATGCGGATGCTCGGCATCCTCGATCGCCAAATCATGCAAGTGGAATTGCGCCTGCACCCGGAGCAGCAGGTTGCGATCGGGCTCGAGCAGGCCGATCCAGACGACATGACCGGGTTTTGCCGCCCATTCGCCGGCCTGTTCGATGGCGATGTCGGCGATGCGCTTGCCGCCCGAATAGACGCTGGATGCAATGATGCCCGACGTTGGGGCCGGGGTCAGGTTTCGAACTTGTTCCATCGCAAACCTCCCGAGACTGCGACTGACAAATCGCTGTCCCTGGAGGAGCTTATCCTAAATCAGGAAGCCATTCGAGAGGCGGCGGTTCACTTAGCCGGCACCGTGCCGGAAAGCACGACCTTGTCGGTCCTGTCGCCCTTCGGCCGATCGGTCGGCATCTGGTCGCCTGTGACGATGTAATAGATCGTCTCGGCGATATTGGTCGCGTGGTCGCCGATGCGCTCGATGTTCTTGGCGCAGAACAGAAGATGCGTGCAGGGTGTGATGTTGCGCGGATCTTCCATCATGTAGGTCAAGAGCTCGCGGAACAGCGAGGTGTACATGGCGTCGATCTGGTCGTCCCGGTCGCGCACGAGGCCAATCCGCTCGACCGAGCGCGAGGCGTAGACGTCGAGCACTTCCTTGAGCTGCGTCAGCGCCAGATTGGCAAGCGCCTCGATACCGCGGAAAAGGCTATTCGGCTGGCGGCCGTCCACCGAGGCCACGCGCTTGGCGACGTTCTTGCCCAAGTCGCCGACACGCTCGATATCGGCCGAGATACGGATCGCGCCGACGATCTCGCGAAGATCCGTCGCCATCGGCTGGCGCCTGGCGATTATGATGATGGCCTTGTCGTCGACCTCGCGCTGTCCTTCGTCGAGGACGAGATCGTCCTGGATGACCTTCTGCGCGAGGCCATGGTCAACATTCACCAGGGCCGCGACCGCCTGTTCGACCATGCGCTCGGCATGGCCGCCCATCGCGGCGATGCGCTTCGACAGGAACTTCAGCTCTTCATCATAGGCACTGGCGATATGAACGGACTGCATGGATATGCCTTCCCGGTTTGTGCCGGCTGGTGCGTTCCCTCAATCCGTCGCTGATACGTGAACCGCATGACAGAAAGAAGAAAATCCCGGTTGGTAACCGATATACGATCAGCGAGCCGGCAAATGAACCGTGAACGCCGCGCCCTTGCCGACTTCCGACTTGATCGACAATCTTGCGTTGTGACGGGTCAATATATGCTTGACGATCGAAAGGCCAAGCCCGGTGCCTTTCTGGGCGCGGCTGTTTTCGACATCGACGCGGTAGAAGCGCTCGGTGATGCGCGGGATGTGTTCTTCGGCAATACCCGGACCATAATCCCTTATCGTGACGTCGAAGCCTGGCTGCTGGCCATCCTCGCCGCCGGCGATCGATACGGTGACGCGCCCGCCTGACTGGCCGTATTTGCAGGCATTCTCCAGGAGATTCTCGAAAACCTGGAATAGTTCGTCGCGATCGCCGGGAACGACGAGCGGCGCGTTGGCGAACTCCCGCTCGATGACGACGCCGTTCTCACCGGCCAGCGGTCCGAGCGAATCGATGACGCTGTCGATCGTCTGGCGAAGATCGACCTCGGTGCCGGGACCCAGATAGGGCTTCATCTCCAACCGCGACAGCGAGAGCAGATCGTCAATCAGGCGGGCCATGCGGCCGGTCTGGTTCTGCATGATCTGCAGGAACTGGTCGCGCGCCGCCGGATCGTTGCGGGCCGGCCCGCGCAGCGTCTCGATGAAGCCGGCGATCGAGGCGAGCGGCGTGCGCAACTCATGGCTGGCATTGGCGATGAAGTCGGCTCGCATGCGATCGATACGACGCGTCTCGCTTTGATCCTTGAACACCAGCACGTAAAGGCCGGTGGCATGGCCGACCGTGGACGCGCTGACCCGATATGTGCGTTCCACCGGCAGCTTTTCGGTGTAGTCGACCGCATCGGAAGCGACTTCCCCGGCAAGGATGCCGTCGAGCAGCGCCTGCATCTCCGGGGCGCGGAACTTGAGCGACAGCGACATACCGGGCGCCAGTCCGCCGAAGGCGGCGAAGGCGGCAGCGTTGGCGTGAACGATGGTGGCGGAATGGTCGAAGATGATCAGCGGGTCGGCGACCGCGGCGGCCAGATATTCGCCGGAGAGCCTCTGCAGCCCGCTGGCCTCGATCGCTGCCCCCGCATCGGCCGGCTGGCGTTCGGCATCTGCGGGCAGCATCGCCGCGGCCGCCAGCGCGGCCAGGGCCAGCACGAGCACATAGACGGATGCGCCGGCGAAAAAATAAACGGCAAGGACCGCGAAAACGCCTGCGCCAAGCAGCCAGCGGTTGCGCGCCAGCCGCCCCGCCAAGGCTCGCCCCTTGTTGTCTTGTCCCGCGCCCGTCTCTGCCATAGGCCCGCGCCACCCCGCATCCCGTTCGACCGGTCAGCCGGCTCGCTGGGCCGGCCTGACGCATGGGACCCTGGAAATCAGGATCGATTTTCGCGAAGGTTCATGCGCAAGATCAAAATGCTGCAGCGTCTTTGCGCCCGAGTGCGCGCTGCGCTGCACAGGCTCCATAGCATGAGTCCGCAAAGTGGAAAGGTTCGTCCGGATGAAAAATGCCAAGGAAACGGCTGAAGCGGTGCCCGCCACGGCGCCGATCAAGATCAAGATCGGCGGCAAGGAGCGAGCGTTCGACATCGACAATCCGGTGCTGCCTGACTGGATCGAGGACAACAAGCTTACCGCCGGCGGTTATCCCTACGACAAGAAGATGAAAAGCGAGGACTACGAAAAGGAGCTCGAGGAGCTGCAGATCGAACTGGTCAAGGCGCAGGCTTGGCTGCAGGCCACCGGCAAGCGGGTGATGGCGCTTTTCGAGGGCAGAGACGCGGCCGGCAAGGGGGGCACGATCTTCGTGCTGCGGCAATATATGAACCCGCGCACGGCCCGCAACGTCGCGCTGCCCAAGCCGACGCCGACCGAGGCGGGGCAATGGTATTACCAGCGCTATGCCGACCATTTCCCGACTTCGGGCGAGTTCGTCACCTTCGACCGCTCCTGGTACAACCGCGCCGGCGTCGAGCCGGTCATGGGGTTCTGCACGCCGGAGCAGCACGAGAAATTCCTGGACGAGACGCCGCATTTCGAGCGGATGATCTGCAACGAAGGCATCCATTTCTTCAAATTCTGGCTGAATATCGGCCGCGAAACGCAGCTCGAACGGTTCCATGACCGCCGCTGGTCGCCGCTGAAGAACTGGAAGTTCTCGCCGATCGACATTGCCGGCGTCAGCAAATGGGACGACTACACCAGGGCGCGCGACCAGATGATCGAGCGCACGCATAAGGAGTTCTCGCCCTGGATCGTCGTGCGGGCCAATGACAAGCGACGCGCCCGGCTCGCGGTGATCCAGCGTATCCTACTTTCCCTGCCCTATGACGGAAGGGACCTCGACGCCGTCGGCAAGCCCGACAAGAAGATCATCGGCGAGGGGCCGGAATTCCTGAAAGACTAGTTGTTGTTCTTCGTCTGGAACCGCTGGCCTGCCCTACCCGCGTGGTAACGCGGTTCCGGACGAGTTACAGCGCCGCGCGCCTTTCGGCTTGCGCGGCGCTGAGGTTTCATGCCGGGCGCTCAGGCGGCCAGGCGAGCAATCCGCTGCAGCCGCTTCAGCGTGGTGTCATCCTGAAGCGCCTGCTGGAACAGCGTGATCTCGTGGTCGATGCGGTCGCACAACACGTCCGTATCTCCCTTGAGCAGGCTGCGCGTCTGCAGCAATGCCGCAACAGGCTTCTTGGCCAGCTGTTTGGCCCTTGCCAGCGTTGCTTCCTCGGCGCTGCCATGCGTCACGATCTCGCCGACCAGGCCCAGTGCCTTGGCGTCTTCGACGCCCAGCGTATCGCCCAGGCAGAAGAAGCGGAACGCACCGGCATAGCCGAGCTTCTGGGGCGCCAAAATGCTGGTCGCCGCGTCCGGCACCAGGCCAAAATCGACGAACGGCACCCTGAAGGTGCTGCCCCTGGAAGCGATCACCATGTCGCAATGGAACAGGATGGTGCAGCCGACGCCGACAGCATCGCCGTCGACGCAGGCAAGGACCGGCTTGGGGAAGGTCGCCAACATGCGGAACATGTCGGTGACGGCGGCGATCAACTCTCGGTGCTTGGTGGCGTCGAGGAACTCCGAGAAGTCGCCGCCAAGGCAGAAGCAGCCGGCAAGGCCGCGCAGCATGACGACGCGGACCTCGTCGTTGACCGCCGCATCGCGCAAAGTCCTGGCAAGGCTCGCATAGGCGTGTCTGTCGAGCACTGGCCGGCCGTCATGCGAGGACACGGTGACGACCAGCGTATGGCCGCGCAGTTCCGGTTCGGGATGGAAACTCATGACCGACTCCATCACGAAGCCTGCTTGAGGCCGAGCAGACCGGGATAACCCCGGTTCAGCACCGGCAGGTGGTGGTTGCGGCGGGCCCGCACGACATCGAGCGTATGCTCGGTGAAGGTGAGCAGCGTCGCCACGACCTGCTGGTTGCCATAGGTGCGCTGGTAACCGAGCGGCGTCGCCAGGAAGTGCAGTTGCAGGGCGCGCAGCACCCACATCGGCTCGAACTCGATGATGACCTGGTTGACGTTGCGCTTCAGGCCCCATTCGACGAAGCCGGCGATCAGCTCGGTGCCGACGGTCGAGACGCCGCGTTTGCCATCGCGAAAACCCGGAGCCACCGCGTAGCGGGTCAGTTCCCAGACATTCGGCCCCGAGGGGGACGGTCCTTCGCAGAGATCCGACAGAACGTCGGTCAGAAGATGCGGCCGTGTGGTCGGCAGCATGCGCTGGTAACCAGCCAGTTCGCCGTTGCGGATGACGAGGTGGTGTTCGGCCTCGTCATGATCGAACTGGTCGATCTCGAGCTGGTCAGGACGGTCGAGATCGGTCCAACCCATCTCCTCGACAAAGATCTTGTAGCGCAAGCGATGGACCGCCTCCCAAAGGTCGGGGCGTTCCATCAGTTCCTGAGTGGTAAGGGCAAAAAGCATTAGCCGTCTCCTGGGCTTAAGAGGAAGATACGGCCGTGATGTCCCTTAAAATATTGCGCGAAGGCGCAGGCAAGAATTTCCAGGTCGGCACGGCCGACCTAGCTAATATAACCGCGCCTAATCGCCTCCGCGACCGCCTGTACCCGGTTGGCTGCGCCGAGTTTGCTCTTGGCGTTAAGAAGGTGTTTCTCGGAAGTGTGTTCCGAGATGCCGAGGATTTGCGAGATCTCCCATTCGGACTTGCCGACGGCGGCCCATTGCAGGCACTCCCGCTCACGCGCCGTCAATTCTATGTGATCGATGACGCTGTCGGCCTTGGTGTGCAGTTGCATGGCACGGCCGATCGCATAGGTCGACGCGAGCGATACCATTCCGAATTCCGCATCCGACAATTCAACGGATTCGCCGCCCAGCGAGACCATGACGATCTGGCCGTCGAGCGTGACCAGCGGAAACGCCAGGCCGTCGCGCAGCTTGAACTCGCGCGCGTCGCCCATGACTTCGTCGCTGTTCTTGTCGATCAGGGCGTTCTTGGAAGCGTCCCGCCATTGGAACGGCGCCTGAAGCTGCTTCATATGGCTGACGACCGGGTCGTGGTCGACATAGTTGCGCGCCACATAGCGCTCAAGCCAATCGCCGGGCCAATCGCAAAGCATCACGTGCTGTTTCTGCCGGCCGCGCGGCGTGCCCGGCTGCGGCACGGTTCCCGCCATCAAGGCGGTCAGGCCGAAGCTCGAGGTGATGCCGAGCAGCCTCTCGCAGACCGCGGCCGCGGTGCCAGCATGCTGCAACTGGTCTATGTATTCCAGAGTTCTGTCGAACAGGCCCATCGCAACATCTACCCCATGTTGCTTCTGCTTTTTCATTACCGACGGTAGATGCCCGAACCCCCCTTCGCCATCAACCCCCGCGTCGCAATCTCCTCAGCAAAACCGGCAGCTCCCCCCTTCCGGCACGCAAGGTCACTTGCAAACGTGCTAAAGCATACGCTTAATTTGGCTGCTTGAAATCAAAAACCGTTGTGCCTGCCCCCCTTTTCATACGAAAAGCCAAGGAACGGGGACAGGTGCGGAGCCATATCGTGATCTTGCGGTGGATATTTCTGGCCCTGATGTCGGTGCTGAGCGGGGTGCTGCCCTTTTCCGGTGCGACTCAGGCGGCGGAGCCGCAGGTGCCGGTATTGTGGGACGCCAAGGAGCGGCTGCCGAAGCCCGATCTCTCCGCGCTGCCGCGGCTCAGATTCCTCACCACCACCGATTTTCCGCCCTTCAACTTCCTCGACGGCGCCGGCCGCCTGTCGGGTTTCCACATCGATCTGGCGCGGGCGATCTGCGCGGAACTGGGCGTCGCCGAAAAATGCCAGGTCCAGGCTTTGCCGTGGAACGAACTGGACGATGCTCTGCAGAAAGGCGAAGGCGAGGCGATCATCGCCGGCATCGCCGCGACGCCGGACAGCCGCGAGAAATACGCCTTCTCGCGCTCCTACATGCAATTCCCGGCGCGCTTCATCATGCCCAAGGCGAAGGCCTTCGCCGAGCCGATCCTCGACAAGCTGCGCAGCAAGCGGGTCGGCGTCGTCGCCGGCTCGGCGCATGAGAAAATGCTGCGCGGCTATTTCAACACCGTGCAGGTGGTGACCTTCGACGCACCGGAAGACCTCTATGCCGACCTCAAGGCCGGCAAGGTCGACGCCGCCTTCGGCGACGGCATGCGCTTTGCTTTCTGGCTGGGCGGCTCGGACGCAGCCGGCTGCTGCCGCTTCGCCGGCGGTCCGTATCTGGCGCCGGAATATCTGGGCTCGGGCATGGCGATCGCCACCCGCAAGAACGACACAGCGCTTGCCGCCGCCTTCGACTGCGCGCTGCAGGAAATCTCGATCAAGGGCACCTTCGCCGAGTTCTACCTGCGCTATTTCCCGGTGAGTTTTTTCTAGTTCCCCGACACAGGGATTTTGAAAAGTTGCCGTTTGTCTGGTGCAAGATTTTCCGTTCATTTCGGTGAAACCAGCACAAACCGCCGGGGATTGGTTGAAGCCGCCCCAACCTCGTCATTCTATGGCGGAGCAAGGAGCGCAGCGACGCGCGCAGACCATAGAATCCATTCCGTGACTTGGAAGCGCCGCCTCGGTGCAGAATTTTGCTCCGTTGCATTCCTTGGTGAAGGTAACGGCATGGATTCCAGGGTCTTCGCGACGGAGCTTCGCTCCTGCTCCGCCCTGGAATGACGATCGCGATGGGCGTTGCGGCCAATCTCCAACGTATGCCGCCTGCCAACGCAAACAGAGCCGATCGGTCAAAGTCCCTGTGCAGTGCCACTAGCCGGCTATCAACAGAAGGCTGCGGCGAAATCGCCGAGCCTAACCGGCCACACTTTTCCTGGAATTGCTTCACGTCAGCGTGCGCAAGCGCGCCTTGGCCGCGCGGGCGATCGCGGCGACGGTCAGCGTGTCAAGGTCGAGCTTGAGGCGGATGAGCTGCAGGACGCGCACTTCCTCCATGCGCATTTCGAGATCGACGGCGGCAACCTCGAAAGCAGCTGCATAAGCGGTGTCGCGCAGCCGCTCCGGCAGCGCCTCGGCGACGCGCGCCAGCACGCCTTCCAGCCCGTCCTTCTCATGCAGCGCCTTCTGGCACGCCTGTGCCACTGCAACCAGCCTGTCCTGGTTGAAGTCGACGAACACCGGCCAGGAGCGGACGACGTCGCCGATCCGCTCCAGCTCGACATCGGTCATGTCGCGATCAGAGGCCGATGTGATGACCATCAGGTGGATCAGGGCTTCGTGCGGCGTCAGTGAGGGCATTCAAAACTCCTGAAGGCGCGCATGTCATCTTTCCAAAACCGTGACACACTTTTGGATGACATGCACTGGATGATAGGCCCCGAACGTAGGAGCGCTATCGTGGCGTCGCAAGGAAAAGCGCCGCAAATCGTTGACGCTCCAGCCTGTCACGCCTAGAGACCGGTCGACAAATCCTTATCCGCCGCGAAGACGGCCATGACTGGAACTTTGACATGACGGGATCAAACATCATCGATCTCACTCCCGAGATGCTTGCCGCGGCGGCCGAGAGCAAGGCCTGGCCGTTCGAGGAAGCCAAGAAAGTCATCGCCCGCTACAAGGGCAAGGACTTTCCCGAGACCGTCCTGTTCGAGACCGGCTATGGCCCGTCCGGCCTGCCGCATATCGGCACCTTCGGCGAGGTGGCGCGCACGACCATGGTCCGGCATGCCTTCCGGGTGCTGACGCAAGACAAGGTCAAGACCAAGCTTCTGTGCTTCTCCGACGACATGGACGGCATGCGCAAGATCCCGGAGAGCGTGCCGGACCGCGCCGCGCTTGAGCCCTATCTGCATATGCCGCTTACCTCGGTGCCCAATCCGTTCGGCGGCGACTATGCGAGCTTCGCCGACCACAATAATGCGATGCTGTGCCGCTTCCTCGACACGTTCGGCTTCGACTACGAATTCGCCAGCGCAACGCAGTACTACAAGGCCGGCCGTTTCGACGAGGTGCTGCTGCGCGCCGCCGAACGCTATGACGAGATCATGGGCGTGATGCTGCCGACGCTCGGGCCGGAGCGCCAGGCGACCTACAGCCCGTTCCTGCCGGTCTCGCCGAAGAGCGGCCGCGTGCTCTACGTGCCGATGAAAAATGTCGACGCCAAGGCCGGCACCATCACCTTCGACGACGGAGGCACCGAGACGACGCTGCCTGTCACAGGCGGCCGTGTGAAGCTGCAATGGAAGCCGGATTTCGGCATGCGCTGGGCAGCGCTCGGCGTCGATTTCGAGATGTTCGGCAAGGACCACCAGACCAATGCGGTGATCTATGACCGCATCTGCAACATCCTCGGCGGGCGCGCGCCGGAGCATTTCGTCTACGAGCTGTTCCTCGACGAGGAAGGCCAGAAGATCTCGAAGTCGAAGGGCAACGGCCTGACCATCGACGAATGGCTGACCTACGCGCCGACGGAGAGCCTCGGCCTCTACATGTATCAGCGGCCGCGGCAGGCGAAGAAGCTCTATTTCGACGTCATCCCGAAGGCTGTCGACGAGTATTACGCTTTCCTTGGCGCTTATCCGCGCCAGGACTGGAAGGAGCGGCTCGGCAATCCGGTCTGGCACATGCATGACGGCAACCCGCCGGCCATCGACCTGCCGGTGCCCTTCGCGCTGCTGCTCAACCTGGTCAGCGCCTCCAACGCGCATGACAAGGCGGTGCTGTGGGGCTTCATCTCGCGGCATGCGCCGGGCGTGACGCCGAAGACGCATCCGGAGCTCGACCGGCTGACCGGCTACGCGATCCGCTATTTCGACGACTTCGTGAAGCCGACCAAGGTCTACCGCGCCGCCGACGAGGTGGAGCGCGAGGCGCTGGCCAAGCTCTCCGACGCGCTCGGTGCGCTGCCGCAAGGCGCCGACGGCGAGGCGATCCAGAATGCCGCGCTCAATGTCGCGCGCAAAATCGAGCGGTACCAGGATCATTCCAAGCAGAGCCCGGAAGGCGGGCCCGGCGTGTCGGTCGCTTTCTTCCAGATGATCTACCAGGTGCTGATCGGCCAGGAGCGCGGACCGCGCTTCGGTTCCTTCGCGGCGCTTTACGGCATCGCCGAGACGCGCGCGCTCATTGAGCGGGCGCTGGCTGGTCAACTGGCGGCGTAACCGCGCCGCCATCGGCCGGTAGGATCGAATCCGGCGCCACCGGCGCCGGCTCTGACGCGGCCGGCAGCGCCGGCAGGCCGTCAAGCTTTGGCGCCGGGCCGAAAATACCCTTCTTTGCGGCGCGGGCCTTGTTCCCGGCCTCGACATAGGGACCGCCTTGCGCCGCGCGCGCCCAGCCGTTCTCGGCCAGCCACTGGCCGATGTCCTGATTGCCGATATGGCATTCGGCGGTAATGATGTCGCGACCGCCATCCGGCGGCACCGTGCAGGCGACCGCACGGCCACGCAGGAAGGCGCGGAAAGCGGTCCTGGCGCGCGTGCCGCAGGCCCAGCTCTTGCCCGCGTCGCTGCAGGTTTCGTCGGCTTTGACGACATCCACGCCGGACACGGCGACCGCGTAGCCCTTCGACTCGATGAGCCCGGCGGCGGTGGCGACCGGCTGGAACAATTTTGTGCCGTTCCAATCGCCTGGCATCTTCGTTTTGGGCGGCTTGGGCGGCCCGGCCAGCGCCAGATCGCTGAGTGGCGCGCGCGGTTCCACCCGTTCGAGTTCGCTATCCGAGAGAGCGGGCGGCGCCACGATGTCGGGATCGATGGCCCTCGAATGAGCGGCGGACTTCGGTGGCTGCGGAGCGGCCGGCGCGGGAATGGCCGCAGTGGCGGGCTCTTGCGCGGCATCAGAAGCGGAAGGGGTGTCGTCGCCGGTTGGAAGCGCATCGGCAATGGGATCGATCTGATCGATCGTGATCGTGCTCTCACTGCCTTTGATTGCGCGCCCGCCGGTTACGACGAGCGCCGCCATCACGGGAATTGCCAGAACCGCCAGGGCTGTCTGAAGAAGCCGCATAAGCCTGGCCTACTGGCTCG
Source organism: Mesorhizobium sp. B2-6-2 (assembly GCF_006440615.1). Classification (NCBI taxonomy): domain Bacteria; kingdom Pseudomonadati; phylum Pseudomonadota; class Alphaproteobacteria; order Hyphomicrobiales; family Phyllobacteriaceae; genus Mesorhizobium; species Mesorhizobium sp. B2-6-2. The sequence goes on along the minus strand of NZ_VFUG01000001.1, from coordinate 827,525 downwards.
CCCAGACGATGCGCGCCACCCATTCGATGTCGCGCGTCGGGATGTCGCGGTCCGGGTGAGCGGGGTTGAGCGAAACCAGCACGATCGATTTCACCGTTTGCCGGTCGAGCACCTTGGCCATCACCTCGCCGGCGGTGGTCTTGACGACGACACGGTCGCCCTTGCGCGTCGGCGCGCCCGGTTCGACGATCAGCACATCGCCATTGCGGTAGAGCGGCAGCATGGAATCACCCTGCACCTGCAGCGCATAGGACGTCTCGGTCGCCCGCGCCGGCAGCTCGACCAGATCCCAGCCCTGTCCCGCCGGATACCCGGCATCGTCGAAGAAGCCTCCCGCGCCGGCCTGGGCAAAACCAAGCAACGGGACGGCGCTGCGCTGTTGGGCTATGGCGACGCCGCCGCGCCCTTCGACCAGTCCGGTGAATTCCTCGAGCGACGCGCCGGTGGCCTCGATGATCTTGGCCAGCGATTCGGTCGAGGGCCAACGCGGCCGGCCGTCGGAAGACAGGCGCTTCGACTTGTTGAAGGCCGTCGAATCGAGGCCCGCGCGCCGGGCAAGACCGGAAGCCGATAGCGAATAGCGCTCGGCGAGAGCGTCAATGGCGGCCCATACGCGGTCGTGTGAGAGCACGCGCGCTCTCCTTCAAACAGGAAAAAATGCCTCAAGCCTGTCTAGCGCGCGACCACACCATTGTCCACCGGTCGCGGCGGACCGGGATGGAAAGTGATACGCTGTCGCAGATGTGCCCGGTTCGGCACACTAATCGAGCCGGCTTTCCTCGCCGACCCGATAAGGGCCACGGCTCGAGGCCGTGGCCATGGTGCGGGCCATTCGCCCCCAGACATACACCTTGGGTTGATCAGGCTGCCTCTCTGACCTCACCCTTCTGACGGGGGTCGAAGCGCTGGTAGAAGGTCTCGCCCTTCTCGGCCATGTCGAGCAGGAGTTTTGGTGCCTTGAACTCGGCGCCATACTTCTTCTGCAAGCCCTTGGCGATCTTGACGAAACGCTTGGCGCCGATGCCGTCGATGTAGGATAGCGCGCCGCCGGTGAAGGGCGCGAAGCCGAAAGCGAGGATCGAGCCGACGTCCGCCTCGCGCGGATCAGTGACGATGCCCTCTTCCATCACCCGCGCCGCTTCCAGCGCGATGGTGACCAGCAGGCGCTGCTTCAGCTCCTCATAGTCGACCTTTTCGGGCTTCAGTTGCGGATAAAGATCCTTCAGGCCCGGCCACAGCTTCTTCTTCGCCGGCTTGGCCGGATAGTCATAGAAACCCTTGCCGTTCTTGCGGCCGAAGCGGGCATGGGTGTCGACCATGGTGTTGATCAGCGCCATCTGCTTGGGGTCGACGGCCTTGTCGCCCAGATCCCTGATGGTCTGCTTCATGATCTTCTGGGCAAGGTCGACGGCCGTCTCGTCGGTCAAAGCGAGCGGGCCGACCGGCATGCCGGCAGCCTTGGCGGCGTTCTCGATCATCGGCGCAGGCACACCTTCGATCAGCATCTTATAGGCTTCCGACATGTAGCGCAGCACGCAGCGGTTGACGTAGAAGCCGCGCGTGTCGTTGACGACGATCGGCGTCTTCTTGATGGCGCGCACGAAGTCGAAGGCGACGGCCAAGGCCTTGTCGCCCGTCTTCTTGCCGAGGATGATCTCAACCAGCATCATCTTGTCGACCGGCGAGAAGAAGTGGATGCCGATGAAGTTCTTCGGCCGCGCCGAATTCTTCGCCAGCGCGGTGATCGGGATTGTCGAGGTGTTGGAGGCGAAGATCGCCGACGACTTCAGCACGGCCTCGGCCTTCTCCGTGGCTTCCTTCTTGACGCTCGAATCCTCGAAGACCGCCTCGACGACGAGATCGCAGCCGGCAAGGTCGGCATAGTCCGCCGTCGGAGTGATCAACGACAGAAGCTTGTCCTTGTCCTCGGGTTTGGCGCGGCCCTTCTTGACCTGATCGGCCATCAGGCTGTCGGAATGCGCCTTGCCCTTCTCGGCCGACGGCAGATCGCGGTCGAGCAGCACAACCGGAATGCCGGCACGCGCGGTGACATAGGCGATGCCGGCGCCCATGAAGCCGGCGCCGAGGATGCCGATCTTCTTGAACTTGGTCTCCGGCACGCCGGCCGGGCGGCGCGCGCCCTTGTTCAGTTCCTGCAGCGACAGGAACAGCGAGCGGATCATCGCCGCCGCTTCCTTCGACTGCATGATCTCGGTGAAATAGCGCTGCTCGATCCTGAGCGCCGTGTCGAACGGCACCAGCAGGCCTTCATAGACGCATTTCAGGATTGCTGCCGCGGCAGGATAATTGCCGTAGGTTTCGCGACGCAGGATGGCGATCGCCGGTGGCCAGAGATTGGCGCCGGCCGCCGAATAGATCGGACCGCCCGGCAGCTTGAAACCCTTCTCGTCCCAGGGCGCGACAGGCTTCAGGCCGTTCCGGATCATCGCTTTGGCGGTCTCGACCAGTTTCGAAGGCTCGGCGATCTCGTGGATCAGGCCCATCGTCTTCGCCTTTTGCGGCGTCAGGTTCTGCCCGGTGGTCAGCATCTGCAGCGCCTGCTGCTGGTCGGTCAGCCGCGGCACGCGCTGGGTGCCGCCGGCACCCGGGAAGATGCCGATCTTCACCTCGGGCAGGGCCATCTTCACCTTGTCGGAATCGGCGGCGACGCGGCCGTGGCAGGCGAGCGACATCTCGAAAGCGCCGCCCATGCAGGTGCCGTTGATCGCCGACACAAATGGCTTGCCGCAGGTCTCGATCTTGCGGAACAGGCCGGTCATGTAGCCGGCATTGTCGAACAGCGCCTTGGTCGCCTTCTCGAGGTCATTCTCCTTGTCGACGGCAAAGGTCGCCAGCATCTTCTGCAGCATGGCGATGTCGGCGCCGCCGGAGAAGCTGTCCTTGCCGGAGGTGATGACCGCGCCCTTGATGGCGGCATCGCCGGCCACATGATCGACGATGGCGTTCAGCTCGCGCATCACCTCCTCGGTGAAGACGTTCATCGAGCGGTCCGGCATGTCCCAGGTGATCAGCGCGATGCCGTCGGCGTCCACGTCGAGGGTGAAGTTGGTGTAGCTCATAGTCTCTCTCCCTCAGACGCGTTCGATGATGGTTGCGGTGCCCATGCCGGCGCCGATGCAGAGCGTGACCAGCGCGGTGTTCAGGTCGCGGCGCTCCAGCTCGTCCAGCACCGTGCCCAGGATCATGGCGCCGGTGGCGCCGAGCGGATGGCCCATGGCGATCGCCCCGCCATTGACGTTGATCTGGTCGTGCGGGATGTCGAAGGCCTGCATGTAGCGCAGCACGACCGAGGCGAAGGCCTCGTTGAGCTCGAACAGGTCGATGTCCGACTGCTTCATCTTGGCGCGCTTCAGGAGCTTCTCGGTGACGTCGACCGGACCGGTCAGCATCAGCACCGGTTCCGAGCCGATATTGGCGAAGGCGCGGATGCGCGCGCGTGGCTTGAGCCCCATCGTCTTGCCGGCTTTCTTGGAGCCGAGCAGCACGGCGGCGGCGCCGTCGACAATGCCGGAGGAATTGCCGGCGTGGTGGACGTGGTTCACTTCCTCGACTTCTGGATGTTTCTGCACGGCAACCGCGTCGAAGCCTCCCATCTCGCCCGGCATGACGAAGGACGGGTTGAGCGAGGCCAGCGACTGCATGTCGGTCGAGGGCCGCATGTGCTCGTCATGGTCAAGAATAGTGAGGCCGTTCTGGTCTTTGATCGGGATCACCGAATTCTTGAAACGGCCCTCGCCCCAGGCCTTGGCGGCGCGCTTCTGGCTCTCAACCGCATAAGCGTCGACGTCGTCGCGGGAAAAACCGTATTTGGTGGCGATCAGGTCGGCCGAGATGCCCTGCGGCACGAACCAGCCGGGTAGGCCAACGGACGGATCCATGAACCAGGCGCCGCCCGACATGCCCATGCCGACGCGCGACATGGATTCGACGCCGCCGGCAATGACGATCTCATCCGCCCCTTGCGCGATCTTGGCGGCGCCGAAATTTATGGCGTCGAGACCAGAGGCGCAGAAGCGCGATATCTGCATGCCGGGCGCCGAGGTCGCGTAGCCGGCCTCGAAGGCGGCGGCGCGCGGAATGACGGAGCCCGCCTCGCCGACGGGGTCGACACAGCCGAAGATGATGTCGTCGACATTGCCGGTGTCGAGCCCGTTGCGGTCGCGCAGCGCCTCGAGCGTCCTTGCGGCAAGCCTGACCGCCGGCACCTCGTGCAGCGAGCCATCCTTCTTGCCCTTGCCGCGCGGCGTGCGCACGGCGTCATAGACGTAAGCCTCAGTCATTTTCGTGCTCCTTGGCTTTGCCGGCCGCCGCGCTCAGAGAGAACGCCCGATCAGCAATTTCATGATTTCGTTGGTGCCGCCGTAGATGCGCTGGACGCGGGCGTCGCGGTACATGCGGGCGATCGGATATTCATTCATGTAGCCATAGCCGCCGTGCAGTTGAAGGCATTCGTCGACGACTTTGCCCTGCAGATCGCTGAGCCAGTATTTGGCCATCGAGGCGGTCACCGGGTCGAGACCGCCATCGATATGGCGGGCGACGCAGTCATTGTAGAAGACGCGGCCGATCGTGGCCTCGGTCTTCAATTCGGCCAGCTTGAACTGGGTGTTCTGGAAATCGATGATCGCCTTGCCGAAGGCCTTGCGTTCCTTGACGTAGTCGATGGTCAGCGCCAGCGCCCGCTCGATCATGGCGATCGCCCCGGTGCCGATCTGCAGCCGCTCCTGCGGCAATTGCTGCATCAGCTGGACGAAGCCCTTGCCTTCCTCGTGGCCCAGCAGGTTTGAGGTCGGCACGCGCACGTCGTTGAAGAACAGCTCGGACGTGTCGTTCGACTTCAGCCCGATCTTGTCGAGGTTGCGGCCGCGCTCGAAGCCCTCGACCTCCTCGGTCTCGACGACGATCAACGAGGTGCCCTTGGCGCCCTTGTCCGGATCTGTCTTGGTGACGACGATGATCAGATTGGCGAGCTGGCCATTGGTGATGAAGGTTTTCGAGCCGCTGATCTTGTAATGGTTGCCGTCTTTCTCGGCGCGGGTCTTGACGCCCTGCAGATCGGAGCCGGCGCCGGGCTCCGTCATGGCGATGGCGCCGATCAGCTCGCCGGTCGCGAGCTTGGGCAACCATTTCTGTTTCTGCTCCTCGGAGCCGTAATGCAGGATGTAGGGTGCTACGATCGAATTGTGCAGGCCGATGCCGAAGCCGTCGACGCCGACATGGCCGATCGCCTCGATGATGGCGCTCTCATGCGCGAAGGTGCCGCCCGAGCCGCCGTATTGCTCCGGCATGGAAGCGCAGAGCAAGCCGGCCGCTCCCGCCTTCAGCCAGCTCTCGCGGTCGAACATTTCGTTCTTCTCGAACTCGTCGTAACGCGGCGCGATCTCCTCGGCCATGAAGCGCGAGGCCATATCGTAGAGCATGCCGACCTCGTCCGCCGCCCAGGCGGGCTTTGGAAGACCAAGAATTTCGGCTGGATTTGTCGCCACGATTTCCTCCGCGTTCCGACACTTGTGGGCCGGCGGTGCCGGCCCGCCAAACCTAGAACGCTTCCGCCGGCAGCGCCATCAGCGTGTCCGCGCCACTCGATATGCGGGCGAGACGCGCCGCCGTTTCCGGCATGACGCGCTCCATGAAGAAGCGCGCGGTCGTGAGCTTGGCGTCGTAGAACGCGCCAGCGCCGTTGGCGCCGTCCGCGAGCTTCGCCTCAGCGGATTTCGCCATCTGCGCCCACATGTAGCCCAGCGCCACCAGGCCGAAGAGATGCATGTAGTCGCTCGAGGCCGCACCGGCATTGTCGGGCTTGGCCATGGCGTTCTGCACCAGCCACATGGTGGCCGCCTGCAGGTCGTTGAGGCCCTTCTTCAGCGCCTTGGTGAAGGGCGCCATCTTCTCGTCGGCGCGGTTTTCCTCGCAAAACTCGCCGACTTCCTTGAAGAAGGCCTGCACGGCGCGACCGCCATTCTGCGCCAGCTTGCGACCGACGAGGTCGAGCGCCTGGACGCCGTTGGCGCCTTCATAGATCATGGCGATGCGGGCGTCGCGCACGAATTGGCTCATGCCGTGCTCTTCGATGTAGCCGTGGCCGCCGAACACCTGCTGCGCCATCACCGCATGATCGAAACCCTTGTCGGTGAGCACGCCCTTGACCACCGGCGTCATCAGGCCGGTGTAATCGTCGGCCGCCTGGCGGTCCTTGTCGTCGCCGGAGCGATGCGCGACGTCGGACTTGATCGCCGTCCACAGCGCCAGCGCGCGGCCAGCCTCGTTGAAGGCCTTCATGGTCATCAGCGAGCGGCGGATGTCGGGATGGACGATGATCGGGTCAGCCTTCTTGTCCGGCGCCTTGACGCCCGACAGCGAGCGGCCCTGCAGGCGGTCCTTGGCGTAGGAGACGGCGTTCTGATAGGCGATCTCGGAGACCGAAAGCCCCTGCAGGCCGACGCCGAGGCGGGCCTCGTTCATCATCGTGAACATGGCCTTCAAGCCGCCGTTCAATTCGCCGAGCAGCGTGCCCTCCGCCTCGTCATAATTCATGACGCAGGTCGAGTTGCCGTGGATGCCCATCTTCTCCTCGATCGAGCCGCAGGAGACGGTGTTCCTCTCACCGGGATTGCCCGAGGCATCGAGCTTGAACTTCGGCACAATGAACAGCGAGATGCCCTTGACGCCTTCCGGCGCGCCCTCGGCGCGGGCAAGCACCAGGTGGACGATGTTGTTCGCCATGTCGTGCTCGCCGGCTGAGATAAAGATCTTCTGGCCGGAGATTCTGTAGCTGCCGTCGCCGTTGGGAACGGCCTTGGTGCGCAGCAGGCCGAGGTCGGTGCCGCAATGCGGCTCGGTCAGGTTCATGGTGCCGGTCCAGGAGCCCTCGATCAGCCTGGGCAGCCATGTCGCCTTCTGCTCGTCGGTGCCGTGGGTGACGATGGCCGCGATCGCGCCTTGCGTCAGGCCGGGATACATCATCAGCGCCATGTTGGCGGAAACCATATATTCGGAAACAGCCTGGTGCACCGTGTAGGGCAGCCCTTGGCCGCCGAACTCGACGGGTGCCGCAAGCCCCATCCAGCCGCCTTCTCGATACTGGTCGTAGGCCTCCTTGAAGCCCTTCGGTGTCGTTACCGAGCCGTCGTCTTGGCGCACGCAGCCTTCCATGTCGCCGACGCGGTTCAGCGGATGCATGACGTTTTCGGCCAGCTTGGCGCCTTCGGCGAGGATCGCCTCGAGCACGTCGGGCGTCGCATCCGAGAAGCCGGGAAGATTGGAATAGCGCTGATAGCCCAGCACATCGTTGAGCACGAACAGCGTGTCCTGGATCGGCGCCCTGTAGATCGTCATGCCTTCCTCCACCCTTGGTCCTGGCCGGCCGGCAAGTCCCATCCGCATCCTGGATGGGAGGCCGGGCCAATATCGATGTCCCGATAACAAATATTGACGTTTGCGTAAACGTCAACTTGGTCGCGGCCGCAAAAAATTTTGGTGAGCGCAGGGAGAAATTTTCGTCAAACTCTCCTTGCCCGCATTTCCATGGCAGGGCAGTTTCCCATAATGAACCCAGCCGCATTCATCATCACCATCCAGACTCATTATCTGGACCAGTTCCGGTCATTCGTGAAGGAACAGCAGCAAAGTTGCTCCCGCGGAACGGCGGAGGTCAAGTTCCAGCTCGCCGATCAGGACGAGCTGTTTCGGCAGCTCTGCTGCATCGACTTCATCAAGAACGACGGACAGATCGAACCCGTCGAGCTTCAGCCCGACATTGTGAGGTTCGAGCCGTTTTCAGGCCGGATTGGAAGTGCGGAGCTGCTGGTGGAGCAGCTCCAGTGGAACGATGTCGTGATCCGTCACACGCTCGCGTCTCCCCCGCACGATGAGCTGGATACATGGTTCCAGCATTGGTTCGATCCGGACGATGATCGTCACCGGGACGATGCGGAGCTTGGAAACATCATCCATTCGCTCTGGGTTCGGCCGAGGGAACTGACCGTGGATTTTGGGACAGCCTCGCCGGACGCATTCTGGAGCCTGCTTGCAATTCTTGAACGCGCCGGCACGACCGGCTTGCGCATCAAAGCGTCAACGGTGCAGCAGCTGTCCTGAGCAAGCCCAAGAAAAAAGCCGCGTGGCAACAGCCACGCGGCTTTTTTGGGAGATTGAATGCTCGCGCGATCAGCCGGCGGCGCTGGCCTGCGGCGCGGTGCGCTCAGTCAGCATGTGGCGCACCTGTGTCATCGAGGCGCTGAGCTCGTTGATCGCATCGTCGATCAGCGCGCGCTGCTTCTGCAGGCGGGCGAGTTGCTTCTCCGACTTGTCGAGGGCCAGCCGCAACTGCCTGGTGTTGGTGCCGGTCGGATCGTAGAGATCCATCATCTGCTTGACGTCGCGCAGCGAGAACCCGACCTTGCGGCCGAGCAGGATCAGCTTCAGGCGAGCCTTGTCGCGGCGCGTATAAAGACGGGTCGAGCCGTCGCGATGCGGATTGAGCAGGCCCTTGTCTTCATAGAAACGCAGCGTGCGCAGCGTCACACCGTATTTCTTGGCCATCTCGCCGATGCGGACGAATTCCTCGCCGGCTTCGACCGGGATGTCATTGGTATTGGCCGCGGCTTCGCCGGGCGAAACAAGTTTCATGGTCACTGGCTTTCCCCTGGTGGCATCGCGGTCGCGGACCAAGCGTCGCCTGAATGGAAGCGGGGGCGTGCTTCCAATCGTGGTTGCAACAAGTCAATCGCAAGAGGCACGGCTTCGCACCTTTTACGTTTACGTCAATCCTATATCGACAGCCGCAGGGTGACGCAAGGGCGTTGTCAAAACGGAGCTTTATGCCGCACCCGTCAGGCGGCTCACGATTATGCGCGGCTTCTTAAGCTTGGTTAACGCCTTGTTTACCACGTTGGGCGAAATGTGCGCATGTCGGTCACCCGTGTTTATCCTGTAGAGAATTTTTCACGGTTTTCGAAGCGTGGGTGAAAACCCGGGAAGCCCGTCTTCCTCCGCAGCAAAACCGCTCGGCTCGCTTCGTTTCCGGCAGGCTAATGGGAGACCGGCCTCCGGCCGGCCATTCTGAACACGGGCGCATCGATGAACAGCAAGCGGTCCTATCTCGATACACTCAATGCCGGCAGGCAACGCCGGCCGCACGCCTCGCTCGAAGAACTGAACCGCTCGCTCGAAACGCTGGAGCAGCGGCTGGACCGCACGCGCGCCGACATGCCCGATCGCCCCGACCTGCGGCGGCCGCCGGTCGAGCCGCGTTATCCAAGCACGCAGCCTTACGGCCAGCCGCGCTGGTACGAAGACACCTATGCCGCGCAAAGACCCCTGGACCGGCCGCAGCAGAACCCGGCGGCGCAGAATCCTGGCTCACAGTATCAGCGGCCGCAACCGCGCGCGCCGCAAAATCCGGCGCCCGCCGCGCCCGCCTTCGACCAGGGCTATCAGGCGATCGCGCGTGACATAGACCGGGTGCGCGGCCAGGAAGACAGCGTCGCCATGGTCGGCAAGATCGCCGTCGAATTGCGCGGGCTGCGCGAGGAATTGCGCCACCAGATGACCGCCGGCCTGCAGCGCGAATTCGAAGCGTTTCGCCAGGACATCGACCGCGCTATGCAGCGCGGCGCCAACGGCCTGCCGGATAAGAGCAGCGCCGAGCTCGGCCTCGAATTCGAGCGACTTTCGGGCGCCATCCAGACACTGGCCGAAAAGAGCGACGACCGCAGCGTCAACCTGCTGCGGCTGGAACTGGAACAGGTGAAGGGCGCGCTGGACACGCTGGCACGCGAGGAAAGCGTGCAGAAGGTGGACCGCCGCTGGGACGATTTCGACCGCCGCTGGAGCGCCTTCGAAGACCGCGTCGACGCCGATCAGCGCAAGCGCGCGGAAGGCCCGAGCCTTTCGGTACTGACCGACCGGCTCGAACAGATCAGCAGCGCCGTCAACAACCTGCCGGAATCGCTTTCGCTGCGCTCGCTGGAGGAAAAGGTGCGCACGCTTGCCGGCGCGGTCGACCGTTTCGCCGGCCAACAGACCATGCGCGGCGGCGAGACGCTGGCCATGATCGACGAGCGGCTGGACGAGATTTCCCGCGCCATCGTCGCCTCGACGGTGGCCGCGCAGGCCAATGCCTTCGACCCCGAGACCTTCGGCCGAATCGAGAAGCGCATCGCCTCCCTGGCAGTGCAGATCGAAGAGGTCGCGCAGTCGCGGCCCGGCGCGGAAGTCATCGATCACCTCAATCTTCTCAGCAGCCGTGTGGACCAGTTGGCCGGCAGGGCGGACGTGCCCGAGCAGGCCATGGAGCGGCTCGGCAAGCAGATCGCCTTGATCACCGACAAGATGGATCGCGCGCAGGCCATGCCCGACGCCGACCATATCTTCCAAGGCCTGGAACAGCGCTTCGAGGCGCTGTCGATGCTAATCGAGCGCCGCCAGGGCGATGCGATGGAACAGGGCAATATCCTGTTTCGCGATCTCGAGCGTCGGCTGGACGAGGTCGCGGACAGGCTCGATCAGCGCATGCGCCAGGACGAGAGCGCCGGCATCATGGAGGTGATCGACGCCCGCTTCACCGCTTTGGCCAAGCGCATCGAGACACGCACGCCGGATCCCGCCAACGACGCGGCGATCCGCGGGCTGGAAAGCCGGCTCGAGGATATTTCCAGCCGGCTGGAATCGTCCGCGCAGCAGGTCGCGGGCATCGATCCGGCGCTGATCCGCAGCCTGGAGGCGCAGGTCGCCGGCCTGTCGGCGCATCTTTCCAAGCCCGGCACGCCGCTGCCCGAATTCGAGGACATCAGCCCGCGTCTCAACGAGATCGAGAAGTCGCTGGCGGGCACGCGCGATTCCATCCTGACCGTGGCGCGCGAGGCGGCCGAGAGCGCCGTCAGATCGCTTGCGGACTCGACGTCCAGCACGGCCCAGAGCAACGCGACCGCCGTTGCCGGCCTCGCCCAGGACCTGAAGACGCTCGAAGCGCTCACCCGCCGCTCCGACGAGCGCAACTCGCGCACATTCGAGGCGATCCACGATACGCTGCTCAAGATCGTCGACAGGCTCGGCTCGCTCGAATCGGACGAGACCAGCGAAGCGGTCAGCGAGCTGGTCGATCCGCAGCCGGCCGGCAAGCGCGGCGGCCGCGGCGGCAAGATCGCGGTGCAGGACGCGCCTTCGATGGACATCGACCAGCCGCTGCCGCTAACGGGGGACATGGCCGGTCTCGAAGGCCGTGCGGCGGCGATCATGCGCGATGAGCCAGACGCGCCGCGCACGCCGGCCGAGGCCGCGGCCGCAGCGGCCATGGCGGCGCTCGGACCGGATGCGATTGGCGACAAGAGCGAGACGGCGGGCCGCAAGAGATCAATGTTCGGTGGCCTGGCGCGCGCCTTCAAAGGCAAGAAGGACGCGGATACAACGCCGCTGGCGGGTTCGGCGCGGGTTGCCGACGTGCCAAGCGTCGACATCGACGAGCCGCTCGACCCCAAGGCCGCCAACCGGCCGTTGGAGCCCGGTTCCGGCGCGCCGGACCTCAACGCCATCATGAAACGCGTGCGCGACGAGCGCGGCGGCCAGCCGGTCAAGCGCAACGAGGGCGATGCCGCGAAGTCGGATTTCATCGCGGCGGCCCGCCGTGCGGCCCAGGCCGCCGCCGCGGAAGCCGACACGCTGAAGCGGCAATCGACCATGACCGGCCCGGTGAAGGCGCTGAGGATAGGCGATCTGCTCAAGGCGCGGCGCAAGCCCATCCTGATGGCAGCGGCCGCGATCATGATGGCGCTGGCCGGCCTGCAGCTGGGCAAGGCCTTTCTGTCAGATCCCGTCGAAACGGCCAACAACCAGCCTGCGCCGATCGTCTCCACGCAGGCGGTCGACACGGCTTCGCTCAGTGCCATCGCCAGCCCGCAAGCCGACACGCAAAAAGCCGGCGCGGAAACCGCACAGGACGAAAGCCGCCCGGCCCGGCCCGTCAGGCAGGCCGAGCCCGTCAAGGACGCGGCATCGGCCGCTTCTACGTCTACCAGTCCCGAAAATGCCGCAGCCATGCCGGCCGGACCGGCGCCCGCGCCAGTGGCGCTTGCTGCGCCTGCCGAGCCGGTGCCGGCTCCCATGGCTTCGACAACGCCGCCCGAACCCGCCGCAGCATCCGCAATCACCGCGACGGACACGGATGGCGACATGCAGCCGATGGCCAAGAACCCCATGACGGCCAGTCCGGCAGCCGAGGGCGCCGCCGCCAGCACTCCGACGGCAACCTCCGCCGATACGACGGGCGCCGTGCCGACGGCCGGGAACCAGGCCGCCGCGGCCAAATTCGATATTCCTTCCGAAATCGGTCCGGTGGCGCTGCACGACGCTGCCGCCGGCGGCGACGCCAAGGCGCTGTTCGAGATCGGCTCGCGCTATGCGGAATCGCGCGGCGTGAAGGAAGACATGAAGGCGGCCGCCAAATGGTATGAGCAGTCGGCCGAGCTCGGCTTCGCGCCGGCCGAATACCGCATCGGCAATTTCTACGAAAAAGGCATCGGCGTCGCGCGCGACATCAAGAAGGCCAAGACCTACTACCAGCTCGCCGCCGAACAGGGCAATGCCAGCGCCATGCACAATCTGGCGGTGCTGTTTGCCATGGCGGCGGACGGCGTGACCGACAATGAATCGGCGACGCACTGGTTCCAGGAAGCCGCCGACCTCGGCGTCAAGGACAGCCAGTTCAACCTCGGCATCCTGGCCGCCAAGGGCGTCGGCATGAAGCAGAACCTGGAAGAATCCTACAAGTGGTTCGCACTCGTCGCCAAGACCGGCGACAAGGACGCCGCCGCCAAGCGCGACGAGATCGCCAATGCGCTCAGGCCCGAACAGCTTGAGCGGGCGCGCGCCGCCACGGAATTGTGGAAGGCCAAGCCGCTCAGCGCGGCCGCCAACTCGGCCGACGTTCCGGAGTCCTGGCAGGACAGCACGCCGCAGACGACCGCCGGCATCGACATGAAGAAGGCGGTGAAGAACATCCAGCTGATCCTCAACAAGAACGGCTACGATGCCGGCGGCGCCGACGGCGTGATGGGCGGCAAGACCAAAAACGCCATCATGGCCTTCCAGACCGACAACAAGATGAAGCCGACGGGCGAGATTGACGCGCCGCTCGTCAAGGCGCTCTTGGCGCACAAATAAGGGCGGACGCGTCGCATATGCGACGCCCTGCCACACATTTGCCTGTTAACTGATTGAGATGGTTTTTGTTTCGGCGCGGCGGCGGGGGTTGATCCCGCCGCCGCGCAGGCGCAAGAAAAAATTGGCTTTTCGGTGCTTTACTGTCCGGGGACGGCACTATACGCCGACAGACAAACTGATCGAGACAGACGGGTGGGCATCTATCTCCCGATCGCGGAAATTTCCGTCAACGTCTTCGTGCTGCTCGCGATGGGCGCCGCGGTGGGTTTCCTGTCGGGCATGTTCGGAGTCGGCGGCGGCTTCCTGATCACGCCGCTTCTGATCTTCTACAACATCCCGCCGGCAATCGCCGTCGCCACCGGCGCGAACCAGGTCATCGCCTCCTCTTTCTCCGGCGCGCTTTCGCATTTCAAGCGCGGCACGCTCGACTTCAAGCTGGGCGGCGTGCTTTTGGCCGGCGGCATCGTCGGCTCGACGGCCGGTATCTTCGTCTTTGCGCTGTTGCGCCGGCTCGGCCAGTTGGACCTGTTCATCTCGCTGCTCTACGTCGTGCTGCTCGGCACGGTCGGCGGGCTGATGCTGGTCGAAAGCGTCAACGCGCTGCGCGCCAGCCGCAGCGGCGCCGCACCCGTGCTCAAGAAATCCGGCCAGCACAACTGGATCCACCGGCTGCCGTTCAAGATGCGCTTCCGCGCCTCGAAGCTGTTCGTCAGCGTTATCCCGGTGCTCGGGCTCGGCGCAGGGATCGGCTTCCTGTCGTCGATCATGGGCGTCGGCGGCGGCTTCATCATGGTGCCGGCGCTGATCTACCTGCTCAAGGTGCCGACCAATGTCGTTATCGGCACCTCGCTGTTCCAGATCATCTTCACCTCGGCCTATACGACGCTGGTGCATGCCACGACCAACCAGACGGTCGACGTGATCCTGGCCTTCCTGTTGATGGCCGGCGGCGTCGCCGGCGCGCAATATGGCGCCAAGGCCGGCCAGCGGCTGCGCGGCGAGCAATTGCGCGCGCTTTTGGCGATGCTGGTGCTGGCCGTCGCCATACGCCTTGCCGTCGATCTCTTCGTGACGCCGCCCAATCTCTATTCGCTTACCGCCGCGGGCCTCTACTGATGGCGGCACGACGAGCATTTGCAGCCGTCTCGTTGTCGATGCTCTTTGCCCTTTCCCCGGCGACGGCGCAGACGCCGCCCGCCGAAAGCATCCAGATCGGCCTGTCGACCGACGCCATTTCCATCACGGCGGGCTTCTCCGGCGCCGACCTCACAATCTTCGGATCGCTGGAAAATCCCGACCCTCTGGTCGCACGCCAAGGACGCTACGACGTGATCGTCGTGCTCGAAGGGCCGCCGAGGCCGGTCGTGGTCCGGCGCAAGGACCGCGTGCTCGGCGTCTGGATCAATCTGGACTCGGAGACATTCGAGAACGTGCCGGTCTCTTATTCCGTCGCGACGACGCGGCCGCTGCAGGACATCGCTGAGCCCGCCAAATACAAGCAGCTCTCGCTAGGCGCGCAGAACCTCTACATGAAACCCGCCGACGAGACCGACAGCCCGGCAACCATCGAGGAATTCACCGCGGCACTTCGCGACCGCAAGGCGGCGACCGGCCTCTACAGCGAGAATGTCGGGGGCGTGCAGTTCCTGTCGCAGAACTTGTTTCGCGCCACCGTGCGGCTTGCGCCCAACGTGCCGGTCGGCACGCACAAGGCACGCGCGTTCCTGTTCAAGAGCGGCATGTTCGTCAAGGAAAGTTCGGCCCAGCTCGAAATCCGCAAATCCGGTTTCGAGCAATCGGTCTTCCGCGTCGCGCATGACTATTCCTTCCTCTATGGCGTGTTCGCCATATCGCTCGCCATGCTGACCGGCTGGCTGGGCCGGCTCATCTTCCGCAAGGATTGATGCTTCGGGAAGAATCGGAAGACCGATCTTCCGGTGAAAAGAGGGTTTCCCTTTTCCTGGTTTTGCGATACATCGCCGCCTCCCAGCCCTAGGGACAAGCACACATCTCGATTTTCGGCAGAGCGGTTTGGCTTTCCAGACGACGGCGCGTCTCGCGTCGTTGACAATCCCTGCCCCAAGGCAACGACAGGAGGCTGCGATGCGATCGGCATTCGGCGGCATCGATTTCGGCACGTCCAATTCCACCGTTGGCGTGATCCGCGACGGCCGGGCGCGACTGGTGGCGCTGGAAGGCGAGCAACCCACCCTGCCGAGCGCCGTGTTCTTCAATTTCGAGGACGGCTACACCTATTTCGGCCGCCGAGCGATCAGCGACTATACCGACAGCATCGAAGGGCGTCTGATGCGGTCGCTGAAGAGCGTTCTCGGCAGCTCGCTCGCCAACGAAAAGACGCGCGTCAAGGCGCGCCAGATCGGCTTCATCGACATCGTCGGCCTGTTCATCGATCATCTCAAGAAACGGCTGGAAGAAGACGCAGGCGGTCCGGTCGACAACGTCGTGCTGGGCAGGCCCGTGCAGTTCGTCGACGACGACGCGGCCGCCGATGCGAAGGCGCAGGGCGAACTGGAGAAGGCAGCGCGCGCGCAGGGCTTCAAGCACATCGCCTTCCAGTTCGAGCCGATCGCGGCGGCGCTCGATTACGAGCAGAAGGTTTCCCGCGAGGAGCTGGCGCTGATCGTCGACATGGGCGGCGGCACATCCGACTTCTCGATCGTGCGGGTCTCGCCGGAGCGGGCGCGCTCGAGCGACCGCAAGGCCGACATCCTCGCCAACCGGGGCATACATATCGGCGGCACCGATTTCGACCGGCTGCTCAGCATCGCCCATGTCATGCCCGAGCTCGGCCATCTGACGCGTACCAAGGACCACAAGCGCAACCTGCCCGCGGCCTACTTTATCGACCTTGCGACCTGGCAGCGCATCAACCTCGTCTACACGGCCAAGGCCATGAACGACCTGCGACAGATCCGCTACGAGGCCGAGCGGGCCGACCTCGTCGGCCGCTTCATCCACGTTGTCGAGCATCGCTATGGCCATGCGATGGCTGGCCTTGTCGAAAGGGCCAAGATCGCGCTGACCGACCAGTCTTCGGCGGAGGTGAAGGTGTCGCTGCCCGGGGCGCGCTTCGCGGCCGAGATCACGCGCGCCGGCCTCGAGGGGACGATCGGCGGCGACATCGAACGCGTGGCGGCAACGGTCCGACAGACGATCGCCGACGCCGGCGTTGCCGCCTCGGCCATCACCGCCGTGTTCCTTACCGGCGGTTCGACCGCCATCCCGCTGGCGAAGCGGCGGATCCTGTCGCTGGTGCCGCAGGCCGCCGTCATCGAAGGCGACATGTTCGGCTCGGTGGGCCTTGGGCTGGCGCTCGACGCGCAGCGGAAATATGCGTGAGCGTTTTGCCGCACGGTAGCTGTGGGGGTTGTCCATCGGGTGGCGACGGCATGCCGGGAGGTTGGCCGAAACGCCCGTGACGTCGTCATCCACGGGCGGAGCAAGGAGCGAAGCGACGCGCGCAGATTCGAGGATCCGTGACTTTGAAGCGTTGCTCCGGTGCAGAATTCTGCTCCGCTGCACTCAACGTCGAAGGTCACAGGATCCTCGGGTCTACGCGTCCGCTTCGCTTCCGCTCCGCCCGTGGATGACGACGTTCGGAGGCCTCGGCTAATCGCGAGCGTTCGCGATGATCAGCGCCTCAACAACATGGTCCGGGTGCGGCCTGACGTCAGCCGGCCTTTCCACCAAGATGCGCCTTCAGCGCCATCTGCGCGAGGCTGGCCTGGCGGTCGCGGTGGGTGATCATGGCGAAGTCGCGCTTCGGCAATTCGACCGGCACGGCCCTGAGACTGCCCTCTGCCAGGGAGCGCGCGACCACCAGTTCCGAGATGATCGTCGCCCCCGCGCCGGCCTCGACGGCTTGGCGCACCGCCTCGTTGCTGGGCAGGACAAGGAATATCTGCAGCTCCGCCGGCGGGACCCCTTGGCTAAGCGCGAAATCCTCCAGCGCCTCGCGGGTGCCCGACCCGCCTTCCCGGATGATCCAGCGCAATGCCCTGATGTCGAGGTTTCCCGCCCGCGTCGTCGGAATTTCGGGATGCGAGCGCGCGACCACCAGCATCGGGCGATCCTCGTCGACCGTGGCGCGGCGCAGGACGTCGGACTCGGTGCGGCCCTCGACCAGGCCGAAATCGGCGCGGCCGTCCAGCACATTGGTCTCGACCTGCCGGGTGTTGCCGATCGTCACGCTGAGCTTCACGGCAGGATAGGCCTCGTGGAAGGACGCCAGGCGACGCGGCAGCCAGTAGCTGGCGATGGTCTGGCTGGCCGCGATCGACAGGCTGCCGGCGACGGTCTGCGAGACATCCTCCAGCACGCCGCGGGCCGCCGCGGCGCGATCCAGAACCGCCTTCGCCTCCGGCAGGAAGCGGTGGCCGGTCTGAGCCAGCTCGATGTTGCGGCCGACCCGGTTGAACAGGCGAACGCCGTGTTGGCTTTCTAGCGCGCGGATGGCGGCCGACGCCGCCGACTGCGAGATGCCGAGACGCTCGGCGGCCTTGGTCATGTGGCCATGCTCGGCGACGGCGACGAAGATGCGCAACTGATCGAGGGTCATGGGCTAACTAAGAAGGAAAATCGATCGGAATTACAAGAGCTGCTTGTTAGACGCATCAATGGCTTTGTTCTAAGTTTTTATCGGAAGTTGGAAAAAATTAGCTGCATTTCCGCCAAAGGTTGAAATGATCGAGCGCTTCAAATCCTTGTTCGCGCATTGGAACCGCCGTCTGAAGCGGCAGCTCGCCGGCGAGCGCTATCATCCCGAGCTCCACTATATGCGCGGCCCAGGTCCCAAGACGAGGGCCAAGATGGCGAGCGGCAAGAGCGTTCGCGGATCATGATTCCCGGCGCGCCGCGCGGCGCCAATTCCGCCCCTTCGCAGCGGCCGCTGGCCGACAGCCGAGCGCCGGAGGAGGGCGACGGCGTCGAGACCTCGCCAAGCATCTCCGACCGCATCGCCAAGACCACCTGCTACATGTGCGCCTGCCGCTGCGGCATCGACGTCCACATCAAGGACGGCAAGGTCCGCTACATCAACGGCAACAAGGACCACCCGGTCAACCGGGGCGTGATCTGCGGCAAGGGCAGCGCCGGCATCATGCAGCATTACAGCCCGGCGCGGCTGAAGAAGCCGTTGCTGCGCACAGGTCCGCGCGGCTCCGGCGAGTTCCGCGAGATCGAGTGGGAGGAAGCGCTGACCATCGCCACCGAAAGGCTGTCGGCGATCCGCCGCACCGATCCGAGGAAGCTTGCCTTCTTCACCGGGCGCGACCAGTCGCAATCGCTGACCGGCTGGTGGGCGTCGAAGTTCGGCACGCCCAATTTCGCCGCGCATGGCGGCTTCTGCTCGGTCAACATGGCGGCCGGCGGGCTCTATACGATCGGTGGCTCGTTCTGGGAGTTCGGCGAGCCAGACTGGGACAACACGAAATACTTCATGCTGTTCGGCGTCGCCGAGGACCACGATTCCAACCCGATCAAGATCGGTCTCGGCAAGCTCAAGGCTCGCGGCGCCAAGGTGGTTTCGATCAACCCCTGCCGCACCGGGTACAACGCGATCGCCGACGACTGGATCGGCATCAGGCCGGGCACCGACGGCCTGTTCGTGCTGGCGCTTGTCCATGAATTGCTCAAGGCCGGCCGCGTCGATCTCGACTACCTGCTGCGCTACACCAACGCGCCGGTGCTGGTCGTTCAGGAACCGGGGACCGCCGACGACGGGCTGTTCGTGCGAGACGGCGACGGCAATCCGCTGGCTTGGGACAGAGTGGCCAAGCAACCGGTCAACGCAACCGACCCCGAAGCAAAACCGGCGTTGACCGGCAGCTATGAGATCGGCGGACAGCGCTGCGTGCCTGTCTTCCAGCTCATCGCCGAACGCTATCTTGATGAGACCTATTCGCCGGACGCGGTAGCTGAGCGCTGCGGTGTCGACGCCGACACGATCCGGTGCATCGCGGCGGAGTTGGCGCATGTCGCCTTCGAACAGACGATCGAATTGCCGGTCGCCTGGACCGATTGGGCGGGCCGCCGGCACGAGACGATCAGGGGCCGTCCTGTCTCGATGCATGCCATGCGCGGTATTTCGGCCCATTCCAACGGCTTTCACACCTGCCGCGCCATCCATCTGCTGCAGGTTCTGCTGGGCACCGTCGATGTTCCAGGCGGTTTCCGTTTCAAGCCGCCCTACCCGCGCCCGGCGCCGCCGGAGCCGAAGCCATGCGGAAAGAACGTTCGGCCGATGACGCCGCTGGACGGCATGCCGCTCGGCTTCGTCTGCAGCCCGGACGATCTTCTCGTCGACGAGGCCGGCCGGCCGACCCGCATCGACAAAGCCTATTCCTGGGAAGCGCCCCTGGCCGCGCACGGGCTTATGCACTCGGTGATCCGCAATGCCTGGGCCGGCGATCCTTATCCGATCGACACGCTGATGATGTACATGTCGAACATGGCGTGGAACTCGTCGATGAATACGGTCGAGACCATTCGTATGCTGACCGACAAGGACGAGGCGGGCGCCTACAAGATCCCGTTCATCATCTATTCCGACGCCTATCATTCCGAAACGGTGGCTTTCGCCGACCTGGTGCTGCCCGACACCACCTATCTCGAGCGGCACGACTGCATCAGCCTGCTCGACCGGCCGATCAGCCATGCCGACGGTCCGGGCGACGCCATCCGCCATCCCGTCGTGCAGCCGGACCGCGACGTGCGGCCGTTCCAGTCCGTGCTGATCGAGCTCGGCGCGCGGCTTGGCCTGCCGGGCTTCGTGGACGAGGACGGCTCAGCCAAATACCGCGACTATTCCGACTACATCGTCAACCACGAGCGCACGCCCGGCATCGGCCCTTTAGCCGGCTGGCGCGGAGAGAATGGCGGCTCGATAGGCAGAGGCGACGTCAACCCCAACCAGTTGCAGCGCTACATCGACAATGGCGGCTTCTGGCACCACGATTTTTCCGACGACCAGCGCTATTACAAAATGGGCAACCGCGCCTATCTCGATTTCGCGGTCAAGTTGGGTTTCATTCCCAAGGCCGAGCCTATCGTCTTCCAGCTCTACTCGGAGCCGATGCAGCGGTTCAGGCTTGCCGGGCGCGGCCATGGCAAGGTGCAGCCGCCGGAGGTCGAGCGCGGCCGCATCGAGGCCTATATGGACCCGCTGCCCTTCTGGTACGCGCCCTTCGAGGAGGACACTGTCGACCTGCAAAAATATCCGCTGCATGCGCTGACGCAGCGGCCGATGCACATGTACCATTCCTGGGGATCGCAGAATGCGTGGCTGCGGCAGATCACCAGCCAAAACCGGCTGTTCGTGCATAGGCAGACCGCCACCGAGCTTGGCCTTTCCGACGACGACTGGGTGTGGATCGAAAGCGTCAACGGAAGGGTGAAAGGCCAGATTAAACTGGTCGACGGCGTGAACCCGGACACGGTGTGGACCTGGAACGCGATCGGCAAGCGGCGCGGCAGCTGGGGCCTGAAGGACGATGCGGCGGAAAGCAATCGCGGCTTCCTGCTCAACCATATCATCGGCGACCAGACTGCGACGAACGCCAACGGCAAGCGCTATTCGAATTCGGATCCGGTCACCGGCCAGGCGGCGTGGTTCGACGTTCGCGTGCGCATCGCCAAATGCGCGCCTGAGGAAGCCGGTTTCACAGAGCCGCAATTCGAGCGTTTCGCCCAGCCGCCGCATTTCGAGCCTTCGCCTGACGTGCTTCGCTTCGGCGCCGCGTTTCGCATGAAGAGGGAAGCCGCCGAATGACCTGTCTTCCCGCTCGAACCGAGAAAAAACTCGGCCTCGTCATCGACCTCGACACCTGCGTCGGCTGCCAGGCCTGCGTCACCGCCTGCAAGGAGTGGAACACTGGCGGCCACATGGCGCCGCTGACCGACGTCGATCCCTATGGCGGACATGTCGACGGCGTCTGGTTCAACCGGGTGCATAGTTACGAGCACACGACGGAACAAGGCGGTCGCACGGTGAACTTCCCGCGCTCCTGCCTGCATTGCGAGCAGCCGGCCTGCGTCACCGTCTGCCCGACCGGTGCCTCCTACAAACGCGCCTCGGACGGCATCGTGCTGGTCGACGAGGACAAGTGCATCGGCTGCAAATTGTGCAGCTGGGCCTGTCCTTATGGCGCGCGCGAGCTCGATACCGATGTCGGCGTGATGAAGAAATGCACGCTGTGCGTCGACCGCATCTACAACGACAATCTGGCAGCGGAAGACCGCGTGCCGGCCTGCGTCGCCGCCTGCCCGACCGGCGCCCGGCATTTCGACGATCTGGGCGATCCGGCCTCCGCGATCTCGCAGCTTGTCGAGGAGCGTGGCGGCGTCGCGCTGATGCCGGAGCTCGGCTACCAGCCGACCAACAGATATCTGCCGCCGCGCGCCCGCAGCCAACGCGCGGCGAAGATGGACGCGCCGGCGCTGGAGCCGATCCGGGCCGAGGGAGGTTTCCTCGGCTGGATCGACCGCATGCTTTCGAACTGATCATGCATCCCGCCTTCTCGGTCGTCTTCTTCACCACTGCCACAGGCGCCGGCTACGGCCTGCTGGCACTGCTCGGCCTGCTTGGCGGATTTGGCGTGATCCCGGCCGATTTCTGGCTTGGCCTTGTCGGCATGGGGCTGGCGCTCGGCCTGGTCGCGGGCGGCCTGTTGTCCTCGACCGGCCATCTTGGCCGCCCTGAGCGAGCTTGGCGCGCTTTCTCGCAATGGCGCAGTTCGTGGCTGTCGCGCGAAGGCGTGGCGTCGGTCGTCACCTTCATCCCCGCCGGGCTGTTCGGCATCGGCTGGGTGTTGCTCGGCAAGAGCGGCGGCTGGGTGGCGGTCGCCGGCCTGCTGGCGGCGGCAGGCGCGGTCATGACAATCTGCACGACCGGCATGATCTATGCTTCGCTGAAGCCGGTCGCGCAGTGGCACAGCCGCTATACTTTGCCGGCCTATCTCATCTTCGCGGCGATGACGGGAAGCGTTCTCGCCAACGCCTTGCTCCAGGGATTCAAGCTGGGTTCAACGGCGATGCCGATCTGGCCTCTGCTTGCGACGCTCGCCGGCTGGGGCTGGAAGCTTGCGACCTGGCGCTACAATGACCGGCTGGAGATCCCGACCACCGCCAACACAGCGACCGGACTCTCCGGCGGCATGGTGCGTTCGATCGAGTGGCCGCACACGGAAGAAAACTATCTGCTGAAGGAAATGGGATTCCGCATCGCGCGCAAGCATAGCGCCAAGCTGCGGCGGATCACGCAGGTGCTGGCCTTTGCCGTGCCCTCCATCCTGCTGGCTGCCGTGTTCTTCCTGCCATGGCCGTTGGGCGCGGTCGCATCCGTGCTTGCAGCCGTCGCGCAGCTTGCCGGCATGCTGGTCGAGCGCTGGCTGTTCTTCGCCGAGGCGAAGCATACGGTCACGCTTTATTACGGCAGGGAATAAGTTTCAGCCCGGCCTCAGCATCGAGCCGGAAATGGCGAAGATGCGCTCGGCACCGAGCATGTAAGCCATCAGCGTTTCCAGCCGGAACAGGCCGGCATAGGCGCGGTCGAGAACGTTGAGCGAGCCGGTGTAGGCGCCGAAGGCCGGCATGATCATGCGGCCGCCGTCGCCGGCAAAGCAGCGCCGCCTGACCGAGCGGCCGCGCTGGACAATGCGCGCGCAAGGGTGGAGATGGCCGGCGATCTCGCCTTCGACCCGCAGCTTCGACGGCTCGTGGCGGAAGAGCAGCGAGCCGATGGCTAGTTCCCGCACGGTCTCTCCCGGCAGGTCGGCTGGCGCATCCGGGTCGTGGTTGCCGGCGACCCAGAACCAATCGCGGCCGGCCATCATCGCCTCCAGGTGCTCGCGGAAACTCTGATGCATGCGCTCAGCACCGCCGCCGTCGTGGAAGGAATCGCCCAGGCTGACGACGATCCGCGGCTGGTAGTCGGTGATCACCGCCTGAAGCCGCAGCAAGGTGGCGCCGGTATCATAGGGCGGGATCAGCGCGCCGCGCCTGGCGAAGGATGAGCCTTTTTCGAGATGCAGATCGGAGACCGCGAGCAGCCGCAGATCGGGGAAATAGAGCACGCCGCGCCGATCGCAGACCGCGCGCTCGCCGGCGATGCCGACAGGGTCGGCCTCGGCGATCAGCGTTGCGCGCGACAGCAAAAAATTCATCCCCTCCCAGGCCTTCTTTCAGTCTGTCATTTCGGGCCCCATGGCCTCTTTGACGAGGGTGGCGGCATCCATCAGCAGCGTTTCGTCCGCCTCGCCATTCACCGGCATTTTGCCGATTTCGAGCATAATCGGCACGGCGAGCGGCGATATCTGTTCGAGATTCTTATGCATGATTCGACCGCGGATGCGCGAGAGCATCTCGGCAAGTCTGCTGACATCGAGCAACCCGGTCGCGGCATCCGTGCGGGTAGCCTGCAGCAGAATATGGTCGGGTTCATGGCTGCGCAGCACGTCATAGATCAGGTCGGTCGAGACGGTCACCTGGCGGCCGCTTTTCTCTTTGCCGGGATGGCGTTTTTCGATCAACCCGGAAATCAGCGCGCAGTTGCGGAAGGTGCGCTTAAGCAGCCAGCTGTCGGCAAACCAGGCTTCGAGGTCATCGCCCAGCATGTCTTGATCGAACAGCGTGGCCAGCGACGGTTTTCTGTTCCTGAACATCCAGCCCATGTCGGCCAGCGACCAGATGGCTAGCGCATAATCGGTGGCGACGAAGCCGACCGGCTTGGCTCCCGCCCGATCCAGCCGGCGGGTGAGCAGCATGCCGAGTGTCTGATGCGCAAGCCTGCCCTCAAACGGATAGGCCACGAGGTAATAGCGGTTGCCGCGTGGAAAAGTCTCGATCAGCAGATCATCGCGTTTCGGCAAAACGGACTTGTCCGCCTGAAACCGCAGCCAATCCGACACCTGCTCGGGCAGTTTCTTCCAGCGTTGCGGGTCATCGAGCATGGCCCGCACCTGCTCGGCGAGATAGGTCGAAAGCGGGAATTTGCCGCCGCCATAATAGGGCACTTTCGCGTCACTGCCGGGCGCATTCGAGACGAAGCACTCGTTCTCGCGAATGCCTTCGAAGCGCAGGATCTTGCCACCGAACATGAAGGTGTCGCCGTGGGTCAAAGTCTCCAGAAACGCTTCCTCGATCTTTCCCAGCACCCTGCCGCCGCGCGAGGCCGCCCCTCTGCTGCCGGCCTGGACGTAACGCACATTGAGCGCCGGCACTTCGATGATGGTGCCGACATTGAGCCTGTATTGCTGGGCGACGGCCGGATTTGAAATCCGCCACAAGCCTTCTTTGGTCTGCCGGATGCGGGCATAGCGCTCATAATTTCTCAGCGCGTAGCCGCCCGTGGCGACGAAGTCGATGACCCGGTCGAATGTCGGCCTGTCCAGGCTGGCATAAGGCGCAGCCGTCCTTACTTCATCGAACAGCGTATCGGCATGGAACGGCGCCCCGCAGGCGCAGCCCAGCGCATGCTGGGCCAGTACGTCGAGCCCGCCATTGACCAGCGGTGGCGTGTCCTGGGCGCCGAGATAATTGGCATCGAGCGCCGCCCGGCATTCCAGCACCTCGAAGCGGTTCGCTGGGATCAGGATCGCTTTCGATGGCTCATCCATGCGATGGTTGGCGCGACCGATGCGCTGCGCCAGGCGGCTCGCTCCTTTCGGTGCGCCGACATGCACAACCAGATCTACATCGCCCCAGTCGATGCCGAGGTCCAGCGTCGAGGTGGCGACGATGGCGCGCAACGCATTTTCGCCCATCGCCTTCTCGACGCGGCGGCGCTGGGCGACATCCAGCGATCCGTGATGGAGCGCGATCGGCAAAGTGTCTTCATTGACGCGCCATAGCTCCTGGAACAGCAGCTCGGCCTGGCTGCGGGTGTTGACGAACAGCAGGGTCGTCTTGTGGCGTTTGATCTCCCGGTAGATTTCCGGCGTCGCGTAGCGGGCCGAATGTCCCGCCCATGGCACCCGTTCTTCTGAATCGAGGATGGAGATGTCGGGCTTCGCACCACCGGTAACGACTATGAGCTCCGACATGGCGCCGGGAGAAGCCTGGCTTACCAGCCAGCGCCGCAACTCGTCAGGCTCGGCCACCGTGGCCGACAGGCCTATGGTTTGCAACCCGGGCACAAAGGCGCGCAAGCGCGCAAGGCCGAGCGCCAGCAGATGGCCGCGCTTCGAGGTGACAAGCGAATGGAGCTCGTCGAGCACGACATAACGCAGATCCTCGAAGAAGCGCTTGGCGTCGTTCGAAGCGATCAGCAAAGCGAGCTGTTCTGGCGTGGTCAGCAATATGTCGGGCGGCGCCAGTTTCTGCCGCTGGCGCTTGTGCGAAGGCGTGTCGCCGGTGCGCGTCTCGATGGTGACAGGTAAGCCGATCTCCTCGACCGGCTTGCCGAGATTGCGCTCGATGTCGACGGCCAACGCCTTGAGCGGCGAGATGTAGAGTGTGTGGATGCCGCGGCGGGCTTCGCCCGGCTTTCGCTTCGGACGGTTGGCCAGCTCGGTCAGCGACGGCAGGAAGCCGGCCAACGTCTTGCCGGCGCCGGTCGGCGCGATCAGCAGCACCGACTGGCCGCTTTGAGCCTTCGCCAGCAGCTCGAGCTGATGGACGCGCGGCGACCAGCCCTTCTCGCCGAACCATCTGACGAATGGCTCAGGCAGCAGGATGGCGGCATTTTGCTCGGCAAGGCGCGGCTGCTCGGTCACGCGCAAGACGTAGCGCGGCGGCAAGCAATCGCCAAGGAAAATCGGAACAAAAGGGGATCAGCGCCCTTTTCCTTCTCCCCTTGTGGGAGAAGGTGGATCGGCGCGCTAGCGCCGAGACGGATGAGGGGTGCTGGAAGAAACGAGACCTGACTAGTTCTCCGACACAGGGATTTTGAAAGGTTGGCGTTTGTCTTAGGGCAAGATTTACGTTCATTGCCGTGAAATCAGCGCAAACGCCGGGGATTGGTTGAAGCCGCCCCAACCTCGTCATTCTATGGCGGAGCAAGGAGCGCAGCGACGCGCGCAGACCATAGAATCCATTCCGTGACTTGGAAGCGCCGCCTCGGTGCCGAATTTTGCTCCGTTGCACGCCTTGGCGAAGGTAACGGCATGGATTCCAGGGTCTTCGCGACGGAGCTTCGCTCCTGCTCCGCCCTGGAATGACGATCGCGATGGCGTTTTCGGCCAATCTCCAAAGCATGCCACCTGCCAACCCAAACAGAGCCGACCGGTCAAAATCCCTGTGAAGTGCCACTAGATAGAGGTGCTAAAGAAGCTTAGCTCTTCAACGTAGCGATCCGTCCAGCACCCCTCATCCGTCTCGGCGCTGCGCGCCGATCCACCTTCTCCCACAAGGGGAGAAGGGGAGAGGTAAAGGCGCTACGGCCTCCTGAACCCCGTCGGGCCGCCATAGAGATAGCCGATGCGGTCGACCGCCTCTTTAAGGCCTTCGCGCGAGACCAGCATGGTGTGGCCGTTGGCGTGGATCATGTCTTTTTCGCCGGTCATGATCGCGACGTGGCCTTTCCAGAAGACGAGATCGCCGCGCCGGAGACCTGAATAGTCCGGACCCGGCTCGAACGGCGTGCCGATCGACGCCGCCTGCATGTCGGCGTCGCGCAGGACATCCTTGCCCGTCATGCGCATTGCCAGTTGGACGAGGCCGGAACAGTCGATGCCGAAGCCCGAGACGCCGCCCCAGAGATAAGGCGTGCCGAGGAAGCTCTCGGCGACCGTGACGTAGTCCTCCGCCAGCTCGGCAATCGATCGCAAATGGCGGGCGATGATCGCCTGGCCGGAGGGCAGCAGCGCGTAATTCGTGCCGCGCGTTTCGGCCGAGCCGGTTACCGTCACCGTCGAGCCCATCGACAGCAGTCCGCCGATTGGAAAACGCAGATCGGGGCCCGGATAAAGGAAGGTGCGCGGCACGGAAACAATATGCGTGGGCGCATGTTCGCGCGCCCCAAGCAGATTGTCGGCCACATAGCCGACATAGCCGTCGCGCTCGGCCTGCACCCAGGCCCAGCCTTCCGCGTCCTCGAAGACGAGCACGTCGTCGCCGAACAGCGCCTGCGTGTTGACGCCCGCGTCGGGGCGCGGCGCGCTGCGCAGGTCGGCGACCGACGCCGTGATCCGCGCCGGGCGGCCGGTGACGAAGCGGTCGGCGGCGACCTCGCCCTTCAGCCTCGCATCGGCAAGGTCGGAGCGGAAAGCATGAAGGCGGGCATCCCTGACGGTCAAATCGATAATCCAGTCAAATCAGCAGTGAACCCAGATGGGGCAATGAGGTCAGATGGGCAGTTCGTGCGCCCTGGCGACGATACCATCGCCGAAGCGCTCGACAAAGAGCGCGCCTTCCACCGTGCGCCGGATCAGCACGTTGCGCTTGTCGAGCTCGTCGCGGTGGCGCGAGACCAGCTTCAGCGCGCCCATCGTGTCCAGCGCCCGGGTGATGACCGGTTTGGTGACGTTGAGCTTGGCGGCCAGCCCGCGCACCGTATGGGGCGGCGGATCGAGATAGATGGTGAACAGGATAGCCGTCTGGCGCATGGTGAGATCGGGCTCGCCGTCGCGCACCTGGGCCAGCATCACCTGCTGCCACAGTCGCAAGGCCTGGCTCGGGCGCATCGAGATCGACATCGCCCAAGCATGCCGGCAAATTGTTTCGGTTCCGTTTCAGTGACGATCTGCCGCTTTGTCTTCCGGCTCAGGCAAATCGCTGCGTGATTATCCGCTCCAGCGCACGAATGCCTTGGGCTTCGCCGCCGGTCAGGCCGTAGGGTCGGTCGGCCGGGTTCCAGGCGAAGATGTCGAAATGCGCCCAGCTGTCGGTCTTCTCGACGAAGCGCTTGAGGAAAAGCGCGGCGGTGATCGATCCGGCAAAGCCGTCCGTCGTCACATTGTTGATTTCGGCGATCTTCGAGGAAAGCTTTGCATCGTAGGGCCGCCACAAAGGCATGCGCCACAGTGGATCCTCGACCGCGACCGACGCCGCGCCCAAGTCGGCGGCAAGCGTCTCGTCGTTGGTGTAGAAAGGCGGCAGATCGGGCCCCAGCGCGACGCGGGCGGCTCCAGTCAGCGTCGCCATGTCGACCAGCAAAGCGGGCTGCTCCTCGTCGGCCAGCGCCAGAGCATCGGCCAGGATCAGCCTGCCTTCGGCGTCCGTGTTGCCGATTTCGACCGTGATGCCCTTGCGGCTCCTGAGCACGTCGCCGGGCCGGAAGGCATTGCCGGCGATCGAATTCTCGACGGCGGGGATCAGCACGCGCAGCCGGACATTCAGTCTCGCCGCCATGATCATGGCGGCGAGGCCCAGCACGTTGGCGGCGCCGCCCATGTCCTTCTTCATCAAAAGCATGCCCGACGACGGCTTGATGTCGAGGCCGCCAGTGTCGAAGCAGACGCCCTTGCCGACCAGCGTCACCTTCGGCGCGTCGCTACGTCCCCAGCTCATGTCGATCAGCCGCGGCGCGCCGGTGGAGGCCCGGCCGACGGCGTGGATCATCGGGAAATTCCGCATCAGGAGATCGTCGCCATGGATCACGGAGATATCGGCGCCGTGGGCGGTCGCCAGTTTTCGGGCGGCTTCTTCCAGTTCGACCGGACCGAGGTCGCTGGTCGGCGTGTTGACGAGGTCGCGTGTCAGGAACACGCTGTCGGCGATACTGCGGACATGCGCCGCGTCGGTGCCCTCCGGAAGCGCGAAGCGCAAAGTCTTGCCGGGCTTCTTGCCGTAACGAGTAAAGACATAGCCGCCGAGGACAAGCGCGAGCGCCGCGAGATCGGGTTGCGCCGGGCGCGATGCGAAATGCCAGTCGCCTTCTGGCAACGCCCTTGCGAGCGCGCCGAGGGCAAGAACGCTTTCGCCATCGCCTGTCCCGAACAGCGCGCCGGCAAGCCCGCCACCCTCGCCCGGCAGGACCAGCGTGCGCCCTGCCTCGCCGGAAAAACCGTTGGCTCTTGCCCAGGCGACGGCGGAGGGCGGCAGTGCCGCGGCTTCAAGGGCGTCCTTCGCCACCAGATAGACAGGCAAGGCGGCTTCCGGCCTCTGTTCGACGAGTTCGACAGGCATGCGATGATCTCCGGCCGAACAGTTCGAGTCGGCGCTTCTTAACGGTCCGTTAGGGTTAACAGAATATTTCTGCCGGAGGGAAGACGGCCAGCCAATGGTCGCACAGGAATGGAGACCGGGCGCCGATGCCGACCGAAGCGTTGAACCTTACAGCCAAGCGTCTGATCACCACGGCTTTCATGGCGGCGCTGGCGGCCAGCGTGGCGGGTTGCGGCAGCACCAGCAAGTTCACCACGGGCTCCATCTCCCGCTCCGACAGCAGGCCGCTGGAAACGATGTCGTCCGGCGAATTGCGTACCGCCACGTCCAGGCTCGGCCAGTCCTATGCCCGCAATCCGGGCGACAAGCGCGTCGCGATGAATTTCGCGGCGGCGCTGCAGATGGACGGCGATGCCGACCAGTCTTTGGCGGTGATGCGCAAGCTGGCGATCGCCTATCCCAAGGATCGCGAGGTGCTTGCGGCCTATGGCAAGGCGCTCGCCGCCAACGGCCAGTTCGAACCGGCCCTCGATGCCGTGCGGCGCGCGCAGACGCCCGAATATCCGGACTGGAAGCTGGTGTCGGCGGAAGCGGCCATTCTCGACCAGATGGGACAGAAAGACGAAGCGCGGCAGGACTATCGCAAGGCGCTGGAACTGAAGCCGAACGAGCCTTCGGTGCTGTCCAATCTCGGCATGTCTTATGTGCTCGAAGGCGACCTGCGCACGGCGGAAACCTATATGCGCTCCGCCGCGCAGCAGCCCGGCGCCGACAGCAGGGTGCGACAGAACCTCGCGCTGGTCGTCGGCCTGCAGGGCCGCTTCGACGAAGCCGAGAAGATCGCCTCGCAGGAGCTGTCGCCCGAACAGGCGCAGGCCAACGTCGCCTATCTGCGCCAGATGCTTGCCCAGCAGAACGCCTGGAGCCAATTGAAGGATCAGGACAAGGACAAGGCGAAGGTCGCCACGAACTGACCGCAGACTGCATTGCCAAATAGACCACCGTTGAAATCAAAAAAAGCCGCGCGGATCCCCGCGCGGCTTTTTGATTTGAAGCGAACGGCCTTAACTCTTTGTTTTTACGCAATTCCGGACGGAAAACCGCTCGACACTTTTCCTGGAATTGCTTTACTGGCTCGAGGAGCTGTGCTGGTCGCCGAAGATGCCGCGCTGGCTGACCTGGATGCCGGCCGGTCCCAGAATGATGGCGAACAGAACCGGCAGGAAGAACAAGATCATCGGCACGGTAAGCTTCGGCGGAAGTGCCGCGGCCTTCTTCTCGGCGGCGTTCATGCGCATGTCGCGGCTTTCCGAGGCGAGCACGCGTAGCGCGTGCGCCACCGGCGTGCCGTAGCGTTCGGCCTGGACCAGGGCCTGGGACACCGACTTCACCGATTCCAGGCCGGTGCGGCTTGCCAGGTTCTCATAGGCGTTCTTGCGGTCCTGCAGATAGGACAGCTCCGCATTGGTGAGCACGAATTCCTCGGCAAGCGCCACCGACTGCGTGCCGATCTCGTCGGCAACCCTGCGCAGGGCCGCTTCCACCGACATGCCGGATTCCACGCAGATCAGCATCAGGTCGAGCGCGTCCGGCCACGCCAGCTGGATCGACTGCTTGCGCTTGGTCGCGCGGTTGTTGACGTAGAGGATCGGCGCATAGAAGCCGCCATAGGCGACAACGACACAGACGAACAGCTTGATGAAGGCCGGCTGCTGCGGCAGGCCGCCGAGCACGAACAGATAGATGGCCGCCAAGGCAAAACCGACGAATGGCAGGACCAGGCGGAAAAAGAGGAAGCGCGTCAGCGGGTTTTGGCCGCGGAAGCCCGCGACCTTGAGCTTCTGGATCGTGCTTTCATCGGCAAGCGCGCGCCTGAGATCCAGGCGGTCGACGATGTTGCGCATGCCGATGGACTGTTCCTCGCGCAGGCCCTTGCGGCGGCGGTCGGCCTCGTTGGCCAGCCGCGCACGCTGCTCGGCGCGCATTTTGTCGCGTTCGAGCGCCACGCTTTTCATGCGCGACTTGAGCGACGTGCCGCCGAACGCCGGCAGGAGCGTGAAGACGGTCGCGAACACGGCGATGCCGACCAGCATCGCGATCAGGAAAGAAGGGTCGGTGAGTGTTTTGACGACCTGCTCTGTCACCGGATCCGCGCCCCTACACTTCGAAGTTCATCATCTTGCGCATCACCAGGATGCCGATCGACATCCACACACCCGAGCAGCCGAGGATCAGGTTGCCGACGTTGGTGGTGAACAGCGGCATGATGTAGTTCGGGCTCGACAGATAGACGAGGAAGGCGACGACGAACGGCAAGGCGCCGATGATGACGGCCGATGCCTTGGCTTCCATCGACAGCGCCTGGACCTTGGCCTTCATCTTCTTGCGGTCGCGCAGGACGCGCGAAAGGTTGCCCAGCGCCTCGGACAGGTTGCCGCCGGCCTGCGACTGAATCTGGATGACGATGCCGAAGAAGCCGGCTTCGCTGCACGGCATCGTCTCGGGCATGCGCATGGCGGCGTCGGGCACCGACATGCCCATCTGCTGGGAATCGACGATGCGGCGGAATTCGGACCGGACCGGTTCGGGCGATTCGTTGGCGATCAGGCGGATCGCATCATTGAGCGGCAGGCCGGACTTGACCGCGCGCACGATGATGTCGAGCGCGTTCGGAAATTCTTCCAGGAAGGCCTTGGTGCGACGTGTGCGGCGAAACGACACGAACCAGCGCGGCAGGCCGAGGCCGCCCACCAGCAGGGCACCGGGCAGCGCCCATAGAGGCGCGCCGAGGAAAAAGAGAACGGCCGTCAGGATGATCCCGCAAACAGCGGAATAGATATAGAAACGCTCGATCGGAACCTGCATGCCGGCTTGGCGGATCTGAACCTTCAGCGGCGGTTTCTTGACGTTGCGATCATTGGTCTTCTGCTTCTCGTCGAGCTGCTTCAGCGTGTCCTGAACGTTTTTTCGCCGCTTGACCGCTTCCGCGGCGCGGTCGCGCGTCGCTTTCACCACCGACCGGTCCGTTTCGGCTGTCTTGATGGTCTGAAGCCGCTTGCCGGCCTGCTTCTCGTTGTCGATGCGCGTGAACAGGAAAGCATAGGCCACCGCGCCGGCGCTGAAGCCGGCAAGCACGATGAAAGCCAGTACGGTGGTGTCAATTCCGAACATCGACCGGGGTCCCTAGGGCATTTCGCCGTTCCAAGCAAACGGCGAACCGCCCTGTCTCTTTGTCTTGACGCAATTGCGGACGGAAAGTTACGGCGACGTCGTCGAACCCGACCGCATCACACTTTTCCTGGAATTGCTTCCAACCTCCAGATGCATCAGTCAGCGCGTTTCTCCATCGCCTCGAGCGCATTGGCGAGGCGCTGCTCCTCGCCATAATAGCGGGCGCGGTCCCAGAAATGCGGACGGCCGATGCCTGTCGACACATGCTCGCCGACCAGCCGGCCGCCGGCGTCTTCACCCTTGATGTTGTAGAGCACAAGATCCTGGGTGATGATGACGTCGCCTTCCATGCCGACCACCTCGGTGATGTGGGTGATGCGGCGTGAGCCATCGCGCAGGCGAGCCGCCTGGATGATCACGTCGATCGAGCCGACGACGATCTCGCGCACCGTCCGCTGCGGCAGGGAATAGCCGCCCATGGCGATCATCGATTCGATACGATTGAGGCATTCGCGCGGGCTGTTCGAGTGGATCGTCCCCATCGAGCCGTCGTGACCGGTATTCATCGCCTGCAGCAGGTCGAACACCTCCGGTCCGCGCACTTCGCCGACGATGATCCGCTCCGGCCGCATGCGCAGGCAGTTCTTGACCAGGTCGCGCATGGTCACCTCGCCTTCGCCCTCCAGATTGGGCGGCCGGGTTTCGAGACGGACCACATGCGGCTGCTGCAGCTGCAATTCCGCCGAATCCTCGCAGGTGATGACGCGCTCCTCGCGGTCGATATAGTTGGTCAGACAGTTGAGCAGCGTCGTCTTGCCGGAGCCCGTGCCGCCCGAGATGACGACGTTGCAGCGGACGCGGCCTATGATCTTGAGGATTTCCGCGCCTTGCGGCGAGATGGCGCCGAACTTGACCAGCTGGTCCAGCGTCAGCTTGTCCTTCTTGAATTTGCGGATGGTGAGCGCGGTGCCGTCGATCGACAGCGGCGGCGCGATGACGTTGACGCGCGAGCCGTCGGGCAGGCGTGCGTCGCAGATCGGGCTCGATTCGTCGACGCGGCGGCCGACCTGGCTGACGATGCGCTGGCAGATGTTGAGCAGCTGCTGGTTGTCGCGGAAACGGACGCCGGTCTGTTCGACCTTGCCATTGACTTCGATGTAGACGTTCTTGGAGCCGTTGACCATGATGTCGGCTATGTCGTCGCGGGCAAGCAACGGCTCCAGCGGTCCATAACCCAGAACGTCGTTGCAGATGTCCTCGAGCAGTTCTTCCTGCTCGGAGATCGACATCGCGAAATTCTTGATCGCGATGATGTCGTTGACGATGTCGCGGATTTCCTCGCGCGCGCTCTCGGGATCGAGCTTGGCGAGTTGCGAAAGGTCGATCGTGTCGATGAGCGCCGAAAAAACCTGGCTCTTGGTGTCGTAATAGGTCTCGGAGCGCTCGCGTTGAACCCTTTTTGGCGGCTCCGGCGCCATGGGCGGCGCCTCGACGGGCCGGCGCGCCGGCGGCGTGGCCGGCGTGCCGGACGGCGGCGCGGCCGGTCGTTCGGCCGTCATCGTCCCGGTTGGAGCGGCGGCGGGAGCGGATGCCGGCGGACGGAATTCGGGCGTTGCCCGGCTGCCGTCGTCTTTGCCTCTTTTACCAAACATGATCGACTACCCGATGCCGCTCAATCAGCGTCACTTCTTGTTGCGCGAGAGCTTGCCGAGGATCGAGCCCAGGCCTGCTTTCTTCCTTGTCTTGATTTCGCTGCGTCCGGTCAGCACATGCGCTATTTCATTGATGGTGGTCACGACGGGGCTCTTGGCGTCCATCTCGGAGAGCATGCGGCCGTTGTTGGCGGCATTGCCGAACAGCAGCGGTTCGAAGTTGATCACCGCCATCGGGGTGATGCCGAGCGGTTCGGCGAAATCGGACGCCGCGATCTCGGGCCGTTTCGGCACGCCCGCCTGGTTGATGATCAGCTTCGGCGGCGGATCGTTCGGACGCAGCCGCTTCAGCATGTCCACCATGTTCTTGGTGTTGCGAAGATTTGCGAGCTCGGGCGTGGCCGTGATGACGATCTCGTCCGCTTTGATCAGCGTGCTCTTGGTCCACCCGCTCCAGACGTGAGGGACATCGAGGACAAGCAGAGGCGCGCTGCGCTGCGCTGTCTCTATGATCTGCGCGAAGGCCTCGGAGTCGAAATCGTAGACGCGCTCGAGCGTGGAGGGAGCTGCGAGCAACGACAGATGCTCGGCGCATTGCGCAAGCAGGCGGTCAAGATAGACCTCGTCCACCCGCTCCGGTGAAAACACCGCCTCGGCGATGCCTTGCGCCGGATCCTGATCGAAATTGATGTTGGCGGTGCCGAAGGCGAGATCGAGATCGGCGATGACGACCTCGGACTTGAACAGGGAAGACATCGCCCAGGCGACATTGTGAGCGATGGTCGAGGAGCCGACGCCGCCCTTGGCGCCGATGAACGCGATCGAGCGGCCGATCGGCTCCGAATCCGGATCGACGAAGATCGACGACACGACGCTGACGATGTCTGTCATCGAGACCGGCGCGATGACATATTCGGAAATGCCCGAACGGATCAGCTCGCGGTAGAGCCCGACATCGTTGTAGTGGCCGATAACCACCACCTTGGAGGACGGATCACAATATTCCGAGAGCTGGCCGAGCTGTTCGAGCAGCTGCTGCGGTTCACTGCGCGATTCCAGCAGGATCAGATTCGGTGTCGGCGCGGACTGGTAGAACTCGATCGCGGTCGGGATGCCGCCCATATGGACCTTGAGGTGGGCCTTGGCCATCCGACGATCCTCGCCGGCGCGCTCGACGGGGTTGGCGACCCCCTCGGTCTCGCAGAAGGCCTGGATCGAAATGCGCGGCACGGGGCGCAGCGCCTGCATGGCGGCGATGTCCTGCTGCGAAAGGTCGCCGGTTTCCGCGGGCGTGTCGTAGGCAAGATTGCTCATCGTCATGCTCTTTCCGTGACTGCTTTCTTCGTCGTCCGGCGCAGCTTAGTAGGTTACTTCCGAATTGCCGAGGAACTCGTCCGAGATGCCCCTCTCGCGGTACTTGTCGATCACCGCGCCGCGATTTTCGGCGTCTATGTCGGACTGTTTGCGCGGCCCGATCAGATCATTGGGATTGGCCAGCTGTGCTGCGAGGTTGTTCTGATAGGAGCAGCCGAAGTCGGCGTAGTGCTTGTTCTGCGACGTCTCCAGCATGTCCTCGGGCCAACGCCCGCATTTGTCGGTCTGGGCCCTCACCGCGACGAAGGCGACGCGCACCGGCGCTGACGCCTCCGGCACCGCCGACTGATAGGATGTCATGACGATACGGTTGCGCTTGACGCCTGCCGCGATGGCGAGCCTAGCAAAATCGCGACCCGCGGCCCGGGCGGCAAGCTCATTGGCGGACCCGGCCGGCATCGCGATCGTCAGCGCCGGCGCGGCGCTCTTGTCGTAGCCGTCGAGAAAACCGAGCAGCGTATCGCGCTGCGCACCGGTCATGCCGCGATCACCGGCGCCGACCGGCAGGTCGATCTTCTGGTTCTTCTCGGCAATGACGATCGGATGAGTCGTGCGGTAGTCGTCCGGTATCGACCCGACGGTTACGCTGTCGCGGTTGGCGCAACCTGCGAGCAACGCGGCAAGCATGACCGCCAATGCCGGGACCACCTGCCGACGGATCCTTGCGATACCGGATGCTGTCCGGACCGTCATGACCTTCGATGCTGACTTGGACATATCCGCATTCCCACTCATTTGTAGATGAAGCCCACGACGCCGTGGTAGCGGCCGGCTGGCCTGTCGGTCTGCATGGTGCCGTAGACGCGGTTGACGCGGCCGAGGAACATGCCGGCGCCGTCGCTCGCAGGATTGAAATTGTCATCCGGCTTCGCCAGATCGTTGCGTGCAACAGGCTTGACTAGGTAAGGCGTGATGATGATGACGAGCTCGCTTTCGTTGCGCACGAAGTCACGGCTACGAAATAGAGCGCCGAGGACCGGTATCTTGGTCAGGCCAGGCATGCCGTTGAGGGCCTGGCGCACATCGTCACGAACAAGTCCGGCGATCATCATCGATCCCCCGGAAGGCAGCTCCACGGTCGTATCCGCCAAGCGCTTGCGCAGCGATATGATGTTGGTATCGCCCAATGCAACGGAGCCTTCCGTCGTCGGCTCTGACACCGCGGTTCTCACTTTCAGGCTGATGCGGCCAGCCGACAGGACCACCGGCTGGAATTCCAGTCCGATGCCATAGTCGACCTTCGATGACGTCCAGGTTCTGTCGGCATTCTGATTGTCTGCCGATTTGTTGCTGGTGACGGAGGTCACTATGTTGTATTCGCCGCCGACCTTGAACGTCGCCTTCTCACCGGAGACCGCCGTTAACGTTGGCTCCGCCAGTGTCTTCATGGCACCAGACTGCTCCATGGCGTTGATGGTGCCTTGCAGGGATGAAGTGGCGAAGCTCAAGCCTGAGGCGGACAGTGGCTTGCCCAGACCCGGGAAAGTATCGCTGATCGCACCATAGCTGATGCCATTGCTGCCACCGCGGCCAACCATGTTGACGCCGAGCTGCTTCATCACCGAGCGGCTGACTTCGGCGACGGTCACCTTGAGCGTCACCTGGTCGTCGCCTATGATCTGCAAGAGGTTGACGATCTTGGAGGTCCGGCGCTCCTGGTCGGGATTGTTGATGTCGACGCCGCCATTGACCGAGCCGCCGGCGGCGGTCTGCGAATATTGGCCCGTCGTCGCTTCACCGCCGGACACGAAGATGGTGGCCAGGTCGACCGCCCGCTTGGCATCGAGGGGCGTGTCGACCATGCCCGTCAGGACGACGTTGTCGTTAAGAAGCTCGACCTTGATCTGCGAGGATGGGATGAAGCGCCTGAGATAGTCTTCCAGCCCTGCGACGTCGCGCTCGACGGCCAGATCCAGGCTGACGATCTGCTCGCCATTGGGGCCGAAGACGAAGATGTTGGTCTCGCCGACCGCCTTGCCGAACAGGTAGATGCGCCGCGCGGTGCGCGTCACGGCATCGGCAACCGCCGGATTGGCGACGAGAATATCGTAGGCGTCGCTCGGCAAGTCGATGACCACGGATTTGTTGAGGCCGAGCTTGACGCGCTGCGTGGCGACGGAAGCTGACACGCCGGCTCCCGCGGCCTTGGCTTCGACCAGCCCCGGGGCGCCGGTGCCGAGCACGAAAAAACCGATCGCCGCAGCGGCCAGGAAGGGCAGCAGTTTACCGTTCAGCCTCATTTCCTTGCTCCTACCTCGGAAACCTCGCCGGACTTGATCAGCCGCACGGTTCCGCGTCGGCCGTTGCCGTTGACCAGATAGTCGGCTTCGTCCGTCGTCTTTTCATGGATATCGGTGATCGGGCGCAGCGCCAGCGTCAGGCGGTCGGCCATCTGCTGCGCTACCGTGATGATCTCCGCCTGCTGCGGCGTCAGCTCCAGCGTCGCGGTCTGGCCGACCCTGGTCTTCTTGCCTTCCTCGTCTTCCTGGATGGTCTGGTCGATGGCCAGCACGCGGATGTTCTTGAGGATCGTCTCGGTGTTGAAGCCGCTGCCGCCGTTGCCGGTGTCGGCGCGGCGGGTCATGATGACATCGACGAAGTCGTTGGGCAGGATGAAGCCGCCGGCGGACGTGTCGGCCGATATCGCGGTCGCGACGGCGCGCATGCCGGAAGGTAGGATCGACGACATGAAGCTCTGCCCCTCGCCGACCAGCTTGGAGCGCCGCAACGGCTCGCCGGTATACATGGCTACGCGGGCGACCGAGCCCTTGAGCTTTTCGATCGCGTCAGGCTCGGCGGCGCGCGTGATGAAATTGGCGTTGACGCCATCGGCCGGCCATTGTTCCCAGCCGATGTTGGTGCCGAGCTGGCTGCCCATCGACACGTCACCGGAAAGCACCAGCACATCCTGCAATGCGATCGCCGGCTGCTTGGGCGCATCGACAATGACCTGAGGCGGCGGCGCTACGACCATGTTCTTCGCCACGTAGCCCGCGCCACCCGCCGCGACCGCAGCCACGCCCAGAATAATCAATCGGGATGCTGGCATTCGTCCGAAACCCTTCGCCTCATGGCAAACCACCTCGCCAGGCCGGACTTTGCAGCTGCAATCGTCAAAACAAGGTTAATGTAATGCTTACGATCGTGATTAATTTAAGGTTTACTCAAATTGGATCGAACGGCCCGCCGTTAGCAGAAAAAGCGGGCCGGGGCCGCCCTTCCGATATGATAAAAGGCGGCCGCCTGGGATCGCCGACATCGAGATCGCCGGGCCTATGTCGTGAGCCTCTCCAGCGCCCAGACCATCAGCGGCGAATCCGGAAACGTGATCAGTCCACCCGCGCCAAGCGCGATGCCATATGGGATGCCAACGCTCTCGTCTGCGAAATGGCGCAGAAATCGGCTGTGGCCGGTGTACGTGACGAGCGGCGACTTCCGGTAGGCAAGGATTGCGAGGGTAAGCAGGCCGCCGATGAAAGCCGACGTCACCAGATAGCCGATCAGGTTGATGTTGAGGCCCATCCACAGAGCGGTCGCGGCCAGAAGCTTGGCGTCGCCGCCGCCCATGCCGCCGAGCGCAAAAAGGCCGAAGGTCGTGGCAAGCACGAGGGCGCCGGCGGCGAAATGCCAGCCATAGGTTGCCCAGTCCATGCCGGCGAGCGGCGCAACAAGCGCGAATGTCGCCACCAACAGCACGGGAACGCGGTTGGCGATCGTCATCGACAGCGTGTCCGAGATCGCAGCAAACAGCATGCAGAAAGGAAAGACGACGAAGATTACGGCTTCAAGCATGGATGCGGCGTGCCTGTGGCATGTTTTCAGCGGCATCCTAGGCGCGCTGGATTAACGATCGATGAGGCCGGACGATCAAAATCGGCCGACTGCATGAAAAAAGGGCCGCCAGCTGGCGGCCCTTTTTCTTTCTGTCGAAAAGGCGCGATCCGCAGCCTTATTACGGAGCCGTGGCACCGTTGAGGGTGGCGGCGATGTTGGCGAACTTGGAGTTCAGCGCGCCGCCGAGCTGGCTAGCGCCAACCATGATGGCGAGCGCGATGAGAGCGGCGATCAGACCGTATTCGATGGCGGTCGCGCCGGATTCGTCCTTCACGAAACGTGCGATGAGATTAGACATTCGAGAGCTCCTACTCCACGTGTTACAGCACTTCCGTCAACTTCTCTTCCGGGTTGATCGGATGCTGCAAATCTAGGGAGAAGCCGTTTCGATCGGCTTAATAAACAGCCTTACCGATTCCTTTCCGGTGACGAACGCACTGTGTGGTTAACCGTGGCCTAAACATCGCCAGCCGGCCCGGACCCCCGGAAACCGGCGCTTGTGCAATATTCCTAAAACAGTAAGCACCATCGACGAATGACGCACCAGGCGAACCGGTCTTTAATCATGGCGGGCCCGGCTTAACCGTTGGTTCACCAATCTCGTTCATGTTCCGTTGAAGAATCTGCCTGCCGGGAGCGCTTCAATGACGTTGTCGAGATCGCTGTTTCCAGTCGCCGCGCTGCTGGCAACTGCCGCCTTGGTCATGCCGGCCAGGGCCGGCGCCGGCATAGAAGTCACCATGAACCAGGCCAAGATCGTCAAATTGTCACGCGGCGCCGATACGGTCGTCATCGGCAATCCGGCAATCGCCGACGCCTCCGTGCAGGACGCCTCGACCATCGTTCTCACCGGCAAGGGCTTCGGTGTCACCAATCTGGTCGTGCTCGATTCGGAAGGCAGCCCGATCATCGACGAACAGGTGACCGTCGTGCGACAAGCCGCCTCCTCGGTGCGCATCTACCGACGCGCCGAAGTCCAGACCATGTCCTGCACACCCTATTGCGAGAGCGCATTCAAGAGCGAGGCCGAGAAAACTTCCGAAGCCGAAATGAGCGCCGGGCACTGAGCTCTGCGAGGGCGAACCTACGGGCATTAAAGACAGCTTAAAGCTTGCCCGACGAATTTAACGATCATCAAAACCGGAACTCAATGGGTTATCGCTAACCTTGCCGCCGGTACCGCAGAGGGGATCGGCAGGAACGCAATATGAGCAAGGATGCCACATCCGGCAACGGCGTGAATAACAAGGCGCGGGTCAGAGTCCGCCCCGGCTTCTTCAGCGACAGGCGCGGCAGCACGGCGATGGAATTCGCGATGCTGGCCATCCCGTTCGCGCTTCTCGTCTTCGCCATCCTCGAGAGCTGCATTTCGTTCGCAGGCCAGGAGGTGATGGCCAACGTCACCGACGATGTCGCCCGCCAGCTGCGGACCGGGCAGTTGCAGCAGTCGAACGTCACAGAAGCCTCGATCAAGCAGCTGATCTGCAGCAGGCTTGAGATCATGGTGGCCCAAGGCTGCCCGGGATTGGTGGTAGACCTGCGCGAATATCCGAGTTTCGCCGACGCCGCCACGGCGGGCTTCAAGATCGTGGATGGAGATATCGTGCTTGTGCAGGGCACGAATTCGAC
Organism: Mesorhizobium sp. B2-6-2; assembly: GCF_006440615.1. Taxonomy (NCBI): domain Bacteria; kingdom Pseudomonadati; phylum Pseudomonadota; class Alphaproteobacteria; order Hyphomicrobiales; family Phyllobacteriaceae; genus Mesorhizobium; species Mesorhizobium sp. B2-6-2. The sequence goes on along the minus strand of NZ_VFUG01000001.1, from coordinate 786,624 downwards.
GACCCCCACCGTCTCTCCCGGATTGGCAGAGACCATCAACATGCTGCGGGTGTTCTACAAATGGCCGGTGATGACCGATTTCCTGGCCCAGTCGATGGCAAATCTGAAGGACAAGAAAACGCTGCATTTCGCATCGGTGACCTGGCAGAACGAACCGTTCGACGACAATTGAGACTGCTCGACGGCCAAGCCGCGGCGTGGAGGACGATATGCATAGTGCGGGGGCACTCCGGGGGATTTCGGCAAAGGTGGCGCGGTTTTGCCGCGATCGCCGCGGCGTCGCGGCGATCGAGTTCGCGTTCATCGTGCCGGTGCTCCTGATCATGTACTTCATCACGATGGAGGCCTCGCAGGCCATCGAGACCGGGAAGAAGGTCAGCCGCATCGGCAGCATGGTCGCGGACCTCGTCACGCAGCAGCAGGCCGTCGTTAAGGCTAACCTCGATGCAATGATGAAGATCGGCACATCGACGCTTCGGCCCTACAATCGCTCGGATCCGACGATCATCATCACCGGCATACAGATATCCGACGAGGCGGCGCCGACAGTGAGGGTGGCGTGGTCGCGCAAGCTGGTGGGCAACACCTACAGCGTCGATGCCAATCCCGGCGACACCACGATCGTCCCCTCGACGCTGATAATCCGCAACACTTTCCTGGTCCGCGTGGAAAGCGACCTCGGCTATGTGCCTGTCATCGCCTGGAGCGAGAACAACAACCAGCAGAAGGCGCTTGGATTGTTGTCGACCTTCAGCCACATAAAGATGAGCGAGACCTATTATCTCCGGCCTCGCCGGAGCCCAACGATCCCCTGCAGCGATTGCTGACTGTCAGTCCCGGCCATCGGATGCGTGCCGCACGATGGCCTTGGCCATAGCGTAATCCTTGGATGCCGCCGGCACAAAGCCACCGGAATGCGCTGCCTCCAGCAGGTCGTATATGTCGGGCGTCTGGGACCTGAGATTGGTCAGGAAGACCGTCAGCCGGCGCTTTGCCTCGGGATCGAGATCGTTGCGGACGGCGTGCGGGCCGTAGCGCAAGAGGCCCGAGGTCCACAACACCCGAAGCGACGCCTCTGGGATGCCGGCAGCCTCAAGCCGCGCGACGGTGCCCTCGGAACGGCTGGACCGGCCGCCGGTATCGGCCGGTTCCCAGCCGAACATGGCGTCCGCTTCGCCGCCGCTCAGCATCGTCTCGGCCGCGGCGGCTGAAGCGGCGCGCGCCAGAAAGGGCGAATCCCGCGTGACGTTGACGCCTTCGACCGGCAGCGCCGCCAGCGGCAGCAGCGCGCCGCCGACATTTTCGGCCGGCGCTATCGCGATCCGGTGCGAAGCCATGGCGGCAAGGTCCGCAAGCCGGCCATCGCGCGTCACCAGGATAGAACGGACGCCGACGGCGCCGTCCGCATCGACCGGCGCCACCAGAGGCTCGACACAGCCGCAGCGTTCCGAGGCCGTGGCATAGGCGAGAGCGGAATAGATCGCATATTGCACGCGCCCGCTCGCCTGCGCCTCGATCAGCGCCGCGTAGTCGCGCGCAACGACGAACTCGACCTTCATGCCGAGCGCATTGGCATAGGCGTCGGTCAGGCGCGCGAGGCCCGGGACGGTGTTGCCGCCGCCCGGTTCGGCGACGACGCCGATGCGGAACGTGCCGATGTCGTCACGCCAGTCGGCGCGTGCCGGCGAGGAGGCGGCGCCGAAGGCCGCGAGAGCGGCCACGCACATGTTCACGGCCTGCCTTGCCGCGGTTTTGCCGCGCCTTGCCATACCTGCCACGCTCCCGCCCCGCATCCGCGCCTCGCCTAAACTATGGCGCCAAGCCGTTGCGGTTTGGTTTCCGATTTGCCAACGCCGCCGGGGAACCTTATGTCTGGCGATCAAGGCTGACAACAAAGATACCCATGGCGCGCGCGTTCCTGTTCGTTCTCGATTCTTTCGGCATCGGCGGCGCGGCCGACGCCGAACGCTATGGCGATGCCGGCGCCGACACGTTCGGACATATTTTTCAGGCCTGCGCCGATGGTCGTGCCGATCGGCAAGGTTGGCGCAAAGGGCCGCTCGCGGTGCCCAACATGATGTCTCTCGGACTTGGCCGGGCGGCGCAAACCGCGACGGGACTGAAAACCGGTATCGACGCGCCGCCGGTCGCCTCGGCCTTTCATGGAGCCGCCCAGGAAGTGTCGAGCGGCAAGGACACGCCCTCCGGCCACTGGGAGATCGCCGGCCTGCCGGTGCGTTTCGATTGGGGCTATTTCCGCGATACGGTGCCCGCATTTCCGGCCGACCTGACCGACGCCATCATCCGCGAGGGCAAGCTGCCGGGGATCCTCGGCAACTGCCATGCACCCGGAACCCAGATCATCGAGCGGCTCGGCGAAGAGCATATCCGCACCGGCAAGCCGATCTGCTACACGTCGATCGATTCCGTGCTGCAGATCGCCGCGCATGAGACGCATTTCGGCCTGGAGCGGCTTTATGAGCTTTGCCTCACGGTGCGTCGGCTGGTCGAGCCGCTCAAGATCGGGCGGGTGATCGCTCGGCCATTCGTGGGCGAGACGCCGGCCACGTTCCAGCGCACCCACAATCGCCGCGACTATGCGGTGCCGCCACCGGAGCCGACCCTGCTCGACCGGCTGACCGGGCGCGGCAACAAGGTCATCGCCGTCGGCAAGATCGGCGACATCTTCGCTCATCGCGGCATTTCGGAAGTGCGCAAGGCCGGCGGCAACATGGCAATGTTCGACAAGGCGCTCGGCGCGATGGACGATGCCGGCGACGGCGACCTGGTCTTTGCCAATTTTGTCGATTTCGATACCGAGTTCGGTCACCGGCGCGATGTCGCCGGCTATGCCGGGGCGCTCGAAGCGTTCGACCTCCGGCTGCCGGAGGCGCTGTCGCGGATAAGGCCTGGCGACCTGCTCATCCTCACGGCCGATCATGGCAACGATCCGACGTGGCGCGGCACCGACCATACGCGCGAACGCATTCCGGTGATCGGTATCGGGCCGGGACTGACGGGCGGCGACATCGGGCTCAGGCCGACCTTCGCCGATATCGGCGAGACCGTCGCGGACCACCTCGGCCTGGCTGCCGGTCGCCACGGCACATCGTTCCTTGCGATGATAGGCGGCCATGCCTGAGCTGCCCGAAGTCGAGACCGTCCGGCGCGGTCTGCAGCCGGTCCTGGAAGGGGCGCGGCTCGTCAAGGTCAAGGCGCGCAGGGCCGACCTTCGCTTTCCTTTCCCCGAACGCTTTTCGGAACGGCTTGCCGGCAAGACCGTGACGGCGCTTGGCCGGCGCGCCAAATACCTGACGATGCATATCGAAAACGGGCCGGTTCTCATCTGCCATCTCGGCATGTCGGGGTCGTTCCGGATCGAAGCCGCGGATAGCAGCGACGTCCCCGGCGCCTTCCACCACGAGCGCCCAAAAAGCGCGGCGCACGACCATGTCGTGTTCGACGTCGTCTCTCCGAGGGACGAGCGCTCCCGCGTCATCTTCAACGACCCGCGCCGCTTCGGCTTCATGCTGTTTGCCGAAGGAGCGCCGGACACGCATCCTATGCTGGCGGGGCTCGGCATCGAGCCAACTGGCAACGCGCTCGACGGTCCCCTGCTCGCCTCGCTGCTGAAGGGTCGCAGATCGCCGCTCAAGGCAGCGCTGCTCGACCAGCGGCTGATCGCCGGGCTCGGCAACATATACGTGGCTGAGGCCTTGTGGCGCGCCGGCCTCTCGCCGCTGCGCGAAGCCGGCACCATCGCCGGGTCGGCCAAGAAGGCGAAAGAGCAAAGCGGGCGCCTTGCCGAAGCGATCCGCTCGGTCATCGCCGATGCGATCGCCGCCGGCGGCTCCTCGCTGCGCGACTATGTCCAGGCCGACGGATCGCTCGGCTATTTCCAGCATTCCTTCGCGGTCTACGATCGCGAGGGGGAGCCATGCCCGAAGCCGGGCTGCCGCGGCCACATCGAGCGCATCGTGCAAAGCGGCCGCTCGACCTTCTATTGCCGGACCTGTCAGCGGTAAGCTAGGAACGTATCGATCGTCCCACTGCCGCGGAAGGAAGCGAACCATGGCCTATCAAACCATTATCGTGGAAACACGCGGCAAGGTCGGGCTGATCACGCTGAACCGGCCTAAGGCGCTCAATGCGCTGAATTCGCAGGTCCTTGTGGAGGTCGTGGCGGCGGCGCGCGCGTTCAATGCCGATCCCGAGATCGGCGCGATGGTGCTTACAGGCTCGGAGAAGGCGTTTGCCGCCGGCGCCGACATCAAGGAAATGCAGGCGATGTCCTTCGCCGACGCCTACACGCAGGACTTCTTCGTCGGCTGGGAGGAATTCACGCGCACGCGCAAGCCCATCATCGCGGCGGTCGCGGGCTATGCGCTCGGCGGCGGCTGCGAATTGGCCATGATGTGCGATTTCATCATCGCCGGCGACAACGCCAAGTTCGGCCAGCCCGAAATCACGCTCGGCGTCATGCCGGGCATGGGCGGCTCGCAGCGGCTGACCCGCTTCGTCGGCAAGTCGAAGGCGATGGACATGTGCCTGACCGGGCGGATGATGGACGCTGCCGAAGCCGAGCGCAGCGGACTTGTCTCGCGGGTTGTGCCGGTCGCCGAGCTCGCCGAGGAGGCGCTGAAGGCGGCGGCCAAGATCGCCGAGTTCTCGCTGCCGTCGGTCATGATGACCAAGGAGGCCGTCAACCGCGCCTACGAGACGACGCTCGCCGAAGGGCTGCGCTTCGAGCGCCGACTGTTCCATTCGCTGTTCGCGCTCGACGACCAGAAGGAAGGCATGGCCGCGTTCGTGGAGAAGCGGAAGCCGAATTTCACCAACCGCTAATGCATGATGCCGAAAAGCGTGGAGCGGTTTTCGGACGACATCATGCTCTCTCTTTGATTTAGAGGCGGATTCAGATTTCAGGTCGACTCGACCTGAAATCATCCGGCTCCAGGGCATGTCGTCGAATGACTGAAGGCGGGTCACGACGTGACGCGCTTTCAGTCCCCAAAAAGACCGCCAAGTGGCGTTGACGCGCCGGAAAAGCTGAACTATAAGCCGCACCAACCGAGGCGGCCTGTGGCTGCCCGTTTGTTTTTTGCGCCCTGCGGCACCCCGTTGGAGCCCACCAGATCGGAAGAGAGGCATCATGGCCAACACGTCTTCGGCCAAAAAGGCAACGCGCAAGATCGCCCGCCGCGCGGCGATCAACAAGAACCGTCGCTCGCGTGTCCGCACCTATGTGCGCCAGGTCGAAGAGGCGCTGGCCGCCGGCGACAAGGCCGCGGCGGTGGCAGCCTTCAAGGCGGCGGAGCCGGAACTGATGCGCGCCGCCACCAAGGGCGTCGTTCACAAGAACACGGCTTCCCGCAAGGTTTCGCGGCTAGCCCAGCGGGTCAAGACGCTGTCGGCCTGACCGACTTAATCCTTACTCCATCGATGTTGAACCCGGTCGCATAGGCCGGGTTTTTTTCGTTTGCCGGCAAGTACTTAAAAAAATTGCTCGTGAGCAACGCTTGCGACGTGATTCCAACGCCAGTAATGTTTTGCCGGCATATTCAACGCCGCTGACAACGGAACGCCCTCTCCGCGGCAACTGCCTAAATTTGCCTGGCAAAAAATCCGCAGTTTTTTCAAAGACTTACAGCCGGTCGTCCACAGCTTGTTCAGCTCAAGGTCGAGCGGCGGGGGAGAAGTAGCTGTCAAGACAATTATTTCAGAATATTTCGTTTCGGGCGGCCTTTTTCATATTCGCCGGAAAAGGGTTTGAATCACAATGGCTTTGTCAAAACCTGCCGGCGCAGCTCCCGATTTCAAGCCCCGTCCGGTAACCAGATTCGTTAAAAAACCGTTAGATGTGGCCTTGCCCTATCCACAGCGATTTCGGTAATGTCCATCCATCGAAGGGACGGGCTCTTGCCCCTGACCCAGCCTGAATCGGCCAGCACAAAATGGCGGAATTCATGACGTGGAGCAATTCCGCGTACGGCTTGGTTTGTCTCTTCGGTGCGGGTAGGGGACTGGCGTAATTGTACATGGCAGTCGATGTCTCGCCGGCGTTTTCGCCGGAAGGTGAGGTATTGACTTGTTTTTGTCGGAGGCCGGCATGCGGAGCCGGCAGCTGGTCCCTTGCGCGAGTTGCGACGATCGTTGCCGGCGGCGGCAATGGCATCGCGGCTGAATGAGGGTCGCCGGACCAAGGATGCAGGAGGCGCATCCCCGGCGGAAAAGGGTACGAGAAGACAAAGGGACTTTGATCATGCAGAGCGGCATTGACAGGGAGATAGCGGGCGAGCTCCCATTTCCAGCAACTTTTGTCGGAGGGGGCGACGTGGCGGTATCCAGCGACGCGGAACAGAAGTTCGAACGGGTCAAGGCCCAGTTGAAGGCGCGTCTTGGAGCCGAGGTCTATTCGAGCTGGTTCGGTCGCATGAAGGTCGCCGAGGCCTCCCGCGGCGTTGTTCGCATCTCCGTGCCTACAGCTTTCCTGCGGTCCTGGATCAACGGCCATTATCTCGAGCTTATCGCGGAGCTGTGGCGGCATGAGGATGCGGACGTCCTCAAGATCGAGATCGTCGTGCGCACCGCGACGCGCCAGGGGCGCAATCCTGTCGAGCCCGAGATCGCCCCGGCGCGCAAGATGACCAAGCAGACGCATACGGCGCTTGCCAACGGCACCGCGAGCGCCGGGCGTGTGGAGCAACGGGCGCCGGCGCCTCGCCAGGGCGTGTCAGCGGAACCGGAGTTCCGCCACAATGTGCTGGGGTCGCCGCTTGACCCGCGTTACACGTTCTCCTCCTTCATCGAAGGGCCGTCGAACAGAGTGGCCTTCGCCGCGGCCAGGGCGGTGGCGGAATCGCAGTCGAGCGCGGTACGTTTCAACCCGCTTTTCCTGCACGCGACCGTCGGGCTCGGCAAGACGCACCTCCTACAAGCGATCGCCGCGGAATCGCTGCGGCAAAACCCGAAGTCACGCGTCGTCTACCTGACGGCGGAATATTTCATGTGGCGCTTCGCCACCGCGATCCGCGACAACAACGCGCTGACGCTGAAGGAGCAGCTGCGCGATATCGATCTCTTGATCATCGACGACATGCAGTTCTTGCAGGGCAAGTCGATCCAGCACGAATTCTGCCACCTCATCAACATGCTGCTCGACAGCGCCAAGCAGGTGGTGGTCGCGGCCGACCGGCCGCCCTCGGAACTGGAATCGCTGGAGCCGCGCGTGCGTTCGCGCCTCAATGGCGGCGTGGCGCTGGAAATGTCGGCGCCGGATTTCGCCATGCGGCTCGGCATGCTGAAGCTGCGCCGCGCCAGCACCAAGACCGATGACACCTCGCTCGACATCTCGGACGAGATCCTGGAGCATGTCGCGCGCACGGTGACCGGCAGCGGGCGCGAGCTCGAAGGCGCCTTCAACCAGCTTCTGTTCCGCCAGTCCTTCGAGCCGCAGATCACTATCGACCGCATCGACGAGATCCTCGGCCACATCTACCGCTCCGGCGAGCCGAAGCGGGTGCGCATCGAGGACATCCAGCGCATCGTGGCGCGCCACTACAACGTGTCGAAGACCGAGCTTCTGTCCAATCGGCGCACGCGCACGATCGTCAAGCCGCGGCAAGTGGCGATGTATCTGTCGAAAGTGATGACACCGCGCTCATTGCCGGAGATCGGGCGGCGGTTCGGCGGCCGCGACCACACGACCGTGCTGCATGCCGTGCGCAAGATCGAGGACCTTTCAGGCGGGGACAATACGCTGGCGCAGGAACTCGAACTGCTCAGAAGGCTGATCAACGACCAGGCCTGAAGGGGCGCAGAAATAGCCGGCGGCACGCTTCGCCGGCTTTATCCCCAGAAAGCCCGCGCCGCCGGCCGGAACCGGTGCCGCGGGCTTGCGTTTGCAGGCTTTTTACTGTCAGCTTACACAGATTCTGAAAGCCTTTCAGAGCTTTCACGGGATGCCGCTTGCCGGTGACCTGTTCATTCATTGAAGCGAGCCTGTTTCGTCATGCGTGTTATCCTGGAACGGTCAAATCTCTTGAAGTCCCTCAACCACGTCCATCGCGTGGTCGAGCGGCGCAACACCATACCGATCCTGTCCAATGTGCTGCTCAGCGCCGAGGGCGCCAGCCTCGAGATGAAGGCGACCGACCTCGACCTCGAAGTGACGGAGGCGACACCCGCCAAGGTCGAGCGCGGCGGCGCGACGACGGTGCCGGCGCATCTGCTCTACGACATCGTGCGCAAGCTTTCCGACGGCGCGGAGGTGATGCTGAAGACGGACGAGGACGGCAATGCGATGACCGTCACCTCCGGCCGTTCGAGCTTCCGCCTGCAGTGCCTGCCGCAATCCGACTTCCCGGAGCTTTCGGCCGGTTCGTTCTCGCATATCTTCCGGCTGGAATCGGCGGCGCTCAAAGGGCTGATCGACAAGACGCAATTCGCCATCTCCACCGAAGAGACGCGCTATTATCTCAACGGCATCTTCCTGCACACGCATGAGGTGGGCGGCAAATTGAAGCTACGCTCGGTGGCGACCGACGGGCACCGCCTGGCGCGGGCCGAGATCGACGCGCCGGCAGGTTCCGAAGGCATGCCCGGCATCATCATTCCGCGCAAGACCGTGAGCGAGCTGCAGAAGCTGGTCGACGATCCCGACGTGGCGGTGACCACGGAGCTGTCGGACACCAAGATCCGCTTCACCATCGGCAGCGTCGTTTTGACCTCGAAGCTGATCGACGGCACCTTCCCCGACTATCAGCGCGTCATTCCGACCGGCAACGACAAGAAGCTGATCATCGACCGGCAGAGCTTCGCCGCGGCGGTAGACCGCGTTTCGACCATTTCCTCCGAACGCGGCCGGGCGGTGAAGCTTTCGATCAATGACGGCCAGGTGACGCTCGCGGTCAACAATCCGGATTCGGGCAGCGCCACCGAGGAACTGGCGGCCGACTACTCGTCGGACCCGATCGAGATCGGCTTCAACGCCAAATATCTGCTCGACGTCGCGGCCCAGCTCACCGGCACGGAGGCGAAATTCATGCTGGCCGATGCCGGCTCGCCGACGCTGATCCACGACATGGCCGACGAGACCGCGCTCTACGTGCTGATGCCGATGCGAGTCTAGGCTCAGTCTCTTGACGCAATTCCGGACGGAAAACCGCTGTGCACTTTTCCCGGAATTGCGCTTTTGTTTTTCGCAATTCCGGACGGAAAACCGCTGTGCACCTTTCCTGGAATTGCGCTTTTGTCTTTCGCAATTCCGGACGGAAAACCGCTGTGCACTTTTCCTGGAATTGCTCTGACGGACCTGATGTGTCGCCGTGAACTCGGATGCGAAACAGCTTCGGCAGCAAAGCTATGTAAGTAAGCTTATACTTACGAATTTCCGCAATTACGCGACGCTTTCGCTCGAGCTCGCGCCCGGCGCGGTGGTGCTGTCAGGCGACAATGGCGCCGGCAAGACCAATCTCCTGGAAGCGATCTCGTTCCTGACGCCGGGCCGCGGCCTGCGCCGCGCGCCCTATGGCGATGTGGCGCGCGAAGGCGGCGATGGCGGCTTCGCCTTGCATGCGCGCATTGAGGGGCCGGAAGGCCAAGTCGAGATCGGCACCGGAATTTCCGGCGGCGACGCCGCCGGCGAAGGCGGCAGGAAGGTGCGGATCAACGGCGCGCCGGCGCGATCGGCCGAGGATATGCTGGAATGGCTGCGGATCGTGTGGCTGACGCCGGCGATGGACGGGCTGTTTCCAGGGCCGGCGGCCGACCGCCGCCGTTTCCTCGACCGGCTGGTGCTGGCGATTGACCCTGGCCATGGCCAGCGCGCGCTCGACTATGAGAAAGCCATGCGCAGCCGTAACCGATTGCTTACCGAAGGCTCCCGCGACGGCGCCTGGTTCGGCGCGATCGAGACGCAGATGGCCGAGACCGGGGTGGCGATCGCCGCGGCGCGGGCCGAGCTGGTAAGGCTGCTTGCCGCCATGATCGACAGATTGCCGGGCAGCGGACCGTTTCCGCAGGCTGACATCAGCCTTGCCGGCGACCTGGAGAGCGAGGTCGCCGTCGCGCCGGCCGTCGATGTCGAGGAGCGCTTCCGCCGTGCGCTCGCCAATGGCCGCGAGCGCGACCGCGCCGCCGGCCGCACGCTGGACGGTCCGCATCGTTCCGATCTCGTGGTGCGGCACCGGCCGAAGTCGATGCCGGCCGAGCTTTGTTCGACCGGCGAGCAGAAGGCGCTGCTGGTCGGCATCGTGCTGTCGCATGCCAGACTGACCGGCGAGATGTCGGGCCTGACGCCGATCCTTCTGCTGGACGAGATCGCCGCGCATCTCGACGCGGGCCGGCGCGCGGCGCTGTTCTCCATCCTGGAGGAATTGAACTGCCAGGCCTTCATGACCGGCACGGATGCCGCCTTGTTCTCCAGCCTTGCCGGCCGGGCGCAGTTCCTGACCGTCGATCATGGCAACGTTGAGCCGACCGGCTGACCTTTTGAAGCGAGTTCTGCACTTGCGTATACGCGACAAGGCCGCGCCTTGCGCTTACTGACAAGGCCTCGCCACGGCGATATGGTCCAGCCATGACCGATGCCGCGCTGACCGACGAAGAGCTCGAACGCTATGCCCGCCACATCGTGCTGCCGGAGATCGGCGGGCCGGGCCAGCAGAAGCTGAAACGGGCGCGGGTGCTGGTGATCGGCGCCGGCGGGCTCGGCGCGCCGGTGCTCGAATATCTTGCCGCCGCCGGCGTCGGCACGCTCGGCACCGTCGATGACGACACCGTCTCGTTATCCAACCTGCAACGGCAGGTGATCCATGGCAGCGACAGGGTCGGCATGGCCAAGACCGACAGCGCACGGGAAGCGATCATGCGCATTAACCCCAACGTTACGGTGGAATCGCATCGCCTGAGGTTGACGGAGGAGAATGCCCCTGCCCTCGTCGCCCGCTACGATATCGTCGTCGACGGCTCCGACAATTTCGAAACGCGCTACGCGGTCGCCGATGCCTGCGCGGACGAGAAGAAACCCCTCGTCACGGCGGCCGTCGGGCGCTTCGACGGCTCGGTGACGGTGCTGAAGCCGTTCGAGGCTGGCGCCGACGGCAAGCGCAATCCGAGCTATCGCGACCTGTTTCCGGAAGCCCCGCCCGAAGGGCTGGTGCCGTCCTGCGCCGTCGCCGGCATCATCGGCGCGCTGACGGGCGTCATCGGCACGCTGGAGGCGATGGAGGCGATCAAGCTGATCACCGGCATAGGCGAGCCGCTGATCGGCCGGCTGCTGCTCTATGACGGGCTCACGGCCCGCTTCGACACCATCCGCTACAAGGCCGTCTGAGCGCATGGACCAGAGCGTCGGCATCTCCATAACCGGCCTTGCCGCAGATTTCGACCAATGGGGCGAATTGCTCGCGCTGATCCGGCGCACCTTCGCCTATATGGATGGGGTGATCGATCCGCCGTCATCGGCGCATCCTTTAACCGCCGAGGCGCTTGCCGGGAAGGCGAAGCGGGAGACGGGATTTCTGGCCGTCGAGAACGGCCGCATCGTCGGCTGCGTCTTCGCTCTGGAACGGTCGCGGGATTTCTATGTCGGCAAGCTCGCGGTCGAGCCACGGCTGCAGGGCCAAGGCATCGGAGCCCGGCTGATGCGGGCGGTGGAGGATCTTGCCCGCGAGCGCGGCATGGACGCGATCGAGGCTCAGACCCGTATCGAACTGACCGCAAACCATGCAGCCTTCGCCCGGCTCGGCTTCCGCGAGACCGAGCGCACGGCGCATGCGGGCTATGACAGGCCGACCTCCATCACCATGCGCAAGGTGCTGTCGTGAGCCTGGTCCTCAGCCCGGAAGAACAGGCGATCGCCGCCGGCCGGGACGGCGCGGGCATGGCGATGCGCATCGTCGCCGAAAGCGCCCGGCTGCTTGGCGCGCCGCGACTGATCCCGATCGCCTCCACGCATATCGATGGCGCGCTGTATCACGGCGATTCCGGCACGCTGTTTGCCGAGCGGCTGGTCGAAGGCGGTGCGAAGGTCGCGGTGCGCTCGACGCTCAATGTCGGGGCGCTCGACCTGATGGGCTGCTCGCGCATCCGCCTCGGGGAGCCGCAGCGTGGCATGGCGCGGCGGATGATGGAGGCCTATCGCAAGCTGGGCTGCGAGCAGAGCTGGACCTGCGCCCCCTACCAAGCCGGACACAGGCCCGCGCTCGGCAGCGACGTTGCCTGGGGAGAGTCCAACGCGGTCATCTTCTGCAATTCGGTGCTGGGCGCGCGTACCAACCGCTATGGCGATTTCCTGGACATTGCCTGCGCCATTACTGCCAGAGCGCCTGACTACGGCCTGCATCGGACGGAGAACCGCCGCGCGCGGCTCATCTTCGATGTCTCGGGCCTGTCGCCGTCCTTCCTCGCCTCGGAGATCGCCTGGCCGGTGCTGGGCAGCCTCTATGGCCGCGAGGTGGGCAATGCGATCGCCGTCGTCAGAGGCGTGACGGCTCATCCCGGCGAAGACGCGCTGAAAGCCTTCGGCGCGGCGGCCGCATCGTCCGGCGCGGTCGGCCTGTTCCACATTGCCGGCGTGACGCCCGAGGCTCCCGACGTCGAAGCCATTCTGGCCGGGCCAGAGCCGGAAGCGGTGATCCGCGTGACGCCCGCCATGGTGGCGACGGCGCGCGCGGGCCTGTCGACAACGGCCGCGACCGAGAGCATCGATGCGGTGGCGATCGGCAGCCCGCATCTGTCGCACGCCGAGTTCGACAGCCTGGAGCGGCTGATCGCCGGACGGCGGCTCGCGGTGCCGATCTACGCCTGCACCGGCCGCCATGCGCTTGCCCTGCTGGAGCGGGACGGCCGGCGGAAGCGGCTCGAGGCCAGCGGCGTCGTCATCGTCGCCGACACCTGCGTGGTGGTGACGCCGATCATGCCGGACCTTGCCGGCGGCGTCTTGATGACCAATTCGGGCAAGTTCGCGCATTATGCGCCGGGCAACACCGGCTATGCGGTGCTCTACGCCTCGCTTGCCGACTGCGTCGAAAGCGCGGTCCTCGGCAAGCCGGTCTTCACGGATATCGCGGCATGAGCGCGAGGGCCGAAATCCTGGTGCCGGGCAAGGCGGGCGAAGGCGACGCGCTGGTGCTGACGGCGCCGATCAGCTTCTGGGGCGGCGTCGACCCAAGGACCGGGCGTATCGCCGACGTTCGCCACCCGCAGCATCGCGAAGTCATCGCCGGCCGGGTTCTGTTCCTGCCGGGCACGATCGGCTCGTCATCCGCTTCGGCGGTGCTGATGGAGCTCGTCCACAACGGCCGCGCGCCGGCCGCCCTGGTGCTGCACGAGCCGGACGCCATCCTGCTGCTCGGACTGATCGTAGCCCGGGAAATGGGCTGGGAAACGCCGATGGCGGTGAGGCTCGAACGCGGCGCGTTCGACGACTACCGCGGAGCCGCCGTCACGGTCGCTTCGGACGGCGCAGTGACCGCCGCCGTCTAAAGCTTTTTTAGGTCCTGAGCGGCAGGACACGATCCGGCGGACGGTGGCCGTCGAAGAAGGCGCGAATGTTGATGATCACCTTCTCGCCCATGTCGATGCGGCCCTCGAGCGTGGCCGAGCCCATATGCGGCAAAAGCACCACCTTGCCCTTGGCGGCGAGCTTCAACAGCTTGCTGTTCAGCGCCGGCTCATGCTCGTAGACGTCGAGGCCGGCGCCGGCGATCTTGCCGTCATGGATGAGCTTGATCAGCGATTCCTCGTCGATGATATCGCCGCGCGCGGTGTTGACGAGGTAGGCCGAAGGCTGCATCAGCGCGAGCCGACGGCCGGACAAAAGGTGGAACGTCGCCGGCGTCGACGGGCAGTTGACCGAGATGATGTCCATGCGGGCCAGCATCTGGTCGAGGCTTTCCCAGTAGGTCGCCTCCAGTTCCTCCTCGACCGCCGGCAGCACGCGGTGCCGGTTGTGGTAGTGGATCGAGAGGCCGAAGGCCTTGGCCCGCCTGGCGACCGCCGTGCCGATGCGGCCCATGCCGACGATGCCGAGACGTTTGCCCCAGATGCGCCGGCCGAGCATCCAGGTCGGCGACCAGCCGGCCCATTTCTTCTCGCCGGTCAGCACATTGGCGCCTTCGGCCAGCCTGCGCGGCACGGCGAGCATCAGCGCCATGGTCATGTCGGCGGTGTCTTCGGTGAGCACATTCGGCGTGTTGGTGACGGTGATGCCCTTCTTGGCGGCCGCCGCGACGTCGATCTTGTCGACGCCGTTGCCGAAATTCGCGATCAGCTTGAGGTTCTCGCCGGCCTGGGCGATCAGCGCGGCATCGATATGGTCGGTGATGGTAGGGACGAGCACATCGGCTTCCTTGACCGCCGCGACCAGCTCCGGCTGCGTCATCGGCCGGTCCTCGACATTCAGTCTTGCATCGAACAGCTCGCGCATGCGCGTTTCGACCGGATCGGGCAGCTTGCGAGTGATGACGACGAGGGGCCGTTTTTTGCCTGCCATTTTATCCCCGAAGCTTCTTCGATCAGGATGACGTTTCGTCGAATCGTCATCCTGATCCTACTCTTTGTTTGAGCAAGATCTCTTCCGAAAACCGGTTCCCACTTTTCGGGATCATGCTCTCGAAACCGATCTCGTTGAGACCTCTTTAACCAAGACCGGCGAAACTTGCAGCTGGTCGCGGTATCAGCCCACTCCTGTAACAAGCGGTGCCGCCGAAGACAAAGAAAAAGGCGCGCTCATCCGCACGGACCGGCGCCGAAAGGAACGAAAGTGTCTGGTTTCGCGTCGCTTCGCCTGGCCTTCAGCGCAGCCATTCTTGGCGCCCTGCTTTGCGCACCGCAGGCATTCGCGCAAAGCGCGGCCGCGCCGGCGCAAACCATAACGCTTGGCCCGAGCGGGCTGCCGCTGCCGCGTTTCGTCAGCCTCAAGCCGGCCCGGGTCAACTCGCGCGTCGGCCCCGGCGCCAATTATTCCGTCAACTGGATGTATCTGAAGGCCGGCCTGCCGATGGAAGTCATACAGGAATTCGACACATGGCGCCGCGTGCGCGATGCCGACGGCTCGGAAGGCTGGATCAACCAGTCGCTGCTCTCCGGCCGCCGCACCGCGATCGTCGCGCCCTGGCAGCGCGGCAAGGGCGGGCGAATCAACCTGCTCGACGAGCCCGACAAGGATGCCGGTGTCATCGCCATCATCGAGCCGGGCGTGATCGGCTCGATCAAGAAATGCGACGGCCAATGGTGCGAGATGACCTTCGACGGCCACACCGGCTGGATGGCCCAGTCGCAGGTGTGGGGCGCTTATCCCGGCGAGAAGGTCAAGAACTGAGCTCGCTGGCTTTGCGGTCGCGGCCGATGCGGCCGAGATGCGTATCCTGAAAACCGGTGGGCAGCTTGAGGCCGTAGCCGAGGGCACGGTCGATGGCGATGTGCGCGATCCAGATCAGCGCCACGGCGGTGGTGATCGGGCCGGCGAGCAACGCGCCCGCAAGCAGAAGCACAAGCGGGGCAATCAGGATATGCAAGGCGTTGTAGGTGACGGCGCCGACGCTTGGCCCGGCGAGGTAGCCCAGCATCGACAGGTCCGGCGCGAGGATGAGCAGCGCAAACAGCCACCAGGAAAAGCCGGAGATTGCATAGCTAACGAGAGCCAACGCGGCGACGGTGACCCATTCAAACCGGACAATCAAATCGACGGGCCGCATCACCACGGATCAGTTGCCGCGCTTCGGGCGAAGCCTCACGACGATGTCGACATTGGCGATCTCCATGCCTTCCGGAGGCGCCGGCAGGTTGGAGACGGTCACCGGTCCGCTCTCGATATCGAAAATCCGGTTCTCGCCCTCGACGTAGAAGTGATGGTGATCGGAGGTGTTGGTGTCGAAATAGGTTTTCGAGCCTTCGACCGCCAGGATGCGCAGCAGTCCTGCCTGGGTGAACTGGTGGAGCGCGTTATAGACCGTCGCCAGCGAAACCGGCACGCCGGCGGCGATCGCCTCTTCGTGCAGTTCCTCGGCCGAAAGGTGTCGGTCGCCCTTGGCGAAAAGCAGGTCGGCCAGCGCAATGCGCTGGCGCGTCGGCCTCAGGCCGGCTTCGCGAACCCGCTTGTCCACAGCGACATTTTCCTTCCTGTAGCCCGAATCCATCTCTTCGCGTCGAAGCTTTGCTGCCCAGCCCACCGACAGGTCCAGAATGGCAAAAAGACGTCGAAAGCCAAAACCGGACACCAGCCGACATATATTCTGTAGTCCGAATGCGATCAATAGCGCGCATTGACCCGGGCAGGCGCACGGGTTAAGCGCAAACGCCGGTTTCCGGCCGCAAACAGAGTGTGTTAGGAAACCAACGAGAAGGGCGCCCTGCCGCCCGCGAAGGAACACGGGGACAGAAATTTGATGGCGGGTCAAAAGTCCAGCTACGATTACGAGGAACTGCTTGCCTGCGCCCGCGGCGACCTGTTCGGGCCAGGCAACGCCCAGCTGCCCTACCCACCGATGCTGATGTTCGACCGCATCACCGAGATCAGCGAGACCGGCGGTGCTTTCGACAAGGGCTTCATCCGCGCCGAGTTCGATATCAAGCCGGACCTGTGGTTCTTCGCCTGCCACTTCATCGGCAACCCGATCATGCCGGGCTGCCTCGGCCTCGACGCCATGTGGCAGTTGACCGGCTTCTATCTCGGCTGGCTGGGCGAACCGGGTAAAGGCATGGCGCTTTCGACCGGCGAGGTGAAGTTCAAGGGCATGGTGACGCCGTCGGTGAAGAAGGTCGAATATGGCATCGACTTCAAGCGCGTGATGCGCGGCCGCCTGGTGCTCGGCATCGCCGATGGCTGGCTCAAGGCGGATGGCGAACCCATATATGCGGCTACGGATCTGAAGGTCGGCCTGTCCAAGCAGCCGGCCGCCTGACCGTTTTCCGCCACGGCGCCCGCGTAGCCAACGGATGCCACGTCAGTTTGTTTGCGTATGATCAAGGCGAAGCCGGTTAAGTCTTCGCCCCAATACGCGGGAAGGAGTTGCGAATGAGACGGGTCGTAGTGACAGGGCTCGGCATTGTGTCGTCGATCGGCAACAATGCCAATGAGGTGCAGAGCTCGCTTTACGATGCCAAATCAGGCATCAGCTTTTCCAATTCCTTCGCCGAACACGGCTTCCGCTGCCAGGTCTGGGGCGCGCCGACGCTCGATCCCACCCCGATGATCGACCGCCGCGCCATGCGCTTCCTGAGCCAAGGCGCCGCCTGGAATCACGTCGCCATGGACCAGGCGATCGCCGATGCCGGCTTAAGCGAAGGCGACATCACCAATGAGCGGACCGGCATCGTGATGGGTTCCGGCGGGCCTTCGACCCGCACCATCGTCGAAGCGGCCGAAACCACGATCAAGAACAACAGCCCCAAGCGTATCGGCCCGTTCGCCGTGCCGAAAGCCATGTCCTCGACGGCGTCGGCCACCTTGGCCACATGGTTCAAGATCCATGGCGTCAATTATTCGATCTCGTCGGCCTGCTCGACCTCCGCGCATTGCATAGGCAATGCCTATGAGCTCATCCAGTGGGGCAAGCAGGACGTGATGTTCGCCGGCGGCCACGAGGACCTCGACTGGACCATGTCTGACCTGTTCGACGCCATGGGCGCCATGTCGTCGAAGTTCAACGACAATGCGCCGGCCGCGTCGCGCGCCTATGACGTCAACCGCGACGGGTTCGTCATCGCCGGCGGCGCCGGCGTGCTGGTGCTGGAGGAACTGGAGCACGCCAAGGCACGCGGCGCCAAGATCTACGCCGAGGTCGTCGGCTACGGCGCGACTTCCGACGGCTACGACATGGTCGCACCTTCGGGGGAAGGCGCTATCCGCTGCATGCGCCAGGCGCTTGCCACGGTGTCTTCGCCGGTCGACTACATCAACACCCACGGCACCTCGACGCCGGTCGGCGATTCCAAGGAAATGGGCGCCATCCGCGAGGTGTTCGGCGACAAGATGCCTTACATCACCTCGACCAAGTCGCTCACCGGCCATTCGCTGGGCGCGGCCGGCGTGCAGGAATCGATCTATTCGATCCTGATGATGCAGGGCGGCTTCATCGGCGAGAGCGCCCATATCGAGGAGCTCGATCCGGAATTCGAGGGCATGCCGATCGTGCGCAAGCGTATCGACGACGCCAGGATCGACACCGTCCTGTCCAACTCCTTCGGTTTCGGCGGCACCAACGCAACGCTGATTTTCCAGCGCTATTCCGCATAAGACCAGCGTTTTTCATAAGGATTGCCAGGCATGGAAGGGTTGATGAAGGGCAAGCGCGGGCTTGTCATGGGTGTTGCCAACGACCATTCGATTGCCTGGGGCATCGCCAAGAAGCTGTCGGAACATGGGGCCGAGCTCGCTTTCACCTATCAGGGCGACGCCTTCGGGCGGCGGGTCAAGCCGCTTGCCGAGAAAGTGGGAGCCTCGCTGATCGTGCCTTGCGATGTCGAGGACAGCGCCTCGGTCAGCGCGACCTTCGAGACCCTCGGCGAGGCCTGGGGCGGGCTGGATTTCGTGGTGCACGCCATCGGCTTTTCCGACAAGAACGAGCTGAAGGGCCTTTATGCCGACACCAGCCGCGACAACTTCGTGCGCACCATGGTGATCTCCTGCTATTCCTTCACCGAGATCGCCCGCAACGCCGCCGCGCTGATGGGCAATGGCGGCTCGATGATCACGCTCACCTATGCCGGCTCGGTCAGGGTGATGCCGAACTACAACGTCATGGGCGTCGCCAAGGCCGGGCTGGAAGCCAGCGTGCGCTACCTGGCCAACGACTACGGCCCGCGCGGCATCAGGGTGAACGGCATCTCGGCCGGGCCGGTGCGGACGCTGGCCGGCTCCGGCGTGTCCGATGCCCGCCACATGTTCTCCTACCAGCAGCGCAACTCGCCTTTGCGGCGCACCGTGACCATCGACGAAGTCGGCGGCTCGGCGCTTTACCTGCTCTCCGATCTGTCGTCGGGCGTCACCGGTGAAATCCACTATGTCGATTCCGGCTATCACATCGTTTCGATGCCGGCACTGGAGGAACTGAAGCAGAACGACGGCACGCGGGAATAGTCTGCGACGTCGACAGTAGCGTTCCAGTAAAATTGGATTCATCGGCGGAAACTCATTTTAAGGAGATATCCGCTATAAGGCCCCGCAATCTGGGGACAATGCATGCCTGCAGTCAGCAATCCCAAACGGACTCCGCTGTTCCGTCTGATCACCATCGCCAGCTCGGGGATGGGCAGTTTCATCCTTGGACTGTGGGGGCTGAGGTTCGGCTTCGGCGACGGCATGGCCGGCATGCCGGCCGAAACGATGGCCGGCGTCATTGCCGCGCTCTGCGCCCTTGCCGCAGGCGGAGCAGCACTCTCGTTCTTTGCCGGCGTCGATGAATCCGCAGCCTATGTCTTCAAGGAAACCCATTTCGACAAGCTGACCGGCCTTTTGTCGCGCCAGGCCATGGTCGGCAAGATAGCCGAGGCCGCCTCCGGGACGATCCGAACCGGCGAGCCGGTATTCCTGATCGACATCGATATCGACCGCTTCAAGCAGATCAATGACGCCATCGGCTACAGCCAGGGCGACGAACTGATCCGCGCTTTCACCAGCAGGCTGACGGAGAATATGCCGAAGGACGCGGTGATCGGCCGTATCGGCGCCGGCGAATTCGCGGTGCTTTTGCCGGACCGCCAGATCAGGGGCTCGATCGAGCGGCTGATCGAGAAGCTCATCAACGAGATGATGGAACCCTATCAGCTGCAGACGCATCTGCAGTCGGTCAGCCTGTCGGTCGGCATCGTGGCGATGCCAAAGGACGGCGTCGACCCGGTCCTGGTCCTGCGCCGCTCGAACCTTGCGCTGCAGAACGCGCGCGCCAGCGGCATCGGCAACTGGTCTGTCTTCCACGCCGACATGGGCCGCGTGGCGGACTATCGGCAATGGATCGAGTCGGAGCTGAAAACCGCCTTCGACCGCGGCGACTTCAGCCTTCACTACCAGCCGCAGCTCGACCTGCCGAGCGGCCGCATCGTCGGTTATGAGGCGCTGATCCGCTGGAAGCACCCGGAGCGCGGCATGATCCCGCCGATGGAATTCATTCCGATAGCCGAGGAAACCGGCATGATCAATCCGATTGGCGAGTGGGTGCTGCGCAAGGCCTGCAGCGACGCCCGGTACCTGCCGGAGGAATGCTTCGTCGCCGTCAACATCTCGCCTGTCCAGTTCATGACCAGGGATTTCATCGGCATCGTGCGGGAGGTGATGGAATCGACCGGCATCAAGCCCTCGCGGCTGGAGCTCGAGGTCACCGAGACGGCGATGATGCAGGACCGCGACCGCGCCGCAGCCATCCTGGAACAGCTTGCCGGGATGGGTATCTCCGTGGCCGTCGACGATTTCGGCACGGGCTATTCCAATTTGAGCTACCTGATCGATTTCTCCTTCGGCAAGCTGAAGATCGACCGTTCCTTCGTCAGCCGCATCGACACCGATTCCAGCTCCGGCGCGATCGTTTCGACCATTGTCGGCCTGTCACGGGCGCTGGGCGTGGGCATTATCGCCGAAGGCGTGGAGACCGAGAACCAGGCCACCCTGCTCCGAGCGGCCGGCTGCGAGGTTGTGCAGGGCTATCTGTTCGGCCGGCCGGCGCCGCTCAAGGTCGAGCTTGGCGAAGCGCGGTCCGCCTTCGGCACGCATGAGCCGGCCCGCATCGTCAGCGTGCAATAGAACAAGCATTTTTCCCGCCGCAATTGTGGACGCAAGGCTACGGCGAAGGCGCCGAATCCACCCGCTGTACGCTTTTCCTTGATTGTTTCAGCGGCGCGCCGAAAACACCTTGAACATGCCGTCGCGGGCGATCTCGGCATGGCTGGCGAAGGCCGCCGAGAGCGCCTGTTGGTAAGGAAGCTGGCGGTTGGCGACCATGAACAGGCGGCCGCCCGGTTTCAACGCCTTCGATGCGGCGCGGATCATGCCGGCACCGATCTCCGGCTCGGACGCGCGGCCGCGGTGAAAGGGTGGGTTCATGACGATCGCGTCGTAGCGCCGTTCGACCGCCTCGGTGAGCAGATCGGTCCAGAAGAAACGTGGCTCGATGGCGCCGCCGTGGACGTTCAACCTGGCTGCTTCCAGGGCCTCAAAGTCAGCTTCGTAGAGATCGAGTGCGGTGAGGCCTTGCGGGCGCTGCAGGACTTCCACCGCCAGATAACCCCAGCCGGCGCAGAAATCAGCGACATTGCCTTTGAGATCGTCAGGCAGGTTCGCGGCCAACAGTTTCGAACCGGCATCGATCCGATCGAAGGAGAACATGCCAGGCGCGGTGCGGAAACGACGGTCGACCAGCGGCCAGCCATTTTGCCAGTCATGAATGGATTTGGCGAAAGCTTCGGCCTGCGGTGTCCGCTCCAACCAGAACACGACGCCATGATGTTTCGACAGGTGCCCCGATAGCGGCACTTTCGCCGTCTGGGGATGAAACAATCTTTCGTTGGGGAGCACGTCGCGGGATCCATCGCGGCGCTCGATGATCACTCCGCCCGGTTCATGTCCAGCGATCATCGACGCCAGCTTGTCGTCGCTGCTGGCCATACGCTTTCGCAAGCTGTCGATGCCGTCGTCCTTGCTACCGGCAATGATGACCAATCCACCCGGCGCCACGCGCTCGATGGCATCAGCGACGCGCTGCTCGTTCTGGCCGCGATGACGGCCAGCAAGCACCAGCGCCATGTCGAAGCCGGAACCTTCCACGCGTGGCGTGACCGCGTAGCCGGACGCCTGCAGCGTTCGAAAATGTGGCCGAAAGCCTTGCACGAGATGCAGCGCCGCCTCGAAGCCGGCGGGCAAGCGTAAGCCGGGCTCGGCGCCGAGAAACAGGACACGGGCATGCTTTCGCGGCAGAGGCAGCGCCTCGGCCTCGAACGGGTAGAACAGCGTCTTCAGCGGCTCCGCGGCCATTCACCTGCTCCGTAGGACCCTTTGTCCGACGCAATTCCGGACGGAAACGGTTGCCGCTTTCCTGGAACTGCCCTGAAACAAAACGGGCGCGACCTCGCGGCGCGCCCGTTTTAGATTCTTCGGTCAAACCGATCAGGCGGCGTCTTCCTCGCCGTCCGACTTTTTCTTGTCCTGGACGATTTCCTTGCCGGTCGCCTGGTCGACGACCTTCATCGACAGGCGGACCTTGCCGCGCTCGTCGAAGCCCATCAATTTGACCCAAACCTTGTCGCCTTCCTTGACGACGTCGGAGGTCTTGGCGACGCGCTCATTGGCGAGCTGCGAGATGTGGACGAGACCGTCGCGCGGGCCGAAGAAGTTGACGAACGCGCCGAAGTCGGCCGTCTTGACGACGGTGCCTTCGTAGATCTCGCCGACTTCCGGCTCGGCGACGATGGTGTGGATCCACTTCTTCGCCGCCTCGATCTCCTTGGCGTTCGCCGAAGCGATCTTGACCGTGCCGTCGTCCTCGATGTTGATCTTGGCGCCGGTCTTCTCGACGATCTCGCGGATCACCTTGCCGCCGGAACCGATGACGTCGCGGATCTTGTCGGTCGGGATATGCATGACCTCGATGCGCGGCGCGAATTCGCCGAGCTCGGCGCGGGCGCCGGACAGCGCATGCGCCATCTCGCCGAGGATATGCAGGCGGCCGTCCTTGGCCTGGGCAAGCGCGATGCCCATGATCTCCTCGGTGATGCCATCGATCTTGATGTCCATCTGCAGCGAGGTGACGCCGTTGGCGGTGCCGGCGACCTTGAAGTCCATGTCGCCGAGGTGGTCCTCGTCACCGAGGATGTCGGAGAGCACCGCGAAGCGCTCGCCTTCCTTGATCAGGCCCATGGCGATGCCGGCGACCGGCTTTGCCAGCGGCACGCCGGCATCCATCAGCGCCAGCGAGGTGCCGCAGACGGTCGCCATCGACGACGAGCCGTTGGACTCGGTGATCTCCGAAACGACGCGCAGCGTGTAGGGGAACTGGTCCGCGCTCGGCAGCATCGGGCGGATGGCGCGCCAGGCGAGCTTGCCGTGCCCGATCTCGCGGCGGCCCGGCGAACCCATGCGGCCGGTCTCGCCGACGGAATAGGGCGGGAAGTTGTAGTGAAGGAGGAACTTCTCCTTATACATGCCGGTCAGCGAATCGACATACTGCTCGTCCTCGCCGGTGCCGAGCGTGGCAACGACCAGCGCCTGGGTTTCGCCGCGTGTGAACAGCGCCGAACCATGGGTGCGCGCCAGGACGCCGACTTCGGAGACGATCTTGCGGACCGTCTTCAGGTCGCGGCCGTCAATGCGCGAGCCGGTGTCGAGGATGTTCCAGCGCACGACCTTGGCCTGGAGCTCCTTGAACACCGAGCCGATCTGCTCGGACGTGTATTTGGCCTCTTCGCCTTCGGCCGGCGCAAACGCGGCCTTGACCTTCGACTTGACGGCGTCGACGGCGGCATAGCGCTTCTGCTTGTCGGTGATCTTGTAGGCCTCGCGAAGCTCGTCGCCGACGATCTTCAGCATCTCGGCTTCAAGCGCGGAGTAATCCGGCGCGGTGAAGTCGCGCGGCTCCTTGGCGGCGACCTCGGCCAGCTTGATGATCGCGTCGATCACAGGCTGGAAGCTCTTGTGGCCGAACACGACGGCACCGAGCATCAGTTCCTCGGAGAGTTCCTTGGCCTCGGATTCGACCATGAGCACGGCATCGCCGGTGCCGGCGACGACGAGGTCGAGCTTGGATTCCTGCATTTCGTCGATATGCGGGTTGAGCACATATTCGCCGTTGATGTAACCGACGCGGGCGCCGCCGATCGGGCCCATGAAGGGCACGCCGGAAAGCGTGAGCGCAGCGGAGGTGGCCACGATCGACAGGATATCGGGATCGTTCTCGAGATCATGCTGGACGACGGTGACGACGATCTGGGTGTCGTTCTTGTAGCCGTCGGCGAAAAGCGGGCGGATCGGGCGGTCGATCAGGCGGGAAACCAGCGTTTCCTTTTCGCTCGGGCGGCCCTCACGTTTGAAGTAGCCGCCCGGGATCTTGCCGGCGGCGTAGGTCTTTTCCTGGTAGTTGACGGTAAGCGGGAAGAAATCGAGGCCGGGCTTCGGTTCCTTCATCGAAACGACTGTGGCGAGAACGACGGTCTCGCCATAGGTGGCGAGCACCGCGCCGTCAGCCTGGCGCGCGATCTTGCCGGTTTCCAGGATGAGCGGACGGCCGCCCCATTCGATTTCTACTTTGTGTTGATTGAACATGTCTTGTCCTTCATATGCGGAAAGGGCCGCGCCGTCCTAACGGTCACGGGTTCTCCCTTTCCTGGCTTCCTTCGGGCAGCCACGGGCAAGACAACGGGAGGCTCGTAGGTCCGGCTCATAAGCCGAGCGAGCATCCTGCAATCCTGCCCCATGACCGTCCATGGGGCGGTTCCGAATGGCCCTCTGCGCGTCCGGAACCGTGTTTGGCCGACCGATCGGCCGGCTTTGCGCATGACGCCGGAAACCGCTGTTTCCGGAACGCGCCCTGCGCGAATGCGAATTTCAAGAGCGCGTCGCGCTCCGGCATTATCGCACCGGATCGACCGATGCGCCAATGCGCGACCGGCGGGCCCTCCGAGGAAGACCCGCCGGTCAATTCGTCAGCGACGCAGACCGAGCTTGTCGATCAGCGTCTGATAGCGCCCGTCATCCTTGCGCTTGAGGTAGTCAAGCAGGCTGCGGCGCTGGGAGACCAGAGCAAGCAGGCCACGGCGGGAATGGTTATCCTTCTTGTGGTCCTTGAAGTGCTCGGTCAGGTTCTTGATGCGCTCGGAAAGAATGGCAACCTGGACTTCCGGAGATCCGGTGTCGCCCTTGGCGGTTGCGAATTCGGTCATCAATTCCTTCTTGCGGTCGGCAGTAATCGACATCGTGCTTTTCCTTATCTGTTGGAGGAAACGGGACGCCCACAGCCGGGATGTCGTCCAGCAGGGGCCAGTGCAAGCGACGCGTCAGGGCGCGAAGCTGCGGCGCATATAGTCCAATTCCGGAATAAACACCAGCCCAAATGTCAAGCCGGCTTGTCGCAGGTCTTGCCACGAAAACAAAGGGTTCAGCGGCTATAGCCACTTCTTCCATTTGAAGAAGAAGATCAGTCCGGCGGCGACAAGCGCCATGAACAGAATTGCCACCGGATAACCGTAATAGGCTTTCAGCTCCGGCATGTTCCAGGGCGAGCTTTGCGGATCGAAATTCATCCCCCAGACGCCGACCAGGAAGGTCAGCGGCATGAAGATCACCGAGACGATCGTCAGATAAGAAATGACGTCGTTGGTGCGTGCCTGGGTCAGCGAGACATGCATCTCGATCAGGCCGGTGAGCATGTCGCGCTGGTTCTCGACCAGCTCGATCAGACGCAGCGAATGGTCGAGCGTGTCGTTGAAGAAGATCTTGGTCTCCGCCTTCACGAAGGCCACGTCGTTGCGGATCAGCGTCGCCAGCGTGTCGCGCATCGGCCACAGCACGCCTTTGAGCACGTTGGCGTCGCGCCGCAATTCATGCAGCTGCCGCATCTGGTGCTTGTGCGGCTTATTCAGCATCTCGTCCTCGATGCCGTCGACCAATTCGCTCGCCGCCTCGATCGGTGGGAAATAGCTGTCGACGATGGCATCGATCAACGCATAGCCAAGATAGTCGGCGCCGCGCGAGCGCAGGCGGTTGGGCATCGCACCCGCAATGCGCTTGCGCACCGGATCGAACGGATCGCCTTCGCGCTCCTGGAACGTGACGACGAAATTGCCGCCGAAGAACAGCGCGATCTGCTCGTAGCGATGCGAGGTGACATCGTCGATCATGCGCATGACGACGAAGGCATGATCCTCGAAGAAATCCACCTTGGGCCGCTGTCCGGTGTTGACGACGTCCTCCAGCGCCAGCGGGTGCAGGCTGAAGATGCGGCCGATCTCCTCAATCAGCGGGATATTGGCAAGTCCGGTGCAATCCAGCCAGACGACAGGCCATTTCTCGCAATGCGCGTTGAGATCGTCGATCGAGGCATTGTCGATGGTTTTGTATTTCTCGGGCGAGATCAGCGTCAGCCGGAGCTCGCTGCGCCGCGCCGCCGGATCGGCGATAAGCGTGCCTGGCGACGCCCCAACCGGCGGCCGGCGGGTTTTCAGCGGTGCCCGCTTCTTGCCTGCATCAGCCTTGGCCATGAGATATCCTCGGGACTCAGCATTCGGCCTAGATTAGAGCAATTCCAGCAAAAGTGCGCAGCGGTTTCCCGTCCGGAACTGCGTAATAACAAACACTTAAAGCGCGTCGCGCTGAGACGGATTGAGTCGACGCGCTTTAAGTCTTGTATTGATGCCTGTCGTTGTCCCAAAACCGCTGCGCACTTTGGGCGACATGCGCTAGACCGGATTCACCCGACAAAGACCCGCTTGGGCTTGAACATGCCCTGCTCGATGGCGCCGATAGCGACGAGCTTGCCGCGCGCGGTGGCGCAGGCCTCCTCGGCCTCGACCGGCGCGTCGCGGCCGCGAATGATGACGGGATTGCCGAGGCGGATCTTCGTCGCCGCGTCGTCGCTGACCGCGACCTGCGGCAGGCAGTCGAGCGCCGCCGCCGTTTCGACAAGCAGCGCATCGATGGCGCTGAAATCGATCGGAGCGTCCATTTCGCCCGATTTGTCGTCATCCTTTTCGCCAAAGCGGGCCGCTTCCAGCTCGGCGACAGTGACGAAATCATCCGGCGTGAACGGCTCGACCTCGACGCGGCGCAATTCGGCGATGTGGCCGAAGCAGCCGAGATCGCGGCCCATGTCGCGGGCCAGCGAGCGCACATAGGTGCCCTTGCCGCATTCGACCTCGAAGACGGTTCTGTCGGCACCATGCTCGACAATATCCAAACGGCCGATTTCAATTTCCCGCGCGGGTATCTCGACCGTCTCGCCTTCACGGGCAAGGTCATAGGCGCGTTCGCCGGCGATCTTGATGGCCGAGAATTGCGGCGGCGTCTGCATGATGACGCCGGTGTATTTCGGCAGCAGTGCCCTCACCGCCGGCTCGTCCGGCCGACGGTCGGAATTGTTGGTCACCGGGCCTTCGAGGTCGTCGGTCGAGCGCTCTTCGCCCCAGGCGACGGTGAAGCGGTAGACTTTGGCGCCGTCCTGCACATAGGGAACGGTCTTGGTCGCCTCGCCGAGCGCGATCGGCAGCATGCCGGAAGCCAGCGGATCGAGCGTGCCGGCATGGCCGGCCTTCTCAGCCTGAAACAGCCATTTGATCTTGGAAACCGCCTCGGTCGAGCCCATGCCGACCGGCTTGTCCAGCACCACCCAACCGGAGACCGGCCGCCCCTTCTTCTTACCGCGACGCGCCACCTATTCCTCGTCCTTGTCGTTGTTCTTGCCGTCACCGAGATCGCGCGCGACTTCGGGCGATTTCAGCAGTTCATTGATCTTCGCGAAATTGTCGAAGGAAGTGTCGAGCCTAAAACGAAACTCCGGCATGTACTTCATCTGCCTGAGCGCGCCGGAGACGCGGCCGCGGATGAATTTCGCGTGCCTGTTGAGCGCCTCGATCACAGCGCCGTCGTCGCCCGCGCCAAGCGGCGAGACGAAGGCGGTGGCGATCTTGAGGTCGGGCGACATGCGCACCTCGGACACCGAGACGACGCTGTTCTCGATCACCGGATCGATGACCTCGCCGCGCTGCAAGGTTTCGGACAGGGCGTGACGCACCTGCTCGCCGACGCGCAGCATGCGCTGGGAGGGGCCTGACGGTGTCGAACGGGGCATTTTCTCTGGTCCTGAAATCGTGAAGCACGGGATGGGACCGCGCCACATGTCTCAACATGCATGAAGGATCTGGGCGGCAGCCTTTCGGCCGCCGCCCGTTATTATTCGGCAAGTATACCCGAATTAGAGCGTTCTGGTTACCATCTCGACGCGGAAGCACTCGATGACGTCGCCGACACGCATGTCCTCGTAGTTCTGGAAGGCCATGCCGCATTCCTGGCCGCCCGGCACTTCCGCAACCTCGTCCTTGAAGCGCTTCAGCGTCTTCAGCGTGCCTTCGTGGATCACGACGTTGTCGCGGATCAGGCGAACACCCGCGCCACGCTCGACCTTGCCTTCGGTAACACGGCAGCCGGCGATCTTGCCGACCTTGGAGATGTCGAAGATCTCGAGGATCTCGGCATTGCCGATGAAGGTCTCGCGCCGCTCTGGCGAAAGCATGCCGGAAAGCGCTGCCTTCACATCATCGACGAGGTTGTAGATGATCGAGTAGTAGCGGATCTCGATGCCGGCCGCGGCCGCGGCAGCACGCGCCTGCGCATTGGCGCGGACGTTGAAGCCGATGATCGCCGCGCCGGACGTCTCGGCGAGCGAGACATCGCTTTCGGTGATGCCGCCGGCGCCGGCATGGACGATGCGCGCGCGCACCTCGTCATTGCCGAGCTTTTCAAGCGCGGCATTGATCGCCTCGATCGAACCCTGCACGTCGCCCTTGATGACCAGCGGGAATTCCTTCAATCCGCTCGTCTGCAGCTGCGACATCATCTGCTCGAGCGAGCCGCGCTGGCCGGCATGCTTGGCCACCGCCTTGTCGCGCGCCAGGCGCTGGCGGTATTCGGTGATCTCACGGGCGCGCGCCTCGTTGTTGACGACGGCGAAGCGGTCGCCCGCCTGCGGCGTGCCCTGAAGGCCAAGCACCTCGACCGGCATTGCCGGCGGCGCTTCCGGCACATGCTCGCCACGATCGTTGACGAGCGCGCGCACACGGCCCCACTCGTTGCCGGCGACGATGATGTCGCCCGGCATCAGCGTGCCGGTCTGCACCAGCACGGTGGCGACGGGACCGCGTCCCTTGTCCAGCTGCGCCTCGATGACCGCGCCTTCGGCGGTGCGGTCGGGATTGGCCTTGAGGTCGAGGACTTCGGACTGCAGCAGGATCGCTTCCAAGAGCTTGTCGAGATTGATGCCCTTGGTCGCCGAAACCTCGACGTCCAACACCTCACCGCCCATCGATTCCACGAACACTTCGTGGCGAAGCAGTTCGGTCCTCACCTTCTGCGGATCGGCATCGCGCTTGTCGATCTTGTTGATGGCCACGATGATCGGCACGCCGGCCGCCTTGGCGTGATTGATCGATTCGATCGTCTGCGGCATCACGCTGTCGTCGGCCGCCACCACCAGCACCGCGATGTCGGTAACCTGCGCGCCACGGGCGCGCATGGCCGTGAAGGCCGCGTGGCCGGGCGTGTCGATGAAGGTGATCTTCTGACCGTTCTTCTCGATCTGGTAGGCACCGATATGCTGGGTAATGCCGCCGGCCTCGCCGGAGACGACATTGGCGTTGCGGATGGCGTCGAGCAGCGAGGTCTTGCCGTGGTCGACATGGCCCATGATGGTCACGACCGGCGGACGCGACACAAGGTCTTCCGGGCGGTCAGCGATGTTGAACAGGCCTTCCTCGATGTCGGACTCGGCGACGCGGCGCACGGTGTGACCGAATTCGGAGGCGACCAGCTCGGCCGTGTCGGCGTCGATGACGTCGCCCGGCTTCAGGATCTGGCCCTGCTTCATGAAGAACTTGACCACGTCCACGGCGCGCTCGGACATGCGTTGCGCCAGTTCCTGGATGGTGATGGTTTCGGGCAGGATCACTTCGCGCATGACTTTCTCGCGCGGCTCATTGTGAAGCGCGCGTTTGAATTTTTCCTGGCGGCGACGCATCGACGACAGCGAACGGGCGCGCGCGTCGTCATCCGACAGCGCCGAGTTCAGCGTCAGCTTGCCGCGGCGGCGATCTTCCTCGCCCTTTGTCGGCTTGGCCGGCCTTGCCACTTCCGGCGTCGCAAGACGGCGCGGCGGCGCACTCGCGGCACCGGCACCGGTACGCCTCGGCTTGGCCTCCTCCTCGTCATCAGCCGTGGCGACCTCCGCCGCCAGCGGCGCGCGGCGGCGAGCCTCTTCCTCGGCGCGCCGGCGGGCCTCGGCCTCAGTCTGCAGGCGTGCCTCCTCCTCGGCCTGACGGCGCGCGGATTCGTCGCGCTCGCGCTTGCGGCGTTCCTCTTCCTCGGCGCGGCGCTTGGCGTCTTCCTGAGCGCGCTGGCGATCCTCGGCCTCGCGGGCCTTGGAGCCTTCCAGCGCCTTGCGGCGCGCTTCCATCTCGCCGCGCGAGAGCTCGTTCAGGACCATGCCGGAACGCTCAGGCGGCGGAGGCGGCGCCTTCGGCGCTTCCTGCACGACAGGGGCGGCGGCAACAGGGGCAGCGGCGGGCTTCGGCGTGAAGACGGACGCAGCCACCGGTTCCGGCTTGTCGCCGGGCAGCGAGAACTTGCGCTTCTTGGTCTCGACCACGACCGACTTGGTGCGGCCATGCGAGAAATTCTGGCGCACGGTGCCCTGCTCGAGGCCGGGGCGCTTCAGCGTCAAGGTCTTCTTCGGCGTCACGCTCAACGTCTTGTCGTCGCCCGATTTCGTATCGCTCATTCCATATCCTCTGCGGCATCATCTTCGTCAGCAACGGCCGCAAGCATTGCCAGATCGTTCGGGGTACCGCCCCGATATCGGTCGAGCGCCACTACGCGCTTCTCAACCGCCTGTCCCGCGTCCTGCGCGAGAACGGCAGCATGTATCACATTTGTACCCCCCAATGCCAAGCTCAACTCGGCTTCGGGGAAAAGTTTGTAGGCAAGGATGGCCGGTCCGCCGAGATGGACGGTTGCCCGCCGCGCCTGACTGATCTTGCGGACACCGTCGTCCGAAGCCTCGGTCGCATGCAGCACCAGAAACGCTTGCCCGTCCCGCACCGCACCTTCGACCTTGGCGGCGCCAAGGACGACGGCGCCAGCCTTGCGAGCAAGGCCAAGCATGCCCAGAGCGGATCTGGAGAGCAGCCCGTCGACCATGCCGCCGAGATCGGCCGGAACGGTCACCTGCGCCTTGAAGGCACGGGCAAACAGGTTCTTGGCCGCTGCCTTCTCGATATGTAGGCGATCGGCAGTAACCCAGCAACCGCGGCCGGGCAGATTTCTCTTGATGTCCGGAACGACGGCCGAATCCGGGCCGACGACGAAGCGGATCAGTTCATCCGCTTCGGCCTGCCTGCGCGTAACGATGCAAGTGCGATCGTTCATCTCGTCCACGGGCTTTGCGATTGGTGGTCACCTCACGCACCGACGGTTTCGTCGGCCGCTGCCTCTTCGGCAGCGAGTTCTTCCTCGGTGATCCAGCCGGCCTGCTTGCGGGCGGCGAGCACCATCTGCTCCGCCTCGGCGCGCGAGACGCCGTGGCTGGCGAGCACGCCCGGATAGACCTTGGTCTCGCCGTCCTTGCGCTCTTTCCAGCCGATCAGATCGTCGGCGGCATAGCCGGCGAAGTCCTCGACCGTCTTCACGCCGTCCTCGCCGAGCGTCACCATCATGGCGGTGGTGATGCCGGGGATGTCGCGCAGCTCGTCCTTGACGCCCAGCGCCCTGCGCTTTTCGTCGTGCTCGGCCTCGATCTTCTCCAGATATTCGCGGGCGCGGGTCTGGATTTCCGAAGCGGTGTCCTCGTCGAAGCCATCGATCGAGGAGATTTCGCCAGAGTCGACATAGGCGACTTCCTCGACGCTGGTGAAACCTTCGGAGGCAAGCACCTGGCCGACCATCTCGTCGACGTCGAGCGCTTCCATGAAGAGCGCCGAACGCTCGACGAATTCCTTCTGGCGACGCTCGCTTTCTTCCTGCTCGGTCAGGATGTCGATATCCCAGCCGGTGAGCTGCGAGGCAAGGCGCACGTTCTGGCCGCGGCGGCCGATAGCCAGCGACAATTGGTCGTCCGGCACCACCACCTCGATGCGCTCGGCGTCCTCGTCGAGCACCACCTTGGCGACCTCGGCCGGCTGCAGCGCGTTGACGATGAAGGACGCGGCCGAAGGCGACCACGGAATGATGTCGATCTTCTCGCCCTGCAATTCGCCGACCACCGCCTGGACGCGGCTGCCGCGCATGCCGACGCAGGCGCCGACCGGATCAATCGAGGAATCGCGCGAGATGACGGCGATCTTGGCGCGCGAGCCCGGATCGCGGGCGACCGACTTGATCTCGATGATGCCGTCGTAGATTTCCGGCACTTCCATGGTGAACAGCTTGGCCATGAACTGCGGATGCGTGCGCGACAGGAAGATCTGCGGGCCGCGCTGCTCGCGGCGCACGTCATAGACATAGGCCCGCACGCGGTCGCCATATTTATAGTTCTCGCGCGGGATCAGCTCGTCGCGGCGGATGATCGCCTCGCCCCGGCCGAGATCGACGATGACATTGCCGTACTCGACGCGCTTGACGGTGCCGTTGACGATCTCGCCGATGCGATCCTTGTACTCGTCATACTGGCGATCGCGCTCGGCCTCGCGCACCTTCTGCACGATGACCTGCTTGGCCGACTGGGCGGCGATGCGGCCGAAATCCATGGGCGGCAGCTGCTCAGCGATGAAGTCGCCGATCTGGGCGTCGGGGTTGCGCTCGCGCGCCGTTGAAAGCGCGATCTGCGTCGCGTAGTCCTCGACCTTCTCGACCACTTCCATCAGCCGCTGCAGCTTCATCTCACCGGTGTTCGGATTGATGTCGGCGCGGATGTTGGTTTCTTGGCCGTAACGAGAACGCGCTGCCTTCTGGATCGCATCGGCCATGGCGGCGATAACGATCTGCTTGTCGATCGACTTTTCACGCGCGACCGCGTCGGCGATCTGCAGCAGTTCAAGCCTGTTGGCGCTTACAACCATTGTCTTTCTCCCGATTTCGCGCCGGGCATACGGCCCGGCTACTCAATCAACTTTCCTGTTCGGTTTCATTTTCCTCGCCGTCGGCGGCGTCTTCCGCTTCGCCACGGCGCTTCCTGGCTTCCTTGCGCGCCCGGTTGTCCTTCGACAGGGCATCGCGGATGAGATCGTCGGTCAGCATCAGCCGGGCCTCGGCGATCGCGTCGTAAGGCACGCGCACCGTCGGCTCTTCGCCATAGGCCGCCTTGTCGCGCTCGACCAGGATGCCGTCGGCATCCGCCTCGGCGATCTTGCCCTTGAAGCGTTTGCGATCGCCGACAAGAACCGAAGTCTCCAGCTTGACCAGATGGCCGGTCCAAGCGGTGAAATCCGACTTGCGCACCAGCGGCCGGTCGATGCCCGGCGAGGAAACTTCCAAATGATATGCTTTTTCGATCGGATCATCGACATCGAGCGCCGGCGACACGGCGCGGCTGACCTCTTCGCAATCCTCGACGGTCATGGTGCCGTCCTCGCGTTCGGCCATGATCTGCAGCGTCAGCCCGTTCTGGCCAGTCAACTGCACCCGCACGAGCCGGAAGCCGATGGCCTTGAGCACCGGCTGCACGATCAGCGCAATGCGCGCATCGATACCGCTTTCGCGGATGATACGGTCGTCGGCCTCGCTTGCCGTTGCTGCAGTCATCAGATCCCTGTCGCTTTTTGCTTCCGCCGGCAGGTAACAAAAAAGAGCGGGACCGGGTGGACCCACTCTTCGTCATACCGACCAAGAATTTGAGGCTGATATAGACGATTGCCGCCGGCGTTTCAAGCCTTCAGGTACAGGCTAGCGGTGGTGTCTACAACTGGCGCGGCCATCGTTGGGCCGCATGCATCACAGTGAGTATCTCGATCTCCTCGCCGACAACACGGTAGGGAATTGTGTATGGGACATCCGCGAGGACCAGTTCTCGGGTCCCTTTCACCCGTCCGACACGCCCCATGACGGGTTGCTCGGCGAGATTGTCTGCGGAGGAAACGATACGTGCAACGACCCGCGCCGCGGCTGTTGGATTGTCCTTTTCGATGAAGGCGCCAATCTGGTCGAGACGGCGCACGGCGCGCTGGGTCCAGCGGATCCGCTTCATCGTTCGGGCTTGACGTATTTCGCTATGACGCCTGCCAAATCCTTCTCGCTTGCGAATTCTCCTCGATCGGCTTCGTCAAGGCCTGCCTCGATCTCGGCAAGCTGCCATTCTTCCCTGGCGACATAGTCTTCGATCGCTTGAGCCGCGACGTAGGAACGGGAGCGATCCACCTTTTCGGCCAGTTGGTCGAGCTTGGCTACAGTCTCATCCGGAAGCCTCACGGTGAAGGCGCTCATCATCCTGTCTCCATTCTGGTTCATTGTGAATGCGGTGGAACCAAAGTGGTTCGTCAACGCCGCATGCCGTGAGGCGGAGCGGCGACGCAGCGCTTCGTCGAATAACCAGCTTCCCAAGGCGCCGGCCGCTTTGCCAATTCCTCCATGTCCGGAACCGACGCGACCGGGACCGACAGAACCTCCATGAACTCCGCGAACCCTTCCGGGATCATGCGGACAAGACGGTTGTCCATCAGCATATCCTCGGCCGCGCGCACGGCAGCATCGCGCACGAAATCCGCGCGGGATCGGCCGCGCAGAGTGGCGGCACAATCAATCATCGCCACGTCCGCTTCCGATAGGCGGATCGAGATCGGGTATTCCTTACGTTCAACCGAGGCGACCATGACTGTCTCCTGCCCTGCAATACAGCGATCCGTTGCGCCATATGCAATACAGAAGCCCGCCCGACCATTTCTATTTTCGTATGAAGGTCAGGTAAGCGGGCCGCCGTCCTTCGCGGATGGCCTTGGCCTCGTAGCGGGTGCCGGGCCAGCCCGCATAGGGCCGGTGCCAGGCGGCAGCGTCTTCAGCCTGCCACGCGAAAGCGCCGTGTTCGCGGCAGGCAAGCAGCGTCCAGTTCACATAGCTGTCGATGTCGGATGCGAAGCGGAACCTGCCGCCGGATCTCATCACCCGGGCAAAGCGGTCGAGATTGGCGGCGCCGACAAAACGCCGCTTCCAGTGCTTCTTCTTCGGCCACGGATCGGGATAGAGCAGGTCGATGTCGTCGAGCGAGCCAGACGGCAGCCAGTCGAGCAGCCGCGTGGCGTCGTCGTCATAGACCCTGAGATTGGCAAGCGGCGCCTTGCCCAGCGCCGTCATCATCTTGGCCATGCCATTGACGAAGGGCTCGATGCCGATGAAACCGGTTGCCGGCGCTTCCGTCGCGCGATGCAGGAGATGCTCGCCGCCACCGAAACCGATTTCCAGCTGGAGCGCCGAAACCTGTGCCTTGAACAAGGTCCTGAGATCGGCCGGCGCTTGCTCCGTCAGGTCGATCCGGTATTCGCGCAGACCGCCTTCGAGGGCGATCGCCTGCTGCGGGCGTATAGTCTTGCCGTGCCGGCGACCGAAGAATCCTTCGGTCGCCCGGCTCGGCCTATCCTTTGCATCCGCTGGCGTCAGGCGGCGACGGCGTCCTTGAGCGCCTTGGCAAGATCGGTCTTTTCCCAGGAGAAGGAGCCGTCGCGACCGGCCTTGCGGCCGAAATGGCCGTAGGACGAGGTCTTTGCATAGATCGGCTTGTTGAGGTCGAGATGACGGCGGATGCCCGACGGCGACAGGTCCATCACCTTGCGCAGCGCATCCTCGAGCTTCGATTCGTCTACCTTGCCGGTGCCGTGCAGGTCGACATAGACCGACAGCGGCTGGGCGACGCCGATGGCGTAGGAGAGCTGGATGGTGCAGCGGTCGGCAAGCTTGGCCGCCACCACGTTCTTGGCAAGATAGCGCGCCGCATAGGCGGCCGAACGGTCGACCTTGGTGGTGTCCTTGCCCGAGAAGGCGCCGCCGCCGTGGGGGGCTGCGCCACCATAGGTGTCGACGATGATCTTGCGGCCGGTGAGGCCGGCATCGCCGTCAGGCCCGCCGATGACGAACTTGCCGGTCGGGTTGATGTACCAGTTGCAGTCCTCGGCGATCTTCAAGTCGCCAAGCGCCTCGCGGATATAGGGCTCGACCACCTTGCGGACCTTCTTGGAGTCCCAGTTCGCATCGAGATGCTGGGTGGAAAGCACGATCTGCGTGACTTCCGCCGCCTTGCCGTCGGCATAGCGCACGGTGACCTGGCTCTTGGCGTCCGGGCCGAGCTTGCCGGCCTCGCCGTTGCCTTCATGACGCGCCGCTGCCAGCAGTTCGAGAATCTTGTGGCTGTAATAGATCGGTGCCGGCATCAGGTCGGGCGTCTCGCGGCAGGCGTAGCCGAACATGATGCCCTGGTCGCCGGCCCCTTCCTCGCCCTGGCGGTCGGCGGCATTGTCGACGCCCTGGCCGATGTCAGGCGACTGGCCATGCAGCAGCACGTCGATCTTGGCGGTCTTCCAGTGGAAGCCGGACTGCTCGTAACCGATCTCGCGGATCGCCTTGCGGGCAACCGACTTGAACTTGGCCGGGTTGACCACAGGGTGGCCGGACGCATCCTTGAGGACGTTGCCCGCCTTGTCCTTCTTCAAAAGCGTGTCGGGGACGCGGACCTCGCCGGCGATGACGACGCGGTTGGTGGTGGCCAGCGTCTCGCAGGCAACGCGCACCTTCCACGGATCCATGCCCGTCTTCTTGGCTTCGCGATAGACCAGATCGACGATCTCGTCGGAGATACGGTCACAGACTTTGTCGGGATGGCCCTCGGAGACGGATTCCGAGGTGAAGAGATAATTCTGCCGCGTCACGGGTGTCCCCTCTTGAAAAGATCGGCAAGCTGCCGATTTTGGCGCGCCACGTGTTAGCGGTGCCGGGCGCCGCTCGTCAAGCGGCGCGACGGATCTGGCATGAATGTAGGCAAGGTCGGCTATGCCACCGGCGATGCGACATCGCCGGCGGCATCAGGTAAATCAATCTGCGTCCTCGGCGGAAAGCGCCTTCACCAGATCGATGATCCTGCGGCGCACCTTGACGTCACCGATCTTGACGAAAGCCCGGTTGAGCTGGAGCCCTTCGGGACTGCCGCAGAATTCAATGGCGAACGCCATCGAGGAGTCTTCGGCAAATCCCCTGGTGCCGCCGGCGGGCTCCTCGCCCGGAGCATCCTCGAAGAAGAAGGCGACAGGAACGCTCAGGATGGAGGCGATCGCCTGCAGGCGGCTGGCGCCAACCCTGTTCGTGCCCTTCTCGTACTTCTGGATCTGCTGAAAGGTGATGCCGAGATTTTCACCCAGCTTTTCCTGGCTCATTCCAAGCATATTGCGACGCAGCCGGATGCGGCTCCCGACATGGATGTCGATCGGATTCGGCTTCTTCTTGTTCTCTTCTGTCATTTTTTCCTCGCCGAATTTTTCCGGCTTTTTCTATTTGTTCCGCCCATATGAAGCCGGAGCCACCTGCCCCAACAGAACCCTCCAACCGACTTCGAGAAAATTTTAGGCGTTACAGTATGAGTTTCTAATGTGCCGACTGTCAATTCACCCGTAGCCGCTGCCTTACATTCAATGTGAAGGCAATCAGCGCAAACAGCAACATGATCAGCAATCCGTTAATGCGTCGCTGTTCGGCGGACAGGAGGGAGCGCCCGGAAACCGGCACATGCGCGTCGATGGCGCCGCGCGCATCGACGGCAAGCGCATCGACAATGCGCCCGCGCGAATCGACGACGGCGGATATGCCATTGTTAGCCGCGCGCAACAGAGGCATTCCATTCTCCGCTGCCCGAATCTGGGCCTGCCTGAAGTGCTGATACGGGCCTGGCGTGTCGCCGAACCATGCATCGTTGGTGACGTTGACAATCAAGTCGGCGGACACAGCGTCAGCAGCGACGAGATCGGGAAAAATCACCTCGTAGCAGATGAACGGAGCGGCACGCAGGCCGCCCAGCACGCCGATCGGATGGCGCTCGTTGCCGGCGGCGAAATTCATCGGCCCGGCAACGAGCTGGCCTATGCCCAAGCGTTCGAACAAGTCGGCGAAGGGCAGATATTCGCCGAAGGGCACCAGATGCACCTTGTCGACGGCATCGACGATCTCGCCCTTGTCGTTGATCGCCACGACGGAATTGTAATAGCGGCTGCCGGCATTGGCCGATCCGCCCTCTTCGCGCACGACACCGGCTATCAGCATCTGGCCGTCGGCCAGCATGTCGCCCAGCGCCGTCAACGCGTCCGGACGCTCGGTGAAAAGGAACGGCACCGATGTCTCCGGCCACAGGATAAGCTGCGGCTTGGCGTGGCCCTGTTCCGGCGCTTTCCCCGATATCCCCAGCAAAGTCGCGAAGATGCGGTCGCGCACCGAGGCATCCCACTTCTCGCTGAGATCGACAGCGGGCTGGACGATGCGGACATCGATCGCGCGGCTCGATTCGACCGGTGCCGCAAGCCTGACATAGCCGAAGCCGACATGGGCGGCGACGAGGATGACAAACAAGGCGAGGCCGAGCTTGAGATGGCGGCGCGCAGCGATGAGCGCCGGAAGCGAAAAGACAAAGACCGCGAGCGCATTCATGCCGATCATGCCGGTCACCGATACGCTCTGCATCAGGAGCGGCACCGGCATTGCGGCATAGCCGACGGCATTCCACGGGAAGCCGGTGAAGAGGAAATCGCGCAGCCATTCGGCAAGCCCGAAGCCGAAGGCTAACGCTGCGATACGACCAATGTCGCTGCTCCAGAACAGCCGCGCCACGACCGTGGCGAAACCATAGAAGAAGGCCAGCGCGAAGGGGATGCCGACAACGGCGAAGGGCAAGGCCCAGGCGAACGTATCGGCCTCGACCAGCAATGCCTGACCGATCCACCAGAGACCGGCCAGGAAATAGCCGAAGCCGAACCACCAGCCGGCGGCGAAGGCCGGCCTCAGGCGCCTCAACCAGCCATCCGATGCCTCGCCGGTGGCGCCGTCGAGCAGCCAGACAAGGACCGGGAACGAAACGAAGCAGGCGGCGAAGAAATCGTAAGGCGCCTGGGCAAGCACCGCCAGCGCTCCGGCGGCAAACGCCACCAGCGCCCGCCGCCACCCCCACAGCAGAATTATCCGGCCGGCAAAGCGCTGCATCAAGCTTCCCAAGTCGCGCGAATCAGGGAGCTAGAGGTTTAACAGGCTGCGCCGCCCGATCCAAACCCAGATAAGCGCAGCCCGATACACCGTCGCGCTATAGCGGGAACCAGTATCCCGCCATAGCTCTTTGCCTTAGCCGCATTTCTGCAACGCAAGGCGATTCAGCCTCGCTGAAAAATGCTCAGTTGTGCCAGCCCTCGATCCGCAGGCCGCTCAGCCGCTCGGCCTCGTCCTTCGGGACAACGCGCACGGTCTGGCTGAACGTCCAGACATGACCCTCGGGATCGCGGGCGCGGTATTGGCGCTCGCCGTAGAAATGATCCGTCGGTTCCTGAAGAATTTCCGCGCCGGCCGCACGAGCCTTTTCGCAATGAGCGTCGATATCTTGCCGCAGCCGGATATAGATGGCCTGGGTGTTCTTGCCGCCGACCGAGGCCGGGCTGGCGACATGCTCGGCCCATTCGCAATCGACGATGATGTAGCCGTCGCCGAAACGCATTTCGGCATGGACAAGCCGGCCGTCGGCGTCGCTCACCACCATGCTCGGCTCGAAGCCGAAGGCCGCCTGGAGCCAGGTCAATGCGGCGCGCGGATCCTTATAGAAAACGCCTGAGCCGAGAACGGCATGCTTGAATGGATCGTCGACGGGCATGTCTTGACAGTGTTAGGCCTGCTCGGTGCGCGCGGCGCGGCGGCGACGCTCGCCTTTCTGGCTCTGCACGATGCGAACGCGCTTGACGCGGCGCGGGTCGGCGTCGAGCACGTGGAACTCGAAACCTGGGATGGCCTGCACCACTTCGCCGCGAGCGGGGACGCGGCCGAGCGTGTTGAAGATCATGCCGCCGATGGTGTCGACATATTCGCCATGCTCGCCGGCGGCGAAATCCTCGCCGATCATCTTGGCGACCTCGTCGATCTCGGCCTTGCCGTCGACGACGAAGACGCCGTCGCCGGTCTGCGTGATCATCGGCTCGTCGTCGTCATGCTCGTCCTCGATGTCGCCGACCACCATCTCGACGATGTCCTCCAGCGAGGCGAGGCCGTCGGTGCCGCCATACTCGTCGATGACCAGCGCCATCTGCGTGCGGTTCGTCTGCATGTGCCCCATCAGGTCGGAGGCAAGCATCGAAGGCGGCACGAACAGAACCGGGCGGATCAGGCTGAGATCGCCGATGGTGCGCGCAAGGTCGACCTGGGCAAGGTCGAGCGCGGTCGACACCGGCGTCTTCGCTCTGCTGCGGCCCTTCTTGACGCGGGCGAGCTTGGTGATGTGGGCGAGCACGTCGCGGATGTGAACCATGCCGCGCGGATCGTCCAATGTCTCGGAATAGACCGGCATGCGCGAATGGCCGGACTGCTCGAACAGGCCGAGCAGATCGCCAAGCGTCGTGTTGATCTCGACCGCCTCGATGTCGGCGCGCGGCACCATGACGTCCTCGACCCGGACTTCGCGCAGGCGCAAGATGTTGTTGAGCATGGCGCGCTCGCCAGGCGAGAAGGCGCCGGCATCGGTCGCCGTTTCGGCAAGCGCGCCGGCGATCTCCTCGCGCAGGCTGGTGCCGTTGCGGTGCCGGAACAGGCCAAGCACGCGATCGAACAGGGAAGGACCGGCATGCGTCGGCTCGGCGGCCGCGCTGCCGGTCGGAATACTCGGACTCGAGCCCTCTTCCGTCTTTTCGGAAGACTTGGCAGCACTGCCGGCGTCCGGACGGGCGGCAGTTTCTGGTGTGTCGTTCATCGCCATCGGGTCAATTGAGCTTTTTTGTTACGCGTAGGGATCGGGAATGGCAAGTCTCGCAAGCGCCGCGCGCTCGATCGCTTCCATCTCCTCGGCCTCGGCGTCGGTCTCATGATCATGGCCCAAAAGATGCAGCAGGCCATGGATAACAAGATGGGTGATATGGTTCGCAACCGGCTTGTCTTCCAGTGCCGCCTCGCGAGACACCGTCTCGGAAGCCAGCACAATATCGCCCAGCATCGGCGGCAGCTTGCCGCCTTTCGGGAACGAAAAAGCCGGAAAAGACAAGACGTTGGTGGGCTTGTCCTTGCCGCGCCATTCGGCATTGAGCGCCTGGATATGGGCATCGTCGGAAAAAACGACGCTGAGCTCGGAAGCGCCGGCCGCGCCGGTCTCGGCAAAAGCAGCCGCAACGGCGCGCTCGACCAGGCGCGTCAGCTCGGCTTCCGCGGGCCAAGCGCCGGCCTCGACGAAAATATCGATGTCGACCGGGGTTCCGGCAGAGGATTTGTTGTCTGCAGCCATGCGGCCTTTGATCAGCTTTCGGCGCCGAGGCCTCGCGCCAGCTTGCCATCGCGGTCATAGGCCTTGACGATCTCGGCGACCAGCGGGTGGCGCACCACGTCGCCTTCGTTGAAGCGGACCGTGACGATGCCCGGCACGCCGTCGAGGATGCGCAGCGCCTCGACCAGGCCCGACTTGGTGTTGGGCGGCAGGTCGATCTGGGTCGGATCGCCGGTGACGATCATGCGCGAGTTCTCGCCGAGACGGGTCAGGAACATCTTCATCTGCATCGGCGTGGTGTTCTGCGCCTCGTCGAGGATCACCGCCGCATGCGCAAGCGTGCGGCCGCGCATGAAGGCCAAGGGCGCGATCTCGATAACCTCGGCGGCGATCGCCCGCTCGACCTTGTCGGCCGGCATCATGTCGTAGAGCGCGTCATAGAGGGGTCTGAGATAGGGGTCGACCTTCTCCTTCATGTCGCCGGGCAGG
The DNA here is from genome assembly GCF_006440615.1 of Mesorhizobium sp. B2-6-2. Lineage (NCBI taxonomy): Bacteria > Pseudomonadati > Pseudomonadota > Alphaproteobacteria > Hyphomicrobiales > Phyllobacteriaceae > Mesorhizobium > Mesorhizobium sp. B2-6-2. The sequence continues at coordinate 745,045 of NZ_VFUG01000001.1, read as the reverse complement.
AAGCCCAGCCGCTCGCCGGCCTCGACGGCCGGGCGCGACAGCACGATGCGCTCAACCATGCCGCGTTCGAGCAGCATGGCCGCATGCGCCACCGCCAGATAGGTCTTGCCGGTGCCGGCCGGGCCGATGCCGAAGACCATTTCCGAGCGCTCCAGCGCCCGCATATAGGCGTCCTGCGTCAGCGAACGGGCGTAGATCGTCTTCTTGCGCGTCGCGATCTGGGCGGCCGAAACCTTGCCCTTGCGCTCCAACGTGGGCAGCGTCAGCTGGTCGTCGGCGGCAATTGCCATGCGCACGGCGCCGTCGACATCCGACTGGCCGATGTCGACGCCCTTCTGCAGGATGCCGTAGAGCGTATCCAGCGCCCGGCGCGCCTGTTCGGCGGCCGAAGCCGAGCCTTTGATCGCAAGCTGGTTGCCGCGCGAACGGATATCCACGCCGAGCTTCTGCTCGAGCCGGGCCAAATTCTCGTCGAACTGACCATAAAGGGCGCTGGCAAGCTTGTTGTTGTCGAAGGTCAGTACGATGTGCGCCATGTCGGAAGCCCCGGACGCCTGGTTCGGGGGCGGATTCTTCAGTTCAGCAGCGCTCAACCGTCTCTCCTCATCTGCCGAGGCCCGTCAGGCCAGTTCGGCGAACAGGCTATTGTAGCCGGTCCTTGTGATTCGTACGTCGATAATGTCACCGATTCCGCCGGCCTTGTCGTCAACAATAACGGGCTGCAGCCAAGGCGAACGGCCAACTTTCTGCCCGGCCTGCCGGCCAGGCTTCTCGATCAGCGTGCCGATGGTCCTGCCGACCAGGCTCAAGCCGAAATCCTGCTGCTGCCTGAGAAGCAGAGCCTGCAGAGCCTGCAGACGCTCGTCCTTCACCGCTTCCGAGACATGGCCATCCATTTCGGCGCCCGGTGTGCCGGGGCGAGGCGAATATTTGAACGAGAAGGCCGAGGCATAGTTCACCTCGCGCACCAATTTCAGTGTCGCTTCGAAATCCTCATCCGTCTCGCCGGGGAAGCCGACGATGAAGTCGCCGGACATGGCGATATCGGCGCGGGCGGCGCGAATGCGCTCGATGAGCGCCAGATAGTCGCGCGCCGTATGGCGCCGGTTCATCGCCTTCAAAATCCGGTCAGAGCCCGACTGTACCGGCAGATGCAGATAGGGCATCAGCGCCGGCAGGTCCCGATGCGCGGCGATCAATTCGTCGTCCATGTCGCGCGGATGGCTGGTGGTGTAGCGCAGCCGCGCCAGGCCGGGGATTTTCGCCAGACGAAACAGCAGGCGGCCAAGGCCCCATTCCTCGCCATTTTCGCCGACACCGTGCCAGGCATTGACGTTCTGGCCGAGCAGCGTCACCTCGCGCACGCCTGCCTCGGCCAGGCGCTCGGCCTCGGCCACGATCTGCGCCACCGGGCGCGAAACCTCGGAGCCGCGCGTGTAAGGCACCACGCAGAAGGTGCAGAACTTGTCGCAGCCTTCCTGCACCGTCAGGAAAGCGGTGACGCCGCGCCTGGCAAGCTCGGCGCGCTTCGGCTGCGGCAGATGCTCGAACTTGTCCTCGACGGCGTATTCGGTCTCGACGATCTTTTCGCCGCCACGGACTCTCGCCAGCACGTCGGGCAGCCGGTGATAGGTCTGCGGGCCGATGACCAGATCGACCGCTGGCGAGCGGCGGATAATCTCGGCGCCCTCGGCTTGCGCCACGCAGCCGGCGACGCCGATCAGCAATTCGCGGCCGGCCTCGGCGCGTTCAGCCTTCATGTCGCGAATGCGGCCAAGCTCGGAATAGACCTTTTCCGCCGCCTTTTCGCGGACATGGCAAGTGTTGAGCAGCACGAGATCCGCATCTTCGACGGCGTCGGTGGCGACATAGCCGTCGGCCACCAGCGCATCGGTCATGCGCTGGGAATCGTAGACATTCATCTGGCAGCCATAAGTCTTGACGAAGACCTTTTTCGCCGTCGGGTCCGTGCCGGCCGAGTGCTCGGCGGCAGCGCCGATGCCGTGGCTTTCAATCGTGTTCAATTCCATCGGGCGGCTTCTAGCGCCTTTCCGTGACAAAAAACAGACGAATCTGCCTTGAAGCAGGTCGTCCCGACAGGACGCGCTTCAGATCTCTTTTATTTATGTATGTCGTTATCCCAAAACCGCTACGCACTTTGGGCGAAATGCATCGGCTACCGGCTCTTGGCCGGGTCGGCGAGGACGGCCTGCATCATCTCGCGCACCCTGGCTTCCATCAGCCGTGCCGTTTCCTTGCGGTTCGAGCCCTTGGAGAACGGCACAGGCTCGCCGAAATGCACCTCGGCGTCGATCGCGCCTTCGGCAAGCAGGGTTTTCAGGTGCGGCATCAAATCCTGGTCGCCGATCCAGGCGGACATCGGCCGATGGCGGCGGCCCATCGGCATGCCATGCAGGCGCGTATAGGCGATCGCCACGGGCTGGATGAAGACCTGGTCCGCCGCACCTTCCGAAATCGCCATCGAGGCGGCGCCGAAGAGCGTGCTCTTGAACGGCAGCACAAGGTTGCCGTCACCGGTCGAACCTTCGGCGAACAGCACCATGGCATCGCCCTTGGCCATGCGCCTGGCGATCTCGCTCGCCTGGTCGCCGGAGGTGCGCTTGCGCTCGCGCTCGATGTAGACGGTGCGCTGCAGCTTGGACAGCATGCCGATCATCGGCCAGCCTTCCACGTCGGCCCTGGCGATGAACTTCACATCGACAAAGGAGCCGAGCACCATGATGTCGGTCCAGGAAATGTGGTTGGCCGCCACCAGCACTGGGCGTTCCCTGGCAAGCGCACCTCTCACATGCACCCGCATGCCCAGCGCCTTGAGGATCATGCCGTGCCAGATCTTCAGGATGAACGTTTCGGGCCACAGCCCCGTCTTCATCGACAGGATCTGCAGCGGCACCAGCACCAGCGAACAAACGACGATATAGAAGAGCGCCAGGAAAATCCGCAATTTCTTGATCATTCGCTCCGGCCCCAACATTACAGCGCCGCGCGCCTTAGGGCGCGCAAAGGACGCTGTAACACTCCCGCTTGGCGCATGATCCTTTCCGAAAATCAGAGCCGATTTTCGGGGTCATGCGCGACTGTGGCTAGCGAAGATCGCGGCGCATGACAAGCGCGCCGGTCGGACCGTGCTCGGTCGAGCGATAGTAGTTGGGCCGATGACCGACCTGGATGAAGCCAAGCCTGCGATAAAGCGCGATCGCCGGCGCATTGGTCTCGTCGACCTCGAGGAAGAGCGCTTCGGCGCGCTGCGCATGAAGCTCGCGCAGCACCGCATCCATCAATTGCCAGCCAAGCCCCTGTCGGCGATGCGTGCGGGCGACGGCCACGGTCAGGATCTCGCCCTCGCCGGCCGCGAGTCGCGCCAGCACGAAACCGACCGGCGGCTTGGCGCCCTGGCCGGTTTCGCGCGCGGCGTAGCCGAACACCGTATCCTGCTCGAGCAGTGCTGCGAATTCGCCGTCGGTCCAGGGCCGCACGAAATCCTCGCGATGCAGCTCCGAGATGGCGGCGCTGTCGGCAACCGTCAGCGGCTCCAGCGCATAGTCCCTGCGGCGCGGTTGAAAGAACGGTATGCGCATCAGGCGTCGTTTCCTTTTGGACCACGACCTTTCCGCAAAACCGCCTCCTGCTTCTTGGAATCATGGTCTCCCTTTGGACCATTATCCTGTCTCGGAAGAATGAAGCCCGCCTGCGGCTTGGCGTCGGCGCCGCGCAGATAGAGCGGCTTGGGCTTTTCGCCCGGCCCTCTGGCCGAGGCCAGCCTGGCATAGGTAGCGATGTCGGCGGTGGCGGCAACCGGGCCGGTGTCGAAGGCCCGTCCCGCCGCCGCGGCAATCTGCGGCGCGGCGGTGCCGACAAGGACGGCATCGGCGCCGTTGGCCATGGTCGCTGCCACGGAGAGCGTGGTCACCGAAGGTCGGTAAGCCTCTGCTAACGCTTTGTCAAAGAGCGCGGCGTGGATTTCCTCGCGGCCGGCATCGAGCGCGGCAAGCACCGCGCGCCCGGGAAAAGTTTTCGCACCCTCCGCCGCCAGGGCTTCCAGCGTCGTCACGCCGATCGCCGGGATTTTCAACGCCAGCGCCAGGCCGCGCGCGGTCGAGACGCCGACGCGCAGGCCGGTGAACGAGCCGGGTCCGATCGAGACGGCGACGGCGTTGAGGTCAGGGTAGCCGATGCCGCCTGCTTTCAAGGCAGCCTCGATGACGGCCATCAGATGCTCGGCATGCCCCTTGCCTAGGTCGCGCACTTCGCGGCCAAGCTCCTTCCCCGCGCCCGCGTCATAGACGCAGGCGGCGCAGAGATTGGCGGCGCAGTCGATGGCAAGCAGCTTCACAGGGGCAGCTTCATAGGCCGGTTAACGAACTGGATCGAAACACAATTCCCTCTGCCCGGCATAGGCCGCCGCCGCAAGGGCCAGGGCGGAGAAATGTTAAGCGGCTTCGGTTCCACGCCCGGCGATCACGCCGTCGCGACAATGCGCAGCATGTGGTTGTCCCAGACATAGTCCGGTTCGGAACGGGTGGCGCCGGCGCCGACGACGATCTCGCCGGCGCCGGTCGTCGCCATGAAGCCGGCGCCGTCGGGCGCGAGGCCGCAGACCTCGACCAGCGCTCTTGTCGTGACCACGCGTCGGCTGGCGGCATCGATGACGGCCAGCGAATTGCCCTCCGGCGAGGTGACGGCGACCGTGCCCGTCGCGGCATTGGCGGCGACCGAGCCGATATAATTGCGGAAGCGCGAGAGCACGTCCTGCGGCATTTCCAGGAGCTCGAGCTCCTTGCCGCGCGCGGCGCGGCCGACCAATGCCGGGCGGTCGGTCGCCGGCCCGCGATATTGGCAGCCGAACCAGACGGTGCCCGCCTGGTCGCGATCCATGTGGCGGATCGAAAGCTGATGCAGCGCCGGCGGCAGCTCGTGCTTTTCGATGAGGTCGCCGGTGATCCGGTCGACCAGCGTGTAGGACGGTTTCATCGTCGCGATGTTGAGTTCGGCGCGGCCATAATCGGGATGGGTCTCGATGCCGCCATTGGCGATGGCTAAAGTGCGGCCATCGCCAAGCAGGAGCAGCTCGTGAGGACCCATGCCGTAGGTCGGGAACTCGCCGACGCGATTGAATTTCGCCCGCGCATCGTAGACGCCCACGACACCTGCCGCGTTGTCGAAATCGTTCTCCGTAGCATAGAGCAGAGCGCCGTCGGGCGAGAACACGCCATGGCCGAAGAAATGCCGGCCCGCGATGCTGGCGATGGTCAACGGCTTGTCGCGGCCGGCATGGTCGAAGACCACGGCAAAGGTGCCGGGCTGGCGGGCGAAGACCACCGAGCGCTTCGACACCGGATCGAAGGTGACGTCGTGGCCGCGGTCGGGCAGACCGATCGTGTGCAGGATTTTCCCCGCCTCGGAGAGCACGGCGGCGCCGAAGCTGCCGTCGCGCTTGACGAAAGCCGTGGCAAACACCGCGTCCGCGGCAAGCGTGTCGGCCCAGGCGCGCGGCGCCATCGCGGCTGCGAAGCCGGCGCCCGCGGCCCGCAGGAAATCGCGGCGGTCGATGACGGCGGCTCTCACGCATCAATCCCCGTCCAGCGACGAAAAGCCGGCGGTCAAGCCGAACTCGGCGGTCATCCTGGTGCCGATCAAGGTCGACAGGCTGGAGGTGATCAGCTTGAAATGCTCGAGCTTTTCGCGCAGCGCCGGATCGGCGAGCGCCTTGTCGATCGGGCCGGCGACGGATTTCGCCGTTGTCACGCCGTTGCTGAGCTGGATGTGGATGGACTCTGCCATCCATTGCGCATCGGCGCGCAGCGCGTCGCCGAGCCTGGAAGCCTGGAACAGCCGGTCGATGCCGGACAGGTTTGCGGCCAGTGAGGCCGTCGTGTTCTGCGAGCGCCAGTAGATCGCCTGCTTCGGCTTGTCGGCATCCGGCTTCGCGCCGAGAAAACCCTTGAGCCGCACGTCGCGGATTATGTCTAGCTCGTTGATGAAGACGCCGACCAGTTCCGTCACCGCTTCGTTGCCATCGCGATAGAGCGGGTTCTTCGGCCCCGGATTGGCCCAGAGCGAGGCAAAGCCATCGGGCTTTTGCCAGCCATCACGCACCTCGCCTGCCATCGCTTCGACATTGCCGGCAATCGCCGCACCATAGGCGCAGCGGTAGGGATCGTCTTTCGCGGCAAGGGTTTCGGCGCCATCGCCGTAAAGCACATATTCGAGGGCGCCTAGGCCCTGCATGGCGACGCTCTTTTGCGCCAGTTGCGCCGGATCGGCGGCGGACGGGTCCTTGGATGCGAGCGTGGCCTGCACTTGCCTCAGGCCGATGCTCTTGCGGTCCGGCCAATAAAGCATGCGCTCCAGCCGGTTGTTCTCCTTGATCGGTCCGAAGGCGATGATCTCGGCCACCGACCAGGCCTCGACGGTGCCTGAAAATGCCGCGCGCGCCGCTTCGAGCTTCTCGCTGGACGGCGCTTCGCAAAGCTGGTGCATCGCCGTGGTGAGGCCCTCAGCATGTTCATCGAGGCTGGCATAGGCGGGGCGGACGAAGCCGTCGATCGCGCGGCCGATGACATCGGACGCCTTGACCGCGGCCGATGCCGGAAGAACGGCGGCCAGAAGGAACGGAAGAGCAAGGGCCATGCATTTCGACATCAGAGCGACGCGTTTCAATATCATAGGGACTCCAGGAATTTGATCAGCGCGTCACGATCAGCCGCGGCGGCGCCGGCGAAGCGGTTGCGCGCCTTCTGGCCCTCGCCGCCATGCCACAGGATCGCCTCGGCAAGCGTGCGAGCGCGGCCGTCATGCAGGTAAAAGGCATTGCCGTTGACCGTCGCGGTGAGCCCGATACCCCAGAGCGGCGGGGTACGCCACTCGCTGCCGCTCGCTTGGCCGACGCGTTGCCCATCGGCGAGGCCCTCGCCCATGTCGTGCAGCAGGAAGTCGGAATAGGGCCAGATCAGTTGGAAGGCCTGCGCCTTTTCGGGCGTGCCGCGCATGGTGACGAATTTCGGCGTGTGGCAGGCAATGCAGCCCATCTCGTAGAACTGTTTCTTGCCGGCAAGCACATCAGGCTTGCCGATATCGCGCCGCGCCGGCACGGCCAGATTTTGCGAATAGAAGGTGACGAGGTCCATCACCGGCGGCGGCGCCTCGGCCGTGCCGAGGCGTTGCTGCACCCCGTTTGGCATGGCAAGGCAATCCTTCTGCGCCTCGGTGCAATCGCCCCAGGGTTTCCGCACTTCGGGCGTCGAGATGCCGATATCGCCGGCAAAGGCATCGGCCGCTTGCTGGCGGATCGACGCGGTCTGCGCCTTCCAGCCAAAGCGGCCCAGGATCACCTGGCCGTTCAGCTCGTCGCGCACCATGTTCGGCCGGCCCGAAATGCCGTCGCCGTCGCGGTCGTCCGGATCGGCATGCGAAAGGATATCGGCCGGCGCGATCTGCTCGATCAGGCCCAGCCCGATCATCGGCGGCGTCAGGCGCGGCGACAGCGTGGTGCGCGGATCGAGCGGACCGTAGCCGAGATTTTCGATCGTATAGCTCGGCTTGCGCAGCGAAACGACGGCGCCGTCGCCGAGCGTCACTTTTTGCTCCTGATAATCGACGCGCATCCGGCCTTCGCCCTTGAGCCTGGGAACCGCAAGGTCCTGCAGTTGCGCGCCATAGACGGGATCGGGAAAATTCAGCAGCTTATGATCGGTGAGCGCCGTCTTTTCCTCGGCGCTGTCGGCGTCGCGCGCCAGCCTCAGAAACATCGATGTCGATTCGGCATCGCCTTCCGGCGGACGGCCGCGGCCATCCTTCAGATGGCAGTTCTGGCAGGCGCGTTCGTTGAAGAGCGGGCCGAGCCCGTCCGAAGCCTGGGTCGAGGACGGCGACGACACCCAGTTCTTGCGGAACAGCGCGTTGCCGAGCTTGAAGGTTCCTTCTTCCTCGAAGGTGATATTGGCGGAGGATTGCGAAAAGGCATCGCGGTTGACGTCCTTGCGCGACGTGCCGGCGCCACCCTGCATCAGCTCGAACGGCTCGGGCTTGGTGAAATCGGTCGTCGGCCTGGTGACCGCCAGAACCCGTGCCTGGTCCTTCGGCGTCAGGTCGGTGCGGCTCGTCGGCAGAGCGGCGGGCTGATCGGCCAAGGCGGATGCGGAAAGCATGATCGCCAGCAAAAGCGACACCCCGCGACCGATCCGATATCGCGGGGTCTTCCGAAGCGGCAGGGCGTCGACTGCGGCCCGCCACGCGCGGCGCGAAAAGTCTACGGGGCGCCGCATTCCCGCATGTCCTTACCCCGCCTCGTTGACCGAATCGGCATTGAGCAGGCCGTATTTCTCCTCACCGATCGAGGCAAGCAGGTCGAGCTGCGTTTCCAGGAAATCGATATGTCCTTCCTCGTCGGTCAAGAGATCCTCGAACAGCTTCATCGAAACAAAATCGCCTTCGTCCTGGCAGATCTCGCGCGAGCGCTTGTAGGCGGTGCGCGCGTCATATTCGCCGGCCAGATCGGATTCGAGCACTTCCTTGACGTTCTGGCCGATGCGCAACGGCGCGACGGACTGCAGGTTGGGATGGCCTTCGAGGAAGATGATGCGCGCGATTAGCCGGTCGGCGTGATGCATTTCCTCGATCGATTCTGCACGCTCCTTCTTGGCCAGCTTGGTGTAGCCCCAATCCTCGAGCAGACGATAATGCACCCAGTACTGGTTGACGGCTCCAAGCTCGAGAAACAAAGCGTCGTTAAGCCGCTCGATGACCTGCGGTTCGCCTTTCATGGGTTCTGCTCCCGTATTGGCCGCGCAAGCCTCGCACGCGATCCAGGTGTGAAACGATGTCCGCGCCCTCCGTCTCCGAGCGGGCGTGGTAATTCTCGGTGACCCGAATGATCGTTTCCACCACATTTGGGAAACAGCCGCAACAGCGGCCCCGCTTGTGCATCGCATGATAGACCTTCGCGGGCACGATCAGCTGCCACGGATCCTCATCCAGCAGCCCGACGATCGTCTGCTCGATCTCCTTTTCGGTGATGATGTTGCAATGGCAGATCAGCATCTACTTGCCCTGGCTGACGGCGCCGTTCCGGCGCCGCTTGGCTGGTGGTGCGTCCAGTCCTACTTGAACACCTTGTCGGGAGAGTCGAGGCTGTCGGAGCCCTCGAAAGCAATCTCGTTCAGCTTGAGCGAGCCCACGGCGCGCTCGATCGACTTGGTCTGGTCGATCAAGGCGTCGATCGCCGCCTGCACGGTGGCGTTACCTTCGGTGTTGCCCTCGGCGATCTGCTGGTCATATGCCTCGCCGGCAAGGGCACGCGCCTGGATGGCCTCCATCTTGGCGACGGTGGTGTCGAGCTTGCCCGACAGCTCCTTGTCGATCGCCGGATCGGCGGCCCTCACCATGTCGGACACCGACGGACCCGAGACCACGGAGCCGTCGAGCCGCTTGTAGCTGGCATGGTAGGCGTCGCGGATGCCGACCGCGTCATAGAGATGCGAGATGTAGGTGTTGTCGGAGAAGCAGTCGTGCTCCTCTTCCGGGTCGTGCAGCAACAGGCCGAGCTTCATGCGCTCGCCGGCAAGCTCGCCATAGGAGAGCGAGCCCATGCCGGTGAAGATGGTGGAGATGGCGGCATTTGCATCGCCCTCGGTCAGGTTCTTGCGCGCGGCGCCGTCTTCCTTCCAGTTGCCGACCATGTCCTGCAGGTCGGACACCAGAAGATCGGTCGCCGATCTCAGATATTCGGCGCGGCGATCGCAATTGCCATTGCTGCAATTCTTGAGGTCGTAGTCGGTGAAGGGCCGCTCGCCGGCGCCCGGCCCGGTGCCATGCAGGTCCTGGCCCCAGAGCAGGAATTCGATGGCGTGATAGCCGGTCGCGACATTGGCTTCGACGCCGCCGGCCTCCTGCAGCGTGCCGGACAGGAACTCGGGCGTCAGCTTCGAGGCATCGACCTTCTTGCCGTTGATCTCGACTTCCTTGTTGGCGATGACGTTGGCCGTATAGAGCGCGTTTTCGTCGGACTCGGTGCCGTAGCTCATGGCGACATAGTCGATCAGGCCCTCATCCAGCGGCCAGGAATTCACCTTGCCTTCCCAGTCGTCGACGATCTTATTGCCGAAGCGGAAGACTTCGGTCTGCTGGTAAGGAATGCGCGCCGCCTTCCAGGCCTCGCGCGCAGCGCTCAACGTGTCGGCCGAGGGGCTTGCGAGTAAAGCATCCACCGCCTTGTCCAGCGCCTGCGCGGTGGTCAGCGAATCCTCGTATTTGGCTAAAGCGATATCGGCGTAGGTCTTGATCACCGCTTTGGCGTCGGTCTCGGCTTTGGCCGGCAACACGAACACCGCCGCCGTCAGCGCGGCCGTGGCGCAGATCGCAGCCAGCCTGCCGCCATTACGTGCCGTCATCATCCTTCTCCAGTTCTTTGGAAATTCAACAAAAGGCGCCCACCCGCGCCGAGGCATAAGCATGCCGGGAAAAATGGTGGCCGCGTCGATGCGCGGTTCGCGATAAAAAGACACCCACGTGCCTCCAATGGAAGGGTTCAAGGCCCAGACATCAAAGGGATGCGCTTTGCGCGCAGCTCTCCATAAAGCGATGGAGAGGCTGGGAGTCAACTGGCGAGATAGAAAATATTCAATTGAAACAACAGTTTAGAATTATTCTAAACTACAAATGTCAACTTTAAGCCCGGCACTGTCTCGCTAGGCCCGATTGACAGACAGCCGTTCTGGGTGCGACCCGATGCGCGGCTCTTGCGGCGGCGGCAGACAATCGCCACCTGGCGCAAGGGCCTAAATTTGCTGACCAAAAGGATTGCGATGACGAACGGGGTTGTGATTGTCGGTGCGGGCCATGCCGGCGTGCAGGCCGCCGCCAGCCTGCGCGAAGAGGGCTATGAAGGGCCGGTCGTGCTCGTCGGCGACGAGAAGGAACTGCCCTATCACAAGCCGCCGCTCTCCAAGACCTTCATCAAGGACACCGAGGCCAAGCCGCAGCCGCTGCGGGGCGAAGCCTTCTACACCGGCAACAACATCGACTACCGGCCGGGCGTGCGCATCGACAGCATCGATGCCGGCTCGGGCCGGTTGAATGTCGCAGGCGGTGGAACGCTTGCCTTCGACCGGCTGGTGCTCGCGACCGGCTCGCGGCCGCGCCTGCTCAAGCTTGACGGCGCCGGCCTTGCCGGCGTGGTCTCGCTGCGTTCGCTGGCCGATGCGCGGGCGATCCGCGAGCTCAGCGCGCAAACCGAGGACGTGGTCATTCTCGGCGGCGGCTTCATCGGCCTGGAGATCGCGGCGACGCTGAGAGCGGCCGGCCGCAAAGTCACCGTCGTCGAGGCGGTCGACCGGCTGCTCGGCCGCGCCGTGGCGCCGATCATCGCCGCGCATGTGCGCCAGCGCCTGGAAGCGATCGGCGTGCGCATCCTGACCGGCACCACCATTGCCCGCCTCGAGGGCGAAGGCGGCCGCGTCTCGGCCGCGATCACGTCGGGCGGCGAACGCCTGCCGGCGCAGATGGTGATCATCGGCATCGGCGTAGTGCCCAATGTCGAACTGGCTGAAGCCGCCGGCCTGGCCATCGGCAACGGCATCCGCGTCGACCAGCATATGCAGAGCTCTGTTCCCGAAATCCTCGCTATCGGCGACGCGGCCTCCTACCGGCACTGGTTCACCGGCGGCGACGTGCGGCTGGAATCGGTGCAGAACGCCACCGACCAGGCCAGGCTTGCCGCACGCACCGTCCTCGGTCATGCCGAGCCCTTCTCGGCCGTGCCGTGGTTCTGGTCGGATATCGGCGACATGAAGCTGCAGATGGTGGGCCTGACCCAAGGCGGCGATCACCATGTCGTGCTGGGCGATCTCGGCGACAACAAGTTCTCGATCTACCATTATGCGGGCAACCGGCTGCTCGGCATCGAATCCGTCAATCGGCCGGCCGACCACATGCTTGGCCGCAAGATGCTCGGCGCCGGCTTCTCGCCGACGCCGCAAACGGTGGCAGGCGGGCCGGATGCGCTGAAGGCGGCGCTTGCGGCCTTCAGTCAGGACGAACCGGCAAGGGCGAGCGCGTAGAGATTGCCAATTTTTGCCATAGGCCATAGAATGGCTGAATGAGCACGATGAATATTTCACTGCCCGACAGCTTGAAGAATTTTGTTGATCAGCAAGTGACTGATCGAGGCTTTGGCACGAGCAGCGAATATGTGCGTGAATTGATCCGCCACGATCAGGATCGTCAACTTTTGCGCCGTTTGCTCCTAGAGGGCGCGTCGTCCGCGCCGGGTGAGCCCGTTGACGATGATTATTTCGCAGCGCTGCGGAAACGAGCGCAAGGCAATAATTAGTGTCCACAAAGGCAATTGTTCCTCGAACCCTTGCCCTGCGGGATATCGAGGACGCCGTTGATTATTATGCACGCGAAGCTGGTCCGCACGCGGCGTTGGGCTACGTCGACGACCTCCAAAGCGCCTACCAACTGATAGCCCGCCATCCGGCGTCGGGCTCTCTGAGGTTTGGCTATGAAATCGGATTGCCCGGTCTGCGAAGCGTGCAATTCAAGCGCTACCCGTACCTGATTTTCTATTTCGACCAGACCGACCACATCGATGTGTGGCGGGTTCTGCACGCCAAGACGGATATTCCCGCCTGGTTACAGAATCCGAATTCCTGAATGTGGACCGCCCTTCAGGCCACCCGCGCCTCGCGGATCGAGGTCTCCAGGATATCCAGCGCCTCGGTCATGACGCCGTCCTGGATGGTGATCGGCGACAGGAAGCGGATAACGTTGCCGTAGACGCCGCAGGTGAGCAGGATGAGGCCCTTGTCCAGCGCCTTCAGCCTAACCGCGTTGGCGAACTCCGCTGACGGAAGCCCCTTCTTCACGTCGTTGAACTCGACCGCGTTCATGAAGCCCGGACCGCGGATGTCGACGATCTCCGGCACATCCTCGCGGATCGATACCAGCCGCTGCTTCAGCCGCGCGCCCAGCGCATTGGCGCGGTCGCAGAGCTTTTCTTCCTCGATGACGTCGAGCACGGCGTGCGCGGCGGCAACGCCGATCGGGCTGCCGCCATAGGTGCCGCCGAGCCCGCCGGGGCCTGGCGCGTCCATGATCTCGGCGCGGCCGGTGACGGCCGACAGCGGGAAGCCGCCGGCGAGGCTCTTGGCCATGGTGGTGAGGTCGGGCGCCACGTCATGATGATCCATGGCGAACATCTTGCCGGTACGGGCAAAGCCGGTCTGCACTTCGTCGGCGACCAGCAGGATGCCGTGCTGATCGCAGATCTTGCGCAGTGCTGCCATGAAATCGCGCGGCGCCTCGTAGAAGCCGCCCTCGCCCTGCACCGGCTCGACGATGATGGCGGCAACGCGGGCCGGATCGACGTCGGCCTTGAACAGCTTGTCGAGCGCGGCAAGCGAATCGGCGACCGAGACACCATGCAGCGCGACCGGGAACGGCGCGTGGAAGACATCGGCGGGCATGGCGCCGAAGCCGACCTTGTAGGGCACGACCTTGCCGGTCAGCGCCATGCCCATGAAGGTGCGGCCATGAAAACCGCCTGAAAAGGCGATGACCGCCTGACGGCCGGTGGCGTTGCGGGCGATTTTGATGGCGTTCTCGACCGCCTCAGCGCCGGTGGTGACGAACACGGTCTTCTTGTCGAACTTGCCGGGCAGCAAGCCGTTCAGCCGCTCGGCGAGATGCACGTAGCTCTCATAGGGCACGACCTGGTGGCAGGTGTGGGTGAAGCGGTCGAGCTGCGCCTTGACCGCCTCGATCACCTTCGGGTGGCGATGGCCGGTGTTGACGACGGCGATGCCGGACGAGAAGTCGATGTAGCGGCGGCCTTCGACATCCCAGATTTCCGAATTCTCGGCGCGATCGGCATAGATCTGCGTCGTCATGCCGACGCCGCGCGAGATCGACTGGTTCTTGCGTTCGGAAATGGCTGAATTCTTCATCTCATCCCTCAATCGGGCCATCCCTCATCGAGACTGGGCCCGTTCTCGTTTGATGCCGTTGAAATCCCTTCTGACCTTATTTCACGTTTTGCTCAAGTCGGCACGTGGTCCAGTCAATTGGGCCTGTCCCAGATAAAGTCCTCCCGGTACACCTGGGCAGGAACGCGGCTTGGCAATTGCGAGCTAAACCCTCACGAACCCTTCGCTGGCCCTCAACAGATTGCGCGTATAATCCTCGCTGACGCGATGGCCGATCAGCTGGCTCGCGGTCAGCGTCTCCACGGCCTCGCCGTTCTGCATCACCATCAGCCGCTCGCACATATGGGTGATAATGGCGAGATCGTGGCTGACCATCAGGAAGGTGAGCTTGCGGCGGCGCCGCACCTCTTCGAGCAGGTTCAGCACTTCCGCCTGCACCGAGGCGTCGAGTGCCGAAGTCGGCTCGTCAAGCAGCAGGATCGAAGGTTCGAGGATCAACGCACGAGCGATCGCCACGCGCTGGCGCTGGCCGCCGGAGAGCTGGTGCGCGTAACGGAAGCGGAAGCCCTTGCCAAGCCCTACCTCGTCCAGCGCGCGCTCGATACGCTTCTCGCCGTCGGCAATGCCATGGATCGCGAGGGGCTCCTGCAGCAGGCGGTCGACGGTCTGGCGCGGATGCAGCGAGCCGTAAGGATCCTGAAAGACCATCTGCACCTCGCGATAAAACGCCTTGTCGCGGGTTTTGCCGAGCGTCTTGCCGTTGACGGTAATGGTGCCCGAGGAGACCGGCGCGAGACCGGTGATTGCTCTCAGCAGCGTCGACTTGCCGGAACCGCTTTCGCCGACCAGCCCGTAGGATTCGCCTTCCCTGACTTCGAGGCTGACGCCCTTCAGCGCGCGAAACCGGTCGAAGACCACTTCCAGCCCTTCGACAGCGATGCAAGCCGTCATGCCGCCCACTCCGGCTTGCGGTCGAGAACCGGCAGCGGGTGGCGCTCGAAGCCGATCCTGGGCATGCAGTTGAGCAGGCCGCGCGTGTAAGGGTGCTGAGCGTCGCGCAGCTCCGAAGCCTTGATCTGCTCGACCACTTTGCCGGCATACATGACGACGACGCGATCGCAGAAGGAGGAGACCAGGCGCAGATCGTGCGAGATGAAGATCAGCCCCATGCCGCGCTCGGCGACGAGCTTGTCGAGGATATTGAGCACGTCGAGCTGCACGGTGACGTCGAGCGCCGAGGTCGGTTCGTCGGCGATCATCAGCTCGGGTCCGGTGACCAGCATCATGGCGATCATGGCGCGCTGCCCCATGCCGCCCGAGACCTCATGCGGGTAAAGGTCGAAGACGCGGGCCGGGTCGCGGATCTGCACCGCCTGCAGCATCGCCAGCGCCCGTTCGCGCGCTTCGGTCTTGCCGACCTTCTCATGCGTGCGCAGCGTCTCGACGATCTGGCGGCCGATGGTCATGACCGGATCGAGCGAATACTTCGGATCCTGCAGGATCATGGCGATGCGGTTTCCCCGCAGCGCCCGGCGCCCACGCGGCGATATGGAAAGCAGGTCCATGCCGTCGAACGCGAGCTTTTTCGCCGAAACCTCAGCCTGCGGCGGGGTCAGCCCCATGATGGCGCGGCCGGTCTGCGACTTGCCGGAGCCGCTTTCGCCGACGATGCCCAACCGCTCGCGGCCGAGCGAGAAGGAGACGCCGCGCACGGCCTGCACAAGGCCGGTGCGGGTCGGGAAGGTGACGCGCAGATCATCGACCTCAAGAAGCGTGTCGCTCATTGGTCGCCGCTCATTGGTCGCCACTCCGGGGATCGAGCGCATCGCGCAGGCCGTCGCCGAGCAGGTTGAAGCCGAGGCTGACGATGAGGATGGCGGCGCCAGGGGCTGCGGCCACCCACCACTGGTCGAGGATGAAGCGGCGTCCGGACGCAATCATCGCGCCCCATTCGGGCAATGGCGGTTGCGCGCCGAGACCGAGGAAACCCAGGCCGGCGGCGGTCAGGATGATGCCGGCCATGTCGAGCGTGACGCGGATGATCAGCGATGAGATGCAGAGCGGCATGATGTGGCGCAGCACGATGCGGAAGGGCGAGGCGCCCATCAGCTGCACCGCCTTGATGTAGTCGGAATTGCGCACCGTCAGCGTCTCGGCGCGCGCGATGCGTGCGTAAGGCGGCCATGAGGTGATGGCGATCGCCAGCACGGCGTTCTCGATGCCGGGGCCGAGCGCGGCAACGAAAGCCAGCGCCAGAACCAGCTTCGGAAAGGCGAGGAAGATGTCGGTGATGCGCATCAGGATCGTGTCGGTCCAGCCGCCGGCGTAACCGGCGATCGTGCCGACCAGAAGGCCGATAGGAGCGGCGATGATGGCGACGAGGATCACCACATAAAGCGTCCAGCGCGAGCCATACACGATGCGTGAATAGATGTCGCGGCCGAGGTCGTCGGTGCCGAACCAGTGCGCGGCGCTTGGCGCCAGCAGTCGGGCGTTTTTCAGATCGCCGATGGTCGGCGAATAGGGCGCCAGCACATCGGCAAGGGCGGCGACCACCAGCAGCGCGATGATGATCAGCAGGCCGATCAACGCCAAACGGTTGGCGGAAAAGCGACGCCAGGCGACATAGGAGCGGCCGAGCCTCGCCTGCAGGCGCGAGGCCGGCCGGTCGCTCAGCAACCATTCGCGACGGGATTGGATGGTTGCCACGCTCATCCGGTCTTCGTCCTTGGATCGAGAAGCCGGTAGAGCAGATCGGAGAAAAGGTTGATGGCGATGAAGACCGAGCCGATGGCGATGGTGCCGCCGAGCACGGCGTTCATGTCGGCGTTCTGCAGCGAGTTGGTGATGTAGAGGCCGATGCCCGGCCAGGAGAAGACGGTCTCGGTCAGCACCGAGCCCTCGAGCAGGTTGGCGTAGGAAAGCGCGATCACCGTCACCATCGGCACGGCGGCGTTGCGCAGCGCGTGGCCCCAGATGATGCGCGTCTCCGACAGGCCTTTCGCACGGGCCGCGACGATATACTCCTGCGCCAGCTCGTTCAGCATGAAGGAACGCGTCATGCGGCTGATATAGGCGAGCGACAGGTAGCCGAGCAGCGCTGCCGGCAGGACGATATGGCGCCAGGCGTCGTAGAAGACGTCCCACTGCCCCTGGATCGCGGCATCGAGCAGGTAGAAGCCGGTGATCGGCGTGAACGTGTATTCGTAGACGACATCGAGCCGCGCCGGAAAGGCGATCCACTGCAGCTTGGCGTAGAACAGCACCAGCCCGAGCAGCCCCAGCCAGAAGATCGGCACGGAATAGCCGATGAGGCCGACGATGCGCGCGATCTGGTCGATGAGGCTGCCGCGCTTGACGGCGGCCAGCACGCCGAGCGGCACGCCGATGACGGCGCCGATGATCGTGCCCAGCGTCGCCAGCTCGATGGTCGCCGGGAAAACGCGGCGGATATCGGTCATCACCGGATTGGTGGTCAGCACCGACGTGCCGAAGTCGCCGCTCAGCGCACTTTTGACATAGAGGTAGAACTGCTCGATCCAGGGCAGGTCGAGGCCCATCTCGCGGCGCGTGCGCTCGACGACGGCGATAGGAGCGCGGTCGCCGAGCACAGCCAGAACCGGATCGATCGGGATGACGCGGCCGATGAAGAAAGTCACCGCGAGCAGGCCGAGATAGGTCGTCACCGCTATGACCAGGAAGCGGCCGAGCGACGACAGGACGGCGATGGCGCGGGCGCTGCCGCGCCCCGCCGCCGCCTGGTTTTCAGCTACGCTCACGCGGCGCGCCCGAAGACACTATTGCTTGGAGACCGCACCGACGAAGTTGGTGTCGAAGCTCGGGCCGAGCGCGAAGCCCTTGAGGTTCTTGCGCAGGCCGGCCACTTCCAGCTGCTGGTGGATGATGACGAAGGGGCTGGTGTCGAGGATCTTCTTCTGCAGATCCTTGTACATGTCGGCGCGCTTGGCGGCGTCCTTCTCCAGAAGCGCTGCTTCCGTTTCCTTGGTCAGGTCCGGAATGTCCCACGAATTGCGCCAGGCGAGCGTGTGGGACTTGCCGGCATCCGAATTGTCGGGATTCGAGGCGAAGGTCTGGGCGTTGGAGTTCGGGTCGAAATAGTCCTGGCCCCAGTTGCCAATGTAGATGTCGTGGTTGCGGGCGCGGTATTTGGTCAGCGTCTGCTTACCGTCTCCCGGAATGATCTCCAGCTTGATGCCGGCCTGGCCAAGCGTCTGCTGGATCGATTCCGCCATGCCGGTGGTCGGCTGTCCAGTGCGGACGTCCATGGTGACGCTGAAACCGTCCGGCAGGCCGGCCTTGGCAAGCAATTCCTTGGCTTTGGCGACGTCGAGCTTGAACGGGTTATCGTCGATGGCGCCGAGATCGCCCTTCGGCAGGAAGGACTGGTGGATTTCGCCGATGCCCTTGAGGATGGTGGTGCTGAGCGCGTCGTAGTCGACCAGATATTTGAAGGCCTGGCGCACCTCGGGCTTGGCGAGGTTCGGGTTCTTCTGGTTGAGGCTGATGTAATAGACCGTGCCCTTCGGCGCGCTGGTGGTGGTGAGATCGGCGTTCTTGGCGATGGCGTCGAGGTCGTTCGGCTCGAGGTTGCGGGCGACGTCGATATCGCCGGCCTCCAGCGCCAGACGCTGCGCCGAGCTTTCCTTCATGTTGCGGTAGATGACGCGGGCGAGCTTGGCCTTCTCGCCGTTATAGTTGTCGTTGCGCTCCAGGACGACGGCCTCGTTGGCCCGCCATTCGCGCAGCTTGAACTGACCGGAGCCGGCATAGCCGGTCTTCAGCCAGGCATTGCCGAAGTCGTTGTCCCATTTGTAGTCGGCGCTCGGTGTCGCGGCTGCGACATGTTCCTTGACCAGCTTGGCATCCACGACCGACGCGACGGTGGCCGACAGGCAATTGAGCACGAAGCTTGGCGCATAGGCCTTGTCGACGACGAACTGGAAGGTGGTGTCGTCGACGGCCTTGGCCTTTTCGGTGACGTTGTCGCCGGTAATGCCGAACTGGTTGATGATGAAGGCCGGGCTCTTGTCGAGCTTGACGGCGCGTTCGAAGGAATAGGCGACGTCGGCGGCGGTGATCGGATTGCCGGAGGCGAATTTCATGCCGGGCTTCAGCTTGAACGTATAAGTCAGGCCATCATCGGAAACGGTCCAGCTCTCGGCGAGATCGGACTTGACCTTGGAGGTGTCGCTGAGATCGAGGCGGACCAGGAGATCATAGGTGTTGCCGGTGACCTCGGCCGTCGACAACTCAAACGCTTCGCCCGGATCCATCGAGATGATGTCGTCGATGGCAAAGCCCTCGACCAGCGTATCGGCGGGCGTGACCGCGAAAGCGGGCGCGACGAGCAGCGCGGACAGCGCGGCGCCCGCAAGCAAGGCGCGCGAGCGGAGAGCAAACTTTTCCAGCATCATGGTGATCGTTCCCTGTTTTGTTGACCTGAGTTCCCGGCTCAGGGCTGTATTGTTCTTTGCAAGGCCGGCTGCGGCTTTGACCGCTTACCGTCGTGTTTTTTGTCCAGTTGGTCAACACCCTATTCAGCGGTTCTCGAACCGGCAACGGACATTTTGCGGGGCGATATATCGGGGGACCAGACGAGCCGCATGAGTCGACCCATGCGCCGACTAATTGAAGCGTTCCCGACATCGTCATCCTAGGGCGAAGCAGGAGCGCAGCTCCGTCGCGGAGACCCTAGGATGACGATCGCGAGAGGTGTTCAAGCCAATCTTCAATGCACGCGAGCCGTCAACCGACCGGTCAAAGAAACATGCTGGAGAGCTCGTCCCGCTACTATTTCAGCTGCGCGACCAAGCCCGCATCGGGAAAGCAGGTGGCGGGCTTGCCGTTCTTTGCCTGCCAGATGCCGATGGAGCGGCGGGTCTTGAAGCCGGGCAGGCCGTCGGCGCTGCCGACATCGTAACCCTTGGCTTCAAGCGCCCGCTGCAGGGCGGCGATATCGGAGCGGTGGAGATCGCCGACCGCGCCCCAGCCGCCGACAAAGGTGGCGTCGCCCTTCGCGATGCGATCGGCGGCATGGCCGATGAACAGGCCGTAGAGATCGCTGTTGTTGTATTGCTTCAGCACATAGAAGTTCGGCGTGACGACGAAGGCCGGGCCGCTGCGCCCGGCCGGCATCAGCAGCAGGCCTTCGGCCTTCAATTCGCTCGCCGCAAACGCCTTGCCGTCGACGCGCCTGATGCCCATCGCCACCCAATCGGAGATCCTCTTGCCCCGGTCGGGTCCTTCGAGCGAGCACGACACATTTGCCGGCACCGTCACCTCGGCCCCCCAGCCGCGCCCCCTCACCCAGCCATAATGGACGAGGTAGTTGGCGATCGAGGCGAGCACGTCGGACGTCGAATTCCAGATGTCGGGCCGGCCGTCGCCGTCGAAATCGACGGCGTGCTTCAAGAACGAGGTCGGCATGAATTGCGGCTGGCCGAGCGCGCCGGCCCAGGACGACTTCATCGCATTGACCGGCGCCAGCCCGCGCTCGACGATTTCGAGCGCCGCCAGCACCTCGGTGCGGAAGAAGTCTTTCTTGGTCGACATGAACGCCTTGGTGCCCAGCACCTCGAAGGCATCGTAAGGCATCTTGGCGGCACCGAAGCCGGTTTCGCGGCCCCAGATCGCCAGCACGATCTCGCCCGGAACGCCATAGCGCTTCTCGATCAGCCCGAGCGTCCGGGCATTGGCGCTCTCGCGCGTCTTTCCGCCCGAGGTGACGGCCCGAACGACCTTCTCGGCGAAGTAGTTGGCCGGCGGGCCGAATTCGGCTTGATGCTGCTTCTCAGGCGTCGTCCGCTGCTCGCCGGGCAGGACGAGATCGGGCAGCTTCAGGTTCGGCTTCACGCCGAGGAAGGCGGCATCGAAGGTCTTCTTCGAGATGCCTTTGGAGTTGGCTTCGGGCCAGAGGTCGGTCTGCAGCCAGGCCTGGAACTGGTCGTCGATGGGGGCGGCATGGGTGGGGGCGGTAATGAAGAGAGCGATCAACGCCGCCAGAAAGGAAAGGACGACCAATCTGGAAGGCTGGCGTTCTGTCGCGCCCCCCTCTGTCCTGCCGGACATCTCCCCCACAAGCGGGGAGATTGGCAGCTTCGGCGCCTTGCTCAATCCTGCGACGTTGGAGATTGGCGAAAGCCGGCGTGAAGCCTGATCTCCCCCCTCGTGGGGGAGATGTCCGGCAGGACAGAGGGGGGCGCGAAGGAATGCTGTCATTTCCAAAGCCCCGCCAACTTCAAAACGCCGTCCTCGATCGCAGCGCCGCGGCCAGCGTACCTTCGTCCAGGTAGTCGAGCTCGCCGCCGACCGGCACGCCATGCGCGAGCCGCGTCACCTTCACATCGAAGCCCGATAACTGATCGGTCAAATAATGCGCCGTCGTCTGCCCCTCGACCGTGGCATTGACGGCGAGGATGACTTCCTTCACCTCGCCGCCGGCAACGCGGTCGACCAGCGAGCGGATGTTGAGCTGGTCCGGACCGATACCGTCGAGCGGCGACAGCGTGCCGCCGAGCACATGGTAGCGCACGTTCATCGCCGCCGCGCGCTCCAGCGCCCAAAGGTCCGAGACGTCTTCGACGACGATCAGCGTGCCGGCGTCGCGGCGTGGGTCGGTGCAGATCATGCAAGGATCGGCGGTATCGACATTGCCGCAGGTCGAGCAGATGCGCACCTTGTCG
Source organism: Mesorhizobium sp. B2-6-2 (assembly GCF_006440615.1). Lineage (NCBI taxonomy): Bacteria > Pseudomonadati > Pseudomonadota > Alphaproteobacteria > Hyphomicrobiales > Phyllobacteriaceae > Mesorhizobium > Mesorhizobium sp. B2-6-2. The sequence goes on along the minus strand of NZ_VFUG01000001.1, from coordinate 723,396 downwards.
ACCGCTTCGCTCATGGCGGCAGCCAAAGGCTCGAGCAGCTGTTCCTTCTTCTTGATGAGATGAAGCGCTGCGCGCCTGGCCGAGCGCGGCCCGAGCCCCGGCACCTTGGCCAAGAGTTGGATCAGGCGTTCGATTTCCGGACCGGCGATTCTCTTCGACATCGCTCTGATCTAGAGCAATTCCAGGAAAAGTGCGAAGCGGTTTTCCGTCCGGAATTGCGAGCAAGCGAAAAGATGGATCAGTTCGCCGCTTATTGAAACGGTGGACTGATCCAGGATTTTTCGGAGCGGTTTGGAACAGCCAGCAAGGGCACAGGGCCCGCCATGCTGCCATGGCGGGCCCTGTATTGGATGAAATCGGGCTCAGTTGGCTTCGAGCGGCCGATCCTGGCTGGCGATCATCGCGCCGATGGCGTCGGTATTCTCAGGCGTCGACTGGAAGCCCATCGACGCTTCCTGCGGCGCGCTGGGCACCGAAGAGACGTAGCGGCCCTTGAGCGTGCCGCCGAAACGCGAGGCGTCCGGCTCGGCCATCGGCTCCTGCATCGCCACGACCGTCGGCTTCTGCGCCAGACGGCCGGACTTGGCAGAAGGTGCAACGGAAGCCGTCACATAGGTCTGTTCGGCGGAAGCGTCTTCGGTCCGCGCGGCGGCAGCCAAGGCGGCCTGCTTCGCCGGGTCCGGACGGACGATCGTCCTGACGATCGGCTCGGCGGAAGCCACGAGCACCGGAGCGGCGGTCGCGGGCTGCTGCCGGCCAGACTTCTGCTGGTCGCCCCCGTTCATGGCGACCATCGGCTCGTCCGGCAGCGGCTGCCAGTTGCGGCCGCGCTTCTCATAGAAGGCGTTGCCGCCGGCAACCATGGTGTAATGCATGTTCTTGTAGGGGAAGCGCAGGCCGGCGGTGTGGAAATACATCGTGTTCTTGAGCTTGGCCTTGCGTTCGCCCCTCAGCACCGCATCGGCCGCCTCCTCGACATCCGGCAGAGCCTTCGAGTTCATCGGCCGAGTCATGACGCCCGGAGCAAACTGGCCCGGCTCGGCGACAACCTGACAGATGGTGTTGCCGTGCTGGCCCGAGCGAAGACGGTTCATGACTACCGTGCCCACCGCGATCATGCCGTCGCGGCTCGACCTGTTGGACTCGAAGAACATTGCCCTTTGCAAGCATTCCTTGTCCTTCAGCGAGTGGCCGGAGGAACGCGTGAGGAAGCTCGGCGTAAGGGCATCGGTCAGACCCGACACCGACATGCCATGGGAGGAAGTGGTCTGGCTGCAACCGGCCAGGAGCAAGGGGGAAGTGACGATGCCGATAAGCAGCAGCGGCGTCTTCCATCGCGTCGCGATCACCAAAAAAGCCTCATGTCCAGATGCCAGCCCGCCCGAGATGTGGCAAGAATGAGACTCTTTCGGGCAAAAAGATGGCTAGAGGGTTAGCAACTTCTGGACTTGGGTAAAACTTTATGAATGCCGCGAAATGTGCCCGTGAGCATTGCCGGCAAAACAGTTAATATTGCAGCCAGGACTCAATTTCCATTCATAATCAATTAACTGGCGGACCCCGCCTTAGAACGGCAATTTCATTCCGGGCGGGATCGGCAAGCCTGCCGTCAACGCCTTGGTCTTCTCCTGCATCACCTGCTCGACCTTATTTTTGGCGTCATTGTGGGCGGCCAGGATGAGATCCTCCAGGATTTCTGCTTCGTCCGCCTTGATCAGAGACGGATCGATCTTCAGCGTCTTCATTTCGAACTTGCCGGTAAGCGTGATGCTGACCAGACCGCCGCCGGCCTGGCCGGTGGCTTCAAGCGTGGCGATCTCGTCCTGCATGGCCTGGAACTTGGCCTGCATTTCCTTCGCCTTGCCCATCAGGCCGAGAAGATCTTTCATCGGTTGGTCCTCTAAAAATGTTTCAGGTCTCGTCGTCATCGGCCGCCGGCTCGACCGGCAGGTCGGCCTCGGCTTCATCCACTTCCGGCACGTCCGGGATGCGCACATCGATGATCTTGGCGCCAGGGAAACGGGCGAGAATGGCCGCGACGGTGGGATCGCTCTTGGCGTCGGAGAAGGCGTTCTCGCGCTTCGTCGTCTCCATCTCGGCCAATGTCTGGCCGCCTTCTTCCTTCGACAGCGACACCAGCCAGTTGCGCCCGGTCCAGGCGCGCAGCTTGGCGGTGAGGTCGTTGAGCAGCATCTTCGGCGCGTCGTTAGTCAAGGTGACGTCGAGCCGGCCGGGCTCGATGCGAACCGGCCGCACGCAGCGTTTCAGCAGCACCTTGAAGGCCATGTCGCGATTGGCGTCGGCCAACGCAACGATGTCGGCCAGCGACTTCACCGGAACGACAGGCGCCTCGGCGACCGGCTCCGGCGCAGGAACGAAGGTCTCCGGCACGGGCTGCGCCTCGACCAGGCGCATCGTCTGCGCGCCGCCGGGTGAAGCCGGCATCCGCGCCTGCGCCACGGCGCTTGTGCCGCCGCCATTGCCGGACCCCGCGGGTGCTCCGTTGGCGCGCGGCGCCACATTCGACTGCGGGGCCGCACCTTCCAGCGATTTCAACGCCTCGTCCAGCGTCGGCAGGTCGGCGGCATGCGCCAGGCGGATCAACACCATTTCGCCGGCGCTGACCGGGCGGTTGGAAGACTGCACCTCAGGAATACCCTTGAGCAGCATCTGCCAGGTCCGCGACAACACGCGCACCGAAAGCGTGCCGGCGAATTCGGCGCCGCGCCGGCGCTCATCCTCGGAAAGCGAAGCATCGTCGGCTGCCGCCGGCACGAAGCGCAGGCGGGTGACGAGGTGGTTGAACTCGGCAAGATCGGTAAGCACGGCGGCCGGATCGGCGCCGGTGTCGTATTGCGCGCGGAATTCGGCCAAGGCCGCTGCGACATCGCCCTTCATGACATGCTCGAACAGGTCGATGATGCGGGCGCGGTCGGCAAGGCCGAGCATGGCTCGCACCGCCTCGGCGCTGACCGTGCCGCTGCCATGGGCGATCGCCTGGTCGAGGATGGACAGCGAATCGCGCGCCGAGCCTTCGGCGGCCCGCGCGATCATCGCCAGGGCCTCGTCGTCGACGGCAATGCCTTCCTTGGCCGCGATCGAGGACAGATGCCCGACAAGCGCGCCGGCATCGATGCGACGGAGATCGAAGCGCTGGCAACGCGACAGGACCGTTATCGGAACCTTGCGTATCTCGGTGGTGGCGAAGATGAATTTGACGTGCGGCGGCGGCTCTTCCAGCGTCTTCAGCAGGCCGTTGAAGGCCTGGGTGGAGAGCATGTGCACTTCGTCGATGATGTAGACCTTGTAGCGCGCCGAGACCGGTGCGTAGCGCACCCGGTCGATGATGTCCCTGATGTCGTCGATGCCGGTATGGGAGGCGGCGTCCATCTCGATGACGTCGACATGGCGGCCTTCCATGATCGCCTGGCAATGCTCGCCGAGGATCGAAAGGTCGACGGAGGGCTGGTCGACGGTCGCGGTTTTGTAGTTCAGGGCCCGCGCCAAGATGCGCGCGGTCGTCGTCTTGCCGACACCGCGCACGCCGGTCAGCATCCAGGCCTGGGCGATGCGGCCGGTGGCAAAGGCGTTGGTCAGCGTGCGAACCATCGGCTCCTGGCCGATCAGCTCGGAGAAATTCGAAGGGCGATATTTGCGCGCCAGGACGCGATAAGCGGCGGCCTTGCCAGTCTCCAGGCTTTGTGGCCCCAAATTTCCGGCTTCGCTCATTCGCCGTCAAAAGCTCCCAGGACCGCGACGGAAGGCGGCCGATTCCTGCGCATAGTCTCACCCGCACGGCTTGGCGCCGTCAATGTCGCGGGAGAAAGGCGAAGAGGTGGGAGGCTGGAACAATGACCCGTTCCGGGCTCGTTAGGGCTGCTTCCTTCCGGACCTGACCCGGTTGGCGAGTGGATCGTCCACCACCAACCTCCCGCGCTCCATATCGGCAATTCGGCAGCGAAATGCAAGGGCCGAGCCGGAACCCGCAACCGCATCGAAGGCCGAAAGTCCTTCAAATCGATAATGGGGGTCAATGAATCCCTTGCAGCCACCCTGCCGCCGCTCTAGCGTTCCTGGTTTGGAAAATGCTTACAACAAAAGCGAAGGAAACGCTCATGCTGCCGGGCCTCGAGGCCGGATTCACGCTGGACGCCCGGCTGGAGGCGGACAGCGAGCAGCTTATGTGGCTTGGCCTTTGCGAGCTCAGGCTGATGAACGACCGCCGCTGGCCATGGCTGGTTCTGGTGCCGCAGCGGCCGGGCGTGGAGGAAATTCACGACCTGACGCCGCTCGACCAGGCAATGCTGACCTTCGAGACCAATATGGTGGCGCAGGCGCTGAAGCGGGTGACCGGATGCACCAAGATCAACACCGGCGCCTTAGGCAATATCGTGCGTCAGTTGCATGTCCACGTCGTCGCCCGCTCGGAGGGCGATCCCGGCTGGCCGGGACCGGTCTGGGGCTATGGCATACGCGAGCCCTACCAGCGCTCCGATATCAGGCGGTTTGCCGAAACGATCAAGGCGGCGCTATAAGCTGACCAGTGTCCATTCCGTACATCGAGCCCACCCGAGTCTCCATGAGCTTTCGCCTGTTCGACGCGCCCTTGCGCGAGCCCAGCCAATTCGTCGGTTTCGCCGGCAACCGGATTGATCGGCAGTCCGAGAACCGCGCCGATGATGCGGTCGAAAAAGCGCTGGCCGACCAAGCCGCTCGGCTGATGCTGATGCATGCCGGCCGGCTCTATCTCAAGCTCGAGGATGGCACGTTCGACCCCTGGTTCAGGACGGATGAGAGTGGAGCTTTCGAAGCCGCACTCGATCGCGGCGTGCTGCTCGGCTTCTCTGAAAGCGGGCCGGTGCTGGCCGTGCCCGCCGGCATCGAGCCGGAAAAGCTGCCCGAGACGATCAAGGCAATCGACTATCGTTCCGTCTATATGCAAGGGCTGGTCGACGAGGCGGCGGCCGGCGCGCTGGCGCAAGGCGCGGCGCTGCTGGCCTGGCACGTAAGCCATGCCTTCTGCTCGAAATGCGGCAACCGCTCGGAGATGCGCGCCGGCGGCTACCGGCGCCATTGCCCTGCCTGCGGCACCGACCATTTCCCGCGCACCGACCCGGTGGCAATCATGCTGACGGCGACGCGCGAAAAATGCATCCTGGGGCGAGGCAAGCATTTCGCGCCCGGCATGTATTCGGCACTTGCCGGCTTCATCGAGCCGGGCGAGACAATCGAGGCGGCGGTACGGCGCGAGACCCTCGAAGAGGCCGGCATCCGGCTCGGCCGCGTCGTCTACCATGCCAGCCAACCTTGGCCGTTCCCTTATTCGCTGATGATCGGCTGCTTCGGCGAGCCGCTCAACGAGGATATCCAGGCCGACCTCAACGAGCTTGAGGATTGCCGCTGGTTCTTCCGCGACGAGGTGCGCACCATGCTGGACAGGCAGCATGCCGACGGCCTGATTACACCGCCGAAAGGGGCAATCGCCCATCACCTCATCCGCGCCTGGGTCGACAGCGAATAGGAGACGAGACATGATCCGCCATACCGTCGTGTTCACGCTGAAGTATCCGCCGCAATCGCTGGAGACAAAGCGCTTCCTGCACGATGCGAAGAAGATCCTGACCGGGATCAAGGGCGTCTCGCATTTCGAGCAGTTGCGGCAGGTGAGCCCGAAGAACGACTACCAGTTCGGCTTCTCGATGGAATTCGCCGACCAGGCGGCCTACACGCGCTACAACGAGCATCCCGACCATGTCGCGTTCGTGCGCGACCGCTGGGTGCCCGAGGTCGAGAAGTTCATGGAGATCGACTACGTGCCGTTGGGATTTGGCTGATAATGGGTTGAGCGGCGGCGTCCGAGAATAGCCGGAACGCCCGTGACATCGCCATTCTAGGGCATAGCGGAGCGAGATCCTGGAATCCATGTCGTGACCTCGGCCGAAGGATGCAGCGGAGCAGAATTCTGGACCGTGGGCGGCGCTTCGGCGTAACGGCATGGATCCTCGGGTCTGCGCGCGTCGCTTCGCTCCTTGCTCCGCCCGTGGATGACGAAGCAGCGGCGTCTCGGCCAGCCTCGAAGCTGGCCCTAATCCGCTACCTTCCACTGCTCGCGCGAGGCGCTGGCCGGATAGACGCCGAGGATGCGCATCTCGCGCGAGAAGAAGCGCAGCTCGTCGAGCGCCAGCTTGACCAGCGGGTCGTCGGGGTGGCCCTCGATGTCGGCGTAGAACAGCGTCGCTGTGAAGGCGCCGAGCTGATAGCTCTCCAACTTGGTCATGTTGATGCCGTTGGTGGCGAAGCCGCCCATCGCCTTATAGAGCGCGGCCGGCACGTTGCGGACACGGAAGATGAAGGTCGTCATCATCTTGGCGTCCGGCGCGGGGCGCTCCACCCATTGCTTGTTCTTGGTCAGCACGACGAAGCGGGTGACGTTGGAATCGGTGTCCTCGACATTCTTCTCAATGATGTCGAGCCCATAGAGCTCGGCCGCTAGAGCCGGCGCCAGCGAGGCCATGGTGCGGTCCTTCACCTCCGACACCATCTTGGCCGAACCCGCCGTGTCGCCGGCGATCACCGGCTTCCAGCCGTTCTTGCGGATATATTTGCGGCACTGGCCGAGCGCGTGGATATGGCTGTGGACGGTCTTGATCTCTTCGCGCTTCACGCCCGGCAGCACCATGAGCTGGAAGTGGATCGGCAGGAAGTATTCGCCGACGATGTGCAGCTTCGATTCAGGCAAGAGGTGGTGGATGTCGGCGACGCGCCCGGCGATGGTGTTCTCGATCGGGATCATGGCGAGCTCGGCCTTGCCGGTCTCGACCGCGTTGAAGGCATCCTCGAAGGTCGGGCACGGCAACGGCTCCATTGACGGGAACATGTTGCGGCAGGCCGTGTCGGAATTGGCGCCGGGCTCGCCCTGGAAGGAAATTCTGTTGGTCTTGTCAGCCATGCCGATATCTCAATTTGAAAGGATCTGTCTTGCCCGCTCGAGATCATGCGGCGTATCGACGCCGAGCGGCACGGAATGGACGATCTCGGCGTCGATGCGCATGCCGGCTTCCAGCGCGCGCAGCTGCTCCAGCCGCTCGCGACGCTCCAGCGGCGACGGCTTAAGCGCGACGAAGCGTTCCAGCGCGGCGCGGCGATAGGCATAGAGGCCGATATGATGGTAGAGCGGCCCCTCGCCCCAGGGCGCGGTGGCGCGGGTGAAGTAGAGGGCTCGCAACCGTGTCGCCGACAGCGGCGAGCCGACGATCTTGACCACGTTCTGGTTGGTCTTTTCCTCGTCGCGCACGATCTCGACGCCGAGCGTGGCGATATCGACCGATTTATCCTCAAACGGCCGCAGCGACGCGCCGATGATCTCGGGGTCGATGGTCGGCAGGTCGCCTTGGACGTTGACGATCGTTTCCACCTGCTTTTCGGGGTCGAGGGCCGCTAGCGCCTCGAAGATGCGGTCGGAGCCCGATTCGTGATCCGCGCGGGTCATGACCGCCTCGAAACCATGCGCCCGCACGGCCTGCGCGACGGCTTCCGTGTCGGTCGCCACCACCACGCGGCCAAGCCCGGCCTCGGCCCCGCGCCGGGCGACGTGGACGATCATCGGCACGCCCGCAATATCGGCTAGCGGCTTGCCCGGCAGGCGCGTCGAGGCCATGCGGGCGGGGATCAGGATCAAGGTCGACATCGGATTTCAGGGCAGCCGAAAAAAGCGGATGGAAAAGTGGCAAAAGGTCTCACTGGAAGCGCCCTTATAGGTGTTGCAACGCCAGAGCAAAAGACCTAGTTTCCGCGCGGTTTGACTGGCCTTTCAGGGCAGTTCGCGATACCGACGGACGGAGTGGACGGGACGGTCCGCCGGAAAAGGGAGCAAGGGGCGTATGGATTCCAACGAAGTCAACAAGCTGCTCGGCGGATTTCTTGGAACCTGCTTCATCGTCTTTTCCATAGGCCTCGTCTCGGACGGGCTGTTCGCCTCGCCGACGCCCGAAAAGCCCGGCTTCGCCATCGAAGCTCAGGAACCGACCGAAGGCGGTCCGGCTGCTCCCGCGGCGGAAGCCAAGCCGATCGCCGACCTGCTCGCCACCGCCAATGCCGAGGCGGGCGCCGCGATCTTCAAGAAATGCCAGGCCTGCCATTCCGGCGAGAAAGGCGGTCCGAACAAGGTCGGTCCGGATCTCTGGGACATCGTCGACCGCCCCGTCGCCGAGCATGAAGGCTTCGCCTATTCGGCCGGCATGAAGGATTTCTCCAAGGGCGGCCAGGAGCACTGGACGTACGACAATCTCAACCACTTCATCACGTCACCGAAGAAGTTCGTGAAGGGCACGGCGATGGGCTTCGCCGGCCTGCCGAAGGATGAAGACCGCGCCAATGTGATCGCCTATCTGCGCACGCTGTCGGACAATCCGAAGCCGCTGCCGCAGCCGGGTGCTTCGGCGGAAGCCAAGCCGGCGGAAGGTGCCGCACCCGCGAAGCCCGCCGAAGGCGCCGCGCCGGCCAAGCCGGCCGAGGGAACCGCTCCGGCCAAGCCCGCAGCGCCCGCTCAATGAACAATTTGTCATAGAGACTTCCTTGGAAAAGCCGGGTTCGTCCCGGCTTTTCTGTTAGGAAAGCTGCATGGACCGCGACAAAGGCGGCACTTGCGGTTTCCACCCGCGTCAAATGATCTAGATTGCGGGTGGACAGAGCAATTCCAGGAAAGCGGGACCCGGTTCCGTCCGGAATTGCTTTGAGACAAAGCATAGAGCGGCCGTCGTTTTTCGTGAAACGATGAGCGCTCCGGGGCTCGCGACGAGGAGAACGCATGAAGGTTGGCCGCTTCCGCACGCTTTTCGCATCGGCGCTCGCTTTCGCTTTCGCCGCCAGCCTCCAGGCCGGCTTCGCCGATGAATGGCACACAACCTCCTCGCTGGTCGGACCTTCAAAATACGGCGACAATTTCCAGCGCTATGACTACGTCAATCCGGATGCACCAAAGGGCGGAACCTACAACTCCGTGGTTACCGGCACCTTCGACAGCTTCAATCCCTACATCGTGCAAGGATCGCCGGCCTCCGGCTTCGCGCAGTTCGGCGGCGGCCTGCTTTACGACACGCTGATGGAGCAGGCTACCGACGAGGGCGACACTTACCACGCGCTGATCGCGGAGGCCTATAAATACCCGTCGGACTATTCGTCGGTCACTTACCGGCTCAACCCTCACGCGAAATGGCATGACGGCCAGCCTATCACCGTCGACGACGTGGTCTGGTCGTTCCAGGTGCTCAAGACAAACAGCCCTATGTACAACCGCTATTTTGAGAACGTGACCGAGGCGGTCGCGGTCTCGAACCGTGAGGTTGAGTTCCATTTCAACCAGAAGGGCAACCGCGAATTGCCCAAGATCATCGGCGACCTCGTCGTGCTGCCGAAGCACTGGTGGGAAGGCACCGATGCCAGCGGCAAGAAGCGCGACATCACCAGACCGACGCTGGAGCCGCCGCTGGGCTCTGCCGCCTACAAGATCGCCAGCTTCAAGCCGGGAACCGAGATCGTCTGGCAGCGCGTGCCCGATTATTGGGGCGCCAAGTTGCCTGTGAAGATGGGCCGCGAGAATTTCGATACCCAACGCTTCACCTATATCCTCGACGACAACGCCTCCTGGCAGGCCTTCACCAAGGGCGGGCTCGACGACATCAAGCCGGAAAACAGCTCGCGGCGCTGGGCGACGGCCTACAACTTCCCGGCGGTCAGCGCCGGCGACGTGGTCAAGAAGGAATTCAAGACGACGTCACCCGAGCCGATGCAGGCTTTCGTGCTCAACCAACGACGGCCGCTGTTCCAGGACCGGCTGGTGCGTGCCGCGCTGACCTATCCCTTCGACTTCGAAACGATGAACCGCACGCTGTTCTACAATTCGAACACGCGCACCCATAGCTATTTCCAGGGCACGGAGTTGGCGTCGAGTGGACTGCCGCAGGGCAAGGAGCTGGAAATCCTCGAAAAATACCGCGACAAGCTCCCGCCCGAGTTGTTCACGCAAGAGTTCAAGCTGCCGGTCTACGATTCGCCGCAGGCGGAACGGAAATATCTGAAGCAGGCGGTCGACCTGTTCGCCCAAGCTGGCTGGGTGATCAAGGGCGGCAAAATGGTGAACGCCAAGACCGGCGCGCCCTTCAAATTCGAGATCCTCGGCTGGAACGACACCGACCAGGTCATCGCTAGCCCCTGGATAGCCAATCTGCGCAAGATCGGCGTCGATGCGACGCTGCGGATCATCGACCAGACGCAGTACATCAACCGCGTCAACAATTTCGATTACGACGTCGTCACCAGCATACTCCAGCAATCCGGATCGCCTGGGAACGAGCAGCGCGACTTCTGGAGCTCGAAGGCGGCGGATACGCCGGGATCGCGCAACTATGCCGGCATCAAGAACCCGGTCGTCGACGCGCTGGTTGACCGCATCATCTTCGCAACCGACCGCGATGATCTCGTCGCCACTACCCACGCGCTCGATCGGGTGCTGCTGTGGAACTACTATACCGTGCCGCAATACTACCGCGCGGTGGTTTGGCTCGCCTACTGGAACAAATTCGGCATGCCGGATAAGCAGCCCAGCTACCGGGGCGCCGATATCGATTCCTGGTGGATCGATCCTGCGAGGGAAAAGGCGCTGGCTGCCAAGTACAAGGGCCTCAATTGATGGAGCGGCAGACTTTGCTTCCTCGCCGCGACTTCCTGGCGCTCGGCGCCGCGGCCATGGTCGCCGCGTTGCTGCCCGGCCGAGCCTTTGCCGAAACCCCGACCGGCGACAAGCTGCACGGCCTGTCGGCCTTCGGCGATCTCAAATACAAGCCCGACTTCACGCATTTCGACTATGTCAATGTCGATGCGCCCAAGGGCGGCACCTTCAACTTCTCGCCACCCAACTGGGGTGCGAACCAGAGCCCGCAGACCTTCAACACGCTGAATTCCTTCGTCCCCAAGGGCGATTCCCCGCAGCGCATGGAAATGTGCTTCGATTCCTTGATGGTGCGGGCGCTCGACGAGCCGGACGCGGTCTATGGACTGATCGCCGACGGTGTCACGATTTCCGACGACCGCAACACCTTCACCTTCTCGCTGCGCCCGCAGGCGCGCTTCCATGACGGCACGCCGCTCACCGCCGAAGACGTCGCCTTCACCTTTAAGCTCCTGAAAGACAAAGGGCATCCGGACTACGCGTTGTCACTGACGCATCTGGAAGATGCCGTGGCGAGGGACGCTCACACCGTCGAGCTCAAATTCTCCGGCAAGCAATCGGCCCGCACCATCCTCAACGTCGTCGGATTCCCTATCCTTTCGAAGGCCTTCTTTACGGCCAACCCGTTCGATTCCTCGCAGCTCAATCCGCCGCTCGGCTCAAGCGCCTACAAGGTCGGGCGCTGGTCGGCGGGCGCTTGGATCGAATATGAGCGGGTGGCCGACTATTGGGGCAACGACCTGCCCGTCAACCGCGGCCTGAACAATTTCGGGCGCATCCGCATCGAATTCTACCAGGATCGCACGGCCGGGTTCGAGGCCTTCAAGAAGGGCGAGATCCTCTACCGCGAAGAGTTCACGTCGCGCGTCTGGGCGACGGCCTACGATTTTCCGGCCTTTACCGCCGGCAAGGTGATCAAGCATGAGTTTCCGGCTGAAACCACGCCTGCCATGCAGGCCACCGCGGTCAACCAGCGGCGTGAGCAGTTCAAGGATCCACGCGTGCGGCAAGCGATCGCGCTCTGCTTCGATTTCGAATGGACACGGCGCAACTTCTTTTATGGCTCCTATGAGCGCTCGCAATCCTGCTTCGAAAAATCCGACTTCCGCGCCTCGGGCATGCCGACGCCGCAGGAACTGGCGCTGCTGGAGCCGCTGCGCGACCAGCTGCCGGCGGAGACCTTCGGCGAAGCGGTGACGCAACCGCCGTCGGACGGCTCCGGACGGGACCGCAAGCAACTGAGCGCGGCGCTGAAGCTGCTCGCTCAGGCCGGCTGGAAACGCTCCGGCGACTTCGTGGTCAATGACAAGGGCGGGCGACTGGCCGCCGAATTCCTGGTCGACGACGAAACCTTCGTGCAGGTCTATTCGCCCTGGGTCGCCAACATGAAGGCCATCGGCATCGATGCCTCGATCCGCCTGGTGGATTCGGCGCAGTACCAGCTCAGGCAATCGACATTCGATTTCGACTTGCTCTCGGCCGCCTTCAATTTCAGCGCCACGCCGACCCGCGACGATCTGGAAATTTTCTTCCACTCGCGCAGCGCCGCCGTATCGGGCTCGCGCAACCTGTCGGGCGTTGCAAGCCCGGCAGTCGATGCGCTGATCGATGCCGTCGGCGCCGCCAAGGATCGTGAAAGCCTGACCACCGCCATGCGTGCGTTGGACCGGGCCTTGCGCGCGCGGCGCGATTGGATTCCAAGTTGGTATCTGGCGAATCACCGAAGCGCCTATTGGGACATGTTCGGCTTCCCCGAACAGAAACCCGATTTCGGCTTTCCGATCGAGGCGCTGTGGTGGTTCGACAAGGGCAAGGCGACAAAGATTGGCAAAGCCTGACATCACTGTTCGCGCGGTCGCCTGATGGGTGCCTATATCCTGCGCCGCATTCTTCTGATGATCCCGACGCTGTTCGGCATCATGGCGATCTCCTTCGCGGTCATCCAGTTCGCGCCGGGCGGGCCGGTCGAGCAGGTGATTGCCCGGCTGACCAACCAGGGCGGCAACGACCGCCTCGGTAGCGGTGGCGGCGACGCCGGCGGCGGCAATTTCGACGTGGCCGGCGATGTCGGCTCGAAATATCGCGGCGCGCAGGGGCTCGATCCCGAATTCATCAAGAAGCTGGAAAAGCAATTCGGCTTTGACAAGCCGCCGCTCGAGCGCTTCGGCATGATGCTGTGGAACTATATCCGCTTCGATTTCGGCGACAGCTATTTCCGCGATATTTCGGTGCTGAACCTGATCCTGGAGAAGATGCCCGTCTCCATCTCCATCGGCCTGTGGATCACGCTTTTATCCTACCTGATCTCGATCCCGCTCGGCATCCGCAAGGCGGTGAAGGACGGCTCGACGTTCGACGTGTGGACCAGCGGCGTCGTCATCGTCGGCTATGCCATTCCAGGCTTCCTGTTTGGCATCATGCTCATGGTGCTGTTCGCGGGCGGGTCGTTCTGGGACTGGTTTCCGCTGCGCGGCATCGTTTCGGACAATTGGGATCAGCTGTCCTGGCCGGGCAAGATCGCCGATTATTTCTGGCACATGACGCTGCCGCTGACGGCGCTCGTGCTGTCCGCTTTCGCGACGACCACCCTGCTCACCAAGAACTCGTTCCTTGAAGAAATCCGCAAGCAGTATGTGGTGACGGCGCGCGCCAAGGGGCTGTCGGAGCACAAGGTGCTCTACGGCCACGTCTTCCGCAACGCCATGCTGATCGTCATCGCCGGCTTTCCCGGCGCCTTCATCTCGGCCTTCTTCACCGGCTCGCTGCTGATCGAGAACATCTTTTCGCTCGACGGCCTCGGCCTGCTCGGCTTCAAGTCGGTGATCGACCGCGATTATCCGGTGGTGTTCGCCACGCTTTACATCTTCTCGCTGCTTGGCCTGTTCGTCGGCCTTTTGTCCGACCTGATCTACACCTGGGTCGATCCGCGCATCGACTTCGAGCGGAGAGACATCTGATGGCCGAGGCCGCGATCGAAAGCGCGCCGGCGCGGCCCCGCAGGCCATTTCTGTCGCCGCTCAACCAGCGGCGGTTGCAGAACTTCAAGGCCAACCGGCGCGGTTACTGGTCGCTCTGGATCTTCCTGTTGCTGTTCGTGCTGTCGCTGTTTTCCGAGCTGATCGCCAACGACAAGCCGATCGTCGCCTCCTACAAGGGCGAGATCCTGTTTCCGGTCCTGGTCGCCTATCCGGAGGAGAAGTTCGGCGGTTTCTACGCCGTCACCGACTATCGCGATCCGGTGATCCAGGACGAGATCAATTCCAATGGCTGGATGATCTGGCCGCCGGTCCGCTACTCCTACCAGACGGTCAACAACGCCATTCCGGAACCGGCGCCGGCAAAGCCGTCCTGGCTTTACGACAAGAAGACGCGCTGCAGCCAGTATCCGCAAGGCGAGGCCGACGCCAACTGCACCGTCGGCAACTGGAACTGGCTGGGCACGGACGACCAGGCCCGCGACGTGCTGGCGCGCGTGCTCTACGGCTTCCGCATCTCGGTTCTGTTCGGCCTGATCCTGACGCTCGGCTCGTCGCTGATCGGCGTCGCGGCCGGCGCGGTGCAAGGCTATTTCGGCGGCTGGACCGACCTTCTCTTCCAGCGTTTCATCGAGATCTGGTCGGCGATCCCGGTGCTCTATCTGCTGCTCATCATCTCGGCCATCCTGCCGCCCGGCTTCTTCATCCTGCTCGGCCTGATGCTTCTGTTTTCGTGGGTGGCGCTGGTCGGCGTGGTGCGGGCCGAATTCCTGCGCGCCCGCAACTTCGAATATGTCAACGCGGCGCGCGCGCTGGGCGTGCCCAACCTCACCATCATGTTCCGCCACCTGCTGCCGAACGCGATGGTGGCGACGCTGACCTTCCTGCCCTTCCTGCTCTCGGGCTCGATCTCGACGCTGACCTCGCTCGACTATCTCGGCTTCGGCCTGCCGCCCGGCTCCGCCTCGCTCGGCGAATTGCTGAAACAGGCGCAGCGCAACCTCAACGCGCCCTGGCTCGGCATCTCCGGCTTCATCGTGATCTCGCTGATGCTGTCCCTGCTGGTCTTCATCGGCGAGGCGACGCGCGATGCCTTCGATCCGCGCAAGACGTTCAAATGAGCCAAGCCCTGCTTTCGGTCCAGGATCTGAGCGTCGCCTTCGCGCAAGGCGGCAAGCAGTCGATCGCCGTCGACCATATCTCATTCGACATCGCCAAGGGCGAGACGCTGGCCCTGGTGGGCGAATCCGGCTCGGGCAAATCGGTCTCGGCGCTGTCGGTGCTGAAGCTCCTACCCTATCCCGCGGCCAGCCATCCGTCGGGCAGGATCCTGTTCAGCGGGGCCAACCTGCTCGCCATGGACGAGAAGGCGTTGCGCGGCGTGCGCGGCAACAAGATCACGATGATCTTCCAGGAGCCGATGACCTCGCTCAACCCGCTGCACACGATCGAGCAGCAGATCGTCGAGGTGCTGCAACTGCATCAGGGCCTGCGTGATCAAGCCGCGCGGGCCCGCACGCTGGAGCTGCTCACCGAGGTCGGCATCCGCGATCCGCAGAAACGCCTCGACGCCTATCCGCACCAGCTCTCCGGCGGCCAGCGCCAGCGCGTCATGATCGCCATGGCTTTGGCCAACGAGCCGGAGCTTTTGATCGCCGACGAGCCGACGACCGCGCTCGACGTCACAGTGCAGGCGCAGATTCTGGAACTGCTGGCGGAGCTCAAAGCCCGCAAGGGCATGTCGCTCCTGTTCATCACGCATGATCTCGGCATCGTTCGCAGGATCGCCGACCGCGTTTGCGTCATGACCAAGGGCAAGATCGTGGAGAGCGGCCCGACCAGGGAAATCTTCGCCAATCCGCGGCATGACTATACAAAGCATCTGCTCGCGGCCGAGCCGAAGGGCAAGCCGCCCACGACCGACCCGGGCGCCAAATCCGTCATGACCGGCAAGGACATCAAGGTCTGGTTCCCGATCAAGAAAGGCTTCTTCCGGACCACGGTCGACCATGTGAAGGCCGTGGACGGCATCGACATCACAGTGCGGGCCGGCCAGACCCTTGGCGTCGTCGGCGAATCCGGTTCGGGCAAGACGACGCTGGGCCTGGCGCTCGCCCGGATGATCTCCTCGACCGGCACGATCAATTTCAACGGACGCGACATCAACCAGCTCTCCTTCGGCGCCATGCGGCCGCTGCGGCGCGAATTGCAGATCGTCTTCCAGGATCCGTTCGGATCGCTCAGCCCGCGCCTGTCGGTCTCCGAGATCATCGAGGAAGGACTGAAGATCCACGAGCCGAAACTCTCGGCCGACCAGCGCGACGACAAGGTGGTCGCCGTGCTGAAGGAGGTCGGCCTCGATCCCGAAACGCGCCATCGCTATCCGCACGAATTCTCGGGTGGCCAGCGCCAGCGCGTCGCCATCGCCCGCGCCATGGTGCTCAACCCGCGTTTCGTCATGCTCGACGAGCCGACCTCGGCACTCGACATGAGCGTGCAGGCGCAGGTGGTCGACCTTTTGCGCAGCCTGCAGGCCAAGCACAATCTCGCCTATCTCTTCATCAGCCACGACCTCAAGGTCGTCCGCGCCCTTGCCAATGACGTCATCGTCATGCGCAATGGCCGGATCGTCGAGGCGGGACCTTCCGAGCAGATTTTCAGCAGCCCGCAAACCGATTATACGCGTGCGCTGATGGCGGCGGCCTTCAAGATCGAGACCGCGCCGACCGGCGTGGTCAGCGAGTAGCCGGTTCCGCACCGGCGAAACAGGGAAAAAAATCCGAGAATGGAAAAAGGCAAAATCCTGCTTGCCCTCACCGGCATCCACCCGCAGCGCTGGCGTGAGCTGCTCTCGGCCGAGCGCGAGGTCGTCCTGGAGCCGAGCGGCGCCGACGATCCGTCGATCACCTATGCGGTGGTGTGGAAGCAGAAGCCCAACCTTCTCAGATCGCTGCCCAATCTACGCGTCATCTTCTCGATCGGCGCCGGTGTCGACCATGTCTTTGCCGATCCCGGCCTGCCCGACGTGCCGATCGTCAAGGTCGTCGCCGACAATCTTACCCAGCACATGGTCGAATATGTTGTCTGGCGCGTTCTCGACCACCATCGCCAGGCCTCGCTTTACCGGGCCCAGCAGCAAAAGAAGATCTGGCACGAGCCGCCGCAACGAGTGGCCGGCGACGTCTCCGTCGGCATCATGGGGCTTGGCAGTCTTGGCCGCGCCGCGGCTTCGGCGTTGTTGTCTCTCGGCTTCGCCGTCAACGGATGGTCGCGCAGCGAGCGACCGATGACGGGCGTTTCGACCTATGCCGGCGAGGCGGGACTGATCCCCTTCCTCAATGCCACTGACATCCTCGTCGTGCTCTTGCCGCTCACGCAGCAGACCCAGGGCATCGTCAATTACGGACTGCTCAAGGAACTGCGCCGGCGCAATGGGCTTGGCGGCGCCGTGCTGATCAATGCCGGGCGCGGACGGCTGCAGAAGGACGCCGACATTTTGCGCGCGCTGGATGACGGCATGCTGAAGGAAGCGAGCCTCGACGTATTCGAGGTCGAACCGCTGCCGAAGACCAGCCCGTTGTGGAGCCATCCGAAAGTGTTCGTCACGCCGCATGCGGCGGCGACGTCGGACCCGGCGCATCTGGTGCCGATCATGCTTCGCCAGATGGCCGCCTTCGAGCGCGGCGAGAGGCTCGAGAATCTGGTCGACCGCAAGGCGGGGTATTAGGAGTCAGACCCCAGTCGCGGAAACGCTGCTTGATCGCCCGCAACGAAGATAGGTGCAGCTTCGGCAGATCGAGCGCGTTGAACATCGCCCGGTATTTCCTGCGGTTTCGCGGCGTGGTGACCGCGATGTGGTGGATCATGTCCCATTTGATGCTGTCGCGCCCGCCTTCCAGAGCGCCGAGCCTGTCCTTCTCGAACAGCGTTCGCCGAAAATACCGCAAAAGACTTGCGGGGGTGGAGATATCCAGCAGGATCAAGCCTGTCGCCCGCCGAAGGCGCTGCGGCATGCAAACCGAATAGTTCCCGTCCATCACCCAGCCCTCGCCGGCTATCGCGGCATCGTGCAAGGCAATGAATTCGGCCCTCGGGCGCTGCTGCCAATCCGTATTGGGCAGATGAAAGAGCTGATCGAGGTGAACGGCTTCCAGGCCGCGCTTGCGCGCTATCGCGTCGGCAAGGGTGGACTTGCCGCTGTTGGACGGGCCTAGGATGCAGATGCGGTCGCCGAGGTCTGAGAGGTTCATCGGGTGGTCTCTCAAGCGCGATCAAACGCTCGTCAGTCCAGCCGAGCGTTAAACAGAATATCGAACACTCAGGAAGGCTTCGAGCCGGGCAGCCCGAGCGTCTCCTTCTTCTTCGGCTTGCCGCAGTCGCGGCGTTCGATCGAGCGGTTCATGGCGTCGATCTCGCCGCTCGCCTTGTTGCTGGCGCGCTGCGCCTTGGAGCGCACATCCGGCATGAACGGGCCGAAGCCCATCGCCGGATTGGAGAAGCCCGGCTTGGCGGTGACGGGCAGATTGTTCTGCCGCGCCAGTTGATTGCGCAGCGCCAGCAACTGATCGCAAGGCACATCGTCATATTGCAACGAGGATTGGACATCCTCGTCCTGACGCTCGGCCATCGACGTGCCGCCGACGCAGCCGGCGACCGTCAGGCAAGACGCCAACGCAACCATGGTCCAGCGCATGGATATCTCCCTAGGGCAATTCCAGAAAAAGTGCGTCGTGGTTTTCCGTCCGGAATTGCGCAAAACAAAAGACTCGGTATCCGCCCCGCGCAACCCGGACCATGCCATTCAGGCTTTTTCGCAGCAAGGTCGACCTCATGCCATTGCCGGATTTCCCACCTCGGCGGCTGCCGCGAGGGCGCCAGCCACAATGGCCAGTCCCTCGACCGGGTCATGCCGGTCGTGCCGGATAACCATGCTTTCCAGCGACAGGACCGCAAGCCCGTTGGCGCAAAGCACGCGCCGCGCATAGGCCTCGGAATGGGCATAACGCCGTGACGGCAAAAGGGCGAAATCGCCGCCGCCGGCAAGCGCCTCGAGCGAAAAGGCGAACAGGCCGCCATCGGCAAGTATGTTCGCAACCGCGCCGACGATGCGTTCGAGCGCGCCCAGATAGATGAACACGTCGGCCGCGACCACGAGGTCGGCCTTGGCGCCTGTGTAAGAGAAATGCTGGAGGTCGGCCTTGGCGAGCCGGTCGTAGATACCCTTGGCCTTGGCCTTCGCCTTGTTCAGCATGCCGGCCGAGATGTCGTAGCCCTCCAGCCGGTCGACCAACGGCCGCAGCCTCTCGCCCATCAGGCCGGTGCCGCAGCCGAGGTCGAGCGCCAGCCGGAACCGGCCGGGCCTTGCCTTGCGGATGGCGCCCTCGAGAAAATCCGGCAGCCCGTAGCCGAGCTTCTGGACAAGCGAATCCTCGAAACTATCGGCATAGTGATCGAACAAGGTCTCGACAAAGGCGCTGGGCGGCGCCGCGGCGGCCGGCGCCTTGCCGATCAGTTGAAGCTTGAGCGCGGCGCCGAGGCGGTCCGCGGGCTCCAGCTTCAGCGCCATGGCCCAAGCCTGGGCGGCCTCGCCGGGCAGGCCGGCAGCTTCCTGCATCTCGCCGAGGCGAAACCAGCCGGCCGCCCATTGCGGCGCCAGCTCCAGCGCGCCAAGCAGAAGCTCGGCCGCCTGCGCCGGCTCGCCCGAGGCGAGCAGCATCTCGGCGAAATCGGCGCGACGGTCGGCGTTCAAATCGCCCGACGAGGCCTGGAGCGGTTTCACCTTTTGAAGAATCCCCCGGCGAGGCGGAGCCGGCAAGGGGCTGTAGGACGAGTCAGCAGTCTCTTGCAACAGGCTTCCCGAGGCAAATTTAGCCACTATGTTCAAAGCCATGCGCGCCAGCGACCTGCTCAAGCCCCGGCCGGAGGGCCTCTACTGCCCGCCCGGCGATTTCTTCATCGATCCGGTGCGGCCCGTCGGGCGGGCGCTGATCACGCATGGCCATTCCGACCATGCGCGCTCCGGCCACCGCTCGGTGCTGGCCACGCAAGAGACGCTCGACATCATGGGGCTGCGTTACGGCGCAGATTTCGCCGGAACCACGCAGGCGGCTGCTCTCGGCCAGACAATCGACATCAACGGCGTCGCCGTCACCTTCCATCCGGCGGGGCATGTGCTGGGCTCGGCGCAGATCTGCGTCGAGCATGGGGGCAAGCGCATCGTCGCCTCCGGCGACTACAAGCGGCAGAAGGACGCCACCTGCCTGCCGTTCGAGCCTATCCGATGCGATGTCTTCATCACCGAGGCGACCTTCGGCCTGCCGGTGTTTCGCCATCCGCCGGACCAGGACGAGATCGCGCGCGTGCTCAAATCGGCGGCGCAATTTCCCGAACGCTCGCATCTGATCGGCGCCTATGCGCTCGGCAAGGCGCAGCGCGTGATGCGGCTGTTGCGCGACGCCGGCTACGACAGGCCGGTCTATATCCATGGCGCGCTGGCGAAGCTCAGCGAATATTATCAGAGCCAGGGCATCGATCTCGGCACGATCGAGCCGGCGACGGTTGAAAGCCGCGGCAAGGCCGATTTCACCGGCGCGATCGTCGTCGGCCCGCCGTCGGCGTTCGCCGATCGCTGGGCGCGGCGTTTTCCCGACCCGATCTCCTGCTTCGCCTCGGGCTGGATGCGCATCCGCCAACGCGCCAAGCAAGGCGGCGTCGAGCTGCCGCTGATCATTTCCGACCATGCCGATTGGGACGAGCTCATCATCACGATCAAGGAAACCGGCGCGGCGGAAATCTGGGTCACGCATGGCCGCGAGGAGGCGCTGGTGCGCTGGTGCGAGCTGGAGGGCATCGCGGCGCGGCCGCTGCATCTCGTGGGCTATGAGGACGAGGGCGATTGATGGCATACGCGCATAGCGAAATCGCCTCCGCTGCGCTCTCGCAATTGGCATGGCGCAGCCGCCCATGAACCGCTTCGCCGAGCTTCTCGACCGTCTCGTGCTGACGCCGTCGCGCAACGGCAAGCTGACGCTGCTGACCGACTATTTCCGCAGCGTCGAGGATCCCGATCGCGGGCTGGCGCTCGCCGCCATCACAGGCGATCTCTCGATCGCGGCGGTGAAGCCGGCGATGCTGCGCGCGCTGGTGGTCGAGCGCATGGATCCGGTGCTGTTCGGCTATTCCTACGACTATGTCGGCGACCTCGCCGAGACCGTGTCGCTGGTCTGGCCGCAACCACAAGGGCACATCCCCAATCATGTGCCGACGCTTGCCGAATTGGTCGGCAGACTGCAGGCGGCGAGCCGCTCCGACGGGCCGAAGGTTCTGTCACGGCTGCTCGACGACGCCAGCATCTCGGCGCGCTTCGCCATCATCAAGCTGGTCACCGGGGGCTTGCGCATCGGCGTGTCGGCGCGGCTCGCCAAGCAGGCGTTGGCCGACCTTGGCCAAGTCGACGTCGCTGAGATCGAGGAGCTCTGGCACGGGCTGGCGCCGCCTTACACCGAGCTGTTCGCTTGGCTGGAGGGCCGGGCGGAAAAGCCGACGAGCGCCGCGCTCGCCCTGTTCCGGCCGGTGATGCTGTCCAATGCCGTCGACGATGGCGACCTCGAAAAGCTCGATCCGGCCGATTATGCAGCGGAATGGAAATGGGATGGTATCCGCGTGCAGGCGGTGTGCGAAGGCGGGGTGCGCAGGCTCTATTCGCGCACCGGCGACGACGTGTCCGGCGCCTTCCCGGACCTTGCCGCCGCGATGAATTTCGAGGCGGCGCTGGACGGCGAGCTTTTGGTCGGGGATCCGCGCGAGGCGACCGGAACCTTTTCCGACCTGCAGCAGCGGCTGAACCGCAAGAGTGTGTCGCCAAAAATCCAGCAGCAATATCCGGCCTTCATGCGCTGCTACGACGCGCTGCAGATCGACGGCGAGGACCTGCGCGCGCTGCCCTTCGCCGAGCGCCGCAAGCGGCTCGAGGCTTTCGTCAAAACCCTCGACCCCAGCCGCTTCGATCTCTCGCCGCTGGTTGCGTTCTCCGACTGGGAGACGCTGGAGCGGCTGCGCCAGGCGCCGCCGCATCCGATCATCGAAGGGGTGATGCTGAAGCGCTGGGATTCGCCCTATCTTGCAGGCCGGCCGAAAGGCCCGTGGTTCAAGTGGAAGCGCGACCCGCACACCATCGACGCGGTGCTGATGTATGCGCAGCGCGGCCATGGCAAGCGCTCGAGCTTTTATTCCGACTACACATTCGGCGTCTGGTCCGGTCCTGAGGGATCGGAAGAGCTGGTGTCGGTCGGCAAGGCCTATTTCGGCTTCACCGACGAGGAGCTGAGAGAGATCGACAAATATGTGCGCGACAACACGATCGAGCGTTTCGGGCCGGTGCGCTCGGTGCGCGCCGACCGCAGGAACGGCCTGGTGCTGGAGGTGGCGTTCGAAGGCCTCAACCGCTCGACCCGCCACAAATCGGGCGTCGCGATGCGCTTTCCCCGCATCTCACGGCTGCGTTGGGACAAGCCGGCGGCGGAAGCGGATCGGATAGAGACGCTGCAGGCGCTGCTGGATGGTTAGTTCCCTGACATAGGGATTTTGAAAGGTTGCCGTTTTGTCTTGGTGCAAGATTTTCGGTTCATTGCCGTGAAACCAGCACAAACCGCCGGGGATTGGTTGAAGCCGCCCCAACCTCGTCATTCTATGGCGGAGCAAGGAGCGCAGCGACGCGCGCAGACCATAGAATCCATTCCGTGACTTGGAAGCGCCGCCTCGGTGCAGAATTTTGCTCCGTTGCACGCCTTGGCGAAGGTAACGGCATGGATTCCAGGGTCTTCGCGACGGAGCTTCGCTCCTGCTCCGCCCTGGAATGACGATCGCGATGGGCCAATCTCCAAGGCATGCCACCTGCCAACGCAAACGGAGCCGACCGGTCAAAATCCCGGTGCAGTGGCACTAGAAACCCCAGTCGGCCCAAAGCGCCGGGCGGTGCCGCGTCTACGTAGATAGAGCGGCGCGATCACTCAGCTATCGAGACGCGGATCTCGTAAATATCCACCGACTTGCCCTTCTGGTCGAAATCGGAATTGACGGCGATGGTGCCGGCGGCGCCCGGATGCTTGTTCGGGAACTGCACGTCGAACAGATATTCGTTGCGCTCGTGGCCGACCGCGTAGCGCTTGCGGCCGCAATCGCCGAGATCGCCGAAATTGCAGTCGATCGATATCTGCGTCTCCTTGCCTTCTTCCGAACGGGCGACGATGTCGAACATGGCATGCTTGCCGGCAAGCTTCTCCAGCACGCCCTGGCCGACATCGAAGGCAATGGCCGAACCCGACGCGCCCGAGCGGATGCGCAGGAACTGGCCGGTGTCGTCCTTCATCACCTCGGCGGCGGCGTCGGACGGCGCGCTGACATGGGTCGGGTCGGCGGGCGAGAAGACGTTGATCCAGTTCTTCGACTGGGCGGCCTCGTCCGGTTTCTGCGGCGAGCCTGGCTCGGTCGGCTGCGAGGAGTCCTCGTCGTCCAGCGTCGGCGCCGGCTCCGGCGGGCCCGTATTGAGCTCGGCTGCCGTCTTGAAGACACCGGTCTGCTTGGCGAAGTAGAGGCCGATGCCGGCGGCCGCGAGCAATGTCGCGACGACGAAGATCGCGGTGAGCGGCAAGCGCCGGCCCCTGATCCGCCGCTCGTCGCGGTCGGGCGCGACCTGCGCGCCGTTGCCGACGGGAGCATCTGGCGAATCATCGAGCGAGGGCGCGTCGGGAAGCGCTGTCTCATCCGGCATGATGTCGGGCACGCGCGGCAGCACGCGCGCACGCGGCCGGTCCGAAGCATCGGGCTGGACCGGGCCGTCGACGGTGATCGAGGGCGAGGGCGCGGTTTGCGACGGCGGCAGCGGCGCGTCGACAGACGGCGCGGCCGATATGGCCGGTGCGTCGACGCGCGGATCCGGCGCGCCATTGCCGGCGGGCGCGACGTTTTCCGGCGGCAGCGTCACATCCGGGACGGCCGGCAGGAACTCCGATTCGATCTCGGTGATCTTGGCCTGGACTGCCTTGCGGCGGCTGATGGCGGCCTCGACCGTGACGTTCGGATTGGCCTGCAGGACGCGGTCGAGCGCGGCAAAGGCCGATCGATAGACCTTCTCTCGGAACGCCCGGTCCTCGGCATTGCCTTTCTCGAAGGCATTGCGGATCGCTTTCTCGATGGGGTCCAAGCGAGCTCCCTCTGCGCGTTCGCTCCCGGTTGTCTGGTCGTCGGCCGCAGACGACCAATCGATCAACGGCGAGCGGCTGCCTTGCCGGCCAAAGCCATTTCGGCATTTTTTGTTGAAGAATCAACATTTTTCGTCACCGCGGCTGCAGCCGCGCCGGCCAGCCGAATGCGAAGGACCGCTTACCCGCACGCCGCCGCGGGCCGCGCCGGCGCCCGTCACGCGGTAACCGTAGATCGGAATTGCCGTCGGCAAGGCCGGAATTCACCGCTGCCCATCTTGAATTAGCGAGCGGTTGAGTCTATCACCCAGCCCATTCTGGAAGCTCAGCGCTTCCCGGGCCGCTTTAGCTCAGTTGGTAGAGCACATCATTCGTAATGATGGGGTCGCGTGTTCGAGTCACGCAAGCGGCACCAAAAATTCTCCACGAGAACCAAACAATTAGCGGAGGCCGAGCGCTTGAGCGGTCTGCCGTGAACCATGGGCAATGGGGCGGGTGACAAAAGATCACCGGCGGGGGCAACCTGCCCCAACGGAATAAGGGGCTATATCTTTGGTCCTTTCGGACCAATGCGTTCGGCAGGATGGACCTCGGTCGATTGTGGGCTGGCGGGCAAATCAGACAGACTCGCGATCGCACCGGCTGATAACCCCAAGCCCCCCGCCCTATCGGTCGGTGCATGCCCGGCTTGCGGACCTCAAAATCCTAACCACAAAAGCGAGCCGGGCTTCCATCCGCGTGCCCGTGCCGAGACGCAATTTGTCGGAAATGCAATGAGGAGTTGGACGGTCTATCACGTCGATTTCAGAGCAGCGGGCAGCAGACCGCTTCTGACTGAAATCGGAAGCGTTGAAGCAGACAATCTTTTGGCAGCGGTGACGAAGGCACAAGCATTGTGGCCCGATGAAAAGTCCATGACCGTCCGCCCATCCGAAGACAGCCAATCGGCACAGCCGCCGGGTCCACAGCGCGACACCGATTGAATCCGAGGAGCGATCGGGCCGCCCGCTTCAACTCCAAAACCTCGACATGATCTGGCCACGCCTACGGTGCTACCCGGCCTGTCACAAAAGCGGCAGCATCCTCACGCCTTCCCAGGCTGCACCACGTGGTCGGCGCATCTCGGCCATTGTCGGGAGTAGCCGTTGGTGGGAAACTCCCTTCGTCAGCATGGGAGGTCGAAATGCCCAATAGTTTCAAGACCGGAGACGTCGTCAGGCTGAAATCCGGAGGCCCGGAAATGACCGTCAGCGACGGGGCGGCGTCCGGCACGTATCTGTGCCACTGGTTCAACCGCGAGGGCGACGTCTGGACGCCGCAGCATGCCGGCTTCAAGCAGGACCAGTTGGTGGCGGTCGACCAGCCGAGATAGTCGTCGCCTCCTGTCCTTAGCAATCCTTCGGTCAGGCTGCGCCGGATCCGGTCGGCTTGTTGTCGGGTCGAAAAAGGACCGACGGATTTTGCTCTGTCTCGCGTTCAACGGCTGAAGCGTGGCCGCCAATGGCCGCGCCCAACCGGAGACGAGAGCATGATCCGCCCCACCATATTCGTCGTTGCCCTTGGCTTGCAGACCGCGTTCGCGGTCGCCCAGACAGCGACGCCCACACCTGCCCCCGCGCCGGCCCAGACGACGCCGGACACGTCGGCTGCCGCCAAGTCGGACCTCAGCAAGTCCGGCCTGACACTGGCAAAGTTCGAGGCGCGCCGGGAGAAGGCGTTCATCCGGGCCGACAACGACAATGACGGCAAGGTCAGCCTCGCCGAATGGACCGCTTTCCAGACCGCGCGCAAGACCAAGGGCGATCCGGCCAAATCCTTCGCGCGCATGGACACCAACAAGGACGGCTTCGTCGACAGGGGCGAGCTCGACGCCTTTCTCGCCAAGCGCTTCGCCAGGCTCGACGAGAATAGCGACGGCGTGCTCGGCGCCGACGAGAGGCCGGGCCATAAAACCGCTCCCAATCAGGAGCAATGACCAAGAGGCTATGCCGCACAATGACAGCCGCGAGCGTCCCGATTGATGGGCGCCGATCCGGACGAGGAACTGGTACGCCGCATCGGCGCCGGCGACACCGCCGCGGTGCAGGCGATGGTGGCGCGCAAGCTGCCGCGCATCCTGGCCCTGGCCACCAGGATGCTTGGCGACCCGGCGGAAGCAGAGGACGTCGCCCAGGAGACTTTCGTGCGCATCTGGCGCCACGCCTCCGGCTGGCGCCAGGGGCATGCACGCTTCGACACCTGGATTCACCGTGTCGCGCTCAACCTCTGCTACGACCGGCTGCGGCGCCGGCGCGAATGGACGACGGACGAGCTGCCGGAGGTGGCGGACGAGACGCCGCTTCCCGACGCCATGCCGGGCGACGACGAGCGCAGGGTCAACCAGGCGCTGCAGCGCATCGCGCCGCGCCAGCGCGAAGCGATCGTGCTGGTGTATTATCAGGAGCTGTCCAACATCGAGGCCGCCGGCGCCATGCAGGTCAGTGTCGATGCGCTGGAAAGCCTGCTCGCGCGAGGCCGTCGCGCTTTGCAGGCCAAGCTCGTCGGAGACGATGGCAATGACTGAGACAGCAAAGGCATTGCCGGCGTTGCGGGCAAGGACGTGGGGGACCACATCGGGATGGCGGAAGGGGGAATGGGATGGCTGAGAAGAGAACGGAAGGGCGGATGGATGCCGGGCGCTTCGCCGCGCTGGCGGATACCTATGGCGGCGCATTGCATCGCTGGCCGCCGGCCGAACAGGCGGCCGCGATGCTGTTTGCCGATACCGAGCAGGGCCGAGCCATCCTGGCGCGCGCCGGCAGGCTCGACGCCATCCTCGACCGGCATCGCGTCGAAGCACCCGCCCCGACGCTCCATCGCGCCATTGTCGCCCGGGCAGCGACCGAGGTCAGGCAGGCCCGCCGCCGGCGGTTCTGGTGGCTGGGCTTCGGGCTTGCCGGTGTCGGCCTGGCCGGCGCCGTGGCCGGCCTGGCGCTGGTGACCGTCGTCAACCCGGATATGCAGCCCGACCATTATGTGATGGATGCCAACGCGACGTCGTTCGGCGATGCCAGTCCCGATGCCGATCCTTACGAGGAAGACCTATGAGCCCCCGTCTTGTCGCGGCATCGCTGGTGCTGAATGTCTTTCTGATCGGCGCGGTGGCCGGCGGCGCCGGCTGGTTGATCGGCAAATCGAATCCGGGCTATTCGCTGGAATCGGCCGGCGGCCGGTTGCCTGCCGCCGACCGCAAGGTCTTCCGCCAGGCGTTGCGCGAGGTTCGCCGCGAATCGCGCGACGTGATCCTCGACGGCCAGGCCGCAAGGCGCGAGGCGGCGAACCTCCTGCAACAGCCGACCCTCGACACCAACGCGCTTGCCGCCGCCCTGGAGCGCGCGCGCAATGCCGATGTCACTGTGCGCACCAGGCTCGAGCAACGCATCATCGAGTTCGCCGCATCGGGCTCGCCGGAAGACCGCCGGCTGCTGGCCGACGCCCTGCTTCGGCGTGCCGGCAGGCAGCCACCCGCAAAAAAATCGCCATAGGCAGCGACGGAAAGGGCGACCGCGCTCCGTTCAAGGAAAAGAGGGACAGGCCTGCGACCGCCTTGGCGGCAGGTTCTCTTCAACCTCGAAACTTTCGGGAGTATCCCATGAACAGTCTGACGAAATATTCGATCGCGGCCGCGCTCGCCATCGGCGGAACGGCGGCCGCAAGCGCCGCCTCGGCGATGCCGATCGCACCGGTTGCGCCCTCACCGGCGCTTGTCGAGCACGTCGCCTGGGGCTGCGGTCCGGGCTGGCATCCCAACCACTGGGGCCGCTGCGTGCCCAATCGCCGCGTGATCTATCCCGGCTATTACTATTGGGGCGGACCGCGCGTCTATATCGGCCCGGTCTGGCATCCCTACCATCGCTGGCACCACTGGCGCCGCTGGTAACAACCCTTCACGATGCCGGTGCTGCGGCCGGCATCGTGAGTATCCCCGATAATCCATGAAACCGACGCGATCTGCGCCGGCTTCAACGGAGGCTTTGTTGGCCGCACCATTTGCAAATTCCGTTTCGCCGGACCCCGCCCTGGTGGCGCTCAACCGCTTCGGCCTCGGCGCGAAACCCGGCGCCGAGTTTGGCAAGATCGCCGCCGATCCGCGCGGCTACCTCGAGGCCGAGCTCAAGCAGCAGGACATCGCGCTCATTTCCCCCGACGACCCGCGGAATGCCGGGCTGCTGGACAGCACCGCGGCGATCCAGGCCAGCATGGCGGCGGCCATGGAGCGCAAGGCGGCGCGGGATAAGAAGGCGGCGGCCGCCATGCAGCCGATGGCGGCGGATGATCCAGCCGGCCCGGCAGCGACACAAGCCAAACCCGCGGTGCCACGTGTCGAGGCCGATATCTATCGCGACGAGGCGCAGGCCCGGTTCGACAAGGCGATCGCCGCGATACCCGGTTTTGTAGAAAGGCTGGTCGGCTTCTGGTCGAACCATTTCTGCGTTTCCGTCGCCAAGGCACCGGTCGTGCGGGCATGCGCCGGCGCCTTCGAGCGCGAGGCGATCCGCCCCTTCGTGCTCGGCCGCTTCGCCGACATGCTTTTGGCCGTCGAGCACCATCCGGCCATGCTGTTCTATCTCGACAACCGGCAGTCCATCGGCCCCGATTCCCGCGCCGGCAAGCGGCGCGGACGCGGCCTCAACGAGAATCTCGCCCGCGAGATCCTGGAGTTGCACACACTGGGCGTCGGCAGCGGCTATGCCCAGGCCGACGTCACCAGTTTCGCGAACATGCTGACCGGCTGGACGATGGCCGGGCGCGAGGGGCGATTGGGCGAGCCGGGAAGCTTCGTCTTCAACGCCAACGCGCATCAGCCGGGCCAAGCGGTGCTACTCGGCAAGACCTATCCCGACGGCGGCATGGGCCAGGCGGAGGCCGCGCTCAACGACATTGCCCGTCACCCGGCCACCGCGCAGCACATCGCCAGCAAGCTTGCTCGCCATTTCATCGCGGACGATCCGCCCGAAGCGGCGGTCGCCCGCCTGGCAGCGGCCTTCACCAAGACCGACGGCGACCTGCGCGCGATCGCGTTGACGCTGATCGACATGCCCGAAACCTGGTCGACGCCGCTCACGAAGCTGCGCTCGCCCTTGGACTATGTCGTGGCGCTGCGGCGGGCGGTCGGCGCCACCGCCGGCAACGAACCGCAACGGTCGCTTCGCTGGCTGAGCGTGCTCGGCGAACCCTTGTGGCGACCGCCGGGGCCGAACGGCTTTTCCGACCGGACGGACGCATGGGCCTCGGCCGAGGGCCTCAAGACGCGGCTGGACATTGCCTGGCAGGCGGCGAAGCAGGCGGACGATATCGGCGATCCCGACGAGATGCTGGCATCGCTGATCGGCACGTCCGTGTCGGCCGAGACGCGGCAGGCGATTTCGCGCGCGGAGTCCCGGCAGCAAGGCCTGGCGCTGTTGTTGATGGCGCCGGAATTCCAGCGCCGGTAATTCCAGCGCCGATAGCAGAAATGGAGATGCAGCCATGAGCCTTCTTTGCGAAACCCCCAGCCTGTCCCGCCGCGCGGTGCTGATGACCGGCGGCGCGCTGTTTGCCTGGGCCTATCTGCCGCGCTTTGCCCGCGCGGCCGATAAGCGCGACCCGCGCCTGATCGTCATCGTGCTTCGCGGCGCGCTGGACGGGCTGTCGACCGTCGGGCCGGTGGGCGATCCGGATTATGCCGGCCTGCACGGCGATATCGCGCTTTCGCTCTCGGGCGCCAACCCGGCATTGCCGCTCGACGGTTTCTTCGCCGTCAACCCGGCGATGCCGGTGTTCGCGCGCCTGTTCAAGGCAGGCCGGGCGGCGGTCGTGCACGCGGCCGCGACCGGCTACCGCGAGCGCTCGCATTTCGACGGCCAGGACGTGCTTGAAAGCGGCCTGCCGGGCCCCGGCAACGCGACCACCGGCTGGCTCAACCGAGCGTTGGCCAGCCTGCCGGCGGGCGAGCGCGTGGCGAGGCTCGGCGGGCTGGCGGTCGGGCCGTCGACGCCGCTGGTGATCCGTGGTGCAGCGCCCGTGCTCGGCTGGGCGCCGCAGGCGCTGCCGACGCCCGGCGTCGCCTTGGCGGAGCGTGTGCTCGACCTCTACAACCATCGCGATCCTGCGCTGGCGGCCGTGCTTCAAAAAGGGCTCGACGCCGACCGGATGGCGGTGGGCGACCAGTTCGACGGCAAGACGATGAAGCCGAAGGCCGGCCTCGACAACGCCGCCGGCATGCGGCAGTCGGCGCAAGGCGCGGCGCGGCTGATGGCGGCCGACGACGGGCCGCGCATCGCGGCGCTCGCCTTCGACGGCTGGGATACGCATGTCAACGAAGGCGGCGCCACAGGGCGGCTCGCCAATCTGCTCGGCGGCCTCGACGGGGCGTTCGAGGAGCTTGAGAAGGGGCTTGGCGAGCGTTGGCGCGACACGGCGGTCGCCGCGATCACCGAGTTCGGCCGCACGGCGCGCATCAACGGCACTGTCGGCACCGATCACGGCACCGGCACGGTGGTGCTGCTCGCCGGCGGCGCGATCAAGGGCGGCCGCGTCATCGCCGACTGGCCGGGGCTGAAGGCGGCGCAGCTCTACGAACAGCGCGACCTCGCGCCGACCAGCGATGTGCGCGCGGTGCTGAAGGGGCTGCTGGCCGACCAGTTCGGGCTTTCCGCTGCGGTGCTCGGCGACAAGGTGTTTCCGGAGTCGGCGGCGGTGAAGCCGATGCGGGATCTGGTGGCTTGAGTCGTGAGTTTGCCGGTCAGCGACAGGCGACCGTGCAACGATCGGTGGCGCAAGTTGAGATAAGTCGCGATCCTTCGCGCCCCCCTCTGTCCTGCCGGACATCTCCCCCACTTGGGGGGAGATTGGCAGCTTTGGCGCCGCGCTCATTTCTGCGACGTTGAAAATGGTACGGCGCTGGCGATTGGCGAAAGCCGGCGTGACGGCTGATCTCCCCCCTCGTGGGGGAGATGTCCGGCAGGACAGAGGGGGGCGCTGTCCCGCCGGCTTCTCTCTCTTTGGCCTGTCTGAACCCTCGCGCGGGAACCTCAACAAAACGCCCGCGCCGTCTCAAGCGCGGGCGTCGATCCTCTCGACGGATCATCAGCTCCAATAGCCGGGGTGCCAACGGCCGTGATACCAGAAACCAGGATGCCAATGGCGTACCGGCCGGATGAACCGGCGGCCGATGGGCACGCATCTGCCCCAACGGTTCACGTGCCAGCCGGGACCGCAGCGCCAGCCGACGGCTTCGATGGGCAGCGGCGAAGCAGCTGGCTTGGCCATCGGCATAGCCTGCGAGCCGACACTGGACAGCAGCAACGTGCCGGCGGCCATCGCGAGAGGCAGAAAATATCTCGTCATCATAAGGTTCGTCTCCGTAATTATCCCTACCGCCGTGAAACGGAGGACAGAGCCGAATTCCGTCGGAGCGGTTTGGATCACATCTTCGTTAGACCAATTCGCCACGCAGTTTCGGTCGGTGCGGCTCTGCAAAGCATGGCTGGCCTTCGCCCATAACGAATTGATCCATATCAACGAGACAGGACGCGTCCTGAGCTAGCATTGGAAGAACCGACCGACAAAAATTCTCGAGGCCGAAGGCCGGCTGAAAACGGGAGATCATGCCGATGATGATCCGCACACTCTCCACCCTGGAATGCACGAAATTTCTGGCGGCCAACCGCACCGGACATCTGGCCTGCGCGAAGGATGGGCAGCCCTACGTCGTGCCCTTCAACTACGCCTATGCCGACAGCCACCTCTATGCCTTCTCCCTGCTGGGCAAGAAGATCGACTGGATGCGGGAGAACCCCCTGGTCTGCGCGCAGGTTCAAGAGCACACGCAAGGGCGCGGCTGGAGAAGCGTGATCGTCGAGGGCCGCTATGAGGAACTGCCGGACCGGGTCGGTCACAAGGTCCAGCGCGACCATGCATGGGCGGTGCTGAGCAAGCACACGGAGTGGTGGGAACCCGGCGCGCTCAAGCCCGTCGCGCCTCCAGTGTCGGACAGCCTGCCGCACGTCTTTTTCCGGATCCTCGTCGAACAAGTCTCGGGACGGGAGGCGAGCGAATAGGCTGCTCGACGGTTATTAAGCCGGCTATCCGCCCAGCGTCGCCACGGTCTTCAGCGCGCCGTCCAGCATGTCGCCCTTTTCGTCCTTCAGCGCCGCCTCGCGCAGGCGGCGGATCCAGTCGGCGGCGTCATCCCTGCCCTTGAGCATGGGAAGCGCCGAGAGCACGCGGTCGAATTTCGACCGGGCGCGGGCATGGGTGTCGCTGTAGCCCTTGATCAGCCGGCGGCAGTTCAGGATTTCGGTGGCAAGCGCATAATCCTGCCGCACATAGCCGAGCGCCAGGTCGTACCAGCGCTCCAAATGCGCGACCTCTATCCGATGGCGCAGCAGGCGGCGGCGCCAGCGGCGCAGCCCGCCGATGAACCACAGCATGGCGAAGCCGGTGAAACTGTCGGTGCGGATGTGGCGGCCGCGATTGATGCGGCGGTCGAGGAAAGCGGCGAGCTTGGGCCGGTTCTCGATGTAGCTTCCGAGCCCCGCCGGCAGCGTGCCGCAGAATTCCTCGATGCGCGGATGGAAATATTCGGTCACCTGCAGGACCGAGCCTTCCTTGACGCCAACCTCCTTGCGCACCCGCTTGTCACGGGTCGAGCGCGTCTTCAAATCGGCGACGCGGATCATGTCGTCGTAGCACATGGCGTTGGCGAGATGCTTTGCCGCGGCGACCGACAGCGTGTAGCCGCGCTCCGCATTGTCCAGCGCCACCGCCTTGTCCAGCCGGTCGAGATATTCGCCGCCATAGGCGATGTCCTGGTAATCGACGACCTTCTTCAGGCCGCGCTCGGCCATGTCGCGCAGCGGTTCCGGCAGCAGCGCGACGCGGGCGGCAAGCGTCTGCCAGCCCTTGACGAGGGTTTCCGGTCCACTGACCTTCGCCGTCGACTTGGGCTGGGCAACGGCGGGTTCCGCCGCCGCCTTTTCGCCGGCCGGCGCTGCCGCGATCCCGCGCGCGCGGTCGTAAGCCGCACCGAAGGCGGCGAGGCTCGGCTTGACGCCACGGCCGCCGGCGCCGATCGCCTGCTCGTAAGTTTCGCGGGTGAAGGGCAGCGCGTCGGAACCGGCCAGCGCGCCAAGCAGGCTGGCCGAGATCATGGTGCCGTTGTCGGCGGCGATCTTTTCCATGTCGAAGGCAATGAAGCGCCTGGCCGCCGCTTGGGCCGTCGCGTGCACCTTTTCCGACGAGGCGCGGCCGTCGCCCGGCTCGATCTTTTCCGAGACGGCGGCGATACGGTGCGAAGACGTGATCAGCGTCGTGCGCTCGGGCGTGACGAAACCGCGGATGATGGCGCGGCCGGCTTCCATCAGCTCGGCGGCGATCAGGATATCGACGTCGCCCTGCGACGGCGACAGCGCGAAGACCGGCAGCCGGCCGGTGTCGCGGGCCATCTCGATATAATAGATCGTGGCGCCGGTGCGCTGGGCGACGCCAGCCACGGAGGTCGATTGGGCGATATAGCCGTTGCGCTCGGCGACGTCGGTGATCCAGTCGGCGAGCACGCCGCCGCCCTGCCCGCCGACCGCGAGCACGGCGAGTTTTATCACCCGCTCGTCGTTTGAAGCGCCCGTCTTCGGGCGCAGCGCTGCGCTGGGGTCAAGCATCGGCGAACATCAAGCGGCGGCTCTCCCGGCGGCGCTGCAACAGGCCGATCGCGGCGCGGCGCGCGGCTTCCAGGAAACGGTCCCAGCGGCCGGGATTGTGGACGACATCGGCGCGGTAGAAGGACGGGCAGAGCACGGCCGCATCCGCCACCTCGCCGCAATTGCCGCAGCCGACGCAATTCTGGTCGATCGAGGCGACAGGATCGTCGCGCAGCGGATCGTCGAGCGACTTGACCGACAGAGACGGGCAGCCGGACAGCCGCATGCAGGCGTGGTCGCCGGTGCAGATGTCCTCGTCGACGCCGAATTTCGGTTTCACCACGCGCTCGCCGCCCTTAATCGCCTTGTCGACCAGCGGCTTCTCGCGGCGCTGGCGGTTGAGCATGCATTCGGACGAGGCGACGATGACCTTCGGCCCCTTCTCCTCGGTGGTCAGCGCCTCGCGCAGCGCGGCTTGCATCTTGCCGACATCATAGGTGCGGTCGATGTGGCGCAGCCATTTGACGCCCATGCCCTTCACCGCTTCATCGATCGGATGCTTGGTCGACTTGGTGCGGTTGTTGGCGCGCGAGGACAGGATGTCCTGGCCGCCGGTGGCGGCGGAGTAGAAATTGTCGACGATGACGATGACGCCGTCATTCTTGTTGAAGACAGCATTGCCGATCGAGGAGGTCAGCCCGTTGTGCCAGAAGCCGCCGTCGCCGACGAAGGAGATCGAGCGGCGTTTGGCGTCGGGCGAGTTGAAGGCGGAAGCCGAGGCCGGCCCGAGCCCATAGCCCATGGTGGTGGCGCCGAGCTCGAAAGGCGGCATGATCGAGAACAGATGGCAGCCGATGTCGGAGGCGATGTGATGCTTGCCGAGCTCCTGCTCGACCAGCTTCGTCGCGGCGAATATCGGCCGCTCCGGGCAACCGATGCAGAAGCCCGGCGGACGTCCAGGAACGACATTGATGAGGTCGGCCGTGTCGACGCCCTCGCCCGCCTTGTTCGGCGCGCGCACCTCGCCCGGCAGCAGATGCGGCGCGTGCGCCCGCAGGAAGGAGCCGATGCCGTCGAGCATCACCTGCCCGGTATATTCGCCGGCCATCGGCAGATGTTCCTTGCCGACCAGCTTCGTGCCGCGCCCGGCCTTGTGCAGCATCGCGGCAAAGGCCTGCTCGATATAATTGGGCTGGCCTTCCTCGACGACCAGCACCGCCTGCTTGCCTTCGCAGAAGGCGAGAAACTCATCGTCGACCAGCGGGTAGACGGCGTTGAGCACGTAAAGCGGCACGTCGGTCTCGCCATAAGTGTCGGCAAGGCCGAGCCGCTGCAGCGCGCGGATGACCGAATTATACATGCCGCCCTGCATGACGATGCCGACCGAGCCATGGTCCGAGCCGAAGATCTCGTTGATCTTGCGGTTTTTGATGAAATCGACTGCCGCCGGCCAGCGCTTGGCTACCTTTTCCTTCTCATGCAGGAACGAGGCGGGCGGCAGCACGATGCGGCCGGTGTCGCGGCGGGGCGCGGTAAGCGCATCGGCGACAGACATCGGCGGGCGCTTGTTGTCCTTGGCGATGAAATGGCCGTGGACGTGGCAGCAGCGGATTCGCACCTGCAGCATCACCGGCGTGTTCGACACCTCGGACAGCTCGAAGCCGTCCTCGACCGCCTTGACGATCGAGGGCAGGTTCGGGCGCGGGTCGAGCAGCCAGACCTGGCTCTTCATGGCGAAGGCATGGCTGCGCTCCTGCATGATCGAGGAGCCCTCGCCATAGTCCTCGCCGACGATGATCAGCGCGCCGCCGGTGACGCCGCCGGACGCCAGGTTGGCGAGCGCGTCGGATGCGACATTGGTGCCGACCGTCGACTTGAATGTGGCCGCGCCCCGGATCGGGTAATGCACGGAGGCGGCAAGCATGGCGGTAGCAGTCGCTTCGGAAGCGCTCGCCTCGAAATGCACGCCGAGCTCGCCCAGGATGTCCTGCGCGTCGGCCAGAACGTCCATCAGATGGCTGATCGGCGCGCCCTGGTAGCCGCCGACATAGCCGACGCCGCATTGCAAGAGCGCCTTGGTGATGGCGAGGATGCCCTCGCCGGCGAATTCCTCGCCGGCGCCAAGCCTCAGCTTTTCAACTTCCTTGGCAAAAGACCGTTCGGCCATCTCCGCCTCCTTCCGTTGCCGTCTTCCCGCTGCCACGGGCGGCGCGTACATCTAGATCTCGTGCTTGCGGATGTTCTTCAGCATTTTTTGCAGCGTCGCGATCAGCGCGGCGTATTCGGCATCGTCGATACCGTCGAACATGGCTTCGAAAGCGTCATGCATTGCGGGCCAGGCGCGGGTGAACAGCGCTCGCCCGTCACCGGTAAGAAAAACATGGCGGATGCGGCTGTCGGTGACGCCCTGCTCGCGCCGCACCAGGCCTTGGCCTTCCAGCGAGTCGAGCGTGCGGCTCAAGGTCGACTGCTCGATGACCGTGTAGACCGACAGGTCGTTGACGGTGACGCCGTCGGCGACCGACAGCACGGCGAGCGTGCGCACCTGCGGGATGGTCAGGCCCTGCTTGCGGAAGTCGTCGCGCAAAGTGGCGTTGTAGCGGCCCATGATGCGGTTCATCAGATAGGGCGCGAATTGCTGCAGGCCGATCTGGCCGAGGGTCGAGATGCGCTGGCGCTTTTCGGCGAGCTTCTGTTCCATCACAGCCTCCCCGCCAGCAGAAAGCCGGAGCCGCCGCCGAGGCCCGCGCCCGGATGGGTCGAGGCGCCGATGTGATAGAGACCCTTGATGCCGGTCTCGTGGTTGCGGCTGGCCTTGAACGGCCGCCATAGGAAGGACTGGTCGATGGTCGACGAGCCGCCATAGGGATCGCCGCCGACAAGGTTGACGTTCATGGCTTCGAGATCGGCCGGCGAATAGGCGCGGCGCGCAATGACCGTCTCGCGGAAACCGTCGATGTGGTTGGCGAGGATCGCCTCGACGCGGTCTGCATAGGCCTCGCGCAGCGCGTCGCTCCAGCGGCCGTCGGCCGGCGCTTCAAGCTTGCCGGCGGCATCGCCCTTGATGTGGCGCGGCGCCTCCGGCAGTTGCAGCCACAGGATTGCCTTGCCATCGGGGCAGCGCGACGGGTCGAGCACGTGCGGCTGGCCGACGCAGATGGTCGGCACTTCCGGCAGCAGGCCGCGCACCGCCTCGTTGCAGGCTTTCGACACGCCATCCAAACCCGGCGTCAGATGCAGCAGCGCCACCTTGTCGAGGCCCTCGCCGCGCCAGGCCGGCGGCTTGTCCAGCGCATAGTGGATCTGGAAATTGCCCTTGCCGTAGCGATAAACGCGCGTCGCTTCGACATCGCATTTTGGAGCCGTGTCGCCGAGCAGGCGGCCGTAGAGCTGCGTCGGCGTGACCGAGCAGATGACGCTTTTCGCCGCTGTCAGCGTCTCGTCGGAGGCGAGCCGCACGCCGCTGGCGCGTCCGCCGGTCTGGACGATCGAGACGACGTCGGCGTTGACGCGGATCTCGCCGCCGCGTTCCCTGATCAGCGCCTCGAAGGCGGCGAGCAGGTTTTTCGCGCCGCCTTTGACGATCGGCGCGCCGGCGGCCTCCAGCGCGAAGGCGATGACCTTGGCGATCTGGCCGGAGAAGGCGTCTTCCGGGCCGAGCCCGGCATGCAACACCCAGGGCGCCCAGAGCGCGCGGACGATGTCGGATGTGTAAGTCGTTTCCAACCAAGCCCTCGCGGGCACCAGCGCCTCGCCCATGAAAGCGGCAAGATCGCGCGGGCCGCGCCGCCAGGCCTCGCCGGCGATGAGCTTGGTCGTCGGATAGGACCAGAGCGCGCCGCCGAGCAGGCCGAAGAGCAGCCCCGCATTGCGCTCGACGCTACTGACGTCAGCACCGTGGCGGTCGCCGTCGCCGGCGATCTTGTTCAGCGCCGCGATGTTGGCGGCACGGTCGGTGGTGAGCACGGCATGGCTGCCGTCGGGCGTGAGCACGCCCGTCGGGGTGGCGGTGTGGCAGAACTCCAGCCCATGCCGCGCAAGGTCCTTGCCGAGCGCGCCAAAGGCCGGCGAGGTGATGAACAGCACGAAGGTCGTGGCCATCACGTCATGGACGAAGCCTGGCGCCGTGACCTCCTCGGTGCGCACGCAGCCGCCGATGCGGTCGTTGCGCTCGAGCACGAGCACGTTCGCGCCCTTGGCGCCAAGCATCGCCGCGCAGACGAGGGCGTTGATGCCGCTACCGACGATGATGTGATCGGGGGCGGTCATTGGAGGCTCGCGGGTACGAGGGCGTCAATCGCGCGAAGCCGAGTTCCTTCGCGCCCCCCTCTGTCCTGCCGGACATCTCCCCCACGAGGGGGGAGATCAGCCGTCATCGCGGCTTTCGCCAATTGTCCACGTCCCAGGATCGAGCTAGGCGCCGAAACTGCCAATCTCCCCCCAAGTGGGGGAGATGTCCGGCAGGACAGAGGGGGGCGCCGTAGAGCGCTGACGCCACGGGATGGTCGCCCCCACTTCGTCATCAGAGTTTCGCCCGCAAGCATGATCTTCTCCCGAAGACCGCCGCCTCGCCTATTGGCCCGGCACCAGCGCCAATGCCCGGATCGGGCTGCCGGTGCCGTGCTCGATCTTGAGCGGCGCGGCGATCAGGATCGCGCCTTTCGGCGGCAGCTGGTCGAGGTTGCAGAGGCTCGCCAGGCCATAGCGGTTGGCCTTGTGCATCAGCGTGTGGGCCGGGAATGGCGGCTCCATGCCGCCGGCCTTGCCGGCGTCGGTGCCGATCGTCTCCGAGCCCCAGCCCTTGATGTCCTTGGATATCAGGAACTGGATGGCTTCCGCGGTCGGGCCGGGCGTGTGCGGGCCGGTTTCGTTGGCATTGAGGAACTCGGCTTCCGAGCCGTTGCGCTTATACCAGTCGGTGCGCATCACAACCCACTCGCCGGGGTTGATGGCGCCGTGCCTGGCTTCCCAGGCCTTGATGTGGTCGACGGTGAGCAGGAAATCGTGGTCCGCGGCGGATTCTTTCGAGCAGTCGATGACGTTGACCGGGCCGATGAAGTTCTGCGCCGGAATGGTGTCGGTGGCGCCGTCCGGATAGTCCTTGCCGGTGATCCAGTGCTGCGGCGCGTCGAAATGCGTGCCCGAATGCTCGCCGAGCTTCAGCCAGTTCCAGGCCCACCACGGGCCGTTCTTGTCGTATTTGGAGATCTCGTGGATCTCGACCTTCGGCGTGTCGACGGCGAGCTCCGGCGGCAGCTTGATCAGCGGCGTGCTCGGCCCGAGCGGCGCCGTCAGGTCGACCACCTTGATGGCGCCCGAAAGCAGCTGGCTGGCGACCTCGCCGAGGAGTTTCTGCGTGTCCATGGTCTTTTGTTCCCTCTTGTTCGTGACCTTCAAGGCTCGTTGCGGCCCTTAATATACCTACTAGACGAAAACATATGCATCTGCAATTATCTTTAAGCATAAAGCATTTTTGGGGCGGGGCGTGAGCGAGTTCGACGCCATCTTTGTCGGGGCAGGCCACAACAGTCTGGCATGCGCCGCGCATCTGGCGCTCAGAGGCTGGAAAATAGCGGTTTTCGAGCGCAGCGAAGCGATCGGCGGCGCGATACGGACCGCCGAGTACACGCTTCCCGGCTTCCGGCACGATTTCGGCGCGATGAATTTGAGCCTCTTCGCCGGCTCCGCCTTCCACCGGAAATATGCAAATGAATTGAAAATCCACGGACTGGAATTCGCGCCCGCGGCCGATTGCTTCGCCAGCGCCTTCCCGGACGGGACATGGTTCGGCGTCAGCAATGATCTCGAAAAGACGGTGGCGCGACTGGCCGCTTTCTCGGCCGCGGACGCGGCCACATGGCGCCGGCTGGTCGGCGCCTTTCCGGGCGAGGCCGAGCATCTGTTCCGCCTGCTGGGCTCGCCGATGAGCGCAAGGGCGCTTGCCGGCACGGGCTGGAACCTGTGGCGCAAGAAGGGCTTGGCCGGCGCGCTCGATACGGCTCGATTGCTGTTGTCATCGCCGCGCGCATGGCTGGAGGAGAATTTCGAAATGCCGCATGTTCGCACGACGCTCGCGGCCTGGGGCATGCATCTCGATTTCGCCCCCGACATCGCCGGCGGCGCCGTGTTCCCTTACCTGGAATCGATGGCCAATCAAAGCTTCGGCATGGTGCTCGGCAAGGGCGGCGCCGACACCGTCATCCGAGCGCTGGCCGGCATGGTGACCGCTGCCGGAGGCAGGATCGTCACTGGAGCGGAAGTCGCCGAGATCACGGTGGCCGGCGGCAAGGCGACCGGCGTGCGCCTGGCATCCGGCGAAACCCATGTCGCGAGCAAGGCCGTCATTGCCGGCGTCGCGCCAGGAGCGCTTCCGGGCAAGCTTCTGCCCAACGGCTCCGGCGACGCCGGCTTCGATGTGGCGATGAGGACATTCCGCCACGCGCCGGGCACGATGATGATCCATATGGCGCTGGACGACTTGCCCGACTGGAGCGCCGGCGCCGAGCTTCGCCAGTTCGCCTATGTGCATCTGGCGCCGTCGCTCGACGCCATGTCGCGCGTCTATCAGCAGGCGATCGCCGGCCAGCTGCCTGAGCAGCCGGTGCTGGTCGTCGGCCAGCCGACGGCTGTCGATCCGTCGCGCGCACCGCCAGGCAAGCATGTGCTGTGGGTGCAGGTGCGCATGCTGCCGGCGGAGATCCTCGGCGATGCCGCCGGCAAGATCGGGCCCGCGCATTGGGACGCGGTCAAGGACGCCTATGCCGAGCGCGTGCTCGACATCCTAGAGAGCTATGCGCCGGAACTGCGCAAAAAGATCCTTGGCCGCGCGATCTTCTCGCCGCTCGACCTCGAGCGCGAGAACCCGAACCTCGTCGGCGGCGACCAGATCTGTGGCAGCCACCACCTGGCGCAGAATTTCCTCTTCCGTCCGGCGCGCGGCTACGCGCGCTGGAACACGCCGGTCTCGAACCTCTTTCTCACCGGCGCGGCGACATGGCCCGGCGCCGGCACGGGCGCGGGCTCGGGTTTCATGCTCGCCCAACAGCTGGGAGGGAACTAGAGCATGATGCCGAAACGTAGGAACCGGTTTCGGAGAAAGATCATGCTCCAACAAAGAGCTAGAATTCCGGGATGGACAAGGCGCGGGTTGCCCACCACCGAATGAGAACGCCGCGCGGACAAATGATAACCAACAAGGGGAACGACCATGACCATCAACAGACGCGACCTTCTCGGATATAGCGCCGCAGCGATTGGCGCTGCCACGCTCGGCCTGCCGAAGGCGGCAAAGGCGGCGGACGAGCTCACCATCGCCTACAACGTCAACCTGCCGTCCTGGGACCCGACGACCGGACCCTCGGCCGTCAATCCGACCATCCAGGGGCTTTATCAGTCGGTGTTCGACCAGATCATCGGGCAGAAGCCGGACCTTTCCTTCACGCCTGGACTGCTCACCGAATGGGGCTGGAACGACGATCGCACCAAGGTGACGATGACGGTGCGCGACGGCGTGAAATGGCATGACGGCTCGCCCTTCACGGCCGAGGACGTGGTGTGGTCGCTGACCCGCGCCGGTGACGAGAAGACCGGCAACCCAATCCAGTTCGTCTGGAAGAACGTCAACAACTTCAAGATCGACGGCAACAAGATCACCGGCGACGTCGTGCAGTTCGACCCGGTCTATTTCAAATGGATGTCGTTCCTGACCGGCTACATCCTGCCGAAGGTTTATTACGAGAAGGTCGGCGCGGAAGGCTTCGAGAAGGCGCCGATCGGCACCGGGCCCTATATGGTCGACAAGTTCGAGCGCAACGCCTTCCTGCGGCTGAAGGCCAATCCGCATTATTGGGGCACCAAGCCGGCCTTCGAGAACGTGACGATCAAATTCGTCACCGACGCGGCGAGCCGCGTCGCCGAGATCGAATCCGGCTCCTCGCAGGTGACGCTCGAAATCCCCTATGAGGAATATGACCGGCTGATTGCCAAGGACGGACTTGCCGGCTCGGTCAAGAATGTTTCCGACATCGGCATGATCTTCTTCAACGACATCGAGGCGATGCTGGACAAGAATGTCCGCCAGGCGGCCGTCATGGCTGTGGACAAGGAGCTTCTGGTCAAGCGGCTGCTGCGCGGCTACGGCCAGCCGATCGCGACGCTGGAGACGCCGGAATACACGGC
The DNA here is from genome assembly GCF_006440615.1 of Mesorhizobium sp. B2-6-2. NCBI lineage: Bacteria > Pseudomonadati > Pseudomonadota > Alphaproteobacteria > Hyphomicrobiales > Phyllobacteriaceae > Mesorhizobium > Mesorhizobium sp. B2-6-2. The sequence continues at coordinate 681,659 of NZ_VFUG01000001.1, read as the reverse complement.
CTTCGATCCATCGATCAAGGTCGAGCACAATCCGGAAAAGGCCAAGGAGTTGCTCGCCGCATCCGGCTATTCGCCCAAGAAGCCGGTCAAGTTCACCATCCAGACGACCAAGGGCTTCAAGCCCAAGGACTACGAGATGATCCAGGCGATCGTTGGCATGTGGCGCAAGGTCGGCATCGAGGCCAATATCGAGGTCTACGAGATCGCCAAGCATTACGAGCTGCGCGCCGCCGACAAGCTGGCGCCGGCCGCTTTCTACAATTGGGGCAACTCGATCGGCGATCCGACCACCTCGACCGGTTTCGCCATGTATGGCCCGAGCCCGCATTCGGTTTGGGACAGCAAGGACCTTGTCGACATGATCAACCCGCTGTGGGGCGAAAAGGACGAGGCCAAGCGCATCGCCGGCTGGAAGGCCGTCGACAAATACATCGCCGAGCAGGCCTATGTGCTGCCGCTGATCCAATATGCGCAACCGATCGTGCATTCGAAGAAGGTCAATGTCGTGCAGCACGTGTCCGGCGCGCTGCTGCCGGCGCTGATGACCCCGGCCGTCTGATCAACGGTCTTGGATTGCCAGGCGCGCCGTCCGCAAGACGGCGCGCATTTTGATCCAGGCATATGGGCGCATGCTGCTGCAAAGGTTCCTCGTTCGTCTGTTGACGATGCTGGTGACGCTGTTCGGCGTCGCCATCGTCGTCTTCGTCGTCATCCGCGTCGCGCCCGGCGATCCGATCGCCATGATGCTGCCGCCCGGCGCCAGCAATGACGACATTGCGCGGCTGCGCGCGCTCTATGGGCTCGACAAGAGCATCGTGCAGCAGTTCTTCATCTGGCTCGGCGGCGTGCTGCATGGCGATTTCGGCACGTCGATATCATTGCGCCAGGACGTCCTCGGCCTGGTGTTCAACCGGCTGCCGGCGACGCTGGAGCTTGCGACGGTCGCGCTGCTGATGGCGATCGCGATCGGCACTACCGCCGCGATCCTCGGCGCGCGCTCACGCGGCACGGCGATAGAGGCCGGTATCGACGTCGCCAGCGGCGCGACGCTTTCCATTCCCGATTTCCTGTGGGGCCTGGTGCTGATCCTGTTGTTCGGCGTGCTGGTGCCGGTGTTCGACATCTCCGGCCGGGTTTCGCCGCAGCTCGATCTGCCCTTCGCCACCCAGTTCTATTTGGCCGAGAGCATTCTCAGGCTGCGCTTCGATCTCACCTGGGATCTGCTGAAACACATGCTGATGCCGGCCGTGGCACTGGCGCTGCCGCTCGCGGCGATCATCGCGCAGCTCTTGAAACAGTCGCTGAAGGAAGTGCTCGACCTCGACTATGTGGTGCTGGCGCGCGTGAAGGGGTTTTCCGAGACGCAGGTGATCCTGCGCGAGGCGCTCAAGAATGCGGCGCTGCCGACACTGACACTGGTCGGCGTTCAGTTCACCTTCCTTATCGGCGGCACCGTCATCGTCGAGCGGCTGTTTTCCTATGAAGGCCTCGGCAACATGGCGATCGACGCAGTCATCAACCGCGACCTGCCGCTGATCCAGGGCATCGTGCTGGTGTTCGCGCTGCTCTTCGTGCTGATCAACCTCGCCGTCGACATGACCTATGCGCTGCTCAATCCGAGGCTGCGCCATGGATGAGGCGCGCATCGCCCGACGCGGCCTGAGCCCGCGGCTGTGGCTGGCCGGCGGCTGGCTGCTGCTGGCACTGCTCGCGGCCATATTCGCGCCATTGATCGCGCCGCAGGACCCGCTGGCGCAGGATTTGATGCTGGAGCGGCTGCCGCCCTTCTGGCTTGACGGCGCCGAACCCGGCTATTGGCTCGGCACCGACAGCCTTGGACGTGATCTGTTGTCGCGACTGATTTTCGGCGGCCGCATCGCCTTCATCGTCGCCTTCGCGGCGGCGACGTCCGCCTGCATTCTCGGTTCGGCGCTGGGGCTGATCGCCGGCTATTTCGGCGGCTGGCCCGACCGCATCATCTCGCGCATCGTCGATGTCTGGATGGCGTTCCCACCGGTGCTGTTCGCGATCCTTCTGGTCGCGGTGCTGGGCACCGGCTTGAGCTCCGTCATCCTTGCGATTGCGATCATCGACTGGACGCGCTTCTGCCGCGTGATCCGCGCCGAGGCGATGAGCCAGGCACGCATGGATTATGTCGAGAACGCGCGCATTGCCGGCTATGGCCGCATGGGCATCATGCTGCGCGAAGTGCTGCCCAATGTGCTGCCGTCGGTGGTGGCGCTGCTGTCGCTCGAAATGGGCATCGCCGTGATCGTCGAGGCGATCCTCTCCTTCGTCAATCTGTCGATCTCGACCGACGACCCGACCTGGGGCAGCATCATCGCCGAGGGTCGGCTGTCGATCCACCAGGCCTGGTGGGTGCTGGTGTTCCCGCTGATCACGCTGATCCTGACAGTGCTCTCCTTCAGCCAATTCGGCGAAGCGCTGAAAGCGCGTTTCGATCCGGTGCTGCGATGAGCGCCAATAGGGAACCATGTCTCGACATCCGCGGCTTGAGCGCCGTGCTGCCCAACGGCCAGCGCGTGCTGCGCTCCGTGTCCCTTGCCGTCCAGCCGGGCGAGGTGCGCGCGCTGGTCGGCGAGAGCGGCGCCGGCAAGACGATGATCGGCAAGGCGGTGCTCGGCGTGCTGCCGAAAAGCGTGCGCATCGTCGAAGGCGAGATGCTGATCGAGGGCGAGGACCTCGGCCGCCTCGATCCGAAGGCGCGGCGGACCCTGATAGGCGCGCGCACGGCGCTGATCCCGCAGGATCCGCTCACCGCGCTCAACCCGTCGCGCCGCATCGGCGCGCAAATGACCGACCGGCTGGTGCGCATCCTCGGCTGGACCGGCGAGAGGGCCGATACGCGCATACGGCAGTTGCTCGACGAGGTGCAGATCCGCGATCCCGAGCGCGTGCTGAAAAGCTATCCGCATGAGTTGTCCGGTGGCATGCGGCAGCGCGTGCTGATCGCGGCGGCATTCGCGGCGGAGCCCAGGCTGATCGTCGCCGACGAACCGACGACGGCGCTGGACGTGACGGTGCAGAAGCAGATCCTGCGGCTCATCGCGCAACTGCAGCGCGACCACGGCACGGCGATCCTGTTCGTCACCCACGACCTCGGCGTCGTCGCCAAGATCAGCCAGAAAGTGTCGGTGCTCTATGCCGGCAAGGTGGTCGAGGACGCTGAGACCGAGGCGCTGTTTGCGGCACCGGAGCACCCCTATACGCGGGCGCTGATGGCGGCGACACCGCGCTACACCGAACCGTTTGCTTCGCTGAAGCCGGTGGACGAAAGCGTGCTCGCCGGGTTGGCCGTGGAGATTGCCGCCGCCGACCATGCCTGGCGGCCCGGCCATGGCTGAGCCGCTGTTTTCCGTGCGCGGGCTGAAGGTGGCGCTGCCCGACATGACGCGCAAGCCGCTGATCGGCCGCGCGCCGCTGGCCGAGGTCCTGAAAGGGCTCGACTTCGATCTTCCGAAAGGATCGGTCACCGGCATCGTCGGCGAGTCCGGCTCCGGCAAGTCGACGCTTGGCCGCGCGCTGGTCAGGCTGATCGAGCCGAGCGACGGCTCGATCACCTTCGAGGGGCGCGACATCAGCCGTCTTTCGGAAGCCGAGCTCAGGCCGCTGCGCCGCGACCTGCAGATGATCTTCCAGGATCCGATGTCATCGCTCAATCCGCGGCATACGATCTTCAACATCATCGCCGCACCCTTGAGGCAGAACGGCCTTGGCGACAGGCTGAAGGAACGCGTCGCGGAAGCCTTGCAGCGCGTCGGCCTGCCGCAGAATTTTGCCAGCCGCTACCGCCATGAATTGTCGGGCGGCCAGCGCCAGCGCGTCGGCATCGCACGGGCGCTGGCGCTCTCGCCGAAATTCGTGCTGGCCGACGAGATCGTCTCCGGCCTCGACGTCTCGACGCAGGCGCAGATCCTGACGCTGCTGGAAAAGCTGGCGGCCGAGATGGGGCTGACGGTCGCCTTTATCAGCCACGATTTGTCGGTGATCCGGCGGCTCTGCCAGCAAGTCATCGTCATGCGCGAAGGCAGGATCGTCGAGGCCAGCGCCACCGACGCGCTGTTCGAGAACCCGAAGGAGACCTACACGCGCGACCTGCTCGCCGCCATTCCGCTCCCGGAAATCGATCCGGACTGGTTGTGGCCGGCGCCGAGGGCGCGAAGAGCCGGATTGGACTGGTGAAGGAAGGGCCGGCTGCAGGAGACGGTGCTTTGGAGAGTATCCGACCAAGCGCCAGGCCGGCGGCGATCATTCAATTATAAAACTTTAAGCTTGAAATAATCGCCAGCCAGCGCGATACTGACAGTTGGGTCGCCGGCCTGCCGGCGTTCCCGATGCCTTAGAGCGTTTCATGCAATTCCGGATGGAAAACCGTTACGCATTTTTCCTGGAATTGCTCTAGAGGAGATCGCAAGACATGAAGGTTGCGGTTCTCGGCGGCGGACCAGCCGGCCTCTATTTTGCCATCTCGCTCAAGCTGCGCGATGCCGCGCATGAGGTGACGGTCTATGAGCGCAACCGCGCCGACGACACGTTCGGATGGGGCGTGGTCTTGTCGGCGGAGACGCTGGAGAACCTGACCAGGAACGACCCGGTCAGCGCCGTCTGGATCAAGAAGCATTTCGCCTATTGGGACGACATTGCCGTCATTCACGACGGCGTGCGCACGGTTTCTTCCGGCCATGGCTTTTGCGGCATCGGCCGCAAGCGGCTCCTGATCCTCCTGCAGCGGCGCGCCCGCGAGCTCGGCATCAAGATGATGTTCGAGACCGATATCTCCGACCCGAAACCCTTTATGGAAACGCATGACCTGGTGGTCGCCGCCGACGGGTTGAACTCGAAGTCACGCGCGGCCTTCACTGACGTCTTCAAGCCCGACGTCGACACCCGCAAATGCAAGTTCGTGTGGCTGGGCACCACGCAGAAATTCGACGACGCCTTCACCTTCATCTTCGAGAAGACCGAGCATGGCTGGGTGTGGGCGCATGCCTATCAGTTCGACAGCGAGACCGCGACCTTCATCGTCGAATGCAGCGAAGCGACCTGGGCTGCGTTCGGGTTCGGCCAGATGACGCAGCAGGAATCGATCGCGGTCTGCGAACGCATTTTCGCAAAGCATCTCGGCGGCCATCCGCTGATGACCAACGCCAACCACATTCGCGGGTCCGCCTGGATCAACTTCCCGCGCGTGCTGTGCGAGCGCTGGTCGTACAAGAACCTGGCGCTTATGGGTGACGCGGCGGCTTCAGCGCATTTCTCCATCGGCTCCGGCACCAAGCTCGCGCTGGAGAGCGCGGTGGCGCTCGCCGACTATGTCGAGTCCGAGCCGGACCTCGATGCGGCCTTCCGCAAATATGAGGATGCGCGGCGCACCGAGGTGCTGAAGCTGCAATCGGCGGCGCGCAATTCGCTGGAATGGTTCGAAGAAGTCGAACGATATCTCGGTTTAGATCCAGTTCAATTCAACTATTCGCTGCTCACCCGGTCGCAGCGCATCAGCCACGAGAACCTTCGTTTGCGCGATGCCGAATGGCTGGCGGGCGCCGAAGAATGGTTCCAGCGCAAGGCCGGCGCCGGCGGCAACAGCTTACGCCGCGCGCCGATGTTCGCGCCGTTCAAGCTGCGCGACATGACGCTCAGCAACCGCATCGTCGTCTCGCCGATGGCGCAGTACAAGGCCGTCGACGGCTGCCCGACCGACTGGCATTTTTCGCATTATGCCGAGCGCGCCAAGGGCGGCGCTGGCCTGCTCTATATCGAGATGACCTGCGTCAGCCCGGAAGGGCGCATCACGCCCGGATGCCCGGGCTTCTACAGACCGGAGCATGAGGTCGCCTGGAAGCGGCTGGTCGATTTCGTCCATGCCGAGACCGAAGCAAAGATCTGCGCCCAGATCGGCCATTCCGGCGCCAAGGGCTCGACCCGGGTCGGCTGGGAAGGAAACGACGTGCCGCTGCCGGACGGCAACTGGCCGGTGATGGCGCCTTCGGCCGTGCCATGGTCGCCGAAGAACCAGGTGCCGAAGGCGATGGACCGCGCCGACATGGATCTGGTTCGCGACCAGTTCGTCGCCTCGGCCGAGATGGCCGCGCGCTGCGGCTTCGACATGCTGGAGATCCATGCCGCGCATGGCTACCTGCTGTCGGCCTTCATCACGCCGCTGACCAACCGCCGCACCGACGACTATGGCGGCTCACTGGAAAACCGCATGCGCTATCCGCTGGAAATCTTCCATGCGGTGCGCGCCGTGTGGCCGGCCGAAAAGCCGATCTCGATGCGCATCTCGGCCAATGACTGGGTGGGCATCGAAGGCGTCACGCCTTCGGATGCGGTCGAGATCGCGAAGATGCTGCACGAAGCCGGCGTCGACCTTTGCGATGTATCGGCCGGCCAGACCTCGATCGCCGCCAAGCCGGTCTATGGCCGCATGTTCCAGACACCGTTCTCCGACCGCATCCGCAACGAGGTCGGCATGGCGACGATGGCGGTCGGCAACATCTACGAGCCGGACCACGCCAACTCGATCCTGATGGCCGGCCGCGCCGATCTGGTGGCGCTGGCCAGGCCGCATCTTGCCGATCCCTACTGGACGCTGCACGCGGCGGTGACGCTCGGCGACCGCGGCGTCAAATGGCCCGATCCCTATCTGCCGGGACGCGACCAGATCTACCGGCTGGCCGAGCGTGAAGCGGCTGTGGGGCTGAAGGTATGAGCGCCGTGCGCGAAATTGCCGGCAAGCACGCACTGGTCACCGGCGGCGGTTCCGGCGTCGGCAAAGCCATTGCGCAAGTGCTGGCGGCAGAAGGTTTGGCCGTCACCATCTGCGGGCGGCGCGAAGCGGCGCTGGCTGAGGTTGCAAAGGAAAACGACCGCATCTTTGCCGTCACCGCCGATGTCACGAACGAGGCCGACATGGCGGACGTGCACCAGAAGGCGGAAGCCGCGCGCGGACCCTTCGACATCGTCGTGGCCAATGCCGGCATGGCGGGCAGCGCGGCGTCGCACAAGACCGCGCTGGCCGACTGGCAGCGCACGCTCGACGTCAACCTCACCGGCGCCTTCCTGACCGTGAGGCCGGCGCTCGCCGGAATGCTCGCGCGAAAGACAGGCCGGATCGTTTTCATTGCCTCGACCGCGGGCCTCAAGGGTTATGCCTATGTCGCACCTTACGTCGCGGCCAAGCACGGCATTGTCGGGCTGATGCGGGCCTTGGCTGCCGAGACCGCCAAATCCGGTGTCACCGTCAACGCCGTCTGTCCGGGCTTCGTCGAAACCGAGATGCTCGAGGAGTCCGTCCAGCGCATCGTCGAGAAGACCGGACGTTCCACCGACGAGGCGCGCGCGAGCCTTGCGGCGACGAACCCGCAAGGGCGTTTCATCCAGCCAGAAGAGGTTGCGGCGGCGGTGCTTTGGCTGTGCAGCGACGCCGCGCGGTCGATCACCGGGCAGGCCATTTCGATCTCGGGAGGCGAGACATGGTAGCGGGACCGACTTCCGCCGGACCGGGCAAGGACAGGCTGCGGCTGTGGATACGCCTGCTGCGCGCCTCGCGCACCATCGAGGCGGAGCTTCGCGAGCGTCTGAAGAAGGAGTTCGACACCACGCTACCGCGCTTCGACGTGATGGCGGCGCTCTACCGCTCGCCGGAAGGCATGCTGATGAGCGACCTGTCGCGCTTCCTGCTGGTGTCGAACGGCAATGTGACGGGCATCGTCGACCGGCTGGTTTCCGAAGGGCTGGTGATGCGCGCGCGCCGCAACGGCGACCGGCGCACCTCCATGGTGCGGCTGACCGAGGAAGGCTCGAAATCTTTCGCCGCGATCGCCGCCGCGCATGAGAATTGGGTCGGCGAGCTTCTCGGCAATGTCAGCGAGGACGAGGCGCGGCAGCTGACCGGCATGCTGAAATCGTTCCGCAGCAATTGGGAGGGACGCGAATGAGCGCCATGGCCAAGCTCAAGCCGAAGCATTTCCTCTGGCAGGTCGAAGGCCGAGTCGCAACAATCAGGCTGGACCGGCCGGAGCGCAAGAACCCGCTGACCTTCGACAGCTATGCCGAGCTGCGCGACACGTTTCGCGAGCTCGTCTATGCCGATGATATCGATGCCGTGGTGTTCCTGCCCAATGGCGGCAATTTCTGCTCGGGCGGCGATGTCCACGACATCATCGGGCCGCTGGTCAAGATGGACATGAAGGCGCTGCTCGCCTTCACGCGCATGACCGGCGACTTCGTCAAGGCGATGCTCAACTGCGGCAAGCCGATCATCGCGGCCGTCGACGGCGTCGCGGTCGGCGCCGGCGCGATCATCGCCATGGCCTCAGATATCCGCATCGCCACGCCGGAGGCAAAGACCGCCTTCCTGTTCACCCGAGTCGGGCTGGCCGGCTGCGACATGGGCGCCTGCGCGATCCTGCCGCGCATCATCGGCCAGGGCCGCGCCGCCGAGCTGCTCTACACCGGCCGCACGATGACGGGGGGGGAGGGCGAGCGCTGGGGATTCTACAACCGGCTGGTCGATGCCGCGGTGCTCGAGGCCGACGCGCTCGACATGGCGGCGCGCATCGTCTCCGGCCCGACCTTCGCGCACGGCATCACCAAGACGCAGCTCAACCAGGAATGGTCGATGGGCCTCGACCAGGCAATCGAGGCCGAGGCGCAGGCGCAGGCGATATGCATGCAGACCGGCGATTTCGAGCGGGCATATCAGGCGTTCGTGGCCAAGCAGAAGCCGGTGTTCGAGGGGAATTGAGGATGTTGTGTCCGTTTAAGAAGGGCATCCTGGCGGGACAGCGCCCCCCTCTGTCCTGCCGGACATCTCCCCCACAAGGGGGGAGATCAGATCTCACGTCCGCTTTCGCCAATCTCCCCCCTCGCAAGAATAGCGGCGGCGCCCGAGCTGCTAATCTCCCCCCGAGAGGGGGAGATGTCCGGCAGGACAGAGGGGGGCGCCGTAGAGCGCAAGCCTCGCGGAACTGCGGAGGTGCAAATGCCTGACCGCACCTTCCTCTCATGGCCCTTCTTCGAAGACCGCCACCGCCAACTCGCCGAAAATCTCGACGCCTGGTGCGCGAAAAACCTCCCCGTCGACCACCACGGTATCGACGCCGCCTGCCGCGCGCTCGTGGCGATGCTTGGCCGCGACGGGTGGCTGAAGCCGACGGCGCTCGACCCGGCCAAACCCGCGCCGCTCGATGTGCGCACGCTCTGCATCACGCGCGAGACGCTTGCCCGCCACGATGGGCTCGCCGATTTCGCCTTCGCCATGCAGGGCCTGGGCACCGGCGCGATCACGCTGTTCGGCACGCCGGACCAGCAGCGCTGGCTGGAGAAGACGCGGGCCGGCCAAGCGATCTCCGCCTTTGCGCTCTCCGAACCACGCTCAGGATCGGACGTCGCCAACATGGAAATGACCGCCGTCCGCGACGGCGGCAACTATCTGCTTTGCGGCGAAAAGACCTGGATCTCCAATGGCGGCATCGCCGATCTCTATGTCGTGTTCGCCCGCACCGGCGAGGCGCCCGGCGCGAAAGGGATTTCCGCTTTCGTCGTGCCGGCGGAGACGAAGGGGCTCAGCGTCGCCGAGCGGCTAGAGGTCATCGCCCCTCACCCTCTAGCGCGGCTGTCCTTCGACAATGTGCGCGTTCCGGCTTCCGGCCTGATCGGCAAGCCCGGCGACGGTTTTCGGATCGCCATGTCGGTGCTCGACGTCTTCCGCTCGACGGTCGGCGCGGCCGCCCTCGGCTTTGCGCGGCGCGCGCTGGACGAAAGCATCAAACGCGCGGCCGAGCGAAAACTGTTCGGCGCGCCGATGGCGGAGCTGCAGATGGTGCAGGGTCACCTCGCCGACATGGCGCTCGATGTCGACGCCGCTGCGCTCCTCATCTACCGCGCCGCCTGGACCAAGGACATGGGCGCGGCGCGGGTGACGCGCGAGGCGGCGATGGCGAAACTCTTCGCCACCGACAGGGCGCAGGAGGTGATCGACAAGGCGGTGCAACTGCATGGCGGCGACGGCGTGCGCAAGGGCCACATCATCGAGAGCCTCTATCGCGAGATCCGGGCGCTGCGCATCTATGAGGGCGCCTCGGACGTGCAGAAAGTGGTCATCGCCAGGCAGGTGATGGGCGGGGCGTGACAACGAGTTTGAACCAGGGGGAACTGGACATGCACACCATCCTGCAGCCGGAAGGCTGGGCCAAACCGATCGGCTACGCCAATGGTGTGGCCGCGCATGGCCGGCTCGTCTTTATCGGCGGCCAGGTCGGCTGGAATGCCGAATGCCGGTTCGAGACCGACGACTTCGTCGGCCAGGTGCGCCAGACGCTCGCCAATGTCGTTGCCGTGCTCGCCGAAGCCGGCGGCGAGCCGCAGCACATCACCTCGATGACCTGGTACTTTACCGACAAGGCGGAATATGTCGGCAACCTCAAAGGCATCGGCGAGGCCTATCGCGACGTGATCGGCCGACACTTCCCGGCTATGGCGGCGATGCAAGTGGTGGCGCTGGTCGAGGACCGGGCCAAGGTTGAGATTCAGGCGACGGCTGTTATTCCGGAATAAGCGCACGATCGCTTCGTCATCCACGGGCGGAGCAAGGAGCGATAGCGACGCAGCGCAGACCCGAGGATCCCATTCCGTGACTTCGACGCGCCGCATCGGTGCAGAGTTCTGCTCCGCTGCGCCCTGCGTCCGAGGCAACGGAATGGATTCCAGGGTCTCCGCGACGGAGCTTCGCTCCTGCTCCGCCCTGGAATGACGAAGTTGCGAAAGCCCCCGCCAGCAGGTACCGACCGGACCTTATCCTCGCAGTCCTGCCTGTCTCAAAATCGGCAGAACATGGTCGCAGAAATAGGGCAGTTCCTGGGTGTAGTTGACGAAGGACAACGCGATGCCCTGGTAGCCATGCCCGGCGATGGCGGCCATATCGGCGGCAATCTTTTCAGGGGTTCCAATCAACGGATAAGTGCCGGCGCCGCCGGCAAAGCGCTGCCGGTAGCGGTCATAGGCGTGCGGGTCATGCGACTGGGAGAATTCCTTCTTGCCGGCCATATGGGCATCGACGGCTTCGTGATCGGCCATCGTGACGGCGTAGCGCGTGTAGTAGGCCTGCGCCTCTTCCACCGTCGGGCGGCAGACGACATGCGCAACCGTATAGACGCCGACATCGCGGCCCGCCTTGTCGGCGCGCTCACCGATGTCGGCGACATGCTTGCCGGCATCGTTCATCTCGGAAAAGGTCGTGAACAGATAGTCGCATCTGCCGGCGGCGAAATCCCGGCCCGGGCCGCCGAAAGCGGCATTCATCGTCACCGGCCGCGGAACCTGAAGACTGGCCGGCCGGCTCACCGCTTCCTTGAGCCGATAATAAGCGCCTTCATAGTCGAGAGGCTCGCTCGATGCATAAAGCCGCTCGAGGATTTCAATCCATTCCGCCGCCTGGTCATAGCCTTTCTCGACCAGCGGCGTGCCGAACATGCCGAATTCCTTCGGGTTCCAGCCGCAAACGATGTTGAGCCCGGCGCGGCCCTGGCTGATGTGGTCGACCGTCGCCAGCGCCTTGGCGGCGTAGAGTGGATGCACCAGCGGCACATGCACCGTCATGAACAGGCCGATCTGCTCGGTCACGGCTGCGAGCGCCGCCGCCCAGGTGAAGGTCTCGAAGGAGAATTCGCGGACCTTGTTGCGGCCGCCGAAACCGCGCCAGCGCGCTATCGGCAGCATGAATTCGAGCCCGGCGCGGTCGGCTATCTGGGCGGCCGTCAGATTATCCCGCCAGCTTGCGGTCCAGCGCTCCGGCACGTCGGTGATGGCAAGCCCGCCATCGGCGTTGGTCGAGAAGACGCCGAGCTTCAGTCTGTTCGGGCCGTGCAGGGGATGGGCTTTGATCATCTTGGCAACTCGCGGCGGGACGCCACACGCTAGGCCGGCGTGAAAATATTTCAAGCCTGAAATAGCTTCGCCTCGCCGCCATTTGCGGGTATGGATTGGGCAACTCAGAAGGGGATGGCATGAGCGAGTTCCGCCAGAAGTGCATCGGCAAGACGAACCTCGTCGGGTCATTCGCCGCCATTCCCCATCCGGTCGCCGTCGAGGTGATGGCGCTGTCCGGCCTCGATTTCCTCTGCATCGACTGGGAGCACGCGCAGATCTCGCGCGACATGATCGAGACCATGGTGCGAGCAGCCGACGTGCATCGCGTGCCGGCGATGGTCCGGGTTCCCGGCCATGCGCCGGAAGCCATTCAGGCGGCGCTGGACAGCGGCGCGCAAGGCGTGCTCGTGCCGCGCGTCTCGACGGCGGAGCAGGCCGCAATGGCGGTGAAGGCCTCGCGCTATCCGCCGCAAGGCGAGCGCGGTGTCGGTCCCGGCCGGGCCGCGGGCTATGGCTATCGCATTCCCGAATATCTTGCCTCCGCCAACGACCGAACAATCGTCGCGGTCCAGGTCGAGACATCGGAGGGACTGGCCAACATCGAAGCGATCGCAGCGGTCGACGGCGTCGACGTGGTCTTCGTCGGCCCTGGCGATCTTTCGGTGTCGATCGACGCGGTCGGCCCGGCAGGCGCGGACAAGCTCTCCAAGGCGATCGGAACAATCATTCGCGCGACGATCGCACATGGCAGGACTGCCGGCATATTTTGCGCCAGCCCACAGACTGTCGCCCGATGGGCAGCCAGCGGCGCGAGTTTCTTCGTGCTGGCCAGCGACACCATGTTTCTCGGCGCCGGCGCCGCGACCAACGGCACCGCCGCGCGCGCGGAACTGGCGCAAGCAGCCGGCTAGGCGAAAGAGGGCGCCAAACTTTAAGCTTAAAACTTTCGCCTTGAAAAGCGCCGTACTTTGGATAGCATCAAGATCGCGACTGTCCGGCTGGAGGGGCTTTTCCGGTCCATCGCAGTGTTCCGGGTGAGAGGGGTTCGGTCCTTGTCGTTCATACTGCCCCATTCATCGTCCAGCGCGCGCTATGCCTTCGATGGTGTGCGTGCCCAGATTCGCGATCTGCACACCGAAAACATCGCCAACCTTGCGGTTCGCGCGCGGGAACTCGGCGATGTCATCGCGCTCTGGTACGGCGAAGGCGACATGGTGACGCCCGCTTTCATCCGCGACGCGGCGAAGGCCGCCTTCGACGAAGGCCTGACTTTCTACGTTCCCAACATGCGCGGGCACGGCCCGTTGAACGAGGCGCTTTCAGAGTACCAGACGCGCATCCACGGCCGCTCGCTCCCGATCGCGCGAACCACGGTGACGCCGGGCGGCATGCAGGCGCTCTATCTGGCGCTGGAACTGCTGGTCGATACCGGCACCAACGTCGTCTATGTCGCACCGCAATGGCCCAACATCCACAACGCCATCCATCTGATCGGCGGCGAGCCGCGCCCGTTCTCGCTCGACTTCAAGGGCGACTGGCAGCTCGATCTCGATCGATTGTTTGCAAGCTGCGATGCGCGCACCCGCGCGATCTTCCTGTCGACGCCGTCCAATCCGACCGGCTGGACCGCGACACGCGAGGAGATGCAGGCGCTGCTCGACTTCAGCCGACGCACCGGCATCTGGATCATCTCCGACGAGGTCTACGGCCGGCTCTATCTCGCGGGCGACGTCGCCCCTTCCATCCTGCAGATCGCCGAGGACGGCGACAGGGTGCTGTCGGTCAACAGCTTCTCGAAAGCCTGGGCCATGACCGGCTGGCGCATCGGCTGGCTGACCCATCCGTCGGGCGTTGCCGACCAGCTCGGCGCCATGACGCAATATGTCAACAGCGGCACCGCCGCGCCGATCCAGGCCGGCGCCGTCGCTGCCATCCGCCAGGGCGAGCCGCTGGTCGAGGAAATCAGGCAGCGGATCAGGATAGGCCTCGACCTCGCCTATGACCGGCTGGCGCAAATCCCAGGCACCATCCTGCCGACCAAGCCGCGCGGCGGCATGTATGCATTCTTCGCCCTGGAGGGCGAGAACGACGCGCGCCGCGCCTGCGCCCGCATTCTGGAGACGGCGCGGGTCGGGCTTGCGCCCGGTCACCTGTTCGGAAATTCGGCGGCGGCATTCCTGCGCATGTGCGTGTGCCGCGACAGCAACCAGATAGAAACGGCGCTTCAACGCATGACCGCCGCAATGAATTGACGCCCTGCCGGAAGCGGGGCGGCAAAAAGCCGTGCGGGGCGAACCCGCCCGTTCAACAACAGAGGGAACAGAAATGAGCTTTACTCGTCGCAACCTGCTTCTCATGGCCGCCGCAATCGGCATCGCCGCCGGCCCTGCCACGTCTCACGCCGCGGATGCGCTCAATGTCGGCGCTTACCCGACCAATCCACCTTTCGAATACAAGAACGAGAGCGGCACCTTCGAGGGTTTCGAGGTCGACATCGTCAATGAGGCGGCCAAGCGCATCGGCATGACCACCGACATCGCCGATCTCGGATTCCAGGCGCTGTTCGCCGCCACCACCTCCAAGCGCATCGACGTCGCCATCTCCTCGATCACCATCACGCAGGAGCGGCTGAAGTCGCAGTCCTTCACGCAGCCCTATTATGATTCCGACATGGGCATCGCCACCAAGGCCGACAGCCCGATCAGCGCCGAGGCGGACCTCAAGGGCAAGATCGTCGGCGTGCTTTCCGGTTCCACCGGCGAAACCTGGGTCAAGGACCATCAGCAGGCCGACGGCTTCAGCGACGTGAAGGGCTACGACACGCAGCAGAACCTGTTGCTCGACCTCAGCGCCGGCCGCGTCGATGCCGCCGTCAGCGACATCCCCGGCATGCAATACTCCTTCAAGAAGATGAAGGACCTCGTCGTCAAGCAACGCATCAAGACCGGCGAGCAATACGGCCTGATGATGACCAAGGACCACCCGCTGCTCGGCAAGCTGAACGACGCGCTGACCGCGATGAAGAAGGACGGGACGCTGGCCGCGATCCACAAGAAGTGGTTCGACAGCGATGCTCCGGCGGATTCCTCCACGGTCAAGGAAATGCCGCTGCCCAAGGCCTGAGCGGCGACGAACGCAACAGGACGTGCCGGCGCGAGAGGCCGGCACGTCCGTTTTTTCACGCATGAGCCCTGCCATCGCCGAAGCCAGCGCGGCAAATCGGTGTCGGTGCCTGGCTCTGGCGTCTGTCTCCTTGATTTGACGCAATTCCGGACGAAAAGCCGGTCGCACTTTTCGTGGAATTGCTCTGGACGCAAAACGGTTCGGGAACGCTCGCATGTCGCTGATCGACACCTTCTTCAATCCCGGCGTTATTGCATCGAGCCTGCCGGCGCTGCTGCGCGGCTTTCTCAACACGCTGCTGCTTGGGGTGATGAGCATCGTCATCGGCATTGCGGCGGGGCTGGCGATTAGCCTCGTGCGGCTCTATGCGCCGAAGCCGCTGCGACTGCTCGCAGTCGGCTACACCGACATCTTTCGCGCTTTGCCGGTGCTGGTGGTTTTGATCCTGATCTACTACGCGCTGCCCTTCCTCGGCATACGCCTGTCGTCCTGGGCCTCCGCCGTGACGGCTTTCGCCATCATCATGTCGGCCTATTCGGCCGAGGTGTTCCGCTCCGGCATCGAAAGCATTCCGCGCGGCCAGTTCGAGGCGGCGCAGGCGCTTGGCCTGCCGTTCATGCTGACCCTGCGCAAGGTCGTGCTGCCGCAAGCGATCCGCGTGGTCATCCCGCCGATGACCAGCAACTGCGTCTCGATGTTCAAGGATACCTCGCTCGCCTCGACCGTGGCGCTGCCGGAACTGCTCAAGGAAGCGACCAATGCGCAGTCGCTCTATGCCAACCCCTCGCCGCTGATCGGCGCGGCGCTTGTCTACCTCATCTTCCTCTGGCCGATGGTGCGCCTCGTCAGCCTGCTCGAGCGCCGCTTCCAGACCGAGAAGACGCGCTGAACCCGCCAACCGTCCAAGCCCCCGCAGGAGCGTACCCCCCGTGAACAAGCATCAGTCCGACAATACCAACGCCGCCGCGTTTCCGGTCGAGAAGATCCGCGCCATGTTTCCGGCGCTTCAACAGGCCGGCGACTTCATCTTCCTGGACAATGCCGCCGGCGCGCAGATCCCGCAGAGCGTGCTGGATGCCGTGACCAATCACCTGGTTTCACACAATGTGCAGCGCGGCGGCCGCTATGGCCGCAGCGTCACCGTCGATCAGTCGGTCGCCGACGCACGCGAGAGTGTGGCGCTGTTGATCAATGCCTACAGTCCGTCCGAAATCTGCTTCGGCATGAACGCCACCTCGTTCATCCGCCTGGTCAGCCTCGGCATCGGTCAAATGCTATCCGACGACGCGGTTGGGGGACGTGACGAGATCGTCATCACCGACATGGACCATGACGCCAACATCGCCACCTGGCTGGCGCTGGAATCCGCCGGCGCCAAGTTCAAATGGTGGCGCATGCGCGAGGACGGCAATTTGCACGTCGACGACCTCAAGCCGCTGGTGTCGGAACGCACGCGCCTCGTCGCCTGCACGGTGACGGCGCACTCGATCGGCTCGATCGTCGACGTCGCCGCGGTGGCCAGGATCGCGCATGCGGCCGGCGCCGAAGTGTTCCTCGACTGCGTGCATTACGGCCCGCACGGGCTGATCGACGTGCAGGCCTGGCAGTGCGACTACCTCGTCTGCTCCGGCTACAAGAATTTCTCGCCGCATATGGGCTTCCTGTGGGGCCGCTTCGAGACGCTGAAGCGGCTGCCGACCTTCCGCGAGGACTTCATTCCCGACGAGCCGCCCTACAAGATCGAGGCCGGCACCTTCATCTACGAGAACGTCTCCGGCATGGACGCGGCGGTGCGCTACCTGGAATCGATCGGCCGCAACTTCCTGCCCGAGAACAACCGCTCGCGCCGCGACAACATCGTCGCCGGCATGAACGCCATCCGCAACTATGAGCTGATGCTGGCGCACGCCATGCTGAAGGTGCTGAAGGATTGCAATGCCACGATCTACGGCGTCGCCGACGAGGCGCGCATCACTGAACGCGTGCCGACCTTCTGCTTCAACGTCGGCAAGCTGTCGCCGCAGCGGATCGTCGAGGAGATGGCGGCCATGCAGATCGGCATCCGCGACGGCCACATGTATGCGCCGCGGCTGATGAAGCGGCTCAATTTATCGATGGACAGCGGCGCGATCCGCGCCTCGCTGGTGCACTACAATACGGTGGAAGAGGTGCACCGTTTTGGGGAAGCGCTGCGGGCGATTATTGCGAAGCTGTCGTGATTTGATTCTTCGTGAGATGTCCGGCAGGACAGAGGGGGGCGCGAAGGATCGCCATCCTTCGGCTAAGATCGTTGCACGGACCATAAGCGACGCTTCGCGTCACTCCGCCCTAGGATGACGACCTCCTAGGCCGCGGCAGCCTTCTTCGCCAGCCGCGCCTTGATCGAGGCGATGTCGGCGCGCGGCGTCGCGGCGAACAGCGTTTTGGTGTAGGCGTGCTTGGGGTCCGAAAAGACCTCGTCGCGCGGGCCGTATTCGACCGCTTCGCCGAAATACATAACCATCACGTCGTCGGCGATATAGCGGACCACCGAGAGGTCGTGGCTGATGAAGACATAGGTCAGCTGGAATTCGTCCTGCAGGTCGGCAAGCAGGTTGAGCACCTGCGCCTGCACCGAGAGGTCGAGCGCCGAGACCGGCTCGTCGAGCACCAGGAGGCTCGGGTTCAGCATCAGCGCCCGGGCAATGGCGATGCGCTGGCGCTGGCCGCCCGAGAACATATGCGGATAGCGATTATAGTGCTCCGGTCCCAGCCCGACCTTCTTCAGCATCTTCATCGCCAGGTCGCGGCGCTCCTCGGCCGGCCTGTCGGTATTGATCAGGAGCGGCTCGCCGAGCACGTCGCCGATCTTCTGGCGCGGGTTGAGCGAGCCATAGGGGTTCTGGAAGACGATCTGCACCTTGCGGCGCATCTCCTTGGTGAGCCCGTCCCTGGCGATGTCGACCTTGTTGCCGTCGATGAAGAGCTCGCCGGAGGTGGCCGGATCGATCAGCGTGATGATTCGGGCAAGCGTGGACTTGCCGCAGCCGCTCTCGCCGACGATGGCAAGCGTCTTGCCCTTCTCGACGCTGAAGGACACGCCCTTCACCGCATGGACGGTGCGCGCGCCGCGGAACAGGCCGCCGCCGACATGATAGTCGCGCTTGATGTCCTTGCCTTCGACGACCTTGGTCATGCGCCGGCTCCCGAAGGCGCGGGCTCGAACAGCATGTCGGAGACGGTCGGCAGCCGGTCGCCGACGGCGTTCTCCGGCAGCGCCGAGAGCAGCGCGCGCGTATAGTTGCTCTTCGGCGATTCAAAGAGCGACAGCACGTCGGCCTCCTCCATCTTGCGGCCCTTGTATTGGACGATGACGCGGTCGGCGGTTTCGGCCACCACGCCCATATTGTGGGTGATCATGATCAGGCCCATGCCGTATTTGGCCTGCAGCGAGACCAGCAGGTCGAGGATCTGCTTCTGGATGGTGACGTCGAGCGCTGTGGTCGGCTCGTCGGCGATCAACAGCTTCGGATTGCAGGCGATCGCCATGGCGATCATGACGCGCTGGCACTGGCCGCCCGACATCTGGTGCGGGAAGGAATTCAGCCGCTCCTCCGGTTCCGGAATGCCGACCTGCTTGAAAAGCTCGATGGCGCGCGCCCGCCGCTGCGCCTTGTCCATGCCCATGTGGAAGCGCAGCACTTCCTCGATCTGGAAGCCGACGGTGAAGCAGGGATTGAGGCTGGCGACCGGCTCCTGGAAGATCATGGCAATGTCCTTGCCGATGATCTTGCGGCGGTCGGCCGGGTCGATCTTCAACAGGTCGCGGCCGTTGAAGGCCATGCGGTCGGCGGTGACGGTCGCCGTCCATGGCAGCAGGCCCATCACGGCCAGCATCGACACCGACTTGCCGGAGCCGGATTCGCCGACGATGGCGAGTACCTCGCGTTCGTCGACATGGAGCGAGACGCCGTCGACGGCGCGGAACGGACCGGACGCGGTCTGGAATTCGACGACGAGGTTCTGGATGTCGAGCAGCGCCATCACGACCTCCTGAGCTTGGGATCGAGGGCATCGCGCAGGCCGTCGCCGACGAGGTTGATGGCAAGCACGGTGATGAGGATGGCGAGACCCGGGAAGGTCACCACCCACCAGGCGCGCAGGATGAATTCGCGCGCCGTGGCAAGCATGGTACCCCACTCCGGCGTCGGCGGCTGGGCGCCGAGGCCAAGGAAGCCGAGCGCGGCGGCTTCCAGGATAGCATTGGAGAAGGACAGCGTGCCCTGGACGATCAAAGGCGCCAGGCAGTTGGGCAGGATAGTGGCAAGCATCAGCCTGACATGGCCAGCGCCGGCGACCTTGGCCGCCACGACATATTCGCGGCTCTTCTCGGCCATCACGGCGGCACGCACCAGGCGGGCGAAATGCGGCTGCAGGACCAATGCGATCGCCAGCATGGCGTTGAACAGGCCCGGGCCGAGGATGGTGACAAGCACCAGCGCCAGGAGCAGCGACGGAAAGGCCAGGATCAGGTCCATGACGCGCATGATCGCGACGTCGACCCAGCCGCGGAAATAGCCGGCCAGCAGGCCGAGCGTGATGCCGCCGGTGAGCGCCAGCGTGACCACCACCGCGCCGATCAGCAGCGAAAAGCGCGCGCCGTAGAGCAAGCGCGAGAGGATGTCGCGGCCGACCGGGTCGGTGCCGAGCAGATATTGCGCCGAGCCGCCGGCCTGCCAGGCGGGAGGCCGCAGAAACGCGGTCTTGTCCTGGACGTCGGGCGCATAGGGCGCGAGCAGCGGCGCGAACAGCGCGGCGAGCACCAAAAGGAGGAAGACGAACAGGCCGATGACGGCGCCGCGGTTGACGGAGAAATAGTGCCAGAAGGTCTTGAGGCCTGTGAGCCGATCCGGACTGCCGGCGGCCATCGGGGCGATTTCGGTCTGGGTCATTTATGCCGCCCTGATGCGTGGGTTGATGACGGCATAGAGCACATCGACGATGAGGTTCACCGCCATGACGATGAGCGCGATCAAAAGCAGACCCGACTGCACCACGACATAGTCGCGCTTGAAGATGGAATCGACCATCCACTTGCCGATGCCGGGCCAAGCGAAGATGGTCTCGGTGAGGATGGCGCCGGCGAGCAGCGTGCCGACCTGCAGGCCGATGGTGGTGACGACCGGGATAAGCGCGTTGCGAAGGGCATGCACGCCGATGACGCGCGCCGCCGAAAGGCCCTTGGCGCGCGCGGTGCGGACATAGTCCTCGCCCAGCACCTCCAGCATGGCCGAGCGCGTCTGGCGCGCGATCACCGCCAGCGGAATGGTGCCGAGCACGATCGCCGGCAGGACGAGATGGCTGAGCGCGGAGCGGAATGCGTCCCACTTGCCATAGAGGAGGCTGTCGACGGTCATGAAGCCGGTGATCGGCTTGAAAAAGAACTGCAAGCCGATGCGGCCCGAGACCGGCGTCCATCCGAGATAGCCCGAGAAGAAGATGATGAGCAGCAGGCCCCACCAGAAGATCGGCATGGAGTAGCCGACAAGGGCCGTGCCCATCAGCGACTGATCGAACCATGAGCCGCGCTTGACGGCGGCAAAAATGCCGGCGGGAATGCCGATCACCATGGCGAAGATCATGGCGAAGAAGGACAGTTCCAGCGTCGCCGGGAAGAGCGTCTTGAATTCCTCGAGGACCGGCCGCTTGGACGAGATGGAAACGCCGAAATCGCCGGTGGCGACCTCACCCACATAGCGCGCATACTGCTCCCAGATCGGCAGATTGTAGCCGAACTGTTGCTTGAGCTCTTCGTAGCGAGCGGGGGCGACGCCATGCTCGCCGGCCATGGCGAGGATCGGATCGCCCGGCAGCAGCCGGACAAAGGCGAAGGCACAGATGGTGATGCCGACCAAGGTCGGAATCAGGAGGGCGATTTTGTTGAGAAGGTATCGGAGCATCATCAAATGGAACGGGGCGGCGCTGGACGTTGCGCCGCCCCGTTCGCAATATTACTCGGACTTGTCAACGCCGTCGAAACGGTGAATGCCGAGCGGGTCCATCTTGAAGCCGGTGACATTATTGCGAACGACCGCGTAAACCTGGCTGTGAGCCAGCAGGAAAGCGGGCGCTTGCTTGGCGAAGATCACCTGCGCCTGCTCATAGAGCTTGGTGCGCTCGGCCTGGTCGCTGGTCTTCTTGGCCTTCTGGATAAGGTCCTCGAAGTCCTTGTCGCACCAGCTGGAGTAGTTCGAGACGCCGATGGCCGAGCAGGCGAAGAGAGTGGCGAAGAAATTGTCCGGATCGCCATTGTCGCCGGTCCAGCCGATCTGGAAGGCGCCGGGACGGTCCTTCTTCTTGCCTTCCTCGCGATACTTCGTCCACTCGTAATTGACGATGTTCGCCTTGACGCCGACCTTGGCCCAGTCGGCCTGGATCAGCTCAGCCGCGCGCTGGAAGTTCGGATTGTAGGGACGAACGCGGTCGGCAGCCCAGAGCTGGATTTCCTTCAGGCCGGCATCGGCCAGAACCTTCTTGGCCGCTTCCGGATTGTAGGTGTCGGTCTTCACGTCCTTGTCCCACGACCACATGGTCGGCGGGATGAGGTTCTCGGCGGGCGTCGCGCCGGCGTCCTGGAACAGCGACTTGATCAGGGCTTCCCGGTCGATCGCCTGATTGAGCGCATGGCGCACTTCCGGCTTGTCGAGCGGCGGGATGGTGGTGTTGTAGCTCATATAGCCGATGTTCAGGCCGGCCTGATCCATCAGGGTCACGTCCTTGTTGGCCTTGATGGTGGCGATGTCGGCCGGGTTCGGATAGGGCGCGACGTCGCATTCGCCGGCGAGCACCTTCTGGATGCGGGCGGTCGCATCAGGCGTGATGGCGAAGACGAGATCGTCGATCTTTTCCTTGCCCTTGAAGTAGTCGGGATTGGCCGCGTAGCGGATGACCGAATCCAACTGGTAGTCGACGAACTGGAACGGACCGGTGCCGACCGGCTTGGTCGAGAAGTCGGCCATCTTGCCGTCCTTCTGGAGCTGGTCGGCATATTCTTTCGACACGATCGAGGCGAAATCCATGCCGAGATTGGCCAGCATCGGCGCGTTCGGCTCGGTCAGCGTCAGCTTGACGGTGAGGTCATCGACCTTCTCCCACTTGGCGACGTATTTCGGCATGTCCATGCCGGTG
Source organism: Mesorhizobium sp. B2-6-2 (assembly GCF_006440615.1). Classification (NCBI taxonomy): domain Bacteria; kingdom Pseudomonadati; phylum Pseudomonadota; class Alphaproteobacteria; order Hyphomicrobiales; family Phyllobacteriaceae; genus Mesorhizobium; species Mesorhizobium sp. B2-6-2. The sequence continues at coordinate 659,477 of NZ_VFUG01000001.1, read as the reverse complement.
TAATAGTCCCAGGTGAGGTTCGGCAGATACTTGTCGCCGTTCCACGGATTCTCCTTGTTGAACTGGCGATCGAAGGAGAAGACGACGTCGTCGGCGTTGAGGTCGCGCGTCGGCTTGAAATAGTCGGTGGTCTGGAACTTCACACCCGGATGCAGATGGAAAGTATAGACCAGGCCATCGTCGGAAATTTCCCACTTGTCAGCTAGGCCGGGCTCGATCTCGGTGCCACCATGCTTGAATTCGACCAGTCGGGAATAGACGGTGCGCGAAGACGCGTCGAAGTCGTTGCCGCCGGTCGTCGTACCCGGATCGAAATTGGCCGGCGACGCTTCCGAGCAATAAACGAGCGTCTTAGCACTGGCCATGCCGCTGAGGACGCTTGCAGCCAGCAACGCGGCTGCAAAAGTCATTGTCTTTTTCATTGACCACTCCCTGATGTTCTCTCAAGCCCCTCTATCAGGCTCGCGAAGGGCGCATATAAGCACCGTTTCTTCGCCTTTGGAACACCTCGTTTGCGTACCCCATGGGAAGCAGGAAAAGAATCTAGCTTTTGCTCAAACCGCAGAAAAAATGAGTAGTTTTTTCTGCTCACGACATTATTAACGACGGCATTTTTTTATTGATCGCTCACCTGTTAAAATGAGCTGAAAGGACCCGACTGCCGGAGATCTGCCCGCCGCCGGACATGCTGCGGAAGGTGTCCGGATCATCGGATTTCGACGGCAAATCTTTCCCCGCCCTGCCGTTTGGGCAAGGCTTGCACCGTCGCCGATAGAGGCAATACATAGACTGTGGGCGGGATTTCCCGGAAAATCCGCGACGGCGTGGAGGACGCTTCCCTGGAAGCGGGCGCCGAGATTGAAGGCGACAGGGAGAGACAGGTGGCAAAAGCAGCCAAGACGACAGCCCCGGTGAACGCAAAGGCCAAGGGCGCCGCCGCAAGCGATGCGCCCAAAACTGCCAAGGCCGCAGCCGCACCGAAGGCGAAGACGACCGCAAAGCCCGCAAAGTCAGCCCCTAAGCCGGCCGCTGCCAAGCCCGCAGCGGCAAAAGCCGGAAAAGCGGCCGCAAAGTCGCCCGCCGCCGCGCCCGCCGCGAAGACGGCGCCAGCAACGGGCAACGCGAAGCCTGTCTCGAAGGGCCTGCCGAAGGCGATCACCGAGCTCACCGTCGGCCTGCCGGAAAAGCCGTGGCTGAAAAGCTATCCGAAGAACATGCCGGCCGAGATCGGCGCCCTGCCCTACAAGTCCATCGGCGACTTCCTTGTCGGCGCCTGCAAGCAATTCGCCGGGCGTCCGGCTTTCGTATGCATGGGCAAGTCGATCACCTATGCCGAGGTCGAACGGCTGTCGGCCGCGTTCGGCGCCTATCTGCAGGCGAGAGGCCTGGAGAAGGGCGCGCGCGTGGCGCTGATGATGCCGAACGTGCTGCAATATCCGGTGGCCATGATGGGCATACTGCGCGCCGGCTATACGGTGGTGAACGTCAACCCGCTCTACACGCCGCGCGAGCTGGAACACCAGCTGAAGGATTCCGGCGCGCAGGCGATCGTCATCCTCGAGAACTTCGCCGGCACGCTGCAGGCGGTGATCGCCAGGACGCCGGTGAAGCACGTCATCGTCGCCGCCATGGGCGACATGCTGGGCGGCCTCAAGGGCGCCATCGTCAACCTGGTGGTGCGGCGGGTGAAAAAGATGGTTCCGGCATGGTCGCTGCCCGGCCATGTGAAGTTCAACGCGGTGCTCAAGACCGGCGCGAGCATCGCCTTCAAGCCGCCGACGATCTCCGGCGACGACATCGCCTTCCTGCAATATACGGGTGGCACCACCGGCGTCTCGAAGGGCGCGGTGCTTTTGCATCGCAACGTGCTTTCGAACGTCGCGCAGAATTCGCTGTGGGTGGAGGACGCCTATACGGTCAAGCCGAAGCCGGCGCATCTCAATTTCATCTGCGCGCTGCCGCTCTATCACATCTTCGCGCTGACGGTGAACGCGCTGATGGGCATGCAGCAGGGCGCGCAGAATGTGCTGATCCCCAACCCGCGCGACATTCCGGGCTTCGTCAAGGAACTGGCGAAATACCCGATGCACATCTTTCCCGGCCTCAACACGCTGTTCAACGCACTGCTCAACAATGAGGAGTTCCGCAAGCTCGACTTCAAGCCGCTGATCCTGACGCTGGGCGGCGGCATGGCGGTGCAGAGGGGCGTCGCCGAACGCTGGAAGGCGCTGACCGGCTGTCCGGTGAGCGAAGGCTACGGGCTCTCCGAAACCTCGCCGGTGGCGACCGCCAACAAGTTCAGCTCGGCCGATTTCACCGGCACGATCGGCCTGCCGCTGCCTTCGACCGAGATCGCCATCCGCGACGACGACGGCAACAACGTGCCGCTCGGCGAAGTGGGCGAGATCTGCATCCGCGGCCCGCAGGTGATGGCCGGCTACTGGAACCGGCCCGACGAGACCGCCAAGGCGATGACCGAGGACGGCTTCTTCAAATCCGGCGACATGGGCTTCATGGACGAGCGCGGCTACACCAAGATCGTCGACCGCAAGAAGGACATGATCCTGGTTTCCGGCTTCAACGTTTATCCCAACGAACTGGAAGAGGTGGTGGCGCATCACCCTGGCGTGCTGGAAGTGGCGGCCATCGGCGTGCCGGACGAGCATTCCGGCGAAGTGCCTAAATTGTTCGTAGTCAAGAAGGATCCGGCGCTCACCGTCGAGACGTTGATGGCCTATTGCCGCGAGAACCTGACCGGCTACAAGCGGCCGCGACATATCGAATTCCGCACCGAACTGCCGAAGACGCCAGTCGGCAAGATCCTGCGGCGGGCGCTGCGGGACCAGGTTTGAGCGATTATTCCGCCGGCAAGGCACGGGAGCGAGGCAAGCGGCTCGATCCGGCGGATTTCATCAAGGCGAACATGCGGCTGGCGCCGGTACCGTCGGTGCCGGAGGTCCGGCTCTATCAGGCGCATCCCGGCAGCGGCCTGCGGCGGCTGCTCGAACCGGAAGACGAGAGCGACGGAAGCCGGCCTGACCCACAGCCGCCTTATTGGGCCTATGCCTGGGCCGGCGGCACCGTGCTGGCGCGCTATGTCCTCGACCGTCCGTCGATCGTAGCCGGCAAACGCGTGCTCGACCTCGGCGCCGGCTCGGGGCTGGTCGGCATCGCCGCGGTAAAAGCTGGCGCGCGCGCAGCGATCGCAGCGGAGATCGACCGCAACGGCGTCGTGGCGCTCCGCCTCAACGCGCAAGCCAATGGCGTCGCCATCGAAATTGTCGGCACGGACATTACCGCGGGCCCGCCGCCGGCGGTCGACCTGGTGCTCGCCGGCGATGTCTTTTACGCGCAGGACGTCGGGCAGCGGATGATGCCGTTCCTCGACCGCTGCCTCGCCTCCGGCATCGATGTGCTGGTCGGCGATCCCGGCCGCACCAATCTGCCGCTGTCGCGGCTGCGGCTGCTTACCGAGTACCAAGTTCCGGATTTCGGCGACGCTAAAGGCGCCGCGGCCAAGCCGAGCGGCGTTTTTCGCTTCGAGCCGGAAGATCGCTAACGCCAGGATCGAAACTCAATCACCCTGATAACTGGGTTTCGCCTTCGGTCTCACGAGGGCAGTCATGCGGCTTCTTAATCTGAACTCGGAGCATCAACTGGCGCAGCTTCCAGTAAGCCCGCGAAAAGCTCATTGCACCACTTCTGGCGCCGCCCAATTAGTTCCGCGTACCGCACACATTTCCACGAAGCCAAATCCGCGCAAATCTGCTCGACTGATAACACATCGTGGAAGCCTTTTGTCTTGATAGCTTCGTCTCGCCCTTCGGGTGCAACAGCACCCCAAATGAGGATTGCGCCGTCAGTATCGATGCTCTTTCCTTTCAAAAAAGTCGTCTGGTGAACCGTTGGACGTGCGGCTCCCAGGAATGCTTCAAACGCAGGCTTCTTGTGGTGCTCTAGCTGGGAAGCACGTTCGAGAACAAAGAATTTAAAGTTCTGAAACTCAATCTCGCACTTCATTTCACTCACATAGACCCTGCCGCTGGCACGTTCTCTAAGGGCGAAGTCCAGTGTGTACCCGCGGTCGCCTTCAGCTGTCTTGATCGTCGGTCGGCCTAGGTTTTCGTAAGGCGAACGCTCGTCGCCACTCCATATCGAAACGATTTGCTCGGAAAAGATGCCAAAGGCCCTTGAGAGAAACTTTGCGCGCTCGCTATCCGCTGGGCTTCTTAATCTGAAGATATTGCGAAGGCGTTCGCTCATGGCTTCTCTTGGAAAATGGGCCGCAAACCAATTTTAACTTGGTCCGCATGGATGCCTTGGCTGCACGAACGACCGACCGCTAAACCATCCCATCTGGACGCTTGGCAGGAAAGTCCGAGTCAACTTAAGTTTAACCCTAGGCCTTGGCCCGTCAGATCGTCTCCTTCACCCGCGCAGCCAGAAAATCCGGCAGGTCGGCGACCGAGTCCAGAACGACGTCTGCCATCGGCGCCAGCGAGTCTCGAGTGCCTGTTCCAGACAAGACGCCCACCGCCAGGCCGCAGCCGCCGGCGCGCGCCATTTCGAGATCATGGCGGTTGTCGCCGACCGTGGCGATCTCGCCCGGCTTCAACCCGGTCAGGTCGCAGAAAGCGACAACCGTGTCGGGCGCCGGCTTGGAGTTGGCAACGGCGTCATAGCCGAAGGCGGCATCGAAGAGCTGCGCGATACCGAGCGTGGCCAGCGTCTTTTCGGCGCCGCTGGTCGAATCGTTGGTGGCGACACCCATGCGATAGGATCGTTTGTGCAAGGCCCGCAACGAATCGACGACGCCCGGCAGCGCGACCGCCATGGCCGAACCTTGCGCCGAAGTGATCTCGTTGAAGCGGGAAACGGCGTGCATCTGGTCTTCCTCGGACAGGCGCGGAAACCAGAGCTCGACGACATCCATGTTCGAGCCGGAGGCGAAGATCGAATCCGGCTTGAAGCGCTTTGTGACGAAGTCGAAGCCGGCGGCGGCTAGCAACCGATCCGCTTTCCAGCGATCGCCCTCGGCGGCATCCATCGCCATGAAGTCGGCGACGCCGAGCCAGGTTGCGTTGAAGTCGACAAGCGTGCCGTCCTTGTCGAACAATATTCCCTTGATATCCGCCAATCCGGTTTACTCCGCGCCGCGCAATTGGTGGATATGTCCCACCAGCCCGGCAGTCGAGGCGTCGCGTTTTGCGGCAGTCTCCTTGCCTTCCACGACAGGCAGCAGGCCCGTCGCCAGTTCCTTGCCGAGCTCGACGCCCCATTGGTCGAAGGAATTGATGTTGAACAGCGTGCCTTCGACGAAGACGCGGTGCTCGTAAAGCGCGATGAGCCGGCCGAGCGTGCGCGGGTCGAGCTTTCTGTAGAGAATGGTCAGCGAGGGGCGATTGCCCGAGAAGACGCGGTGCGGCGCGATCCGGTCGACGTCGGCCGGATTCATGCCCTTGGCCAGCATCTGCGCGCGCGCCTCTTCCAGCGTGCGCCCCTTCATGAAGGCCTCCGACTGCGCCAGGCAGTTGGCGAGCAAGAGATCGTGCTGGTGTTTCAATTCGGGCTCGTGACCGACGGCGGCGGCGAGGAACTCGACGGGAATGAAGTCGGTGCCCTGATGCAGGAGCTGAAAGAAGGCATGCTGGCCGTTGGTGCCGGGCTCGCCCCAGACCAGCGGGCCGGTCGGCGTGGCGACTGCCGTGCCGTCCAGTGTGACGCTCTTGCCGTTCGATTCCATATCGAGCTGCTGCAGATAGGCCGGCAGGCGCGACAGGCGCTGGTCGTAAGGAATGACGGCGCGGGCCGGATATTTGCAGACGACGCGATGCCACCAGCCGATCAGCCCCAACAGCACCGGAAGGTTCTTCTGCATCGGCGCTGAGCGGAAATGCTCGTCCATCTCATGCGCGCCGTCGAGGAAGGCGCGGAAGTTGCGCGGGCCGACGGAAATCATCACCGGCAGGCCGATGGCGCTCCAGACCGAATAGCGGCCGCCGACCCAGTCCCAGAAGCCGAAGACGCGGTCCTGCTCGATGCCGAACTTCGCGACCAGGTCGAGCGCGGTCGAGACGGCGGCGAAATGCTTGCCGACCGCTTCCTTGCCAAGCGCCTTCTGCACCCAGTCGCGCGCCGTCTGCGCATTGGTCATCGTCTCGACCGTAGTGAAAGTCTTGGAGGCAATGACGAACAGGGTCGTCTCGGCAGACAGGCCCTTCAGAGTGTCATGAATATGAGCGCCGTCGACATTGGAGACATAATGCGCGCGCGGTCCGTCATGATAGGGCGCGAGCGCCAGCGTCACCATCGCCGGGCCGAGGTCCGAGCCGCCGATGCCGATATTGACGATGTCGGTGATCTTCTTGCCGGTGGCGCCGGCCGCCTTGCCGGAGCGGACGGCGTCGGCGAAGGCGCCCATGGCGTCGAGCACGGCGATCACATCGGCCTTGGTGTCCTGGCCGTCGACGATCACGCTCTTGCCGGTCAGGTTGCGCAGCGCGGTGTGCAGCACGGCGCGGTTCTCGGTGATGTTGATCTTCTTGCCCTCGAACATGGCGGCGCGGCGCCCCGTGAGGTCGGCGGCGGCGGCGAGCTTTTCCAGCATCGTCATCGTGTTTGCGTCGACGGCGCATTTTGACCAGTCGAGCAGAAGGTCGCCATCGGTGGCGGAGAATGTCTCGAAGCGCTTGGGATCGGCGGCGAAGGCCTCGCGCATTGTGCCCTTGGCCGCCGCGCGCTGCTCACGCAGAGCGGTGACCTGCTTGTCGAAGGCTGACTGATCCACTGGCGGGCTCCTGGCGGGTTTTTAGACCATTTTAACAGGCCGGATGTTTCCGGCGCGTGTCGGCGCGTCATTCTATCGAGCCGATTTCCATTTCGTTCAAGCGCGGCTTTGCCGCACCACATTCACGCTTTGATGAGGGTGGTGTTGGATGGTGAGGTGCGGGGATTTCGCCGCAAGATGCCGTGCGGTGTGGGCGACGATGCTGCGCATTGCTTGGGTGGTGTGGGGCGCATCGCGGGGGCGACGATGCTGCGCATCGCGCCTGGGCAGTGCCGCGACGATGCTTCGCATCGCGCTTGCGCCGCGACGACGCTTCGCGTCGCGCTTGATAGATCACTGGCATAAATCCCAGCGATCAGAAAAATTGATTGGCGCAACCCCTTATGCCACCCATACACTCCACTGGTCCAGCCAAGTGAAAACAGCTGGCCGTCCGAGGAAGATTTCCCATGCCACAGCGCAATGACACGGCCATATGGTCCGGCCTGTTCCGGATTTCGGCTGAATCCGGCCAAACCCTCCAGGCGCAGATCCGCCAGGCGATCGTCGCGGCCATTCTCGACCGACAGATCGCCGCGTCGATGCCGTTGCCGTCGTGCCGAATTCTCGCGGAAAAACTCGGGGTTGCCCGCGGCACGGTGGTGCTCGCCTTCCAGCAGCTGGTCGACCAGGGCTTCCTGGTGGCGCGCGAACGGCGCGGCCATTTCGTCAATCCGGACGTGCTGGCCACTCCCGCCAAGCCGCACCAGAAAGCGCCCGACCAGCAGAACGAGATCGACTGGAAGGCACGCCGGCAGATCGCCGCGAGCGACATGCCGCCGCCGGCCAAGCACGACAACTGGATCAAGTCCTCCTATCCGTTCGTCTACGGCCAGTTCGATCCGGCGCTGTTTCCGACCGCCGAATGGCGCGAGTGCAACCGCATGGCGCTGGCGGTGCTCGAGATCCGCAATTGGGCGTCCGACATGGTGGATCGCGACGATCCGCTGCTGATCGAGCAGGTCCAGGCCCGGCTTCTGCCGCGGCGCGGCATCTTCGCCAATCCGGACGAGATCATCGTGACGCTGGGCGCGCAGAACGCGCTCTATATGCTGGCCACGCTGCTGATGACCAAGGGCTCGAAGGTGGCCATGGAAGACCCGGGCTATCCCGACGCCCGCTCGATCTTCCGGCTGGCCGGCGCCGATATCCAGCCCGTTCCGGTCGACCAGTCGGGCATCGTGACCTCGTCGATCCCCAGCGATTCCGGCTTCGTCTTCGTCACGCCGAGTCACCACTGCCCGACCATGGTGCCGTTGTCGGCTGAGCGGCGGCAGGATCTCCTGGCGCGCGCCAACCGCAACAACCAGATCATCATCGAGGACGGCTATGACAGCCAGCTGCTCGACGAGGCGCCGCAGCAGGCGCTGAAGAGCCTCGATCGTTCCGGCCGCGTGATCTATGTCGGCTCGATGTCGAAGACGCTGGCTCCGGGTCTCAGGCTTGGCTACATCGTCGCCTCGGCCGGACTGATCGCCGAGCTTCGCGCGCTGCGCCGCTTCATGCTCAGGCACCCGCCGGCGAATAACCAGCGCGCCGTTGCGCTGTTCCTGTCGCTCGGCCATCACGAGGCGCTGGTGCGCAGGCTTTCCACCGCCTTCGACGAACGGCGCAAGCGCCTGGTCCATGCGATTTCCGCTTTCCTGCCAGAGTGGCGCTCGACCGACTCGGCGGGCGGCACATCGCTGTGGCTGGAAGGGCCGCGCGGTACCGATTCACGCGGCCTGGCCGAAGCCGCCGCGTCGCGCAGCGTCATCATCGAACCCGGCGACCGGTTCTTCGATCGAAGCGAAAAGCCCTCTCGTTTCATGCGCTTGGGCATCTCCTCGATCTCGCTGCAGCATATCGAGCCGGGCATCCGCGAACTTGCCACCGCCGCCGGCCGCAGGCCCGCGGCCGCCTGATCGCCACAGACCTCCCTGAAAAAAGAGCCGGCGCTGCGCCGGCTCTTTTGTTTGGGCGTATGTTTGCCGCTTTAGCATTCTGGCATATTCGACGGGATTGCTTGGCCCATAGGCTGTGCCAATGCCGGCGGCATAGTCGGAGCCAGAAGGGGACGAGGCAGGCCGATGGTGGACCAACCGCCGCGCCCGCCTCGCAGATAAAGACAAAGGTGGAGTGCTTCCATGTCAGTGGCTCTCGAGAAGCAGGAATCGTCGTCGGACCAGCGTTCGCGGCGGTCCGGCGGGCGCGAAGCGCGCCGCGCGATGCGGGCAGCGCCCTTGGCCGACGACATCCGTCCGGTGCGGCCGGGGCTTGAAGGCGGCAGCTATGGCCCATTGAGCCAGAACGACCGCGAACGCATCCACGAAGCGGTGCTGACGCTGCTGGAAACGGTCGGCTTCGCCAATGCCATCCCGTCCTGCATCGAGGCGCTGACCCGGGTGGGCGCCACCTATGGCGACGACGGCCGCGTCCGGCTACCGCGCGCCTTGGTGCTGGACACAATCAGACAAGCCGCGCGCAACTTCACCCTCCATGGCCAGGATCCGAAGCACGACATGCTGATCCAAGGCAAACGCGTGCATTACGGCACGGCGGGCGCGGCGGTGCATCTGGTCGATGTCGAGAAGCGCGAATATCGCGAATCGCTGCTGCAGGATCTCTACGACGCCGCCCGTCTCGTCGATGGGCTGGACAACATCCACTTCTTCCAGCGCACCATGGTGCCGCGCGACATTCCCGACCCGCTCGATATGGATTTCAACACGCTCTATGCCTGCGTGATGGGGACGTCCAAGCATGTCGGCACCTCGTTCACAGTGCGCGAGAACGTTAAGCCGGCGCTGGAAATGCTTTATGCGATCGCCGGCGGCGAGGAGAATTTCCGGGCGCGCCCCTTCGTGTCGAACTCGAACTGCTTCGTCGTGCCGCCGATGAAGTTCGCCGAGGACGCCTGCGGAGTGTTGGAGGCCTGCGTCGAAGGCGGCATTCCGATCCTGCTTCTGTCGGCCGGCCAGGCCGGCGCCACGGCACCTGCCGCCATTGCCGGCGCCGTCGTGCAAGCGGTGGCGGAAGTGCTGATGGGCCTGGTCTATGTCAATGCCGTCAAGCCTGGACATCCGGCGATCTTCGGCACCTGGCCGTTCGTCTCCGATCTCAGGACCGGCGCCATGTCGGGCGGCTCGGCCGAGCAAGCAGTGCTGACCGCGGCCTGCGCCCAGATGGCGCAATATTACGACCTGCCCGGCGGCTCGGCCGCCGGCATGTCGGACTCGAAGCTGCCCGACATCCAGGCGGGCTACGAGAAGGGCATCACCAATGTCATGGCGGGCTTGTCCGGCCTGAACCTGGTCTATGAATCGGCCGGCATGCATGCCTCGCTGCTCGGCTTCTGCCTCGAAAGCCTGATCATCGACAACGACATGCTCGGACATTGCCTGCGCTGCGTGCGCGGCATCGAGGTGACGGACGACGCGCTGTCGATCGACACCATCGCCGATGTCTGCCTCAAGGGCCCTGGGCACTATCTTGGCAACGATCAGACGCTGAAGCTGATGCAGACGGAATATTTCTATCCCGCCGTCGGCGACCGTTTCTCGCCCAAGGAATGGAACGAGAAAGGCCGGCCCGACATCCTGTCGCGGGCGATCGCGGAGAAGAAGCGCGTGCTTGCCGAGCGCTTCCCGCGCCACGTCTCGCGCCTGCTGGACGACAAATTGCGCGCCCGCTTCGGCGAGATGATCAAGTTGCCGCGCAACAAGATGGGCGGCTAGGACGCATTGATATTCCGGTGAGGCCGGCCTGCAAATGGCGGCTGTGCTTCCGGTGCTCACGTACTTTAAGTACGCTCCGCTCCGGCCTCCGCCGGCCGAAGCTGTCATAAGCGTCTCCGCTCTATGAAGGCTACGGCCGGGAAGGCTACGGCCGGCGTAGGCCGGTTCTCGGAACCCACCATTTTCGACTCGGCCTGACCGAAATCTCAACGCATCCTGTTCGTCGGATCATTCCGCCCTCAGCCCGTAGCGCGCGACGACCTCGGCGTTGGTCAGCTTGGCGTGCAGCGTCATCAGCACGATCTGCGCGTCGAAACTGTCGCCGGCCTCCAGCGCCGCCTCGATGCGGCGCTCGACCTGCAATGTCGGCTCGCGGCCGTTGGCCTGCTCGAACACATGGCGTCCGGCGACGCAATAGCCGCAGAGCTGCGCCACGGATGCATAGGCGTCCGCCGGCGGCTCATCGGGCCAGCGGTCGTTCATCAGGTTGACGATGGTGAGTTTCACGCCCTCTGGCACCAGCGCCGGATGCAGGTCGGCCGCACGCAACGCGTCGTCGAGCTGGCGCAGATCGCCGGAGCGGCCGAACATGCCGAGAAAGCCGAGGGAAGAGCGCCGTTTCGCCACGATGATCTCTCCCTTCCTGAGCTGCCGAGGTCGAGCTTATCTGTGGGTTCCTTGGAGATGAAACAAGGGCAACAGAAAAGGGCGGCCCGCCGTCGGCAAGCCGCCCTTTTGATCGGCCGAATATTGAGGCTCAGTGATTGTCGCGCGGCACGCCGCTGGTATGGGCGACGTCCTGGTATTTCACCGCCGGTTTCAGCACCATGCCGGCCGAGAACTGGTCGACCATGCCGCGCTGGATCTCCTGCCATGGCGTCTGGTGTTGGGGATAGTGATAGCCGCCATTGGCCTGCAGCGCAGCGCGCCGCTTGGCGATCTCCTCGTCGCTGACGAGGATGTTGGCCGTGCCCTTCCTCAGGTCGATGCGGACGCGGTCGCCGCTCTTGAGCAGCGCCAGCCCGCCGCCGATCGCGGCTTCAGGCGAGGCATTGAGGATCGACGGGGAACCCGACGTGCCGGACTGCCGGCCGTCACCGATGCAGGCAAGAGCGTGGATGCCCTTCTTGATCAGGTAGGCCGGCGGCTGCATGTTGACCACCTCCGCGCCGCCCGGATAGCCGACCGGACCGGCGCCGCGCATGAACAGGATCGTGTGCTCGTCGATGCCCTGCGCCGGATCGTCGATCCGGGCGTGATAATCCTCCGGCCCGTCGAAGACCATGGCGTTGCCCTCGAAGGCTTCCGGGTCGTTCGGGTTGGAGAGGTAGCGCTCACGGAATTCGGGCGAGATGCCGCTGGTCTTCATGATGGCGGAATCGAACAGGTTGCCCTTGAGGTTGATGAAGCCGGCATTGGCCTTGAGCGGCTTGTCGGCGCCGCGGATGACGTCGTGATTCTCGTTGACGGCATCCCGGCAATTGTCGCCCATCGACCTGCCGTTGGCGGTGACGGTATCGGGATGCGGCAGCAGGCCGCCCTTCATCAGTTCGGCGACGACCGCCGGCACGCCGCCGGCATGGTGATAGTCTTCGCCGAGATACTCGCCCGTCGGCTGCAGGTTGACCAGCAGCGGGATGTCGAGGCCGATCTTCTGCCAGTCGTCATTGTCGAGCGGCACGCCGAGATGGCGGGCGATGGCGTTGAGGTGGATCGGCGCGTTGGTCGAGCCGCCGATGGCCGAGTTGACGACGATGGCGTTCTCGAACGCCGCGCGGGTCATGATGTCGGACGGCTTCAGATCCTCGTGCACCATCTCGACGATGCGCTTGCCCGTCTCGTAGGAGATCTGGCCGCGCTCGCGATACGGGGCCGGGATGGCGGCCGAGCCAGGCAATTGCATGCCGAGCGCCTCGGCCAGCGAGTTCATCGTGGTCGCCGTGCCCATGGTGTTGCAATAGCCGGTCGACGGCGCCGAGGAGGCGACGATGTCCATGAACTCGTCATAGTCGATCTCGCCGGCCGACAGCCGCTGGCGCGATTCCCAGACGATCGTGCCCGAACCGGTGCGCTTGCCCTTGTGCCAGCCATTCAACATCGGGCCGACCGAAAGCGCGATCGCCGGAATGTTGACGGTGGCCGCCGCCATCAGCAAGGCAGGCGTCGTCTTGTCGCAGCCGATGGTCAACACGACGCCGTCGAGCGGATAGCCGTAGAGCACTTCGACCAGGCTGAGATAGGCAAGGTTGCGGTCGAGCGCGGCCGTCGGGCGCTTGCCGGTCTCCTGGATCGGATGGCAGGGGAACTCGAATGGGATGCCGCCCATCGAGACAATGCCCTCGCGCACGCGCTTGGCGAGCTCGAGGTGATGCCGGTTGCAGGGCGAAAGATCGGAACCGGTCTGCGCGATGCCGATCAGCGGCTTGCCCGACATCAGCTCGGCGCGCGTCAGGCCGTAATTGAGGTAGCGCTCGAGATAAAGCGCCGTCATGCCCGGATTGTCGGGATTGTCGAACCACTCCTGCGAGCGAAATTTCTTCTTCTTGGTGGGGGCGCCTGCCATGGTGGTCTCCGTATTTGTATGACAAATCGATAGGACAATGCGTCCATGCAGGCAAGAGGCAGGCGCAGCCGGAACCCGGACTTTGGTGCGATAGACTTGTTTCGGGCCGCGCGCTACGACCAACCGGCATCAGCAATGCGGGAGGTCTTGATGGCTTTGGTGATCGAAGGCGAGGAGCGGATCGCCGCACCCATCGCGAAAGTGTGGGAAGCCCTTAACGACCCGGAGATCCTGAAAGTGGCGATTCCCGGCTGCCAGAGTCTCGAGAAGAATTCGGACACCGCGATGGCGGCGACCGTGGTGCTCAAGATCGGCCCGATCAAGGCGACCTTCAACGGCGAAGTCACGCTGAAGAACCTCAAGCCACCGCATTCCTACACCATCCAGGGCGAAGGCAAGGGCGGCGTTGCCGGTTTCGCCAAGGGCGGCGCCGACGTGACGCTGACCGCCGACGGGGCGGACTCGACAGTGCTCAGATACGCCGCCAAGGCCGAGGTCGGCGGCAAGATCGCGCAACTCGGCAGCCGGCTGATCGAATCGACATCGAAGAAATTGGCAGGGCAGTTCTTCTCGACATTCGGCGAGAAGGTCGGCGCCTGACCCTTTCAAAGGAAAGGAATTATTCGAACACGATGCTCGGCACGGCGGCTTCGGCGGCGCCGCGCTCTTCCTGGACCCTTTCCCAGACCTTGCTGGCGATATCGCGGTAGATCTTTGCCTCCGCACCCTCCGGCTTGGAGGCGACGACCGGGGTGCCGGCGTCCGAGCTTTCGCGGATGCCCATTTCCAGTGGCACCTCGCCGAGGAAGGTGACGCCCAGGCGCTCGGCCTCGCGGCGCGCGCCGCCATGGCCGAAAATGTCGTAGCGCTTGCCGGTATCCGGGGCGAGAAAGTAGCTCATGTTCTCGACAATGCCGAGCAGCGGCACGTCGACCTTCTTGAACATGTTGAGGCCCTTGCGTGCGTCGATCAGCGCCAGATCCTGCGGCGTCGAGACGATGACGGCGCCGGCAAGCGGCACCTGCTGGGCCATGGTGAGCTGGGCATCGCCGGTGCCGGGCGGCATGTCGACCACCAACACATCGAGCGGGCCCCATTCGACCTCGCGCAGCATTTGCGTCAGCGCCGACATCACCATCGGGCCGCGCCAGATCATCGGCGTCTCCTCATCGACGAGGAAGCCCATCGACATCACCTTGAGGCCGTAATTCTGCATCGGCTTCAGCACCTTGCCGTCGACGGTCTGCGGCCGGCCGTGGATGTTGAGCAGCCTGGGCATGGACGGGCCGTAGATATCGGCGTCGAGCACGCCGACCTTCAGCCCGTTGGCGGCAAGGCCGAGCGCCAGGTTGACCGCGGTCGTCGACTTGCCGACGCCGCCCTTGCCGGAGGCGACCGCGATGATGGCGTCGATGCCGGGCACGCCGCGCCTGCCATGGCTCTGCGATGCGGGCGCGTGCGGCGCGGGGCGCTGCGGCGCCGGATGCGGAGCGGCGGGCCGCGGGGCAGACGGGCGCGTCGGCACCGGCGCTTCCATGCCGCCGCCTTTCTTCTCCGCCGTCAGCGCGACGACGGCGCTGGCGACGCCGGGGATAGCCTTCACCGCGCGCTCGGCCGCGGCACGCAACGGCTCCAGCTCCTGGGCGCGGTGGGCGGGCACGGTGATCGAGAAGAAGACCTTGGAATCGGCGATGAAAATCTCGGAGACCATGCCGAGATCGACGATGTTGCCGGTGAAGTCCGGTCCGTTCACCGTCTTCAGGCGCTCGATGACGGATTCCTTGGTAACGGTCATGATCTTTCCTCGGCGTTTGGCGTTCCAGATAGTGCAGTTTGCCGGCAGAACCAAGCCGTGGCGCAACGGCTCGCCCGGCGTGCCCCGGAAAGCGACGGATGGTGTCGGATTTGGCCAGGGCCGCGGCGCAGGTTCGGGCCCGGTCATAGCCAAACGGCGTGCCCGCGCTATCTCCATCGCCATCACGACAACCGGAGAAGGAAGACGGTCATGCTTGAAAACAGCAATGTGACAGCCAATCTCGCGGTGAAGGACATCGCCAAGGCAAGGGCGTTCTACGAGGGCACGCTGGGCCTCAGCCAAGTGGACGACATGGATGGCGAGCTGATCGTCTACAAAAGCGGTGACACGCTCCTCAATGTCTATCGCTCGCAATTCGCCGGCACCAACAAGGCGACGGCCGCAACCTGGGCGGTAGGCGACCGGATCGGCGAAATCGTCAAATCGCTGCGGTCGAAGGGCATCACCTTCGAGCACTATGATATGCCCGGCCTGTCGCTCGAAGGCGACATCCATGTCGGCTCGGGCATGAAGGTGGCCTGGTTCAAGGATCCCGACGGCAACATCCTGAACCTGGTGGGCAAATAGCGCCCACTCTCAGGCGGGTCCGGGTCCCGTCATCCGGCCAGCCTTGCGGCGAGAAAAGTCGACTTCTGGCACCAGCGGTCGATATCCTTGCCCTGGAGAAGCTGCTCAAGGGCTTCGGCGCCGCCGACCACGGTGCGCGAATGCCGCTCGAATGGGTCGAAGAAGCGATCCTCGCGCGGCAACAGCTTGCGAAACCAACCCAGCATGTCGTCCCTCCCCGCTTCCACCTATCCCACATAACGCCACGCGCGGCGCGGGAAAACAGATAACCGGCTCAAAAGTGTGGGCGAGGCCGATTGCGCATGCGTCTTGCGAAGCAAGGCGATTTCCCCGACCTTGGGCAAACCGCGGCGGATCGGACGGCATGATCGACAAACTGGAATTCTTCATCGCTCTCGCCAAGGAGGAGCATTTCGGCCGGGCCGCGGAGGTGTGCGGCGTCACCCAGCCGACGCTGTCGGCCGGCATCAAGCAGCTCGAGGAGCAGTTGGGCGTCATGCTGGTGCTGCGCGGCTCGCGCTTCCAGGGCCTGACACCGGAAGGCAAGCAGGTGCTGGGCTGGGCGCGCCGCATCGTCGGCGATACCCGCACGATGCGCGAGGAGATGCGCGCGGCGCGCCACGGCCTGTCCGGGCGCATCCGCATCGCCGCGATCCCGACGGCGCTCGCCATGGTGGCGCGGCTGACGACGCCATTCCGCGAAAAGCATCCAGGCGTCACCTTCTCGGTACTATCTCGCACATCCATCGAGGTGCTGTCGCTGCTCGGCAATTTCGACGTCGATGCCGGCATCACCTATCTCGACAACGAGCCGCTCGGGCGCGTCACCAGCGTGCCGCTCTATGACGAGCGCTACCAGCTGATCACGGCGGTCGGGAACCCCTATTCCGACCGCGACAAAGTGTCGTGGGCCGAGATCAGCCAGTTGCCGCTCTGCCTGCTGACGCCGGACATGCAGAACCGGCGCATCATCGACCAGCATCTGGCGGAAGCCGGCGTGCAGGTGCGGCCGACGCTGGAATCGAATTCGATGATCGTGCTGTTCTCGCATATCCGTACAGGCAAATGGTCATCGATCATGCCGCTCAACCTTGCGGAAACGTTCGGCTTTTCCGAACCCATCCGTGCCATCCCCATCGTCGAGCCGGATGCCAGCCACACGGTCGGGCTGGTGGCGGCGCCGCGCGAGCCGCACACGCCGCTGGTGCAGGCGCTTCTGGGAGAGGCGATGGCGCTGGCGGACGATTTCCGCGCCCACCGCTAGGCTAGACAATGCGAGCCGACGGATCTTGATAGAAAATTTCTATCAAGCGACGAGAGCGCTTTATTGATTTCGGAGGTTTCCTCTGATTTCGTAAGGACTTAGCGATATTGCGCCCTATGCATGTCGTTGCCCCGAAACCGCTCTATATTCCGGGGTGACATACATTGGCCGCCACGACCAGGGAGGGCGCTGCGTGAGCATGCAGGCCGCAAGTACCGAGATCGCGTCGCGCACGGCGGCGATCATTGACGAGATGAAGGGCCTCGAAGGCCCGTTGCTGCCGATCCTGCACAGCATACAGGAAGAGTTCGGCCACGTTCCGAAAGACGCGCTGCCGGTGATCGCCGATGGGCTGAACCTGTCGCGGGCCGAGGTGCATGGCGTCGTCAGCTTCTATCACGATTTCCGCGCCAAGCCTGCCGGCCGGCACGTGCTGAAGCTCTGCCAGGCCGAGGCCTGCCAATCGATGGGCTCGGAGGCCGTCGCGGCCAAGGTCAAGCAGTTGCTCGGCATCGATTTCCACGAGACCACGCGCGGCGGATCGGTTACACTGGAGCCGGTCTACTGCCTCGGGCTTTGCGCCTGCTCGCCGTCGGCGATGCTCGATGGCGAGGTCATCGGCCGGCTCGATGACGAGAAGATCGAAGAGATCGTCGCGGAGGTACGTTCATGATCCCGCGCATCTATATCCCGGCAGATTCCGGCGCGCTGGCGCTCGGCGCAGAAAAGGTCGCCAAGGCGATCGAGAAGGAGCTCAAGGAGCGCGGCGTCGAAGCCAAGATCGTGCGCAACGGCTCGCGCGGCGCCTATTTCCTGGAGCCGATGGTCGAGGTGGCGACGGCCGAGGGCCGCGTCGCCTACGGGCCGGTCAAGCCGTCCGACGTCAAGAGCCTGTTCGACAGCGGCTTCCTCAAGGGCGGCCATCACAAGCGCTGGCTGGGCTCGCCCGACAAGATCCCCTTCTTCGCCAAGCAGACGCGGCTGACCTTCGCGCGCTGCGGCATCATCGATCCGCTGTCACTCGACAGCTACAAATCGCATGGCGGCCTGAATGGGCTGCAGAATGCAGTGGCGATGGCGCCCGCGGACATCGTGAAACAGGTGACCGAATCCGGCCTGCGCGGCCGCGGCGGCGCCGGCTTCCCGACCGGCATCAAGTGGAAGACGGTGCTGGATACGGCGGGCGAGCAGAAATACATCGTCTGCAACGCCGACGAAGGCGACAGCGCCACTTTCGCCGACCGCATGATCATGGAAGGCGATCCCTTCGTGCTGATCGAAGGCATGGCGATCGCCGGCATCGCCACCGGCGCGACCAAGGGCTTCGTCTATATCCGCTCGGAATATCCGCATGCGGTGGCGACGATGAACAAGGCGGTCGCTATCGCCCGCAAGGCGGGCGTGCTGGGCGTCAACGTGCTCGGCTCGCCCAACGCCTTCGACATGGAAATCCGCGTCGGCGCCGGCGCCTATGTCTGCGGCGAGGAAACCTCGCTGCTCAACAGCCTCGAGGGCAAGCGTGGCGTGGTGCGCGCCAAGCCGCCGCTGCCCGCGATCCAAGGTCTCTTCGGCAAGCCGACGGTGATCAACAACGTGATCAGCCTGGCCTCGGTGCCCGTCATCATGGACAAGGGCGCTGCCTACTACAAGGATTTCGGCATGGGCCGCTCGCGCGGCACGATCCCGATCCAGATCGCCGGCAACGTCAAGCATGGCGGCCTGTTCGAGACAGCTTTCGGCCTGACGCTGGGCGAGATCGTCGACGACATCGGCGGCGGCACGTCCACTGGGCGTCCGGTGAAGGCGGTGCAGGTCGGCGGCCCGCTCGGCGCCTATTTCCCGCGGGCTTTGTTCGACACGCCGTTCGACTACGAGGAATTCGCCAAGCGCGACGGGCTGATCGGCCATGCCGGCATCACCGTGTTCGACGACACGGCCGACATGCTGAAGCAGGCGCGCTTCGCCATGGAGTTCTGCGCCATCGAAAGCTGCGGCAAATGCACGCCCTGCCGCATCGGCTCGACGCGCGGCGTCGAGGTTCTGGACAAGGTCGCCGCGGGCATCGAGGCGGAGAAGAACCTCGCTCTGGTCACCGACCTCTGCAACACGATGAAGTTCGGATCGCTTTGCGCGCTGGGCGGCTTCACGCCCTACCCGGTGATGAGCTCGATCACGCATTTCCCCGAGGATTTCAAGCCCGCGCCGGCGCGCGTGGCTGCTGAATAGGAGCTGGCAGATGAACATCAAGGCCGACTTCCCGACACTCATCCAAGAGATCGACTACGGCACGCCGGAGTCGAACGCGAAGAAGCAGGTGACCCTGACCGTCGACGGGCAAAGCATCACCGTGCCGGAAGGCACGTCGATCATGCGCGCGGCGATGGAGGGCGGGGTCGAGATCCCGAAACTCTGCGCCACCGATATGCTGGACTCCTTCGGCTCCTGCCGCGTCTGCCTGGTCGAGATCGAAGGACGCGGCGGCACGCCGGCCTCCTGCACGACGCCGGTCGGCGAAGGCATGGTGGTGCGCACGCAGTCGGACCGGCTCGACGCCATCCGTCGCGGCGTCATGGAACTCTATGTCTCCGACCATCCGACCGGCTGGAACGAGAAGGCCGGAACCGGCGCCAGCGAGTTCGACGCAGTGGCGAAGTCGGTGGGCCTCACCGAAAACCGCTACGGCGTCGAGGGCCGCAACCACGTCAAGCAAGAGAACGGCGTCGCGCCCGGCCACGGCTCGCTGGCGGTCGATTACATCGCCCGCGACGAATCCAATCCCTATTTCACCTATGATCCGGCACAGTGCATCGTCTGCTCGCGCTGCGTGCGCGCCTGCGAAGAGGTGCAGGGCACCTTCGCGCTGACGATCGAGGGACGCGGCTTCGAATCGCGCATGGTCGCCGGCATGCATGAGGACTTCATCGCGTCCGAATGCGTCTCCTGCGGCGCCTGCGTGCAGGCCTGCCCGACCGACGCGCTGCGCGAGAAGACTGTGCTTGAAAAAGGCATGCCGGAGCGCTCGGCCGTCACCACCTGCGCCTATTGCGGCGTCGGCTGCTCGTTCAAGGCCGAGGTCAAGGATGACGAGGTCATCCGCATGATGCCCTACAAGGACGGCAAGGCGAACCACGGCCATAGCTGCGTCAAGGGCCGTTTCGCCTATGGCTATGCCACGCACAAGGATCGCATCCTGTCCCCGATGGTCCGCGAGAAGATTTCCGATCCGTGGCGCGAAGTGAGCTGGGAAGAGGCGATCGCCCATACGGCGAAGGAATTCCGCCGCATCCAGTATCAGTATGGACGCACGGCAATCGGCGGCATCACGTCCTCGCGCTGCACGAATGAGGAAACCTATCTCGTCCAGAAGCTGGTGCGGCAGGGCTTCCGCAACAACAATGTCGACACCTGCGCCCGCGTCTGTCATTCGCCGACCGGCTACGGGCTCGGCCAGACCTACGGCACCTCGGCCGGCACGCAGGATTTCGATTCGGTCGAGTTCACCGACGTCGCCGTCATCATCGGCGCCAATCCGGCTTCCGCCCACCCGGTGTTCGCCTCGCGGCTGAAGAAGCGGCTGCGCCAAGGCGCCAAGCTGATTGTGCTCGATCCGCGCCGCACCGAGATGGTCAAGTCGGCGCATATCGAAGCCGACTACCACCTGCCCTTGAAGCCCGGCACCAACGTGGCGGTGCTGACGGCGCTGGCGCATGTCATCGTCACTGAAGGCCTGTTCGACGAGGCCTTCATCCGCGAACGCTGCGACTGGGCCGAGTTCCAGGACTGGGCGTCCTTCGTCGCCCTGCCAGAGAACAGCCCTGAGGTGGTCGGCAAGCTCTCGGGCGTTGATCCGGAACTCATCCGGGGTGCCGCGCGCATGTATGCCAAGGGCGGCAATGGCGCGATCTATTACGGCCTCGGCGTGACGGAGCACAGCCAGGGCTCGACCACGGTGATCGCCATCGCCAACCTCGCCATGGCCACGGGCAACATCGGCCGTCCGGGCGTCGGTGTGAACCCGCTGCGCGGCCAGAACAACGTGCAGGGCTCCTGCGACATGGGCTCGTTCCCGCATGAATTGCCGGGCTACCGCCACATCTCGGGCGAAGCGGTGCGCGACATCTATGAAAGCCTGTGGGGCGTGAAGCTGGACGATGAGCCGGGCCTGCGCATCCCCAACATGCTGGACGCCGCCGTCGACGGTTCGTTCAAGGGCATCTACATCCAGGGCGAGGACATCCTACAGTCCGATCCCGACACCAAGCATGTCGCCGGCGGCCTCGCCGCGATGGAATGCGTGGTCGTGCACGACCTCTTCCTCAACGAGACGGCGAACTACGCGCATGTCTTCCTGCCGGGCTCGACCTTCCTCGAAAAGGACGGCACCTTCACCAATGCCGAGCGCCGTATCAATATGGTGCGCAAGGTCATTGAGCCGAAGGCGCGCTATGCCGACTGGGAAGCGACGCAGGAGCTTGCCCGCGCCATCGGGCTCGACTGGAACTATACCCATCCCTCGCAGATCATGGACGAGATCGCCCAGACGACCCCGAGCTTCGCCGGCGTCTCGTTCGAGCTGCTCGACCGCGTCGGCTCGGTGCAGTGGCCGTGCAACGAGAAGGCGCCGCTCGGCACGCCGATCATGCATGTCGACGGCTTCGTGCGCGGCAAGGGCAAGTTCATCCGCACCGAATATGTGGCGACGGACGAGCGGACCGGTCCGCGCTATCCGCTGCTGCTGACCACCGGCCGTATCCTGTCGCAATACAATGTCGGCGCGCAGACAAGGCGCACCGAAAACGTCGCATGGCATGCCGAGGACCGGCTGGAGATCCATCCACACGACGCCGAAGTCCGCGGCGTGCACGAAGGCGACTGGGTGCGACTGGCAAGCCGCTCGGGCGAAACGACGCTGCGCGCGCTGATCACCGACCGCGTCTCGCCCGGTGTCGTCTACACGACCTTCCACCACCCCGACACGCAGGCCAACGTCATCACCACCGACTTCTCGGACTGGGCGACCAATTGTCCGGAATACAAGGTCACTGCCGTGCAGGTGGCGCCGTCCAACGGTCCGACCGACTGGCAGAAGGACTACAACGAGCAGGCCAAGCAGAGCCGGCGCATCGCCCCGCTGCAGGCGGCGGAGTAGGTGTGTCGAGGCAAGAGCTTCAATCTTGACGGCTGATCGACCCCCACTCCGTCGAGCTTCGCTCGACACCTCTCCCCCGATCGACGGGGGAGAAGAAAGGCGCGAGTTGCTGCGAAGGATGGGGAGTACAGGGAGGCGCGCCTCGTGACGAACGAACGTCCCGCCATTTCCCAGATCTCTCGTCTCGCGCACCGCGCCGGCGGCACCGCGGCCGCGAACCGCATGGTGCCGGAAGAGACGCCGGTGGCGTTCTCCTATGCCGGCACCACCCATGCGGTGATGATGGCGAGCCCTGCCGACTTCGAGGATTTTGCGCTCGGCTTCTCGCTGACCGAAGGCATCATCGCCGACCCGGCAGAGATCGAGGCGATCGAGGTCGAGGACCTCGGCGCCGGCATCGACATCCAGATCAAGCTGAAGGACAAGGCCAACACGCGCTTCCAGGCGCGGCGACGCAGGCTGGCCGGGCCGGTCGGCTGCGGGCTGTGCGGCATCGAATCTATCGAGGAAGCGATGCGCTCCGTCGATGCCGTTGGTGCGTCGCGACTTACGCTTCAATCTGAAGATATAGCAAGCGCCGTCCGCCTGCTGTCGAAGCAGCAGCCGCTGCACAAAGAGACCGGCGCGGTGCATGCCGCCGGCTTCTATGTTCCCGGCAAGGGCATCGTCATGGCGCGCGAGGATGTCGGCCGTCACAACGCGCTGGACAAGCTAGCCGGCGCGCTGGCCAGGGCCGGCATCGGCGGCGCGTCGGGCGCCGTTGTGGTGACCTCGCGCGTCTCGGTGGAGATGGTGCAGAAGTCGGCCGCCATCGGCGCCGCGATCATCATGGCGGTTTCGGCGCCGACCGCGCTTGCCATCCGCACGGCCGACGCCGCCGGCATGACGCTGGTGGCGCTGGTTCGCGGCGACGATTTCGATATTTTCACCCACCCTGAACGGGTGGCTTCCGGAGTTGCCAAGCATGTCGCATGACGAAGACCACATCGCCAGCACCAGGGAAAAGCTGGTGCGCATGGCCAACCAGATCGCCGCCTTCTTCCATTCGAAACCGCGCGAGGAAGGCATTGCCGGCGTCGCCGAGCACATCAACAAGTTCTGGGAGCCGCGGATGCGGCGCCAGTTCTTCGAGATGCTCGACGCCGGCACCGAGAATTTCGATGAGCTCGTGGTCGCCGCCTCGGCCAGGATCAGGCGGCCGATCAGCCCCGCGGAGGCCGACATGAAGCTTGGGCTTACGGCCTTCCCGGCCGATATCGCCGCTTCGCAAAAATAGCGTAGCGACCGGGCGGCCTTATATTTCTTTCTGCTAAAATTTAAGCTGCCGCTATCGGCGCGGCTCTGTTATGTTTGACGATCGGAAATCGTCGGACCGGGCGGAAGAACTCGTGAGGCCGATCGAGACGCGATATGCCCGCAGCGGGGACGTGCGGATCGCCTATCAGGTGGTCGGCCAGGGCGCGTTCGATCTTGTGTTCGTGCCGGGCTTCATCTCCAATCTCGACCTGCACTGGGAAGACGAAGGCTACAGCCGGCTGCTGAAGCGGCTCTCGGCCTTCTCGCGGCTGATCCTGTTCGACAAGCGCGGCACCGGACTCTCCGACCGTGTCGATACCCGTCATCTGCCGAGCCTAGAGACCCGCATGGACGACGTGCGCGCCGTGATGGACGCCGCCGGCAGCGGCCGCGCGGCGATCCTCGGCGCCTCGGAAGGCGCGCCGATGGCGATGCTGTTCGCCGCCACCTATCCGGAGCGGACGCGCGCGCTGGTGCTTTATGGCGGCTATGCGCATTTCCACAAATGGGTGATGCCGCCGGAGCGGCTTGAGGCCTTCATCGAGACGGCGGAGACGGCGTGGGGCACCGGCGCCACCTTGCCCAATTTCGCGCCCGGCCGGGTGGACGATGCGCATTTCGCCCAGTGGTGGGCCCGGTTCGAGCGGCTGTCGGCCAGCCCGACCGCCGCGGCAGCCCTTGCCCGCATGAACGCCGATATCGACGTGCGCGGCATCCTGGCGATGATCAGCGCGCCGACGCTGCTCATCCATCGCCGCAACGACGTCCGTGTCGACCCTGACGCCAGCCGTTTCCTCGCGAAGAAGATCCCGCATGCCCGGCTGGTCGAGATAGCCGGGCGCGATCATCCGATCTGGACCGGCGATGTCGATCGGGTTGCCGACCTGATCGAGGAATGCCTCACCGGCGAGCCGGCGGTGGCCGACACCGAGCGCGTGCTGGCGGCGCTGCTGGTGACGCGCATCTACGACACGGCCAGGCTCGGCGATCGTATGTGGAGCGAGCGCAGCCAGCGCTTCCAGGAAACCTGGCGGCTTCTGGTCGGGCGCCACGGCGGCCGGACGGCCGGCACGCATGGCGAATTGATGATGTCGCGCTTTGATGGGCCGGCGCGCGCCGTGCGTTGCGCCGCGGCATTGCGCGAGGCGGCGCAGCAAATCGGCGTGGCGAGCGCGCAAGGCGTGCATGTCGGCGAGACCGAAATGCGCGGCCAGCCGGTCGGACTGACGGCGCGGGTGACAATGCAACTCGCTGCGCATGCCGGGCGCGGCGACATCCTCGCCTCGCGGCTGGTCGCCGATCTTGCGACAGGTTCCGGCCTGCACTTCGTCGATGCCGGCCGCGTCAGCCTCGACGAGCTGGACGAGCCCATGCCGGCGGTTCTTGCGACGTCGGAACAGCATCTGGAGCCCGCCTGCCGTCCCAAGCCCAAGCCGGCCGAGCCGACGGCGCTGACGGCGCGCGAGAGCGAGGTGGTGAGCCTGATCGCCGACGGCAAGAGCAATGCCGCGATCGCCGCCGAGCTCAGCCTCAGCGAGCACACGGTCAAGCGCCATGTCGCCAACATACTGCTCAAGCTCGACCTGCCGTCGCGGGCGGCGGCGGCAGCGTTCTCGGCCAGACATGCTGGCCCGGACGGGCCATGAGAGCCATGGCGCTTTCGGGCGAAGCGGTCGAGGCGCCCTAAGAGGTATCAATTCTTCCCATGCGGGCTGGGCGATGTCGCCGAAAAGGCCCCGCCAAATGGAGGATGAAATGCTGAAACTCAGTCGCAAGATCGGATTGCTGGCATTTGCCGCGGGCGCATTGCTGGCCATCACCCCCGCGATGGCCGAAGACGCTTCGGCTACCGCCGCCTACAGGGACATCCAGGCCACGCTCGGCACGGTGCCGGACATGTTCAAGATTTTGCCCGATGTGGCGGTCGCAGGCGCATGGGCCGAAATCAAGGGCGTGCAGCTCAATCCGAACACCGCCCTCAACGGCAAGACCAAGGAGCTGATGGGTCTCGCGGTCGCCTCGCAGATCCCCTGCCAGTACTGCATCTATTTCCACACGCTGGCGGCCAAGGCGAACGGTGCGAGCGACGAGGAGATCAAGGAGGCCATCGCGATGGCGGCGATCGTCCGCCACTGGTCGACGATGCTCAACGGCAGCCAGGTCGACCTGGCGACCTTCAAGAAGCAGACCGACGACCTGTTCGCGGCAGTCAAAACCAAGTCGCAGTGAAAAAACCCCTGCCCGGCACCAAGCACCGGGCGGCACTTTCGCATATCAACCGCCCAGACGATGGGCACATGGAGGACGACATGCTGACCAAGACACAGACAGTGGACGGCGCGGCGATCAAGAAGGCGATCGAAGGCCGTGACGGCAAGCTCCTATCGAGCTTCTACAATGACGACGCGCTGGTGCGGGTGATCGACCGCAACAATCCGCCGAGCAAACCGCGCGAGATCCGCGGCCGGGCGGCGATCAGCACCTTCTGGGATGACATCTGCAGCCGGGCGATGACCCACAAGGTGGATACCACCATTGCCGAGGGGGACAACCTCGCCTTTATGCAAGCCTGCGCCTATCCGGACGGCACGAAAGTGTACTGCGCGGCGATGGTGGAGCTGAAGAACGGGCGGATCGCGCGGCAGACCGTCGTGCAGGCCTGGGACGAATAGTTAACAGCGGGCTCAACCGCAAATCAGGGAGGAGAACCAAAATGTTCAGTGCCAGATGGCAGATCGACGCCAAGTTCGGTCACAAGCAGGCCGCGCTCGAGCTGATGCGCAAATGGGAGAGCGAGATCGGCTCGCAGGTCGGGCTCGCCGACATGAAGTTCCAGCTCATGACCGGTTCCGTGGGTGCGCGCGAAGCGACGATCGAGGCGCACCATCAGGTCGAAAGCCTGGCCCAGTTGGAGGAATTCTTCGCCAAGATCGCCAAGATCGACGCGCATGCCAAATGGGGCAAGGAGCTGGAGCCCTATGTGGTGTCGGGCACCAGCCAATGGACGATCTTCCGGATCGTGGAATAGCTGCATCGTCGAAGAGCCGGGGCTGAGAGGCCGCCGGCGAGCACGAAGGCGCGAGCGGCTGCGACGCGGGCGGCCACTCGTCACCATCAGATCGACAAGACCAGGGACCGAGCATCCCGGCACGGCCAATCCGGCGGCCCTGCCGCCATACCATGGCTCACCCGGGCCATGCTCCGCTGGTCCTTTCGGGCGAAGCGGCGCGCACCGGATTGGTGCAATGTGCTGTTCCTGCACCATCCAACGCACCCGTCCGTCGAGGCGGCATAACGAAGCAACAAATGCGTCGCGCCGACGCCGCATGGCGATGGGCGCAATCAAGGGAGCAAATCGATGACCGACGAAACCCATGCAAAACTGCGTGAAAGCCTGCGCGGAGACGTGATCGCGCGTGACGATGCCGGGTATGACGAAGCCCGCAAGGTCTATAACGGCATGATCGAAAAGCGCCCGCTGCTGATTGCGCGTTGCGCCGATGTCGCCGACGTGATCACCGCTGTAAAATACGCGCGCGACAACGACTTGCTGATCGCCGTGCGCGGCGGCGGGCACAACGGCGCCGGGTTGGGGATTTGCGACAACGGGCTCGTCATCGACCTGTCGATGATGAAGGGGGTCCACGTCGATCCGAAAACGCGCACCGTGAGGGTCGCACCCGGCTGCACTTCGGGCGACGTGGACCATGCCACCCATCCTTTCGGGTTGGCCGTTCCGGCCGGGATCGTCTCGACCACGGGCGTTGCCGGCCTAACACTCGGCGGCGGGACGGGCTATCTCACACGCAGATACGGCCTCACCATCGACAATCTGGTCGAAGCCGATCTGGTGCTGGCCGACGGCAGCGTGGTGACAGCCAGCAAAGCGGAGAACCCCGACCTGTTCTGGGCGCTGCGGGGCGGCGGCGGGAATTTCGGCGTCGTGACCAGCTTCCTGTTCCAGGCCCATCCTGTGAACATGATCTTCGGCGGCCCGGTGTTCTGGGAGGCCAAGGATGCGCTGGCCGTCATGCAGACCTATCGCGACTACCTGCCGGAGGCGCCGGAAGATCTTGGCGCTTTTGTCGGCCTGAAAACCGTTCCCTCGACCGACCCCTTCCCGCGCGAATACTGGGGCAAACGCGCATGCGCCATCATTTCCTGCTACAACGGCACCGAGGAGGACGGCCGCAAGGCCATGGCGCCACTGCTCGACACTCTGCCGCCGCCGATCTTCAACTGGATGGGCGTGATGCCGTTCCCGGCCCTGCAGGCGCTGTTCGATCCGCTGCTTCCGAAGGGCCTGCAATGGTATTGGAAGGGCGATTTCGTCAAGTCGCTTCCCGACGAAGCCATCGCGACCCATATCGCGCAGGCCGCCGAGGCGCCGAGCGAATTGTCGCTCATGCATCTTTACCCGATCGACGGCGCCGTTCGCCGCATCGGCAAGAACGAGACGGCATGGAACGCGCGCGACGCAACCTGGTCAATGGTCATCGCCGGCATCGATCCCGATCCAGGTAAGGCCGCCGACCTCACCAAATGGGCCAAGAATTACTGGGCGAGCATCCATCCCCATAATGGCGAAGGCGGATACGTGAATTTCATGATGGACGACGAAGGTGAAGCACGCGTGCGGGCGAGCTATGGCGCAAACTACGAGCGGCTGAGCCAGGTGAAGCGCACCTATGACCCCCTCAACGTCTTCCGGGTCAACCAGAACATCAAGCCCGCGACATCGGAGATGGGCAGGACGGCTGCTTAGTTTTACGCTGCCTCTGCCGACACAGGGACCGTCGCCGAGGTCGGATTGCCTCCGAATTGCTCTTCGCAATCCGGCCGGCAATCCGGGTGAGGGGTGACTTGGCGCCAAGCTGGAACACCCCTCATCCGTCTCGGCGCTGCGCGCCGATCCACCTTCTCCCACAGGGGGAGAAGAGAAAGCTGCACTACCCGTGCGCCACCATGACGTGGCGGACGGCGGTGTAATCCTCCAGCGCGTAGAGCGACATGTCCTTGCCGTAGCCGGACTGCTTCAAGCCGCCATGCGGCATCTCGTTGGTCAGCATGAAATGGGTGTTGATCCAGGTGCAGCCATATTGCAGGCGGGCAGCGGTCGCCATGGCGCGCGAGACGTCCTTGGTCCATACCGACGAGGCAAGGCCGTAGTCGCTGTCGTTCGCCCAGTTCACCGCCTCATCGACATCCGTGAAGCGGGTGACCGAAACGACCGGACCGAACACCTCGCGGCGCACGATCTCGTCCTCCTGGAGCGCGCCGGCGACGACCGTCGGCTGATAATAGAAGCCGGAACCTTCGCCCGGCTTGCCGCCGGTGGTGATCTCGATGTGCTTCAGTTCCGAAGCGCGCTCGACGAAGCTCGACACACGGTCGCGCTGGCGACGCGAGATCAGCGGCCCGATCTCATTGTCGGTATCGTCCGGCTGGTTGTACTTGATGGTCGAGACGGCCGAGGAGAGGTCGGCGACGAGCTTGTCGTAGATCTTCTTGCCGGCATAGATGCGGCAGGCGGCCGTGCAGTCCTGACCGGCATTGTAGTAGCCGAAGGCGCGCAGGCCGTTGACCACGGCGCCGAGGTCGGCGTCGTCGAAGACGATGACAGGTGCCTTGCCGCCCAACTCCAGATGCGTGCGCTTGACCGACTTGGCGGCCGCCTGCAGCACTTTCTTGCCGGTGGCAACGTCGCCGGTGATCGAGATCATGTTGACCTTGGGGTGGTTGATCAGCGTGTTGCCGACGCTGTCGCCGCGGCCGAGCACGACATTGACGACGCTCTCGGGCAGGATCTCGGAAAGGATCCTCGCCAGTTTCAGCGCCGTCAGCGGCGTCTGCTCCGACGGCTTGAAGACGACCGTGTTGCCGCCGCCGATCGCGGGCGCCAGCTTCCAGGCCATCATCATCAGCGGATAATTCCAGGGCGCGATGGAAGCGACGATGCCGATCGGGTCGCGCCGCACCATCGAGGTGTGGCCCGGAATATACTCGCCAGCCACCTGGCCGGGCATCGAGCGCACCGCGCCGGCGAAGAACCGGTAGCAGTCGACGATCGCCGGAATCTCGTCATTGAGCACGGCGTTGATCGGCTTGCCGCAGTTCAGCGCTTCGAGCGCCGCGAACTCCTTCGCTTCGGCTTCGATGCGGTCGGCAACCTTCAAGAGATAGCCGGAGCGCTGCGCCGGCGTCGTGCGCGACCAACTGACGAACGCCTGTTCGGCGGCCCTGACGGCGGCTTCGATCTGCACCGGACTAGCCTCCGGCAGATTGAGGATCGTCGCCCCGGTCTTCGGATTGAGGATCGGCTCCTCGGCCTCAGTGCCCTTCTCGAATCTCGAGCCGATCAGCATTTGGGTGTCCATTGGATTTCTCCCTTAACAGGAGCGAATAGGGAGTAGCGAATAGCGAGTAGGGTTGGGCCATCGATTTCCCTATTCGCTATTCGCTACTCCCTATTCGCTGTTTTTCATTTTCCACTGCCCGCAATCTGATCGCCGTCGCGGGTCAGGTAATAGGCAAAGAGGATCGGCAGCAGCGTCACCAGCACCACGACCATGGCCACGACATTGGTGACCGGGCGCTGGCGCGGGCGGATCAGCTCTTCCAGCATCCAGATCGGCACGGTCTGCTGCTGCCCGGCGGTGAAGGTGGTGACGATGACCTCGTCGAAGGACAGCGCGAAGGCGAGCATGCCGCCGGCAAGCAGCGCGGTTGCGATGTTCGGCAGCACGACATGCCGGAAGGTCTGAAAACCGTCGGCGCCGAGATCCATCGAAGCCTCGATCATCGAGCCCGAGGTGCGGCGAAAGCGGGCGACGGCGTTGTTGTAGACGACGACCACGCAAAAGGTGGCGTGGCCGAGCACGATCGTCCAGAACGAGAACGGGATGTCGGCGAGCGCGAAAGCGGAGCGCAGGGCTATGCCGGTGATGATGCCGGGCAGCGCGATCGGCAGGATGACCAGCAAAGAGATGGCCTCCCGGCCGA
Organism: Mesorhizobium sp. B2-6-2; assembly: GCF_006440615.1. Lineage (NCBI taxonomy): Bacteria > Pseudomonadati > Pseudomonadota > Alphaproteobacteria > Hyphomicrobiales > Phyllobacteriaceae > Mesorhizobium > Mesorhizobium sp. B2-6-2. The sequence continues at coordinate 629,278 of NZ_VFUG01000001.1, read as the reverse complement.
AGAAGCGCGTCTGCGAGACGGCCCCCGCGCAGAGCGTGCCGAGCACCAGCGCGATCGCCGTCGAGATGGCGGCGACGCGGACCGACAGCGACAGCGCCTCCCATACGTCGGGCCGGTTCCAGGTGACGGCGAACCATTGCGCGGTGAGCCCCGGCGGGGGCCACACGAAACTCTTTTCCTCCGTCGTGAAGGCATAGACGAAGATCAGCAGGATCGGCAAATGCAGGAAGAGCAGGCCGCAGGCGGCGGCGATCTTCAGGCCGAGCGGAGCGGATTGACCACGGTCAGAGCGCATCGAAGGCCCCCATGCGCTTGGCGCCCCAGAGATAGAAGCCCATGATGACGATGGGCACCACGGTGAAGGCGGCGGCCAAAGGAATGTTGCCGGCGGTGCCCTGCTGCGAATAGACGGCCTGGCCGATGAACAGCCGCGAGGTGCCGATGATCTGCGGGATGATGTAATCGCCCAAGGTCAGCGAGAAGGTGAAGATCGAGCCTGCGACAATGCCGGGCAGCGCCAGCGGGAACAGCACGTTGCGGAAGGTCTGGCCGGGTGAGGCGCCGAGATCGGAAGAGGCCTCGACGAGATTGCCGGGCACGCGTTCGAGCGCGGCCTGAACGGGGAGGATCATGAAAGGCAGCCAGACATAGACGAAGACGATGAACGTGCCGGTGAAGGAGACCGACAGCGAGTTGCCGCCGACAACGGGGAGCGACAGCCAGCCGTCGAGCAGCCAAAGCAGGTTGAGCTTGGCCAGCAGCCAGGTGAGGATGCCTTCCTTGGCGAGGATCAGCTTCCAGGCATAGATCTTGACCAGGTAGCTCGACCACAGAGGCAACATGACGCCGAGATAGAACAGCGCCTTCCAGCGGCCGCGCGCATAGCGCGCCGCGTAATAGGCAATGGGGAAAGCAATGATCGCCGAAGCAAGCGTGACCAGCGCCGCCATCGTCACCGTGCGCAGGATGATGTCGAGATTGGCGGCCTGCGACAGGTCGCCATAGGTCTTCAGCGTGAACTCGCGGTTGATGAGGCCGGAAAACTCGTCGATCGAGAAGAAGCTCTGTGCCAGCAGGGCAAAGAGCGAGCCGATATAGACGATGCCCAGCCACAGAAGCGGCGGGGCGAGCATCAGCGTGAGCAGGAATTTCGGCCGACGCCAGAAGAGGTCCGAAAGGGCGCCCCGCGGGCCGCCGCTGCCGGGCAGGATGGCGGGAGTGGGGTTGGCTTGAACAGCAGCGATGGTCATAGCGCCACCGCGTGTTGAAGGGCATTGTGGGGGAAGCCGAGATCCTTCGCGCCCCCCTCTGTCCTGCCGGACATCTCCCCCACGAGGGGGGAGATTGGATGTCGCGGCCGCTTTCGCCAATCACCGACGTTAGAAGGAGAGAGCCGGCTGCTGAACTGCTGATCTCCCCCCAAGTGGCGGAGATGGCCGGCAGGCCAGAGGGGGGCGTCGTAGAGCGCCTCGCCTGCCTGACTGGCCACTATCCCGAGCACGGTCATGCCGGCTCGTCCATCAGATGCAGGCTGTCGCGGTTGAAGGTCAGCATCACCGCCTCGCCCTCGGCCGGCAGCGCCGTGCCGGCCGGCAGCACCGCATGCAGCCTCAACCCGTCGGCATCGAGCGCCAGCCTCGTCGTGGCGCCGAGATAATTGGTCCCGACCAGGCGGGCGGCGACACCGTCGCCGCTTGCCGCGCTGGAAACGCGGATGGACTCCGGGCGCAGGCTGCCCCAGCGGTGCTGGCCGGAATAGCGCTGGACGAAATCCGGCGGCAGCACATTGGACGAGCCGACGAAATCTGCGACGAAGCGCGTGTTCGGCCGCTGGTAGATATCCTCCGGCGTGCCGACCTGCATGATCTTGCCGTCGTTGAAGACGGCGACGCGATCGGCCATGGACAGCGCCTCGCCCTGGTCGTGGGTGACGAAGACGAAGGTGATGCCGAGCACTTTCTGCAGCGACTTCAACTCCTCCTGCATGTTCTCACGCAGCTTGAGGTCGAGCGCGCCGAGCGGCTCGTCGAGCAAAAGCACCTTGGGCTGGTTGACCAGCGCTCGGGCGAGCGCCACGCGCTGGCGCTGGCCGCCGGAGAGCTGGCCGGGGCGGCGCGCGCCGTAGCCCGGCAAGCGCACCAGCGACAGCGTTTCCTCGGCCGTCTTGAGCCGCTCGGCCTTGCCGACGCCCTTGACCATCAGGCCGTAGGCGACGTTGTCGAGCACGTTCAAATGCGGAAACAGCGCGTAATCCTGGAAGACGGTGTTGACGTTGCGGCGATAGGGCGGAACGCCTTCGGCGCGCTCGCCAAAGATGGAGATCGAGCCCGTCGTCGGCTGCTCGAAGCCGGCGATCAGCCTGAGACAGGTCGTCTTGCCGGACCCGGACGGCCCGAGCATGGCGAAGAACTCGCCGGGCACGATGTCGAGATCGACGGCGTCGACGGCGCGCACGCTGCCGAAATGGCGCGAGACTTGTTTGAAGGAAACGGCAGAGGTCATGGGCTGTCCTGATCTGTCAGGCTCGTCAAATTTCAGGCAACGGCGCTGCCCCTCATCCGCCTGCCGGCACCTTCTCCCCGTCGCGACGGGGAAAAGGGAAGCACTCCAACGCCGGCGACTCCCTCTCCCCGTTCTTCACGGGGAGAGGGTAAGGGTGAGGGGCAGCGCCAAGCTCTCAGCGAAGCGACTTCACCGGCCGCCGATGACGCCGATATAGTCCGACACCCAGCGGTAATAGGGCACGCACTGGTCGTTCTGGCTGGCGCATTTCGACACCGGCGTCTTCCAGAACTTGATCTTGTCGAAATTGTCGTAACCGTTGGTCTTGCAACCATCGTCGGTCAAAAGCTCGTTGCCCTTGCAGGCGGCGGGCACGACGGGCAGCGAGCCGAACCAGGCCGAAACGTCGCCCTGGACCTTCGGCGACAAGGAATGCTCGAGCCACATATAGGCGCAGTTCGGATGGGCGGCGTCGGCTTCCATCATGGTGGTGTCGGCCCAGCCGGTGACGCCCTCTTCCGGCACGGTCGAGGCGACCGGCTTCTTGGCGGCGACCAGCGTGTTGACCTGATAGGGCCACGAGCCGGAAGCGACCACGCCCTCGTTCTGGAAGTCGTCGACCTGGATCGCGGCATCATGCCAGTAGCGGCCGACCAGCGTGCGCTGCGTGCGCAAGAGATCGAGCGCCGCGTTGTACTGGTCTTCGTTGAGTTCGTAAGGGTCCTTGATGCCGAGCTCCGGCTTGTGGAACATCAGATAGTTGGCGGCGTCGGCGATATGGATCGGGCCGTCATAGGCCTGGACGCGGCCCTTGTTCGACTTGCCGTCGGGCAGCTTCATTTCCTCGAAGACGACGTTCCAGCTCTTGGGCGCTTCCTTGAAGACTTCGGTGTTGTACATCAGGATATTCGGGCCCCACTGATAGGGGACGCCGTAATGCACCTTGTCGACGGTGAACCAGGGCGCGTCCTTCAGCCGGTCGTCGACGGTCTTCCAGCTTGGGATGAGATCGGTGTTGATCGGCTGCACACGCTTGCCGGCAACGAGGCGCAGTGAAGCATCGCCCGATGCGGTGACCAGGTCGAAGCCGCCCTCGTTCATCAGGGAGACCATCTCGTCCGAGGTGTTGGCGGTCTTGACGTTGACCTTGCAGCCGCTTTCCTTCTCGAAAGCCGTCACCCAGTCATAGCCCTTGTCGGTCTCGCCGCGCTCGATATAGCCGGGCCAGGCAACGATGTTGACCTCGCCCTCGCCCTTGCCGAGCTCCTTGACCTGGGCCATGGCCTGGGCGGAAAAAGTCAGCGCGACAGTCAGCGCCGTGCACGACTTCAGGAATGCATTCATCGTCGATCTCCCATTTTGGCGCATGCCCCCGAAAACCGGCTCGGTTTTCGGAAAGGATCATGCGCAAACTACAAAGGGTCGGAGCTTCATGCTCCGACGGCAGCGCTCTCGGGGCGCAGCTTTGTTCCCTGAGCGAAAGTGCGGTGAAAAATCCGGTTTCGCAAATTCATTTATCAGAAAGCCGATATCGGTTTTACCGATATCTTTGTTTGATGCAATTCCGGACGGAAGGCTACGGCGAAGTCGCCGAACCCAACCGCTCCACACTTTTCCTGGAATTGCTTGATCACAGCCGCTGGCGCACCATACGCTGCGACTGCGCGAGGCCGATGAAATCGCGCGCGGCCTGCGGCAGGGCGGAGCCGCGACGCCAGACCGTGCCGACCTGGACCACCGGCAGCGAGCCGGAAACGTCGCGCGATTCGATGCGGTCGCCTTCCAGCGACCAGGGCCTGTAGACGAGGTCGGGCAGCAGCGCCACGCCGGCGCCGGTTGCGACCAGACTGCGCACCGCCTCGACCGAGCGGGTGCGGAAGGCAACATGCGGCCTGGCGCCGATCGCCGACAGCAGCTTGCCGGTGTTCTCCTCGATCTCGTCGACGGTGAGCATGATCAGCGGCTCGGAGACGATGTCATTGACCCCGATGATGTCGGCGCTGGCGAGCCTGTGGCTGAGCGGAATCCACAGCCTGTAGGCCGAGACTTCCAGGATTTCCGACTGCAGCGCCGTGCGGTCGCGCAGGTTGGACGTCACCATGACGGCGATGTCGAGCTTGCCGCCGACCAGAAGGTGCTCGAGATAATCGCCATTGTCCTCGATTGCCGAGACCTCGACGCCGGGATAGGCGCGCCGGTAGCGGGCGAGCAGGTCGGACAGGACATAGCCGGCGACCAGCGAGGTGACGCCGAGCTGCAGACGGCCGCCGGCGGCGGCCTGCTCGCTGGAGAAAGAGCGGCGCGCGTCGGAAACGTCGGCCAGGATCTTGGTCGCGTGGCGCAGGAACTGATGGCCCTTGTGGGTGATGTTGAGGCCGCGCGGATGGCGCTCGAAGAGCTCGACGCCGAGATCGCTCTCCAGCTCCTTGATCGCCTCGGTGACCGAGGACTGGGAAATCGACAGGTTCTGCGCGGCGCCCGAGACGGTGCCCTGCTCGGCGACGGCGACGAAGAATTGCAATTGGCGGATGGTGAAAGCCATGGCCGGACTAAACACCGGCGCGCGCGGGAAAGGAAGCGGGCGCAGCCGGCTTGATCACGCCGGCGCAGCGCGCCGGCGTGATCGGCAGATAATTGCGCACCGTCGGCACGAACTGCGCCAGCAGCGAGGCTCGCATGTGGTTGCGGCGGTAGGCGCCGGAGAAACGCAGATAGGTTTCGTGGCGAAGGAATATATAGCGGCCGAAGCGCCCGACGAGGGCTTCGGCGCGCGCAGGCCCGAGCCGGGCACGCATCGAATACCAGAACAGGCAACCGGCCGTCGGAGCCAATGTCGTCATCGCCAGCAGGACGCCGAGTGCCGCCAAGTCAGACGCCCTGGTCATGCCGAGAAAGAGCAGCAGCACGTGCGACGGCGGCACAGGCAGGATCTTTTCGGTGAGAGCGAGACAGGCGGCGCCCGATCAGGCCAAGCCCGAGTGCCGCCGACAGGAGATCGGTTATGCGAAGCGCCAGTCATAGGTGCCGAGGCTCTTGATCCTGGAGACACGATAGACCGACGCCGGCGGAAAGTTGCGAAAGGTGCCGCCGATACGGACCGCCTCGAGGTCGAGCCTGTCGAGCACCGTCTGGTCGAAAGGACACCGGCGGCCATAAGTGAACTGGTAGAGCGCCGCGCCCGGCCGAAGACTGGCAAAGACGCCTTCCAGGATCGCGGATGACTTGCGCGGCGATATCAGGCGAAACGGCAGTCCGCTGACCGCCGCGCCGACGACCGGGCCATCGAACAGCGGCAGATGGCGCAGGCAGGCCGCATCCATCTCGACAATACGCGCCGCCGGGAAGCGGCGCGCGAGCAGCGAGGCGAAATCCGGGTCGGACTCGACCAGCGTCAGATCGCTTTCGCGGATCCCGCGCTGCAGCAGGGCACGGGTGAAAGGACCGGTGCCCGGCCCGAGCTCCAGCACCGGACCAGTCTCGGGACCGATCTCGTGCGTCATCAGCGCCGCCAGGCTCGGGCTCGAGGGCGTGATCGAACCCACCCGGAACGGCGCCAGCGTCCAGGCCATCAGGAAGGATAGAGCATCGCTTGCAGGCATGTTGACCTCATTGCTTGCGCGGGCGATTCGGGACTGCCCGGCATTCGACAAGGCGCTGTTTGCGGGTAGCGGATTGCATGGACATTGCGCATCGCGTGGTGGCACGAAAGAAAGGGCTCGCGGCTCGATGCCGGTTACGCACAGCACAAGCGTTTCCCGATCGATGCCGCGCATGAATTCAGAACGCCGGTCGCCATCCTCAACACCCCCGGCTCGCCGCGCTGCCGGCAACACCGGAGCGCGCCAGGCGGTTGCAGGATGCCGCGCGGCTGTCGACGCTGGCCGCACAACCTTGCCGGTGCGGCAGTCCAGTCGAGCTTGACATCTAGCGCATTTCGTAACTAGCTAAGTTACATGAAACGCCACAGCCGCCTGTCCTCGACCCTGCATATCCTGGTCCATATGGCCGAGGCCCCCGAGCGGGCGCTGACATCCGAAGAGCTTGCCGGCTTCATCCACACCAACCCGGTGGTGGTGCGCCGCACCATTGCCGGGCTGCGGGAGGCCGGCATCGTCACCTCGTCGCGCGGCCATGGCGGCGGATGGCAGCTCGGCCGCGCGCCCGACAAGATCTCGCTGGCCGAGATCAGCGGCGCGCTCGGCGAGACGCTGTTGCCGTTCAGCACCGAGCCGGAAAGTCCCGGATGCCTCGTCGAGCAGGCGGTCATCGCCGTGCTCGACGATTTTCGCCTGGAGGCGGAAAGGCTGCTTACTGAGCGGCTCAGCAATATCACGCTGGCCGACCTGACGACCGATTTTCGCCGCCGTTATGACCTCATTGGAGTATCCAGCCATGCAGTATGATGTGATCGTCGTCGGCGGCAGCTTTGCCGGCCTGTCCGCCGCCATGTATGCGGCGCGCGGGCGGCGCAAGGTGCTGGTGATCGATGCCGGGCAGCCGCGGAACCGCTTCGCCGAACATTCGCACGGCTTCTTCGGCCAGGATGGACGGGCGCCGGCGGACATTCTCGACGAGGCCAGGGGACAGCTGCTCGCCTATCCCACCGTCAGGGTGATCGAGGGCCGCGCCGAGCGGGCGGCCATTGCCGGCACCAGCTTCGAGGTTTGGATGAACGATGGCGAGGGCTTCGGCGCGACGCGGCTGGTGCTGGCCACCGGTGTCCGGGACATCCTGCCGGATGTTCCCGGACTGGCCGCGCAGTGGGGCAAGACAGTGCTGCATTGTCCTTATTGCCACGGCTACGAGGTGGCCGGCGGGCCGCTCGGCGTGCTGGCGAACGGACCGATGTCGCTGCACCAGGCCGAGCTGATCTCCGACTGGGGCGAGGTCACGCTGTTCGCCGACGGTTTGTTCGAACCGGATGCGGACCAGGCGCGGATATTGGAGAAGCGCAACATCCGGTTCGAGTCGGGCAAGGTGAGCGAAGTGCAGGATAGCGGGTCCGGCGGCCTGGTCGTCAGGCTCGACGGCAATCGCAGCGCGAGCGTGCGGGCGTTGTTCACCGCGCCGCGTAATGTGATGGCAAGCCCGCTTGCCGAGCAGCTGGGCTGCGCCTTCAACGAAGGCCCGCTCGGCAAGGCGATCGTCGTGGACGACAAGCAGCAGACATCGGTGCCTGGCGTCTTTGCCGCCGGAGACGCCGCGCGCCTGATGCACAACATCGCCTTCGCGGTGTCTGGCGGCGCGATGGCCGGGGTTGCGGCGCACCAGTCGCTGGTGTTCGGCTAGCTCTTATTCCTTGGGCGACGTCAGGCCGCGGCGATACTGACCCGGGCGCCGGCCTGGCCCAGCGCTGCGGCTATATCGCGTGGCGGCGGCTGGTCGGTGGCGAGCTCGGAAAAGCCGTCGAAGCCGCAGACCCGGACCAGTCCCTGGCGGCCGAACTTGGAATGGTCGGTGACGACCAGCGAGCGCTGGCCGCGCGAGAGCACCATGCGGGCGAACTCCGCCTCGTCCAGATCATAGTCGGTCAGGCCGGCGGCCGCGTCGACGGCTCCGATCGAGATCACCGCATGATCGACCGAAAATCGGCTGACGAACTCAATCGCCGAAATGCCGAAAGCCGCGCCTGAATCGCTGCGCAGCTCGCCGCCCGCCATGTAGACCTTGTTGCCATTCACCGTCGCCAGCGTACGGGCAATGTCGGAGGAATTGGTGACCACCGTCAGCCGGCGATGGCCGAGCAGCTCGCGCGCAAGGAAGGACGTGGTCGTGCCGGTATCGAGCATGATCGCCTCGCCATCGCGGATCGTGGCTGCGACCATCCTGGCGATCAGGCGCTTGGCTTCGGCATTGTCGCGCATGCGCCGTTCGAACGGCGCCTCGCTTAGCATCGAGGCAAGGCCCACGGCACCGTGCATCTTCAGCACCGACCCGTCATCGGCGAGCGGCTTGACATCGCGCCGCACTGTTTCCAGCGAGACGCCGAGCCGCTCGGCGAGGCTGGCTATGGTGATCGTGCCCTCCTCGCTGAGGAGCCGCAGGATTTCGCCATGCCGTTTCGAATGGATCATCGGTGTGTCCGGGGATTCTGACCGAATTTAAGGCTTTGGCAGCGCTTTGAAAGGAGTTGCTTATATTTTCGGGCAAAACCCCCAAAAAAGGTCACAGCTTTTGGATTGACAGCGCTGCCACGCTGGCGTGACATTGACCTTGTGACAGGCTCGGAACTGCCGCGGGAGGGTGATGGCAGAGCCGCAACCTAGTGACCAGATCGCCTGGAACCAGCCAGGCGCGAGCTTTTATCGAATCCGCGGGGGCGGATGCCGGGATACCATGCCTGGCCAAGGGGCTCGTCGGTGCGGTGCGGGATACCGATCCTGGCGTCTCGCACCGACGAGGCTTTTTCATGTCCTCCCAGCCTTGTTTTCCGCGGGACCGGTTGGGGCCGGAGCGAAGCCGTGAGCGCCGAAGACCGCATCCGCGCCCTGCCGTGCTGGAATGGCGGCATCGAGATCGAGCTGCTGCCGGGCGGCCTCAGCAACGCCAATTTTGTCGTGACGGACGCGGCCGGGCGGCATGTCGTGCGCTTCGGCCAGGACTTCCCGTTCCACCATGTCTTTCGCGAGCGCGAGGTGATGACGGCACGGGCGGCGCATGCGGCGGGCTTCGCGCCGGCCGTGCATTATGCCGAGCCCGGTATCCTGGTGACGGAATTTCTCGGCGCCAAGACCTTCCTGGGAGAGGATGTGCGGGCCAATCTCGGCCGCGTGGCGGCGCTGCTGCGCGGCTTTCACCGCGAGATGCCGAAGCATGTCTCCGGCGCCGGCTTCATGTTCTGGGTGTTCCACGTCATCCGCGACTATGCGCGCACGCTGGACGAGGGCGGCAGCCGCAAGAAGAGCGAGCTGCCACGTTATCTGGCCCTGGCGGACGAGCTCGAGCGGGCGCAAAAGCTGCTGCCGATCGTCTTCGGCCACAACGATCTTTTGCCGGCCAACATCCTCGACGACGGCAAGCGACTGTGGCTGATCGATTTCGAGTATGCCGGCTTCAACACGGCAATGTTCGACCTCGCCGGCGCCGCCTCCAACGCCGGCCTGAGCGATGATGAATCCTTCGCCTTCATGACCGCCTATTTCATGAAGGAGCCGGACGGCGAAATCCGCCGCTCGCATGCCGCCATGCAATGCGCCTCGCTGCTGCGCGAAGCGATGTGGAGCATGGTGTCCGAGCTTTATCTCGACGCACCCGGCATCGACTATATCGCCTATAGCGAGGAAAACCTCGTCCGGCTCGACGCGGCGCTGGACAACTACCGGACGAAATACGGAACCAGATCATGACCTTGCCCAGCCATGCCGAAATCGTCGTCATCGGCGGCGGCATCATCGGCTGTTCCACTGCCTACCACCTGGCGCGCGACCACCGGGCGGACGTGGTGCTGCTCGAGCAGGGCAAGCTGACCTCGGGCTCGACCTGGCACGCCGCCGGCCTTGTCGGGCAGCTGCGCTCCTCGGCCTCGATCACGCGCGTGCTCAAATATTCGGTCGAGCTCTACAAGGGGCTGGAGGCCGAGACGGGCCTGGCGACCGGCTGGAAGATGACCGGCTGCCTGCGGCTGGCGACGAATGCCGACCGCTGGACCGAGTTCAAGCGGCTGGCGACGACGGCCAAAAGCTTCGGCATGGATATGCAGTTGCTGTCGCCGGCGGAAGTGAAGCGCATGTGGCCGCTGATGGAAACAGGCGACCTTGTCGGCGCCTCCTGGCTGCCGAGCGACGGGCAGGCAAGCCCCTCAGACATCGCCCAGTCGCTCGCCAAGGGCGCGCGCATGCATGGCGCGAAACTGTTCGAGGGCGTGCGCGTCACCGGCTTTACGATGAAGGACGGCCGCATCGCGGCGGTGAAGACTTCACAGGGCGACATCGCCTGCGACAAGGTGGTGAACTGCGCTGGACAATGGGCAAGGCAGGTCGGCGCGATGGCCGGCATCAACGTGCCGCTGCAGCCGGTCAAGCATCAGTACATCATCACCGAGAAGATCGCGGGCCTGGCGACCGACGCGCCGACAATCCGCGACCCCGACCGCCGCACCTATTTCAAGGAAGAGGTAGGCGGGCTGGTGATGGGGGGCTATGAGCCCAACCCGCAGGCCTGGGCAACCGGACTTCCCGGCGGCGATGTCCCGAACGACTGGGAGTTCCGCCTGTTCGACGACGACTACGATCATTTCGAACAGCATTTGACCCAGGCGATCACGCGCGTTCCGGCGCTGCAGACCGCCGGCGTCAAGCAGATGATCAACGGACCGGAGAGTTTCACGCCGGACGGCAACTTCATCCTCGGCGCAGCGCCGGAATGCGCCAACATGTTCGTCGGCGCCGGCTTCAACGCCTTCGGCATAGCGTCCGGCGGCGGCGCCGGCTGGGTGCTGGCGCAATGGGTGGTCGACGGCGAGGCGCCGCTCGACCTGTGGGTGGTCGACATCCGCCGCTTCTCCGGCCTGCACCGCGACCGCGACTGGGTCCGCGACCGCACGCTGGAAGCCTATGGCAAGCACTACACGATCAGCTTCCCGCACGAGGAATATCTGTCCGGGCGGCCGCGCATCGTCTCGCCGCTCTACGAGCGGCTGAAGACGCATCGCGCCGTGTTCGGCTCAAAGCTTGGCTGGGAGCGGCCGAACTGGTTCGCGCCGGACGGCGCGGTCGCCGAGGACGTCTATTCAATGGGCCGCCAGAACTGGTTCGGCCCGGTCGGCGACGAGCACCTTCATGTGCGCGAGAAGGTCGGCATCTTCGACCAGTCGTCCTTCGCCAAATATGAGCTGACCGGCACTGACGCGCTGAAGGCGCTCGACTGGATCTGCGCCAACGATGTCGACAAGCCGGTCGGACGCCTGACCTACACGCAGCTTCTCAACACGCGCGGCGGCATCGAGGCCGATCTTACCGTGTCGCGGCTCGGCGAGGACCGGTTCTACATCGTCACCGGCACCGGCTTCCGCACGCATGACCTGTCCTGGATCGCCGACCATATCGGCCCCGGCCTGGATGCCAGACTGACCGACGTCACGGAGGATTTCGGCACGCTGTCGCTGATGGGACCTCGCGCCCGCGACGTGCTGTCGGCGGTGACGGACGCCGATGTGTCGAACGCGGCCTTCCCCTTCGGCCATGCGCGCGAGATCGCAATAGCCGGCCATAGCGTGAAGGCGCTGCGCGTCACCTATGTCGGCGAGCTCGGCTGGGAACTGCATGTGCCGATCGCCGCAACCGGCGAGGTTTTCGATGCGCTGATGGCGGCGGGCAAGGCGCATGGCATTCGCCCGGTCGGCTACCGGGCGCTGGAATCGCTCAGGCTGGAAAAGGGCTATCGCGCCTGGGGTTCCGACATCACGCCGAACGACACTCCGCTGGAAGCGGGTCTTGGCTGGGCCGTGAAGCTTCGCAAGAATACCGACTTCGTCGGACGCCTGGCGCTGGAGAAGGCAGCCGGCAAACCGCCGACGAAACGCTTTGCCGGCTTCACGGTGGACGACCCGGAGATCGTGCTGGTCGGACGCGAGACGATCCTGCGCAATGGCGAGCCGGTCGGCTATCTCACCAGCGGCGGCTACGGCTACACGGTGGAGAAGAACATCGGCTACGGCTATGTGCGCAATGCCGACGGCGTCAGCGACGATTTTCTGGCCTCGGGCGACTATGAGCTTGTCGTGGCGATGGAACGCACGCCGGCAAAGATCCATCTCGAAGCGATGTACGATCCGGCCGGGGCAAGGATAAAGGCCTGACCGACGGAATGGTCAGCTGACGCGCAGCACAAGTCCCCTGCTTGGTACCGTATCGGACTCGCCCGGCATCGAGGCGTAAGGCGCCGTTTCCTCGACGCGCTTCAACCTGCCCTGAGCCTCAAGTCCGGCAATGCGCTCGGCGAAGCCTGATTGCCACAGCGTGTTCTTGACGGTCAGCACGATGATCCCGCCTGGACGGCAGATGCGGATCAACTCGTCCAGTCCCTCGATCCCGACATGGCCCGAGGTGAAGACGCCCGCCGAAACAATGCCGGCATAGACGCCGTCGGCGAAGGGCAAAGCGTCGCCCATCGCCAGGCGATGCAGCGCACTGTAGACGCCCTTGGCGCCGGCCTTGTCCAGCATGCCTTGCGAGATGTCGAGCGCCTCGACCTTCGGATAGCCGGTGATGGCCAGCCATTCGCCGATCAGGCCAGTGCCGGCGCCGGCATCGAGCAAGGGTTCGGCGCCGCGCGGCAAGTGCCTGGCAAGCAGCGCCAGGCAGATCGTTGGGTGGCGATAGCCGGCGGCCGACATGTCGGCATCATAGGTCTCGGACCAGCTGTCATAGATCGCCGCCACTTCCTCAGGCCGCTTCGCGGCGTAGGCCGCGCTTAGCGCGTTGTTGTGCTTGCCGTCCGCCATTTCTGCTCCCGCCGCCGATTCGCCTCCGCAATGGTAGCCAAGCGGCAAAAACTGTGGAACCGTTCCGCTATAAAACATCGTGTGATGGTAAAGGGGATGACGATGGACGAGGCGCGCGCCGCGTTGGCCGCCATTCCGGCGCTGGCAGGCTATGACGGACCGCTGGAGCGTTTGGGCGGCCTGACCAACAAGGTTTACCGGGCCGGCGAAGCGTGTCTGCGCATTCCCGGCAAGGGCACGCAAGAATATATCAACCGCGCCAATGAGGCGGTGGCGGCGCGCGAGGCGGCCAAGGCCGACGTCAGTCCCGAAGTGCTTTATGCCGATCCGGCGTCCGGCCTGATGGCGACGCGCTTCATCGCCGGCGCCGAGACGATGTCGCCGGAGAAATTCAAGGCGCGGTCGGGCAGCCCCGCGCGAGCGGGCCAAGCCTTCCGCAAGCTGCATTCATCGGGCGCGGTGTTTCCCTTCCGCTTCGAATTGTTCGCGATGATCGACGACTATCTCAAGGTCTTGTCGACAAAGGACGTGGCGCTGCCCGCCGGCTATCACAATGTGGTGCGCGAGGCAGGCGCGGTGTGCGCGGCGCTTGCTGCGCACGCCATCCCGCTCGCCGCCTGCCACTGCGACCCGCTGTGCGAGAATTTCCTCGATACGGGCGAGCGGATGTGGATCGTCGACTGGGAATATTCCGGCATGAACGATCCGCTGTGGGACCTCGGCGACCTCTCGGTCGAGGGCAGGTTCGATGCGGACCAGGACGAGGAACTGATGCGCGCCTATTTCGGCGGCGAGGCGAGGCCGGCGGCGCGCGGACGTATCGTCATCTACAAAGCGATGTGCGACCTGCTCTGGACGCTCTGGGGACTGATCCAGCTCGCCAACGACAATCCGGCCGACGATTTTCGCGCCTATGCCGACGGCCGCTTTGCCCGCTGCAATGCGCTGATGGAGACCGCGGAATTTTCGCGGCACCTCGCCGCCGTGCGAGAAGGGTGAACGCAGGCCTAGACCCTAATTCACGCCCTTCGGCACGTTCTCCGGCGGCACCTCGGTCTCCACCACCTTTTGGCGATGGAAGATGAACATGCCGGCAAGCACGACGATGGCCGCGCCGACGAGGATGCGCGGGCTGGGCACGTCGCCGAAGAAGACCAGTCCGAAGACCACCGCCCACAGAAGCAGGCTGTAGTGCAGCGGCGCCAGCGTCGAGGCCGGCGCCAGCTTCAATGCCCTGGTGATCATCAGATGCGCGGCACAAGAGACGACGCCGAGCAGAAGCATGGCGCCGAAATCGAGCGCCGAGGGCGTGCGCCAAGCGCCGATGGTGAGCAGGCCGCCGACAATCAGTGTGCCGATCGTCTGCCAGGTGACCAAAGTCGTGTCGCTGGTGCCGCGCAGGAGGCGGCCGAGGATGATGGCGAAGCCGAAGGCGATGCTGCCGACCAGCGCGAAGGCCGACGACAGCGAGAAGGCCGCCGAGGACGGCTTGAGGATGATCAGCACGCCGCAGAAGCCGACCAGGATCGCCAGCCAGCGCCGCCAGCCGACCTTTTCGCCGAGCAGCAAGTGCGACAGCGCCGCGACGTAGATCGGCCCGGCCATGTAGAAGCTCATCACGTCGGCCAGCGGCAGGTAGACGACCGCGGCGTAGAAAAGCCCGGTATCGGCGGTGGTGGCCACGACACGCAGGAACTGCAAAAGCGGCCGGTCCGTGTGAAACAGCCTGGCCGTGCCCTGGTTGGCGATCATCGGACCCAGCACGATGAAGGCGCCGATCGAGCGGATCAGCACCACCTGTCCGACGGAGAAGGAAGCGACCAGCCATTTGCCCATCGCGTCGTTCAGCGCGAACATGAAGTCGCCGGCCAGCATCAACAGGATGCCGGCGAGCAACATGTTCCTGATCGTGAAATTGCGGGCGAGAGAGGCCATGCCGCTCCCTAGCCGCAAGCCAGGGGTTTGACGAGGGAAATTCGTAAGACCAGCGCCGGGAATCGAGGTTGACCGAAACACCGGAACTTCGTCATCCACGGGCGAAGCGGGAGCGAAGCGGACGCGCAGACCCGAGGATCCATTCCGTGACCTCGCGCGAAGAGGCGAAACGCGGCGCAGGACGGAGGCCATTCTGGACCGCCGCAAAGCTCGTACGTCACGGAATGGATTCTATGGTCTGCGCTGCGTCGCTTCGCTCCTTGCTTCGCCATAGAATGACGAAGTCACGAGCGTTCCGGCCAATTGCGAACCGTGATGTTCTGCCCCAACAAAGCAGATCGCTGACCTGGATTGGCGAAAGCGCCGCCAATGCGAGTGGTCAACCCGGGAGGCAGAGAACCTACGCTGTTTTATGCCGCCGGTTCACTTGCGCCGGCCGTCCCGCGATCGACAGCCGTGTTTCCTGGCTAGTGCGTTCGGCCACCACCTTGCCCCTGGCGATGACGCAGAGGCGCTCGGGACGCAGGCGAACGGCCTCGATCGCATTGCCGGCATCGAGCACGACGAGGCTCGCACGCTTGCCGACCGCCAGGCCCAGATAATCGAGCCCCATGATGGCGGCGTTGACGTTAGTCACCATGTCGAAGCAGCGCGCCATGTCGGCAGGGCTCGACATCTGCGCGACATGCAGGCCCATGAAGGCGACGTCGAGCATGTCGGCGGTGCCCAGCGAGTACCAGGGATCGAGCACGCAATCCTGGCCCCAGCCGACGCTGATGCCGAGCGCCTGCATCTCCTTGACCCGGGTCAGGCCGCGCCGCTTCGGGAAGGTGTCGTGGCGCCCCTGCAGCATGATGTTGATCAGCGGATTGGGGATTGCCGATACACCGGCCTCGGCGATGAGCGGCAAAAGCTTCGAGACGTAATAATTGTCCATCGAATGCATCGATGTGAGGTGCGACCCGGCCACCCTGCCCTGCAACCCAAGGCGCTGCGTTTCATAGGCCAGTTGCTCGATATGGCGCGACAGCGGATCGTCGGTCTCGTCGCAATGCATGTCGACCATCAGGCCGCGTTTGGCCGCGATCTCGCAAAGCTCCGTCACCGAGCGGGCGCCCTCGGCCATGGTGCGCTCGAAATGCGGGATGCCGCCGACGATGTCGACGCCGATGTCGAGCGCGCGGATGGTGTTTTCACGAGCATTGGGCGAGCGGTAGAGGCCATCCTGCGGAAAGGCGACCAGTTGCAGGTCGAGATAGGGCGCGACGGTTTTCTTGACATCGAGCAGGGCTTCGACCGCGAGCAGCCGGTCGTCGCAGACATCGACATGGCTGCGGATGGCGAGCAGGCCCATCGACACGGCCCAGTCGCAATAGGCGAGCGCGCGCTCGCGCACGGCCTCATGTGTCAGCAGCGGCTTCAGCTCGCCCCATAGCGCGATGCCTTCGAGCAGCGTACCCGACGCATTGATGCGCGGAATGCCGTAGGACAGTGTTGCATCCATATGGAAATGCGGGTCGACGAAGGGCGGCGAGACGAGATTGCCGCTCGCGTCGATTTCGGCCGGCGCCGAACCCTCGAGCTTTGGTTCGATCGCGGCGATGGTCTCGCCGGCAATGCCGATATCGGCAACCCTGCCATCCGGCAGCGTGCCGCCGCGCACGATCAAGTCGAAATCCATTTGTCGTCACCCTTTTTCAGGAATCGGCAACATCGTGACCGAAAAGACAGCCTGCCGCAGCCTTTTCTTTCCCTCGATGGCGAAAGGTTCCATCCGATCTCAACTCGCTCTATAAGCCGCCACGCGCCCTTGTGGCGAATCCGAATTTCTCGCAGCCAGCCATAGGATCGGCCGTTGTTTCGCTTCTTCCGCTCGACGGAAAACCAACGCCTCATCGCGAGGCTGGTAAGAGAATCCTTCCATGACCATAAGTTCGGCTATGGCGCGGCCATATCGTCGATGCTGGTGGTCGCCCTCATGACGGGGGCAAGCGCCTGGATCCTGCGTGAAATCACCAACGAGTTCGTGGTCTATAAGCGGATAGACCGCGTCAACCTGATTGCCGGGGGTGTCGCCGCGATCTTTGTTCTCAAGGGCATCGCGACTTTCGTCCAGACCTATTTCATGAGTCGCGTCGGCAATGCCATCATTGCCGACCGGCAGCGCAAGATCTACGACCGTATCCTGGCGCAAGGCATCGAATTCTACCATTCGACCTCGTCTTCCGACCTGATCACCCGCATGACCAACAACGCGCAGGCGGCGCGCAGCGTGCTCGACCTCGTCGTCACGTCCTATGTGCGCGACCTGGTGACTTTGGTTGTGCTGGTGATGGTCATGGTCTGGCAACAACCGGCGCTGTCGCTGATCTGCTTCGTCGTGGGACCGGTGGCGATCTATGGCGTCAACCGCATCCTGAGACGCGTCCGCAAGATCGCGGCGATGGAATTCATCTCGCTCGGCCAAATCGTGCATGTGATGCAGGAAACGGCGATCGGCGTGCGGGTCGTCAAATCCTTCAATCTCGAAGCCGCGATGCGCAAGCGCATGCACAAGGCGGTGTCGGACGTCGAAACCCGTGCGAACAACATCGCCACGCTGGAAGCCGCCACCAGCCCGGTGATGGAAACGCTGGCCGGGCTGGCGATTGCCGGCGCCGTGCTGGTCAGCGGCCTGCTGGTGCTGCAGGGCGGCCAGATGCCGGGCAACATCATGGCCTTCATCGCCGCGCTACTGCTGGCCTATGAGCCGGCAAAACGTTTGGCCCGCGTCCGCATCTCGCTAGAGACGGGCATTGTCGGCGTGCGCATGATGTTCCAGCTCGCCGACCGGCCGCTGACGCTGGCCGAGAAACCCGGCGCCACGCCGCTGCAACCCGGTCCGGGTGAAATCCGCTTCGACAATGTCAGCTTCGCCTATCCGGAAAGCCCGCCGGTGTTCGAAGGATTCAACCTGACGCTTGACGCCGGCAAGATGACGGCGCTGGTCGGACCGTCGGGCAGCGGCAAGTCGACGATCCTGACCCTGATCATGCGCATGTATGATCCGCAGACCGGCAAGGTGATGTTCGACGGCCAGGACATCTCGTTCGCGACGCTCGATTCGCTCAGGCGCAAGATCGCCTATGTCAGCCAGGACACGTTCCTGTTTGCCGGCACGGTCATGCACAACATCCGCCTCGGCCGCGAGGACGCGACCGACGAAGAGGTGATCGCCGCCGCCAAGGCCGCCAATGCGCATGACTTCATCAGCGCCATGACCAAGGGTTATGACACGGAGGTCGGCGAGAACGGCTCGCTGTTGTCCGGGGGCCAGCGCCAGCGCATCTCGATCGCACGCGCCATGCTGCGCAACGCCGAGATCCTGCTGCTCGACGAGGCGACCAGCGCGCTCGATGCCGAATCGGAAGCGCTGTTCCGCGACGCGCTGCAGCAGCTTACCGTCGGGCGCACGACGATCGTGATCGCGCACCGGCTGTCAACCGTGCACCAGGCCGACACGATCGTGGTGCTGGAAAAGGGCAAGGTGGTGGAAAGCGGCCCGCACAAGACGCTGCTCAAGCAGGGCGGGCTCTATCAGAAGCTTTATGAATATCAGCTGATGCCGTAGCGCCGACTTTCCCTTCTCCCCTTGTGGGAGCAAGGTGTCGCCGAAGGCGACGGATGAGGGGTGTTCCAGCTTGGTGGCGCCGTTCATCCGGTCGGAATTTGCGAACGTCTCGCTCCGCTGGAGCACCCCTCATCCGTCTCGGCGCTGCGCGCCGATCCACCTTCTCCCACAAGGGGAGAAGGGGAAGCGCTCCTTACTCCGGCACTTTGCGCACCGCGCCCTTGTCGGCG
This sequence comes from Mesorhizobium sp. B2-6-2, assembly GCF_006440615.1. Taxonomy (NCBI): domain Bacteria; kingdom Pseudomonadati; phylum Pseudomonadota; class Alphaproteobacteria; order Hyphomicrobiales; family Phyllobacteriaceae; genus Mesorhizobium; species Mesorhizobium sp. B2-6-2. The sequence continues at coordinate 610,560 of NZ_VFUG01000001.1, read as the reverse complement.
CTGGTGGCGAAAGCCGCATAGGCACGCAATGCCGTCGTCACCTTGCGCTTGCGCTTCTCGGCCGGCTTCCAGGCGTCGGCGCCCTTGGCGTTCATCGCAGCCCGGCGCGCTTCGAGCTCGACGTCGCTGACGGCGAGGCGAATGGTACGGTTGGGGATGTCGATCTCGATCGTGTCGCCTTCCTGGACTAGGCCGATCGCGCCGCCTTCGGCGGCTTCCGGCGAGACGTGGCCGATGGACAGGCCCGACGTGCCGCCGGAGAAGCGGCCGTCGGTGATCAGCGCGCAGGCTTTGCCGAGACCCTTCGACTTCAGGTAGCTGGTCGGATAGAGCATTTCCTGCATGCCGGGGCCGCCGCGCGGTCCCTCGTAGCGGATGACGACGATGTCGCCGGCCTTGATCTCGTTGCCGAGGATCGCCTTGACCGAAGCGTCCTGGCTTTCGAAGACGCGGGCCGGGCCGGTGAATTTCAGGATCGACTCATCGACGCCCGCCGTCTTCACGATGCAGCCGTCGAGCGCCAGATTGCCCTTCAGCACGGCAAGACCGCCATCTTTCGAGAACGGCGTCTTTGCCGAGCGGATGACGCCCTTCTCACGGTCGGTGTCGAGCTCGTCCCAGCGACGGTCCTGGCTGAAAGCGACCTGGGTCGGCACGCCGCCGGGAGCGGCGAGGAAGAAGTCGCGGACGTTTTCGGCAGATGTGCGCGAAATATCCCAGTGGTCGAGGGCCTCGCCGAGGGTGGCCGTATGCACCGTCGGCAGGTCGCGATTGATCAGACCGGCCTCGTCGAGCTGGCCGAGAATCGCCATGATGCCGCCGGCGCGGTGGACGTCCTCCATGTGCACGTCGGACTTGGCCGGCGCCACCTTGCAGAGCACCGGCACCTTGCGCGACAGCCGATCGATGTCCTCCATGGTGAAGTCGACCTCTCCTTCATGCGCGGCGGCAAGGATGTGCAGCACCGTGTTGGTCGAACCGCCCATGGCGATGTCGAGCGCCATCGCGTTCTCGAAGGCGCCCTTGGAGGCGATGCTGCGCGGCAGTGCCGTTTCGTCGTCCTGCTCGTAATAGCGCTGGGCGAGATCGACGACGAGATGGCCGGCCTCCACGAACAGGCGCTTGCGGTCGGCATGGGTGGCCAAGGTCGACCCGTTGCCCGGCAGCGACAGGCCCAGCGCCTCGGTCAGGCAGTTCATCGAATTGGCGGTGAACATGCCGGAGCACGAGCCGCAAGTCGGGCAGGCAGAGCGCTCGATGACCTTGACGTCCTCATCTGAGATCTTGTCGTCGGCGGCCGCGACCATGGCGTCGACCAGGTCGAGCGCCTGCGCCTTGCCGGCCAGCACCACCTTGCCGGCCTCCATCGGGCCGCCGGAGACGAAGACGGTCGGGATGTTGAGGCGCAGCGAAGCCATCAGCATGCCGGGGGTGATCTTGTCGCAGTTGGAGATGCAGACCATAGCGTCGGCGCAATGCGCGTTGACCATGTATTCGACGGAATCGGCGATCAGCTCGCGCGACGGCAGCGAATAGAGCATGCCGTCATGTCCCATGGCGATGCCGTCATCGACGGCGATGGTGTTGAACTCCTTGGCGACGCCGCCGGCCTTCTCGATCTCGCGCGCAACGAGCTGGCCGAGATCCTTCAGATGGACATGGCCCGGCACGAACTGGGTGAAGGAATTGACCACGGCGATGATCGGCTTGCCGAAATCCGAATCCTTCATGCCGGTGGCGCGCCACAGGCCGCGAGCGCCGGCCATGTTGCGGCCATGGGTGGTGGTGCGGGAACGATAGGCGGGCATTCGATTGTCCTTGCTGGCTGGCCACACCGATGCGCGGCGGGCGGCGCTCGAATTTAGTCGGCAGCGGTTATAGCGGCCATGTTCCGGCATGACCACCATTTTGCGCTGCGCCAGAAAGCTTCGGCAAATTTGCGCTCTTCAGGAAATTTTGCTGCCGCTGTCGGATGACGCCTCGCTGAAGCGTCCTTGAGGCAGACGGCATCGAAATGGCACGAAATCGCCACCGAGCCGTTTGACAACATGAGCCAACATGAAGCCCGAGGAGCAAGGCATGCAGAAGATCACCACCTTCCTGTGGTTCGACAACCAGGCCGAGGAAGCCATGAACCACTACATCTCCATCTTCAAGAATTCGAAGGTGCTGAGCGTGACGCGCTGGCCCAAGGGCCATCCCCAGGAAGGCCAGGTGCTGGTCGCCTCGTTCGAACTCGACGGCGTGCAGTTCCAAGCCCTCAACGGCGGGCCGCAATACAGGTTCACCGAAGCGATCTCGCTGTCGATCGACTGCAAGACGCAGGAAGAGGTGGATCATTTCTGGACCAGGCTGACCGAAGGCGGCGAACCGGGACGCTGCAGCTGGCTGAAGGACAAGTTCGGCGTTTCCTGGCAGGTCGTGCCGGAGCAACTGCCGCGGCTGCTTCAGGATCCGGACCGGGCCAAGGCTGGCCGCGTCATGGACGCGATGATGAAGATGGGCAAGATCGAGATCGACAAACTGGAGGCGGCGGCGAGGGGGTGAGCACTTTTTCCTTCTCCCCTTGTGGGAGAAGGTGGATCGGCGCGTAGCGCCGAGACGGAAGGGGTGTTCCAGCGGAGTGAGGCGTAGGGCGTTCCCTGGAACACCCCTCATCCGGCCGCTTCGCGGCCACCTTCTCCCACAAGGGGAGAAGGGAAAAACACTCACGCCGCCTTATCGCGTACCTGGTAATCCTTGACCGCGGCGAAGCTGATCGCTTTCCAGCGCTCGGCTTCGTAGTTGAGCGAGAAGGCGTGCTGGGCGAGGAAGACCGGATCATTGTCGAGGTCGCGGGCGATGTCGCCGCGATGCGCCTCGATGAAACGCTGGACTTCCGCCTTGTCGTCGGCCGAGATCCAGCGGCAGATCGAGAAACGCGACATCTCGAAATCAACCGGCAGCGTGTATTCGATGTTCAGCCGTTCCTTTAGGACATCGAGCTGCAGCGCGCCGACGACGCCGACGATCGCCGGCGAGCCGTCCTCGGGCGAGAACAGCTGCACGACGCCTTCCTCGGCCATCTGGTGCAGCGCTTCCTTCAGCTTCTTGGCCTTCATGGCGTCGCCGAGGCGCACGCGGCGCAGGATTTCGGGCGCGAAGTTCGGCACGCCGCGGAACAGGATCTCCTCGCCTTCGGTCAGCGTGTCGCCGATGCGCAGGGTGCCGTGATTGGGGATGCCGACGACGTCGCCGGCGAAGGCCTCGTCGGCGGTGACGCGGGTACGGGCGAAGAAGAACTGCGGCGCCGACAGGCTCATCGGCTTGCCGGTGCGCACCAGCTTGGCCTTCATGCCGCGCTCAAGCTTGCCCGAGCAGACGCGGACGAACGCGATGCGGTCGCGGTGATTCGGATCCATGTTGGCCTGGATCTTGAAGACGAAGGAGGTCATCTTCTCCTCCGTCGCCTCGACCGTTCGCTCGTCGGCTTCCTGGGCGCGCGGCGGCGGGCCATAGGCGCCGAGCGCCTCGATCAGGTCGCGCACGCCGTAATTGCGCAGCGCCGAGCCGAAATAGACCGGCGTCAGGTGGCCTTCGCGAAAGGCCTCCACGTCGAGCGGACGACAAGCCTCCCGCGCGAGTTCCAGTTCCTCGATGAAGGCCTCGCGCTCGTTTTCGGGCAAAAGGCCGGCGACGCGGTTGGAATCGGGCCCGTTGACCGGCGTGCGCTCCTTTTCCGCGTCGCTCTTGCGCACCGCGTTCAGCGCCAGATGGTAGGTGCCGGAAAAAGTCCTGCCACGGCCGATCGGCCAGGTGACGGGCGCGGTGTCCAGCGCCAGCTTCTGCTCGATCTCGTCGAGGATTTCGAACGGATCGCGGCTCTCGCGGTCCATCTTGTTGACGAAGGTGATGATCGGGATGTCACGCAGCCGGCAGACCTCGAACAATTTCAGCGTGCGCGGCTCGATCCCCTTGGCGGCGTCGATGACCATGACCGCCGAATCCACCGCCGAAAGCGTGCGATAAGTGTCGTCGGCGAAATCCTCGTGGCCGGGCGTGTCGAGCAGGTTGAAGACATTGTCGTCATATTCGAAGGTCATCACCGAGGTGACGACCGAGATGCCGCGCTCGCGCTCGATCTTCATCCAGTCGGACCGCGTCTGGATGCGGTCCTTCTTGGCCTTGACCTCGCCGGCGAGCTGGATGGCGCCGCCGAACAGCAGCAGCTTTTCGGTGAGCGTGGTCTTGCCGGCGTCAGGGTGCGCGATGATCGCGAAGGTGCGGCGGCGCGCAACCTCTTCGGGTATTGTTTCGGGCATTTCTTTTAAGGCGTTCCGTGTGACAGGCGGCGCTTCTACCAGCGTGGCGCCGGCCTGTCGACATGCGGCGGGCGCCCGCCGCTCCGCGTCAGGCCGGTTCGGCCGCGCTTTCGGCCCGGGCGATCTGCGGCAGCCATCCGGCAATGGCCTTGCCGATCGTGTCGGGATGGTCTTCCTGCAGATAATGGGCGCCCGGCCCCAGATCGATGAAGCGACAGTTCTTCAGCCCCGCCGCGAATTCCTTGGCTGCTTGCGCTGAAATCAGAGCGCCTGGATCGCCGGCAAACAGCAGTTTCGGATAGGAGGAGAGCCGCAGCGCCCGGTGGTCGTGTGCGCTGATTGCAGCGACATCGGCCGGCTGGCCTTCGATCGGCAGTTCCCTCGGCAGGCGCAGCACCGGCTTGCGCGACAGCGGCGTCGGGAAAGGCGCCCGGTAAGCGGCCATTTCCTCCTCGCTCAACGGCCGCAGGACCGAGGCGGGCAGGATCTTTTCGACGAAGACATTCTCCTCCAGCACCAGCTTCTCGCCGGCGCCCGGCGTGCGCAACGCCTTGAAGAGCTCGCGCGCCTGCGGGCGCTGGTGGAAGTCTTCCCAGCGCTCGAAGGGCCGGATGAATTCCATGAAAGCAAGGCCCAGAACCCGCCGCGGCCGTCGCGCCGCGAAATGGAACGCCAGCGCGGTGCCCCAGTCCTGAGCGACGATCACCAAGTCCTGGAGATCGAGCGCGTCGATGAAGGCGTCGAGATAACGAACCTGATCGAAGAAACGATAGTCAATATCCGGCTTGCCCGATTGGCCATAGCCGATCAGATCGGGCGCGATGCAGCGGCCGAACGGCGCGACATGCGGGATGATGTTGCGCCATATGTAGGAAGAGGTCGGGTTGCCGTGCAGGAACAGCACGGTCGGGCCAGCCGATCCGGCCTCCAGATGGGACATGGTAGAATCCAGTACAGCCACCTGTGAACGCCGCAAGGTGGCCTGCTGTCCGTCGGTCGTCATATTCATCACGCTTTCTCCTTCCCAAATACCGTGCTGAAGATGATGTTCTTGAACCGCTCGAGCGGTTCCGGGCTGCGCTCGACCTTCATGCGCAGCATGGCGCCCTGCCAGGACGACAAAAGGAAATCGGCAAGGTCCTCGGCATCGAAAGTTTTTGTGATCTCGCCCGCCGCCTGGCCCTCGGCGATGCAGGCCGCGAAGGGCCGGCGCCAGCGCTCGAAAATGTCGACCAGCCTGAGCCGCAGCGGCTCGCTGTGGATAGCCGTTTCCAGGCTGAGATTGCCGATCATGCAGCCGCGCGCCCAGTCATGCGCCTCGAGCTTCGAGGTGATGACATCGAGATAGCGGCGCAGCCTGCCGATGGGCGGCGTACCGTCCCGCGCCAGCGCTTTTTCCACCAAGCCGCTGACATAGGCGAAGTAGCGTTCCAGGACTTCGCCGGCGAAGTCCTCCTTCGAGGCGAAATGGTTGGTGAAGGAACCCGGCCTGGCGCCGGCCGCCGCGACGATTTCGCGGACGCCGGCTGCGGTGTAGCCCGCATTCCAGATGGTCTGAAAGCCGGCATCGAGAAGGTTTTCGCGAAGTGATTGCCTAGCCATGGCGATTTAATACGTACGTACGTATTAAATGTCAAGCGCTCAAGTTTGCATTGGCAAATGCGTGCGCAAATGGCAGGTGAAAGACGTCACCGGGAACAGCAATGGAGAACAGCGTGATGAAAGAAATCGTCGTCATCGGCGCCGGCATCATCGGCGCTTCGATCGCCTGGCATCTGACGAAAGCCGGCGCGCGGGTGACGGTGGTTTCGGAAAGCGGCGCCGGCGGTGTCACCACGCCCAATTCCTTCGCCTGGATCAATGCAAGCTGGGGCAATCCGGAAACCTATTTCCGGCTGCGCATCCGCGCCATGGCCGAATGGAAAAGGCTGGCGAAGGACGTGCCCGGCCTGCCGCTCGCGTGGTGCGGCGGCCTGTGCTTCGACCTGCCCGCGGACAGGCTCGAGGCCTATGCGGCCGAGCATTCGTCCTGGGGCTATGGCATCGAGCGCGTCGGGCGCGAACAGGCGGTGCGCATCGAACCCAATTTGGCGGAGTTTCCCGAATTTGCACTTTATGTCGCGCAGGAAGGCGTGGCCGAGCCTGTGGCGACCACGAAGGCGCTGCTGGCGGATGCCGAACGGCACGGCGCGCGGATCGTCACGGGAACCGTCGACAGGCTGGCGCTGGCCAACGTCAAGGTCACAGGCGTCGTCGTTTCGGGCGAGATCATCGCAGCCGACGAGGTGGTGATTGCGGCGGGCGCAGGCGCTCCGGCGATCGCCGCGACGGCAGGTATCAAGCTGCCGATCGAGACACCGCCCGGCCTGATCGTGCATTCGCGACCGCACCCAAAGCTGCTCAACGGGCTGGTGCTGGCCGACAGACTGCATATGCGCCAGACCGCCGACGGCCGTATCATCGCCGGCTCGGATTTCGGCGGCGGCGATCCGGGCGAGAATCCGGAGGCCGCCGCGCACGCGCTGTTCGCCGCGACGAAAGCGATGCTGCGCGACGCCAACGGGCTGGAATTCGACTTCCACACGATCGGCTACCGTCCGACGCCGGTCGACGGTTTCCCGATCGTCAGCCGCGCCGAAGGCGTCGGCGGCCTTTATGTCGCCGTCACGCATTCCGGCATCACGCTGGCGCCGGCGGTCGGCCTGTTTGCGGCCGGCGAAATCCTCAACGGTGAGCGCCATGCGTTGATCGCGCCCTACGCGCTGTCACGGTTCGATCAGCAACCCGGCGGCCGGCGGAAAGAGGACGGCGAGGCTTGATCGAAATTGCGGTTCAGCCCGCCAGCGCCAGCGGGACCGCCGCCGGTGCGAACGGACGGATGCCGGTGCCTTCCCTCGTCATGGTGACGAAGCTCGCCGGAGGTATCGCCTGCCACTCGCCGCCGTCACGGTCGAAGGGTTCCGAGACGATGCAATGGCCCTCGCGCCTGGCGAAGGCGCCGGTATAGAGCGTCGGCGCATGGCCGTCGGTGGCATAGCGGACGGCGTAGAGCGCCTCGCCATCCGAAAAGGCCGCCGTAAGCTTCACGGAGGGCTCGATGCCGGCCCGGCGGGAGGCTTCGATGACGCGACCGGTTGCGCGCGACACCGCGCCCTGTGGGTCGCTCGCCAGTCCCTGGTCGATCATCAAGAGGAAAAAGAGCTCGGAATCGGTGGTGCCCTCGCGCTGGTCGAAGACCGCGTCGGAGAGCGAGTTCTCCAGCGCGCGGCGGATCTTTTCGAAACCGCCGATCTGGCCGTTATGCATGAACGACCAGCGGCCGGAGACGAAGGGGTGACAGTTCATGCGGCTGGTGGCGCCGCCGGTCGAAGCGCGCACATGGGCGAGGAACAGGCCCGACTTGATCTGCCGGCAGAGGCTCTTCAGATTGGGGTCGGACCAGGCCGGCAGGATATCGCGATAGAGGCCGGGCTCAGGCCGGTCGCCATACCAGGCGAGGCCAAAACCGTCGCCATTGGTCGGCGACTTGGCTTCCTGGGCGCAGTGGCTCTGGGCGATCAGCGAATGGCAGGGCGCGGTGATGATGTCTTCGAGGAAGACCGCTTCACCAAGATAGGCCGCCCACCGGCACATCGCTTTCCACCATCTGTCAGGCGCGGTCCAAGAGAGCCTTCGGCTCCTTCACCGCATGCGAGCCCCTGTTGTGCGTGCGCTCATAGAGCTCGCGAACGATTCGACTCGCCGTAGTTTCGAACAGAAATGGCAAGAAAGCGTGAACGAGCGCGGCGCCCGCGGCCATCGACAGGCGCGAACAGAACCAGGCGGCGAAGGCCATATGGCCGAAATAGGTCTCGCCGACCTTCTCCGGGTGAGAGGTGAAGAGCGCCGCAAGCCGTGTCGTCATGGTGATCCCTCCTGCTGGGATGAGCCCCGATGCTGAGTATCCTGCCACAGGACTTCGGTTCATTGATCCCAAATTGTCCTTGCTTTCGCCAGTTTCATGGGACATTCATCCCAACATGTCTGTGGAAATTGATGAAATCGACCGAAGATTGCTAGCCGAACTGCAACGCGACGGCACGCTGTCGGTCGATCAGTTGTCGGAGCGGGTGGCGCTTTCGCGCAATGCCTGTTGGCGGCGTGTCAAGCGCCTGGAGGAAGATGGCGTCATCACCGGTCGCGTCGCGCTGGTCGACGCCGACAAGCTCGGGCTTGGGCTGTCCGTCTTTATCCTGGTCCGCACCTCCAACCATGACCCGGACTGGTTGCGGAAATTCCGCGCGGCGGTCACCGGCTTTGCCGAGATCACCGGCGTCTACCGCATGTCGGGCGACCTCGATTATGTGCTGAGGGCCCGCGTCGCCGACGTGAAGGCCTATGACCGTCTCTATCAGCGGCTGATCGCCAAGGTGGCGTTGTCGGACGTCTCGGCCTCCTTCGTCATGGAGGAGATCAAGGAGACCACCGTGGTGTCGGTGGAACTGCGCTAGGTTGGTCGAGGCTCCCGCGACTTCGTCATCCACGGCGGAGCGGGAGCGAAGCGGACGCGGAGACCCGAGGATCCATTCCGTTACCTCGACCTAGAGCGCAGCGGGGCAGAATTCTGCACGGTTGCAACACGTTGAAGTCGCGGCATGGATCCTCGGGTCTGCGCCGCGTCGCTTCGCTCCTTGCTCCGACCGTGGATGACGACGAGCGGTTTCGCCAAATCGCCAAAGTACGCAATCCACGAGAGCAACAACCTTATCGAGATGTCTGCGCCGGAAAGCGACGCCATAGTCACGCCAGAAAGAAAGCCGTTGATAGTATGGCGGGCGAGTTGACCGAATCGCCGCACGCGCCGATAGGATCGATTTCATGCGCACGGCTGTCCATTCTTCCTCCGTCATCGGCCCCACCGTCGGTTTCGTCAGGCTTCCGCATGGCGATGGCCTGCCGCTGCCGGCCTATGAAAGCGCGGGCGCCGCCGGCATGGATTTGCGCGCCGCGGTGCCGGAAGACCGGCCGCTGCTCATCCTGCCGGGAAAGCGTGCCCTGGTGCCAACCGGGCTTGTCCTGGAAATCCCCGAAGGCATGGAGGGCCAGGTGCGGCCACGCTCGGGCCTTGCCTTCAAGCATGGGCTTACCGTCCTCAACACGCCCGGCACCGTCGACAGCGACTATCGCGGCGAGGTGAAGGTGCTGCTGGTCAATCTCGGCGACGAGGATTTCTCGGTGACGCGCGGCATGCGTATTGCCCAGATCGTTTTCGCGGCCGTGACCCAGGTTGCGGTCGAGGAAAGAGGGCTGGCCGGCGGCACGGCGCGCGGCGCAGGCGGCTTCGGGTCGACCGGCACCGCTTGAATGGCAATCCCCAAGCTGGTTATCTTCGATTGCGACGGTGTCCTGGTCGACACCGAGAACCTTGCCAACAGGCGCCTCGCCGAATGGCTGACCGTCGCCGGGTTTACGACCACATTCGAATATTGCCGCAAGAACTTCTCCGGCCGCAGCATGGCCTCGGTGCAGAAGGAGATCGAAGAGACGACCGAGGTGCGGCTCGGCGCCGACTTCGTCGAGCGCTGGAATGCCGGCCTGCCGGACCTTTTTTCGCACGGGGTCGAAGCAATCCCCCATGTGCGCGACTTCATCGATAAGGTGCGGGCTGCGGGCATCGCCTATTGCGTCGCTTCCTCGGCGCGGGTCGCGAAGATGCACATCACGCTGGGCCAGACCGGGCTGTTGCCGCTGTTCGAGCATGCGATGTTCTCATCCACCATGGTCAGCCGAGGCAAGCCGTTCCCGGATCTCTTTCTGCATGCGGCAACGACGATGGGCTTCGCGCCGGCCGACTGCATCGTCATCGAGGACAGCGTCGCCGGTACCCAGGCCGGCATTGCCGCCGGTATGCGGGTGTTCTCCTATTACGCCGATCCGCTCTCCGATCGCGACGGCCTGGCGGCGGCCGGCGGCATATTGTTCGACGACATGCGCGACCTTGCCGGGCTCGTGCCGATCCGCTGATCGCACCCGGCTGCGCACCGCAACGCGCAGTGCTAGCGTGAGCGCATCCGAGAGGCCCCATGATTTCCACTCTATGCCGTTTGAGGAAGCGGCGCCCAAGGCGGTCTCGCACGACATTTCCGTCACCTATCGCTGGGACAAAGCCAGACCGCGTTACGCAAGGAATTCCGACGCCTTCAAGAAATTGTCAGCAGAAACCGCCAAACGCTTCTGAGCCGGACGCATTCGTTTGCCCGGTTCGAGCGGCCGCGATAAATTCCCCGCACCACTCCACTCATGATTGAGGACCCGCCATGGACGACAAGGGCAAGATTTTTCGCGATCTGCACGCCTCCACCTTCGTCATGCCCAATCCCTGGGACATAGGCACGACAAAGCTTCTTTCTTCGTTCGGCTTCAAGGCGCTGGCGACGACCAGCGCCGGCTTCGCCTTCTCGCGCGGCCTGCCGGACGGCGCCGTGACCTTCGACGCCATGATCCATCATTGCCGCGAGGTGACGTCCGCGACGGACCTGCCGGTTTCGGCCGATCTGGAGCGCGGCAAGGGCGACAGCCCAGAACAGGCGGCCGAAACCATCTTCGCGGCCGAAGCCGCCGGTCTCGCCGGCTGCTCGATCGAGGACCACACCGGCGACCCCGGTAATCCGATCTACGATTTCTCGCTGGCGACCGAGCGCGTCGCTGCCGCTGTCGAGGCAGCCCGGGCGCTCAAGCACGATTTCGTCTTCACAGCGCGGGCCGAGAATTTCCTGTGGGGCAAGACCGACCTCGACGACACGATCAAGCGGCTGCAGGCTTTCGAGAAAGCCGGCGCCGACGTGCTTTACGCGCCGGGCATCGGCGACGTCGAAATGGTGCGCACGATCTGCTCGTCGGTAACCCGGCCGGTCAATGTGATGGCCCGACCCGGCTTCACCATCGCCGAGCTTGCCATGGCCGGAGCCAAGCGCATCTCGCTCGGACCGTGGCTGACCAATTTCGCCTATGGCATGCTGGAGACGGCGGCGCGCGAAATCCAGCAGGACGGCACCTTCGGCTTCGCCCGGGCGGCGATGCCGTTCGGCAAGCTGCAGGCGCTGTTCCGTAGTGGGGCGGCTGAATAAGGCTAAACCGGCTCCCGCGCCGCAACCGCCTTGTGCAGATGCACCATCATGGCGGCGGCAAAAAGCGGCGTCAGAAGGTTGAGCAGCGGCACGGCAAGGAACATAGCGATGACCAGTCCGGCCAGGAACACCGTGCCGGCATATTTGCGGCGCAACGCCTTGGCCTCGGGCTCGGGACGAAACCGCATGGCGGCGAACTCGAAGAATTCGCGGCCCAGCAGATAGCCGTTGACGATGAAGAAGGCGGCAATGTTGATGCCCGGCACCAGCAACAGCAGCAGCGCGACGATGTTGCCGAGGACGACCACGCCGAAGAATTTGACGGCCAGCGCAAGCGAATGCAGCGCCGGCACGGCGCGGCCGGGCGGATCGTTGGGGTAGTCGGTACGTTCGACCACTTCGGCGACATCGTCGAGGTACAGGCCGGCGACGATCGCCGTCACCGGCGCGATGAGCAAGGCCAAGCCCACAGCCAGAACGATGCCGGCGATGATGCCGCCCAGCCACCCGGCCCAGGACGGCAGGCCCGGAAGCAGCGTTTGCAGCCATGGCCAGGCTAGCCATTCGAGCAGGCTCTCCAAACCGACCCACAGCGCCAGCAGAGCGAGCAGCGTCAGCCCCAGCGTCTTCAGAAAAACGGAACGGAATTCGGGAGAGAATAACCGGCTGGCGGCGGCGCGGGCGGCGTCGAGGATCACAGCGTCTTCAACCCCTCATCGAGAAAGACGCTTCGCAGATAAGCAGGCTGGATGCCAGGCGCAACTATTGCGCAAGCCTGGCCTGCCTGGCCGGAATGGTCATCGCCGCGACGCCGGCGACGACGAAGGCCATGCCGAGCCAGGCCGCCGGCCCGAGGCTTTCGCCGAGGAAGACGGCGCCGATGCCGACGCCGATCGGCACGCGCAGATAGGCCTGCGAGGTGGTGCCGACCGAGCCCAGCGTGTGGATGAGGCGGAAGAAGATCGAGAATGCGAGCGCGGTGGAGAAGACCGAAAGCCCGAAGAGAGCCAGCATCGATGCCGTCGACGGCGTCAACGTCCAGGGCCGGTCGAAGACGAGGCTCAAGGGAATCAGGATCGCGGCGCCGCAGATCATCGAGCCGGCCGCCGGCACCATCGGATCGAGCCCGCGGAAGTTACGGCCAAAGATGGCGGCGCCCGCGTAGCAGACGGTGGCGGCGACCACGGCAAGCTGCGCCCAGAGCTGGCGGCCGATGCCGCCAAGGGCCTCGGTGCCGACGATGAGGCAAATGCCGGCGATGCCGGCGCCGACGCCAACGAGCTTGCGCAGGTTCACCGGCTCGTGGCGGGTGATCAGCGCCGTCAGCAGGAAGGTGAAGATCGGCGACGTCGCGTTCAGGATCGTCGCAAGACCGGCATCGATCGAGCGCTCGGCGGCGGCAATCAGCGTGAACGGGATGACGCTGTTGAGGCAGGCCTGGAACATGAAGCGGCGCCAATTGACCATATCCCGCGGCATGGCAAGGCCGCGCCAGCGGATGAGGCCAAGCAGAATGGCGCCGGCAATCAGCGTGCGTCCGGCGATGAAGGTCACCGGCGGGATTGTCTCGACGCCGATCTTGATGAATGTGTAGGAGGCGCCCCACAGCACCGCCAAAACGCCGAGCAGCGCCAGCTCGGTGGACATTTCGCTCTTCTCGGACATTTCTGCGCCTTCTGCTGCGGGAACGATCCGCATTGTTGTTACGCAATTCCGGACCCGCCACGCACTTTTCCTGGAATTGCTTCTAGCCCATGGCGGCGCGGAAGTGTTTCGATCGCCGTGAAACCATAGCGGCGAAGGCCGCGGTCGATATGGGCCAGTTCGACACGAACGCTGCCGCAGCCGGTGCTTCGCAAGACAATGGCGATTTTCGGGGTAGGCAAAGCAATGCCAAGTCGCTAGACCCGCGCCCGGCCGGCATGCCAGATAGCCGGGCAGCCCTTGGCGGAGATTTTGATGCCGGAATATGACGTGCTTTGCATCGGCAATGCCATTGTCGACATCATCGCGCAGTGCGACGAAGCTTTTCTCGAGACCAACGGCATCATCAAGGGCGCGATGAACCTCATCGACGCAAGGCGCGCCGAACTGCTTTACAGCCGCATGGGGCCGGCGATCGAGGCTTCCGGCGGCAGCGCCGGCAACACCGCGGCCGGCGTCGCCAGCCTCGGCGGACGGGCCGCCTTCTTCGGCAAGGTGTCGAATGACGCGCTGGGCGAAATCTACACCCATGACATCCACGCCCAGGGCGTGGCCTTCGATACCGCACCGCTCACGGGCGAACCGCCGACGGCGCGCTCGATGATCTTCGTCACGCCCGACGGCGAGCGTTCGATGAACACCTATCTCGGCGCCTGTATCGAGCTTGGCCCCGAGGATGTCGAGGCCGACAAGGCCGCCGGCGCCAAGGTGACTTATTTCGAAGGCTATCTGTGGGATCCGCCGCGCGCCAAGGAGGCCATCCGGCAGACGGCCAAGCTGGCGCATGCGGCGGGCCGCGAAGTGTCGATGACACTATCGGATTCCTTTTGCGTCGACCGCTACCGCGACGAGTTTCTCGAGCTGATGCGTTCGGGCACCGTCGACATCGTCTTTGCCAACAGCCACGAGATCAAGTCGCTCTACCAGACCGCCTCCTTCGAGGAAGCGCTCGCCGCCATCCGCAAGGATTGCAGAATAGCCGCCGTCACGCGTTCTGAAAAAGGCTCGGTTGTCGTGCGCGGCGACGAGACCGTCGTCATCCAAGCGACGAAGATCAAGGAGCTGGTCGACACGACCGGCGCCGGCGATCTCTACGCTGCCGGCTTCCTTTACGGTTACACGACCGGCCGCAGCCTCAAGGACTGCGGCGATCTCGGCTCGCTGTCGGCCGGGCTGGTGATCCAGCAGATCGGCCCGCGCCCGCGCCAGAACCTACGTCGCGAGGCCGAGCAAGCGGGGCTTCTTTAGAGCTGCCCAATAAGTACCGTTGCGTCACCGCCAACAGGGTCAAAACTGGCTTCTCTGTCGCGCCCCTGTCATAGAGCGCTCCTACACGCAAACTGAGGCGTACTGTGACTGACATTGCGGCACGCTAAACCAGGGGTGTGAAGATGCATGCCAGCAACCTGCCGGGCCGCGGCGTTCGTTGCCGCCGCGGTTTTTGCTTTCCGCAATAAGAATTTCAGCATCCACCGGCGCCTGGGAGGAGCGCGGGCCACAAGACAGATTCATGACCAGATTCCAGAACTCGTCCGACGGGATTTCACAAGAGGCATTGGCAGGCCTGGTCGCCGAGGCGGTGCAGCAGGCGCTGATGCGGCAGGGCGTCCTGCTTGACACCGAGGCGCTGACTTCAGCCGGCAAGATTGCCGGCCATGTGGCCGCTGCCCTTCCCTTCCTGCCATCTGCGCAGCGCCTTGCAATCGATTCCTTCAAGGGCGATTGGACCGGCCTTGCCGCCGATTTTCTGCGCGCAATTGCGGAAAAGATAGCGAGCGGGGATTCGACCCTCCCCGACCGCAGCTTCGAGGCCCCGCCGAAACCGGAAGCAGGAAGGCCGATTGCACCGCAGATCGCCGAGCGCGCCGCGGAGCTCCAATCGATGCTGATCGAGGATTGGGCCGGCGAAGTCGCCGGCTCCACCTATCTCGAGGACAAGCTCCGTATCCCGCGGTCGACGCTGCATCGCTGGCAACGGCGCGGCGAGGTCGTTGCGCTGCGCAAGGGCGGCCGCAAGCATGTCTTCCCATTGGCCCAGTTCGTCGACGGCAGGCCGGTTCCGGGGATCAGCGGCGTGCTTTCGGCGATCGCCAATCCGAGGCTTGCCTGGTTCTGGCTAACCCGACCCTCGCCCGAGCTCGACGGCCGCATCCCCATCGAGATGTTACGGCAAGACATGGTCGAGGACGTCATCCGCGCCGCCCGCACTCTATCCTGACTCCCGTTTCGCGGAGTCAATTTTTCTATGTCTACCCGGATTCTCAGAAATTTATCCGGCAAATCATTCGTCATAAAACTGTAATAATTGGCACATTTGGCACATTACACAGGTTATCCTGCGTTCCGATTGTACTTATTGTTCAGAATGTCCCATCTTTGCATTTATGTGACGTGATATTTGCGCAACAAGACTTCCACAAGCGTTCAAAAGGCCGCCTTTCCGACACAATCCCTGTTGTGTGAGGCCAACGATTGGGCCATGTCCAAGGCGAAGAAGCGGCGCCGGTGCGCGTGCTTTTTCAACGATGGGGACGGGGGTGGCAAAGCCGAACGGCACGTCAGGCCTGTCTTGAACCTTTGACTGGAGATTCAAGAAAATGAACATCAAGAGCCTTCTACTCGGCTCCGCTGCGGCTCTGATCGCAGTTTCGGGCGCCCGCGCCGCCGACGCGGTGACCGTTGCCGAGCCGGAACCGGCCGAATACGTGAAGATCTGCGACGTCTATGGCGCCGGCTACTTCTACATCCCCGGCACCGAGACCTGCCTGCGCGTCGGCGGCTACATCCGCTATGACGCCGGCTTCGGCGACGTCGGCTCCCTCGACGGCCGCAAGACCAGAGACGTTCAGGACGGCGACCTGCAGAACACTTGGAGCAAGAACGCCCGCTTCGCGCTGAAGACCTGGACCGGACAAGAGACAGAGCTCGGCACGTTGAAGACCTACACCGAGACGCGTTTCAACTTCAAGAATGGCGGCCCGTCGAGCACGCCAACGCTGAACTTCGCCTGGATCCAGCTCGGCGGCCTGCGCGTCGGTAAGGACGAATCGACCTACGACTCGTTCATCGGCTACGCCGGCAACGTCATCCAGGACACGATCATCCCGTACGGCATCAAGGACACCAACCTCGTCAGCTACTACTTCGATGCCGGCAACGGCTTCTCGGGCGTGATCTCGCTTGAAGAAGGCGCGGACGATAAGGGCATTTCCGGCACGATCGACAGCTATGTTCCGCATGTCGTCGGCGGCGTGAAGTACAAGGGCGACTGGGGCGCGGTCACCGGCGTCGTCGCCTATGACAGCGCCTATGAGGAAGTCGCCGGCAAGGTTCGCCTGGACGTCAACGTCACCAAGGAACTGACCCTGTTCGTCATGGGCGGCTACGGCACCGATGATAATTTGGTCGACCATGCCAACGGTCGCGGCTTCTACAAACCGTGGGCAGGCAACTGGGCCGTCTGGGGCGGCGGCACCTACAAGTTCAACAGCAAGACGTCGTTCAACGTCCAGGCCTCGGCTGACGACGACAAGAACTACGCGCTCGCCGCGAACGTCGCCTACACCATCGTTCCCGGGTTCACGATCACGACCGAAGTCGATTGGGATCACTACGGTCACTTCGACGACGGCACCCCGTTCGGCAACTGGACCAAGGCCGACAAGAAGAACAGCGTCGGCGGCATCGTCCGTTTCCAGCGCAATTTCTGATCGAAAGATCACAAAGGAAAGGCCCGCGGCACCGCCGCGGGCCTTTTGCTTTGGTTCAAATAAAGAAACCGGTGCGCCAGCGGCGCGTCAATTCCCCGCCGTATAGGCCGCGATCGCCGCCATGTTGACGATGTCTGAGTCCTTGGCGTTGAGCGAGACGATCTGCACCGGCTTGTTCAATCCCACCAGCAGCGGGCCGATGACGGTCGAGCCGCCGAGTTCCTGCAGCATCTTGGTCGAGATCGAGGCCGAGTGGAAGGCGGGCATCACGAGCACATTGGCCGGGCCGGTCAGGCGAATGAAAGGATATTGTGCCATGGCGCGCGGGTTCAGCGCCACGTCGGCCGCCATCTCACCGTCATATTCGAAATCGACGCGGCGCTTGTCGAGGATGCGCACCGCCTCCTGCACGCGCTCGGAACGCTCGCCCTGCGGATGGCCGAAGGTCGAGTAGGCGAGCATGGCAAGTCTCGGCTCGTAACCCATGCGGCGGGCGAAGCCGGCCGCCTCCTCGGCGATGTCGGCGATCTGCTCGGCGTTCGGCATGTCGTGCACGGCGGTGTCGGCGACCAACACGGTGCGGCCACGCGCCAGCACGATCGAGACGCCGATGACGCGGTGCCCGGGCTTGGCGTCGATGATGCGACGCACGTCATCGAGCGCGGTGGAATAGTTGCGGGTGACGCCGGTGACGATGCCGTCGGCATCGCCCAGCGCCACCATGCAGGCGGCGAAATGATTGCGGTCGTTGTTGATCAGCCGCTGGCAGTCGCGGAACAGGAAACCCTTCCGCTGCATGCGCTCGTAGAGATAGTCGGTATAGATGCCGTTGCGGCGCGACAGCCTGGCATTGATGATCTCGAGGCCCGGCTTGTTCAAGTCGATGCCGGCATTGCGGGCATTGTCCTTGATGACGTCGTCGCGGCCGAGCAGGATCGCCGTGCCGAGCTTCTGGTTCACATAGGAGACGGCGGCGCGCATCACCTGCTCCTCCTCGCCCTCGGCGAAGACGATGCGCTTGGGCTGGCGGCGCACGCGGTCGTAGATGCGCTGCAAGGTGGAGGCGATCGGGTCGCGGCGGGCGGACAGTTCCTGCGCATAGCGGTCGAGGGCGAGGATCGGCTTGCGGGCGACGCCCGATTCCATTGCCGCCTTGGCCACCGCCAGCGGGATCGCCGAGATCAGGCGCGGATCGAACGGCACCGGAATGATGTAGTTGGGGCCGAATTTCGGCCGGTTGCCCTGATAGGCGGCGGCGACGTCGTCCGGCACGTCCTGGCGCGCCAGCTCGGCAAGCGCCCTGGCGGCCGCGATCTTCATCTCGTCATTGATGGTGGTGGCGCGCACATCCAGCGCGCCCCGGAAGATATAGGGAAAGCCCAGAACATTGTTGACCTGGTTTGGGTAGTCCGAACGACCCGTGGCCATGATGGCGTCGGTGCGGATCTCGGCCACTTCCTCCGGCGTGATCTCGGGATCGGGATTGGCCATGGCGAAGATGATCGGGTTCTTGGCCATCGACTGCACCATGGCGGTGGTAAGCGCGCCCTTGGCGGACAGGCCGAGGAAAACGTCTGCGCCGTACAGCGCTTCGGCCAGGCTGCGCGCCTCGGTCTTGACCGCATGCGCCGACTTCCACTGGTTCATGCCTTCGGTACGGCCCTGGAAGACTACGCCCTTGGTGTCGCACAGGATGATATTTTCGGGCGAAAAACCCATCGCCTTCATCAATTCGATGCAGGCGATGCCGGCGGCGCCCGCGCCGTTGCAGACCATCTTCGTGGTCTTCATGTCGCGGCCGGTGATCTCCAACGCGTTGATCAGCCCGGCGGCCGAGATGATGGCCGTGCCATGCTGATCGTCATGGAAGACGGGAATGTCCATGAGCTCGCGCAGCCGCTGCTCGATGATGAAGCACTCCGGCGCCTTGATATCCTCGAGGTTGATGCCGCCGAAGGAAGGCCCGAGGAAGCGCACGCAATTGATGAACTCGTCGGCGTCCTCGGTCGCCACTTCGAGGTCGATCGAATCGACATCGGCGAAGCGCTTGAACAGCACCGCCTTGCCTTCCATCACCGGTTTCGAGGCCAGCGCGCCGAGATTGCCGAGGCCGAGGATGGCGGTGCCGTTGGAGATGACGGCGACCATGTTGCCGCGCGTCGTATAGTCGAAGGCGCGGCTCGGATCCTCGGCAATGGCGCGCACGGGAACGGCGACGCCCGGCGAATAGGCGAGGCTCAGATCGCGTTGCGTCGCCATCGGCTTGGTGGCGACGATCTCCAGCTTGCCGGGCCGTCCCATGGCGTGGAACTCCAGCGCCTCCTCGGGACTGACGGAGGGGCCGCTGCTTTCCGTTTTCCTGGCCATGTTGCTGACGTTTCTCCCACCATTTCGCGCTCTTGGGCGCATTGTTTTGATTTACCCGCTTAAGGCTACACGCCGCCGCTGTAAATCGCCAAGCGATCCAGCGATTTTGTTCCTCCGTCGGCGCAGACAAGCGGTCAGATCTTGCCCGAGGAGATCGCGGCAATCTCGCGCAGGTGCTCGCGTACCGGGGCCCACCGCGTCAGCCCGGAGGTCCCGGCGAACGGCCATTCGGAGAAAGGCGGATCGTTGCTTCCCATGCGCTGCTTAAGCGCCGAGAGATAGGCCATCAGTTCCAGTCGTTCCGCCCGCACCCTTTCCAGCGTGCGGCCGCGAATCTCCTCGCGCGGGATAGCGCGGTCGCGAAGTCGCTCGACCGCACGGCGGATTGCGGCCGGCTCCGGCTCGGCGATAAGGCAATAGTCCGGATCGAAATAGACATCGCGGCCGCCGATGCTCGGCGTCGAGACGATCGGCAGACCGGCGAGCAGATACTCCATGCTGGAATACATCGCCCCTTCCACCGCCGACAGGCAGAGCCCGACCGCGGCCCGGTTGTAGACGCGGTTGACCTCGTGAGGCGGCATCCGCCCGGGCAGGCCGTCAATGAGCGGATTGGCGATGCTGTGAAGCGGTGATTGCGCCTGCAGCCGGCGGATGAAGGCGTGGTCGCCGTCCGGCGGCAATTCGCCGATCGAGGACGTCACATGGACCAGTCTTTCGATCTCGAAGGCGAGGTGGTGCCGCTTGGTGTGCGAGATGCGGCCATTGTAGACGGCATCGTACTCGACCGGCACGTCCGGCAGCGGCTGGAAGACGTCTTCCGAGATCATCAGATTGTGGTTGGAGAAGATCGCTGTGCCGCGAACGCCTGCAATCAGACGGCGCTCTTCCTCTGTGTTGCAGAGAAAGATCAGGTCATGGTCGGGGCAGACCGCGGCGAACCACTCGAGATCCTTGCGTATCTGCTCGACGACGCTGGGTCTCTCCAGCGTCCAGTTCGGCATCAGAAGGAAGGTAGCGCGCCGCGGCACCATCCGCCGGCAGAGAGCAGCGAGTGCGTAGAGCGGGCGCCGGCCGCCGACAGGTATGTAGAGGATCAACGGATCGCGACTGAAGATATGGACGGGCATGTCGATGCCGCCATCGAGGCCGGAGAGCGGCCCGCGCGTCGGCAGGATGAACGGAAACCGTGTCCGCACCCACGCCCTGATTTTGGTTCTGGTACGGTTGGCGCGGTTGGTGGCAAGAAGCCGCACACGCCTGAGCGGCGAGCCGACTGGGCCGACCATCTCCTCGAACGTCTCGTGTCCGTCCTTCTTCATCGCCCCGCTGTCTTCTCCTGACCCCGAACGATCCATATGTCGGCCGGCTGCACGAGGCAACACGCCCTGCGCGCCCGTCTGCCGATGGCGGCAACGGCCCACTCGTCCCCCGTTTTTGCAACCGCCGGCATTAAACCGCCCGCCCACATCTGCTAGCGTGCCGGGATGGATATGCGTACCCCGGAAGAACACAACGCGAGGGCGGCACCGGCACCGTTTGTTACGGGCGGCGTCACGCCGATGATGGAGCAATTCATCGAGATCAAGGCGGCGAACCCGGATTCGCTGCTGTTCTACCGCATGGGCGATTTCTACGAGCTGTTCTTCGACGATGCGGAGAAGGCGAGCCAGGCGCTCGGCATCGTCTTGACCAAGCGGGGCAAGCACCAGGGCAATGACATCCCGATGTGCGGCGTGCCGGTGCATGCGGCGGACGACTATCTGCAAAAGCTGATCGCGCAAGGTTTTCGCGTCGCCGTCTGCGAGCAGGTCGAGGACCCGGCCGAAGCCAAGAAACGCGGCTCCAAATCGGTGGTGCGGCGCGACGTGGTGCGACTGGTCACGCCAGGCACCATCACCGAGGACAAGCTGCTCGCGCCCTCGGAATCGAGCTTCCTGATGGCGCTTGGCCGCGTGAAGGGGGGCGCGACCAGCCAGGCCGGCTTCGCGCTGGCCTGGATCGACATTTCGACAGGCGCCTTCCGCGTCGCCGAGACGAGCGCCGAGCGGCTGCTTGCCGACATCTTCCGCGTCGACCCGCGCGAGCTGATCGTCGCCGAGCCGGTTTTCCATGATCCGGAGCTCAGGCCCGTGTTCGACGTGCTGGGCCGCGTCGCCAATCCGCAGCCGCCGTCGCTGTTCGATTCGGCCTCGGCCACCGGACGCATCGCCCGCTTCTTCGACGTCGCGACGCCGGACAGTTTCGGCACCTTCTCGCGCGCCGAGCTGTCGGCGATCTCGGGCGCCATCGCTTACGTCGAAAAGACGCAGAAAGCCGAACGCCCGCCGCTGTCGCGCCCCGAGCGCGAGGAGCAGGGCTCGACGCTGCTCATCGACCCGGCGACCCGCGCCAATCTGGAACTTTTGCGCACGCTGTCCGGCAACCGCGACGGCTCGCTGTTCAAGGCGATCGACCGCACGGTGACAGGCGGCGGGGCGCGACTGCTCGCCGACCGGCTGATGGCGCCGCTGACCGATCCAACGGCAATCGCGGCCAGGCTGGATTCGGTGTCGTTCTTCCGTTCCGAGATGCGGCTCTGCCAGGGCCTGCGGGCGAGCCTCAAAAGTGTCGCCGACATGCCGAGGGCGCTGTCCAGGCTGGCGCTCAACCGCGGCGGACCGCGCGACCTGGGCGCGCTGCGCGCCGGCTTCGAGGCGGCCGGCGCGATTGCCGAATTGTTCGCAGCGGCCGATCTGCCCGCCGAGCTCGCCGCGGCACTGGCCGCGATTCACGCCTTGCCCACGGCGCTTGCCCGCCACCTCAGCGAGGCGCTCGACGACGAGCTGCCGCTGATCAAGCGCGACGGCGGCTTCGTGCGGTCGGGCTACAATGCCGAACTCGACGAGATGCGGGCGCTGCGCGACGAATCGCGAAAGGTGATCGCCGGACTGGAGCGCTCGCTGATCGAGGAAACCGGCATCCGTTCGCTGAAGATCCGGCACAATAATGTGCTCGGCTATTACATCGAGGTGACGGCCAATCACCATTCGATCATGACCGGCAGCGACGCCGCCAAGGCGCGCTTCATCCATCGCCAGACCATGGCCAACGCCATGCGCTTCACCACGACGGAGCTGGCGGAGCTGGAATCGAAGATCGCCAACGCCGCCGACCGGGCGCTCGGCATCGAGCTTGCCGCCTTCGACCGGCTGACGGCGGAAGTGGTGGGAGAGGCCGAACGGATCCGCGCCGGCGCCGACGCGCTTGCGGCTCTGGATGTTTCATCGGCTCTGGCATTGCTTTCCGAAAGCGAGGGCTGGTGCCGGCCGCTGGTGGATTCGAGCCTCGCCTTCGAAATTGCCGGCGGGCGTCACCCGGTGGTCGAACAGGCGCTCAGGCGGTCCGGCGAAGGTCCGTTCGTCGCCAATGATTGCGACCTGTCGCCCCAGGGCGGCGCCAAGGCCGGCGCGATCTGGCTGCTCACCGGCCCCAATATGGGCGGTAAGTCGACGTTCCTCAGGCAGAACGCGCTGATCGCCATTCTTGCCCAGACCGGTTCCTTCGTGCCGGCGCAAAGCGCCCATATCGGCGTCGTCGACCGGCTGTTCTCGCGCGTCGGCGCCTCGGACGACCTGGCGCGCGGCCGCTCGACCTTCATGGTCGAGATGGTCGAGACGGCGGCGATCCTCAACCAGGCAGGCGAGCGGGCGCTGGTCATCCTCGACGAGATCGGCCGAGGCACGGCAACTTTCGACGGCCTGTCGATCGCCTGGGCGGCAGTCGAATATCTGCATGAGAAGAACCGCTGCCGGGCGATCTTTGCCACGCATTTCCACGAGATGACGGCGCTGGCGGGCAAGCTCCCCCGGCTTCACAACGTCACCATGCGGGTGAAGGAATGGGAAGGCGACGTCGTCTTCCTGCACGAGGTCGGCAAGGGCGCGGCCGACCGCTCCTATGGCGTGCAGGTGGCGCGGCTCGCCGGCCTGCCGGAAGCGGTCGTCGCCCGCGCCAAGGAAGTGCTGCACCAGCTCGAAGAGGGCGAAGTCTCGGGCAAGACCAATCGGCTCGTCGACGACCTGCCGCTGTTTTCGGTGGCGGTGAAGCGCGAAGCGCCGAAACCCACCAAAAGCGATGCGCTGGGCGACGCGCTCGGCGCGATCAATCCGGACGAGATGACGCCGCGCGAGGCGCTGGAGGCGCTCTACCGGCTGAAGGGACTGGCAACGAAGCAGTAGAACCAGGCGTGGCCTTGACTGACTGTACCGATCGGTACAATATCGGTTATCGACGATCGGAACCGACAGGAGATTTCATGAGCCGTCCGCCATTGCCGCCCTTCACGGCCGAGACAGCGGCGCAAAAGGCGCGCCTCGCCGAGGATGCCTGGAACAGCCGCGACCCGGAACGGGTTTCGCTCGCCTATACCGAGGACAGCAGCTGGCGCAACCGGGCCGAATTCATCTCTGGCCGCGGCGAGATCGTCGATTTCCTCAAGCGCAAATGGGAGCGCGAGCTGGATTATCGCCTGATCAAGGAGGTCTGGACCTGGAATGAAAACCGCATCGCGGTGCGCTTCGCCTATGAATGGCGCGACGATAGCGGCCACTGGTTCCGCTCCTACGGCAACGAGAAATGGGAATTCGACGAGGCCGGGCTGATGCGCCGGCGCGTGGCGAGCATCAACGACCTGTCGATCACGGAGCGCGAGCGGAAATATCATTGGCCGCTCGGCCGCCGGCCGGACGACCATCCCGGCCTTTCGGAACTCGGGCTTTAGAACATGATCCCAAAAAGTGTGTAGCGGTTTTTGGAAAAGATCATGCTCAAACAAGAACACTAAGCATGCGACGCATCGCTCCGGACCGCGACCAGTTGCTGGCGATCGTGGCGGAAGTCTTCCGCGAGCACGGCTATGAGGGCGCCAGCCTGGCCCTGATCGGCGAGGCGGCGGGGCTCGGCAAGGGGAGCCTCTACCACTTCTTTCCGGGCGGCAAGGAAGAGATGGCCAGGGCCGTCATTGCCCATATCGACGGCTGGTTCGAGGACAATGTGTTTGCGCCGCTGCGCGACGGCGCCGATCCGTCGGCCGGGATCGAGCGGATGCTCGCGGCGACGGACAGCTACTTCCGCTCGGGGCGCCGGGTCTGTCTCATCGGCGCCTTCGCACTGGAGGCATCCCGCGACCTCTTCGCCAGCCAGATAAAGGACTATTTCGGTCGTTGGGTCGCGCACCTCGCCGATGCGCTGGCGCGAGTTGGGCATGGGAAAACCGAAGCAGTCGAGCTGGCCGAGGAAACCGTCGCCGCCATCCAGGGCGCGCTCACGCTTTCCCGTGCCGCTGACGATGCCGGGATATTCTCCCGTACGCCGCGCCGGCTGCGCACGCGGCTCGGGCTGTCGGCCAAGACCTAGCCCCAGTTCCTACAGAGGTTCGAAGCGGAAGCCGGTCTCGGTTCGGGAAACCCGGCCGATGCCCGGTGAGTCGAGATGCGCCCCTGCAACGCACCAGGCGTTGTCGGCGGCAAGGGCCAATATCTGCAGCCGGGTTGCCCGTGCCTGCTCCTGGTCGGCGTCGAATTCCCATGTGATGTCCGGCCGATCGAACTGAAGCGACGGCACGTGCACAAGGTCGCCCCAGGCCAGCAATGTTTCGCCGCGGCTCGTGACACGAAAGCAGGTATGGCCGATTTCATGACCCGGGGCGGCGACCCCTTCGATGTTCGCGCTCAAGTGCTGTCCCGGGTCCAGGGACTGCGCTCGGTCATGGAAGCGGCTCAACCTCGCTTCCGACCGGAACATGTCGAGCTCGGCTCGAGGGACAAGCAAGCGGGAGAGCTGCGGGAAACCGTCCCCGCCATCCGGAAGGATCAGCCCTTGGATATGGTCGAGATGGGTGTGGGTGAAGGCGACCGTGCGTATTCGATCGACGGCGATCTTGGCTTCGCTCAGCGCCTGCGGGAGGAAGCCCATCGTCGGGTGCCAGGCGTTCGAGGATCCCGTATCGATCAGCGTGATGTCTTCGCCGTCGTCGACGGCAAAGGCATTGACCGACAATCGGAGCGCACCGTCGAAGAGCGGTACCTGCGGCGGCAGATTGTCGCCGAAAGGCTTGTCTCCCGGCTGGCGCAGTCGCCGGACCGGCATGTCGACGTAACCGTCGCGCAGCGAGGTAACGGTCAAGTCGCCGATTTTATAGGCCGTGTAATGAGGTCCGGCTGAAATTCGTTCCACGCTTGCTCTCTTTCAACCGCGCATTCCGTCGCGAGGTTTTTGGTTAGTTCCCTCGACACAGGGATTTGAAGGGTTGCGGTCTGTCTTGGCGCAAGATTTTCCGTTCATTTCTGTGAAATCAGCGCAAACGCCGGGGATTGGTTGAAGCCGCCGCCACCTCGTCATTCTATGGCGGAGCAAGGAGCGAAGCGACGCGGCGCAGACCATAGAATCCGTGACATCGAGGCGTAGCAAGGGTGCAGAATTCTGCTTCGCCGCATCCCACGGCCCAGGTCACGGAATGGATTCCAGGGTCTCCGCGACGCCGCTTCGCGGCTGCTCCGCCCTGGAATGACGATCGCGATGGGCGTTTCGGCCAATCTCCAGCGCATGCCGCCTGCCATAAAACAGAGCCGGCCGATCAACATCCCTGTGCAGTGCCACTAGATCATTTCCAGGCCGCGCTTGCGCGTCGGCGGCGGGAATGCGCGATCGAGCTCGGCGAAATCCTCCGCAGTCAATTGGATATCGAGCGCGGCGGCGTTCTGGCGGACATGCTCCTGGCGGGCAGCCTTCGGAATGGCGATGACGCCTTCCTGCGCCATCGCCCAGGCAAGCGCGATCTGCGCGGCGGTTGCGTTGTGGCGCGCAGCGACCGCCTCCAGCCGGGCATTGCGGGCCAGCGCACCCTGCTCGACCGGCGAATAAGCCATAAGCGGGATGCCGCGCTTCACGCACCACGGCGCAAGGTCGAATTCCGGGCCGCGCCGCGACAGATTGTAGAGCACCTGATTGGTCTGGACGTTGGCGCCGGACGGCAGCCCGACAAGGTCCTCCATCTCGTCCGTGTCGAAATTGCTGACGCCCCAGTGGCGGATCTTGCCTTGCGACTTCAGCGCCTCGAACGCCTCCACGGTTTCGGACAGCGGCACGCTGCCGGGCCAATGCAGCAGATAGAGATCGATGCGGTCGGTAGCGAGGCGCTTCAGGCTGCTCTCGCAGGCGCGCTTCACGCCGGCGCGCGAGGCGTTGGAGGGCAGCACCTTGGAGACCAGGAAGGTCTCGTCGCGGCGCCCGGCGATGGCTTGCGCCACCACCTCCTCGGCGCCGCCATCGGCATACATTTCCGCCGTGTCGATCAGCTTCATGCCGAGGTCCAGCCCAAGCTTCAGCGCCGCGACATCATCGGCGCGGCGACGCCGGTCCTCACCCATCTTCCAGGTGCCTTGGCCCAGCACCGGGACGGTCTCGCCCGACGGCAGCTTCAAGGTTCTGATCGACGAGGGCATGGCGTTCTCCGCGTAAGGCTGGATCGCAGCACAGCCACAGCCGGAAATCCAGACCGACGCCGGCTGGCCGCCCGGATTTCCCGCAGTGACTATTTCGCCGGATGCTTGGCGAGCCAGTCCTGCATCTGCTTGATCTCGGCTTCCTGTGCCGCGACGACGCCTTCGGCGAGCTTGCGGATTTCCGGATCCTTGCCATTGGCGATCACCACCTTGGCCATGTCGATGGCGCCCTGATGATGCGGGATCATGCCGCGGACGAAATCGACATCGGCATTGCCGGTGTATTTGATCGTCATGTCCTTGTGCATCTTCTTCATCGCCTTCTCGTAGCCGACGGTGGCCGGGCTGTGGGCGCCCATCGCCATCTTGGACATGTCGTGCTTCATCTCCTCCGACGAGGCCGGCACGCTTTCGAGGAACACGGCGAGCAGCATTCCGGCCGCCATCAAAAGCAGCACGATTTTCTTGGCCAGAGTCATTCAGGTCTCCTTCTGTTGGATTTCGTATCTGGGGGTCTTGCTCAGAGTTTCAACGTTCTCAGCCGCAAGGCATTGGCGATAACCGACACCGACGACAGGCTCATCGCCGCCGCGGCGATCATCGGCGACAGCAACGTGCCGGTGAGCGGATAGAGCACGCCGGCCGCGACCGGCACGCCTAGCACGTTATAGAGGAAGGCGAAGAACAGGTTCTGGCGGATGTTGCGGATCGTCGCCTGGGCGAGCGTGCGTGCCCTGACGATGCCGTTGAGGTCGCCCTTGACGAGCGTGATGCCGGCGCTTTCGACCGCGACATCGGCGCCGGTGCCCATGGCGATGCCGACATCGGCGCCGGCCAGCGCCGGCGCGTCGTTGACACCGTCGCCAGCCATGGCGACGCCGGCGCCCTTGGCACGCAGTTCCTCGACCAGCGCGCCCTTCTCATCCGGCAGCAACCCGGCGCGGACCTCGTCGATGCCCAGCCTGCCGGCGATCGCTCGTGCCGTGCGCTCGTTGTCGCCTGTCGCCATGATGATGCGCAGCCCCTTGTCGTGCAGCGCCTTGATCGCCTCGGCCGTCGTAGTCTTTACCGGATCGGCGACAGCGACGATGCCGGCGAACCTGCCGCCGACGGCCACGAACATGGCCGTCTTGCCTTCGGCCTGCAGCGCCTCGGTATTGGCAGCCGACGTTCCGACGCCGAGGTCTGCCATCATCGCCGCATTGCCGAGCGCGACCTTCCTGCCCGAAACCGTGCCCGAAACGCCCTTGCCGGTAATGGCTTCGAAATCGACCGCGTCGGCCAGCTCCAGGCCGCGCGCGGCAGCGCCCTCGACGATGGCCTCGGCCAGCGGATGCTCGGAGCCCTTTTCCAGCGCGGCCGCGAGGCCCAGCAGCTCGTTCTCGTCGATGCCGTCGGTGGCAACGACGTCGGTAAGCCGCGGCTTGCCCTCGGTCAGCGTGCCGGTCTTATCGACGATCAGCGTGTCGACCGAGGCGAAACGTTCCAATGCCGCCGCTTCCTTGATCAGCACGCCGGCATGCGCGCCGCGCCCGGTCGCGGTCATGATCGACATCGGCGTCGCAAGACCGAGCGCGCAGGGACAGGCGATGATCAGCACCGACACCGCCGAGACGATGGCGAAGATCAGGCTCGGTTCGGGGCCGAAGATAGACCAGGCGATGAAGGCCAGGACCGCGACCAGAACGACGGCCGGGACAAAATAGAAGGACACGCGGTCGGCAAGACCCTGGATCGGCGCCCGCGAGCGCTGCGCCTTGGCGACCAGCTCGACAATGCGCGACAACGTGGTCTCGGCGCCGACCTTCTCGGCGCGCATGACCAGCGAGCCGTTCTTGTTCAGCGTGCCGCCGGTGAGCGTGTCGCCTTGCGTCTTCTCGACCGGCAGCGGTTCGCCTGTGATCATCGATTCATCGATCGCCGAGCGACCTTCGAGCATGATCCCGTCGACCGGGACGGCATCGCCGGGGCGGATTCGCAAGCGGTCGCCGGACTTGACGCTGTCGAGCGGCACGTCCTTCTCGGAGCCATCGGCGCCGATCAGCCGCGCCGTTTTCGGGGCAAGGTCCAAAAGCGCGCGGATGGCCGATCCGGTGCGCTCGCGGGCCTTGAGTTCCAGCACCTGGCCGAGAAAGACCAGCGCGACGATGACAGCGGCGGCCTCGAAATAGACCGGGACTGCGCCGTCATGACCGCGGAACTGATGCGGGAAGATGTCCGGGAACAGGGCGGCGACCACGCTGTAGAAGTAGGCGGCCCCGACGCCCAGCGAGATCAGAGTCCACATATTGGGGCTGCGGTTAAGGATCGATTCCCAGCCGCGATCGAAGAACGCAAACGCCGCCCACAGCACCACCGGGCTCGCCAGCGCCAGCTCTATCCAGGTCTTCGTGCGACCCTCGATGAGGGTTTCGAAGCTCAAGCCCAGCATCGGCGCCATGGCAATGACCAGGAGCGGCACGGAGAGCACCGCGCTGACCCAGAACCGGCGCGTGAAATCGACGAGCTCGGGATTCGGGCCTTCCTCGCCTGTCGGCACGCCCATCGGCTCCAGCGCCATGCCGCAGATCGGACAGGAGCCGGGCTTGTCGCGGACGATCTCGGGATGCATCGGGCAGGTGTATTGCGTGCCCTTGGGCATCGGCTGCGGCTCGGGCCGGCCGGAGAGGTATTTTGCCGGCTCCGCCTCGAACTTGGCCTTGCAACCGGGAGAGCAGAAATACAAGCCCTGGCCTTCATGGCGCAGAAAATGTGTGGCGCTTGCCCGATCGACATTCATGCCGCAGACGGGGTCGGTGGCGGAAAGATACGTTTCCGGCTCGGCCTGGAATTTCGTGCGGCAGCGCTCGCTGCAGAAATGAAACGTCCGGCCGCCATGCTCGGCCGTCGGCTTGCCGGCCGCCGGATCGACCGTCATGCCGCAGACAGGATCGCGAATCACCGCTTCGGTGTCGGGCGCGACATCCTTCGCAGAGCAGCAGCCGCCGCCATGCGCATGGTGGTGGTGGTCGGAATGGGTCATGCCAGGCCTCTGAATCTCAAACTTGAGGCGGAGGTAGTGCTTCCAGTAACTGGAAGGTCAAGGGATGGTTTGAATTTTTCCGGCTTTCGCCATCCGGCTTCGCGTGGCGTCCATCGCGCGCTGCCGGAGACGCGCCGCAGGCCCCCATACACAGCGCCTCGAAAACAGGCTATAGACGCCGCCGAATGGCAAAGATCTCCCTGAAACTCGACGAAATCATCGATGGCGACGCGCTGCGCCGCGACTTGACAGCGTTGACGGCGGCGAACGACGGCGACGGTTCAGGACCGGCTGTCCGGACGGCCGTGCTCCAGCTGCTCAAGGCCAGGATGGCCGAAGGGCGAAAGATCGCCGAGACCATGCTCAAGCAGGACGGCGGCGGCAATGCCTGCGCCGAGCGGCTGTCGCATCTGATGGATGACCTGATCCGGGCGCTCTATGATTTCGCCGCCACCCATGTCTACCGGGTCAAGAACCGGTCCGCGGCCGAGCGCATGGCGGTCGTTGCCGTCGGCGGCTACGGCCGCGGCACGCTGGCGCCGGGCTCCGACATAGACCTGCTTTTCCTGCTGCCCTACAAGCAGACCCCGTGGGGCGAGCAGATCGTCGAATACATGCTCTATATGCTGTGGGACATGGGGCTGAAGGTCGGCCACGCCACCCGCAACATCGACGAGTGCCTCAGGCTGTCGCGCGGCGACATCACCATCCGCACGTCGATCCTCGAGGCACGCTTCCTGTGGGGCGAACAGAAGCTCTATGAAGAACTGCTCACCCGTTTCGATCACGAAGTGGTGCGCACGACCGGGCCAGAATATGTGCAGGCCAAGCTCGCCGAGCGCGACGAACGCCACGCC
Organism: Mesorhizobium sp. B2-6-2; assembly: GCF_006440615.1. Classification (NCBI taxonomy): domain Bacteria; kingdom Pseudomonadati; phylum Pseudomonadota; class Alphaproteobacteria; order Hyphomicrobiales; family Phyllobacteriaceae; genus Mesorhizobium; species Mesorhizobium sp. B2-6-2. Next base: position 580,009 of record NZ_VFUG01000001.1, on the reverse strand, counting down.
AAGGCGGGCGAAAGCCGCTATCTGGTCGAGCCCAATGTCAAGGACGGCAAGGGCGGGTTGCGCGACCTGCAGACGCTGTTCTGGATCGGCAAATATTTCTACCGCGTGCGCACCGGCGAGGAACTGGTCGAGAAGGGCGTCTTTACCGAGGCCGAATATCGCGAATTCCAGAAAGCCGAGGATTTTCTCTGGGCGGTGCGCTGCCACATGCATTTCCTTACCGGCAAGGCGGAAGAGCGGCTGCATTTCGACATCCAGCGCGAGATCGCCGAGCGTCTGGGCTATACGACGCATCCCGGCCTTTCGGCGGTCGAGCGCTTCATGAAGCATTATTTCCTCGTCGCCAAGGATGTCGGCGACCTCACCCGCATCTTCTGCGCGGCGCTCGAGGAAGAGCAGGCCAAGCACGTGCCCGGCTTCAACCGCATCTTTCTCACCTTCTCGCGGCGCAAGCGCAAGCTTGCCGGCACTTCCGATTTCATCGTCGACAACCATCGCATCAACATCGCCGACGACAGCGTGTTCGAGCGTGATCCGGTCAATCTGCTCAGGCTGTTCTGGTTCGCCGACAAGCACGGGCTGGAGTTCCACCCCGACGCGCTGAAGCTGCTCACCCGCTCGCTCGGCCTGGTCAACAAGTCGCTCCGCCGCGACGAGGAGGCCAACCGGCTGTTCCTCGACATCCTGACGTCGGACCGCAATGCCGAGCTCAATCTCAGGCGCATGAACGAGGCGGGGCTGCTCGGCAGGCTGATCCCGGATTTCGGCAAGATCGTCGCCATGATGCAGTTCTCGATGTACCACCACTATACGGTGGACGAGCATCTGATCCGCTGCATCGGCGTGCTGGCCGAGATCGAGCGCGGCGACGGCGCGAAGGTGCATCCGCTGTCGCACACGCTGATGCCTAGCCTGAGAAAGAGCCGCGAGGCGCTCTATGTCGCGGTGCTGCTGCACGACATAGCCAAGGGCCGGCCGGAAGACCATTCGGAAGCCGGCGCCAGGATAGCGCGGCGCATCTGCCCGCATATGGGGCTGTCGGCCGCCGACACCGAGACCGTCGCCTGGCTGGTCGAGAACCACCTCGTGATGTCGATGACGGCGCAGACGCGCGACCTCAACGACCGCAAGACGATCGAGGATTTTGCCTCGATCGTGCAATCGGCCGAGCGGCTGAAGCTGCTTTTGGTCCTTACCGTCTGCGACATACGCGGTGTTGGGCCCGGCGTGTGGAACGGCTGGAAAGGCCAGCTGCTGCGCACGCTTTATTTCGAGACCGAGCTGCTTCTGACCGGCGGTTTCTCCGAAGTGTCGCGCGCCGAGCGCACGGCCGCGGCGCGCGAGCGGCTGGGCGAGGCGCTGTCCGCCTGGCCGGCGAAGGAGCGCAAGCGCTATGTCGCGCAGCACTACGAGAATTACCTTCTGGCGGTTGACCTGGCCGACCAGCTTCGCCATGCCGAATTCATCCGCGAGGCAGATGCGGCCGGCAAGAAGCTCGCCACCATGGTCAAGACGCATGAGTTCGAGGCGGTGACGGAGATCACCGTGCTGGCGCCGGACCATCCGCGCCTGCTTTCGATCATTGCCGGGGCATGTGCCGCGGCCGGCGGCAACATCGTCGACGCGCAGATCTTCACCACCTCGGACGGCCGCGCGCTGGATTCCATACTGATCTCCAGGGAGTTCGACCGCGACGAGGACGAGCGCCGCCGCGCCGAGCGAGTCGGCCGGCTGATCGAGGACGTGCTTTCGGGCAAGAGCTGGCTGCCCGAGATGATCGAGAAGCGCACCAAGCCGAAGCGCGGCGCCAAGGCGTTCCGGATTCCGCCGCGCGCCGAGATCCGCAACACGCTGTCGAACCGTTTTTCGGTGATCGAAGTCGAGGGGCTGGACCGGCCGGGCCTGCTGTCCGAGATCACCGGGACGCTCTCCGACCTGTCGCTCGACATCGCCTCGGCGCATATCACGACGTTCGGCGAGAAGGTCATCGACACGTTCTACGTCACCGACCTGACCGGACAGAAGATCGACAGCCCGACGCGCACGGCCACCATCCACAAGCGGCTGATCGATACGCTTGAAGGCAATTCGTCCGAACGCAACGGCAAGGCCAAGGCGGCCGCCGAGTGACATCCATTTGACGCAATTTTTCTGGCAGTCGTTCCCAGCATGAGCCTAGTCAAGAAATTCGCCACCGTCGCCTCCGGCACGCTGATGAGCCGTGCGCTGGGCTTCGGCCGCGAGATGCTGATGGCGGCAGCGCTCGGCACCGGACCGGTCGCCGATGCCTTCAACGCCGCCTTCCAGTTCCCCAACACCTTCCGCCGGCTGTTCGCCGAGGGCGCCTTCAACGCCGCTTTCGTGCCGCTGTTCGCCAAGGAGATCGAGCAGCATGGCACCGACGGCGCCAAGCGTTTCTCGGAGGAAGTGTTCGGCGTGCTGTTCTCCGCGCTTCTGGCGCTGACCATCGCGATGGAACTGGCGATGCCGCTGATCGTGCGCTACCTGGTGGCGCCGGGCTTTGCCGACATTCCAGGCAAGTTCGAGACGACCGTCCGGCTTGCTACGATCATGTTCCCGTATCTCATCTGCATGTCGCTCGGCGCCATGATGGCCGGCATGCTGAACTCGCTGCGCCGCTATTTCGCGGCGGCGATCGCGCCCGCCTTCCTCAACATCATCCTGATCGGCGTGCTCGCCTATGCCTGGTATCACGGGCTGGACGCGCATGATGTCGGTTTCGGCCTGTCCTGGGGCGTGCTGGCGGCAGGCATCGTGCAACTCGCCATCGTCTGGATCGCGGTGCGCAATGCCGGCATCTCGATCGGCTTCCGCCGGCCGAAGATGACGCCCAACGTCAAGCGGCTGCTGATCCTGGCGCTGCCGGCGGCGATCACCGGGGGCATCACGCAGATCAACCAGCTGATCGGCACGGCGATCGCGTCGGCGCAGAACAGCGCCGTATCGTCGCTTGCCTATGCCGACCGCATCTACCAGCTGCCGCTCGGCGTCGTCGGCGTGGCCGTCGCCATCGTGCTGTTGCCGGAACTGTCGCGGGCTCTGAAATCAGGCAATTTGGTCGAGGCAGCCAACCTGCAGAACCGCTCGGTCGAGTTCACCTTGTTCATGACGCTGCCCGCCGCCGCGGCACTCTGGGTGATGTCCGAGCCGATCGTGCGGTTGGTCTATGAGCGCGGCGCCTTCGCCGCTAACCACTCGACGCCGATCGTCGCCTCGATCCTGGCGATCTTCGGCCTCGGCCTGCCCGCCTTCGTTTTGATCAAGGCGTTCACGCCCGGCTATTTCGCCCGCGAGGACACGCGCACGCCGATGATTTTTGCCGCCATCTCGGTCGGCGTGAATGTCGCCACTGCGTTGACCTTGTTCCCGTCGATGGGCGCGCCGGGCATCGCGGTGGCTTCGGCCGTCGCCGGCTGGGTCAACGCGCTGATGCTGCTCGCCATGCTGATCAGGCGCGGCCATTGGGGCCGCGACCTGCCGCTCATGCGACGCATTCCCCGGCTGGTGCTCTGCGCCGTGATCATGGCCGTGGCGCTTTACTTCGCGGAGCGCCACTTTGCCGCGCAGATCGGGCCTGGCTCGCCGCTCGTGGTGAAGGCGACGACGGTGCTTGGGCTGGTCGCCGGAGGCGCCGCGCTCTACTTCATCGCCGCCTTCGGCACCGGCGGCGCCGATTTCGGGATGCTCCGGCGGAATGTGAAACGTCGTTCACCCAAGGCGCTACCGCCCGTCAGGGAACAGTCTCCAGATCCGTGAGTCGGAATTCGTTGGCCGTAGAAAGTATCGGAACGGCGTAGTATCGGGCGCAAGCGTAGTGGAAGCAGTCCGCCATGTTTAGGCGGACAGCATTGTTGCGAAACCGCGCAGCGGCCTCGACGGACAGGGATGTTGCCTCGGATGCAGGCGGAAGCTCGCGCAAGGCAATTGCCCGCTCTTCCAGAAAGCGGTCTACAATCTCCGCGCTTCTGGCGACCGGAATCGCCAGCTTTTCTGGTCGCGCGAGCGCCATCGCCGCCTCCCAAACGGCTATCGCCGACGTGAACGGTGCCGATGCCTTCATGACGGCCTGCGCGCATCGCTCGGCTTCCGTCTCGTTGCTCAGGATCGCGACGATGGCTGCGGCGTCGACAAACATCAGTCGTCGCCGGAAAGTTCATCATAAACGGACTGCGGCAGCGGTTTGCGCGCTTGTTCGCTAAGCTTGATTCCAAACTCGGCTCGCAGTCGTGCCGCCGTTTCCAGCGGCGTCTCGCGATTGCGCCGCCGCTCCAGGGCTTCGCGCATGGCGATTACGATCGCCTCGGTGATGCCGACCCCTTCAGCTTTGGCGAAAGCGCGCGTCAGCCTGTCGGCTTCCTTGTTGTTGATGTTGATAGTCACCGCTACATTCCTTTATGTAGTTAGAAATATGTAGCCTATGTACGACAATGTCAACGTACCGATGCCCCATGCCAGCTCGTCCGCGCCTCTTGATCCCGCAACCGGCTTCGTCCATAAGCGCGCCGTCGCAAGACTTTCCCCGCGCGCGGTATCCAGCCGCATGTTGGCTCCAAAAAGTCTGCAACTTTTTGGAAGCACGCTTAACGGCCCTCCACAAGCCATGAGGAATTCATGTCCGCCTTCAAGCCACTCGTCTTTTCGGGCGTCCAGCCGACCGGAAACCTGCATCTCGGCAACTATCTCGGCGCCATCAAGAAATTCGTCGCCCTCCAGGAACAGTCCGACTGCATCTATTGCGTCGTAGACCTGCATTCGCTGACGGCGCAGCTCGTGTATCAGGATCTGGGCGACCAGACGCGCTCGATCACCGCGGCGTTCCTGGCCTCCGGCATCGACCCCAAGAAGCACATCGTCTTCAACCAGTCGCGGGTCATGCAGCACGCCGAGCTCGCCTGGATCCTCAACTGTGTGGCGCGCATCGGCTGGATGTACCGGATGACGCAGTTCAAGGACAAGGCCGGCAAGGACCGCGAGAACGCCTCGCTCGGCCTGCTCGCCTATCCGAGCCTGATGGCTGCCGACATCCTGCTTTACCGCGCAACCCATGTGCCGGTGGGCGAGGACCAGAAGCAGCATCTGGAGCTGACCCGCGACATCGCCCAGAAATTCAACAACGACTTCTCCGAGAAGATCGCCGCCCTTGGCGTCGGCGTCGAAATGCAGGTCGGCGAAGAGACGGTGAACGGCTATTTCCCGATTACCGAACCGGTCATCGGCGGCCCGGCGGCGCGCATCATGAGCCTGCGCGACGGCTCGAAGAAGATGTCGAAGTCGGATCCGTCGGATCTCTCGCGCATCAACCTGACCGACGATGCCGATACGATCTCGAAGAAGATCCGCAAGGCCAAGACCGATCCGGAGGCCTTGCCGAGCGAGATCGACGGGCTGGAAAGCCGGCCCGAAGCGGAAAATCTCGTCGGCATCTATGCCGGCCTCGCGGAAATCTCGAAAGAAGAGGTGCTGAAGGAGTATGGCGGGCAACAGTTTTCCGTGTTCAAGCCGGCGCTTGCCGATCTTGCCGTGGAGAAGCTGGCGCCGATCGCTTCCGAGATGCGCCGCATCGAGGGCGACCGCGCCTATGTCGACGCCGTGCTCAGGGATGGCGGCGACCGGGCCCGCGCAATCGCCGAGGGCACGATGAAGACGGTGCGCGACATCATCGGCCTTCTGCAGGACTGATCCAGCGACCTCCTCGGACCATTGCCGCGCCGACCGGCGGCTTGCCGCCGGCCCGCGGCAGTGGCAGATTGCGACCGAAACCATACCGAGCAGATAGACATGGTCTCCAAACGCCTCAGCCGCGAAGCCGGCCATCGCCGCAAGTTCCTGGCGATCATCGACGACACGCCCGAATGCGAGCGTGCCGTCGCCTATGCCTCGAAACGGGCGCAAAGCACCGGCGGCGTGCTGGTGCTGCTCTACGTCATCGAGCCGGACGACTTCCAGCACTGGCTGGGCGTGGAAAAGATCATGCGCGAGGAAGCCACGGCGACAGCCCGCGCGGCGCTTGACGGCTACGCCAACAAGGTGCGCCAGCATGCGGGGATCGAACCGGAGCTGGTGGTGCGCGAAGGCAAGCCGCCGGAAGAAATCCACAAGCTGATCGAGGAAGACCAGGACATCGCCATCCTGGTGCTGGCCGCCGGCGCCGGCAAGGAAGGCCCAGGGCCGCTGGTCAGCGCGGTCGCCGGCCGGGGAGCCGCCTTCCCGATCCCCGTCACGGTGGTGCCGCAGAACCTGTCCGACGAAGAGATCGACAGCCTGGCCTGACTTGGAGGCCTTCCGGCCGGAGCCGGGCTGAATTCGCGGCGACCCAAGCTGATCCAAGAACAATGCTACCCTTGGCCGGCATTTGCGGCGCGCCATTTGGAATCGTCATATGCAACGTTCCAATGGAGAGCCTGTGGACAAGCCAACGCAGAAGGCAGCCCGAAGCGGAAGATCGAGGGCGAAGAGCAAGGATGGCGGGGCGCAGCCGCGCTCGGCGCCGGCACGAGCCCAGGAGAAAGCCCGGCAGGCGCCCCATGCGCAACAGGAGCGCAAGCAGCGCGTGCTGGCCAAGGGCCATCCGGCGATGGTCGACAGCATCGCCGGCGCGATTACCGTCAAGAACCTCGACCTCTATTACGTCATCGCCTCCGACGCGCAGATCCCTGTGAAGGACGGGCACGGTTTCGGGCTTTATTTTCACGACTGCCGGTTCGTCGGGGGCTATCAGATGACGTTGGCCGGTCTGGCGCCGGTCGTCTTGGCCTCGACCGCGCAGAAGGGTTACGCGGCGCTTTTTGAACTGACCAACCCAGACCTTCATTCCAAGCAGGGCCGGTTGATCCCCAAGGACGAACTCGGCATTCGCTGGGAACGCATCCTGGATGCCGACCAGACATGCGTGAGGGAAATCGTGACCGTCCAGAACCTTGGACACGAGGCGCACGACTTTCCGCTGACCTTGCAATTCGGCGCCGGCTTCGAGGACATCTTCAACGTGCGTGGGCTGGTGCAGCAAAATCTCGGCAGGGCCGAGCGGCCCGCCTGGCGGGACGGCAGGCTGCATTTCGTCTATCACGGCGCCGACCGGCTCCGCAGGATGACGACGATTGCGTTCTCGCCCCGACCCGATGCTTCATACAAGACGATGGCCGAATTCCAGATCGACGTGCCGGCGGGAGCCACGCGAACGATCGCGGTCACGATCGAGTTGAAGGAACAGCCGGAGGACGCCGCGGCGGACCGACTGAACCAGCGCCCGGCGGCCACGCTCGACGGCCTTGCCGACAGACTCCAGACAAACTCTGAAGAATGGCTGGAGCGGCATACGAAGCTCGACAGCGACAGCTTTCTGCTCAACAGCATCATGGACAGATCGCTGCGCGATGTGGCGATGCTGCGCTCGGAGTTGGGAAGCCGTGAATATTTTGCCGCCGGCGTGCCCTGGTTCGCTGCCCTGTTCGGCCGCGACAGCCTGATCGTCGCATTGGAGATGCTCGCCTTTCAGCCTGAGATCGCCGCCCAGACGCTGCGCCTCCTGGCCAGCTATCAGGGAAGCCGGACGGATCGGTGGCGGGAGGAACAGCCCGGCAAGATCCTGCACGAGCTGCGCGTCGGCGAGCTCGCGCGCGCCGGCGATGTCCCTCATGCCAGGTTCTACTGCACGGTGGACGCCACCCCGCTCTTCCTGCTGCTTCTCGGTCGCCACGCTGCCTGGACCGGCGATCTCGACCTGTTCCGCGAATTGCAGGCGCCGGTGGAAAAGGCATTGGACTGGATCGCCAAGGCCGGAGACGATCACGGCAAGGGCTATCTGAAGTATCGGAGCATGTCCGCCGAGGGGCTCGTCAACCAGGGATGGAAGGATTCGGGCAATGCCATCGTCAGGGCCGACGGCGACCTCGCCAAGCCGCCGATCGCGCTTGTCGAGGCGCAGGGCTATGTCTTTGCAGCCAAACTGGCCGTCGCCGATCTCTATGAGCGCAATGGCGAACCCGGTCGCGCCAAACAGCTTCGCCAGGAGGCCGACAGGCTTCGAAGACGCTTCAATCACGATTTCTGGTGTGAGGAGAAAAGCATCTTCGCGCTCGCGCTTGAAGCGAGAGGCCGGCAAGCCGCGGTCGTTTCGTCGAACCCCGGCCACGCGCTGTGGTGCGGTATCGCGGACCCCGACAAGGCTCGCCGGTCGGTCGCGCGTCTGATGCGGGACGACATGTTCAATGGCTGGGGCGTGCGTACGCTTGCCGCCTCGGAGCGGCGCTACAATCCTGTCGGTTATCATCTGGGAACAGTCTGGCCACATGATAATGCGCTCGTGGCCGCCGGCTGCAGGCAATATGGCGAGGACGACGCGGCGCTGCGGATCTTCACGGCGGTCGCCGAGGCTGCGATGCATTTTCGCCATCACAGGCTGCCTGAAGCGATGGCAGGCTTTCCACGCGCGGATTTCCAGGTGCCGGTGCACTATCCGGTGGCTTGTCACCCTCAGGCCTGGGCGGCCGGCGCCGTGCCCTTCATGCTGACGGTGTGCCTCGGCCTGGAACCCGACGCCTTCGCGAAAAAGCTGCGGATCGTGCGGCCGCGACTGCCCGGTTTCGTGAACCATATCGAGCTTCGCGGACTGCGCGTCGGCAAGGGCAGCGCCGATCTCGAATTCAGGCGAACGAAAACAGGCGCCGAGGTCGATATATTGCAGACGAGTGGACAACTGACCGTCGAAGTTGGAGGATGACGGCTGCCACGGTTCGGATACCCGCCATGGCAAAACATTCCGCCAGCCAGCCGTTCCATCGACGCGTTTCGCTTGAATGTCCAGCCGATAGAGCCTATTTAGAATTATTCCAAACTATCGGCCCGGGAAGGGCCTGGAGATACCCATGTTCATCCAGACCGAATCGACGCCGAACCCGGCGACGCTGAAATTCCTGCCGGGCAAGGAAGTGCTGCGCGAAGGCACAGCCGATTTCCGCAACGCCGAAGCCGCGGCGGAGGCCTCGCCGCTGGCCGGCCGCCTGTTCGAGATCCCGGGCGTCACCGGCGTCTTCTTCGGCTATGATTTCATCACCGTGACCAAGGACGGTCCGGACTGGCAGCACCTGAAGCCGGCGATCCTCGGTGCCATCATGGAGCATTTCATGTCCGGTGCGCCGGTCATGGCCGCGACCGCTCCGGCGAGCGAAGCCGGCGAGACCGGCGAGTTCTACGACAAGGCGGACGAAGAGCTGGTGCTGACCATCAAGGAACTGCTCGACACGCGCGTGCGCCCGGCCGTTGCCCAGGACGGCGGCGACATCACCTTCCGCGGCTTCGAGAACGGCACCGTGTTCCTGCACATGAAGGGCGCCTGCGCCGGCTGCCCGTCATCGACGGCAACGCTGAAGCACGGCATCCAGAACCTGCTTCGCCACTTTGTTCCGGAAGTCCAGCAGGTCGAGCAGGTCGCCTGAGAAATCCACTTCGCCGGCAGCGCGGCGAAGCGAATTCCGATCCAAGATCGCAAAAACAGCAAAAACAAAAAACCGGGCCCCAACAGCCCGGTTTTCTGTTTTTGGACGTCTTGTTGTTGCCTAGACGGTCCGCTTGCGAAAGCTTTTGGCCTCGGCCTCCGTGATCACATCACGATGACCTTGGCGCCGACCGACGTGCGGTCGTACAGATCGATAATGTCCTGGTTCATCAGCCGGATGCAGCCCGACGACATCGCCTTGCCGATCGAGAACCATTCCGGGCTGCCATGCAGGCGGTAGCCCATATCGCCGCCCTTGTTGAAGAGATACATGGCGCGCGCGCCGAGCGGGTTCTTCAGGCCCGGCTCCATGCCGCTGGCGAATTTGGCGAGCTCGGGCTGGCGCTTGATCATCTGCGAGGGCGGCGTCCAGGTCGGCCATTCGCGCTTCAGCGCGATATGGGCTGTGCCGTGCCATTCAAAACCCTCGCGGCCGACGCCGATGCCGTAGCGCATCGCCATGCCGTCGCCCTCGATGAAATAGAGGAACTTGTTCTGCGTATCGACGATGATGGTGCCCGGCTTTTCCGACGAGTCGTACCGCACTTCCTGGCGGTGGTACCTGGCGGGGACCTTCTCGATCGGGATGCGCGGCAGCTGATAGCCGGCATCGGTCATCGCGCCATAGTTGTTGGTGAAGATTTGCCCACCGATGGTGCTGCACCCGCTGATCGCGGTCGACAGCGCAAGAGCGGCGAGGATTGCAAATGACTTCAAGCGCATGAAAAGGTCCGACGCCCCGCCTCGATACCAGCGGCACGAGTCGGCCGCTTTGTTGCCACCATTCATGCTGGCATTTCTTTTGCTTGCCAAGCGCGCACTGCTTATATGCAAGGCCTTACGCGCCGGTAAGTGCCCGACTGCGGCATTTTCGCAACAGGCCTTACAGGATTATGAAGCAAAATCAATGGGGCGACTCAGGGAGCCGCCTGCGATGCGAGGAGAGCGCCATGAATGTCGGTGATGCCGCGGAGCGTTCCGGCCTGCCGGCCAAGACCATCCGCTACTATGAGGAGATCGGACTGATCCGCCCGGCGCGGGCCGAGAATGGCTATCGCGATTATTCCGGCGACGATATCCACCGGCTCGCCTTCCTGCGCCGTGCGCGCAATCTCGGCTTCTCAATCGACGATTGCAGGCAGCTGATGGCGCTCTATCGGGACCGCGGCCGCGCCAGCCATGACGTGCGCGAGATCGCCGCCGCCCATGTCAGGGCGATCGAGGAGAAGGTACGCGAATTGCAGTCGATGCGCTCGACGCTTCAGAAGCTGATCCACGCCTGCCATGGCGACGACCGGCCGGACTGCCCAATCCTGGACGACATGGCCGGCGCGGCCTAGGGGCGGAGTTTTGTCAGCGCTTCCAGAAATCGCGGTGCGGGGCGAGCATCTCGTCCGCGATTTCGGGAAAGGGACCGAAGACCTCGATCTTTTTCTGGCCGGACGCGAAGACGGCGCGCGAGGCGAGATTCATGGTCGGGTTCTCCGCGTGATCGCCGGTGAGCGCCAGGAGGCTGGTTTCCTCGACCCCGTAGACCAGGCGTCCGATATTCGCCCAATACATCGTGCCGGCGCACATGGCGCATGGTTCGAAGGTCGAGACCAGCGTGCATTGCCACAGGAACTCCGGCTCATAGGCCGCCGCGGCGCGGCGGGCGAGTTCGGTCTCGGCATGGCGCACCGTGTCGAGATTGCCCTGCCGCATCAAAACGCGGTCGTCCGGCCCGACCAGCACGCAGCCGAACGGATGATGCCCATGCGCCGCCGCCTCACGCGCGACGGCATCGGCGGACCGGAGGTGGGCGAGCATCTGGTCGCGGGTCATGGGGAAATTCCTTTCACGGCGACATTGCTGCCAAGGGATTTGATCAGCAAGAACTAAATCTTCTCTGGACCACGGCTCAAACACCCGCTTGGCTTTAAGCACCACGCATTTCTGGTTTTGGTGCTATTTTGATGATCGCCTACAATGAGATTGCCGGCCATGGCCATTCAGGACGATATCGAACGGGTCGAGCAGCATATCCGCGAGATCGAACAGCGGATCGAGCGCCAGCGCGCGGTCATCACCCAGGCCGAAGAGAACGGCCTGCCGACCGACGGCCCGAGCAACTTCCTGTGGTTCCTGAAAGAGACATTGAGCCTGAGCCGCGACCACCTGGCCAGGCTTCTGGCGGATGAATTTCGAGCGGGGGACTCGCAGTAAGGGTCTCGCCTTAGAACCGGTCCGACAATCGCCGGCCTGACGGTGATTGCCCGAATCTGGGATGCGCTGATATGAAAAGCGCATGCAAGAAGTCATCACTTTCTTCCAAGCGAACTCGGCGCTGGTAATGGCTAATCCCGCCATATTCGCGACATTTGCCGTTTTGTTTGGCGGCGGCGGGTTCTTGATCGGTCGGTATTTTATGACCGAACGCATCGCCAACCTCGAAAGTCGCGTCACTAGGCGCGACGAAGAGATTGCGACCCTCAAGGCAAGGCAGGTACCCGCCAACTCAGAACCGCTAATGAAGCTGGCGAAGGCAGCTGAGGTTCGCGATCCCGATGGAATCTACCAACACGGCGAGATCGTAGGGACTGTTAAGAAGCCAGATTTAAGGATCGCGGATGGCATCGCGACCTTTGAGGTCATTAGTTCGGAAGGGGCGTTTAATCGCGATCAAATGTTCGAATATCGGGAATGGATGCTCATGATCCAGCACATGGACGCCGAAACTTCTGCTACCCTTAGCGGCAAACACTTCCGGGCAATGCACCAAGTGAGAAGCAAGATAGTTGGAAGGCGCTAACGACGCCCCTTGTCTGCCTTGCGCCTGTCATCCTTCGGCGACGGTGATTTCGCCACGTTCCTAAGAGCTGCATTCAATGGCTCTTCTGAATCGACGGTTTCGATCTCGCTCGCGAGTTGGCGGAACTTGTCGATTTGGGCCTTCTTCTTCTCTGTTTTTATGGGAGTTCAACTCTGTAGAATTGACCGTTCCCAGCCAACCGGTAAACGAAAGGGCCTCTGTCGGCTATATAATCGCCGACCTGACAGGGGTTCAAACCGTGAACAAAATCTGGCATGGTGCCTCCCATGCCACTCATTTCCCCGATTCCCCTCAACCCGTTGATCGACGGCCGCCAGTCGGAGCGCGCCATGCTGGTGCGGCGCGGCGTGCAGCGACTGCTCACCGAAATGGGCGCGCATGTGCTGCCGGAGCTGTCTTTGGCCACCGGGCGGCGCGCCGATCTCGTTGCGCTGACCAGGCAGGGCGATATCTGGATCATCGAGATCAAATCCTCGATCGAGGATTTCAGGGTCGACCGCAAATGGCCGGACTACCGGCTGCATTCCGACCGCTTCTTCTTCGCCACGCATCCCGGCGTTCCCCAGGACATCTTCCCCGAGGAATGCGGCTTCATCCTCTCCGACGGCTATGGCGCGGAGATCCTGCGCGATGCGCCCGAGCACCGCATGGCGGCAGCGACGCGCAAGGCGCTGATGCTGCGGATTGCGCGTGCGGGCGCCGCGCGGCTGCTGGCGGCCGAGCTTGCCGGCGTCGCCGTGCCGGCGCTGGATGGCGAGAGCGAGTAGCGCCTGTTCCTCGCCGCACGGGAGTGGCGGGAGTAGGGAGAGGTGGCCCGGCGCAGCCGCGACGGAGAGGGGTTGGCGGCGCTCGGAAATTGTGTTGATCTCCCGAAGGCTTCCCGCTGCTGATCTTCCACCGGTTCTGGCGTCGCGACGGGCGCCCCCCGCTCCGTCCCGGCTTCGCCGGGCCACCTCTCCCCCGCTGGCGCGGGGGCGAGGAAATGGCGTCGCGGCCTGACCTAGTCCACGTCCTCGTCCACCCCACTCGCCGGCGCCATGAGCAGGATGGCGGCGCCCAGCAGCGCGGCAATCAGCGAGCCGGCGAGGATGCCGACCTTCACCGCGTCCTGCAGCGCCGGGTCGCCGGCGAAGGCAAGCAGGCCGATGAACAGGCTCATGGTGAAGCCGATGCCGCAAAGCAGCGAAATGCCCAGCATGTGCAGCCAGCCGGCATTGGCCGGCAGGTCGGCGAGGCCAAACCGGATGGCCAAGGCCGAGGAGCCGAAGACGCCGACCAGCTTGCCGAGCACCAGGCCGGCGGCGACGCCAAGCGTCAGCGGCTCGACAAGCGCTGCAAGGCTCAGGCCGCCGAGCGAGACGCCGGCATTGGCGAAGCCGAAGATCGGGATGACGAGGAAGGGCACCAGCCCATGCAAGCCGTGTTCCAGCCGGTGCAGCGGCGAATGCTCGAGATCATGGCCGATGCCGGGAGACCGCTCCAGCGGGATGGTGAGCGCCAGCGCCACGCCGGCGAGCGTCGCATGCACGCCCGACTTGAGCACCAGCACCCATAGCAATGCGCCAAGCAAGAGATACGGCCAGAGCTTCATGGCCCGCATGCGGTTGAGCACGACGAGCAGCGCGATGACTGCGAAGGCGGCGGCCAGATAAGCGAGCGACACGCCGCTGGTGTAGAACAGCGCGATGATGATGACGGCGCCGAGATCGTCGATGATGGCCAGAGCGGTGAGGAAGACCTTCAGCGAGGCCGGCACGCGGCTGCCCAGCAGCGAGAGCACGCCGAGCGCGAAGGCGATGTCGGTGGCGGTGGGAATCGCCCAGCCGGAGATCGCTGCCGCATTGTCGCGGTTGATCAAGACATAGACCATCGCCGGCACCGCCATGCCGCCGGCGGCGGCGATGCCGGGCAGCACGCGGCGCGGCCAGGTCGAAAGCTGTCCGTCCAGCATCTCGCGCTTGATCTCGAGCCCAACCAGCAGGAAGAACACCGCCATCAGCCCGTCATTGATCCAATGCGATACGCTGAGCGGCCCGAGATAGGCGTGCAGGACAGCGAAATAAGTTTCGGTCAAAGGCGAATTGGCGACGATCAGGGCAAGGGCTGCGGCCATCATCAGGATGATGCCGCCGGCGGCCTCGCCGTCGAGGAACTCACGCAGGATCGATTTCGGCCGCTTATCTTGCATGGTCGCTCCGTTGCCAGTTTCTGGTCGGCGTTATTCGCGATGATGCGCAATGCTCTGCGCCTAGGCAAGCATCACAATTTGCGAATGCCGGCGCTGCCCCTCATCTGCCTACCGGCATCTTCTCCCCGTGGAACGGGGAGAAGGGCGCTTTCGCGCAGGATTTCGCCAATCTCCGACGTCGCGCAAGGGAGCCAGCGTTGCGGCCAGCCCCTTCTCCCCGTCACTATACGGGGAGAAGTGCCCGGCAGGGCGATGAGGGGCAGCGCCGGCGTCGCGGTTTGGTTCTTCGCCACCAACCGCGTCGGTCGAAGCGATCGCATTCGCGTCCCGCGATCCTTACCGCGGCGCGCGCTTTGCCAGAATCCGCTGCAAGGTCCGGCGATGCATGTTCAACCGCCGCGCCGTCTCGGAGACGTTGCGGTCGCACATTTCGTAGACGCGCTGGATGTGCTCCCAGCGCACGCGGTCGGCCGACATCGGGTTTTCCGGAGGTGCGGCGCGCTCGCCGGAGGTGCGGGTAAGCGCGGCGAAGACGTCGTCGGCGTCAGCCGGCTTGGACAGGTAGTCGATGGCGCCGAGCTTCACCGCCGTCACCGCTGTGGCAATGTTGCCGTAGCCGGTCAGGATGATGGCGCGGGCGTCGTTACGCTTTTCGCGGATGACTGCCACGACATCGAGGCCGTTGCCGTCGCCCAGGCGCATATCGACCACGGCATAGGCCGGCGGATGAGCGCGCGCCTTGGCGACCGCCTCTTCCACGCTCTCCGCCGTCTCGACCACAAAACCCCGGGTCTCCATGGCCCGAGCAAGCCGGGTGAGGAACGGCTTGTCGTCCTCGACGATGAGCAAAGAGGTGTCCTCGCCCTCGACCATTGCGCCCGTCGTTTCGTCTCCGTTCATCTTATCGGCATCCTACCGATCCAAAGCGCGCCGCGCCGAGACCCATTCTGGCGAAGGCCCTTCAAATCCTTGTTTCCGGGCATGTCGACTTCCTGAAATCGCTGCACAGTTTTGGGCGACATGCCTCACTTTTACGCAGATACAGTCCTGCAAGAGCAATGTCCAATTTTTAGAGCCGGCAACAGAGCTGCCATGCGGTAAATGCAAGGTTTACGCTATCCAACCAAGGTTTAGGCATTGTCGAACATTGTGGCCGAGGCCTGGTCCTGATTGAGGAAGACGCCGCGCGGCCAGGCGATCTGCACCACCGCGCCTTCGCCCAGCCCGCTCGAATTGCGGAAATCGATGGTGGCGCCCGACCGTTCCAGCAAGGTCTTGGCGATAAACAGCCCCAACCCCAGGCCGCCGCCGGCCTCGGTGCCCTGGCGCGTCGACACATAGGGCTCGCCGATGCGGTCGATGATCTCGGCCGGAAAGCCCGGCCCGTCATCGGTGATCGAGAAGATGACCTTCTCATTGTCCCAGCTCCAGGAGACGGTGACCGACTTGCGGGCGAAATCGACGGCATTCTCGACCAGGTTGCCGAGCCCGTAGATGACGCCGGGGCTGCGCTGGCCGACCGGCTCGGGGCCGATGCGCTCGCCGGGCCGCAGCCGGATCGAGATGCCGAAGTCGCGATGCGGCGCCGTCACCTCCTCGACCAGCGAGGTGAGCGGCATGCGCGACAGGTGCGCTTCGCCTTCCGAGGAAAGGCTGGTCAGCCGCTTCAGGATCTCGCGGCAGCGCTCGCTCTGCGAGCGCAGGAGCTTCACGTCCTCGCCGTATTTCGGGTCCTTGCCTAGCGCCTTTTCCATCTCCTTGGCGACGACGGTGATGGTGGCCAAGGGCGTGCCGAGCTCGTGCGCGGCCGCAGCCGCCAGCCCGTCCAGTGCCGACAGATGCTGCTCGCGCTGCAGCACGAGCTCGGTGGCGGCCAGCGCGTTGGCGAGCAGGCGCGCTTCCGCCGCCACGCGGAAGGCATAGATGGCGGTGAAGGCGATCGAGGCGAAGACGGCCATCCACATGCCGGCGACATAGATGAACGGCATCGGCAGAGGCGCGTGCTCGTACCAGGGCAGCGGCAGGTGGAAAAACACCAGCAGCGTGGCGGCAATTATAATCAGCGCGCCCAGCACCCCGGTCATGCGCAGCGGCAGCGAAGCGGCCGAGATGACGACCGGCACGGAAAGCAGCACGCAAAACGGATTGGTGAGGCCGCCGGTCATGTAGAGCAGGCCGGTGAGCTGGACGCCGTCGAAGGTGAGGATCGCGAAGGCCGAAAGCGGGGTCAGGCGATGCGCCGCCGGATAGCGGAAGGTGAGCCACAGGTTCATCCAGGCCGAGCAGGCAATCAGCGCAAAGCACATCGATACCGGCAGCGGGAATTTCAGGCCATAGGCGACGACAAGCACGGTCAGGCTCTGGCCGACGATGGCCAGCCAGCGCAGACGGATCAGCGTGTTGAGCCGCAACCGCTGGCTTTGCTGGGTATCGGGCGCGCGCAGAATGTTGATCATCGACTTACGATTATAGCCGCGGGAGGGTAAGCGCTAGTAGCCCCATAAGAGCGACTTGGCCGGTTGGCAGCCGGTATTTCATCGTTTTCTCGGCCCATTGGCTGAGGCTTCGCGACTTCGTCATCTACGGGCGGAGCAACGCGAAGCGGAGCGCAGACCCGAGGATGACGACGTGATGAGCGTCTGCGCCAATCGCAAAGGTATGCGGTTCACTGCCGTGAGCCTGCCACTAGGTCCCGCGCGGCTTGGCGCGGCTGGTGGCGGCGGCCAGCAGCGGGTTTTCCGGCCAGACATGCTTTGGGTAGCGACCGCGCATGTCGGCGCGCACATCCGCCCAGGAGCCGCGCCAGAAGCCGGGAAGATCGCGCGTCGTCTGGATCGGGCGGTGTGCCGGCGACAGCAATTCGAGCGTCAGCGGAACGGTTCCGTTTGCGATCGCCGGATGACGGTCGAGCCCGAACAGTTCCTGCACGCGGATCGAAAGCACCGGCCATTCGCCGTCATAGCGGATCGGCACGTGACTGCCCGACGGCGCGTCGAAATGGGTCGGCGCCAATGCGTCGACCTTGCGCTGCAGGTCGTGCGGGACCAGCGCCATCAGCGCCGACGACAGCGTCGCCGGCTTTATGGCGGCGAAAGAGGCATCGCCGGAGAGAAACGGCAGGAGCCAATCGTCGAGGCCCTCGACAAGCGCTTCATCGGAAACGTCGGGCCAGGGCGCTCCCAGGCCGCGATTGAGCCAGCCGAGCCGCTGCCGGAGAGCCTCCGCTTCCTTGCCCCAGTCGAGCAGCGACAGGCCGTGCTCGCGCAAGGCATCCGTTATGGCGCGGTCGGCATCGGCGCCGGACGGCGCGGGCAGCATGCGCTCGGAAAGCGTGATGGCGCCGAGACGCGCGGTCTCGCGCACGCGCACGGCGCGGCGCTCGCGGTCGAAACTCGTCTCGCGCTTTGTCTCGATGCGGTCGGCAAGGGCGGCGCGGATATCGACTTCGCCGACCGGCGCGGCGGCGGTGATGCGGGCGTTCTGCGCCTTGCCCTGCAGGTCGGCGACCACAAGCCAGGTTTCATTGGCGAGCGGATCGGCGACATCGACCATGGCGCCCGAACCATTGGCGAGCACGAAGCGGCCGCGCTCGCCGCGCGCCCTTGCCACGCGATCCGGCCAGGCATGGATGAGGAGCGAGCCGGCGCCGGCCGGCGTGTCGCTTCTGTCTCCGCCAGCCTGCCCGGCCAAACGCTCCGCCAATTGCCGTGCGGCATTGGCGCGAGGGGATTTCTCGCCGCGAAACCGGATCAGACGCCGCTCCAGATCGGCGCTGTCGCCGCCCAGCCCACGCTCGGTCAAAAGCACGGCCAGCGTCGCTGCTTCGAGCGGGTGGCCGCTCTTCGCCGCTTCGGCCACCATATGCGCCAGCCGCACCGGCAGCGCCAGCTTGCGCATGGCGGCGCCCGCCTCGGTCAACCTGCCGGCATCGTCGATGGCATGCAGCGCCTTGAGCAGCACCCTCGCCTCGTTGAGAGCGGGCGCCGGCGGCGGATCGAGAAAGGAGAGGCTCGACGGATCGGCGACACCGAAGGCGGCGCAGTCGAGCAGCAGCCCAGACAGATCGGCCTCAAGGATTTCCGGCGGCGTGAAGGCGGGAAGCGACGCGGTCTGCTCGGCCCGCCACAGGCGAACCGCCACGCCGGCCTGAGTGCGGCCGGCGCGGCCGGCGCGCTGGTCGGCCGAGGCCTTGCTGACGCGCACGGTCTCAAGCCTGGTCAGGCCGCTCGCCGGCTCATAGCGCGGCAGCCGCGACAGGCCGGAATCGATGACGACGCGCACGCCGTCGATGGTGATCGAGGTCTCGGCGATCGAGGTCGCCAGCACCACCTTGCGGCGACCTGCCGGCGCCGGCCTGATCGCCGCGTCCTGCGCCCTGTTGTCGAGCTGGCCATAGAGCGGAACGATGTCGGTGTCGGCCGCGACGTTGCCTGCGAGCCGCTCGGCGGTGCGCTCGATCTCGCGCTGTCCGGGCAGGAAGGCAAGCACGCTGCCCGGCTCGCCGGCCAAGGCCGCGCGCACGGCTTTGGCCATGGCGTCCTCAATCGCTGTGCCTGCCGGCCGCTCGTCGTAGCGGATCTCGACCGGATAGGCGCGGCCCTCGCTTTCGATCACCGGCGCCTCCGACAAAAGCTTCGCCACGCGCGCGCCGTCGAGCGTCGCCGACATGACCAGCAGACGCAGGTCCGGCCGCAACGCGCCCTGCACGTCGAGCGCCAGCGCCAGGCCGACATCGCCGTCGAGCGAGCGTTCATGGAATTCGTCGAAGATCACCGCCGAGACGCCGGGCAGCTCCGGATCGTCGAGAATCATGCGCGAGAGCACGCCTTCGGTGACGACCAGGATCTTGGTCCGCGCCGAGGTGAGGTTCTCCATGCGCATGGCATAGCCCACTCTGCCGCCGGGCTCCTCGCCCAGCAATTCGGCCATGCGGCGCGCGGCGGCGCGGGCGGCGAGCCGCCGCGGCTCGAGCAGCACGATCCGGCCCTCACCGAGCCAAGGCGCGTCGAGCAGCGCCAGCGGCACCAGCGTCGTCTTGCCGGCGCCGGGCGGCGCCACCAGCACGGCGCTGCTGCACCGCGCGAGCGCTTCGCCGAGCGCCGGCAGCACGGCTGTGACCGGAAGCTCCGGCAAGGGTTTCGTCGTCATTTTGCCCGCATATCAGCGGTCGCGGTCGCCGTGCAACGTGTCGGGCCCATGCAGGTCAAAGCCGCGCACGCGTAAACGGGTTCCAGCGCACTGTGCCAAGCCGCACTTCCTCGCGCACCATGGTGAGGAGGCCTGAGGCGCCGACGACGGCAAGGCCGACCAGCGTCATCGCGTCGGGATATTCCCTGAAGAACATCGCGCCGAGAATAACCGCCCAGACGATCTGCGAATAATGCGTGGGGGCGATGCGATTGGCCGGGGCGTATTTGGCCGCCAGGAGATGCAGCAATTGGCCGCCGGCGGTGAACAGGCCCCCCAGGACCAGCCAGCCCAGTTGCCACAGATTGGGAAGCGTAAATGACGTCGCGACCGCGCCGACCCCGTTGAAGAGCAGGCCATAGCCGATCAGCGAGCCCAACATGGTCGTGCGCTTTTCCTGCTGGGCAAGCGAGCGCATCAGGATGACGATGGTTGCCGCGACGAAGGCATTGGCGAAGGCGGCGAGATGGCCAAGATGCAATTCGCGGAAGCCCGGCCGCACCACCAGCATGACACCGGTGAAGCCCGCGACCACGGCAAGCCACCGCCAGGGTCCGACCTCCTCCTTCAGGATGACGGTCGAAAGCACGGTGACGAGCAACGGGGCCAGGAAGAGCAGCGCATAAACCTCCGCCAGCGGAATGCTGGTGAAGGCATAGACGCTGAGCACGCCCGAGGCGATGCCGGCCCAGGCGCGTGCCTGCACGGCCCAGGGCCGCCCGGTACGCCAGAAATCGCGCCAGCGCTCCTCCTTCGGCCGGGTGAAGAAGAGGAAACAGCCGGCAAACAAGGTCATGAAGAAGCCGATCTCGAAGACGGTGAACTGCCCGCCCAGACCCTTGATGACGGCGTCGCTGAACGAATAGTTTGCGTAAGCGAGAAGAGCGAGCAGGATTCCGTTCGGCACGATTCCATTTCCGGGAGAGAGACGTGAAGATACTGGCGCTGGGGGCACATCCCGACGATATCGAGATATTCATGTTCGGTACGCTGGCCGCCTATGCCGCGCAAGGCGCAGAACTGACTTTCGCCATAGCCACCGATGGTGCCAGAGGCGGCATGGGCGACCCCAAGGCGCTTGCCCGCTTGCGGCGCAAGGAAGCGGCCAAGGCGGCGGGCCTGCTCGGCGTCGAGCCGCGCTTCCTCGACTTTCCCGACGGGGAGCTCGTCGCCGATGCCGCGTTCATTGCGGCGCTGAAGGCACTGATCGGCGAGGCGAAGCCCGACCTCGCCATCACCCATGCGCCCTCCGATTATCACGGCGACCACCGCGCCCTGTCCGACGGCGTGCGGCTCGCCGCATCCTTCGCGGTGCCGGTGCTGCATGCCGATACGCTCGGCGGCACCGGCTTTTCGCCGACGCATTATGTCGAAATCTCGCATCATTGGGACATCAAGGCGAAAGCAATCCTCGCGCACCAGTCACAGGGTCCGGAGCACTATGTGCACAGGGCGCGCCTTCAGAACGAGTTTCGCGCCGGACAGTGCAACGGCGCACCCGGCGCGCTGGCCGAGGCCTTTCGCTTCGAGCCGACCTTCCCCTTCGCCGACATACGCGCGCTCCTGCCGCCGGCGCCGCCGATCCGGCCGCTGACGACAAGTCCGGGCCCCGCCGACGCGGCCAGCTGACATCAGCAGGACAGAAGCGTCCGGGATCATTTCCCAACGATTTCAATGACGCGTTTCGCCATGCTGCGGCGCAGCAACGAATTCGCTTGCGTTGTTTAGTAAAAAGCGCATCACTAAACAAATTACTAAACATCGGCGACGCGTAGCGTGCCATGTTCAGGCCCTCGGAGGAGCGAGGGTTGAGGGCTCTTGAAACCGTCATCCGGACGCGTTTCGCAAATGGGAGGTAAGGCATGAAATCGACCTTGAAACTGGCGTTGGGACTGGCCTCGGCGATCTTTGCGTCGACAGCCGTCTCGAACGTCGCGCATGCGGAAGACCTGACGCTGTGCTGGGCGGCCTGGGATCCGGCCAACGCGCTCGTGGAACTGTCGAAGGACTTCACCAAGGAAACCGGCATCGGCATGAAATTCGAGTTCGTGCCATGGACCAATTACGCCGACCGCTTCCTCAACGAGCTCAACTCGCATGGCAAGCTCTGCGACCTGATCATCGGCGACAGCCAGTGGATCGGCGGCGCCGCCGAGAACGGCCATTACGTCAAGCTGAACGACTTCTTCGACAAGGAGAAGATCAGCATGGACGACTTCGTGCCGGCGACCGTGGTCGGCTATTCGGAATGGCCGAAGAACACGCCGAACTACTGGGCCCTGCCGGCCATGGGCGATGTCGTCGGCTGGACCTATCGCAAGGACTGGTTCTCGCGGCCCGAGCTGCAGAAGGAATTCAAGGAGAAGTATGGCTGGGACCTCGCCCCGCCGACCACCTTCGACCAGCTGAAGCAGATCGCCGAATTCTTCCAGAAGCGGCAGATCGACGGCAAGACCGTCTATGGCGCCTCGATCTATACCGAGCGCGGCTCGGAAGGCATCACCATGGGCGCCATGGACGTGCTCTACAGCTACGGCTTCCAGTATGAGAACCCGAAGAAGCCTTATGAGATGGAAGGCTTCGTCGATTCCGAGAAATCGGTGAAGGGGCTGGAATTCTACAAGTCGCTCTATGACTGCTGCACGCCGCCCGGCGCCTCAAACAGCTACATGGGCGAAGGTGTCGACGCCTTCAAATCCGGCCAGGTGGCGATGCACATGAACTTCGCCTTCACCTGGCCCGGTCTGCAGAAGGACGAGAATGTCGGCGGCGACAAGATCGGTTACTTCGTCAATCCGAAGGGTCCCGATGGCGACCAGTTCGCGCAGCTCGGCGGCCAGGGCATTTCGGTGGTCTCCTATTCCGACAAGCAGGAATCGGCGCTGAAATACATCAAGTGGTTCGCCAACAAGGATGTGCAGGCCAAGTGGTGGTCGCTCGGCGGCTATTCCTGCCTGAACTCCGTCGTCAAGGACCCGAAGTTCCCGTCCAGCCAACCCTATGCGCAGGCCTTCCTCGACTCGATGGCGATCGTGAAGGACTTCTGGGCGGAACCCAGCTACGCGCCGCTGCTGCAGGCCTCGCAGAAGCGCTTCCATGACTATGTCGTGGCCGGCCAGGGCTCGCCCAAGGACGCGCTCAACGGGCTGGTCAAGGACTGGACGCAGGTCTTCCAGGACGACGGCAAGATGTAGGCTCCTCCCGAGCTTGATCCCGGAGCCGGATGATTTCAGGTCGAACAGACCTGAAATCATCCGCTCCGGACCAAAGAGAGAGTGAGCACGATGTCGTCCGAAAACCGCTTCACACTTTTCGGCATCGTGCTCTCGGTCCCGTGCCGCCCTTGGCACGGGACGCAGTTCAGATAAATTCCACAGTCGAGACTTACCCGTGACCGAAGCAGGACTTACCATGCTCGATCGGACTGCGGACAACGTTGCCCGGGCAACACCGGAACCGTTGGCCAAGAAGATCCGGGGCATCAGCGACAAGGGCCTCGCCTGGCTGTTCATCTCGCCGACGATCCTTTTGCTGTTGGCCATCAACATCTTCCCGCTGTTCTGGGCGATCTATCTCTCCTTCACCAATTTCCGCGCCAACCGGCCGAACGAGGTGGTGAAGAATCTGGGACTCGCCAATTACCAGCGCATCCTCGGCGACCAGGACATCTGGATCGCCATGCAGACGACGGCGCATTTCGTGTTCTGGACGATCCTCTTGCAGACCGTCATCGGCTTCACGCTGGCTTGGCTGATCGACCGCAAGTTTCGCGGCCACGCCTTCTGGACCACCATCATCCTGGTGCCGATGATGTTGTCGCCGGCCGTGGTTGGCAATTTCTGGCGCTTCCTCTACGAGCCGCAGATCGGGCTGTTTTCCTATGTCGTCTCCTTCGTCACCGGCATTCCGCCGACGAATGTGCAGATGCTGTCCAATGTCGAGCTGGCGCCGTGGGCGATCATCATCGTCGACACCTGGATGTGGACGCCTTACGTGATGCTGATCTGCCTCGCCGGCCTGCGCTCCATTCCCGAATACATCTATGAGGCGGCCGAGGTCGACCGCGCCTCCAACTGGCGGCAGTTTTGGTCGATCACGCTGCCGATGGCGCTGCCGTTCATCATGCTGGCGGTGCTGTTCCGCGGCATCGAGAATTTCAAGATGTTCGACATGGTCAACCTGCTCACCGGCGGCGGACCCGGCTCGACCACGGAAGTCGCCTCGATCACGCTGAAGCGGCAGGCTTTCGAAAGCTGGCGCACCGGCTATTCCTCGGCCTTCGCCATCATCCTGTTCGTTGCGGTGTTCGGGCTGGCCAACATCTACGTCAAGGCGCTCAACAAGGTGAAGCAGAGATGAGCCTGACCACCGCCCATTCCGTCGTAGCGCCCTCGTCCAACGCGAAGCTGATCGCCGGCACGATCATCATAGCCTATGCGCTGATCTCCATCGTGCCGCTCTTGTGGATCTTCGCCACCAGCTTCAAGACGCCGCCGGATTCGATCGCCTATCCGCCGAAGATCATCTTCCAGCCGAGCATCGAGGGCTATTGCAACCTGTTCACGACCCGCACAAGGCAGACGCCGGACTATATCAAGTCGCTCGGACCGGCGACCGGCTTCTGCGACGAGACCGTGCGCAAGCGCAACATGGTGATCGCCGGGCCGTCGAACTTCCTGCCGCGCTTCGTCAATTCGCTGATCATCGCCTTCGGCTCGACCTTCTGCGCCGTGTTCCTCGGCACGCTCTCGGCCTATGGCTTCTCGCGCTTCAAGGTGCCTCTGGCCGACGACCTTTTGTTCTTCATCCTGTCGACGCGCTTCATGCCGCCGATCGCGGTGGCGATCCCGATCTATCTGATGTACCGCGAGCTCGGCCTCTCCGACACCGCGCTCGGCATGATCCTGCTCTACACCGCGGTCAACGTCTCGCTGGCTGTGTGGCTCTTGAAGGGCTTTATCGACGAGATCCCGCGCGAATATGAAGAGGCCGCGATGATCGACGGCTACACCAGGCTGCAGGCCTTCTGGCGCACCGTGCTGCCGCAGGCGACGACCGGCATCGCCGCGACCGCCATTTTCTGCCTGATCTTTGCCTGGAACGAATATGCGTTCGCAGCGCTGCTCACTTCCGGCACCGCGCAGACCGCGCCGCCCTTCATCCCGACCATCATCGGCGAGGGCGGCCAGGACTGGCCGGCAGTGGCGGCGGGCACGACCATCTTCCTGGTGCCGATCCTCGTCTTCACCATCCTGCTGCGCAAGCAACTTTTGCGCGGCATCACCTTCGGCGCGGTGCGCAAATGATGAATAGTCGGCAAATATCGAACCAGCGCCGCGGAAGCGCCCCTTCTCCCCGTTCACGGGGAGAAGATGCCGGCAGGCAGATGAGGGGCAGCGCCGACATAAGCCTTAATCAGGAGCGTTTGCGCCGCCCCTCATCCGGCCCTTCGGGCCACCTTCTCCCCGTGAACGGGGAGAAGGAAGGGGGTGCAGCATGAACCGCTCTGTTGCCACCAAGCGCTCCTCTTGGCCGCGCTGGGCAAGGCGTGGCCTGATGGAAAACATTGCGACCGCGATCATCGCGATCGGCTTCCTGATGCTGTTCCAGCCTTTCGCGCTTTCGCTCTACACCTATTCCTTCGTCACCATGCTCACCGGCACGGTGATGTTCATCATCGTCTCGAAATTCCCGGAATAACGATGGCCGAGATCCGTGTTCAGAATCTGAGGAAGGCCTTCGGCGCATTCGTCGCCGTGCAGGATTCCAATTTCGTCGTCGAGGACGGCGAGTTCTTCGTCATGCTCGGCCCGTCCGGCTGCGGCAAGACGACGACGCTGCGCATGATCGCCGGTCTCGAGCTGCCGACCGGCGGCAAGATCCTGCTTGGCGGCGAGGACGTTACCATGCGCCGGGCGCGCGAGCGCGACATCGCCTTCGTCTTCCAGCTCTTCGCGCTCTACCCGCACATGAATGTGCGCAAAAATATCGGCTTCCCGCTGCTGGCGCAGGGCATGCCCTCGGCCGAAATCCGAAGCCGTGTCGAGGAGACAGCAAAGCTGCTGCGCATCGACCATCTGCTCGACAAGTCCGTTTCCGGCCTTGCTGGCGGCGACCGGCAGCGCGTCGCGCTCGGCCGCGCCATCGTGCGGCGGCCGAAATGTTTTCTCATGGACGAGCCGCTTGGGACCCTCGACACCGAATTCCGCGATTTGATGGTGCATGAGCTGCGCGAGTTGCACAACCGCATTCATGCCACGACGGTCTATGTCACGCACGATCAGATGGAAGCGATGTCGATGGCCGACAAGATAGCGGTGATGAACCATGGCATCATCGAGCAGTTCGGCAGCCCGCGCGAGATCTACGACCGGCCGGCAACCATGTTCGTCGCCGATTTCATCGGCTCGCCGCCGATGAATTTCCTGAAATTCGGCGGCGGGCTCGCCAGGGGCGCGAAGGAGATCGTCGTGCAGGGCGCAAAGGTGGCGGTGCCGGAAGTCCGCGAGGACGTCGCGCCCGCCGACATGGCGCTTGGCATCCGGCCCGAGCATATCCGCTTTGACGACGGCTCGAAGCTGCGCGGCGCGATCTACGGAACCGAATATCTCGGCACCACGCAGATCGTTGCGGTCGAGACGGCCGACGGCATCATCAAGGCGCGCGTGTCTGCCGGCATCCATCTCAGCCCCGGCGAGCAGGTCGGGCTGGCGCTGAACGGCGCGCGGCTGTCGCTGTTCGAGAAGGGGTCCGGTCGCGCGGTCAGGACCGTCATGCATGATCAGGCAGCGGAGGCGCGCCATGGCTGACGTTCACATCCAGAGCGTGACCAAGAGCTTTGGCGACACCGTTGCGATCGACGATCTCGACCTCGCGATCAAGGACGGCGAATTCGTCGTGCTGCTCGGGCCGACCGGCGCCGGCAAGACGACAACGCTGCGGCTGATCGCCGGGCTGGAACGGCCGGACAGCGGCACGATCCACATCGGCGGCCATGACGCGACGGCGCTGTCGCCGGCCGAACGCGACACCGCCTTCGTCTTCCAGCAATATTCGCTCTATCCGCATCTTTCGGTGTTCGACAACCTTGCCTTCCCGCTGCGCTCGCCAGCGCGGCGGTTTCCGGAGGAGACTGTGCGGCGGCGCGTCGAGGAAGTCGCGCGCATGGTGCGCATCGATCACAAGCTCGACAACCGCTCGACGAAACTGTCCGGCGGCGAGATGCAGCGCGTCGCCATCGGCCGCGCCCTGGTGAGGAAGCCCGCGATCTACCTGATGGACGAGCCGCTGTCCTCGCTCGACGCCAAGCTGCGCGCCGATCTCAGGCTCGAGCTCAAGCGCATCCAGTCCGAGCTCGGCGCCACCATGCTCTATGTCACGCACGACCAGATCGAGGCGATGACCATGGCCGACCGCATCGGCATCCTCGCCGACGGCATGCTTGTGCAGATCGGCACGCCGCGCGCGATCTATTCTGAGCCGGCTAATCTTCATGTCGCGGCGCGCCTCGGCCAGCCGGCGATCAACCTCCTGCCGGCCGGGCTGCTGCCTGTCGGCGGCGCGCCGACCGGAACGACGACGATCGGCGCCCGAACCGAGCATCTCGCGATCGAGAAGGCGACGAACGGCCATGCCGACGGCGTCGTCGACTGGGTCGAGCATCTCGGCGACCAGAACCACCTTCATGTGACGGTGGGGCCGAAAAAGCTGGTGACGCTCACCGATCCCGATACGCCGCTCGCAAAGGGGGACAGAGTGACGATCCGCTACATGGCGCCGCTCTATTTCGGCTCGGACGGGCAAAGATTGATGTAGCCGGCTCGCGCATAAATTTGCAAACCGATTGACGACCGCAGATACGGACTGGACGAAATTCATGAAGCACTTTTTCAACCGCAAGGACACGATCGTCACCGAGGCGCTGGACGGCTTCCTCGCCACGGTGGGATCGGGGGCGCTGGCCCGCCTCGACGGCTATCCAGAGATCAAGGTCGTGCTGCGCGCCGACTGGGACAAGACGAAGGTGACGATCGTTTCCGGCGGCGGCGCGGGGCATGAACCGTCGCATGCCGGCTTCGTCGGCGCCGGCATGCTGACGGCGGCCGTCTCCGGCGAGATCTTCGCTTCGCCGAGCGTCGAGGCGGTGCTGGCGGCGATCCGCGCGACGACCGGCCCCGCCGGCTGCCTGCTGATCGTCAAGAACTACACCGGCGACCGGCTCAATTTCGGCCTGGCCGCCGAGAAGGCGCGCGCCGAGGGCCTTGCGGTCGAGATGGTGATCGTCGGCGACGACATCGCGCTGCCCGACATTGCGCAGCCGCGCGGCGTTGCCGGCACGCTGTTCGTGCACAAGATCGCCGGTCATCTGTCCGAAGCCGGCCGCGATCTGGCGTCGGTCGCTGCCGCGGCGCGGGCAGCGGCAACCGATATCGTCTCGCTCGGCATCTCGCTTTCCTCCTGCTCGATCCCCGGACAGGCGCATGAGGAACGCTTCGGCGCGGATGATGGCGAGCTCGGCCTCGGCATCCATGGCGAGCCGGGCGTCGAGCGCATCGCACTGCAGAGCGCCGGCGCATTCGTCGCTGTCATGGCCGAACGCCTCGCGGCGCGGCTCGATCCCGGCAGCCGCTACGCCTTGCTGATCAACAATCTCGGCTCGGTGCCGCCGCTCGAAATGTCCTTGATCGCCAATGCGGTGCTCGCCTCGCCGCTGGCCAAGGCCGTGGCGCTGACCGTCGGCCCCGGACATTTGATGACGGCGCTCAACATGAACGGCTTCTCGCTGTCGCTGCTCAGGCTCGACGCGGAGCGCGAGGCGGCGCTGCTGGCGCCGGTCGGCCCGCATGCCTGGCTACCGGCAAAGCCGGTTCGTCAGCCGGTCGTTATCGCGATGGCCAGGCCTGGGATAGGCACAGCCATCAAGCCCGCCAGCCGCGATGCGGCCGCCGAGCGGCTGATCAGCGCCGCCTGCCAAAGGCTGATCGCGCTCGAAGAGCCGCTCAACGGGCTCGACGCCAAGGCCGGCGACGGCGACACCGGCTCGACCGTGGCGACGGGGGCGCGCAGCATTCTCGAGCGCATCGAGACGCTGCCGCTCGCCGACAGGGCCGCGACATTTGCCGCAATCGGCGATACATTGGGCACGTCGATGGGCGGCTCCAGCGGCGTGCTGTTGTCGATCTTCTTCACCGCCGCGTCGCAATCGCTCGGCACCGGCGCGTCGCTCGGCAAGGCGTTGCTTGCCGGCCTCGACCGGATGACCTTCTATGGCGGCGCCAGGATCGGCGACCGCACCATGGTCGATGCACTGGAGCCGGCGCTGAAAGCCTTGGACGCAAGCGGGCTGGAAGCAGCGGCAGAAGCAGCGCGACAAGGCGCCGAGACAACCGCCGCGATGCGGAAGGCGAAGGCCGGCCGTTCCGCCTATATCGGCAGGCAGCTCGACACAGCGGATCCCGGCGCCTTCGCGGTCGCCGAGGTTTTCGCCGCCGTGACGGCGCTGTTCGCCCCGGCATGAAGGACAGGAAATGGCCGCAGCAGATTTCTCCCGATTGATCGCGGCGGCGGCCGATACGATCGCGGCGCATGCCGAGGAGTTGACCGCGCTCGATCAGGCGATCGGCGACGGCGACCACGGGCTGAACATGAAGCGCGGCTTCGAGGCGGTGCGCGCCGAGGCCGACGCCTTTTCAGCGAAGCCGCTGCCCGAGGCGCTGAAGGCTGTCGGCACCAAACTGGTGATGACCGTCGGCGGCGCGTCCGGCCCGTTGTTCGGCACGCTGTTCATGGCGCTCGGCAAGGAATTGCCGGCAGCACCCGATCGAAGCGGCTTGGCCGCGGCACTGGGCAAGGCGATCGAGGCGGTCGCGGCGCGGGGTAAATCTCAAGTTGGCCAAAAAACCATGCTCGATGTGCTGGCGCCGGTGTATGAGGCATTGGCGCAAGGCAAGTCGGCAAGCGAAATCGCCGACGCAGCCGACAAGGCCGCGGAGGCCACGGTGCCGATGAAGGCCCTGCGCGGGCGCGCCTCCTTTCTGGGAGAACGCTCGATCGGGCATATGGACGCCGGAGCGCGCTCGACCGCGCTGCTGGTGCGCGCAGTCGCCGAAACTGTCGAGGGCATTTGATGAGCAATGTCGGTATCGTCATCGTCTCGCATTCGCCCCTGGTCGCCGAGGGCACGGCCGATATGGTGCGCCAGATGGTGGGCGACGAAGTGCCGCTTGCATGGTGCGGCGGAAACGGCCATGGCGGCCTCGGCACCAGCGTCGAGGCGATCATGGACGCGATCGACAAGGCCTGGTCGGAAGCGGGTGTCGCCATACTGGTCGATCTCGGCGGCGCCGAGACCAACTCGGAGATGGCGGTCGAAATGATCGGCGAGCCGCGCTCCCACAGAATAGTCGTCTGCAACGCGCCGATCGTCGAGGGCGCGGTGATGGCGGCAACCGAATCCTCCGGCGGCGCCTCGCTCAAGGAAGTGGTGGCGACGGCGCATGAATTGTCGCCGTCGTGAACGAACGGGAACCGACTGAATGTCCGCATCCGCCGAAGCAACGGTCCTGATCACCCACGCGGTGGGGCTGCATGCGCGCCCTTCGGTGAAGTTCACCAAGCTCGCCAAATCGTTCGCGGCCGAGGTGGAGGTGGCGGTGGCGGCCAACGGCCCCTGGTTCGACGCCAAGAGCATCGTCAAGGTGATGGCGGCCAAGGCGCCGAAAGGGACCATGCTGCATATCCGCGCCAAGGGCGACGGCGCGGCCCAGGCGGTGAAGGCGCTGGTCGATCTGGTGCAGCGTGACTTCGACGAGGACGCGGATCATGCCCGGTCCGCTTGAGGCCGATCTGAATGTCGCCAGGCCCGCAAGGAATGCGAGCCATGCGGGTTGAGGGTATCCCCGCCTCTCCCGGCTACGCCGAAGGCCCGCTGTTCGATCTCGACCAGCCTCCGGCCAGCTACAAGGCCAAGGGGGGCGCCGAGGAAGAACAAGCCGCATTGGTGAGCGCAATCGGCAAGGCCGTCGGCCGGCTGGCGGCGTTGGTCGAAACCGCCAATGGCGACGCCGCCGGCATTCTCGAATTCCACATCGCCATGCTGGAGGACGACGCGCTGAGCGGTCCGGCCTTGTCGGCGATCGGTTCCGGACAGCCGGCGGACGCCGCCTGGCGCGCGGCGCTGGACAGCGAGATCGCCGGCTATGAAACGTCGGACCAGGACTATTTCCGTGCCCGCGCCGCGGATTTGCGCGACATCCGCGACCAGGTGCTGCGGGCGTTGAGCGAGGACAGCGAGGCCGCGACACCGCCGGGCGCGATCCTTTATGGCGACGACATCGCGCCGACGCGCTTCCTCGAAACCGATTGGAGCAAGGGCGGCGGCATCGCGCTCAGGCGCGGCAGCACCGCCAGCCATGTCGCTATGCTGGCGCGCTCGCGCGGCGTGCCGATGGTTGTCGGTCTCGGCGATGAGGGTGAAACGCGCACCGGTGTCGCGCTGCTCGATGCCGAACGCGGCGCGATCGTCTTTTCGCCCTCGCCCGCCGAGATCGAAGCCTTCCGGCAGTCCGCCTCCACCTTCGCCGACCGCCAGGGCGCTGCGCGGACATTCCTGACGGAGCCGGCGGTGACCAAGGCCGGCACCGCCGTGCGCGTCCAGGTCAACATCGCCTACCCTTCCGATGTCGACGGCATCGAGATCGAAAGCTGCGACGGCGTCGGCCTGATGCGCACGGAGTTCCTGTTCGGTAAGACAGTGCCGGATGAGGAGACGCAATACCGTGCGTATCGCAATGTGCTGGAATGGGCAGGCGACAAGCCGGTGACCATCCGCACCGTCGATGCCGGCGGCGACAAGCCAGTGCCGGGTTTCACCGTCGAGGAAACCAACCCGTTTCTCGGTCTGCGCGGCATAAGGCTTTCGCTTAAGCGGCGCGACATTTTTCGCGTGCAGATACGGGCATTGCTGCGCGCCGCCATCCACGGCAATCTGAAGGTGATGTTCCCGATGATCGCCACGCCCGAGGAGTACAGCCAAGCCGCCGCGCTGTTCGCGGAAGAACAAGCCGCGCTTGCCGCGCAGGGCGTCGCGCACAGGCTTCCGCCGCTCGGCATCATGGTCGAGGTGCCGTCCGTCGCGCTGGCGCCGGAAGCCTTCGCCGATGTCGCCTTCTTCTCGATCGGCTCCAACGACCTGACGCAATACGTGATGGCGGCCGCGCGGGACAACGCGGCGGTCGCGCATCTCAACTCCGTCCGCAACCCGGCGGTGCTGCGGCTGATCGCTGCGGTCACCGCCTTCGGACGTGAGAAAGGTATTCCGGTCAGCCTATGCGGCGACGCAGGCGGCGATCCCGCAGCCATCCCGGCCCTGCTCGCGGCGGGCTTGCGCGACCTGTCGGTCGCCCCTGCGCAACTCGCCATGGCCAAGGCGGCCATCGCAGACGTTGCAGTGTAGACGCGGCATGGCCAGGACCGAGAAGATATCGGAAACAGGCTCGGAAGAGGCGATCCGCGCCTATAAGACGATCCTGTCGCAGGTGATCGACCAGCGTCCGTCGGGTATGCGCCAGCGCCTTGCCGATGCGCTCGGCAAGCACCGCAGCTTCGTCACACAGATCTCCAGCCCGGCCTATTCGATCCCGATCCCGTCAAGGCACCTGCCGGCCATCTTTTCCGTCTGCCACTTCAGCCAGGCCGAGCGCGACCAGTTCATGGCCGCCTATCACCAGGCGCATCCCGGCAAGGCGCCCGCAGCCTCGGGGCCCCGCAAGACGCGCCACGTCTCGCTCATCGTGCCGGATTTCGGCGACGACAGGCAGAACGCCGCGCTCGACCGTGCGATCAACGAATTCATCCAGAAAATAACCAGCATCGCCGGCAAGGGCAGCGGCTGAGCAAGAGCAATTCCAGGAAAGTGTCCAGCGGTTTTCCGTTCGGAATTGCGTAAACTAAGACGTCGGGAGGACTGCCATGAAGAAATTCATCAATTCAGTGGACACGGTCCTGACCGAGAGCCTCGATGGCTTCGCCGCCGCCCATGCCGATATCCTTGTGCTTGGCGACGAGCACAAATTCATCCGCCGCAGGGCGCTGAAGCCGGGCAAGGTGGCGCTGATCTCGGGCGGCGGCTCCGGCCACGAGCCACTGCATGGCGGTTTTGTCGGCCACGGCATGCTGGACGCCGCCTGCCCCGGCCAGGTCTTCACTTCGCCCACGCCCGACCAGATGTTGGCGGCCGTCCGGGACGTCGATACCGGCGCAGGCTGCCTGTTCATCGTCAAGAACTACGAAGGCGATGTGATGAATTTCGACATGGCGACCGAGATGGCGGACGGCGTGCTGCAGGTGGTGACCAATGACGACGTCGCGGTCGAGAACTCATCCTACACGACCGGACGGCGCGGGGTGGCCGGCACGCTGGTGGTGGAAAAGCTCGTCGGCGCGGCAGCCGAGCAAGGCATGCCGCTGCCCGCGCTCAAGGCGCTGGGCGACCGCGTCAACGCTGCGACGCGCTCGATGGGCGTGGCGCTGACCAGCGGCACTGTGCCCGCCGCCGGCAAGCCGACCTTCGAGATCGGCGACGGCGAGATGGAATTCGGCGTCGGCATCCATGGCGAGCCCGGCCGGCGGCGCGACGCGCTGAAGAGCGCCGACGCGATCGCCGAGGAGGTCTGTGCGGCGATTGCCGGCGACCTCGGCGATCGCGCCAAAGGGCCGGCGCTGCTGTTCGTCAACGGCTTCGGCGGCACGCCGTCCATGGAGCTTTATCTGATGTACAACAGCGCCCGCAGGGTGTTCGAGAAAAAGGGCGTGACGGTGGTTCGCTCGCTCGTCGGGTCCTATGTGACGTCGCTCGACATGGCGGGATGCTCGATCACGCTGACCATGCTGGACGACGAAACGTCGGCATTTTGGGACGCGCCGGTACACACGGCGGCGCTGCGCTGGGGGATGTAGCCGGCTTTAGCCAAAACCGACCCCGAACGCCTCAAAACGGCGTTGACGCCCCGGCCACCACGCTGGACAGTTTTCCAGCCTTGCGCAGCAAAGGCGCCGCATATTTCTTCTTTGTCATTTCCAACACCCTCCAGATCGAATTCAGACAATGGAGGATCCGCGCGGAAAGTCAAACTTGCAAGCTGGCTCTGCCGCCGCGCACTGGTTTCCAGCGTGATTTTCTGCAAGCATGGGCTTGTTCCTATCATTCGAACGCCGTCCGGGTTGATGCTGCCTTCTCTTGCGCCTGCCGATGAAAAGCTGCTGCTGACCTTTGCCGACCCCGAGGCGCCGCCTGCTGTCGGCCGGGATGTTGCGGCCGCAACTCTGCTGGCGCTGCTCGTCAACGCCGAGTTCCACGGTGTGCTGCCGATCATGCTGCGCAAACTCCGGCAAATCGGCGACGCTCAACTGCCGCAAGACGCAGCCTTGCAGCGGAAATTGTCGGAGTTGCGCGACGAGGCGACGATGGCGACCGGCCAATCGATGCTGTTGCAGTACCACGGCGACCTCATCATGAAGGCGCTGGCGACAAAAGGCGTGCCGGCCCGGATCGTCAAGGGACCGGTGTTCGCGCGCAAGCTCTATAGCCAAGTTGCGGACCGTCCCTTCACCGACATCGACATTCTCGTCGACCCCGCCAGCATCGATGAGGCCAACAAGACCATCGGCGAATGCGGCTTCGAGCTCGGCAGCGACGAGGCCGAGTCGCACGAGCTGCAGGAATTCAAATGGCTGGAGAAAGAGAACTCCAGCCTGCTGATCGAATTGCATGGCAATCTGGTGCACGACACCGGCATGCGCAGACGCCTGTCGCTTGGCTTTCGCGAGTTGCAGGCGATCGACGGCGGCGAAACCGACACACCGGCCGCGCTGCTCACCATCGCCATCGTCCATGCCGCCGGCGGCCACAAGTTCCACCGCCTGCAGCTCTGCGTCGACGTGCTGCAAGGCGTGCGGGCGCTGAAATCGTCTCAAGAGGAAGCGCGGCTGCTCGATGCCGCCCGCATGACCGGCATCGAGCTCGAGCTGGCCACGGTCCTCAACGTCACCGGACGTCTGTTCGGCGCGCCGCGCGCGATCGAGCTTGCCGACCGCATCAAGCCGGACCTCTCGATACGGTTGGCGAAATGGCTGATCACCGGCAACATGCTGCTTCGGGTCAATTCGCGCGAAAAGCTGCGCTCGCGCCTCAGCCGTGATGCCTTCCGCTGGGTGCAGAGGCTGGCGCGGCCGCGACCGTATCCAGTCTGAGCTCGGGAGCCTCGCTAAATATCCACCGCGGCGCGGATCAGCGCCGCCGCCTCGACCGGATTTGCCCCGACTTCCAGCGTGAAGGTCGGCACCGCCTTCACCAGCGTCGCGATCGTCGCCATGCGCCTTTTCTGCAGCGACAGCAGGCCGGTCATGCCGGTCCTTACATTGTCGGTGGCCAAAGCCACCATGGCGTCTGTCCTGGCCATCGGCAGCAGCCGGGTCTCGGTGTCTGCCGAGCGTGCAAGGTGCAGGAGCGCCGCGACGGGCCTGGCGCGCACATCCTCGACACGGATGATTTCGCCAAGGCGGTCCAGCGAAACGGATTGCTCGCCCTCGGCGTCCCACTTCTCGTCCAGCCAGGGCGCGACGAAGGGCAGCATCGCCGCCGTGTTGCGGTGGACCTTCACCTTGCGCGGCATGCCCCAGGCCGTGATGCCCTGCGCGCTTGCTTTGAGGATCATCACGTCGTCCGAGCAGAGGCCGAAGCCCCGCGAGGCAAGCGCGAGCGATGTGGTGGACTTGCCCGTGCCGCTTGGCGCATGAATGAGAACCAGGCCGTCCTTTCCAGGCAAGGTGAGACCCGCGGTGTGCAGCATATGCTGGCCGTCCGCATCGAGTGCTGCATCCAGCACCATCATCAGCGGGGTCCACTTGATCTTGCTGTCGGGATGAAGACGGATTTCGGCCCGGCCCTCGCCGTCGTGGATCGACAGCGTCTGCTGGCCCGGAAAAACGAGATGGAAGACGCCTCCGGCGTCGATCATGCGGCAATGGCCGTCCAGCGGCACGTCGCCGTCGAAAGCCAGCTTTCCTTCGGGGTTCTCGTGCAACTCAAGCGTTTCGACGATGTCGACGCGAAAACCGGGCTGGACAGGCTCGTTCACACGCAGGGCGCCGAGCATCAGGTCGAAGCTCGGCCAAAGATCGGCACGCGCGGCAGTGATGCCTATGACCTGGCCGTTGAGATCATAGCGGAAGGTCTGGTCGCTCAAGCGGCTGGCGCCTTCATGCTGGCCGGGTGGCGGTAGATCTCCACCATGCCGGGCTGGCTGTCGCTGATCACCGGCGTGCCGTCGAGGCAGACCCAGCAATGCGCCGACAGGCGAGGCTCGTGCATCGACCTGGCGTCGACGCCGAAACGCAGCTCTGGATTAAGACCGGCCATGCGCAGAAAGCGGAAGCCGAGCAGACCTTCGCGAAGGCATCTGCGGTCGCGCATCAGCCAGGGGCGTCGCACCGTCCGCTTGACGCGATGGACGATGTAGGTCCAGTGCAAGTCGCGATAGGGTGCGGGCGACTGCAGCGGCGCCAGTTTCAACACGCTTTCGAAATCGCGCCGGCCGACCAGCACCGGCATCAGCCGGGCGCTGAGCCACAAATGGACGCGGAACAAGGCGCGCAGGACCGGTCCGTCGGCCATCACGCGTCCGGGTCAGCGAGGATGCCTTCAGCCACCAGTTCGGCGGCCAATTCGGCCATATCCTGATCGAGCGTTGCCTTGTCGACCTCGAATTCCTCCGACAGCAGATCGACGATCTGGTCGAGCTTGCGCGCGCCGTTCACCTTGTCGAGAAAAGCCTCGGTCGTGTCGTTGCAGGTGTAAAGCTGGCCGCTGCGCGCCAAAAGCACGACCGCTCCATCGCCGACATGCTGCACGGACGCATCGTCCGCCATGCGCAGCACCGTTTCAGAGCCGATTTCAGCCATCCGCCCGCTCCCTTCGCTCAAGAGCAATTAGCGCGGCGCCGCGAGGCTGTCCATCGCCATGCATGGCGAAGGGGGACGACCGGCGCCGCAGGCCTGCCCTTCGCGGGGGGGAATATTAGCGAAGTCTTGCCTTGCTTCCCCTAAGTAAGCTATGAGTCCGCCGGGCTTTGGGGAGTGATCTGTATGCGTTACAATTGGGAACGGGCTCCGACGGCGTTCGAGCGCCATCGGAAGGCGCTTGCGGCGGCCATCCTGATCGCCGGCGGCGTCGGGCTGATGCTGGCGGCGCTGCCGCTTTAAGCCGGCTGATATCTCGGACCGCGACAGCGACGCCTCCACCGAAGGCGCCGAACAGAGACGTTTGCCGGCGATGTCGACCAAAATGCAGGAAGACATGGCCGCCATGCGCGGCTTAGTCTATGGCAGGGCGGCAGAACGTTTCTTGGGAGGAAGGCGGATGGCCTCACGCTATCACGAAGTCTATGAGGGCTGGAAAAGCGATCCCATAGGGTTCTGGGCCGAGGCGGCGAAGGCGATCGACTGGTATAGGCCGGCCGAAAAGGTCTTCGATCCGGAAGCCGGCGTCTATGGACGCTGGTTCACCGGCGCCACGTGCAACACCTGCCATAACGCTCTCGACCGCCATGTCGCGGGCGGCCGCGCCGACCAGCTGGCGCTGATCCATGACAGCGCGATCACCGGCACGATCCGGACATTCACCTATGCCGAATTGAAGCGCGAGGTCGTCGCGCTGGCCTCGGTACTGAGGCATCGCGGCATCGGCAAGGGCGACCGCGTCATCATCTACATGCCGATGGTGGCGGAAGCCGCTATCGCCATGCTTGCCTGCGCGAGGCTAGGCGCCGTGCACTCGGTGGTGTTCGGCGGCTTCGCCTCGCACGAGCTCGCCACCCGCATCGACGACGCCAAGCCGAAGCTGATCATCACCGCCTCCTGCGGCCTGGAGCCAGGCCGCGTCGTCGCCTACAAGCCGCTGCTCGACAAGGCGATCGAGATGTCGAAGCACAAGCCTGACGCCTGCCTCATCCTGCAGCGCGAGCAGCTGCGCTGCGAGATGAAGGACAATTACGACTTCGACTATGCCGATGCGGTTGCGCGCGAACGCGCCGCCGGCGCCAATGTCGATTGCGTGCCGGTTTTAGCCACCGACCCGCTCTACATCATCTACACCTCCGGCACGACCGGCCAGCCGAAAGGCATCGTGCGCGACAATGGCGGCCACATGGTCGCGCTGAAATGGACCATGGACAACGAGTTCGGCGTCAAGCCGGGTGAAGTGTTCTGGGCGGCTTCCGATGTCGGCTGGGTGGTCGGCCATTCCTATATCGTGTACGGGCCGCTTTTGCATGGCTGCGCCAGCGTGTTGTTCGAAGGCAAGCCGATCGGCACGCCGGACGCCGGCACCTACTGGCGGGTGATCTCGCAGCACGGCGTGGTGGCGCTGTTCACCGCGCCGACCGCCTTCCGCGCCATCAAGGGGCAGGATCCCAGGGGCGAGTTCGTGCCGAAATACAACCTGTCGAAGTTCCGCACGCTGTTCCTTGCCGGCGAGCGCGCCGACCCCGAAACGATAAAATGGGCGGAGCAGAAGCTCGACCGTCCCGTCATCGACCATTGGTGGCAGACCGAGACCGGCTCGCCGATGACGATCAATCCGGCGGGGCTCGGGCTTTTGCCGGTGAAATACGGCTCGCCCGGCGTGCCGATGCCGGGCTACGACATCCGCATCCTCGACGATGCCGGCCACGAGGTGGCGCGCGGCACGCTCGGCAATGTCGTGGTCAAGCTGCCGCTGCCCGCCGGCTGCCTGCCGACGCTGTGGAACGCCGACGCCCGTTTCCGCCAGGCTTACCTCGAGGAGTTCCCCGGCTACTACAAGACGGCCGACGCCGGCATGATGGACGAGGACGGCTACCTCTATGTGATGGCCCGCACCGACGACATCATCAACGTCGCCGGCCACCGGCTCTCGACCGGCGCCATGGAAGAGGTGCTGGCGGCCCATCCCGATGTCGCCGAATGCGCGGTCATCGGCATTGCCGATGCCATGAAGGGCCAGGTGCCGCTCGGCTTCGTGGTGCTCAATGCCGGCGTGTCGCGCGATAGCGGCGCGATCGAAGGTGAGGTTGTAGGGCTGGTGCGCGAGCGGATCGGCCCGGTTGCCGCGTTCAAGACCGTGGTGACGATCAAGCGGCTGCCCAAGACCCGCTCCGGCAAGATCCTGCGCGGCACGATGCAGAAGATCGCCGACAAGGAAGAATGGACAATGCCGGCGACGATCGACGATCCGGCGATCCTGGACGAGATCACGGCGGCGCTGAAGGGACGCGGCATCGGGGTGTAGTCGCCGGCAGACGACCGCGTTAAGGATCAATTCACCAATTTGTCCCGCACTGCAATCGCTTATTGTGCAACGCAGCAATAAACTTTAAAATTTGCGTGGGGGGCCATACCGAAGGTACGGCATGGCCCAGCACAAGACGACATTCGGCGGCGTCGACATACTGCGATTCCTGGCTGCCGTCATGGTGATGTTCTATCACTATATGGCGGCTGTCGCGCTGATGGCGCTGTCGCTGCGCCTCGACTTTTCCTGGCCCGGCTGGCGGCGGATCGGGATGACAACCTATCCGCTCTATCTCATCCATGATGTCGTCGGCGCGGCGATGCTCGGCGCCCTGATGCGCGCCGGCGTGCCTTATCTGGCCGCTATTGCGACCGAGACCGAGCCGCGCATCCGGCTGCTCTTGGACCACACGCTGTTCCGCTATCGGTTGAAGGCCGCCTGACGACGCGGCTGCCGATCGCGCGCCGGTGTGGAATTGTTTGCATTCGGCATGATATCGAGGCGCAGATCAGTGCAAGTAGCCGAGCCTCAATCCGTGAATCTTTTCCAACGATCGAGACGCCCTCGACCTGCGCCACGCGAGCGCCTCGTCATGGACATGCGCGACATGGTCGTCTACGTGATCGGCGACGTGCACGGCTGCCACGACGAACTGCGCGCGCTGGAGCAAAAGATCCAGATCGATGCGCAGCGCTTCCGCGGTCGCAAGATCATCATCATGCTGGGCGACTATATCGACCGCGGGCCGCAGTCGCGGCGCGTGATCGACCATCTGATGGCGCCGCCGCCGAAGGGCTTCCAGCGCATCTGCCTCGTGGGAAACCATGAAGTCGCGCTGCTCCTCTATCTGGACGGTCATCTCTCGCGTGAAACCTGGCTCGGCTATGGCGGCCGCGAAACCCTGTTCTCCTACGGCGTTGACCCTGACCGGCTGATAAGCCTCTACGG
Source organism: Mesorhizobium sp. B2-6-2 (assembly GCF_006440615.1). NCBI lineage: Bacteria > Pseudomonadati > Pseudomonadota > Alphaproteobacteria > Hyphomicrobiales > Phyllobacteriaceae > Mesorhizobium > Mesorhizobium sp. B2-6-2. The sequence goes on along the minus strand of NZ_VFUG01000001.1, from coordinate 540,033 downwards.
TTCGAGCGAGCAGGCGGATGCGCGCATACGCGAGGCCATTCCGGCCAGCCATGTCGACTTCCTGCGCACGCTGCCGTCGATGGTCTGCTCCGAGCATTTCGTCTTCGTGCATGCCGGAATCCGTCCCGGCGTGGCGCTCGAGGCGCAGGACGAGGGCGATCTGCTCAACATTCGCGAGGAGTTCTTCCAGGCGGCGCACCGTCTCGACCGCTGGGTGGTGCACGGACACACGATCGTGGATATTCCGACACTCGACGGACGCCGGCTCGACATCGACACCGGCGCCTTTCAAACGGGACGACTGACGGCGCTCAGGATCGTCGGCAAATTCGGCCGGCTGCTGTCTTCGAGGGATTAGGACGGTTCACGCTCCTAGAGCCGGATGATTTCAGGTCGAGTCGATCTGAAATCTGAATCCGGCTCTAAATCAAAGAGATAGAGCATGATGTCGTCCGAAAGCCGCTCCACGCTTTTCGGCATCATGCTCTAGGCTGAACCGCCCCCGATCTCTGTCTTTTGGAACGGAAACACGCCTCAGGCGGCCTGCTTGGGGTGCTGCTCCGATTTTTCCAGATAGTAGCTCGAATAGCGGTCGAAGAACCTTTCCGAGCCGCCGAGCGAGCCGTATTTCGCCAGCTTCTTCAGATCGACCTTGTTGAGCACCGCGCCGATGACCTTATTGGCGATATAGGGCTCGGATTCCAGCATCGAGCGCACCATGTTGCGGGGCGTGCGGCCCCATTCGGCGACCAGCACAAAGCCGTCGACCAGCGGCGCGAAGGCCTTGGCGTCGACGACGGGCCCGAGCGGCGGCAGGTCGACGATGATGTATTCGAACGTCTCCTTGGCGTTTTCGATGAAGCGCCGCATGCCGGCCGAGCCCAGAAGCTCGCTGGTGTGCGAGAACTGGCCGCGCAGCACGGCGGGAATGATCGCCAGCTTGGTCTGGCGATCGACCTTGCCGACGGACTGCCAGGTCTGGCCATTGACCACCGCTTCCATCAGGCCCTGCTCGGCCTCCATGCCGAGGCTGCGGCTCAGGCCTGGATTGCGCAGGTCGCCGTCGATGAGCAAGGTCTTGGCACCGTTGGCCGCGAGCAGGCCGGCGAGGTTCGCGGCCACCGTCGACTTGCCTTCTCCAGGCAGCACCGAAATGACGCCGATGACCCGGCTGCCGCGGTCTTCCATCACCACGTCGAAGGCGATCTTGGCGTTACGCAGCGTCTCGGCGAACATCGAAGCCGGGGCGTCGATGCTGACGCGCATGCGCGCCCGTCTCTCAGCCGCGGAGAGGCTGGCCACCTTGCCGTCGGCCGGCAGGTCGTCGGCTTTGGTATCCTTGGCCTTGCCGCCGCCGATCGTCGGCAGATAGCCGAGGAATTTCAGGCCGACGCGGTCGCGAACGTCCTCGCCCGTCCTGAAGAAACGCTCGTTGAACTCGTTGAGGCCGCCGAAGCCGGCGCCAAGCATCAGGCCGAGCACCAGCGAGAGCGCCAGCACGCGCAAGGTGCGCGGGCTGGAAGCCGCGAGCGGCATCGTCGCGTCGGAAATGATGCGGACCTTGCCGACCGGGAAGGATTGCTGCTGCGAAGCTTCCTCATAGCGGCTGAGGAAGGTCTGATAGAGGGTGGTGAGCGCCTGTGCCTGCTGGTCGAGCTCCTTCAGCTTCACCTGCGACTGGTTGTCGATCGAGCTCTTACCGGCGGCGGTGGAAATCTTGTCGCGCAAAGCCGTTTCGCGCGCCTGCGCCACCTCGAAATCGTTGCGGTAGCTTTCGGTGAGCTGTTTCAACTGGCCGAAGATCTGCGCCGAGACATCGGCCTTTTCCTTGGCCAGCGCGACCGCTTGCGGGTGATCCTTGCCGAAATTCGTCTCAACGTCCTGCAGGCGCTTGGCAATGGCCAGATAGCGGGTCTTGAGCGCGATGATGACCGAGCTGCTCGGCTGGTCGGCGCCGATGGCCGAATCGTTGAAGGCGCTTTCGGAACCGCTTTCGACGATCGCCTTGTATTGCTGATAGCGGGCGCTGGCTCTGGCGGTATCGGCCTGGGCGACGATGAGCTGTGCGTTGAGATCGGCGAGCTGCTTGTCGCTCAGGAGTTGTCCGTCGCTGTTGGCAGACAATCCATGTTCGGCCCTGAACTTCTCGACGGCCATAGCTGCCCGCTGAGAGCTTTCACGCAACTCCGTGAGCCGGCCCTGCAGCCACAAGGCCGCGCGCTCGGTGGCGTCGAAGCTGGCGTTGAGCTGGTCGGCCAGATAGGCGTCGGCATAGGCCTTGGTGATGGCCGTGGCGAGTGCCGGATTTGTCGACTGATAACCGATGCTGATGACGTTGGCACGGCCGACGCGATCCGCCAGCAACCCGGTCTGCAGCATGAGAACCGCGTAGTCGTGGGTCGCGGTCTTGATCATGGCTTCGCGCGTCGCGGCGTCGACATTCTCGATGCCGGGGAGCTCGCTTGCCGAGCTGCCGCGGAAATAGCCGATAATACTGCGCAGGAACCCCACACCCTTGGCCAAAGCCGATTGCGGCGGGCTCATGAAGTCCGGGTTTTGATCGAGCTTCAGCTTGTCGACCACCACAGACGCCAGCCGCGCCGAGTTGAGAACCTCTATCTGGCTGAGAATCGTCGCGTCCGTTTGCACCGTGGCGCTCGCCGCCGAGATATCGTCGACGACCTTGTTCAGCCCTTCATCGATCAAAACGCTGGCGACCGCCGTATACTGCTTGGGCGTAGTCTGCAGATAGATGATGCCCAGGCACAGACCGATAATGGCGCAGACCGCCACCACCTTGGCCTGTCGGGCGGCCATGCCAAGCAGACGCTCGATATCGATGAAGTCTTCACCCTTTTCCGGATCGGTGCTGGGCAACGGCATCCTCTTGTCGAGGGGGAAGGTGGCATAGTTCATTTTCGGTCCAATTCCAGGTTGCAGGCGCTATCGGCCTTGGTAGATCGGCGTCGTGACCAGAAAAGACCGCGCAACGTTGCTGCCAGGATGCGCCGGGCCGGAAGGCCCGGGCGCTGGTGTGGCTGTCGCGCCATCGCGAAACCGCATATGCACCCGAAAGATGGGCATTATGCGGCTACTTCCCGGCGCTCATGCGACCGGACAAATTGCTGCAGCATCTCGAAGACAGGGCCCTCCATGTCGTCGCGCGCCAGGGCGAAGGCGATGGTCGCCTCGATGAAGCCCTCCTTGGAGCCGCAGTCGAACATGCGGCCGTCGAAAGGCTGGGCGTAAAAAGGCTGGCTCTGAGCCAGGCGCACCATTGCGTCGGTGAGCTGGATTTCGTTGCCGGCGCCGCGCTGCTGATTGCCGAGCAGCGCAAAGATCTCCGGCTGCAGAACGTAGCGGCCGTTGATGTAGAAATTCGACGGCGCATTGGCCGGCGCGGGTTTTTCGACCATCGCCGTCACTTCGAAGCCGGATGCCACGTCGGCGCCGCGGCCGACAATGCCGTATTTGCTGGTCTCGGCCGGGTCGCAGCGCTCGACGGCGATCACATTGCCGCCGGTGCGCTGATAGAGATCGACTGTCTCGGCGAGGCAGCCGCGCGCGCCGAAGGACACCATGTCGGGAAGCAGCAGCGCGAAAGGCTCGTTGCCGATCACCTCGCGCGCGCACCATACGGCGTGGCCGAGGCCCTGCGGCGACTGCTGGCGGATGAAGGAGGTGGCGCCGGCCTCCGGCAGCAGGCTCTCCAGAGACTGCAACTGCGCCTTCTTGCCGGTCTGCTCCAGCGTGCCGATCAGTTCAGGATGCAGGTCGAAATAGTCCTCGATGACCGCCTTGTTGCGGCCGGTGACGAAGACGATGTGCTCGATGCCGGCTTCGAACGCCTCGTCGACGGCATATTGCACGACAGGCTTGTCGACGACGGGCAGCATCTCCTTCGGCATCGACTTGGTCGCCGGCAGGAACCGCGTTCCGAGCCCCGCCACCGGGATGACTGCCTTCCTGACTTTCTGCATCTGCTCTTCCTTCTGAGAGAAAAGATTTCTACCTGTCGCCGGCTATCAAATCGCCAGCATGCTTCATCTCCCCACCCCCACGGCGAACTTGCGCCGCAAGCCTTCTGAGCCGGACCGCGATCGGCATCGACATATGCCCGATCGCGGCCGGATCCCTGAGCGCCGCGCCGATCGCCTTGAGCGGGGCGCGTGCCTTGATGTGCTGAACCAGGGACAGGAACGACGCCGCCTTGCGCAGGCTGCGGCCACGCCTGGCGAAAGCCGCCTTTGCGTCGCTGTCCATGGGATATGCCGCCGCGAACACGGCATCGGCGCGCGTCATCGCCTCGACGTGATGCAGTTCGAGCACGCGCGAGATCGAGCCGGTGCGGATGTGGTAGGCATAACCGACGGTCGGCTCGACCACGCAACGGCCGCCGCTGGCCAGCGCGCTTGCGAGCAGAATGTAGTCCTCGCCGATGCGCAGCTTCTCGTCGTAGCGCAGCTTGTTGTCGTCAAGGAACCGGCGCTGGAAGATCGGCTTGAGATAGCCGAAATTGAAGCGCGATTCGAAGACCAGATTGCCGGCGATATAGTCGGCCAGCGAGATTTCGCGCAAGCCTTCGAGATAGCCGGCCGGGAACATGGTGTCGTCGGGCGTGCCGTCCTCGCGCACGACCTGCACATTGTCGACCGCAATCTGGGCGACCGCCGCTTCGGCGCGGGAGATCATCGCGGCCAGGCGACCGGGAAGGACCGCGTCGTCGGAATCAAGCACCGCCACCCAGCGGCCGCGCGCCAGGTCAAGGCCGGCATTGCGGGCGCCGCCCGGACCGCGATTGGCGGGCAGCGCCACCACCTTGACGATGTCTTGCGGATAAGCGCGCGCCACATCCAGCGTGCCGTCGCTCGACTGGTCGTCGACGACGATGACCTCGACGGTCACGCCGAGTTGCGCGATCGCGCTGGCGATGGCGCGGTCGAGAGTCGCCTCGGCGTTGTAGGCGGCGATGACGAAGCTGACGTCAGGCTGCACGCTTGTTCCCTTGTTCTGGCGACGTGAGGCCGTATTGGCGGATTTCACGGACGCCGACCAAACCGCTGACGACACCAACGTGCATAATGCCGCGCAGCACGCTGCGGTTCCGCCGCACCGGGCTGATGGCGGTCAAAATAGCCATGCCGAAGCAGTAGGCGGCCTTGGCCGAAGCGAGCCCGACCTGGCCGGCGCGGCGCAACCCGCCGGCGCCATGTCCTATCAAGTGGCCGTGCGTCTGGCCGAAGCGGAAGCGGCGGCGGCGCAGCCAGTCGAACGCGGCCCTGGCACGCGGCACGACCTCGTCGACGAAGGCTTGCGGCGCGAAGGCGATGCGGCCGCCGGCCTTGACCATGGCGTCGAAAAACTCAGTGTCCTCGCCGCCGGTCTGGCCGCGCGCCAGGCTGAAGCGCCGGCCGCGCAGGCTCGCGTCGGCCATTTTGAGCAACACGTTGCAGGTGTAGCCTGTACGGATCTCGCCGCGCACCCAGACCGGCAAGGTGGAATGGAAGTCGCCCCTCTGCATCCAGTCCGGCGCGTCGGGGCGGTAATGCGCCCGCACCGGACCGAGCACCGCCGCAGCGCCCGTGGCATCGGCCGCCGCCATCAATTCGACCAGCCAGCCGGGCGACGCCGTCTCGTCGTCATCGATGAAGGCAACGAAATCCGACACGCTGGCGTCGAGACAGGCGTTGCGGGCAATCGAGATGTTGCGCGCCGGCGCGTGACGATAGCGGATCGGCAGCTTCAGCTCCTCGGCCAAAGCCTTCACCAGCTTCTGCGCGCTGGGCTCGTCGTCATTGTCGGCAACGACGATGCCAATCTCGACTCCCACCGGCTTCTCCAGCGCCGCGACGGAGCGCAGCGTGTCGGCCAGTTCCGGACGGCGGAAGGTGCAGATGCAGATGTCGATCGAGCGGCCGGTCATCACGCCACCTTACGCTGCAATCGAGACGCCAAAAGCTGCTGCCAGAAACCGGCCGACCAGCCGAAATGCATGACCATCGCCGAGACTCCGGCCAGCGCTATGCCGGCGTTGCGCTGGCGTATCGCCGTCACCAGGCCGTAGCCGAGGCACACCGCCGCCCATAAGAGGAACGGCACCGCCGCCAGCCAGTGGACGAAGGAAAACAGGGCGAGCAGCACCACGGGCGCAACCAGCAGCGGGATCATCTGCCGGACCTTCGGCACCATGCGGTGCTTCAAGACGTTCCTGGCGCGACCGCGGCCATAGCCGAGATACTGGAAATAGAGGCTCTTCAGCGTCGAGCGCGGATAATAGACCATCTGCGTCCTGCCGCTCATCCAGATGCGGTAGCCGGCCTGACGCAGGCGGTAATCGAGCTCGGCGTCCTCATTGTGGCTGAAGCTCTCGTCGTAACCGCCGACACGCCTGAAGGCGGCGATGCGCATCAGCGCGTGATGGCCGTGGTCGACCCATTCGCCTTCGGACATGTGCCGGTGCTTCGAGCCGCCGGTGCCGAGCTTGGAGTTCTGCGCCGCCGCGACCGCCTTCTGCACGGCGCTGGTGCCGGCAGTCAGCATCGAAACGACGATCGAATCAGCGCCGGTAGCAAGGGCCTCCCCGACCAGCCGGTCGCAGTAGTCGTCCGGATAGCCGCCATGCGCGTCGATGCGGATGAGGTAGTCGATCCCTTCGCCAAGGGCCGCCACCGCGAGATTGATGGCGGCGCTCTGGAGGCGCTTCGGATTGGCGAGCAGGATGACGCGGGGATCCTTCGCCACGACGTTTTCGACGATGGCTTGCGTGCCGTCGGTGCTGCCGCCGTCGGCGACGACGATGCGGCCGCCCAGCCGGGGCGCCGCGGGCCGCAATTGGTCGAGCAGGCCGCCGATATGGGCGGCCTCGTTGAGGCAGGGAATGACGATCAGGATCGTGGACTGCGCCGTCGGTTTTTGTTCGCCCTGTTGCGCCATCACGCGGCCGCCTGTGTCGCAAAAGCCGAAGGCACGGCGGCGAGGCCGCGCAGCTTGTCGACGAAGGCCGCGCAGTCGCTGCGGTCGTAGCTCCAGGTCTTCGGATTGCGCGCCGACACGCGCGACCTCAGGCCGCGATATTCATCTTGATCCATCCGGCTCAGCATCGCCTCGAGGCTTTCGGGCGTCGCTTCGGGCAGAAGCACGCCGATATCCCGCTGCTTCAGGAACCTGCCGGTTTCGGTATCCGCCATGGAGATCGGCACGGCGCCGAAGCGGCAGCCCTCGTAGAGGCGGTTGGGAAGCAGCCATTCGGAATTCTGGCCGGCCTCGAAAAAATCGATCGCCCAGGAGAAATGCACCTCACCGTAGATGGCTGCCATGTCCTCCGGATTGCGATAGGGGCCGCGGAAGGAAAGCCACGGCTCGGCCTCGACGAAACCGTGAAAGTCCGGAAATTCGGACAGCGCCGGACGGCCCCTGAGCACGACTTCGAAACGGCCCGCCTGCCGGCGGGTGAAATCGGCCAGCAGCTCCAGCGAGCGGCAGCAGCGCAGCGCGCCGAACCAGCCGATACGCCAGGGCGGCGGCAACGGGCTGTCGTCCTCGACAGAATGCGCGGCGATAACGGATGCTGCCTCGAAATATTTGTTCTCGATCAGCTCGACAGGTGCGACGATCTGCCCGAAAGGCTCGAAGTAATTGGCGATGAAGGCCGGCGAGCTCGTCACCAGAAGCTTCACGTCGCGCGCGAGATGGCGTTCGGCGCCACGCAGCGTCCTGCCGACGAAGTCGTCGCGCAGCACCAGACGATGGATATCGAGGCATTCATAGACGATCGGCACGCTCGCCCCGAGCGCGCCGTTGGCGCGGCGGGCCAGCGCCAGCATTTCGAGGTTGCGCGCGATGATGAGATCGGGCTTGGGCACGGCTCCCAGCTTCGCGCCGATCGACATGGCTGCCTTGGCGACCGCAGTGAGGCGCTGCGCGAATCGGCCGTCGCGCGTCGCGCCAAGGTCGACAGGCTCGATGCCCTCGATCTCGGCGACCGGGCTGGTGGTGCGGCGGAAGCCCGCCAGGGTGACCCCGGCGCCGCCTGCCTTGAGCATCTGTATTCTCCGGCGCACCGCCGGGTCGGATACGTCATGCACAAGGTACAAGACATGCAGCATGTAACTCGACCGCTGTTGGGCCCACCCATCGAGGATGCTAGTACAGCTTTTGCTGCATCGCAACAATTTTGGTGCGCCGTAGCAAGCGCTCGGACATTTTTTGTTGCACTGCAAAAATCATAAGCTACTCTCAGCCTGCTTGGCGTCGATCCGGATTTCGCGTTGGCTTCAGCGCGGAGCAGCACGCCAGATCGCGACGCGGATCGCGTGGCAGCACTCCGGCAAACATGCCGTTTTAACCGACGTGGCCTGGCCACGAACGCGAAACGAGGTTCCCCATGAAAGTCGTGATCGAAAACACGGTGTGTCTGAACACTGGCGATGCCGCGATCCTTTTGGCTATCCGCCATATTCTCAGATCGATCGTCGGCGGCGATGTGCAGTTCCTGGTTTTCGACAGTCAGCCCGACGTCGCGGCCAGGCTTTACCCGAAGAGAGATTACCCGGATCTCGAATTCCACAAGCTGCTGTCGGAATCCCTGTTCAGGGATCAGCATGGCGGCGGGATAAAGGGCCGGCTCAAGTCGATCTACAATCGGGGAGTCTTGCGCGCCTTGCGCCGCTTTGCCCAAAACGGCGCAAGCAGCGTTTTCTTCAGCAGAAGCGACCGCCACGGCCTTGAGGCCTATGCGAGCGCCGACCTGGTGGTGACGACAGGCGGAACCTATCTCGTCGAGAACTACGATCTTGAAAAGCGGCTCAATCAATTCCGCATCGATGCGATCTTGGGCAAGGACCCGATCTTCTTCACGCAATCGCTCGGCCCGTTCAACAAAAGCTACAATCGCCAGGAGCTAGGTCCGATCTTCGATCGGGCCCCGCTCATCCTGCTGCGTGACGAGCGATCCAGAAATCACATACTGGATCTGGTGAAAGATCCGGGCAAATGCCATGTGGTCGCCGATGCCGTCTTTGCCCTGGCTGATACAGACAGGATCAAGAAACATCTCGGCAGCGCACCGGCGCCAACGGGCCGTGTCGCTATTTCCGTCCGCCACTGGAGCTTCGTCAGCGACGGTGAGGATGGCATGCGACGCTATCTCGATTCGATCCGGGAGATCGCCACAATTCTTGTCAGGGACTACGCCAAGGAGGTGACCTTCATCTCAACCTGCCAGGGTGTGCCGGAATATGCCCATGACGACGCCAGGACTGCGCGGGCGATCGTGGCCGAACTCGACCCGGAAATCGCCGAACACGTCAACGTCGACGCCGCATTTCATACGCCCGACCAACTGATGGCGCTGGTGAAGGATTGCGACTTCGTCGTCGCCACGCGCATGCATATGATGATCATGTCGCTTTGCGTCGGCACGCCGGTGCTGCCGATCGCCTATGAATTCAAAACCAAGGAAGTCGCCAAGCGCATCGGCGTCGACGACCTTCTGCTCGACATCGATACCGTAACGCCGTCGGAAGCAGCCGAAAAACTCGGCAGATTCATCGCCAGTCTTGACCACTATCGCCGGGCAAGCCTTGAGGCCGTGCTGGAAGAGCATGCGTCGGCAATGTCGGCAACCAGGCCGTTGTCCTCCTTGATAGGCAACCGCTTACCCAATGTTGCTGGCGACGTTGGCAAGAGTGGCGAACAACGCCTTGCGCGACTGCGGAACAGCAAGCATGAGGGCCAAGGCGAACCCGTAGTTTAGGACAACCGCCACAAGGATCGTGAGCAGGTCCGACTGATCGGTCAGCAACGCCGGCAGCGACAGATACGAGAGCCAGGCGAGCAGGGACGAGACGATGAAGAGCCCCTGTATGCCCAGAAAATCGCCGGCGGTCACCGGGCCGACACGATGGATCAGGGCGGCAAGCACCGGGATACGCAGCACGTAACCGCTGATGGCATAGGCAGCCGCGACGCCGATGGCGCCCCAATGCAGGCCGACGATGAAGGAGGCGACGGTCGTCAAAGACGAATAGATGCCCCAATGAAACATCGTCTTCGTCTTGCCCTGGCAGATGAATATCCACCCCGTGGTGCTCGATACCGACTGCATCAGGCCGGCGATGCCCAGCCAGGCGAAAATCGGCGCCACGGCCATCCAACGCTCGCCGAAGAGAAGCCTGACCACCTGCTCCGAAGTCAGTGTCAAGGTGGCAATGCCGGGCATGGTGATAACGGCCAGCAGCCAGTTTGTCCGGACATAGATGTCTCGAAATCGCTGCTTGTCCTCATGGATGCGGCTGAGCAGCGGCACCATGATACGCGTCAGCGGCTGGTTGATGTTCTGCAGCGGAAAGAGCAGAAGCTTGTAGGCGCGATCATAGTAGCCCAGCTCGACCGCGCCGGAATATTTTCCGATGAGGATGTTGTCGAGGTTGCGGGACAGAAAATTGACAAGGTTGAAGCCCGTGAGGTTCGCCCCGAACCTGAATATGTCGGCGTCGACCTTGAGATTCGGCCAAGACGGTGTCCAGCGCGTCACCAACCAGCCGGCAACCAGCGCTACGATAGCCGACACAGCCGGACCCAAAACCAGAGACCAATAGCCAAATCCTAAATACGCCGCGGTTGCGGTAGCGAGCAGCCCCACGGCCGCGGTGATTGCGTCGTTGAGCGCAAGCTGGCCAAATTGCAGATGGCGGTTCATCAGGGCAAGCGGCACTGCGGCAAGACTGCCAAAAAGCAGCGGCACAGCGGAAGCAAGTGTTATCCCCCACATCCGCTGATCGCCGTAGAAAGCGGCAATGGCGGGGGCCAGGCAAGCCACGACCGCGCCGGCGCACAGGCCGACAACCGCGCTCAGCCAGAAGACTTGGTTGAGTTGCCGTTGATCGATCTCCTTGCGCTGGATGACCGCCTGCTGGAGGCCCAGATCCTGAAGCAGGCCGACGAAGGCCACGATCGGTCCCACGGAAGCCACCAGGCCGAAATCCTCGGGGACGAGCAGCCGGGCAAGGATGACGACCGAAAGAAACTGGATCGCTATCTTGAAGCCTTGCGCGCCGGCCGTGACCAGCCCGCCGCGCAAGGCAACGCGACCAAATTGCGGGGGCGGCGGATTGGCATTCATGTGACGGATCCGGTCTCCGCTAGCCGCGCGACGATCTGCGCAAAGCGTTCATTCAAGGTATCAGCATTGAAATCCGCCTCGACCTTCCTTCGAGCGGCAAGCGCTATCGGCTCGCACAGGCCCGGGTTCTCGGCGATCCAGGTGAGTTTGCCGGCAAGCGCGGCGACGTCCCGTTCGGGCACGAGGAAGCCAGTCTTGCGATCCTCGATCAGCTCCGGAATCCCCGAATGGTAGGTGCTGACAGCGATCAGGCCGCCGGCCATCGCCTCCATGAGCGCAACCGGTATTCCTTCCAGATCGCCGTCTCGCCCGGCGACGCTTGGCAGAAGGAAGACATGGGCGTCGCGCAGGCGCTGCTTCACCTCGCCGTGCGGACGCGGTCCGAGGAAGGTCACCCTGTCGGCAATACCGAGGTCGACGGCGGTAAGCTTCAATGCCTCCAACAATTCCCCGCCGCCGATCACCGAATAGGTCCAGTCGCGGTGCGGCAGGCAAGCGAGGGCGCGAAGCGCATATTCGGTCCCCTTTTTCTCGGTCAGCCGGCAGACCGAGATGAAAGACAACGTACGCCCCTGCCAGGAACGCCAGCGATATTCGATCTCGCTTGGGCGAATGCCCATATGGTGAACCGCGACTTGTGCCGGCGCGGCACCGGCATCGACCAGGGCCTGACGGAAGAATGCGTTCACAGGGAGCTGGAGAGCCCCTTTTTCGAAAACGGGCCTGTACTGGTCCAGGGTGCCGTCATGCAACGGCCTGCCGACATCGGTGCCATGGAATATGGTCACCAAAGGCGCGGAAATCCTGCGCCGCTTCATGACGCGGGCGACGCGCAGGCCGTTATGGCCAAAATGCGCCACGATCACATCGACGTTTCGCAGCTTTTGTGCGTTGGCCAGGTCGATGAAGGTCGAAAGCTTGTCCCAAAATCTGCCGGACCATTTCCGGAGCAGTGAGCGGTAGCGATTCAGGCCACCCCACCAGGAAACGACAGGTCCGGGCAATGTCTGCCAACGTGCATCGTCCACATTGCTATCCTTGCCAAAAGCCATCTCGTTGCAGACGACGCTGACTTTCATTCCTCTTTCAAGGCATCCGGCAATCTGATCGAGCACGAATGTCTCGGACAAAGTGGGAAATTTATCGACTACGAAACAAATCCTCATCGGCAGGATGTTCTCGCCCAGATCAGGCTGGAAATCTCGCCGGCAGGGCCTGACGCATGCGGCATGAACTTTGACTCCTGTCGGCGCAACCTATTGCAGGTTTTGCCGCATCGCAACATTTTTGGTGCGGTGCAGCAAATCGGTCCATCTCCCTTGCTTGCAAGCTACGCAGCGTGGCGGACGCCCTGCCGAGCCGCTCTTTCCAGCAGATCGAGAAACACCACCAGTTGCCGCGCGGGATCGAGCTCCGGGCGCTTGGAGAAGGCCAGAGCCGAGGCCGAAAGCCGTTCGTATTCCTGGCGATCATTCCACAGGCGCGTCACCGCCGACGCCCAGTCGGTAAGCGGGGCGTCGTAGTCGAGCACCACGCCGCCGGGACCGATGGCTTCGGGCAGGCCGCCGCGCCTCGATCCGACGACCGGGATGCCGCTGCAATGCGCCTCGGACGCGACGCGGCCCCAGGCTTCCTCCCATTTGCTCGGGGCAAGCAGGATCCTGGTGCGGCCATAGACCGTCTTCATGTCGTCGGTGCGGTTTTCCAGCGTGACATTCGAGAGCGGCGCGATGGTCTTTTCGATGCGGGCACGATGCTCGTCCTCCAGTTTCCAGCTTTCCACGAACAGGAACGGGATCTCCGGACAGGCGGCCGCAATCCTCACCGCCAGATCGAACCCCTTCTCTTCATAGGGATTGATCATGGTGACGAATTCGCCGGTCGTATGCGTGCAGTAGAGCGCGTCGTTGATGGTCGGCGGAAGAACGGTGGACTCGATGCCGAATTGTTCCTTGTAGGTGCGCGCGGTGAATTCCGAATTGGCGATGTACAAAGCCGAATTGAGTTCGCGCGGATCGCCGGCAAGCTCGTGAAATTCGACATTGTGCAGATAAACGACCAGCGGCACGCCTTCGGCAAGAAGCGCCTTTCCGAGCAGGACGGATTTGTGGCACTGCACGACCGCGACGTCCGGTTGGGTCTTCTCGACGGCGAAGCCGGCCGCCTCCCAGGGGAACCAGGCGCGCATCACCGGATAGCCGGGGAAATTGTCGACGACCGCGGGCTGCCGCAACAGCTTCATCTTGGCGCGCGCCTTGAGGCCGAACATGCCGTCGCCGAACAGCGAGGCGAGGACCGACGCCTGATGGCCGTGCTCGATCAGCTGTTCGACCAGGTGATGCGTATTGGATTGTACGCCGCCGGTGAACTCGGGAATGTACCCGTTGCCGCTTGCAAAAAGCACTTTCATCGTTCTGCTCCTAATTCGGCCCGGGCGAGTATCCGCAAGCCACGGCTCATCAGCTTGCGCCGCGCGCCAAGGGAAGCTTCGACGTCATCGCCCGACACAGCCGGCCGAGCGAAGCGGAAAGCGACAGCGCCGAATACTCCCGCAACAATTTCGAAGCCGGGATCACCTTTCCCGCCTTCAGGTCCCGCGCCAGATAATGCGGGAAGGAATGCATGTATTCCCTGACGATGTCGGCCTTCAGCGGTCCCGACCTCCATGCCTTCACCGCCGAGACGAATTCGTCGGCCGGGGCGGATGCCAAACCTGTATCGTAGGCTTCGAACGTACGCCGCACGATGGCGCGTTCCTTGTCGCTGAGCGACGTCTTTCCGGCTCGTTCGGCAAGCAGGGCGTAGCGGCGGATGTCCTCGGCCGCGTGATGCCACAAACCCTTCCTGGCCATGATGCTCGACCGCTGCAGCAGCGCCTGCATCTCGAGATCGGCGGTCTTCGGCAAGGCCTGCTCCGAGCGATCCAGATACTCATGCAGATCGACCGACTTGTAGACCTCCTCCATGATCGCCCGGTCGTACGCGCCCCAGGCCTTGATCCGGTCGGTGTAGGAAATGACCACCTTGGTGCTGCCGCGGACCATGTCGTGCTGGCGCTGGAAGAACATCAAGCCGTCGACCCTGACGCCCTTGAACCGGCGCGCAAGCCTCAACATCATCTCGTAGTCCTGCGACCGGACCAGGGTCTCGTTGAAACCACCCACCTCGTCGTAGCATCGGCGGCGCACCAGGAGACCCGGCTGGTGGACGTGGCAATATTCGAGATGCGACGGGAAGAAATTGTCCTGGCTGACATGGCCGAAGGCGACGATCTCGTAATCCTGCTCCTCGATCTGGGCCGAACGCTGGAAACGCGCATACTCGCCGAATGCAAAATCGGCGGCCGGCTCGCGCTCGAAGGCGGCGAGAAACCGCTCAAGCGCCGTCGGGTGCGCGACGTCGTCGTCATCGAATATCCAGACGAAATCTCCTGTGCAGCGCTTCAGGGCAAAATTCAACGCCGTCGATTTCCCGCCATTCTCCTTGCGGTAGTATTCCACCGGCGCCGGGAAAGAGGCCGCCACCGCGCCGGTATCGTCCGTCGAGCCGTCGTCCACGATCAGGATCTGATCCGGCACCACGGTCTGCCGCAGCAGGCTGCCGATGGATTCGGGCAGGAATTTTTGCCGGTTGAAGGTGGGGACGATGACGGTGACCGTCGGTTTGCGCTGCGCAGCCATTGATGACCTCATACTGTTGCCGATGCCCCGTTCGCCGGCATGAGTCCACAGCCATGGCGACGGCCATTGTCCTTGAGGCAATCAGCAGTCATGCCGCCATCCTGCCGATCGAGAAGTATTCGATGCCGTAGCGCGCGATCACCTTGGGATCGTAGAGATTGCGGCCGTCGAAGATGACCGGCGTGGTCAGCGCGTCCTTGAGCGCATCGAAGGACGGCGCGCGGAAGCTCTTCCATTCGGTGCAGATCAAAAGCGCGTCGGCGCCGCGCAGCGCCGCTTCCTTGGTGCCGCACAAAAGCAGATCCTCGCGCAGGCCGTAGATCGCCTGGCACTCCTGCATCGCCTCGGGATCGTAGGCCTGCACCTTGGCGCCGGCCGCCCACAACGCTTCCATCAGCGTGCGCGCCGGCGCCTCGCGCATGTCGTCGGTGTTGGGCTTGAAGGCCAGCCCCCAGACGGCGAAGGTCTTGTCCCTGAGCGCGCCCTTGAAATAGTGGTTGACCTTGTCGAACAGGACCGACTTTTGCGCATTGTTGCGCTCCTCGACGGCGCGCAGCAATTTGGCGTCGAACTTGACGCCCTCGGCGGTCTTGATCAGCGCGCGCACATCCTTGGGGAAGCACGAGCCGCCATAGCCGAGGCCGGGATAGATGAAGTGGTAGCCGATGCGCGGATCCGAGCCGATGCCCTTGCGCACCTCCTCGATGTCGGCGCCCAGCTGCTCGGCCAGATTGGCCATCTCGTTCATGAAGCTGATCTTGGTCGCCAGCATGCAGTTGGCGGCGTATTTGGTGAATTCGGCGCTGCGCACGTCCATCACGATCATCTTCTCGTGGTTGCGGTTGAACGGCGCGTAGAGCTCGCGCATCACCATCTCGGTGTCCTCGCTGGAGGTGCCGACGATGATGCGGTCCGGCTTCATGCAATCGGCGACCGCCGAGCCTTCCTTGAGGAATTCGGGGTTCGAGGCGACGTCGAAGGCGAGATCCTCGCGGCCGCGCTTCTTCAGCGTTTCGGCGATCCTGGCCTTCACCTTCTCGCACGTGCCGACCGGCACGGTCGACTTGCCGACGACGATCTTGGCGCTGTCCATCTCACGGCCGATGGTCTCGGCGACGGCCAGCACATATTTCAGATCGGCCGAGCCATCCTCGCCGGGCGGCGTGCCGACCGCGATCATCTGGATCTGGCCATGCCTGACCGCCGCTGCCGCGTCGGTGGTGAAGCGGATGCGGCCGGCCGCGTGGTTTTCCCTGACGAGGGCCTCCAGGCCCGGTTCGAAAATCGGGACCAAGCCCTGGTTGAGCCGCTCCACCTTCTTCTCGTCGATATCGACGCACACCACCTCATGGCCGACCTCTGCCAGCACAGCGGCCTGGACGAGACCGACATAGCCAATCCCAAACACCGTCAAATTCATTTGGTTCTATTCCTGTCAAAGGCCGGGCCGCAAAAGCGGTCCGGCCGGTTCAGATGTCCCTCAGGCCCAACGGCCCAGTTGGTTCGGCATGATCCTATCCCAAAATCGGTTCCACTTTGGCGATCATGCCTAGTTGGAATTGCTTATGCTGCATGCCAGCGATTCCGGAAATTGGCATGGCTGGCCCAAAGCGGTGAAAGCGACCCGCTTGACCTCCATGGTCACCTTGCTGCCGGGATCGACAAAGGCGCCCATCCAGTTGGTCAGCTTGTCGCTGCCCCAGAGGCTGAAGAAGATTTTCTGTGAATGCTTCGGCAACTCGTCGGGGTTGGTCACCTCATGGACGAGCTTGCCGTTGACGTACCAGCGCAGCCGGTCCTTCTCCCAGACGAAGCCATAATCGTTGAAGCCCTTATCGGCGCCGCCTTCGACATCGACAAGCTTGCCGTTCTTCGGCTTGCCCTGGATATAGCTGTTGACCTGCACCTTCGACGGATCCTTGGTGAGGACCTCGAAGTCGATCTCGTCCCAAGGCTGTTTGTCCTGCGGGCCGATATAGGAGAAGAAGGCGGCGTTGAGGCCGGAGCCGGTGCCGGTCTTCATCCGTGCCTCATAGACGCCGTAGCCGTAGCGCTGCTTGGTCTGGATCTCGGCGCAGGCGAACTCGCGGTCCTTCAGCTTGCGCTTTTCGAAGCCCAACGAAAGCACGCCGTCGGAAAGCCGCACGAGATCTTTCGACCACGTGCAGTTCTGGTGGGCGCCATTGGTCCAGCCGTCCGAGACGAACCAGCGGGACTGGCTGAAATTCGAGAAATCATCGACGAAGGACGGCGCGCTTTGCAGCTCTTGCTGCGCCGCTTGCGCATGCGCGGGTTGCGGGCCCGCCGCAAGGGCCGCAACGACCGCAAACAGGGCGCCGACCACGCCGAGCCTCAGGCTGGTTAATCCGCTCCCTGGCGCCTGCGACATCGCGCAAGCCGCCTCGGTGGAGGTGTTGTCCGGATCTGCGTTCATAACAAACTCACCTTGTGTTGTCCGCCCAACCCAAAGTCATCCTCGGTTCGCATGAGCGAGCCGCTTCCGATCTTCCGCCCTGTGAACTCCTCTAGTGTCCTGTAACGTCTCGTGCCGATGACGGCGCCTGACGCGCCGTCAGCCTCTTGCCGTCGCCTGCGCAGCAGACCGGTCGGCACCATCCTCGACGATCGCGTCGAGCGAATGGCGCAGTTCCTTCACCAGGCCTTTCTGGCGAGCGAGCTCCGCAATGCGCCGCTCGCAGTTCAGGATCGACTTGGTCATCGCGGCGACATCCGATCCCTTGCTGGCCGACGCCGAACCATTCTCCATCGCCTCGACCAGAAAGGCGGCGTTGGCAGCCGTCGACTTATAACGATTCTCCAGTCCGGTTTTCTCCGCCTCGATCTCGGCCGCGATCTGATCGAACAGCTTCGCCAGCCGGTCGAAACGCTGGAGATCGGTCTGCCGGTCGCGAGCCGGATCCCGGGATCTGAAGCTAAAAATCGAAGCCATCCTATCGGCCTTTCGAAATTGCTGCATTGCAACATAGAGTGCCATTCCAGCAGCGACTAGGCAACATCATAGTTTCCGGAATGCGATTTTTTGAGGGACGGCGGCTTCCGGGACAATGCGGATCACCCGCTTGCGGCGCTGGTTGCCGCCATCAGGAAGCGCGTCGGCGGCATCTGCTGCGGCGCAACAATCCCGGTGCGGCGGAACAGCGCGTCGAGCTTGTCGGTGGCAACGCCGCGCACGATCGGGATCAGATTCGACTGGCTTGCGAAAGCGTAGGCCGCGGCCGATGCCAGCCCACGCTCGGCTTTCACGTCAAGAAAGTTGCGCAGCCGGTATTTGTCGCGGACATGGCGCTCATGGCGCCGCAACGCGGCCTTTGAGCGCTCCGGAAGGCTGTCTATCTGGAGCAGCGCCAGATCGGCATCGGCAAGACGCTTCAAATCCTGCGTCCTGTGGCGGCCGCTCAGCGAATCGGCGCGCACGATCGCCCCATAGCCGCAAGATTTGATGATCTTGAACCGAGCCCCGTAAGCGACAGCGCGCGCGTAGAGCTCGTAGTCCTCGCCAAGCCTGAGGTTCTCATCGTAGCTCAACCCATGCCGCTCGAGGAAAGCCCGGCTGATCACCGGCTTGAGGAAACCGAGCTCGCCGCGCCGCACACGGCGGCGCGAGATGTTGCCGTCGATGAAGCGCTCGAAATCGAGAAATTCAGGCTCGGCCGCGAAAGGCGGGGCGGCGACCTTGGCGAGGTCGGTCGCGGCATCGTCGCGGATCAGCATGATGTTGTCGGCGGCGAAATCCCAGTCGGCGCTGGCGAAAAGCCGGCGGAAGCGGCCTTCGAGGAAGAAATCGTCGGCGTCGAGAATGCTGATGAAGGGCGATTTGGAGGCCTGGATAGCGGCGTTGCGCGCGGCGGAAGGACCGCGATTGACGTCGAAACGGATGACGGCAAGCCGGCCGCTGCCGTCGTCGGCGGCCAAAGCCACATCCTTGGTGTCGTCGGTGGAGGCGTCGTCGATCACGACGACTTCGGCGACTTCGGCCTCGCGCAGCGCCGAGGCGATGGCGCCGGGAATGGTGCGCGCCGCATTGCGCGCGGCGATGATGACGCAGACCCCGGAGGTCGTTGTGGGCGTCGTCACGGGCATGGGCTCACCTTTCGCTTGCATGATTGGCCGCCCCGCCCACGATTCTGATCACTTCGCTCCGCGCCGGCTCGGCCGTGGCCGGGCGCTCGAAGATGCGCCGGCTGAGGTCGGCGGAGGCCGCCCAGCCGGCTTCGGCTAGGTAGCGGACCGGCTCGCGGCCGCAGAGTTCCCACAGCACATGGCGGCGCTGCGGCCAGCGCAGGGACGCGAGCCACGGCGCCATTACCATGTGGAAGAGGTCGGCGTTGTCGATGCGGGCCAGCATGCGGGTGGCGCGATCCGAAAGCAGCGTGCCGTCGCCGCCGAGCAGCACGTCGGCGGCGCGCAATCCCAAGAGCAGCGTATCCGCCAGGCCCTGTTCGGCGGCGTGGTCGAGCACCCTCCGCTGCTCGGCTTCGCTCAGGCGGCTGGCGCTGGCCCTGACGTCGCAGACATAGCCGGCGCAGGGCTCGCGGTTGAAAAAGGCCTTGGCGACGCTGATCGAGGACAAAAGCAAGGTGTCGGCCGCCGAGATGATCGGCATGGCGGCGCCGGCCACCTCGACTTCGCGCTTGCGGCGCAGGAAGCCGTCGGTGTCGCGCGGGCTGGGCGAACCCGGCTGCTGCAGCCGGTGGTGGAGGTCGACCGTCGAGGCCCTCGCGCCGTCTTCGCGCACCATATGCTGCTCACCGAGGAAGCGCACCCACCAGACCGAGCGCGACTTGCCGGCAACCTCATAGCCCATCGTGCGCAACGCATCGCGGGCCTTGGCGAAACCGGTCGGCGAAACCAGTATGTCGACGTCGCCGGATGGCTTCATGAAATGGTCGCCATAAAGCAGATGCTGCTGGAGCGGCCCCTTGAGGAAGACGAAATCGACCTGCCTGTCGCGCAGCACACGAGCGATGGCCATCGAATCGCCGATGCAAGCGACGTTCATCGACATGGTTCGCCGGCGGTAGCTGTCGAGCCAGCCAGGCAATTCCGCAGGCGCGGCATCCGTGGGCGCCGGCGCGAGCGCCTTGAGCAGGAACACGGCGACCTTGTTCAGCCTGGCGACGTCGGCGACATTGGTGGCCGAAACTGGGGTTGCCGAAATTGGGGTTGCCGAAATTGGGGTCGCGGTGTTCGGGGCGGCCGACACCGTCGGCGCGGGCACATCGACCCGGCCATCCGTGATATTGGCTCGTGGCGCGAAAAACAGCCTCAGGCAGGCCTGCACATAAGCGACTTCGTCGGCGCAGCCGGCGGCGCGCAGCCTTTCATAGGAGCCATCCTGCACCGCCATGCCCGATGTCGTTCTCCGCAAAATGCCGCCCAAAGGGGTTATACTGCAACTGCGAAGAAAAGCATCGGAAAAATTGGTGCGATCACGCTAAAAGCGGCTGAGGTCGCCTCCTGACCGCAACCCCAGCGTTTAAAAATCGCTATGCGTTCAATCACTTTTGAAGACAATTCCAGGGGCGTCCCGGCTGGCCGGAAAATGGCGATTTTTTGAGGCAATTTCTTCGCAATTGCGATATGTCTTTTTTGCCTGAGAAATTATCGCTGATAAATCAAATGGTTACCTAAACAGTATGGACCTGCGGTTGAATTCCTGGATGGGTGAAGTTTAGGATGACGCTGCCTACGCCTTGATCAACAACGGATGCGAGCGCAACCAAGAATTGATTAATGCTTGGTAAATCAAGCTTGACTCATGGATGTTGCCATGCAGCAATTGCGCTGCAGCATAGCGATATGTTGGCGGCATTCTGCAGCCGCTTCCAGTCCTTAATTGGAGAGTACAATGGAACAGAATGTTGAAAAGCATGAGTATGAAACCCCCAGCCTGACGGTTCACGGTTCGATTGAAACTATCACGCAGGGCGGTGCGGGCACGACGGCGCTCGACGCGAGCTTTCCCGCGCACACGCCGGTCGGCGAGCTGACTTTCTCTTAAAACTCAGACAGGTATCCGGGTGTCTGAGTTGGGGCTCCGGATGCTCTCCAACAGGTGAGCCGGGGGGCTTTTGTCCCCCGGATTCCTGCCGAGGGTCGCAGGCAACCGATCCCGGTGGAAGCCATAGGGCGCGACGGGCCAGCAACGAGGTTTTAGGATGCACTGGAACCCTTCGGACCATGACCGCGTCGTCGCGACGAACGAGGCGGTGGCTTGTGAATTCGGCGCCGGACTGGCGCTGCTCCACCTCAAATCCAATGTCTATTACAGCCTGAACGGCGTCGGTGCCTTCATCTGGGAGCAGATCCAGGAGCCGCGATCGATGCTCGATATCCGCAGCGCCGTGCTTGCGCGCTACAATGTCGATGCCGAACGCTGCAGGGCCGATGTCGAGGGCTTGCTCAAGGGGCTGAGCGAAGCAGGGCT
The DNA here is from genome assembly GCF_006440615.1 of Mesorhizobium sp. B2-6-2. Lineage (NCBI taxonomy): Bacteria > Pseudomonadati > Pseudomonadota > Alphaproteobacteria > Hyphomicrobiales > Phyllobacteriaceae > Mesorhizobium > Mesorhizobium sp. B2-6-2. The sequence continues at coordinate 518,783 of NZ_VFUG01000001.1, read as the reverse complement.
TGCGAGGCTCTACAATGAGGAACTGGTCTAGGCTCCGCTCGCTGAGCGCCCGGGAAATGCTGTTTCTGGCGCGCTGCCTGACGGTGGTGAGCGTTGTGCGGCTCGCGCTGACGCTGTCCTCCTATAACCGTGTCCGTAGGCTGGTGACGGGACTGCACGCCAGACGCGACGCCAGCGTCGCCGACCTGCGGCGTGTCGCATGGGGCGTTGCCGCCGCGGCGCGGCTCGTGCCGGGCGCCAGCTGCCTGACCCAAGCGCTGGCCGGACAATATCTGCTCGCCCGCCAGGGCAGCGCCTCGAAAATCAGCATCGGCATCGAGCAAGGGACTGGCAGCGAGCTCAAGGCGCATGCCTGGCTGATGAGCGGCAACCACATCGTGCTTGGCGGCTCGATCAAAGGATTTGCCCATCTGGTCGACCATGGGTCGTGAGCGATGAGCGGCGTCGCTGGAATCGTGCTCAGCGACAACAGCCGGCCCGCCGCGGCCGGCGATATCCAAGAGATGCTTTCGCGCATGCGCCACCGCGCCCGCGACGGCAGCTCATGGTGGGCGGACGGCAGCGTCGCGCTCGGCCACGCCTGGCTCGACACGACCGGCGAGGACGGGCCCGGGCCGCTGACGATGGCCGGCGGCAAGCTCGCCATCACCGCCGACTGCCGGCTGGACAATCGCGACGAGCTTCTGGCGCGGCTCGGCATGCGGGACCGGTCGGTCGCCGACGCGGTGCTCATCATGCGCGCCTATCTTAAATGGGGCGAGGCCTGCCCGACCTATCTGCAGGGCGATTTCGCCTTCGCCATATGGGATGGCGAGCGCCGGGCGCTGTTTTGCGCGCGCGATCATTTCGGCGTCAAACCTTTCTACTATCATTCGACCGGCAGGCGCTTCGCCTTCGCCTCGGAGATGGGGCCGATCCTGGCGCTGGACGGCGTCGGCAGGCGGCTCAGCGAACACCAGATTTCCGGCTTCCTCGCCGGCTTGACGGACGATCCGCAGGCCACGCCCTACGCCGAGATCTTCCGCCTGCCGGCGCGGCACAGCATGACGGTCGCCGACCGCCGGGTAGTGCTGCAGCGCTACTGGCAGATCGAGCCTTCGCAGCGGCCGCCGCACCCGGACGCGGCCGAGGAATTCCGGCATCTCTTCGCGCAATCGGTGGAGAACAGGATGCGCGGCACGCCGGCCGTCGGCGCGATGCTGAGCGGCGGGCTCGATTCCTCCTCGATCGCTTGCGTTGCCGGTCTTCGCGCGGCGGCTAAGCGAAACCCGAAGCTCAAGACTTTCTCGCTGGTCTTCGACAAGGGATCGTCGATGGACGAGCAGCCGTTCATCGATGCGGTGCTCGACGACAATCCGCTCGATGCCACGCTGATTGCGGTGAGCAATTACGCGCCCTTCGCCGAGTTCGAGCGCATCCTGGAGGAACAGGAAGGCACGTTCCTGGCGCCCGGTCTGTCATTGACCCGCGACCTTTACCGCACCGCGGGCGCAAAGGGCGTCAAGGTGCTTCTCGATGGGCATGGCGGCGACGAGGTCGTCTCGCAGGGCCATGGGCACCTTCATGAACTCGCCAATGCCGGCCGTTGGCTCGAGCTGTGGCGCGAATTGCACGGCGCCGCCAACACCTATGGCGAGGGCATGTTCTCCCTCTATTTCAAGTTCCTGACCATTTATGGACCGGCCTGGCGGATCGCCCGGATGAGATCGATGGCTAGACGCCTTGTCGGCAAGGTGCGGCAGAGGCCGGCATCGGCGCCGCGCGCCTGGGCGGGCCTGGTCAATCCGGACCTTGCCAGGCGCACCGATCTTGCCGAGCGCTTTCATCGCAGCGGCTACATGCCCGCCGCCGTGAGCGCCAGCGAAGCGCTGACGCATCGCTGGCTGCTGTCCACCGGGCTGGTGCCGCACGCCTTCGAAGTGCTCGACAAGGCCGCCGCCAATTCCGGCGTCGAGCCCCGCTATCCGTTCTGGGACAAACCGCTCGTCGAGTTCTGCCTGGCGCTGCCCGGCGAGGAAAAGCTCAGGGACGGGTTTGGCCGCCACGTGCTGCGCCGGGCGATGCAAGGCATTCTGCCGCCGGCCGTGCAATGGCGGCGCGACAAGATCGATTTCACCGCCAACCTGGTCAAGGGCATGCTCGGCAACCACCGCGAGCTTCTGGACAGGCTGCTGATATCGGACGGCGAGCGGATCGCGCCCTATGTCAATCTGGCTGAAGTGAACGCCGTCTATGAGCGCGTGCTCAGCCAGCCCGAGCAGGCAACGCTGCCCGAAGTCCAGCATGTCTGGCGCTCGGTTTCGCTGTCGCTGTGGCTGCGGCAAGTCCAAGGAAGCCCCGCATGAATCTTCCGATCGCTTCCCTTGCGCGCCCGGGGCCCGCCACCGGGACAATGGCGGGACGTGTCCGCCATTTCTACAAGGCCTACGGGCTGATCGTCAGCTCGGACGTGGCCTTGCCGGAACTGACGCCGACGGCGCCGGCGACACCGGACCTGGAGATCGCGGTCGGGCAGATCGCCTTTCTCGACGGCGCATCGCATGGCGCCACGGCCTTTCGTTTCGACGCGACGCGCCAATATCTTTCCTGGCAGGCGGTCGGCACCTTCATGATCAGCGGCGCCAACCGGATCGATGTCGATCCGGCGCCGGGGATCGACGACCCGCTGCTTGCCTTTCCGCTGCTCGGGCCGGTGATGGCTCTTGCCCTGCATCGGCGCGGGCTGCTCGTCCTGCATGCCAGCGCCATTGCCGTCGGCGGCAAGAGCGTGATCTTCATGGGCGACAAGGGCGCCGGCAAGTCGACGACGGCGGGCGCGATGATCCGCGCCGGCCATCGACTGCTCACCGACGACGTCGTCGCGCTGGATTTGTCCGACCCTGGACGACCGATGATCCTGCCCGGATTTCCGCAGCTCAAGCTGGCCGCGGACGCGGCCGGCGCCATTCACCTCGAGCAGGCGGAAGTGCGCCCGCAGGTGCATCCGCAAATCGACAAGGCGCAGCATCGGCTGCACGACGGATTTGCCACTGAGGCGGTGCCGGTATCGCGCATCTATGTGCTCGAGCGCGGCGAACGCGCGGCGATCTCGCAGCTTGCCGGTGTCGCCGCGCTGCCGGCGATCATCAAATTCTCATACATCACGCGCTTCGGCCGGCAGGCGTTGACCGGCGATCTCGCCGCCACGCATCTCAGCCAATGCGCTGAGATCGCCGGGCTGATCGGCGTCAACCGCCTCGAAGTGCCGGCCGGACTCGCCAGGCTCGACGAAGCTGTCGCCGCGATCGAAACCGACCTGGCGTCCGGAACAAGGTGAGCCAGGGTATGGGCTGGTCCTCGAAGTTTCGCCTGTCGCTTCTGCGCGATGTCGCCGGTTTCGGCGCCATGGTGGCGCATGTCGGCGGACGGCGCACGGCGACGGCGCTTGCCTTCCTGATCCTGGGGAGCCTCACCGAAGGCATTTCGATCCTGCTGCTCGTTCCGCTGCTGCGCCTGATCGGCAAGCCCGACCAGGACTATGCGGTGCGGGTGCCGGAGGCCTTGCATCGGCTGGTGCCCGGCGGAATGCTGTCGCTCGCGAGCGTGCTCTCACTGCTCGTCGCGCTGGTGGCGCTGCAAGCGATGTTCAACCGCTTCAAGTCGGTCTACATGGCGCGGTTGCTCTATGACTTCGTCAACCGCGTGCGCATGAACCTGTTCGAGAGCGTCGGCAAGGCGCGCTGGGGCGTTTTCACCCGCATCCGCAGCTCCGATCTGGACCATGCGCTGAACGGCGACGTCGACCGGGTGCAGGTTGCGGCCTTCTCGCTGCTGATGCTGACCCAAGCCACACTGCTCCTGGCCGGCTATCTCATTGTCTCGCTGTTCATCTCGCCGGTGATGACGTGCTTCGCCATCCTTGTCGGTCTGGTGCTGCTGGTTGCGCTGCAGCCGTTCCGGGCGCGCGCCAGCGCCTATGGCCGCACGCTGACCGGCAATCGCCAGGACCAATACCGCACGGTCTCCGAGTTCCTCGGCGGCATCAAGGTCGCCAAGAGCCTGAATGTCGAGGCAAGCTATTTTGCCGAGCTCGGCGCGACGCTGGACAGGATGAAGGCCGACAACATCGCCTTCGTCCGCAACAGCTCGCTCGGCACCGCTCTGTTCCAGGTTACGAGCGTGATCGGGCTGAGCCTCTTCATCTATATCGCGCTGGTTCGCTTTCACCTGTCGCTGGCCGAGATCGTCGTGCTGCTGCTCGTCTTCATGCGGGTCGCGCCGCGCTTCATGGACATGCAGCTTCAGACCCAACAGGTGCTGATCAACCTGCCGGCCTATGCTTCGATGCAAAGCCTCCAGGCTCGCTTCGATGCCGAGCGCGAGCCGGAAGAGAACGTGAACGAACAAGGCGCAAAACTGGCGCTTGAGACGGGCCTCAACATCCGCGATGTGGCGTTCGCCTATGGCGAGAGCGACGGCAAACCGGTGGTCAGCGACATCACCTTCGGTCTGCCGGCCGGCAAGGTGACGGCGCTGATCGGCCCTTCGGGTTCGGGCAAGAGCACGATCGCCGACATGCTGCTTGGGCTGCTTGAACCCACCCAGGGACGTATTCTGGCCGACGGCGTGGAGATTACGGCGCAGAATCGCAGGGCCTGGCGCGATCAGGTCGCCTATGTGCCGCAGGATGTGTTCCTGCTGCACGACACGATCGCCGCCAATCTGCGTCTTGCGGCGCCTGAGGCCAGCGACGAAGAATTGTGGGCGGCCCTGCGAAACGCCCATGCGGCCGATTTCGTGGAGCGGCTGGACTCGCGGCTCGATACGGTGGTGGGCGACCGCGGCGTCCGCCTTTCCGGCGGCGAGCGGCAGCGCATCGCACTGGCGCGTGCGCTGCTGCGCAAGCCCTCGCTGCTCATCCTCGACGAGGCGACAAGCGCGCTCGATTGGCAGAATCAGTCGCTGATCGCGCAATCGATCGAGGCGCTGCGCGGCCGGATGACGATTTTGACCATCGCGCACCGGCCGTCGATGATCGCCTTCGCCGACTGGGTCGTGGCCATCGAGAACGGACGCATCGTCGAGGTCGGACAATATCGGCGGTTGAAGGCGAAAGCCGGCAGCCGGCTTGCGAGGATGCTGTCCGGCGAGCAGGCGGAGCGCGAAAGCGCGCCACCGATCGCGGCCGGGCTGACCTCCGCGCCGGTCGAACGTTCAGTGGAGGCTGCGTCTGGCGCTTAGCTTTTCGCCTTCGGCGACCTTGCTCAGGATCGGGCCGCGGTCCGCCTCGCGGGTCTTGTCGGCCGATGTCGGCGTGGCTCCCCCGATCATGGCAAAGACCAGAAGGAAATAGCCAGCCTGGATAATGACGGCGCAGACGATAGTGCGAAGCAGGATGGTTCCCGCCGACGCGCCATCGAAATAGGACCAGCCGATGACGATCGCGAGCGCGAAGATCATTCCGACGATGAATTTCGGCAAAGACATGACCGCCGCCCTCTCAACCGAGACGAGCATGCAGAAGCTGCGACTTACCCACCCGCGTAACTCCCCGTTGCGCCAAAGAGCTCTTTCTGGCTGCCCAATCCGGCCGGTTGCTTCCGACCTTCCTTACCCATGCAGACTATGACAGGAACAATTTGCGACTCTATTAAGGCCGGCCTGCCGGAGCAAGGCCGTGCAGATATGGTTTCCAACGATTTTACGAGATCGACTCTGCCATGCTGCGCCGCACACTCTGGCTCCGATAGCTATTCAATGAGACGTCTGCCGCTTCAGTCAAACTCATGGCTTTGATTAGTATTTTATGTGAATAACTTACCATTGCGAGTGCTTCCAGCGGCATGCAACCGAGTTTCTTCTGCAGCAAAGAATGCACTGTCCAAAAATGGCCCGAAAAGCGGACTACATTTTCCTGGTTTTCTCTCACCTTGTCATAAACGCGCCACAAAGGTGAAAATTTGGGCAAGGCAGGTTTATTATTTAATCAATTCATGACGTGAACATTTCAACGCGATGGGAAATTGTGTGTTGCGCTGCAGCATTTTTTTGGTATCTTGCCGTAAACCATCCGTTCAACGTATGGAGCTTCTGCATGAGGGACGTCGCCAAGTCGGCTAATGCGAGTTTTGCGCAGGCCGGCGTTGATTTTCCACCCCCCATCGGCGGTCTGCTCAAACGCAGTTTCGATGTCGTTGGTTCCCTGGCTGGGCTGATCCTGCTGAGCCCGCTCTTCCTGATGGTCGCGCTGTTGGTCAAGCTTTCGGATAACGGTCCGATCTTCTATGGCCACAAGCGTATCGGCCGCGGCGGCAGGATTTTCTCCTGCCTCAAATTCCGCACCATGGTGCCGGATGGCGAGCGCGTGCTCGCTGCGTATCTGGCGGCCAATCCGGAAGCCAACGCCGAATGGATCGCGACGCGCAAGCTGAAGAACGATCCGCGCGTCACCCGTGTCGGCCAGGTGCTTCGCAAGCTCAGCCTCGATGAGCTGCCGCAGATCCTCAACATCCTGCAGGGCGACATGAGTCTTGTCGGCCCGCGCCCGGTCGTGCGCGACGAATTGGAAATCTACGGCAGCGCGGCGGTCTATTACCTGAAGTCGCGCCCTGGTCTCACCGGGTTGTGGCAGGTGAGCGGCCGCAACGACGTATCCTACGACACGCGCGTCGCCTTCGATCGCCATTATGTCGAGAACTGGTCGTTGTCCGGGGATATTCGCATCATCTTCAAGACTGTTCCTGCCGTGTGGATGTCACGCGGCAGCTATTGACCGACGGGCCTGCTCCGCCAGATTCGGGGCAGGCATCCGGCAGTGATCTCATCGGGCGGATGGGGCCAAAGCGAATCGGAAAACGTATTTGACAAAAGACCTCTTCGGACTGCCCTTCGCATGCAGTCTCATATCCAGGACCACAGCCCGCTTCGGGGGCGTCTTGCTTGCTGCGTTGCTGGTCATGCCGCAGGTCGCTGCCGCCAGCGACTATCGGCTTGGACCGCTGGACAAGCTCAACATCCGGGTCGCCGAATGGCAGACGGTCGACGGCACGTTCCGCGATTGGTCGGCCCTCAATGGCGAATACGCGGTCGGCCCGGGAGGGACGCTCTCGGTGCCGTTCGTCGGCGACATGCAGGCCGCCGGCAAGACGACAGCGGAGATCGCTTCCGCGATCGGGCTTGCATTGCAGCGCAAGCTGGCGCTGCCCGACAAGCCGGAAGCTTCGGTCGAGATGGCGCAGTTCCGGCCGTTCTACATTTCCGGCGAAGTCCAGAACCCCGGGCAGTTTCCCTTCGTGCCCGATCTGACTGTGCTCAAGGCAATCAGCATTGCCGGCGGTATAAGGCGCAATGCCGACTATGGTCCGCAGCTCGAAAAGGATCTGATCACCGCCAAGGGCAGCTATGAAATCTATGACGACCAGCGCTTGCGGCTGATGGTCAGGCGAGCCCGCATCGACGCCGACCTCGCCGGGAAAACGACTTTCGAGGTGCCTCAGGAAATTCAGGGCGATTCGAGATTGCCGACCATCGTCGCCGACGAAACGGCAATCCTGGTCTCCGACCAGAAATCGCTGAAGCTGAAACTCGATGCGCTGGATGATCTGAAGGGTGTTCTGCAGTCGGAAATCGAATCGCTGCAAAAAAAGATCGCCAATCAGCAGAAGCAGGTCGATCTGGCCTCGAAGCAGGCCGACAGCATCGGTCCACTGGCGCAGAAGGGCCTGGTCGCCAATGCGCGCCTGCTTTCCTCGCAACAGTCGGTCACCGACCTGCAGGGCAAGATCCTGGACTATGAGACGGCCATCCTCACCGCCAAGCAGTCGATCAGCAAGGCGGAGCAGGACGCCATCGATGCCCGCAACACACTGGGTTCGACCCTCACCGCCGATCGGCAGGCAACGGAAGCGAACCTTAATGAGGCGGCCTTGAGGGTCGGCATGCAGAAGGGCCTAATCGCACAGGCATCGGATCCGGCAACGGCTGCCGCCTACACCGGCAATGAAGAGCCAGCCCTGCTCTATTCGCTGGTGCGCGTCGTCGACGGCAAGACTAGCGAGGTCGAAGCCAAGGAAGACACGCCTATCCTGCCGGGCGACGTGATCAAGGTGAAGCTGGCGCCGACGGCCAGCCAATAGCGCCGCCGGCCCGGGTTTGTCCGAAGCGAACCGGGAACGGAGGCGGGAGGGACAAGCCAGGCTCGTTCGCGCGCAGCGCGGGCGAGCGATCTGTTTGGACCGCTTGAAGGCATAACATGCAGCCCGCAGCCCAGCGTCACGTGTATCTGAACCTCGACGCCATCCGCGGCGTGGCGGCGATCAGCGTCATGCTCTACCATTTCTCGCCATTCCTCGCCGACGGCAAGGTGCTGCCGTCGAGCTATCTCGCGGTCGATCTGTTCTTCCTGCTCAGCGGCTTCGTCATCGCGCATGCCTATGACCGCAAGATCGAAACCGGCATGGGCTTCGGCACTTTCGTGGCCATCCGCCTGATCCGGCTCTATCCGCTCTATCTAGCCGGCACGCTGCTCGGCTTCTTCTATCTGCTGGTCAAGAACAGATTGATGCCGGCGGAATACATGCCGCTGTCCGAGATCGGCATGCAGCTGACGACCGGCATGTTCTTCATCCCGCTGGTCAGCGACGCCTATCACACGATCTTTCCTCTCAACCCGGCATCGTGGTCGCTGTTCTTCGAGCTCATCGTCAACATCGCCTATGTCGCTGTCTTCGTGCTCCTGTCGCGGCGGGTGCTGACGGGGATCGTCGGCGCCAGCCTCGTGCTGCTCGTCGTCGCCTCGGTTTTCGCCGGCACGCTCGATTTTGGCATGACTGGCAAGACCATCGTCAGCGGGCTGCCGCGCGTAACCTTCTCGTTCTTCCTGGGCGTGCTGCTCTGCCGATCGATGGCGCGCTGGCAGGGCAGCTTCGGCTTCCTGCGGCGCGGCTTCTGGGTCGAGGGCGCGATCCTGCTCACGCTTGCCGTCTTCGCCATTGCCCCGGCTGCCGGCGGCGCGCGCATTGCCTACGACCTCTGCACCATCGTCATCGTCTTCCCGATCATGGTGATGACCGGCGCGGTGGCGCCTACCGCGCCGCGACTGTCAGGCGTCTATGGCTGGCTCGGGCGGATTTCCTACCCGATCTACATCGTCCACACGCCGATGCTGATGATCATCGCCGGGGCCGGCAAGGCCTTCTCGATCGATCCGTTCGCGCATCATCCCTTATTCGGCATCGTCATGGCGGCGATGATTGTCGTCATCGCTGACATCGCCACGCGCGTCTATGACGAGCCGGTGCGGCGCTTCCTGCAGCGGCAGATGCAGCGCGCCCGGGCCGTGGCTTAGCGCGGGACAAAAAGCCGGTATGAAGATTCCAAAATCCATCCTGATCGATCCCGATCGCAACGAGACCTACGGCATTTTCGCCGTCGCGGTTTCCACGCTCGCCTTCGCCTACTCGCCCAATTTCGGCCAGATCCTGATCCTCGCCTACTACGCCGTTTGGCTGCCGCTGCTGTTCGTCGACTATCGGCGCTTCACCTGGAAACTCTCCAGCGCCTGGCTGCCCATTCTGCTTGCGGCCTATGTCTGCCTCTCGGTGTTCTGGTCGCAGGCGGCGGGCATCAGCGCGCGCGCGGCAGTGCAATATTCTTCGCATATCGTCTGCGCCTATGTCGCGGCGCGGACCATCAGCGTGCGCACGCTGGTGGTGGGCTCGCTGATCGGCATCTTCTTCGTTCTGCTCTATTCACTCGGAGTCGGCGGTTACGCGCTCGACACTCTCGACGGCACGGTCAATTTCGTCGGCGCCTTCGGTTCCAAGAACCAGGTCGGCTTCTTCTCTTCGCTCGGCATCTTCTTCTGCCTGGCGTTCCTTGTCTTCTACCGACGGAACTGGCTGGGCTTCGTCTGGACCGCGCCGATCATGCTTTTGTCGGTCTATATGCTGGCAATCGCCCATTCGGCGACGTCGGTGGCCTCGCTGCCGGCGGTCATTGGCATCGTGGCGCTGCTCACCATGACCAAGGTCCTGTCGCGACGCTATCGCCGGGTGCTGTTCATCGTCGGCGCCGGGGCGCTGGTGACGGGCGTGGTGGCAGCGCTCAACCTCGGGCTGCTGGATGTCGTGCTCGGCATCTTCGGCAAGGATTCGACGCTCACCGGCCGCACCTATCTGTGGGAACAGGGCTGGGAAGCAGCGCAGCAGCGTCCGCTGCTCGGCTATGGCTATGCCGCCTATTGGGTGCAGGGTTTTGCCGATCCGGAGCGGCTGTGGGCGGAATTCTATATCTCGACGCGCTCCGGCTTCCACTTCCACAACACCTATGTCGAGACGCTGGTCGAAATCGGCTTCGTCGGCGTCACCTTGCTGGCGCTGGTCATCCTGCGCGCCTTCTACGGCCACGTATCGAAGGTGGTGTTCGGCGGGTGGAGTGCCGATTCGGTGGTGCTTGCCGGCGCGACCGGGCTGATGCTGATCCGCTCCTTCTTCGAGGTCGAGATGCTCGGCCCCTATTTCATGGCGTCCTTCGTCGTCTATTACGGCCTGTTCAAGCTGAGCCCATTGCCGGCTTTCCGGCGCCGCCAGATGGCCATTCCCGCCGAGGACGAGAGGCCGGCCATCGGCCGCATGCCGGCACCGACCTGAGAGGCTTTTGGCGTGCTCGCCAACGATCTGGGGATCCGCCCGATCGGCTTGCCCAAGCTCGAAATCCTGCACGTGCCGTGGTAAACGCCTATTACATCGGCCTGCCGCGCCAGGCGGTTTTCCAACGGCGCAGCCTGGTACGCAGAAAAGCCTTGCCCCCAAACGGCAGCGAAGGTTTGCCTGGCCGCCGGCCCGTGCCATGCTGCGTCTGGCAAGGCGCCGTGTTACCCTTGTCGCGGCAATCGCGAAAGAACCACGCGGTTCCGCACTCACCCATGCAGGTCCCTTGCAATCGCCGGCCCGATCGTGAAGCCGGAAAAGGTCGCCTCAAAGCCTTCGCGCTGCGGCGAGCAGCACATCATGCCGACATCGACCGATTTCGAGATCGGGAAATAGGCCAGGCGCACCGGTTTCCAATGGCCGTCCGAGGCGTCCAGATACTGGATGCGGATCGCCTCGGCGTGGCGGGTCAGGCGGATCCTGACGCCGTCCTTGCCGGCGGCAATGGCGACTAGCGACCAGTCGGACGTGTCGTTGGTGACGACGACGGAGAAGTATGCCAGCCCGTCGGTGTATTCGATGCCGGCCTTGATCCAGTGCGTTTCGCTGAGGCGCAGCATCAGCCCCGCCTGATCGTAGAGCACCTTGTAGTCGCCCTTGACGGTGACTTCTGCGCTGAAATCACCCTCGACGGAACGGTAGAGGAAATGGCCGTTGTCACGCCAGAAGCCGTAGAAGGTCTCGCGCCAGAAGTCGGTGTCCTTGCCTGTTCGGACGGTGAGCGTGCCGTCGCCGACCGTGTGGTGCGGCGGCGGGTTGAGCCATGTCATGTCGGCCACGCTCATCGCTCTCCTCCCGGATTGGACTAGTGCGTTTCACCGTTTCATGGAAACGGCGAAACGCCCTATCTCCTTGTTTTTACGCAATTCCGGACGGAAAACCGCCAACACTTTTCCTGGAATTGCTCTAGCCGGCGAATGTATAGGCGGTCTTCACCGTGGTGTAGAACTCCATCGCGTAACGGCCTTGTTCGCGCGGGCCGTAGCTCGAGCCCTTGCGGCCGCCGAACGGCACGTGGAAATCGACGCCCGCCGTCGGCAGGTTGACCATCACCATGCCGGCTTCGGAGTTGCGCTTGAAATGCGTCGCGTGCTTCAGGCTGGTGGTGCAGATGCCGGAAGTGAGGCCGAACGGTGTGTCGTTGGCGACAGCTAGCGCTTCGTCATAGTCCTTGACGCGGATGACATTGGCGACCGGGCCGAAAATCTCCTCGCGCGAGATGCGCATCGCATTGGTCGAGCCGACAAACAACGCAGGCTGCAGATAAAAGCCAGGCGCGCCACGCTCAAGCCGGTCACCGCCGAAGGCGAGCTCGGCGCCTTCCTGGCGGCCGATGGCGATGTAATCCTCGTCCTGCTTGAGCTGGGTCTGGTCGACGACCGGACCGATCTGGGTCTTGGCATCGAGCGCATCGCCGATGACGAGCTTGTCCAGCCGCTCCTTGATCGCGTCGACAAAACGGTCGTGGATGCCGTCGGCGACGATCAGGCGCGAGGACGCCGTGCAGCGCTGTCCGGTCGAGAAATAAGCGCCGTTGACCGCACAGTCGACGGCCACCGCGAGATCGGCGTCGTCGAGCACGACGAGCGGATTCTTGCCGCCCATTTCGAGCTGGAATTTGCGCATGTGCTCCACACTTGCCGCGGCGACGCGCTTGCCGGTACCGACCGAGCCGGTGAAGGAGATGGCGTTGACATCGGGATCATCGAGCATCGCCTGGCCGACCACCGAACCCTTGCCCATGACGAGGTTGAGCACGCCCTTGGGCAGGCCGGCGCGGTGCAGGATATCGACGATGGTCCAGGCGCTTTCAGGAACCAGTTCGGCCGGCTTGAAGACGATCGTGTTGCCGTAGGCCAGCGCCGGCGCGACCTTCCAGGCGGGGATGGCGATGGGGAAATTCCACGGCGTGATGATGCCGACGACGCCGACGCCTTCGCGCGTCATCTCGACGCCGACGCCAGGCCGAACGCTCGGCACCATCTCTCCCGACAGACGCAGCGTCTCACCGGCGAAGAAGTCGAATATCTGCGCGGCGCGGATCGTCTCGCCGACGCCCTCTGCCAGCGTCTTGCCTTCCTCGCGCGCGAGCGACCGGCCGATCTCGTCCTTGCGTGCCATGATCTCGTCGGAGGTTTTCTTCAGCACCGCATGGCGGGCCAGCGGGCCTGAGCGCGACCAGGCCGGAAAGGCCGCCTTGGCGGCCGCGATGGCCTGCTTGGCTTGTTCAGGCCCGGCCGAAGCATATTCGCCGACGATGTCGTTGGTGTTCGACGGGTTGATGTTGCGCGAGCCGGCCTCGCCAAGCCACTCGCCGTCGATCAGGTTCTTACGCAGCACGGTCATTGTCTTGTTCCTTGGAGCTGGGGGTAGCGGCAGTCCGTCGGCCGGTCAATTGTCGGACAAATGATATAATGATTGTCCCGTGGCAGGTCTACCGGCCTTCTGCGACAAACCTAGGGCCTTGCCGCGTCAGGTCGAGAACGACCAGAACAGGCAGGCGAGCGTGACCGCGCCGAAGGCGACGAAGAACAGGCTTCTGAGCAGGATGTTGCGGCGAAGCTCGTTCATGGTGAGTTGCGCCGCAACGATCACTGCCACGAACAGGAAACGCCAGTTGAAAAGCGCCCAGAGCACCTCGTGCTGGCCGAAGGCCCATCTGGCAAGCAGCGAGCCGACGATGGTCGCGAACAATACGATCGTCGCCCAGAAGATCGCATCGGCCGCATGGGTCAGCACGACGCCGGCGGCGCGGATGGGCAGGATCATCATCAGCATGGCAGCGAAAAAATAGACGGCCGCGATCGCCAGGAACGAGCCGGCCTCGGCGATGCCGTCGAGACGCTTCACGCCGAACGCGCCATAGGGATAGCCGTGCCTCGCCACGGCCAATGACAGCGCCATCAGCAAAGCGCTCAAAACCGTGACCAGTGCGAATGTGCCGAGGGCCTTGCTCATGCCTTTTCCTGTCGAGACGAATCAACAGGAGTTTAGCAGAGCGTGGGCCTCGAAAGCCGCAATTCACTGCTCGGCATTCTCGAAGACGTCGACCGTTAAGCGATCAAGTTGGTTGCCATGACCAGCGAGACGATCGCGCCTGAGTTGAACACCCACGTCTGCGGCCGGTGAGTTGCTGGCGGAGCGTTCCGATGACGCGCCGCTGTTGGCCAGCTAGCCGATACGATCGCCGCTCACCGGATCGAACAGATGCAGCGCCGTCGGATCGGCGGCGAGGCGTATCCTGTCGCCTGGCCTCACATCGCTGCGGCCCATGACAAAGACGCAGACCTGCTGGTTGGCCAGCCTGACGTAGAACTGCGTCGACAGGCCGAGCGGCTCGACCACCTCGACCTCGGCCTTCAGCGCGCCGTCGTCGACCAGCTTGACGTGTTCCGGCCGCAGTCCGATGGTGAGGTCGTCGCCATCGCTGAGCGGCAGGCCATCCGGCAGCCGCAGCTTCTGGCCATCGGCGAGCACGGCATCCGCCTTGCCACCCTTGGCGACCTTAGCCGGCAAGAAGTTCATGCCGGGCGAGCCGATGAAGCCGGCGACGAAGGTGTTGACCGGACGGTCGTAAAGCTCCAACGGGCGGCCGACCTGCTGCACATAGCCGTCATGCATGACGACGATGCGGTCGGCCATGGTCATAGCCTCGACCTGGTCGTGGGTGACATAGACCGAAGTGGTCTTGAGCTGCTGGTGCAGCGCCTTGATCTCGGCGCGCATATGGACGCGCAATTTGGCGTCGAGGTTGGAGAGCGGCTCGTCGAACAGGAACACTTTGGGGTCGCGCACGATGGCGCGGCCCATGGCGACGCGCTGGCGCTGACCGCCGGAAAGCTGGCGCGGCAGGCGGCCGAGATAGGCGTCGAGGCCGAGCCGCTTGGCGGCAGCGCCCACCCTGCCGTCGATCGTCGTCTTCTCGGCCTTCTTCAAAAGCAGGCTGAAGCCCATGTTGGAGGAGACATCCATATGCGGGTAGAGCGCGTAGGACTGGAACACCATGGCGATGTCTCGGTCCTTCGGCGCGACGTCGTTGACCAGCCGCTCGCCGATATGGATCTCGCCGCCGGTAACTTCCTCCAGGCCGGCGATCATGCGCAGCAGCGTGGACTTGCCGCAGCCGGACGGTCCGACCAGTACGACGAACTCGCCATCGGCGATCTCGAGATCGACGCCGTGCAGGATGCGCAGCGCGCCGTAATCCTTCTCGACGTTTTGCAGCGTGACGGAAGCCATCTTTTATCCTTTGACCGCGCCGGCGGTGAGACCGGTGACGAGATAGCGTTGCAGGAAAGCGAAGAAGACGCAGACCGGGATCAGCGCCAGGATGGAGGCCGCCATCATCTGCCCCCAGTCGACGGCGAACTTGCCGATGAAGGTGAGCAGGCCGACGGCAAAGGTCTTCTGCTCGTCGCTGGAGATCAGCATCAGCGCGAACAGCAACTCGCTCCAGGCGGCGGTGAAGACGAAGCCGAGCGTTGCCCCCATGCCGGGCAAGGTCAGCGGCACGATCACCCGGCGCATCGCCTGAGCGCGGGTGCAGCCGTCAATCATCGCCGCTTCCTCCAGGTCTTTCGGGATGCCGTCGAAGAAGGACTGCATCAGGAAGGTTGCGAAGGCGGTGTTGAAAGCGGTGTAGATGATGATCAGGCCGATCAGGCTGTTGGTCAGGCCGAGATCGCCCATGATGCGGTAGATCGGCGGAATGACCATGACCAGCGGGAAGGTCTGGGTGAGCAGCAACAGGATCGCCAAAGTCGCCTTGCCGCGGAAAGTGAAGCGCGACATGGCATAGCCGGCAAGAGTGGCGATGACCGTGACAATGGCGGCCGTCGACACCGAGACGATGACGCTGTTGAGGAAATAGCGCGGAAAGTCCGAGGCCTCGAGCACGGTGACGAAATTCTGAAAGGTCGTCTGCGATGGCCAGAAGGTGATGCCTTCGGAATAGAGCAGGCGTTCGGGCGTCACCGAGATCTTGAGCGTCCAGAAGATCGGAAACAGCGCGAAGATCACGTAAGCCGCGATAGCGCCGTAGAGACCGATACCGCCGAAAATGCGCGAGGAAGTGGAGCGACCGGCGATCATCAGACGTGCCTCACCAAGGTGCGGCGGATGGCGATCAGGCCGATGGCGTAGGCGATCAGCAGCACCAGAAGCAGCACCGCGACTGCCGAAGCGTAGCCTTTGTCGAGCGACTTGAAGGCGCTGACATAGATGTAGACAGGCACCGTGCTTGTGGAGCCGGCCGGCCCGCCCTCGGTCATGACGAAGATCAGGTCGGCGAAGGTGGCGATCCAGATGGTGCGCAGCATGACGGTGATGATGATGGTCGGCGCCAGGAAGGGCAGCGTCACCTTGGTGAAGCGCTGCCAGGGCGAAGCGCCGTCGATGGCCGCCGCCTCATGCAGCTCGGAGGGGATCGACTTCAGCGCCGCCAGCAGCGTGATGGCGAAGAACGGGATGCCGAACCAGATGTTGGCGACGATCGGCCCCCACATGGCGGTGGCGGGATCGGACAACACGTTGGTCGGCTCCGCCTTCAGGCCAAGCGCGAACAGCCAATGCGGCAGCGGTCCGATGATCGGGTTGAACAGCCAGGCCCAGGTGAGGCCAGAGAGAAAGGACGGCACCGCCCAGGGCAGGAACACCACCGCCTGGACGACCTTGCGGCCGTAGAAGGGCTTGTCGAGCAGCAGCGCGAGACCCAGGCCAAGGAAGAACTGAAAGAACAGGCTGGCAACCGTCCACCACAACGTGTTGATCAGCGCCTGGCCGAGCACCTGGTCGGAGAGCATCGCCTGGTATTGGGCAAGGCCGACATATTGCGACTTGAAGGCCGAGAATTTGCGGAAGGAATAGCTGATGCCGATGACCAGCGGCACCAAAAGCACCAGGACCAGCAGGATAATGGCTGGCGAAAGATAGAGCCACGGCTCGATCGCGGCCCTGCTCAGCCGTTGCTTTCGCGGCCGGGCGGCGGATCGGATTTCGGAGACGGCGTAGGTCATAGGTTTTGGCTCTACGGTGGTGAGTGGGTGCCGGGGACGGCGACAGCGTCCTTCTCCCCATTCAACGGGGAGAAGATGCCGGCAGGCAGATGAGGGGCGGAGCCAGCCTTTCAGAAGTCAGCGCCGCCCCTCATCCGTCACTTCGTGACACCTTCTCCCCGTGAACGGGGAGAAGGAAATGGCCTGCGCTTACTTCTTGTTCTTGGCCATCCAGTCCTGCTGTTCCTTGGTTAGGAACTTGGCCCATTCGTCGGCTACATCCTTGGCCGGCTTCTGGCCGAGCAGCACTTCCTGAAAATTCTTGATCGCCACCTGGTCGACGAAGTTGCCGAGGTTCTCCAGATGCGTCGGCGGCGTCACCATTTCGTATTTGGAGCTGTCGCTGAGCTCGGTGAACCAGCCCTTGAACTGCTCGGTCTTGAAATGCGCGTCCTGGTCGGCGCCGTTGTGGATCGGGACGACGCCGACTTCCTTGGCCCATTCCAGATTGTCCTTGGGCGACAGCAGCGTGGCCATCAGCTTCCAGGCCTCGTCCTTGTGCTGGGAATTGGCGAACATCGCCCAACCTGCATAGCCGAGCGTCGGGTAGGATTTGCCGCTCGGGCCCACGGGCAACGGCGCGACCGCAAAGTCGTCGGCGCTCATCTTGTCGGCGATGCCGAGCAGCGCGTCCGGATCCTGGTTGAGCATGGCGCAAGTGCCGGAATAGAAGCCGGTCACCGTCTCGTTGAAGCCCCAGCTCACCGAATCTTTCGGCGCCAGACCGTTCTTGTACATGTCGGCCAGCATCTGCAGACCCTTGACCGAGCCTTCGTCATTGATGGTCGAGACGCCGTCGTCGGTGAAATAACCGCCCTTGCCGTCGGCGATGTTCATGAACATGTGCATGCCGTTGAAGGCGCCGGGGCCGCCGCGCAGGCAGTAGCCGTATTTGCCGGGGATGGCCGAAATCTTCTTGGAGAAGGAGACGAACTCGTCGAGGGTTGCCGGCGGCCGGTCGAGGCCGGCTTCCTTGAACAGCTTCTTGTTCCAGAACAGCGCGTTCACATAATAGCCATAGGGGATCATGAACTGGGTGTTGTTGACGGTCGAGCCGAACTGCTTGGCGCGGTCGCCGAGCGTCTTGGCGTCGGGCCATTTGTCCATGAAGGGACCGAGATCCTCGAGCTGGCCGTTGTTGGCATAGAGACCCATCCAGCGTTCCGGCATCTCGACGACGTCGGGCGTGTCGCCGGCCTGCACCATGGTGAGAAACTTCTCGAAGGCCTGGCCCCAGGGCAGCGAGACCACTTCCACCTTGATGCCCGGATTGGCGGTCTCGAATTCGGCGATCTGCTTCTTCAGGAATTCGGTGCGCGGCGGGCTGGTGATGACCTCGACCAGCTTGATGGTGGTGTCGGCCAGCGCGCCGCTGGCGGAAATCGCCAGGCCGGCCACGGCGGCAAACATGAAGGTCAGTCTTTTCATCTTCGGGACTCCCATTTTTGGACGACTATTTTTTTGATTTGTCGAAGGCTTTACTTTTGTCGAAGGCCTGGGCGATGTCGGCCCAGAGGTCCTCGACATTTTCCAATCCGACATTGAAGCGGATGGTTCGGGGGCTGACGCCGAAGCGCGCCATCGAATTGATGCCCGGCGTCTGCTCGAGCGAGGCCTTGGCCGGCACGACCAGGCTTTCATGGCCTCCCCAGCTGACGCCAATGCGGAAGAACTTCAGCGCATCGACGAAGGCCGGGATGTCGACATCCTCGGCGACCTCGAAGGAGAACAGGCCGGCATAGCCGGCTAAAGTCTTCTTGCCGGGGTGGTTGGAATAGGCGGGGTGGTTGACCCGCTCGACCTTGCCATGCGCCTTCAGCCGCTCGGCAATGATGAGCCCGCTCTTCATGTGATGCGGCAGCCTGAGCGGCAGCGTGCGCAAGCCGCGCAGCAACAGCCAGCCTTCGAAGGGCGACAGCTTGCCGCCAAGCTGGGAATAGGTCTGCTCGTTGATGTGCTTGATGTGGGCGGCCGAGCCCGCCACCACACCGGCGACAGTGTCGCTGTGGCCGCCCAGATATTTGGACGCCGAATGCAGCACCAGGTCGACGCCATGCGAGATCGGCTTCTGGAAGACGGGCGTCGCCCAGGAATTGTCGATGGTGGTGACGATGCCCTGCTCCTTCGCCAGCCGCGTCAGATGCTCCAGGTCCTGCAGCTCGAACATCATCGAGGTCGGGCTTTCGAGATAGAGCAGCTTGGCGCCGGGAAGTGCCGCGGCAACCGCGTCGGGATCGGAGCCGTCGACATAGTCGACCTTGATGTGCAAGCGCGGGAACAGCCGCTCGAACAGGCGGTAGGCGTCGCCGTAGCAGTTGCGCACGGCAACCATGCGCTCGCCGGCGCCGACAAAGGCAAGGACCGTGGCGCTGATGGCCGCCATGCCGCTCGAAAAGCCGCGCGCGGCCTCCGCGCCTTCGAGCGCGGCGACACGCGCTTCGAATTCCATCACCGTCGGGTTGTCGCCGCGCGAATAGATCGGCTGCTTTCGCCGTCCGGCGAAGGTGTCGGCCATGTCGGCATAATTGGCGAAGGTGAACAGCGAGGTCTGGTAGATCGGCGGCACCACCGCACCGTCGGGAAACGGATCGTCATGCGCCAGAAGCGTCGCCGCCTCGCCGAGATAGTCGCTGGCCATCGAGGCCGGGTCGAAAGTGCTGGGCTGCTCGTTCATCTGCGGTCCGAAAGTTTGAGGTTGGCAGCGCCGCGCTTCAAATCGTCCTCGACGGTGGCGATGAGTTTCAGCGCCTCGGCGCGAGCGCCATCGGGGTCACGCGCGGCGATGCAATTGAAGATGGTCCGGTGATAAGGAAAACTGGCATGGCCAAAGTCGCGCACGCCGAGAGGATGCTCCCAGAAGCGGTGGAACAGCTCGTACATGGCGGCGATGATCTGCTCGAACAGCGGATTGCCGGAAGCGCGGAAGATCGCCTGGTGGAACTCCCAGTCCTCGTCCGAGGACATCCCGGCGCGGGTCTGGAAGGCCTCTTCCATGAGGTCGAGCTTGCGCTCGATCTCGGCGAGCTCAGCTTTGCCGGCACGAATGGCGCAGAGCGCAGCGGCCTCCGCTTCCAGCGCGCGCCGGATCTCAAGCGTGGACATCAGGCCGGCGAAATCATTGCCACCGGCTAATGTCAGCGGCATGTGCAACATATCGGGCGAGACGGCGGCCTTGAGGTAGGTGCCCGAACCCTGCCGCCGCTCGACAAGGCCGAGGCCTTCCCAGCGCGTCAGCGCCTCACGCACCGTGTTGCGGCTGACCTTGAGGCGTTCGGCGAGGATGCGCTCCGTCGGCAGCTTCTCGCCGGGACCCAGAGCCTCCTGCCGCACGAACCCCGCCAAGGCCTTCAGCACCGCGTCGTCGCGCGCCGTCGTCTGGATGGGGGGCAGGAAATCGGTCACACCGGCCAAGCCTAAAGTGGTTCAATGGTCCAACCAATTTCTGCACATGCGGAAAGATGTGTCAACAACCGAAACCAGGCCCGACGCGAATGGCGGGTTCTCCGGTCACAACGCGGAATGGTAAGTCGGCAAATCGTCCTTACAACGTCGCCGGCAAAGGTCCGATGGCGGCCAAGCCGGCTTCGGTCAGCGCGTAGACGCCGCGCTCGGCCCTGGCGAACCAGCCATAGTAATTGTGCAAAAGGATGTTGGCGGCGCGCGGCGAAAGGGTCTTGAGATCACGCGGCCGCTTCGGGCCGTCGGCCATGGCGGCGGCGCAGGCCAGCGCCTCCTGGCGATAAGCGGTCATGATCGGCTTCTTGCGCGTGCTGCCGCCGACCGACGGATCGCCCTTGCGGCGGTGATGCTCCTCGACCAGACGCGAGCGCCGCCTGGGATCGCGGCGCGGCGGCAAGGCGGCAGGACTGAGCAGCAGTTCCACCTCGCCCTTCTTGCCGACGCCCAACAGGCCGAAGCCGAGACGGCGGCAGAGCGCGCGGAAGCGACGGTCGTGCTCACGGCCCTTGCCGCGCGCCGACATCAAGGCGGCCAGCCAGACCTCGTCACAGGCCGCCGCGCGATCGACGGCTTGCAGGACGAGCTCGAGGTTGAATTGCAACTTGAGCTCGCAGATGACGACGACGTCCGGCGAGCCCGCGCGCAGGCCGACCATGTCACAGCCGCCGATCTCGCCCTTGACGGCGAAATCCATGCTCTCGAGGAACCGCTTCACCGGCTCGTAGAGGGAGGTTTCCTGCATGGCAGAGGCATAGCCGATTCGCGGCGGTCCGGCACGCCGAGCCACCCCCCATGTCAGCCGCGATGCAGATAGTCTTCGATCGACTGAGCCTTCATCTCGATCGAGAAGCCGGGCGCCGTCGGCGGCATATAGGCGGCATCGCGGATCACGCAGGGTTCGATGAAATGTTCATGCAGGTGATCGACATATTCGATCACCCGTCCGTCCTTGCTACCTGACACCGCGATATAGTCGATCATCGACAGGTGCTGGACATATTCGCACAGGCCCACACCGCCGGCATGCGGCCAGACCGGCAGGCCGAATTTGGCGGCTATCAGAAGCACCGCCAGAACCTCGTTCAACCCGCCCATGCGGCAGGAATCGATCTGCACGACGTCGATTGCGCCACCGGCGATGAACTGCTTGAATATGATGCGATTCTGGCACATCTCGCCGGTCGCGACCTTTATCGGCGCCACCGCCTTGCGGATTTTCGCGTGGCCGGCGACGTCGTCCGGGCTGGTCGGCTCCTCGATGAAGAAGGGCTTGGCGAAGGCAAGGTCCTTGAGCCAGTCGATCGCCTGGTCGACCTCCCAGACCTGGTTGGCGTCAATCATCAGGTAACGGTCCGGGCCGATCACCTCGCGGGCGATCTTGAGGCGGCGGATATCGTCGGCGCGGTCGCGGCCGACCTTCAGCTTGATGTGATCAAACCCATCGTCGACCGCTTCCTGGCAAAGGCGCCGGAGCTTGTCGTCGGGATAGCCGAGCCAGCCGGCCGAGGTGGTGTAGCAGGCATAGCCTTCGCGCTCGAGCGTGGCGATACGCTCGGCCTTGCCGGCCTCGGCCTTCTTCAGGATCGCCAGCGCCTCGGCCGGCGTGATGGCGTCGGTGAGATAGCGGAAATCGACGATGCGCAGGATCTCTTCCGGGCTCATCTCGGCGACCAGGCGCCAGACCGGTCTGCCGGCTTCCTTCGCCCAGAGATCCCAGACCGCGTTGACCACCGCGCCAACCGCAAGATGCATGGCGCCCTTGTCCGGGCCGATCCAGCGCAGCTGGCTGTCGCCCGTCACATGGTGCCAGAAGCGGCCGGGATCCTCTTTCACCCAGTCGAGATCGAGCCCGACGACGAGGTGGCGCAGCGCTTCGCTCGCCGCGCAGCAGATCTCGTTGCCACGGCCGATGGTGAAGGTGAGGCCATGGCCCTTCAGCGACGGGACATCGGTGTCGAGAATGACATAGGCTGCCGAATAGTCCGGGTCCGGATTCATCGCGTCCGAGCCATCGAGGCTTTGCGATGTCGGGAAGCGCAGGTCGAAGGTTCTGAGGTCCGTGATCTTGGTCATTGCTGCCTCTTGACTGGCCTGTCTCGTAACTCAATTGGCGGCCGAAACGGCCTCAGATCGACCAGCCACCGTCGATATTATAGGCCTGTCCTGTCGTGTAGGTGGCGCCGGCCAGATAGACGGCAAGGTCGGCGATCTCCTCCGGCGTGCCGATCCTGCCCATCGGCTGACGCGCGATGAAGGCGGCGCGGGCCGCATCATAGTCGCCCTGCGCCTGCATGCGGCCCTGGAGCGAGGGGCTCTCGACGGTGCCCGGGCAGATGGCATTGCAACGTATGCCCTTGGCGACATAGTCGGCGGCAATCGATTTTGTCAGGCCGATCACGGCCGCCTTGGTCACGCCATAGGCAAAGCGGTTCGGCACGCCCTTCGGCGCGCCCGCCACCGATGCCATGTTGATGATCGAACCATCGCCACGCTCCAGCATGCCGGGCAGCACGGCGCGGATGGTGCGGATCATGGCGCGCACATTGAGGTTGAAGGCAAAGTCGAGATCCTCGTCCTTCATCTCCAGGATCGAGCCGGCATGGACGAAGCCGGCGCAGTTGAACAGCACGTCGACTTGGCCGATTTCGGCGAAAGCCCCCTTCACCGCGTCGTCGTTCAGCACATCGAGTTTTCGCGTCGTAATGCAGGGCCTTTTGCCGAGTTCGGCCAGGGCCGCCTCGTTGATGTCGGTGGCGTGGACGATCGCGCCGGCTTGGGCGAAAGCCAGCGCGCTTGCCCGTCCGATGCCCTGCGCGGCCGCCGTGACGACCACGACCTTGCCTGTGATATCCGCCATGTTCTTGTCTCCGTCTTTCAGCCGGGCCGTCGCTCGACGATATAGATGTGATCCGCAGCCAGCACGACCTCGTCGCGCTGGTTCAAAACCTCGACGCGCTCGATGATGCGTCCCGCGTTTGGCCGTTTCGGGTCGTCTTCCTTGGCGGCGATGGTGGTGCGCGTGCGGATCGTGTCGCCGATGAAGACCGGCTTGATGAAGCGCAGCCGGTCGTAGCCGTAGGAGAAGGCGACGGGATTGATGACGCTCGCCGTCAGCCCGACGCCGACCGAGAAGACCAGCGTGCCATGCGCGATGCGCTGGCCGAAGGGCGTGGTCTTCATGAACTCGGCATCCATGTGATGCGGGAAGAAATCGCCGGTGTGGCCAGCATGGACGACGAAGTCCGTCTCGGTGATGGTGCGGCCGCTGGTGAGGCGCGAGGAGCCGATCTCGTAGTCCTCGAAATAGGTGGTCTGTTCCATGTCCGGCCTTACGGCTTTGCGGCCAGCGGCGTCGCCGGCGCAGCACTCGATTTATAGGCGGCCTCGACCAGCGCCATGGTGTGCCAGGCATCCTCGACGGAGCTGACCAACTCCGCGTCTTCGCCGGACGCGAAGCGCTGGACATTGGCCATGCGGCCGACAAAGGCATCGGGGAACCATTCGCCGGCGAGCGGCACGGTGACCCAGTTCGACCCGCCTTTCGGATAGATTTCCAGAATATCCGGCTCGCCGCGCGGATAGTCGAGGTTGAGGCCGAGCTTGACATAGGCCGCGCCCTCGGTGCCGCAGATGCGGAACTCGCAGGCCTGATAGCGGCGCCCGAATTTGTGGTCGTGGTTGATCGACAGCGCGCAGCGCACCGTATCGCCATAGTCGAGGATGGCGCTGGTGCGGGTCTGCGCGACCTTGTGATTGGGATGGCCGAGCGTCTTGGCATGCACGCCAAGCGGATTGCCGAGAAGCTGGCGGATCAGGTCGAGATAATGGATCGAATGCATGGCGATCTCGACGCGCGGCGCCTTGAGCAGGAATTCCCAGAGCTGCCAGGGCGTGTCGAGCGCCAGCAGCGCATCGAAGTCCACCACCTCGCCCAGCCATCCCTTGGCAATGGCGTCCTTCAGCGCCAGCATCATCGGCGCGAAGCGGAGCTGGAAATTGACCGCCGCCTTGAGCTGCTTGGCGCGGCAGATTTCGAGGATTTCCGTCGCTTCGCCGAGATAATTGCCCATCGGCTTCTGGATCAGCGCCACCGCGCCATCCGGCAGGACCTTCAGCACCTCGGCATGCCGGCCCGGCGGGGTGGCGAGATCGAAGATCGCGTCCGTCACGGCGGCCGCATCCTCGACCGAACGGAACGCCGTGACGCCCCATGTCTCGGCGAGCTTTTGCGCCTTGGCTTGGTCCGGATCGTAGAGGCCGGAAATCGGGAAGCCGGCCTTGCGATAGGCGGGGAAATGCGCGTCGCCGACGATCGAGCCGGCGCCGAAGGTGACGATCGGGCGCGGTTCGAAAGGCTTCGGCCAGGACTGCGCCAGCGATGCCGGATCAAAGGCATCAGTCATGATGGAAGACCTCGTCCATCGACGCCCACCACTCGCCTTCCTTACGGGTCGGCAGCGGCTGCTGGCAGGGCATGCAGACCGACCACCATTCCTGCGTCTTCGGGTCGGCGGCCATCTTGGCCATGTCGGCGGCATAGTCGGTGCCGTGATATTCGAAATAGGAGAAAAGCAGGTTCTCCGGCCGCTTCAGGTAGATCGAATAGTTCTTGATGTTGCAGGCCGAGATCATGGCGAGAACGTCCGGCCATACTTCGGCATGGAGGCGGACATATTCCTCGACCTTCTCGGGCTTCAGACCCAGAACCATTCCCATCCGCTGCATATCCGCCTCCCTATTTCACAATCGCCGTAGTGAACTCGGCGATGCTTTTTGCCTTTACGGCGTCCCAGTCCCAGTCGATGCCGATGCCCGGCTCGCTGGGCGCCAGCGCATGGCCATTCTCGATGCGCATCTTGGCGCCCGTCAACTCGTCGAGTTGCGGAATATACTCGACATATTTGCCGTTCCGGATGGCGCAGACCAGACTGACATGCAATTCCATCAGGAAATGCGGGCAGACCGGCATGTCGAAGGCCTCCGCGGCGTGGGCGACTTTCAGCCAGGGGGTGATGCCGCCGATGCGACCGGCATCGACCTGAATGATGTTGCAGCCGCCCTTCTGCATGTACTCGCGAAAATGCCTTATCGAATAGAGCGACTCGCCGACCGCGATCGGCGTCGCGGTCGAGTTCGACAGCCGCACATGGCCGTCGATGTCGTCGGCCGGCAGCGGCTCCTCGATCCAGGCGAGATCGAGGTCGCGCAGGCGCTCGGCGCGGCGGACCGCCTCGTCGACGGAAAAGCCCTGATTGCAATCGGTCATGATCTCGTAGCCGTCGCCGACCGCCTTGCGCACCGCCGACAGCCGCGCGACGTCCTCTGAACCGTGTGGCTTGCCGATCTTCACCTTCGAGCCGGTAAAGCCCTTGGCCTTCGCTTCCAGTGCATCGTCGACCAGTGCCTGCGTCTCGATATGTAGCCAGCCGCCCTCTGTCGTGTAGAGCGGGCAGCGGTCCTTGGCGCCGCCGGCAAGCTTCCAGAGCGGCAGGTTCTGTTTTCTTGCCCGCAAATCCCAAAGTGCTGTATCGATCGCGGCCAGCGCGATCGCGGTGATGGCGCCGATGGTGGTGGCGTGGGTGGCGAATTCGAGGTCGTGCCAGATCGCCTCGATCCGGTCGGCGTCGCGGCCGATCAGGCGCGGCGCGAGATGGTCGGCCAGAAGCCGCATAACCGACGAGCCGCCGGTGCCGATCGTGTAGCTGTAGCCAGTGCCCGATGCGCCGTCGGCATCGGTGATGGTGACGATCGGCGTCTCCTGGCTGACGAAGCTCTGGATCGCGTCGGTGCGCTTCACCTTCGGCACGAGGTCGACCATGCGCAGCTCGATCTTCTCGATTTTCGCCATGTCAGCTCCTCAGCGACTTGCCGGTATCGGCAGAGAACAGATGCGCGCGGCTCAGGTCGAAGCTCATGCCTATCCTGTCACCTGCTTTCAGCGGCTTCGGATTGAGCATGCGCGAGACCCAATCGGTGCCGTTGAACTCGGCGAAGACCAGCGTTTCGTTGCCGAGCGGCTCGGTGATGCTGACCGGCAGCTCGACGCGATGGACTTCGGTCTCGCCGCCGGAGCTCAGGCCGTGGCCGGTCGGATAGAAATCATCGGGACGGATGCCGAACACGACCTTGTCGCCGGCAGCCGTCTTCGACTTGAACTGTCCAGGCAAAGGCAGGCTGTCGCCGCCGCTGAAGACTAGCTTGCCGTCGCTCACCGTAGCCTCATGCAGGTTCATCGGCGGCGAGCCGATGAAACCGGCGACGAAGTGGGTCGCAGGCCGGCTGAACACCTCGTCCGGCGTGCCGACCTGCTCGATATAGCCCGAGCGCATAATGACGATGCGGTCGGCCAGCGTCATCGCCTCGACCTGGTCGTGGGTGACGTAGATGACCGTCGACTTGACCTTGGCGTGCAGCTTCTTGATTTCGGTGCGCATCTGCGTGCGCAGCTTGGCGTCGAGGTTGGAGAGAGGCTCGTCGAACAGGAAGACATCCGGATCGCGCACGATGGCGCGGCCCATGGCGACGCGCTGGCGCTGGCCGCCGGAAAGCTGAGAGGGACGGCGCTCGAGCAGTTCGTCGAGGCCGAGGATGGCGGAGGCTTCGGCGACGCGCCGGTCCATGTCGTCCTTGGCCGCACCCGCGATCTTGAGCGAGAAGCCGAGATTCTCGCGCACCGTCATATGCGGGTAGAGCGCATAGGACTGGAACACCATCGAAATGTTGCGCGAGCGCGGCGGCAGGTCGTTGACCATGCGCCCGCCGATGTCGATCATGCCGCCGCTGATGTCCTCGAGGCCTGCGATCATGCGCAACGTCGTCGACTTGCCGCAGCCGGACGGGCCGACCAGCGCGATAAATTCGCGGTCGGCGATCTCGAGATCGATGCCGTGCACGATCTCCATATTGCCGTAGCGCTTGGTGAGCTGTTTCAGCGAAACCGTTGCCATGGAAATCAACCTTTCACCGCGCCGGAGGTCAGGCCGCCGACGAGGTGTTTCTGGACGACATAGGTGAGGGTCAGCGCCGGGATGATCATCACCACGGCCAGCGCGCACATGCCGCGCCAGTCGATGGTGAACTCGGCCGTATAGTCGAGCAGCCCGACCGGCAGCGTCTTGGAATTGACGGAACGGGTGAGCTGCGAGGCCAAAGCGAACTCGTTCCAGCAGGTGAGAAAGGCGAAGATGGCGGCCGAGGCGATGCCCGGGCGCGCCAGCGGAAATTCGACCTGCCAGAACGCCTGCCAGCGCGTGCAGCCATCGATCTGGGCCGCTTCGGCAAGGTCCTTCGGCACCTGACGGAAGAAGCCGTCGATCAGCCAGATGGTGAACGGCACGTTGAGCGCGACATAGGCCAGGATCATGCCGATATGAGTGTCGATGATGCCCAGCCGCACATAGAGGAAGAACAAGGGCAGCGAGAGCGCGATGCCGGGCACGGTGCGCGTCAGCATCAGGCCGAGGAACATGCCCGACTTGCCGCGGAAGCGGTATCGCGCAAAAGCGTAGCCGCCGGCCATGCCGATGGCCACCGCGATCACCGTCGAGGTGACCGAGATGATCAGCGAGTTGCGGAAATAGTCGAGCACCGGGATGCCGCCTTTGCCGATGCCGCTGAACATGGCGACATAAGCGTCGACGGACAGCTGCTGCGGAATCCATACCGGCGGCTTGGCCATGATCTCGACCGTGGGCCGCAGCGACGACAGCACGATCCAGATGCCCGGCAGGCAGATCACCAGCATGGCAAGGAACAGGCCGACGCGGTGCGCGACGGTCAGCGCGCGGCGGGTGAGGCGGGCGGAGGCGTTCTCGTCCATTCTCACCACTCAGCGCCAATCTGCGCGCGCGCCGCGGCGAGCTTGTTGTAGAAATAGACGGTGAAAGCGATCGACAGCAGGATCGAGAAATAGGCCATGGCATTGGCGAGGCCCATGCGGGCATCGCTGTAGGCGGTGCGCCCGACCAGCGTCCACAACAGCTCCGTGCGGCCGGCCGGGCCGCCGTCGGTCATGATCTTGACGATATCGTAGGCGCGCGCGACATCGAGCGAGCGGATCGTCATGGCGATGTAGGCGAAGGGCATGACGAAGGGCCAGGTGACATAGCGGAAGGTCTGCCAGGGCGTGCAGCCGTCGACGCGGGCCGCCTCGATCGGCTCCTTGGGCATGGCGAGCAGGCCGGCCAGGATCAGAATCGCGAAGATCGAGGTCGACGACCAGATCTCGGCGATCGAGATGGCGATGAAGGCGAGATGGCCTTCGATCAGCCAGGGGATGGCGTCCTCAGTGATGCCCAGCGACTGCAGCGCATTGTTCACCAGGCCGATATTGTCGTTGAACATAAATTTGAACTGGAAGCCGACGAGGATCGGCGAGAACATCATCGGGAACATCATCAGCGTGCGCAGTATGCGCTGGCCGCGCGTCGCCTTCTCGACCAGCATGGCGAGGCCGAGGCCAAGCAGCATTTCGAGGTTCAGCGCGATGGTGAGCAGCAGAACGGTGCGGCCGAAGGCCCACCAGAAATCCGCATTGGACAGGATCGATAGATAGTTCCTGAAGCCGACGAAGACGAAGAAGGTCTCGGGCCGCGTCAGGCGGAAGGGCGTGAAGCTGGAATAGAGCGACAGGATCAACGGCAGCACCACCACTGCCGCCAGCACGATGATGGCCGGGAGCAGCAGCAGGAACGGCGCGGATGGCTTGAAGCCCTTCATCAGGATCCTGTGAGGTTTTGCATATAATTCGGGCCGCCGTGGGCAAGGCCCGGCCGAAACGGAAAGGTCCGCAGCAGCAAGACGCTGTCGCCTCCCCATTTCGCCACGGGGAGGCGACATTGGCAGCAGTGACTAGAGCTTGCCGGCGTCCTGAAGGATCTGCGTCGCCTTGGCGGCCGCCTCGTCCAGGGCCTGCTTGGACGTCTTGTCGCCAAGGATCGCCGCCTGCAGTTCGGGGTAGACGGCGTTGGATATCTCGATCCACTCAGGCGTCTGCGGCACGGCGAAGGCGTGCTTGGCTTCCTCCTGGAAGGCGCCCAGAACCTCCTTCTTGTACGGATCGTTCTCAGCCTGCTTCAGGTCCCAGTCCCAAACCGCGGTGCGGGTCGGCAGCGGGCCGGCGGCGGCTTCCAGCTTCTGGCTTTCCTCATTGGTCAGCCACCATACGAGCGAAGCGGCGGCTTCCTTGTTGGCGCAGTTCTCGGTCACCGAGAAGCCGTGGAAACCCGACCAGCCGGTGCGCTTGCCGGAAGAGCCCTTGGGAGCGACCTTCACGCCGACATTGCCCGCGACCTTCGAGGACTTCGGGTCGTTGAAGAAGCCGGCCCAGCCCGGCCAGTCGAGGTTGATCGCCACGGTGCCCGAGGCAAAGCCCTGGCCGAGATCGTCCCAGAGATAATTGGTGGTGCCGGCCGGTACAGCCTTGGCCTTGTAGAGATTGACGAACCAGTCGAGCGCGCGGATGCCAGCCTCAGAGTTGAAGACGGGCTTGCCGTCTTTGTCGAGATATTCGCCGCCCTCGGCGACCACCATCTCGTAGAAGCGGCCGTTGATCGCTTCTTCCTTGCCGGCGAATTGCGTGCCGTAGAAATTGGGCGGATTGGCGAAGAACTCGGCCTGGTCGGTGACTTCCTTCCAGGTGTCGGGCGGCGCAAGGTCATAGCCGTATTTGGCCTTGAACTTGGTCTTGTTGTCGGCGTTCTCGTAGAGGCTCTTCTGGTAGTAGAGCGCTGAGACGTCGAACTGCGCGCGCGGCAGCATCTCCAGCTTGCCGTCGATGGTCGCGGCCTTGATTGTCGACGGCACGAAAGCGTCGATCTCTTCCTTCGGCAAGAGCTTGCTGAGGTCGGTGTAAAGGCCGGTATATTGCGGCGCGAAGGACGAATGGTTCCAGCCGACGCACCAGTTGGTGCTGCCCGAGGCGATGTCGGACTTCAGCTCCTTGTCGATGTCGAAGCCGTTCTTCTTGGTCAGGATGTTGACCTTTGCGCCGGTCGCCTTCTCCCATTCGGGGATGCGCTCGTAGAGCTTTTCATATTGCTGGCCGCCGATCAGCTTCACGTCGATCGTCACGCCCGGAAATTTGCCGGGCAGATCGGCCGAAAAAGCGGTGCCGCTCAGCAGCAGGCCAGCCAGGCCGGCGGAAATGCCTAGAACCAGTCTCGTCATGTTCTCCTCCCATGGGCTCGCAGCGACGGCCCGCCGAGTGCGCGACCGATCGCTTAAGCTTCATTTATATGCAAATAGCATTTTCATTCCCGGGTCAAGCCGATTGTGCTTCCAGCGGAATGAAGTTCATGCATATATGCAGATCGAAATTCACTGGAGGGACGGGTGGCAGAGGAAGAAGACGGGGACCGCTACCGCGCGCCGGCGCTGGACAAGGGGCTGGACATCCTCGAGTTGTTGTCCAGCGTGGACGGAGGGCTGACGCAGGCGGAGATCGCCAAGCGGCTCGACCGCAGCCCGAACGAGTTCTACCGGATGCTCGACCGCCTGGTGCGGCGCGGCTATGTCACCAAGATCGACGGCGACCGTTATTCGCTGACGCTCAAGCTCTTCGGCCTCGCGCAATTGCACGCGCCGGTTCGCCGGCTGGTGTCCTATGCGACGCCGATCATGCGGGAGCTGGCCGAAACCTCATCGCAGGCCAACCAGTTGGTGGTGTTCGACCGGGGCGCCGCCGTGGTCATCGCGCAGCAGGAAGCGCCGCGCTATTGGGGCATCTCGATCCGCGTCGGCTCGCATATCAGCCTGTTCGACACCGGCTCCGGCCATGTGCTGCTTGCCTTCCGCTCGCCCGAAGAGCGCAAGATGATGATCGCCGAGCATCTGCAGAGCACCGAGCATCTCAACCTGACGCCGGAATTCTTCGCCCGCCTCGACCAGGTGCGCGACCGCGGTTACGAGATGATGGCGTCGCTGCAGACCGCCGGCGTCTACAATCTTTCGACGCCAGTGCTGGGGCCGGACGGCAGAGCCATCGCGGCGCTGACCATTCCCTACATCACCTTGGTCAACGCGCCCACGGCGCCGGACATCACGCAAACGATCCGGCATCTGCAGGACGCAGCGGCAAGGCTCTCGCAGCTCGCCGGGTCGGATGTGCCGCAATCGCCGTAATTTCTTATTTGAATAATAGATTTTTCGGCGAGATAGTATCTTAGAGCGGGATGACCCCAAAGCAGCCGGTCATCCCGTTCTAACGCTTTGTTTTTTGGAGCATGATCTTATCCGAAAAGTCTGCAACTTTTCAGGATCATTCTCCAGGCCACGGAGGATACGCCGCCATGATCATCGACACGCATCTGCACCTCATCGACCAGGGCGCGCTTCGCTATCCGTGGCTGTCCGGCGTGCCGGCGCTGAACCGCGATTTCTCCTATGCCGAATATGCCGCCGACGCGCGGCGCTCGGGCATCGAGGCCGTGTTGCATATGGAGGTCGATGTCGATCCCGCCGATATTGCCGCCGAGACGGCGCATGTGAAGTCGATCGCCGGCCAGGCGGGTAGCCTACTCAAGGGCGCGATAGCCTCCTGCCGGCCCGAGGAGGCCGGTTTCGAAGCCTATCTGGAAACGGTCAAGGCCGAGCCGTTCGTCAAGGGGTTCCGCCGCGTGCTGCATGTCGTTCCCGACGATGTCTCCGAAGGCGCGCTGTTTCGCCAGAACATCAAGCGGCTGGCCGGCACCGGCCTGACATTCGATCTTGTGGTGCTGCCGCATCAGATCCCGAAGGCAATGGCGCTCGCAGACCTCGCCCCCGACGTCCAGTTCGTCCTCGACCATTGCGGCGTGCCCGACATCAAGGGCAATGCCGAGCATCCGTGGCGAGAGCATATGGAAGCAATTGCCAAGCGGCCCAACGTCACGGCCAAGATCTCCGGCGTCGTCGCCTATGCCGATCCGGCGACGTGGACGCTCGAGACGCTCCGACCCTATGTCGAGCACACGATCCGCTGCTTCGGCTGGGACCGGGTGATCTGGGGCAGCGATTGGCCGGTCTGCACGCTGGGCGGCGGGCTGACGACCTGGGTCGCCGCCACGCATGCGCTGCTGGCCGGTGCAAGCGATTCAGAGCGGACCCGCCTGCTCTCGGGCAATGCGCGCCGGCTGTGGCGGCTTGGCTAGGCTGTGAGAAACTCGCCTGCAAACTTAGAGCAATTCCAGGAAAAGTGTGAGCGGTTTTCCGCCCGGAATTGCGTCAACACAAGGAGATAGGGCATTTCGCCGTTTCCGTGAAACGGTGAAATGCTCTAGTCGCTGTCAGCGAGCATTTGCGCCGGCACACCGAGTTCTGGCCCGGCGTCGGCGAGCCGCTGATCAAGCGTATATACCGTGGCGCCATGCTCCGATGCGATGGCGAGATGCAGCGCGTCCCCTGCCCGAAGCCCAAGGTCGTGCCGATCGGCAAACTTCGCCGCTGCCCGGAACTGCCCACCCGTCACGCCCAGGACGGTAAAGTTCTCGGCGACCAGCCTATTGAACATGGCAAGCACCGCGGCGCGCTGTTCCAGGCTGATTTGTCCGGTGCGGAGCTTGATTGCAACGGCGGACGACATCTCGGTGATTGTCCAGTCACTAATGAGAAGCTGCACCGGGTCCTGTTCCGCGAGCCAAGCCTGAACACGCGGCGTCATCGCTTCGTTGGTCAGCGCCGCGACGACCAGCGACGTGTCGAGATAGAGCATCAGTAGCGATCGCCATCCCGCATCGACCGCACGAGGCCGGCGGCGCTCTGGGACTGGGCCGGCATCGCTGCCGTCAGCGATCGAAGCAGCGCGACATCGATCGGTTTGCGCGGTCGGGCTACGGCAGTGAGCCGCGCGACCGGCTTGCCGCGGCGGGTGATGTCGATCGAATCGCCCGCCTCGACCCGATCAACCAGTTGGCTGAGGTGGGCCTTGGCATCAGCCAGATTGACCGGATTCATGTAATGCTCCTGACCATGTAGATGGTCATATAGCGCATCGGGCTTGACAATTCCAGATCAATGTTGCGGCGAGCAGGCCGCGTATCAGGCTGGTCATTTTTTCCTCCGTTGGTGCAGTCGAAACTAAGGGGCGGCGGCCGGCGCGAAACTCTCCCGGAACAGGCGATTGATATCGGCGACGACATGGCCGGCGTCCTGCCGGCCGGCAAGGCCTTCAATGATGCGATCCGAAGCCCGCTGCTGGAAGGCCATATAGCCGTCGTGGCGCGGGCGCACCCAGGCGCCCTCGAGAGTCGCTCGCGTGGCGCGATAGAAGTCGCCTGTCGCGGCGTTGACGGCGTCGTCCTCCCAGGCTGCGGCATGGCCGGGCTGGCCGCCGGCGGCAGCGTAGGGTCCGCGCTGCACGTCGCCGCTGGCGATCCAATAGGCGAATTCGATCGCCGCCTGGCGCTCGGCGGAAAAGGCGGAGACGGCAATGCCGGTGCCGCCCAGCGCCGAGCCGATCGGGCCGTTGCCGCCGGCGACCGGCATGTCGGCGAAGGCGAGGCGGTGCGGGCGGAAACCCACCACCGCATAGGGAACATAGCCATAGATCAGCGGCGCGCAGGCGATGCGCGAGCCGGGCTTGGCCATCTTCTCGAAGACGGCGATCGGATCCAGCGTCGGGCATGCGGGATCGACAAGTGCTGCGATCTCACGCAGCATCTCGAAGGCGGTTTCCCCGGTCTCGCCATCGACAAGGTCGGCCGAACCGTCGACCGTGCATGGCCGGCCGAGATCGGCGGCCAAAGTGTAGAAGCACATCAGCGAATGCGGCGGCCTGAGCGGCAAGAGCACGCGGCCCTGCTCGGCAAGCGCCAGCACTTCAGTCCAGATCGCCGGCGCGGCTTCGATCAGATCGGGCCGCCAAGCCTGCACCTGGGTCGCGGCGTCGATCGGGAAAGCCCATTGCCGGCCCTGCCAGGCGTAGCTCGGATAGGACCGGCCGACGCTCGCCGCAGTCAGCGCCTGGCGCTCCGCCTCGCGTCCGGGCACATCGAGCGGCGCCAGGCATTTCTCGGCGGTGATCTGGCCGACATGCGGGTGGTCGATGACGATCAAATCATAGGCGCGGGCGAGCTCTTCCACCGGGAAGGACTCGAAATCCTGCAGCGAGCGCTTTTCCCATTCGATCGAGACGCCGGTCTTTTCCTTCCACAGCGCCGAGCATGCCACCATCGGGTCATAGCCGCGCGGATGGGTCCAGGTCATGCCTTTCAACGAAACACCGCTCACAGGCCGAACTCCGCGCGGATTTTTTCGCTGTGCTCGCCGATCCGAGGGGCGGCCCGATCCACCTTGGCGCGCGCGCCGTCGACGCGCAGCGGCGTGCGGGTGGTCAGGATCGACACGTTGTCCTCGCGTGTCACGGTCTGCAGCATGTCGAGCGCCTTGAAGCCCTCGCTTTGCATCAGCTCCGGCCAGGTCAGCACTTTGGCGCACCAGACATCGGCGGGCTCGAGGACCGCCAGCCACTCGTCGATGGTCTTTTCAGCGATGCGCCTGGCGATGATCGCCTTGATCTCGTCGCGGGCGGTGAACCAGGTCTCCGGCCTGTCGCGGAAAGGATCTAGCTCAGGCAGTTCGAGCAGGTCGGCAATTTTCGGGATCGGCGTCATGGCGATCGCCAGGTAGCCGTCCTTGGCCGGGTAGACGCCGTAAGGCGCCGAGAGGTAGGCATGCGCGCTGCGGAAGGACGGGCGCTTCGGCAGGCGACGGCCGTCGTTGAGATGGGTGGTCAGCACTTCGAACTGGAAATCGATCAGCGCTTCGAGCAGGCTGGTTTCGACATGACCGCCCCGGCCGGTGATGCCGCGCCGCACCAGCTTGGCGAGGATGCCTTGGGCGCAGGCCGCACCCGCCAGCATATCGGCGATCGCCAGGCCGATAGGCACCGGCCCCTGCTCCTCGTCGCCGTTCAGCCACATCACGCCGGAACGAGCCTGGGCGAGCAGATCCTGCCCCGGGCGCTTCACCCATGGCCCTTCCTCGCCATAGCCGCTGATCGAGGCATAGACGAGCCGGGGGTTGATCGTGCTGACATGCTCATAGTCGAGGCCGAGCCGCTCGATGACGCCCGGCCTGAAGTTCTGGATGAGCACGTCGGCCTTGGCGATCAACGCGCGCAGCATCGCAAGATCGGCCTCGTTCTTGAGGTCGACGGCAAGGCTCTCCTTGCCGCGGTTGATGGCGTGGAAAATGGTGGAATCGCCGCCGATCTCGGTGTCACTGAGATAGAGCCGGCGCGACAGGTCGCCGCCATCGGGCCGCTCGATCTTGATGATGCGCGCGCCGAGGTCGAGCAGGCGCAGCGAACAGTAGGGTCCCGACAGGAACTGGCTCATGTCGACGACGACGAGGCCGGTCAGCGGAAGTTCTTTGTCAGCGGCCACGGTTCACGTCTCGGTCTTGCCGACGAAATCGGCCGGGTTCTTGTATTTCACCGTCTGCAGATGCTCGCAGTAGAGCACCAGCTCTCCTTCACCCTTGAAGACTTCATAGCTGGCGCGGATCAGGCCCATATCCCGGTAGCGCGGCTTTTTGTCGAGGTTGGTGCGGATCGAATAGATGGTGTCGCCGATGAAGACCGGCTTGATGAAGCGCAATCTGTCATAGCCATAGGAAAACGCGTTAATGCAGTTGGTGGCGACCAGGCCGAGCCCGGCCGAGAAGACGAAGGCGCCCGCCACCAGCCGCTTGCCGAAGATACCTTCCTTCTCGGCGAACATCTGGTCCTGGACGTAAGGATGGATGTCCAGCACCAGCGCATTGAACATATGGCTTTCGCCCTCGGCGATGGTGCGGCGAAGCGAGCGGATTTTGTGGCCGGGCTGCCAGTCCTCGTAGAACCAGTTTTCCGAATTCCAGACAGGGATTTCGGCATGCGCCTCAGGCATGTCGGCGGGATGCGTCGAGGCGACACCGACGGTCGGCGAGAATGCGCTCATGATCCTCTCCGGGAGCTTCCGGCGCGGCTTGCAAGGCGGTTCCGGGCACGATGCCGGATGGCGAGACGCATAATCGCTTTCCTCCCGTCAAATTTTCTTTTGTGAATAATATTTTCACATATGGGATTACCTTGCAAGCGACGATCGGCGAAATTTCGCAAGGCCGACACCAGCGGAGGAGCCGCCGGCGACGCCAGGAAGATCGATGCAAAGCGCCTGTCTTGCCTTTGTTGGCAGCCTCAATCGCGAGGCGCCCTATTTCCAGGGCGCGGCGTCTACGACGAAGCGACGCTCGCCGTGCAGAAGCTTGCCGAGACCGACGAGGTCGGAACGCCGATGTGCGTGCGGATCATGGAGGACCGGCTTCAATCCTAATCTTTAGCGAGTGGAGTTCTTAGCGACTGACTTTGCTCACTGACCGATCCGCGCGAACGAGCCGGTATAGGTCTGGCCGGCAAGCGCGTAGGTGACGTTGAGCATTCCCGGCGAGGCCATCGTTGCGGTGATGTCGGCGCCGTTCGGCAGGCGCCCGAGCTTCAACTTATTGCCGGAAATCCTGCCGGAGCCGTCGGCGACGCCCGGCTTGTTGTCGGCCAGATCGCCCCATGCGTAGCTGGCCGTCACCTGCCCGCCTGAGGACACGGTCAGCACCGCCAGCTTGCCGTCATACATGCCGTTGAGCTGCCCCGCCCATATGCCGGAGAATGCGGAGTATCTGGTCGGAACGCCCTTGCCGGGCGGAACGATTGCGGCCGCCTCATCCAGCACCGCCGAATTCGGCGAGGCCGGAACGGGAGCGGCGGCCGGAGCGGGTTGCGGGTCAGCAACAGGCTGTGTGTCTGGGGTCGATTGACAAGCAGCAAGCGCGACCGCAATGCAAAGCATCGGCAAGAGATTGTTTTGTCGCGCAAGGAGCCCGGATCGAACAGGTCCCTGCGCCGGATTCCCACCCAAAGCCGGAATTCTCATAAGCATCCCTCTGACAGAAAGCCCTTAGCCTAGTTGCCGCCACCGGCATAGGGATTTCCTCCGGCGCTTGTTTCGCCGGGATACGACCTGAGTTCATTCCGTTGGAGCAGATTCCCAGGGACGACATCTCGACTTGCAGGCATCCATCGACGCGCCGTCGCGGGCATGATGCTGGAACTCCCGCCAATGCGCCGCGTTCCAAAAGAAACCAGTAGCGAGCGCGCTCCGCCGATCCGAGCAAAGATCGTTCGTGAATTTCCTTCGCGAACAACGCGATAAGTGCACGGAGTTCCAGCCATGGCTTTCACGCTTGAGAGTCCAGCCTTTGAAAACGGACAGACCATTCCCGAGCCCTATGTCCGCAACGGAGGCAATTTGTCTCCTCCCTTGCGATGGAAAAACGCGCCGCCCGGGACCAGAAGCTTCCTGCTCGTCGTCGAGGATCCCGATGCGCCGCGCGGCATGTTTCGCCATTGGGCGGTCTATGACATTGCCGCCGGGCGAGACCGCTTGCCGGAAGGCACCGCTGGACCGGAAACTTTCCACCAAGCCGTGAACGACTTCGGCAATGCCCATTATGACGGTCCCCAGCCGCCAAAAGGGCATGGCGTTCACCATTATCACTTCCGCCTTTCAGCACTCGACGTTGAGGCGCTGGAAACCGGCGGAGAACCGGGAATCGCGAATCTTCTGGCCCAGGCGGAGCCGCATATGATCGCCACTGCCGACCTCGTCGGCACATATGAAAGCCGCTGATGCGCGATCCGACGCATCCTGTCGGCATTCGATCATGCCCCGTTCGAACGAGGAGAAAAACAATGCCGGACAAGAAAACCATCGAAAAGGCGCGCGAGGACAAGCGCGAAGGCAAGTCGGCAAGCACGCAGGCCGGTGAATTCGTTCACGCGGAAATCGACAAAGTCCGCAAAGGCAAGCACGGCGCCCGCTCCACCAAACAGGCGATCGCCATCGGCCTTTCGGAGGCGCGCCGCGCGGGCGTCGACCTGCCGCCCCCCAAAAAAGGCGATGTGAAGGACAGCACGCGCAAGAGCGCCAAATATGCTTACGAGGCAGGCCAGGGCGAACGGAAGCCGAAGCGCCAGCCCAAGGTCTCGAAGGCGGTGTCGAAGGTGCTTGAGGGCGAGCCGAAGAGCACCGCCTCCCACAAGGCTCTGTCGAAGCAGGCCAAGAGCGCCGCATCCGGCCGCACAGCCGAAGAGCGGTCGGCGGCGGCGAGGAAGGCCGCGCAGACCAAAGGCGCCGCCGGACGATCGGCGGCAGCGCGCAAAGCAGCCAGAACCCGCGCCCAGCGCGGTTAGAGCGATTCGAGTGCGAACGGTTTTCCGTGCGCGCAATTGCTCAGGAAGTGACTGTTTGGTGGAGCCAATCGGAATCGAACCGACGACCTCTTGAATGCCATTCAAGCGCTCTCCCAACTGAGCTATGGCCCCACTCCCGGCAGTCGGCCGGCGCCGTTTCCGGCGAAGAGATCCGGCGCGATTGGGAACCGCGCCGTCGTTAGTGCTGGCGGCTTCTAGCGCCGCCTTCGGTCAAGATCAAGCCTTGAAAAGCCGCTTTTTCGTCACAGGCCAAAATGGCCGGCAAACGAACTCAGACTTCGTCATCGTCGTCGCCGACGCCGATCATATCGGCGACGTCATCGTCCTCTTCCTCTTCGTCGGCAAGGAAAGTGTCGTCCTCATCGTCGCCGAGATCGACATCCTCTTCATCGTCGCCAAGATCGGGAAGCTCGTCGCCGCCACCCTTGGCCTCGTCATCGGCCTCCTCGAGCGAGACGACTTCGGCGCCTTCCTCTTCGTCGGCGTCCACTTCCTTCTCGGCGACTTCCTCATCTTCCTCGAGGGCGGAAATCTTGCCTTCCTCGAAATAGGAGCGTGGATAGCTCTTGCCGGTATAGGGCGAGACGATCGGGTCTTTGTTGAGATCGTAGAATTTCCGACCCGTTTCGGGGTCGACACGCTTGGTGCCAAGTTCAGCTTTTGCCACAGCAGGCCTCGTCAATAAAAGAGTGGTCCCCATAACCGCAGTTTTGAGCGCTGTCAAAGCCAAAAGCCGGCATTGTAAAATGCTCGTATTCGAAGGCCTCGCACAAGGGGATGACCATTGCAACGCACCGTGATACGAGACCGCCGCAGCATGACGAACCGAGCCGGCCAGCCGGCATTTCATTTGGAAGACAAGGATGTCTCACTCCGCCGCCGCTAAGCCGGCCACGGCCCGCAAATCCCCTGCCCTTGCCGGCACCGCGCGCGTGCCGGGCGACAAATCGATCTCGCACCGCTCGTTCATGTTCGGCGGCCTTGCCTCCGGCGAAACCCGCATCACCGGCCTGCTCGAAGGCGAGGACGTGATGCGCACGGGCGCCGCCATGAAGGCGATGGGCGCGCATATCGAAAAGAGCGGCGACGAATGGGTGATCCGCGGCACCGGCAACGGCGCGTTGCTGCAGCCCGAAGGCCCGCTCGACTTCGGCAATGCCGGCACCGGCTCGCGCCTCACCATGGGGCTCGTCGGCACCTATGACATGGAGACGACCTTCATCGGCGACGCCTCGCTTTCGGGCCGGCCGATGGGCCGCGTGCTCGACCCGCTGCGCCAGATGGGCGTGCAGGTGCTGAAGGCCGCTCCCGGCGACCGCATGCCGATCACGCTGCGCGGCCCGAAGCATGCAGCGCCCATTACCTATCGCGTGCCGATGGCATCCGCCCAGGTGAAGTCGGCGGTGCTGCTTGCCGGCTTGAATACTCCCGGCATCACCACGGTGATCGAGCCCGTGATGACGCGCGACCATACCGAAAAGATGCTGAAGGGTTTCGGTGCCAACCTCAGCGTCGAGGCGGATGAGCGCGGCGTGCGCCACATCTTCATCGAAGGCCAGGGCAAACTCACCGGACAGACGATCGCCGTGCCGGGCGATCCGTCCTCGGCCGGCTTCCCGCTGGTCGCGGCGCTCATCGTGCCGGCTTCGGACATCGTCATCGAGAACGTGCTGATGAACCCGACCCGCACCGGACTGCTGCTGACATTGCAGGAAATGGGCGGCAAGATCGATATCCTCAATCCGCGCAATGCCGGCGGCGAGGACGTGGCGGATCTGCGCGTGCGCTCCTCCGACCTGAGAGGCGTCATAGTGCCGCCCGAGCGCGCGCCGTCGATGATCGACGAGTATCCGGTGCTCGCCGTCGCCGCGAGTTTCGCCGAGGGCGAGACGCTGATGCAGGGGCTAGAGGAACTTCGCGTCAAGGAATCCGACCGTCTGGCGGCGGTCGCCAGGGGCCTGGAGCTCAACGGCGTCGACTGCACCGAGGGCGAGGCCTCGCTCGCGGTGCGCGGCAGGCCGGGCGGCAAGGGGCTGGGCGCTCATCCCAACGGCCCCGATA
The DNA here is from genome assembly GCF_006440615.1 of Mesorhizobium sp. B2-6-2. Classification (NCBI taxonomy): domain Bacteria; kingdom Pseudomonadati; phylum Pseudomonadota; class Alphaproteobacteria; order Hyphomicrobiales; family Phyllobacteriaceae; genus Mesorhizobium; species Mesorhizobium sp. B2-6-2. The sequence goes on along the minus strand of NZ_VFUG01000001.1, from coordinate 478,296 downwards.
CGGCGGTAGAGACGCATCTCGACCACCGCATCGCCATGAGTTTTCTGGTGATGGGGCTGGCGACGGAGAAGCCGGTGACGGTCGACGACGCGAGCATGATCGCGACGAGCTTTCCGGAATTCATGGGGTTGATGAAGGGGCTGGGCGCGGAGATTGGGTAAAAGGTTCATGACAAGCGCAAGGCAAGTAGAGATGTCGGCGGGACAGCGCCCCCCTCTGTCCTGCCGGACATCTCCCCCACAAGGGGGGAGATCAGCTGTCACTGCGGCTTTCGCCAGCCGCCAACGTCGCAGAATTGAGCGGAGCGCCAGAACTGCCAATCTCCCCCCTCGTGGGGGAGATGTCCGGCAGGACAGAGGGGGGCGCGAAGGATCGCGGCGCCCGCGTCTTCGGTTGGCCCGCCCATGACCAGTCCCTTCACCATCGCCATCGACGGCCCGGCAGGCGCGGGCAAAGGCACGCTCGCCCGCCGGCTCGCCGACCATTACCGGCTGAACTTGCTCGATACCGGCCTCACCTATCGCGCGGTGGCCCACAAGCTGCTCGAGCTCGGCTTGCCGCTCGACAATGTCTCGGCGGCGGAAACCGCGGCGCGGCAGGTGGACCTCTCCAACCTCGATCGCACCGTGCTGGCCGCGCATGCGGTGGGCGAGGCGGCATCGAAGGTCGCGGTCATTCCGACCGTACGGCGCGTCCTGGTGGAGAAGCAGCGGGCCTTCGCCAAGGGGCCGCCGGGTGCCGTGCTCGACGGCCGCGACATCGGCACGGTGGTGTGCCCGGACGCCGACATCAAGCTCTATGTCACGGCAAGCGCCGAAGTGCGCGCCAGACGCCGGCTGGCCGAGATCGAGAGCATGGGCGGCAGCGCCGATCTCGCCACCATCCTTGCCGATATCGAGCGCCGCGACGAGCGCGACATGGGCCGCGCCGACTCGCCGCTGAAGCCGGCGGCAGACGCGCACTTGCTTGATACCAGCGAAATGGCTATAGAAGCCGCGTTTCTGGCGGCGATGGCGATCGTTGACAACGTCCTTGCCAAGAGAAACAAGGCCTGATCAGGTTTTTCGATTGCCGTTGGCGGCGAAAATACCCATATCGGGCACGAACCAGCCTGCCAGCATTCTTCATGCGCCGGACTTGCCGCCTGAACAGCGGCCAAGGGCTTTCAGCCCGGAACGCCGGCAGGCTCACGCAACGCTAACCCACGGCGCCCGCCCCGCTTGAAGACCGGGGTATTCCAGGAGAAACAATGTCAGTAGCTAATCCGTCTCGCGACGATTTCGCGAGCATGCTCGAAGAATCATTCACCGCCGGCCATTCCGGCGAGGGCCAGGTTGTCCGGGGCACGATCACCGCGATCGAAAAGGACATGGCCATCATCGATGTCGGCCTCAAGGTCGAAGGCCGCGTGCCGCTGAAGGAATTCGGCGCCAAGGGCAAGGAATCCTCCCTCAAGGTCGGCGACACCGTCGAGGTCTATGTCGAGCGCATCGAAAACGCGCTTGGCGAAGCCATGCTGTCGCGCGAGAAGGCTCGCCGCGAGGAGAGCTGGGTCCGTCTTGAAGAGAAGTTCACCAAGGGTGAGCGCGTCGAAGGCGTCATCTTCAACCAGGTCAAGGGCGGCTTCACCGTCGACCTCGACGGCGCCGTGGCGTTCCTGCCGCGCAGCCAGGTCGATATCCGCCCGATCCGCGACGTCACCCCGCTGATGCACAACCCGCAGCCCTTCGAGATCCTCAAGATGGATCGCCGCCGCGGCAACATCGTGGTGTCGCGCCGCACCGTGCTCGAAGAGAGCCGCGCCGAACAGCGCTCGGAAATCGTGCAGAACCTCGAGGAAGGCCAGGTGGTCGAAGGCGTGGTCAAGAACATCACCGACTACGGTGCGTTCGTCGACCTCGGCGGCATCGACGGCTTGCTGCATGTCACCGACATGGCCTGGCGCCGCGTCAACCATCCGACCGAGATCCTCAACATCGGCCAGACGGTCAAGGTGCAGATCATCCGCATCAACCAGGAAACCCACCGCATCTCGCTCGGCATGAAGCAGCTCGAGTCGGATCCGTGGTCGGATATTGGCACCAAGTTCCCGATCGGCAAGAAGATCAAGGGCACCGTCACCAACATCACCGACTACGGCGCGTTCGTCGAGCTGGAGCCGGGCATCGAGGGCCTCATCCACGTTTCGGAAATGTCGTGGACGAAGAAGAACGTGCATCCCGGCAAGATCCTGTCGACGACGCAGGAAGTCGATGTTGTGGTGCTCGAGGTCGACCCGGCCAAGCGCCGCATCTCGCTCGGCCTCAAGCAGACGCTGGAAAACCCGTGGCAGGCTTTCGCCTCGAGCCATCCGGTCGGCAGCCAGGTCGAGGGCGAGGTCAAGAACAAGACCGAGTTCGGCCTGTTCATCGGCCTGGAAGGCGACGTGGACGGCATGGTGCATCTCTCCGACCTCGACTGGACCCGTCCGGGCGAGCAGGTCATCGAAGAGTACAATCGCGGCGACATGGTCAAGGCGCAGGTGCTCGACGTCGACATCGAGAAGGAGCGCATCTCGCTCGGCATCAAGCAGCTGGCCCGCGACACTGTCGGCGAAGCTGCCAGCAGCGGTGAGCTGCGCAAGAATGCCGTCGTCACCTGCGAGGTCACCGGCGTGAAGGATGGTGGTCTGGACGTGCGGCTGGTCGACAGCGGCATCGAGACCTTCATCAAGCGTTCGGACCTTTCGCGCGACCGCGACGAGCAGCGCCCCGAGCGCTTCACCGTCGGCCAGAAGGTCGATGCCCGCGTCATCGCCTTCGACAAGAAGACCCGCAAGCTGCAGGTCTCGATCAAGGCGCTGGAAATCGCCGAGGAGAAGGAAGCGGTCGCTCAGTACGGCTCGACCGACTCCGGCGCTTCGCTGGGCGACATCCTGGGCGCCGCGCTTAAGAAGCAGGGCAACTAAAGCCTTCCGGGAAAGCCGCTTAGCGGCTTTCCGTTGGAATTGCGCAAGCCCCTTGGCGAACAACAAAAGCCCCGCCGGAGCGATCCGGCGGGGTTTTCTTTTGTCGGGATTTCCGTGCGGTCAGGCGCGGCCGTAAAGCGGAACCAGCGTGCCGCTCATCGCCAGGTTGGCGGGGGAGGCGAGATAGGCGATCGCTTCCGCCGCAGCCTCCAGGCTGACCCATTTGGCGAAATCGGCGTCGGGCATGTCGGCGCGGTTGGCGGGCGTATCGAGCGTCGAGGGCGCCACGGCGTTGACGAGGATGCCCTTGCCCTTCAACTCCTCGGCCATGGCCACAGTCATCGCTGCGACCGCCGCCTTGCTTGCGGCATAGGCGACCATGCCGGAGCCGCGCCTCGGATCGAGACCGGCGCGCGCGGCGACATTGACGATGCGGCCGGCCGTATTGGACTCCAGCATCGAGCGCACCGCGGCGCGGCTGCACAGGAAAGCCGTACGGGCGTTGGTGTCCATCATCTCGGCGAAGGAGGCCGACTCGATCTTTTCGACCGGCGCCATGGTGAAGCCGCCGGCAAGGTGGATCGAGGCCCAGAGCTCGGGAACCTGGTGGTAGAAAGCTTCGACCTTGGCCGAATCCGACAGGTCGACATTATGCGCCAGATGCACGCTGGCATGGGCTGCGTAAGGAAAATGCGGCGGGGCCGCCGCGTGGGCATTGGGCACGTGGCAGATCGCGCCTTGCTCCAGCAATCTGCCGACAACCGCGCCGCCGAGCGCCCCAGTGCCGCCTGTCACCACGACATGCCTGCCGTTCAGCGTTTCCGTCATACCTAGACCGCTCCTGTCATTTTTTTATGATTATATCTTGGGTTATGCCGCCCCAGACTGGAACGTCGCGCCTTTCGCGTCGTCACTCAATTGAAATATCGACATGGCAGGCGCAGCGTCTTTGCATGCGTCGGGACCGTAGCGGCCAGCATGGATTTGCCGGCGCCGGAAGGCGCCAACCGGCAGAGGCACCGGTCTTTCAGTCGACGGTGATTTCGATGACGCGCGGCTTGCCGGCCGCCCACGCGCGCCTCAGCGCCACGGCAAGGCCGCCGGCCCCGGCCAGCCGCTCGGCCTCGATGCCATAGGCCTCGGCGAGCTTGCAGAAATCGGGCGGCGCCGGCGACACGCCGACCGGCTCGACGCCGACATCGAGCATCGAGGTTTCGATCTCGCGATAGCCGCGATTGTTCCAGACGACGAAGATCACCGGCGCTTGGGCGTCGAGCGCAGCGCCGATCTCCGGCAAGGTGAACTGGAAGCCGCCATCGCCGGTGAGGCACACCACCGGCGCCTCCGGCACCGCAAGTGCTGCGCCGATCGCCGCCGGCGGGCCGTAGCCCAACGCGCCGAAGCCGGTCGCGGCGTTGAACCAGCCGCCGGGACGGTCGTGGTCGTAATAGAGGTTGGCGGCATAGATCGGCTGGGTCGAATCGCCGACGATGATGGCGCCGGGCAGCGCGTCGCGGATTGCCTCCACGGCCCGCACCTGCGCCAGATAGTCAGGCTTCAATTCGGCCAGTGCTGCCGCACGTGTCGCGGCCGCACGAGCCACGCCATCGCTTGCCGCGGCATGGCCCGGCACGATCGCCGCAAGCAGAGCCTCGATCGCTTCCGCGCAATCCGCCTGGATGCCGACCGTCACCGGCCGGCGCGCGATCTGGTCGGCGCCGATATCGATGCGGATCAGGTTCTTCGGCAGCACGAAGCCGCCGTCGCCATAACCGTCATAGTCGGTCGGGCCGAATTCGGTGCCGGCGGCAATCACCAGATCGGCGTCCGCCATCAACGAACGCACGGCCTTGAGGCTGGGGCTCGCCGGCACGCACAGCGGATGGCCATGCAGCAGGCCGCGCGCATTGGCGGTCTCGACCACTGGGGCGCCGAGCGTCTCGGCCAAACGCCGCAGCGCCGCATCGGCTTTCTTGGCGCCACCGCCTGAAAGGATCAGCGGACGGCGTGCGGCCCTGCAAAGCCTTGCCGCCTCGGCCATCGCCGCCAACGCCGGAGCGGGTGGCGCGGCATTGCTAAGGACGGCCGCAACACCATCGGCGGGCTTGACCATGACGTCGGTGGGGATCTCGATATGGACCGGACCCGGGCGCGCCGACGAAAACAGCGCGAAGGCGCGGGCGAGCGCGCCAGGCAACTGCCCGGCCTCGGTGATGCGCTCGGAAAACAGCGCCACCTTTTCTATCATGCCGCGCTGGTCGGGCAGCTCATGCAGGAAGCCCAGCCCTTTTCCCAGCGTATCGGTGGCGTTGACGCCGGAGATGACCAGCATCGGCACCGAATCGGCGCGCGCCTGTCCCATGGCGGTGATGGTGTTGGTGAGGCCCGGCCCGGTGATGGCGAAGGCGACGCCGGGACGGCCGCCGGCGCGCGCATAACCGTCGGCCATGAAGCCGGCACCTTGTTCGTGGCGCGGCGTGACATGGCGGATCGTCGAGCCCGCCAGGCCGCGATAGAGCTCGACCGTATGCACGCCCGGAATGCCGAAGACGGTGTCGACGCCATGCGCTTCGAGCAATTTGATCAGCGCTTCGCCGATGGTGGTCATTGGTTTCCTCCCTTTTCCGGCGCCAAGCCGAGCTCGGCCTCGATGGCCCTGATGCCGATCGCCGCCAATTCGCCAGGCGAGAACATCTCCGCCGCCAGGCAACCCTCGATCCAGAGCCCGTCGATGATCGCGTTGATCGCGATGGCATGGCGGCGCAGCTCGCCCGCGTCCGGCTTGTGCTGCTCGGCGGCGAGCACTTCGGCAACGACCGCTTCCACCTCGTCGCGAAAGCCGAGATAGCCTTCGCGGTGGGCACGGGCGAGCGCCGGATCCGCATTGGCGCGGCCAAGGAAGGTTGCCCAGAGCGAAAACACCCGCCGGTCGACGATCGGCGCGCTGAGGTTGGCGGTGACGAAAGCCGCGAGGCGTTGGCGAGGCGAGGCGTCTTCCATGACCAATGCCGCTTTCGCCTGCTCGGTCATGCGGCCGACCAGCGCCGCATAGGCTTCCTGCAGCAATTCTTCCTTGCCGGGAAAATAGTGCCGGATCAGCCCGGCGGTGACGCCGGCGCGCAAGGCGATGGTGCGCAAGGTGGCGCCCTGAAGGCCATATTCCGCCACGCTGTCCAGCGTCGCATCGATCAGATCCTGCCGCCGCCGCTCCTCGCCCTCGCGGCGGAACTTGCGGCGCGCATTCATTGGCGCAGTATCGGCCGCGTCAGGCATGTCGGCCCGCCTTCGCAGGCGATGCAGAGCGCATCCGCCTCGAATGTCTCGACCGTGCAGCCGGCGGCTTCCATCGCGGCCTTGGTCTTGGGAAAACCCGCGACGGCAATGACCTTGTGCGGGCTGGTCGGCAGCACGTTCAGGCTGAGGCCGTTGGAAGCGGCGAACTCTTCGGCGTCGCCTTCGACCAGCCGGATGCCGCGCGCCTTCAGCATCTGATAGAACGCCGCCGGCAGAAGCGGCGAATAGACCAGGGCCAGGTCGTCGGCCAGCGGGCTGATCACCGACATCAGATGCAGGCACGCCTCTTCGCCCTGCCACAGCGGCAGATCGAAGCCGTAGACGGAAATGCCCAGCGGCGTCAGCAGGTTGGAAACCTGCTGGATGCCTTCCTGGTTGGAGCGCACACCGCGCCCGATCGCCAGCGTGCGGGCATCCACCCATACGCAGTCGCCGCCTTCGACCTGACCAGGCGCCTCAACCCGGCCGAGGACCGGAATGCCCAGCCTCTTATAGGTTTCCTCATGCAGCGAGGGCTCCCGGGCGCGCAGTGGCTTGCCCATGGACAGGATCAGGGCGCCGCGATCGGTCATCAGCGACGGGTCATGCGTGAACACCGAATCCGATAGGCCGTCGGCCGTGTCCTCGATCCATTCGATCTCGGCGCCGGAAGCCGCCACCAGCTCGGCAAGGAGCGCATGCTGCGAAGCGGCCTTCGCCGGGTTGAATCCCAGGCCATAGTGCCAGGCCGCCCTGTCGGCATCGCGCATGGCGTTGGCCGCCGACCGCATCAGCACGCGCCGCAGCGGCGCCGCCATGGACTGTGATCCGAAAGCGCTCATCGATGCCCTTTTAAGATGAAAAAAACCGTGAAAATTTCATGAAGGGCTATTTATACACTTGCGCAACAAGGCCGCAAGTGCCGTAATGAGCGGGATTGACGGGCTCGCGCTGTCGGGTCCATGCTGAAGCCTGGAGCGGGTCAGTGCAGCGTATGTTGATTAGCCGGATAGACGTTCGACGAACTGCCGTCGGCCAGATAGAGGCCACCCGGTGAGCGCTGCAGGAGTTGCCGCAGTCCAATCCGGCGAGGCGCAGAACGGCGCCGCCGAAGCCATCCATGTCGAAAACCTGCACAAGAAGTTCGGCCAGCTGCACGTGCTGAAGGGGGTTTCGCTGTCGGCGCGCGACGGCGAGGTGGTCGCCATCATCGGCGGCTCCGGTTCCGGCAAGTCGACGCTTTTACGTTGCATCAACTGTCTGGAGAACCCCACAAGCGGCATCATCCGGGTCAATGGCGAGGAGATCAAGCTCAAGGCCGACAGCCACGGACACACCGTTCCGGCCGACCGCAGGCAGATCGAGCGCATTCGCTCGAGGCTCGGCATGGTTTTCCAGAATTTCAACCTGTGGAGCCACTTGACACTGATCGAGAATGTCATCGAGGTTCCGGTGCATGTGCTCGGCGTCAAGCGCAGCGAAGCGATCGCCCAGGCCGAGAAGCTGCTCGCCCGCGTCGGGCTGGCGGAAAAGCGCGACGTCTATCCGGCTTTCCTGTCCGGCGGCCAGCAGCAACGGGCCGCGATCGCCCGCGCGCTGGCGATCAATCCGCGCGTCATGCTGTTCGACGAACCGACTTCCGCGCTCGATCCCGAGCTGGTCGGCGAGGTGCTGAAAGTCATCGGCGACCTGGCGCGCGAGGGGCGCACCATGGTGCTGGTGACGCATGAAATGAAGTTCGCCCGCGAGGTCGCGACGCATGTCGTCTATCTCTACAACGGGCTGGTCGAGGAAGAAGGTCCGCCGGAACAGCTGTTCGGCGCGCCCAAATCCGAAAGGCTCAAGCAATTCCTCCGCAATGTCGGCTAGGTGCCGGCATCAAGCGGAGCGAAAAACCGGGAACAACAACAAACTGGGAGTCCTGACATGAAGACTGTTCTCAAAACATTTGCCGCCGCGCTGCTTCTCGGCGTCGCGGCGATGGGCGGAGTGGCCAAAGCCGAGCAGGTCAAGATCGGCGTCGCCGCCGAACCCTACCCGCCCTTCACCTCGCCCGACGCCAGCGGCAAATGGGTGGGCTGGGAGATCGACTTCGTCGACGCCGTCTGCGCCGAAGAGAAACTTGACTGCGTGATCACGCCGGTGGCCTGGGACGGCATCATCCCGGCGCTGACGACCAAGAAGATCGACGCCATCGTCTCTTCCATGTCGATCACCGACGAGCGCAAGAAGGCGATCGACTTCTCGGACAAGTACTACAACACCCCGACCGCGATCATCGGGCCGAAGGACCAGAAGTTCGGCGCCACGCCGGACGATCTCAAGGGCAAGGTGATCGGCGTCCAGGTCTCGACGGTGCATGCCGTGTACGCCAAGAAGCACTTCACCGGCGCGCAGGAAATCAAGGAATACCAGACCCAGGATGAAGCTAACCAGGATCTGGCCGCTGGCCGCATCGACGCGGTGCAGGCCGACTCGATCGCGCTCGGCGAATTCCTGAAGTCGGACCAGGGCAAGGCCTGCTGCGACCTGAAGGGCATGGTGGCGCCCGACGACGAAGTGCTTGGCCCGGGTGTCGGCGCCGGTATCCGCAAGGAAGACACCGCGCTCAAGGAAAAGTTCAACGCCGGCATCAAGGCGATCCGCGCCAACGGCAAGTACGACGAGATCTCGAAAAAATATTTCGATTTCGACATCTATGGCGGCGCCGCGCAGTCGAACTGAGCCCTCTCGCACATGAGTGAGGGCATGGCGTCCGCGCCATGCCCGATCTTGCCACGCATGCCCGCCGCTGACCTGACCGTCGGCGGCTCGCCAGCAATCCGGGGACGAAGCTGATCGACGCCTTTCTTCCGGCCTCCGCGGCCGGCATCATCGAACTCCTGTCGCCCGTGGCGCCCGGCTGGGGCGGCACGCTGCTGGTCGGCCTGCTGCATTCGGTCGAGATCGCCATAGGCGCGACGTGCCTCGGCCTCATGATCGGCACCGCCGGCGCGTTCGGCAAGCTCTATGGCGGCCCGGTGACGCGCGATCTGCTCGCGGTCTACACGACGGTCGTGCGCGCCGTGCCGGAACTGGTGCTGATCCTGCTGCTTTATTATGCCGGCACCGACCTCATCAACCAGGTGCTGACGGCGATCGGCTACAGCCGTGTCGACATCAGCGGACTCGCGGCCGGCATTTTCGTGCTGGGTTTCGTCCAGGGTGCCTATTCGACCGAAGTCATCCGTGGCGCCATCCTCGCCATCCCGCAAGGCCAAATCGAGGCCGCCCGCGCCTACGGCATGTCGCCGGGCCTGATGCTGCGACGCATCACTGTGCCGGCCATGCTGCCCTTCGCCATCCCAGGCCTGGCGAATCTGTGGCTCATCGCCACCAAGGACACCGCGCTGCTTGCCGTCGTCGGCTTCTTCGAACTGACGCTGGCGACGCGCCAGGCGGCCGGCGTGACCAAGGCCTACCTTCTTTTCTACCTTGCGGCCGGCGCGCTCTATCTCGCGCTCTCGTTGTTCTCCAACCTGATCATCGGCCGCGTCGAGGCCTGGTCGCGGCGCGGCATGCCCTCCGTCAGGGAGGCGCGCTGATGTCCGCCGAAGCCTCCGCGATCCACATGGCGGCGCGCGCCTCGATCTGGCTCAAGCCGCACCGGATCGTGCTGATCCTGGTCGGACTGGCGCTGGTTCTGTGCGCCGCCGTCTTCATGCGCTGGGACTGGCTGCCGCAATATTGGGAAATGGGCCTGATGGGCATCTGGCGGGCGCTTTGGATCCTCGCCGTCACCTGCGCGCTGGGCTTTGCGCTGGCCGTGCCGCTCGGGCTCGCCCAGGCAGGCGGACCGATCTGGTTCTCGGCACCGGCGAAGGTCTTCTGCACCATCATCCGGGGAACGCCGCTGCTCCTGCAGCTCTGGCTGCTCTATTACGGCCTCGGCTCGATCTTTCCGCAATATCCATGGATCCGCGAATCGTGGCTTTGGCCGTATCTCAGGCAGGCTTGGCCGTATGGCGTGGTGGCGCTGACCTTCTCCTTCGCCGGCTACGAGGGTGAAGTGATGCGCGGCGCATTCGCCGGCGTGCCACGCGGACAGTTGGAGGCAGCCCGCGCGTTCGGCATGAGCCGCTGGAAAATCTTCCGGCGCATCTGGTTGCCGCAGGCCTTCTACCGTGCGCTGCCGACGCTGACCGGCGAGACCGTGCTGCAGTTGAAATCGACCCCGCTGGTGGCGACGATCAGCGTCATCGACATCTTCGCCGTCTCCTCCAAGGTGCGCCAGGACACCTATCTGACCTACGAGCCTTTGCTGCTGCTGGCGCTGATCTATATGACGATCACCGGTATCCTGGTCTTCGTCTTCAGCCGGATCGAGGCACGGATTCCGGTCAAGATCGGATAGCGAATAGAGAGTAGCGAATAGCGAGTAGTTTCTTTATTCCCCCTACTCGCTATTCCCTATTCGCTACTCGCTGCAGGGCAACACTGATGCAACTCACCCTCGCCCAGGCTACAGGCCTATGCCGGATGGCGGCGCTCGGCGCCGGTGCCAATGAGGAGGCGGCGCAGTCGCTGACGGCTTCGATCATCGCCGCGGAAGCCGAAGGCCTGTCGATGGTGGGGCTGTCGCATTTCATCGACTATCTGGAAGCGCTCGAAGCCGGCCGCATCGACGGCAACGCCGATCCGGCGATCACGCGGCCTGCGCTCGCCGTCTATCTTTCGGATGCGCGCCGCGGTCTTGCGCATACCGGCTTCGACCGCACCATCGACGACCTGGTCAAGGCGGCAAAACTCTTCGGCGTCTCGATCTTTTCGCAGAAGAACGCCTATACATGCGGCGCGCTCGGCTATTTCACCGGGCGGCTCGCCGAACAGGGGCTGGTTTCCTTCGCCGCCACCAACGGACCGGCGGTGCTTGCCGGCTCAGGCTCGGTCAAGCCGGTCTATTGTACCAATCCGATGTCCTTTGCGTCGCCCGCCGCCGACGGGCCGCCGCTGGTCATCGATCAGTCGTCGAGCGCCACCGCCTTCGTCAACATCCGCAAGGCGGCCGAGGACGGCAAGAAAATCCCCGAAGGCTGGGCGCTGGATGCCAGCGGCAACCCGACCACCGATCCGGCGGCGGCGATGAAGGGAGCAATGCTTGCCTTTGGCGGCCAGCGCGGCGCCAACATCGCTTTAATGGTCGAGGTGCTGGCCGCAGGCATTTCCGGCGCCAACTGGTCGCTCGACGCGCCCTGGTTCACCGATGGGGCGGAGAGCCCCGGCACCGGCCTTTTCGTTCTGGCCATCGAGCCAAAGCTGCTCGACCCGGATTTCGAGCGGCGCATGAAGGAGCAGCTCGACCGGCTGCGGCGGCGCTATGGCGTGCATATACCCGGCCGCTCGCGCGCCGAAGCCGCCGAGAAGGCAAAGGCGCGCGGCATCACCACGTCCAGGGCAGTGGTGCAGCGCATTTCGGAATTCGCCGAGCGTTACTCGGCCTGATTTTTCCCTGCGCGATTGAACCTTTTTTAGACGCTGCACGACCCATATCCGGCACCCCACGCCGCGAACCGCCCGATGGGCTTCGTCAGGCACGCGGCTGGCGGCGCCGCGCCGGGCGTTCAGGGCGGGGCGGGCGTGCTTGCTTCACGCCACCTTGATGCCGTCTCAGGTCAGGCCGCCTCGTTGAACCCTGCTTCGGCGTGGACACTGCCCGGAAAACCCCGCTTCGGCGGGGTTTTCTGCCTTCGTCAACGTGGCAGGAGGGAAGTTCTGGGCAAGTCCAAAAACAACGCGATGGCGACCTCCGGTCGCTCTTTGCCTTTGGCGAGAAACGGATTAAGAAACGGCTTCAGCCAAGCATTGCGCGCGGAGCCAAGTCATGACCGAAATCCTGCAGACCCCCAAGCTCGTCGTCGTCTTCGGCGGCTCGGGCTTCGTCGGTCGCCATGTCGTGCGGGCGCTGGCCAAGCGCGGCTACCGCATCCGGGTCGCCTGCCGGCGGCCCGACCTTGCCGGCCATGTGCAGCCGCTCGGCAATGTCGGCCAGATTCAGCCCGTGCAGGCCAATGTGCGCGTGCGCTGGTCGGTCGACCGTGCCGTGCAAGGCGCCGACCATGTCGTCAACCTGGTCGCCATCCTGCATGAGACCGGCCGCCAGAAATTCGGCGCCGTGCACGATTTCGGCGCGCGCGCCGTCGCCGAGGCCGCACGCTCGGTCGGCGCAGGCCTCACGCAGATCTCGGCGCTCGGCGCCGATCTCAATTCGCCGTCCAACTACGCCCGCACCAAGGCGCTGGGCGAAAAGGCGGTGTTCGAGACGTTTGAGGATGCCGTCATCTTCCGGCCGTCGATCAATTTCGGACCGGAGGATCGCTTCTTCAACCGCTTCGCCGGCATGGCGCGCCTGTCGCCCGTGCTGCCGCTGATCGGCGGCGGGCAAACGAAATACCAGCCGGTCTATGTCGGCGACGTCGCCGAAGCGATCGCGCGCTCGGTCGACGGCAAGGTCAAGGGCGGCCAGATCTACGAGCTCGGCGGCCCGCAGGTGCTGACCTTCAAGGAATGCATGGAAGAGCTGCTCGCGGTCATCGACCGCCGGCGGCTGCTGGTGCCGGTGCCGTGGTGGATGGCGAATATCCAGGCGTCGATCCTGCAGCTGCTGCCCAATCCGCTCCTGACCAAGGACCAGGTGCTGCAGCTGCGCGAGCACAATGTCGTTTCGGACGAAGCCGCCAAGGCCGCCAGGACGCTTGCCGGCCTCGGCATCCAGCCGCAGGCGATCGCCACTATCCTGCCCAGCTATCTCTGGCGCTTCCGCGCCGCCGGACAGTTCCAGCAGCGCCGGCCGATCGCCGACCGATAGCGAAACTCTAGATGCGGCGGGAGACCTGCATCGGCAGGCCGCCCTGCGGTTGCGTGGTGAGTTTCTGCACCGGCCAAGGCCGGGTCTGCGATGTCGCGTCGAAGCGGAAGCGCGACAACAGGATCGCCAGGGCGATGATCGCCTCCTGCATGGCGAAGCTTGCGCCGATGCAGACGCGCGGCCCGGCGCCGAAGGGCAGGTACTGGAAGCGGTCGATTCTGTCGCGGTTTCCGGGATGGAAACGCTCCGGCAGGAAGGCGTCCGGCCTGTCCCACAGCTTGCGGTGGCGATGCACCACCCAAGGCATCACCAGCACGGCGGCGTATTTCGGAATGTATAAGCCGTTCCAGGTCTCCGGTTCGATCGGCTCGCGGTTGATCGAGGGCGCAGGCGGATAGAGCCTGAGCGCCTCCTCGAAAGCGGCGCGGGTGAGCGGCATGGCATCCAGCCACTTGGTCGGATCGGGTTCGCGCGCCAGCACGGCGTCGATCTCCTGCTCGACCTTGTCGCGCTCCCAGGGCGCCCCGGCGAGGCAATAGATCGTCCAGCCCAGCGCCCGCGCGGTCGTCTCATGGCCGGCGCCGATGAAAGTGATGATGTTGTCCTCGACTTCGGCGCGCGTCAGCCCGTCCGGCCCCTCGGCGCGCAGCAGAAGCGTGAGAAAATCCTGCGGCACGCCGTCGGGATCGCGCTTCATCCGCTCCTCGCGCATCCTCACCGTGCCGGCGACGATGTTGCGGAAATAGGCCATGGTCCTGCGGCCGCGGATGCGGGTGAAGCGCGGCAGCCATTCCGGCGCGCGCAGCAGGTCGAGCGGATCGACGCGGCCCATCGTCTCGAACAGGCGATCGATCTCCTTGGCGAAGCTGCCGGGCTCGCCGGCGATCTCGCCGGAGAACAGCGTCTCGGCCAGAATGTCATAGGTGAGCAGCGTCATGTCGTGGGCGACATCGGTCGTGCCGCCGGTCTCGTAGCGGGTGACGAACTCCAACGTGCGTCTCAGCATCGGCTCGGCGAAGCCGAAGATATGGCGCGGCGTGAACACCGGCGCCATCGCCTTGCGCGAGCGCTTCCAGACCTCGCCCTCTGCGGTCAGCAGCCCGTCGCGCAGGATCGGCCGCAGCACCAGTTGGCGCACGGTCGCCATCTTGTAGTTCCTGGCGTTGTCGACCAGCACATGGCGGATGAGGCCCGGATCATTGGCGACCACCAGCGGCCCGCCGACGCCGGTCACCGAAATCCAAGGCTCGTTGTAGGTGTGCTCGCCCCACAATTCGAGCGGATTGCGGTAGATGATGCGCATCATCTCCAGCGTCGAAGGCGGCGTTGTGCGCGGCGTCGGCGCCGGCGGCACAAAAGGGGCGGGCTTGGTGTCCATGTAGCATGCTCCGCTGACAGCCGAATGTAGTGCCCGGCGAAGCGGGCGTCCATCTGGCCGAGCAGGTCCGCGACCGGCACCGAATGCGGCTCGCGTTCTTGCCGGTCCGTAGGCTCGGGATAAATGAAAGGCTTCTCGCCAAGCCGGCAAAATGGCCGCAAACCTTGGAAAACCAGCCGTTTGCGCCTATATCTAGGACATCAAAACGGCGCGATTCGGGGTGACTTTCCCGTGCCGGACCATCGACATCAATCAGACAGGTATTCATGAGCGACCAGACCGAAAGCGCCATTGGCGTGGAAGCCGAGTACGGCGCCGATTCCATCAAGGTTTTGAAGGGGTTGGATGCTGTGCGCAAGCGTCCAGGCATGTATATCGGCGACACCGATGACGGCTCGGGCCTGCATCACATGGTCTATGAGGTGGTGGACAACGCCATCGACGAGGCGCTGGCGGGCCACGCCGACCTCGTCTCGGTGACGCTCAACCCCGACGGTTCCGTCACCGTGATCGACAATGGCCGCGGCATTCCGACCGACATCCACTCCTCAGAGGGTGTTTCGGCGGCCGAAGTGATCATGACGCAGCTGCATGCCGGCGGCAAATTCGACCAGAACTCCTACAAGGTTTCCGGCGGTCTGCACGGCGTCGGCGTCTCGGTGGTCAACGCGCTTTCCGCATGGCTGAAGCTCAAGATCCGCCGCAACGGCGAAATCTTCGAGATGAGCTTCACGCATGGCAATGCCGACGCGCCGTTGAAGGTGACGGGCACATATGAGCAGAACAAACTGCCCGGCACCTATGAGGGCCGCAGCGGCAGCGAGATCACCTTCTTCCCGTCGGCCGAGACCTTCACCATGGTCGAATTCGACTATGGCACGCTGGAACACCGGCTGCGCGAGCTCGCCTTCCTCAATTCCGGCGTGCGCATCGTGCTGACCGACGCGCGTCATGCCGACCTGGTGCGCCACGAGCTGCATTACGAAGGCGGCCTGGAAGAGTTCGTCAAATATCTCGACCGGGTGAAGAAGCCGCTGATCGAAACGCCGATCGCCATCCGCGCCGAGCGCGACGGCATCACCGTGGAAGTCGCGATGTGGTGGAACGACAGCTACCACGAGAACGTGCTGGCTTTTACCAACAACATCCCGCAACGCGACGGCGGCACGCATCTGGCGGGCTTCCGCGCGGCGCTGACCAGGCAGATCACAGGCTATGGCGAATCGTCCGGCCAGACCAAGAAGGAAAAAGTCTCGCTGACCGGCGACGACTGCCGCGAGGGCCTGACCGCGGTGCTCTCGGTCAAGGTGCCGGATCCGAAATTCTCCTCGCAGACCAAGGACAAGCTGGTTTCGTCCGAGGTTCGGCCGGTGGTGGAGAGCCTGGTCAACGAGGCGCTGGGCACCTGGCTGGAAGAGCATCCGAGCGAAGGCAGGGTGGTGGTCGAGAAGGTGATCCAGGCGGCGGCCGCGCGCGAGGCCGCGCGCAAGGCGCGCGACATCACCCGCAAGAGCTCGCTCGGCGTCACCTCGCTGCCCGGCAAGCTCGCCGACTGCCAGGAGCGCGATCCGGCGAAGTCGGAAATCTTCATCGTCGAGGGCGACTCGGCCGGCGGCTCGGCCAAGGGCGGGCGCTCGCGCCAGAACCAGGCGATCCTGCCGCTGCGCGGCAAGATCCTCAATGTCGAACGGGCGCGCTTCGACCGCATGCTGTCTTCCGACATGATCGGCACGCTGATCACCGCGCTCGGCACCTCGATCGGCAAGGACGAGTTCAACGCCGACAAGCTGCGCTACCACAAGATCATCCTGATGACGGACGCCGACGTCGACGGCGCCCACATCCGCACGCTGTTGCTCACCTTTTTCTTCCGGCAGATGCCGGAGCTGATCGAGCGCGGCCACCTCTACATCGCCCAGCCGCCGCTCTACAAAGTGACGCGGGGCAAGAGCTCGCAATATCTCAAGGACGAAAGCGCCTATGAGGAATATCTGATCGGGTCCGGACTGGATGAGGCCTCGCTGGTGCTGGCCTCCGGCGAGGTACGGACAGGACAGGACCTGCGCGCCTCGGTCGACGACGCGCTTTCCGTGCGCCAGCTGATCAACGGGCTGCACACGCGCTATAATCGCAGCGTCGTCGAGCAGGCGGCGATCGCCGGCGCGCTCAATCCCGACGTGCTTGCCGATCTCGGCCGCGCCAACGCCATGGCCGAGCGCGTCGCCGGGCGGCTCGACATGATCGCCGAGGAGACCGAGCGCGGCTGGACCGGCAGGCTGTCGACCTCCAATGACGGTTCGGGCGGCTATGTGTTCGAGCGCACGGTGCGCGGCGTGAAGGATGTGGTCCAGCTCGACGCCGGGTTGATCAATTCGGCCGATGCGCGCCAGCTCGACCGCTACGCAGCGCGCCTGGCGGAAGTTTATGGCGAGCAGCCTGCCTTGCGTCGGAAAGAGACCTCGGAACTCCTCTCGGGGCCGCTGGCGCTGCTCAACGCAGTGTTCGCTTCAGGCCGCAAGGGCCTCACCATGCAGCGCTACAAGGGCCTCGGCGAGATGAATGCCGAGCAGCTCTGGGAAACCACGCTGGACCCGAATGTGCGCTCGCTGCTGCAGGTCAAGGTCAACGACGCGACCGACGCCGACTCGCTGTTCTCGCGGCTGATGGGCGACGAGGTGGAGCCTCGCCGCGAGTTCATCCAGGACAATGCGCTGTCGGTGGCCAATCTGGATATTTGAGCCTCGTTGCTCCGAGACGCAGACGTTCGCTTGGCGTTGAAGTTCACGATCCGACGATTGCGTAACTTCAGAGGACGCGACCGTTCCGTGGGACAGCGCCAAGCGTCCGCGCAGGTAGTATCCATGCCGGTGTAGCAGGAGCGCTATATTCGATCATGGATTTTCACGAGTGGACGTCAGTGCCGACGTGACCTTGTGGCTGCCGCTGCTGGCGCAGCCTTTTCAACGGAGCGAGCCTTTCGCGCAGAGCTTCCATTCTCGCTACTTTCTGCCCGAAGGTAAGCCCAGCCAATTCGCGACGTCCCGCTGTCTTTCGAGCGAGGATATCGGAAATATCTGGATATGCTCTTTTGGTCTCTGCCATTGCCAGAATTTACCACCATCCCCATTGATTGCCAACTTTGATCCACTTTTCCTTGAGTCCATGGCGCGTCAGGATATCGTCCAGCGCATCACTGTCGTAGGTCTGGCTCTCGACAAAAGCTGCCATTCGCATGTGATCCTTTGGGCGTCCCAACTTTAATGCCGTCGCAATGATATGCTCGGCGCGAAGGACTCTGGTTGGTATGCCTCGCTCGTCGGGATCGGTGGCAAAATCGATCTCCAACGCTTGATCAAGCGCTTCCTGGTCGAGGTCATTCGCTACAGGGATGAATTGAACAGGCCACCCTTCAACCACGACGCCAACATCCCGGAATTCGGTGTAACCTCGCTGCGCCAGAAAAGACAGGATTGGCGTCAACACCGCCAGCCCGGACTTAGCGCTCCCAGGAATCTTCTCGAACGACACCAGAATATCCAGGTCCTCGGTGAGTCCAGGTTCGATATAGTTGTAGGCAGCGACCGCACCGCCTATGGCGTACCGTCGATTCCTGCTGTGAGCAGGTTAAATCTAGTGGCGTGCGACGCGAGCACCAACCGCAAAAACTCGGCGCGATGAAGCCGGCCCTTAGTGCAGGCTTATGGCTGTTGGCGACTCGATCAGTGATCAAACGCCTTGACGATTTCCTCGGTCATCTTCTTGGCGTCGCCCAAGAGCATCATGGTGCCGTCCTTGTAGAACAGCGTGTTGTCGATGCCGGCATAGCCGGAGCCGAGCGAGCGCTTGACGAACAGGCAGGTGCGGGCCTTGTCGACGTCGAGGATCGGCATGCCGTAGATCGGCGAGGACTTGTCGTCGCGCGCGGACGGGTTGGTGACGTCGTTGGCGCCGATGACATAGGCGACGTCGGCCTGCGCGAATTCGGAGTTGATGTCCTCGAGCTCGAACACTTCGTCATAAGGCACGTTGGCCTCGGCTAGAAGCACGTTCATGTGGCCAGGCATGCGGCCGGCGACCGGATGGATGGCGTATTTGACCTCGACGCCGGCGGCCTTGAGCTTGTCGGCCATCTCGCGCAGTGCGTGCTGCGCCTGGGCGACCGCCATGCCGTAACCGGGCACGATGATGACCTTCTGCGCGTTCATCATCAGATAGGCGGCGTCGTCGGCCGACCCCTGCTTGACGGTGCGCTCGATGCCGTCGCTGGCCAGGGCGGTCGTCTCGCCGCCAAAGCCGCCGAGGATGACGGAGATGAAGCTCCGGTTCATGCCCTTGCACATGATGTAGGACAGGATGGCGCCCGACGAGCCCACCAGCGCGCCGGTGATGATCAGCGCCAGATTGCCGAGCGTGAAGCCGAGAGCCGCCGCCGCCCAGCCGGAATAGGAGTTCAGCATCGACACCACGACCGGCATGTCGGCGCCGCCGATCGGGATGATCAAGAGCACGCCGAGGACCAGCGAAGCGGCGACGATCAGCCAGAAGACGAGCTTGGATTCGGTAGTGACGAGCAGCACGATCAGCACCACCAGGGCGATACCGAGCGCGATGTTGATCAAGTGGCGGCCGCCGATCATGATCGGCTTGCCGGACATGCGTCCGTCGAGCTTCAAGAAGGCGATGACCGAGCCGGTGAAGGTGATGGCGCCGATGGCCACGCCCAGGCTCATTTCAATGAGCGCCTGGGCATGGATGTCGCCCGCCGTGCCGATGCCAAAACTTTCCGGCGCGTAGATGGCAGCCGCGGCTACCATGACGGCGGCGAAGCCGACGAGGCTGTGGAAGGCGGCGACCAGCTGCGGCATCGAGGTCATGGCGATGCGGCGCGCGGTGACCGCGCCGATGCCACCGCCAATGGCGAGACCGAGCACGATCAGGCCGAAGCGGCCGGCCGAAGGCAGCGCCAGCGCCAGTGTTGTGGCGATGGCGATGCCCATGCCGATCATGCCGTAAAGATTGCCCTGGCGGCTGGTGGTCGGGTGCGACAGGCCGCGCAGCGCCAGGATGAACAGGATGCCGGAGACAAGATAGAGGAAGGAAGCGAAGTTGGCGTTCACGTCACTTTTCCTTCTTCTTGTACATGGCGAGCATGCGCTGGGTGACGAGGAAGCCGCCGAAGATATTGACCGAGACCAGCACCAGCGCGACGAAGCCGAAGCCCGCGGCCAGGCCGGAAGCCGCGATGCCGACGGCGAGCAGCGCGCCGACGACGATGACCGAGGAGATGGCGTTGGTGACGGCCATCAGCGGCGTGTGCAGCGCCGGCGTCACCGACCAGACGACATAATAGCCGACGAAGATCGCCAGCACGAAGATGGCGAAACGGAAGACGAAGGGATCGATGGCGCCGCCCGACAGCGCATGCGCGGCGTTGCCGGCAGCCTCGCCGGCCGGCGCGTTGGCAAGGTCCTGCATCGCAAGGCGGACGGCGGCGGTCGCCTGATCGAGCTGGTCGAGGGCTTTCTGCAGCTGTTCCATCAGGCGGTCCCTTCAGACTTGGACGAGGGCGACTTGGCTGCGGCAGGTTTCTTCGTCGCGGCCTTCTTTGCGGCAGGTTTTGGCGATGCGTCAGCGACCATAATCGTCGCGGGAATGGCCGCCGGCTCGGTGCGCGGCGCCTCGGCCGCCTTGGCGAAGGCAGAATGCACGACCTTGCCGCCATCGGTCAGCATCGTGGCCTTGACCAGCTCGTCGTCGCGCTTGATGGCGAGCGTCTTCGCGGTCTTGTCGACCATCGTCTCGAGGAAGGCGTAGAGGTTCTTGGCGTAGAGCAACGAGGCGGAAGCAGCAACACGACCGGGCACGTTGAGATGGCCGACGATCTTGACGCCGTTTTCCGTCGTCACGACCTTGCCGGGCACGGAGCCTTCGACATTGCCGCCGCGCTCGACCGCGAGGTCGACGATCACCGAGCCCGGCTTCATCGAGGCGACCATGGCGGCCGAGATGAGCCTCGGCGCCGGACGCCCGGGGATCAGCGCGGTGGTGATGACGATGTCCTGCTTGGCGATGTGCTCAGCCGTCAGCGCCGCCTGCTTGGCCTGGTATTCCTTCGACATTTCCTTGGCGTAGCCGCCGGCTGTCTCGGCCGCCTTGAACTCCTCGTCCTCGACCGCCAGGAATTTGGCGCCGAGCGATTGCACCTGCTCCTTCACCGCCGGACGCACGTCTGTGGCGGTGACGATGGCGCCCAGCCGACGCGCGGTGGCGATGGCCTGCAGGCCGGCGACGCCGACGCCCATGACGAAGGCTTTCGCCGCCGGCACGGTCCCTGCCGCCGTCATCATCATCGGCAGCGCGCGGTCATATTCGGCGGCCGCGTCGATCACCGCCTGGTAGCCGGCGAGGTTGGCCTGCGAGGAGAGCACGTCCATCGACTGCGCGCGGGTGATGCGCGGCATGAATTCCATCGAAAAAGCGGTGATGCCGGCCTTGGCCATCGCGGCGACAGCGGCATCGTTGCCGTAAGGATCCATGATGGCGATGACGGCGGCGCCCGGCTTGTAGCCCTTGAGCTCCGCGTCCGTCGGCCGGCGCACTTTCAGCACCACATCGGCCTTTTTGGCGTCGGCCGCCGTTCCGATCGCGCCGCCGGCGGCAGCAAAATCCTGGTCGGGAATGCGGGAGCCGAGGCCGGCGCCCTTCTCGACGACCACGTCGAAGCCGAGACCCGCCAGGCGCTTGACCGTCTCCGGCGAGGCCGCGACGCGCGGCTCGTTCGGGTCAATCTCGCGAGGGATGAATACGATTTGTCCCACCGGATGATCCTTTCGGCTGGAACCTTGACTGCGCAAGGCGTCGGCCGGACGTCCGGCGACGTCGAGGGCAATGGGCTTGGGAAGTCTACCGCAGAATGAGAGTGCCGACGGCCACAATCAGGATGAACAGGATGGTCGCCGAGAAGAAGCCGCCGACGAAGAAGCCGAAGGCCATTGCAATAAGGATGGCGGCACAGAACAGCGAGCCGTATTTGGCAAGACCGAGGAAGCCTTTATAGGTACGGTCGTGCTCGGCATAGTCCATCTGCGCGCCCAGCTCGACAGGACCGGTCGGCGTGTGATCAGCCATGGAAGTACCCCTTCGAAAATGCCTTCGAGGCACATAGCGAAAAGCCGAACCAAGAGCAATGGCGCTATTGCCGCACAGTCCGCGACAACAGCCTCAAACGAAAGTTGAAATCGAACGCGGCGCTATGTCGACGCGGCCGGCGCGGGATTTCAGCCGGCGAGGTGGGGGAAAAGGCCGAGCAGGCCGACAACGATCAGGTAAAGCGCGACGATGTAGTTGAGGAGGCGAGGCATCACCAGGATCAGCACGCCGGCGATCAGCGAGATCAGCGGCGTCAGCGCGAGCGAGTGGATGGTCATGCGGGATCCTTTCTTATGACAGGCGCGATCGCCTGGGCAGACCGGGCTGCGACGTTGATAACGGCGCAGCCGGTGAAAGGTTCATGGCCTGCGTTCAGGCCGCGGTGCGATAGTATTTCGCCGTCGGCAGAATGGTGAGGGGCGTCAGCCGGTTGATGGCCGGATTGCCGAACATCATCCGCTGCTCCATCGGCGTCGAATTGTAGAACGGGAACCGTTCGAGCGTGCGGCGCATATTCTCGCCGGCAGGGATTTCGAACAGCGCGATCGGAGCGAGAACGCCCGGGAACTGCTTGGCTTCGCTCCTCTGCACGGCATTGAAGAACCGGGCATAGAAATGAGAATGCTCGACCTTGACCGGGGTCAGTACCGAGTCCTGGCCAAAGTAATTGGAGGCCACCATGGCGATCCTGAGCGTCAGGAAAGGCAGAACGCCAGGCGCCGGCGCGGCATCGGGATCGGTTGCGAATCGGGTGCCGTCGATGAAGGTTTCCCCCCGGGCGAGGCGCGGGAGCAACACTTCCGGATAGGCGTCCACCGAAGGCGAGTATGGCTGTTCGCTGGAAATATAGTGAAAGCGCAATGTGCTGACCAATTCGCCGTAACAATAGACGCCGAAGCGGTAGGAATTGGGAAGATTATCCCAGCGATCCTCGAACATTCCGCTGGCGATCGGACCGCACATGCCTGATTTGAGGTAGGACTGATAGCGCAGCCGGTAGATCGCTTCCAGATCCTCGCCCCCGGTGATGAGGCGATATTCGACATGCTCCAGGAGCTGCATCATCGTTCGGTTGAGCAGGGAGTCAGCCTTTGAGCTGGCGCCAGCCGACGCGTCCTTAGCCGCAGCTTCCATTATTGTCCGTCCTCGAATTCCGCCTGTGAACAAGCTATTCGAGTTGAAATGAGACACAAGCTGAAAATGCAAGATCGCTGATTTACCGTCTGTTAACCTTAATAGCTGCGATCGTTTCATCGATCTTGCACGCGAAAAAGCAAATACCGCAGCCCAGCGGCTGTCTGATCCGACCTGACGGCGGCCATCAAGGTAAATCCGGATTCAGAGCTTGGAAGCGTCAGACATCACAGAATTATACTACGCCGGGGCGGCTATCGTTTCAGGAGACGCACATCAACTCCGGCGTAGCAAACCGGTTTCCATTTTTTTCTGGAATTGCTTTCTATTTCAGTGCAATTCCAGACGGAAAACCGCTTCACACTTTTCCTGGAATTGTTCTTTGCCTGACGCAATTCCGGACGGAAAACCGCTTCGCACTTCTCCTGGAATTGTTCTTTGCTTGACGCAATTCTGGACGGAAAACCGCTTCACCCTTTTCCTGGAATTGCTCTTTGTCTGACGCAATTCCGGACGGGAAACCGCTTCGCACTTCTCCCGGAATTGCTTCTTAGCTGGCTGTCCTTTTGCCGGCGATGTGCAGGTCCGCGGCAAACGGCCATGTGACGCTCGACATCGTCTCGATGCCCGACGCGCTGAGCGCGGCGCCGAAGAGAAAGCCCTGCACGAAGTCCGGCTTGACCAGATGAACCAGCGTCTTCAGCTGCTCGAAGGTCTCGACCCCTTCGATGGTGACCGAAAGACCCAACGTCCGGGACAGGCTGACGATGCCCTTCAGAAGATCGAGCGACTGCCGGTTCTGGTTCACATCGACCAGGAACGAGCGATCGATCTTGATCTTGTCGAGCGGCAGCTTGTGGAGATAGCTCAGGCTGGAGTAGCCGGTGCCGAAATCGTCAAGCGCGATGCGCGCGCCGAGCGCCTTCAGTTCCTCGATCGACTCGCGCGTCAGCGACTTGTCGTCCAGCAACGCGGTCTCGGTGACCTCGATTTCAAGCCGATGCGCCGCAAGGCCCGACTTGGCCAAGGCGTCGCTGACCTTCTGGACGATATCGCGATTGCGGAAGTCCTTGGCCGATAGATTGACCGACACACTGGTCTGGGCCGGCCATTTGGCGCATTCGGCGCACGCGGCCTCCAACACAAAAGTGCTGATGTCGGAAACGATGCCCATCTCCTCGGCGAGCGGGATGAAGACGCTGGGCGAGATCGGGCCGAGATCGGGATGGTCCCAGCGGCAGAGCGCTTCGCAGCTGGCGATGCGCATGGTGCTGACAGCCACGATCGGCTGGTAGACGACGCGCAATTCCCTGGCCTGCACGGCATTGCGCAGGTCGGCTTTCATCAGCTGGCGATTGCGGAAGGCGGCATCCATGGCCGCCTCGAACAGCCGCCAGCTGTTCTTGCCGAGTTCCTTGGCCTTGTAGAGGGCAAGGTCCGCCTTGACGATCATGGCGTCCGCATCGGTGTCCTTGACCCTGGAAAGCACCGCGCCGCCGCTGGTCTGGATGCGCAACCCGTGGCCGGCGACGTCCACCTCGCCCTGCAGGTCCGCGAAAATCTGGTCGAGCAGGGTGCTGAGATGGCTCTCGTCCTCGACACGGTCGAAGAAGATCATGAACTCGTCGCCGCCGAAGCGGCTGACGGTGATGCCCGGTCCGGCGACCGCCGCGAGGCGCTCGGCCACGGCGTAGATCAGCCCGTCGCCGACCGGATGGCCGAGCGTGTCGTTGACGCTCTTGAAGTCGTCGAGATCGAGCACCGCGAGGCCGCATAGCCGGTCCTGGTCGCCGGAGGCCATCGCCTCGCCGACCAGCTCGTGGAAATAGGCGCGGTTCGGCAGCCCGGTCAAATTGTCATAGCGCGCCATGAAGCGGATCTTTTCCTCCGCCTCGACGCGGGCCGTCACGTCCTCGAAGGTGATGACGCCCAGCTCCTGGCTGCCTTCGCGGGCGGAGAATTCGTAGTGCTGGCCATTGGCCAGCGAAACGAGCACCTTGCGGTCGCGGCCTTCGCGCAAGGCGCGCGTCAGCTGCGCCTCGATGTAACGGCAGTCTTTCGGCGCCAGCATGCCGCCGGCGACGCCGCGCATCAAAAGACCGTGGATCGAGCGTCCAAGCAAGGCATCGCCCGATTTCAGCGACATCAAGTGGGCGGCTTCGGCATTGGCCACCACGACACGCCCGTCGGGTCCCAGCATGACCAGGCCATGCGACATGGTGTTGAGCGCGCGATCGAACCGGCGCGTCAGGTTCCTGGCCTGCTTGTGGCCGATGACGGCGGAGAAGAGCACGTTGCGGACATGGTCGGCGCTGTTGATGGTGATGAATGTCAGCGGGATGATCATCAGGCCGAGCAGGACCGACGGGAAATCCATGCGCAGCAGAAGCCCGAGCGCCGCCGGTCCGATGAAGGTCACGGAGAAAATCCGCACCATCTGCGGGGAGCCGTAGTTGCGGCCGACGACCGTGACCAGGGTCGCGATCGTCAGCGACGTCGCGGCCAGCTCGGCGAAGGGATCGGGGTAAACGTAGATCGATATGAAGCACAGCGAACCCAGGCCCAGGCCCTGCAGGCTGCCCTTGAGGATATAAATGCGCTCCCACCGCTTGGCCTCTTCGACATTGGCTATGGTGCCACCCGCCTTCAGAAAGGCGCGAATGCCGAAGTAACGGAAAAGGCTGATGGAGAGCAGGCCGAAAGAAAAGCCCACAAACAGCGGATTGTGCGTCCGCCAATAGATCATGAATCCGAGAATCCAGTAGCAAACGCCACCGATCACCAGCATGTGGGCGTTGTCGAACAACGACCGCACAAACTGGATATAAACATCCGCCGGGATGTTCTCGGTCTTTGTTCTACCCATGCCGTTGGCCCAACACTACGCCTTTGTCATGCCACACCTGCCTTAAGAAAGGCTTAGAACGGCGCCCGGCCACGGTTGCACGGAGTTGCGACACGCGGGAGAGACTGGGAAATTCAGGGGTTTGGCGCGGCGTCAACGCGCCGGCGCGATCATTCCGCCGCCCGAAGCGCAGGCTCCGCGGGGGTTTGCTTCAAACGCTCGATCAAGCGCGAGCGCTCGCCCGCCGCCTTGTCGGCGCTGGCCTGCCGGACATGGCCGTAGCCGCGGATAAGCGCCGGCACGGAGGCCAGAGCTGTCGCAGCTTCCACCCTGCCCGGCGCCACCGCGCCGGCAATCAGGTCGAGATCGGCCTCGTACTCTTTCAGCGACTGCCGCTCGATGCGCCGCTCGGCCGTGTAGCCGAAAAGGTCGAAGGCGGTTCCACGCAAGCCTCTCATCGCCGCCAGCAGCCGAAAGCCCTTCATCATCCACGGGCCGAAGCTCGATTTGCGGGGCTTGCCGTCATTGCCGCGCCGCCCAAGGATCGGCGGCGCGAGATGGAACTCGAGCTTGTCGAAGCTCTGGAACTGCTTGGCAAGGTCGGCGGCGAAAGTGCCATCGGTGTAAAGCCGCGCCACCTCATATTCGTCCTTGATCGCCATCAGCTTGAAGAGGTTCGTGGCGACGGCCTCGGTCACCGCGGTCGAGCCTGGCACGGCCTTGGCCTCGGCTGCGCGCAACTTTGCCACGCGGTCGGAGTAACGCTTGGCATAGGCGGCGTTCTGATAGGCGGTAAGAAAGGCGACACGGCGGGCGATGACATCGTCCAGCGTCTCGGCCGATCGGGAAGCCGGCTTGCCCGTCTGGCCGACCAGGCCGCGCACGAAATCGGGCTGATGCGCGGCGCGGCGGCCCCAGCGGAAGGCCGCGATGTTCATCGGCACAGCTTCGCCGTTCAATTCTATCGCCTTTTCAACGGCTTCGGCGGAAAGCGGCAGTCCGCCATGCTGGAAGGCGAAGCCGAGCATGAACATGTTGGCGCCCAGCGAATTGCCGAACAAGGCCGTCGCCGTGCGGGTGGCGTCGAAGAAATGCGCCTTGTCGTCGCCGGCAGCCGCCCGGATCGCCTTCCTCAGCCGCTCGACCGGCAGCGAGAAGTCGGCGGACCGGGTGAATTCGCCGGGCATGATCTCAGCGGTGTTGGCGAGGAAGATCGTGTGGCCCTCGCGCACTGCGCCCAGCACCTTCTTGGCGCCGGAGACGACGAGATCGCAGCCCAGCACAAGGTCGGCCTTGCCGGCCGAAACGCGGATGGCGTGGATGTCCTCGGGCGTCGGGGCGATGCGGACATGGGTGAAGACCGAGCCGCCCTTCTGGGCGAGGCCGGCCATGTCGATCATGCCGCAACCCTTGCCTTCGAGATGCGCGGCCATGCCGAGCACCGCTCCGACAGTGACGACGCCGGTGCCGCCGACCCCGTCGATGATCGCCGCCCAACCCTGGTTGCCCATGCGGAATTCAGCCGGTGCGGGCACGCCGTCGAGAGGATCGGCCTTGCCGGCAATGCCTTCGGCCTTCCTGATCTTGCCGCCATGCACGGTGACGAAGGACGGGCAGAAGCCGTTGAGGCAGGAGAAGTCCTTGTTGCAGCTCGACTGGTCGATCCGGCGCTTGCGGCCGTATTCGGTCTCGACCGGCTGGATGGAGACGCAGTTCGACTGCACGCCGCAATCGCCGCAGCCTTCGCAGACCAGTTCGTTGATGAAGACGCGCTTGTCCGGATCGGGGAAGGTGCCGCGCTTGCGGCGCCGGCGTTTCTCGGCGGCGCAGGTCTGGTCGTAGATGAGAACGGAAACGCCTTTGAGCCCGCGCAACTCGCGCTGGACGAGATCGAGGTCGTCGCGGTGATGGATGCTGACGCCGGCCGGGAAATCGGCCTTGCCGGCATATTTGTCGGGCTCGTCGGTGGCGACGGCGATGCGCTCGACGCCCTCGGCGCGCACTTGTCTGGCGACCATGTCTACGGTCAGGCCGCCCTCATGCGGCTGGCCTCCGGTCATGGCGACGGCGTCGTTGTAGAGTATCTTGTAGGTGATGTTGGCGCCGGAGGACAGCGCGAAGCGGATCGCCAGCACGCCGGAATGGTTGTAGGTGCCGTCGCCCAGATTCTGGAAGATGTGGTCGCGCTTCGAGAACGGCGCCTGTCCGACCCATTGCGCGCCCTCGCCGCCCATGGCGGTGAAGCCGACCGTATTCCTGTCCATCCACAGCGCCATGAAATGGCAGCCGATGCCGGCGGCGGCGATCGAGCCGTCCGGAACCTTGGTCGAGGAATTGTGCGGGCAGCCGGAGCAGAAGAAAGGCGTGCGCGAGCCGATATCGACGGTGTCGGCGAGCATCGCCTGGAACTGGCGCAGCTTCGCCAGCCGCGCTGCGATCTCTTCCGACGGACCGATGGTGCGCAGAATCCGTTCGCCGAGCGCGATGGCGATCTCGTTCGGATCGAGCGCGCCCTTGGCCGGAAACAGCCAGTCGCCGCGCTCGTCCTTCTTGCCGACGATCACCGGCTGCGTGGCGGTGCCGTAGAGGTTCTCGCGCAGTTGAACCTCGATCAAAGAGCGCTTTTCCTCGACAACGACGATGGTGTCGAGGCCGCGGGCGAACTCGGCGATGTGCTGGAAATCGAGCGGCCACGGGCAGCCGACCTTGAACAGGCGGATGCCGATGCGGTTGGCGGCCGCCTCGTCAATGCCGATATCCTCCAGCGCCTGGCGGACATCGAGATAGCTCTTGCCGATGGTGATGACGCCGAGCTTGGGGTTGCGGCCGCCCGAATAGACGATGCGGTTGAGATTATTGGCCTGGATGAAGGCGGAAGCGGCGGCGCGCTTGTATTCGTGCAGCCGCTCTTCCTGGCCGAGCATGTCGATCTCGTGGCGGATGTTCAGGCCGCCCGGCGGCATGTCGAATTCGGGAATGACGATGCCCAGACGCTCGATCGAGGCGTCGACCGAGGCCGTCGATTCGATGTTGTCCTTGACGCATTTGACCGCCGCCCAGGTGCCGGCGAAGCGCGACATGGCAAAGCCGTAGAGACCGTAGTCGATGATCTCCTGGACGCCTGCCGGATTGAGGATCGGCACCATGGTATCGACGAAGAGGAATTCGGTGGCATGCGCATTGGTCGAGGATTCGGCCATGTGGTCGTCGCCCATCAGGGCAAGCACGCCGCCGTGCTTGGACGAGCCGGCCAGATTGGCGTGGCGGAAGACGTCGCCGGAACGATCGACGCCCGGCCCCTTGCCGTACCAGACCGAAAAGACGCCGTCATGCGTGCCTTCGCCCAGCAATTCGGTCTGCTGAGAACCCCAGCAGGCGGTGGCGGCGAGTTCCTCGTTGAGGCCGGGCTGGAAGACGATGTCGGCAGCCGCAAGCTGCTTCTTGGCCCGCCACAGCTGCATGTCGAGGCCGCCCAAAGGCGAGCCGCGATAGCCGGAGACGAAGCCCGCCGTGTTGAGGCCGGCCCGGCGGTCGCGCTCGCGCTGCATCAGAAGCATGCGCACGACCGCCTGCGCGCCGGACAGGAAGACGCGCTCCTTGCCAAGGTCGAACTTGTCGTCGAGCGCGACGTCGTGCAGCGTCATCAGGTATTTCCTCTGCGGAGGCGGCGCAAATCAGGCAGCCAACGTCGGAGTGGGACGCCGCAGTCTTTCTTCCCTTGGCGGAGAGGTCAAACAAAATCGCAGCAGCCAGATAACACGCAACAAACGGTCTGGCGAGTGGCCGACGGCGCATGCAAGACCGCGCTAACCGCCTCGCGAAGAACAAAAATTTCGCGTGGGCGCTGGGCGTTTCAGGTCGCTTTCGAGCAATCCGGCTTCTGCTCGTCGGGCAGCCTGCCGTCGGGATGGCCGGCAAGGTCCGGGTTGAGCTCGTATTTCGGCCCGATCACCAGCGGCCGATCCGGCAGCATGGTCTGGTCCTCCGACGAGGTCATGGTGGTGTCGATGCTTTGCAGCAATGTGCCGCTCGCATCCTCGATGCGGATCGAAACTTTGTAAGGCTTGTCCTTGACCACGCAGGAGAGCGGCGGGCTGGTAAGCGTGATGTGGGGCAGCTTCGGCCAGATCTTCTGGTTAACGACGAGCGGCTCGCCGCCGGCCGGGTTCTGGAAGCTCACGACCGCGACCTGGCCGTCGACCATCGGGCGCAGCGGCTTCAGCGTGATGACGTAGGTGGCGATGGCGAGCCGGTAATTGAACTCGAATAGCTTGCCGGAGATGGCGAAGAGTTGCTCCTTGCCGGTGTCGCGGCAGGCACCAAGGGCGAATGCAGCGATCAAGGCGGCGCCGACCAGAGCCGAACGCGACAATTTCCTAAGCATTGCTGACCTCCCTCGCCCCTGTACGGCGGCGGTAATAGCGGTTTGCCTTCTGGCGGTTGCCGCAAACGGCCATGTCGCACCAGAGGCGGCTGGCGTTGCGGCTGCGGTCGACGAACAGCCAGCTGCAATTGGGACAGATCCTCAGCCTCGCCACCGTTTCGTCGCGCAGGAGCGACAGCGCCGAGACGGCCAAAGCCGCCTCGAAGGCAATCGGCGTTTGCGGATCGCCGAAAGGCTGGCCCGGCACCCCGATCTCGGTCGCGCTGCCGGACAGCCCGCCGGCGCAGGCCGTGAGGAAATCCGGCAAATGGCTGGTCGCAATCGCGCCGTTCGACACGGCATGGCGAAACAGGCGGTCGGTCGCTTCACGAATCGAGACGACGGCCGGCTTTATCTCGCCCGGCTCCGGCGCCTGCAGCCTCCGGCCGCCGAGCTCGGCGGCGCGAAAGCCGCTCGCCGCCTCGGCGAAACGGGCGATCTCGGCCGGGTCGTCAAAACGGTCAAAGGACTTTTGCGGATCGTTGCGCAGCACGACGGTGTTCGCCGTGTCGAGCGCAAGGATGCCGCCGGTGAAGCGGTGCGGGGTCCAGGAAACCGTCATGACAGAAATCTAACCGATAAAACGCATTTGACAAGTTAGATTCCGGGTGCAACGGTCCGGCGGGGTCGCGTCATACGACCTGTAGGATATCGCATGCTCTATTTCTTCCAGCAGGTGCTGAACGGGCTGCATTCGGGCGCGCTCTATGCGCTGCTCGCCTTCGGTTATGTGCTGACCAACGGCATCCTGCATCGCACCAACCTGGCTTACGGCGCGCTGTTCGCCTTCTGCGGCCAGACGATGATCCTGACCGCCGCCTTCGGCTATCAGGCGCTGTGGCTGACGCTGGCCGCCGCGGTAATGCTCGGCGTCGCCGCCGCCGTGCTTTATGCCGCGCTGATCAGCCATGTCCTGTCGCGCAGCGTTTTCGAGAGGCTCGCCGACCGCTCGCCCAACGCCATCGTGGTGACGACGCTCGGCATTCTCATCTTCCTGTCGGAAGCGAGCCGCATTGCCGCCGACACGCATGACCTGTGGCTGCCGCCGATGCTCGCCAACCCCGTCATCTTTGCCCAGAGTGAGGGCTTCAAGGTGACGCTCACCGTCATCCAGTTGCTCGATTGCGCTTGTATCATCGCGGTGGTGGCGCTGACGGCCTGGCTGTTCTCGCATTCGCATTTCGGCCGCGCCTGGCGCGCCGTCTCCGACGACCCGAAAGCGGCGGCGATGTGCGGCATCGACGTCACTGCCGTGTTCCGCCGCGCCGTGCTGTTCAGCGGCTTTTGCGCCGCCCTGGCCGGCGTGCTTGCCGGTCTCTATTACGGCAATGTCTCCTTCGGTACCGGGCTGGTCTACGGCCTCAAGATCCTGTTCGTGACGGCGGTCGGCGGCTATCTGTCGCCGCTCAAGGCGGCGCTTGGCGCCGCGGCCTTCGGCATGGCGGAATCGCTCTGGGCCGGCTATTTCCCGCTCGAATGGCGCGACGCCTGGATCTATCTCTTCCTCGTCGCCATGCTGGTGCTGATCGGCGCCGGGCGCGACCAGGCCAAGATCGCCTGAGCTCCCAGACTTTGGTTGCATGACGTGGCGTCATTCGGCGGCATTCCGCCTCTGCGCGGCTTGCCGATCTGTTTGCCTCGCTTTGTCATGTTGACCTGCCGGACCACGCACTGCATATCGTTGGGCCAAGCGGCGCGACACCGGAGGGGGAATCGGGCGCGCTGTCGGTACCAGGGAGGACTATGCATGGCAGGGCTGCTCGCTCTATCCAGGACAATCGACCGCATCAACGAGTTCATCGGCCGCTGGGTCTCGTGGCTGATCCTGCTCGCGATCCTGGTGAGCGCCGGCAATGCCGTCATCCGCAAGGTGTTCGACATCTCCTCCAACGCCTGGCTGGAGCTGCAGTGGTATCTGTTCGGCGCCGCCTTCATGCTGGCCGCCGCCTACACGCTGAAACAGAACGACCATATCCGCATCGACATCGTTTACGGCATGTTCCCGCGCCGCGTGCAGCACTGGATCGACCTTTTCGGCCATCTCTTTTTCCTGATGCCGTTCGTGGTGCTGATGGTGATCTACTTCGTACCGTACGTGTCGCTTTCCTTCCGCAGCGGCGAGATGTCGACCAATGCCGGCGGCCTGATCGTGTGGCCGGCCAAGGCAATCCTGCTGGTCGGCTTCTTCCTGCTCGCGCTGCAAGGGGTTTCCGAAATCATCAAGAAGATCGCCATCATGCGCGGCGACATGGACGATCCCACTCCCTTCATCTCGGCCCATGAGCAGGCCGAGCTCGAGGCCAAGGCGCTGGCCGAGGAAGCCAAGGCGCTCGCGGGCGAGGTGCGCTCGTGATCGAATTCATCGCGCAGAACATGGCGCCGATCATGTTCGCCTCGCTGGTCGTCTTCCTGTTGATCGGCTACCCCGTAGCCTTTTCGCTCGCCGCCAACGGGCTGATGTTCTTTTTTATCGGTGTCGTGCTGTCGCCCTATTCCGGCGGGTCGATCAACCTTGCCTGGCCGCTGCTGCATGCGCTTCCCGATAATTTCTACGGCACCAGGGTGATGTCCAACGACACGCTGTTGGCGATACCGTTCTTCACCTTCATGGGTATCGTGCTGGAGCGCTCCGGCATGGCCGAGGACCTGCTCGACACGATCGGGCAGCTGTTCGGGCCGATCCGCGGCGGCCTTGCCTATGCGGTGATCTTCGTCGGCGCGCTGCTTGCCGCAACGACCGGCGTGGTGGCCGCTTCGGTCATCGCCATGGGGCTGATCTCGCTGCCGATCATGTTGCGCTACGGCTACGACCGGCGCGTGGCCTCGGGCGTTATCGCCGCCTCCGGCACGCTGGCGCAGATCATCCCGCCGTCGCTGGTGCTGATCGTGCTGGCCGACCAGCTCGGACGCTCGGTCGGCGACATGTATGCCGGCGCGTTGATCCCCGGCCTCGTGCTCACCGGCATCTACATGCTCTACATCCTGATCATGTCGATCGTCCGGCCGAACTCGATGCCGGCGCTGCCGCTCGAGGCGCGTACGCTCGGCCACGGTGTGATATCTCTGCTGGTGGCGCTTGTGGTGACGGGCGCGATTTCCTACGCGGCCTATCGCTACCTTGCGCCGACCCACGGCGACAATGCCGACATCCTCGGCTTCGCCGTCGGCGTCATCGTCATCTATGTCGTCGCCATCCTCGACCAGCGGCTCCGTATCAACATGATGTCGAAGCTGGCGCAGCAGGTGGTGATCGTGCTGATCCCGCCGCTGGCGCTGATCTTCCTGGTTCTGGGCACCATCTTCCTCGGCATCGCCACGCCGACCGAAGGCGGCGCCA
Source organism: Mesorhizobium sp. B2-6-2 (assembly GCF_006440615.1). Taxonomy (NCBI): domain Bacteria; kingdom Pseudomonadati; phylum Pseudomonadota; class Alphaproteobacteria; order Hyphomicrobiales; family Phyllobacteriaceae; genus Mesorhizobium; species Mesorhizobium sp. B2-6-2. The sequence goes on along the minus strand of NZ_VFUG01000001.1, from coordinate 444,966 downwards.
TGGGCGCAGTCGGCGCGCTCATCATGGCGGCAATGAAGGGCCGCCTGACGATGGACGTCATCAACCAGGCGCTGGCCTCGACGACCCGGCTTTCCGCCTTCGTGCTGTTCATCCTGATCGGCGCGCGCGTCTTTTCGCTGACCTTCTACGGCGTCAACGGCCATATCTGGGTCGAGCACCTGCTGACCTCGCTGCCCGGCGGCGAGACCGGCTTCCTGATCGGCGTCAACATCCTGGTGTTCGTGCTTGCCTTCTTCCTCGATTTCTTCGAGCTCGCCTTCATCATCGTGCCGCTGCTGGCGCCGGCCGCCGACAAGCTCGGCATCGACCTGATCTGGTTCGGCGTGCTGCTCGGCGTCAACATGCAGACCAGCTTCATGCATCCGCCCTTCGGCTTCGCGCTGTTCTACCTGCGCTCGGTCGCGGCCCGAGTGCCCTATCTCGACAGGATCACCGGCAAGCAGATCGCGCCGATCAGCACCGGGCAGATCTATTGGGGCGCTGTGCCGTTCGTCCTGATCCAGGTGATCATGATCGCGCTGACCATCGCCTTCCCGCAAATGGTCATGCGCTACAAGGGCGCCGCGGTGGAGCCTAGCACCATCGACCTCAGGCTGCCCGACATGCCTTCGCTGTCGCCGCTCGGCACGCCCCCGGCGAACAACAATGGAGCTGCGCCGGCCAATGGTGGCGCTCCGGCGGCACCCGGCACACCCGACCTGTCGCAGCCGCCGAGCTTCGGCGATGCGCCGGCCAAGCCGGCGGCGCCGGCGCCCGACCTTTCGCAACCACCCAAATTCAATTGAGGTGAACCGCGTCATGAGAGCCGTGCGGCTGGAGAAAGTGGGCGGCATTGTGCTGCGCGAGGTTCCAAAACCCGTTGCCGGGCCTGAGGACGTTCTGGTGCGCATCGAGGCTTGCGGCGTCTGCGGCACCGACCGCCACCTCTTCCATGGCGAATTTCCCTGCACGCCGCCGGTGACGCTCGGCCATGAGTTCTCCGGCATCGTCGAAGCGGTCGGCGCGGCGGTGACGGGCGTTGCCGTCGGCGATCGCGTCACCGGGGATCCCAACATCGCCTGCGGGCGCTGCGCCCACTGCCATGCCGGCCGCGTCAATCTCTGCAGCAATCTGAGCGCCATCGGCATCCACCGCGACGGCGCCTTCGCCGACTATGTGCTGATGCCGCAAAGCCAAGCCTTCCGGCTGCCCGCAAACCTCAGGCCGATGCATGGCGCCTTCTGCGAGCCGCTCGCCTGCTGCCTGCACGGCGTCGACCTGGCCGCGATCCGGCCGGGCGCATCGGTCGTGGTGCTGGGCGGCGGCGTCATCGGCCTGCTCGTCGTGCAGCTGGCCAAGCTCGCGGGCGCGACGACCATCATCCTTTCGACCAGGCAGGCTTCGCGTCGCGCGCTCGCCGAGGAACTCGGCGCGACCGCGACGATCGACCCAAGCGCTGGCGACCCGATCGCGGCCGTCGCCGGGCCGAACGGCCTGATGCCCGGCGGCGTCGACGTGGTGCTGGAATGCGCCGGCGTGCGCGACACGGTGGAGCAGTCGATGCGCATGGCAAAGGCGGGCGGCACGGTGGTGATCGTCGGCGTCGTGCCGCAAGGCATGAAGGTGGAGATCGAGCCGTTCGATCTTCTGTTTCGGGAATTAAAGGTGCTCGGCTCCTTCCTCAACCCGTTCACGCATGGCCGGGCGGCTCAGCTGATCGCCTCCGGCGCGATCGAGGTCGACAGGTTGATCTCGAGGCAGGTCAGCCTGGAGGAGGCACCGGACGTGATCGCCAACCCACCGGCGCCGGGCGAGGTCAAGGTGCTGGTGGTGCCGGGCCAAGGCTGATGGCGCAGTTTTCCATCTTGCAACGTTGGCGATTGGCGAAACCGCCAATGAGGGCGCCCCTCTCCCCGTCCCTATACGGGGAGAGGATGCCGGCAGGCAGGTGAGGGGCGGCGCCGACGTCGGATGGAAGGTTAGACCCAGATCACGGCTCTAGGCTTTTCAATCGCCGAAGCCGGCGCTGCCCCTCATCCCCCTGCCGGGACCTTCTCCCCGTATAGTGACGGGGAGAAGGGGCTAATCTTCCTACAGCTTGCCGTTGCGCTGCTGCACCATCATGAAGGTGTCGTAATTGTATTCGGCGACCTGGGCCCAGAGATAGTGCTCCTTGCGGAAGGCCTTGATCGATTCCCAGATCTTCTTGAACGGCGCGTTGTTGGATTCCATCTCGGCATAGACCTCATTGGCCTTCTCGAAACAGGCGGCCATGATCTCCTGGCTGAACGGCGCCAGCTTGGCACCGTTCGACACAAGCCGCTTCACCGCCGCCGGATTGAGATAGTCGTACTTCTGCAGCATGTTGGCGTCCGCCGCTTGCGCGGCGGTATGCACCAGCGACTTGTAGGCCGGCGAAAGCTCTTCGTATTTGGCCTTGTTGAACATCAGATGCACGGTCGGGCCGCCTTCCCACCAACCGGGATAGTAGTAGTAGGGCGCGACCTTATAGAAGCCGAGCTTCTCGTCGTCATAGGGGCCGACCCATTCGGCGGCGTCGATGGTGCCCTTCTCCAGCGCCGGATAGATGTCGCCGCCGGCGATCTGCTGCGGTACGACGCCGAGCTTCTGCACAACTTTGCCGGCAAAGCCGCCGATGCGCATCTTGAGGCCCGAGAGATCGGCCACCGTGTTGATCTGCTTGCGGAACCAGCCGCCCATCTGAACGCCGGTATTGCCGCCCGGCAGGCCGAACAGCCCTTGCGTCGCGAGGAACTCGTTGAACAGGTCGATGCCGCCGCCATGATAGTGCCAGGCATTCATACCGCGCGCGTTGAGCGAGAAGGGCACTGCGGCACCGAGCGCCCAGGTCGGGTCCTTGCCCCAGTAATAGTATGCGACCGTATGGCAGGCCTCGACTGTGCCGGCCGTGGTGGCGTCCGCAGCCTGCAGGCCGGGCACGAGCTCACCGGAGGCGAAGACCTGGACCTGGAAATTGCCGTCGGTCGCCTCCGACAGCATTTTTGAGAAGACTTCCGCGCCGCCATAGATCGTGTCGAGCGATTTCGGGAAGGACGATGCCAGTCTCCACGTCACTTTCGGATTGGACTGGGCTATTGCCGGCGTGGCAAGCGCTGCGGCCGCAGCTGCAGCACCGACGCCGGACGCACCGGCCTTACGAATGAAAGAACGACGATCCATTAAGTTTCCTCCCTTGGGATCAGCTGACCGACGTCAGGGCATCCTCGTTGCCCGCATCGGTTGGGGAAGAAACATACACAGGCAAAGAATCGAGTCCAGCGTTGCGGGCAAGGTTGCCGCCATTCCGGCGCCGCGTGCAACTATAGTCTAACGAGCCTGCCGCTGGCCCATGCAAGGCAGCGAAACTTACCATGGCAAACTGCCTTCAGATCGCCTATTTTGTAGGCAGATTAACTCCTTAGCTCTCGAAGGAATCCAAACCCAAAATGCAGCAGCCGCTCGTCGCAGTCTCATCCGACGTCCGCCAGTTCGACAACTACACCTGGCACGCGGCACCCCAGCAATATCTGGAAGCGGCGGTAGCAGGCGCCGGCGTGTTTCCGCTGCTGGTGCCGTCCTTCGGCGACCGACTCGATCTCGACGAATTGCTGTCGTCGGTCGACGGCGTCATGGTGACGGGCTCGAAGTCCAACGTGCATCCCTCGCTCTATGGCGGCGATCCCAGCGAGGCCAACGGCCCCTACGATCCGGCGCGCGACGCAACCACGCTGCCGCTGATCCGCAAGGCCATCGAGCGAGGCGTGCCGTTGCTTGCCATCTGCCGCGGCATCCAGGAGCTGAACGTCGCGCTCGGCGGCACGCTGGGCACCGAGATCCAGGAGCGCGATGGCTCGCTCGACCACCGCGCGCCGGCGAGCGACAATCAGGACGAGCGCTTCGGCATCCACCAGACGATCTCGATCAAGCCCGGAAGCTGCCTTGCCGGCGTGTTCGGCGCCGGCGAAATCAAGGTGAATTCGCTGCATCGCCAGGCGATCGACCTGCTGGGCTCCAGGCTCCAGGTCGAGGCCTTGGCTAGCGACGGTACGATCGAAGCAGTCTCCGTCAAGGATGCCCGCGCCTTCGCCGTCGGCGTGCAATGGCACCCCGAGTATTGGGTGAAGTCGGACAGCAATTCCGCCAAGATCTTCAAGGCCTTCGGCGATGCCGTGCGCCTGCACGCGGCCGCGAAAACAGGTGCCCGCGCCGCGGCAGAGTAAGCTTGGACAGTTCCGCGGCTATTCGCTTGTGCTCAGCGCCAGAAGCGGCGCGGCCGGCGCGTAGGATTCGTAGCCGTCGCCATCGGCAACGCCGAAGGTGACGATCGGATCGACCCCGTCCTCACTGAAAGCGACCGAGCCGTCCGCCTGCTCGCGCCAGAATTTCGCGTGCTCGATGCCAGGCATCAGCTTGCGGCAGTTCGGGGCGACGGAAAGCAACGACAGGCCCTCCGAGACTTCGGCGCCGCGGTGGATGGCGCAGGCCGCTTCATCGCCATTGGCGGTCAGCCGATAGGCGTTTGTCGGGATGAGTTCGGTGGCCTCGCTCTGGCCGTTGCCGCCATGCAGGAACTGAACGCCCCCGAACAACGCTACCGATGCTACCAAGCCAACGAACAGCTTCACCCTGCCTCTCCACACATAACCAAGTATGCAGAATGATTCCAAAGGGTTAAGTGGGCGTTAATGAATGTGGCGACGGGTGCGGATTGGAGCAATTGGCTTTCCGTCCGGAATTGCACCAAAGCAAAGAGACAGGCGGTTCGCCGTTTCCGTGAGTTCGCCGTTTCCCTGAAACGGTGAAAAGCCTCAGGCGCGCGCCTTGACGTTGAGCATCTCCGGCACCGGCGTCAGCGGCCTGCGGTCGGTAAACCAGGCGACGAGGTTGTCGACGCACAAATCGGCCATGGCGCGGCGGGTGTGGACCGACGCCGAGCCGACATGCGGCAGAAGCGAGGCGTTGGGAGCATCGAGCAGGGCCTCCGGCACGTTCGGCTCGTCGGCAAAGACGTCGAGCCCGACGGCTGCGATGGTGCCGCTCTTGAGGGCGGCAGCAAGGGCTGCCTCGTCCACCGTCGAGCCGCGGCCGATATTGACGAAGACGCCGTTCGAACCCAGCGCCGACAAGACCTCGGCACTGACCGCTTTCTCGGTGGAGGCGCCGCCCGGGGCAATGCAGATCAGCGTGTCGACGGCTTCGGCAAGCCCCTTCAAAGTGGCATGATATTCGTAAGCCAGGCCTTCGACCTTGCGGCGGTTGTGATAGGCGATCGGCAGGCCGAAGGCTTCAAGGCGACGGGCGACGGCCCGGCCGATGCGGCCCATGCCGAAGATACCGACGCGGCGGCCGCGCAATGTAAGCCGGCTCAGGCGATAATTGCCCTTGGTCGCCCAGTCGCCGTCGCGCAGCCATTTCTCGGCGGCGTAGAGCTCGCGCATGGTGTTGATCAAAAGGCCGATGGCGGTATCGGCGACCTCCTCGGTCAAGACATCGGGCGTGTTGGTGACCATGACGCCGTGCTTGGCCGCGTGAGCGGCGTCGACCGAATCATAGCCGACGCCGAAGCTGGCGATAATCTCAAGATTTGGCAGCGCATCGATCATCGCCGCGTCGATGCCTGCGTAGGAGGCGATGCCGCGCACCGTGGCGCGCATCTCGTTCGTAACCAAAGACGGATCGGCGCGTTCGATCCGCACACACTTGAACGCCTCGTCGATGCGGCCGAGGGCATGGCCGTTGAAATCGCCCGGCACAAGGATGGCGACCGGCAGTTTTCCTTCGGCCTTGCTCATCCACGCTCCACCGGCTTGCCGGTCGACTGCCGCACATGCAGTTCCGGCTTGATCAGCTCCTGCGAGGGCCGCACTGCCTGCCCGTTCAATTTGTCGAGCAGGGCGCTGGCGGCGCGGCGGCCGACCTCGCGCTGGCCGTTCCAGACCGTGGTCAGGGCCGGTGTCGCGATTGCCGCCTCCTCGAGATCGTCATAGCCGGTGACCGAGATATCGACGCCCGGCACGAGGCCGGCGCGAGCGATGCCGTTCATCAACCCGATCGCGACCAGATCGTTCCAGCAGCAGGCAGCGGTGGGCCTGTCCTTCAGCGCCAGAAACTGTCCCGAGGCCTCGAAACCCGCCTGTTTGGTGCGCGGCCCGGGGATGCGCCAGGACGGCTTCACCTCCAGGCCGGCCGCCTCCATCGCGTTGAGATAGCCCTGGTAGCGGTCGCGGCCGGTCGAGGTCTGGTCGGTGCCGCCGACCATGGCGATGCGCTTGTGGCCGAGCGAGATCAGATGATTGGTGGCAAGCGCGGTGCCATAGGCATCGTCGCCGCGGAACACCGGCACATCGGCGCCGGCAACGGTGCGCGCGATCAGCACTGCCGGCAGGCCGTTCTCCTCGGCCATGATGATGTCCTCGGCCGGCGTGCCGATGGCCGGCGACATGATGACGCCGTCGGCGCCGAGCTGCAGCAGCGTGTCAATGAAGGTGCGCTGCTTTTCCAGCTGGTCGTAGTGGTTCGACAGGATGAAGGTCTGGCGGCTGCGGTCGAGCTCGCTTTCGATCGAGCGCAGGATCTCGGCGAAGAACGGGTTCATGATGTCGTGCACGACGACGCCGACGATGCCGGAGCGCGAGGTGCGCAACGAGGCGGCGCGACGGTTGTAGATATAGCCGATGGCGCGGGCGTGCTCCTTGATGCGCTCGCGCGTCGTGCCGGCGACCAGCGGGCTGTCGCGCAGCGCCAGCGACACCGTTGCCGTGGAGACGCCGAGCGCATCCGCGATCGTCGAAAGCTTGATCTTCTGTGCCAGTGCCCTTCGCTCCCCAGGGTCTTTAAATTTTTTAAAACGGCCTTATGCCACCGGATTCGGCGCAAATCAAAGTTTTTTCGCCAGCGCCTCGGCCTCGGTGTCGAGCGAGGCGGAGTTGCGGACGCGAAGCCGGTGCTCGCGATGGATGATGTAGAGCCCGCTAGCAACGATGATGGCGGCGCCGAGCAGCGTCCAGCGGTCGGGGAACTGGTGGAAGATCAGCCAGCCGGAGATGATCATCCACACCATCTGCGAATAGGGATAGGGCGCGAGCTGCGTCGTGGTCGCCAGACGATAGGCCCGGACCAGCAAATAGTGGCCGCCGGCGCCGAAGACGCCGAGCATCAACAGGATGACCCAGTGCCAGCCATCCTGCGGCAATGACAGCGAGAAAGGCAGCAGCGGCAGGAGCAGCACGGCGGGCGCCAGCGCCGAAAAGAGGATCAGGCTCTCCGAGGTCTCCGTCGACGACATGCGCCGCGTCATGATGACGTAAAAACTGTTCGACAGCATCGAGCCCAGCGCGAAGAGATGACCGATGCCGAACACGCCGACGCCAGGCCTGGTGATGATCAGCACGCCGACGAAGCCGGTGAGAATCGCCAGCCAGCGCCGCCAGCCGGCCCATTCGCCGAGCAGCGGGCCGGCAAGCGCGGTGATGACCATCGGGCCGAAGAAATAGATCGACGTTGTCTCGGCTAACTGCAGCGTGCGCAGCGCCAGGATATTGAACATGGTCGAGCCGAACAAAAGGACGCCCCGCAAGAGGTGCGCCGGCAGGTTGTTGGCGCGGAAGCGAACCGGCTCGCGCCAGCCGCGCAGGAAGATGCCGACCAGCAGGACGTGCACGGTGAAGCGGGCCCAGGCGACGATCAGCGCCGAGACGCCGGCCAGCACCAGATATTTGCTGGAGGTATCGAGAAAGGTGAAGCAGACATAGACGCACAGCATCAGAAGCATCGCCGCGGGCGGCGTTGCGCTGTCGTCATTGTTTCTGGGAGTGCTCAAGGTCGGGCCGAAGGAAGATAGACCTTATCCTTCTGCGGCAATCGCCGCTTGCCAGCAAGCCAAAAGCGACTGGCCCAACAAGCGCTTCGGACAGGCTTAGAACGCATCGCCGTCGGCGATTGGCTTGAACGCCGCTCGTCGTGATAGCGTTCAGGCTGATCGTCGAGCGATTGCCGACGCCTCCGCGACGTCGTCATCCACGGGCGGAGCGACGCGAAGCGGAGCGCAGACCCGAGGATCCATTCCGTGGTCTTCGACGTGGAGTGCAGCGGAGCAGAATTCTGCACCGCAGCAACGCTTTTAGGTAACGGAATGGATTCTATGGTCTGCGCGCGTCGCTTCGCTCCTTGCTCCGACATAGGATGACGACGTGTGGGCGTTCAGGCCAACCCCAAACGTCCGCAATTGGTCCTTCGGGCGAAGGCGCTTGTCACCCATTCAGCCATGCATGCGGGCGCCCTTGGTGATCTTGTCGACGAGCTTTTTCTCGCCGCGCATGGCGATGCCGACGACCTTGGCGTCGTCCGGGGCGAATTCGGCGAAGACGGCGCGGTTGGCGACGTCGTGCCCGGTCGAAAACATCTCCTCGACATAGGCGGACGTCGTCACGCCGCGTTCCAATGCCCGGCGGTGAATCGTACCCAGCGTCGCCGCATCGGCTGACAGGACGATGACCGGCTGGACCGACATCGGGTTGTAGAGGTTGCCGGCACGATCACGGTAAGCCTCGCCGATGATTTCGGGGAACTGCGCAACGATGCCGCTGGTCAGGAACGCGGTGACGTTGAGCTTCTGCCATACCGGCAGATCCTCTCTGAGAACAATTGCAATTTTCGTATCGAACGCCAAGATTGAGACTCCGAGACGGCCCGTGACGGGCGGGACAGGCGATGGCGCAGGCTCTAAGCGAAGAAGCGAAGGAAGGTCTTGAACGTTCGTGCGCGGATGCGGCCAACGGCGATCGCATCGTTTCGGCTCCGGGCGGCTCGGGTCTCGAACGCATCGAGGCGCGCTTCCATGGCAACGCCTTCGAGCTGCACCGGCACGACACCTACGCGATCGGCGTGACCTTGCATGGCGTGCAGCGCTTCCATTATCGCGGCGCGCTGCAACACAGCCTGCCCGGCCAGGTGATCGTGCTGCATCCGGACGAATTGCACGATGGCGGCGCCGGCACGCAAGACGGCCTGCGCTACAGGATCCTGTATCTGGAGCCATCCCTGCTGCTCGACTGCCTCGATGGCGAGCCGCTGCCTTTCGTTCGCGACGCCGTGGTCGACGATCCTCGCTTGCGCGATACGCTGCTGTCGGCGCTGGCACCGCTGGACGAGGCACTCGGCGACCTGTTCGTGGCAGATTTCGTTGTGCAGCTGGCGCAACAGCTGAAACGCCATGCCGGGCAGCCGGCAAAGTCAACGGGCAAGACCGCATGGCGCGCCGCCGCGCTTGCCCGCGACTATCTCGAGGAGAATGCCGAGCGACCGGTGCGCTCCGATGAGCTGGAAGCCGTCACCGGCCTCGACCGTTACGCGCTGTCGCGCCATTTTCGCGCGACCTATTCGACCAGCCCGCATCGCTTCCTGCTGATGCGCCGGCTGCAAAAGGCGCGGCGCATGATCGCCGAGCGCGAGTCGCTGGCGGAAATCGCCGCCGCCGCCGGCTTCAGCGACCAGAGCCATTTCAACCGGCATTTCAAGAAGGCGTTCGGCATGACGCCGGGGCGCTGGGCGGCGCTGGTGCGCGACGCGTAAGCGCGACGCGCAGCGTCGTCTCTCAGGCGCGATGCGCAGCATCGTCGCCTTCCGCTAAGCCGCCGATACTTGGGTGGTGCATGAAGCGACGACGCTTACGCGTCGCGCTTGCAATGCTAAGCCGGTGCGTGGAGCGACGATGCTGCGCATCGCGCTTAGGTCGCTCGAGACGACGCTTCGCGTCGCTCGTTAATGGGAACGTCTCGCAGTTGAGCGATGACGCTCACGCGTCACGCTTCATCCAACTCCGCGTCGTCATCCATCACCACCAGATCTTCGTTCGACAGATTCGCCTCGATGCGGGCCAGCAGCTTGAACAGCGCCTTCTGGTCCTTCTTGTCGAGGCCCTTCAGCGCCTGCTTCTCGGTCTTCTTGACCGACTTCTCGATGGCGCGGATGGTTTCGCGGCCGGATTCGGTGAGGAAGATATGGGCCTGGCGGGCATCGGCGTTGGAGGCGCGCTTTTCCAGGAAACCTTGCGCCTGCAGCCGGTTGATGGTCTTGGTGATGGTCGGCGGGCGCACGCCGAGCCGGCCGGCGAGATTGCCGGGGGTCTGGCCGTCCTCGCGGTCGAGCGCCAGCATGATCTGGTCCTGGCCGGCATAGAAACCGTGCGCCAGAAGCCGCGCGGCGAGCGCTGTGCGCGCCAGCCTTGCCGCCGAATGGAGCCGGCTCATTGTCGCTGTCTTGTCCGCCTTGGCCATGGTCGTTCCCTCTTCGGCCGAACCGGCGCGGACAAGCATATAGGCTGTCCGACGGCTGGCAAATGACGATTTAAAGAGTCCGGCTTGCAGAACGCTTTGCCGGCAAGCATTGCGGTGCCCGCGCAGGTGATGCCAGATGTTTATTTCAGTTAGATGACAAACGACTTTTGCACCGGCGAGATTCACAGCGGACGCTGGCGAAGGCCCTTGGGCGCTCGTGCGGCTTCTCCGTCTGGGGCTGCCTCTGCCGCCGCCATTCCGTGTGTGGCGCCGTCCCGCTTGGAGAGTCGGCCTGGTCCATCGGTTTGGCGCGTGCAAAAGCGCGACACCCATCCTATATCAGGCCGACAATCCAGGATTTTCGAGGCAACCCATGAGCGACGCACAGACGCAAATCCCCGTAACCGTTCTCACCGGCTATCTCGGCGCGGGCAAGACGACGCTGCTCAACCGCATTCTGTCGGAGAGCCACGGCAAGCGCTACGCCGTCATCGTCAACGAGTTCGGCGAGATCGGCATCGACAACGACCTGATCGTCGAATCCGACGAGGAAATCTACGAGATGAACAATGGCTGCGTGTGCTGCACAGTGCGCGGCGACCTGATCCGCGTGGTCGAAGGCCTGATGCGGCGACCCGGCCGCTTCGACGCCATCGTCGTCGAGACCACGGGCCTTGCCGACCCGGTGCCGGTGGCGCAGACCTTCTTCATGGACGACGACGTGCGCACCAAGACCAAGCTCGACGCGGTGGTGGCGCTGGTCGACGCCAAGCACCTGCCGCTGCGCCTTAAGGATTCCAAGGAAGCCGAGGACCAGATCGCCTTCGCCGACGTGGTGGTGCTGAACAAGACCGACCTCGTCACGCCTGATGAGCTTGAAAAGGTCGAAGCGACGATCCGCGCCATCAACCCGGCGGCCAGGATCCATCGCACCCAGCGTTCCGGCGTGGCGCTTGACGAAGTGCTCGACCGCGGCGCCTTCGACCTGTCGCGGGCGTTGGAGAACGATCCGCATTTCCTCGACGCGCACGACCACGATCATGATCATGATCATGATCGCGACGGTCACGATCATCACCATCACGACCATACTTCCGACATCCATGACGTGACGGTGAAGTCGGTGTCGCTGCGCGGCGGCGAGATGGACCCCAAGAAATTCTTCCCTTGGATCGAGAAGGTGACCCAGATGGAAGGACCGAACATCCTGCGGCTGAAGGGCATCATCGCGCTGAAGGGCGACGAGGACCGCTATGTGCTGCAGGGCGTGCACATGATCCTCGAAGGCGACCACCAGCGCGCCTGGAAGGATGGCGAAAAACACGAAAGCCGGCTGGTCTTCATCGGCCGCGATCTCGACGCCGATCGGCTTAGGAAGAGCTTTGAGGCCTGCCAGGCGGCTTGATTTCCGCGCCTTCTTCCTTCTCCCCTTGTGGGAGAAGGTGGCCGAGCGAAGCTCGGTCGGATGAGGGGTGTTCCAGGGAACGCCGACGTCTCACTCCGCTGGAACACCCTCATCCGTCTCGGCGCTGCGCGCCGATCCACCTTCTCCCACAAGGGGAGAAGGGAAAGTCGCAATGCCGGCGCCCTTCCCTTATCGCAATCCGAAGCGGGTTGAGGCCCTTAGCCCAACCGCTTATGGGAAGGGCAGGAATCTCAAATGGATTAAGTCCTCATGCCCACAGTCGCCCCGCTTGATCTCGAAGGCCATTGCGTCGCCGCCGTCTTCCTGAACGACGTGCCGCATTTTGCTCTGGCCGACGGCGCGATCCATCGGCTCGACAATGGGCACAAGACCGTGCAGGCCAATGACGGCCTGCTTGCCGCCTTCCATGACGCGGCCAACGACCGGCTGATCACCGGCGGCGAGGACGGCAAGGTGTTTGCCGTGAAGGCCGGCGGCGAGGTGAACGAGCTGGCCAGCGCCGGCAAAAAGTGGATCACCAGCGTCAGCGCCGGACCGCAGGGTGCGATCGCCTATGCCTCGGGCAAGACCGCCTTCGTGCGTTTCGCCGACGGCAAGATCAAGGAATTTGCCCATCCGCGCTCGGTGGAGGGGCTGGCCTTCTCGCCCAAGGGCATGCGTTTCGGCATCGCCCGCTACAATGGCGCGACGCTGCATTTCCCGGCCGCCGAGGGCAAGCCGGTGGAGCTCGAATGGGCCGGCGCCCATACCGGCCTCACCTTTTCGCCGGACGGCGCCTTCCTCGTCACCACCATGCAGGAAAACGCGCTGCATGGCTGGAAGCTCGCCGACGGCAAGCACATGCGCATGAGCGGCTATCCCGGCAAGGTCAAGAGCCTGTCCTGGAGCGTCAAGGGCAAATGGCTGGCGAGCTCCGGCGCGCCGGCGGCGATCGTGTGGCCGTTCGCCAGCAAAGACGGACCGATGGGCAAGGCGCCGCTGGAGCTCGGCACGCGCGGCAACACGATGGTGACCTGCGTCGCTTGCCATCCAAGCCAGGAGGTCACGGCCATCGGCTATGAGGACGGCATGGTGATCGCGGCGCGCTTCGCCGACGCCAAGGAAGTGCTGCTGCGCCGCCCCGGCAAGGGCGCCATCACGTCGATGATGTGGGACAAGGAAGAACGCCGCATCGTCTTCGGCAGCGCCGCCGGCGACTGCGGCGTGATCGATATCACCGCGTAGGCAGTCGGGAATAGGCAGTAGGCTTAGGGACGACGGCACCTACTGCCTACTGCCTACTGCCTACTGCCTACTGCCTGAGGGGGACTTCATGCATTCAATCGACCGGACTTCCATCGGCGGCATCGACGTCGCCCGCATCGCCGAATTGCGCGAGACGGAGGCGGCCGCGTTCCGCAAGGCGCGGCCGAAATCCGAGGCGAAGCTCGGCAACGGCATTGCCGGTTTCCTCGGCGGGGTGCCGATGCACTGGATGAGCGACTGGCCGACGCCGTTCCCGATCCTGGTCGACGGCGCCAAGGGCGCTACCATCACCGACATCGACGGCAACAAGCTCGACGATTTCTGCCTCGGCGACACCGGCTCGATGCTCGGCCATTCGCCGCCGGCGGTCACCCGCGCGATCCGCCGGCAGGCCGCTCGGGGTCTGACCTATATGCTGCCAAGCGAGGATGCGCTGGCGATCGGCCCACTCCTTCAGCAGCGCTTCGGTCTACCCTACTGGCAGATCGCCACCACCGCCACCGACGCCAACCGCTTTGCGCTGCGCGTCGCCCGCGCGGTGACCGGGCGCGAGAAGATCCTGGTCTTCAACGGCTGCTATCACGGCTCGGTCGACGAGACGATGGTGCGGCTGATCGACGGCAAGCCGGTGAACCGGCCTGGATTGGCCGGCGAATTCCGCGACCTGACGCGGACAACGAAGATCGTCGAATTCAACGATGTTGCAGCCTTGGAAGCAGCGCTGGCCGATCGCGATGTCGCCTGCGTCATCACCGAGCCGGTGCTGACCAATTCCTGCATGGTGCTGCCGGAACCCGGTTTCCACGACGCGCTGCGGCGCCTGACCCGCGCGGCCGGCACGCTGCTGCTTATCGACGAGACGCACACGATTTCGACCGGCCCGGGCGGCTATACGCGCAAGCACCGGCTGGAGCCGGATCTGTTCGTGCTCGGCAAGCCGGTTGCGGGCGGCGTGCCGGCGAGCATCTGGGGCATGAGCGAAGAGGTCGCCACGCGCTTTGGCGGCTACAACCAGACCAAGGAGCCCGGCTATTCCGGCATGGGCACGACGCTGTCGGCCAACCCGCTGCAATTCGCGGCGATGCGCGCCACGCTGGAAGAGGTGATGACCGAGGAAGCCTACGCGCATATGGACCGGCTGGCGCGCCGCCTCGATGCGGGGCTCTCCGCCGTTATTGAGCGCCACAGGCTACCCTGGCATGTCGCGCGGGTCGGCGCGCGCGTCGAGTTCATCTGCGCGCCTGGGCCGCTCGGGAACGGCGGCGAGGCGGAACAAGCGCATGCGCCGGAACTGGAAGCCGCCATCCATGTCGCGCTTGTCAATCGCGGCGTGCTGATCGCGCCGTTCCACAACATGATGCTGATCTCGCCGGCAACGACTTCGGCGCAGGTGAGCCGACTGATCGCCGCCTTCGCCGCGGTTGCGGCCAGGCTTACGGCGTGAGAAAAGCGGCGATGGACAATCTGAACGCCGTTACCACGTCTCCTTCCGGCTCGACGCCCGCCGAGCCGAAAGCCTTTCTCGACGCGCATCCTGAGATCGAGGCGTTCGACATCGTGCTCACCGACGCCAACGGCATCGGCCGGGGCAAGATCGTGCGCCGGCACGAGCTGATGGGCATTTTCGAGAACGGCCGGCATCTGCCGATCTCGATCCTCGGCCTCGACATCACCGGCGAGGATGTGCACGAAACCGGATTGGTGTGGGACACCGGCGACGGCGACCTCAGGGCATGGCCGATCCCCGGCACGCTGGTGCCGCTCTTCGGCACCAACCCGGCGCGCGGCCAGGTGCTGATGTCGATGCACCACCTCGACGGCCAGCCGATGACCTCCGATCCGCGGCTGGTGCTGGCAAGGCAGGTGGAATTGCTGGCGGCGCGCGGCTTGCATCCCGCCGGCGCCTTCGAGCTCGAGTTTTTCCTGCTGTCCAATGAGCGCGACGCGGACGGCAAAGTGCAAGCCGCCCGCGCGGTGCTCGACGGCCGGCGTTCGGCCAAGACCGAGGTCTATTCGGTCGACCATCTGCATGGCATGGAGCCGCTGTTTTCCGACATCTACGCCGCTGCGAGGGCGCAAGGCATTCCAGCCGAGACGGTGATCTCCGAGTACGCGCCCGGCCAGTACGAACTAACGCTCAACTACCGCACGGACGTGATGCGGGCGGCCGACGATCTCGTCATGCTGAAGCGGCTGGTGCGGGCGCAGGCGCGGCGGCACGGCGTCACCGCCTGCTTCATGGCCAAGCCCATCGAGGCCTATGCCGGATCGGGCATGCATTTCCATGTCTCGCTGCAGGATGATGGCGGCCGCAACGTCTTCACCGAGGCAGCCGGCGAGAAATGGTCGCTAAGCCTGCTCAACGCGCTTGGCGGCCTCATCCACACCATGGCGGAATCGATGCTGGTGTTTGCGCCGCACGCCAATTCATGGCGCCGCTTCGTCTCACAATCCTATGCCCCTGTGGCGCCCAGTTGGGGCGTCAACAATCGCTCGGTGGCGCTGCGCGTGCCGGCGGGCGACGCCAGGAACCGCCGCATCGAGCACCGGCCGTCGGGCGTCGACGCGAATCCGTACCTGGTCGCCGCAACGGTGCTGGCCGGCATCGTCAAGGGCCTGGACGAGGGTCTGGACCCTGGCCTCGAGACGACCGGGAACGGCTATGAACAAGCAACGGAGAAATCAACCATGCCGGCGGACTGGCGCGCTGCAATCGAAGCGGCCAGAGGCTCCGATTTCCTGAAGTCGGCGCTCGGCCCCGACCTGCACAGAACCTTCGTGGCGATCAAGCAGGCGGAATATCTGCGCGTTGCGCGGACCGTTAGTGAGCTGGACTATCATCTCTATCTGCATGAGGTTTGAGCACAGGGCCTGACAGGCGCGGCGATCACGTTTTGCCGACGGCAGGAGATGCCGAAGAAATATTGGCGGAACCTTCCCGCGGCCTCGCTCATTCCAGATTTGACAGCAGGAGCAAACAGAGCCGCGTCAGAGATGATCGACCGGATGCCAACCACCCCAGTACCGCGCCATGCCAAGGTGAAGGCCAAGCATTGGCCGACGCCCGAGCCGGCCGATGTGGTGGCGCCTGAAGCCGAAGATATTCAGGAGTTGCGCGAAGAGGCGAAGGGCTGCCGACGCTGCCCGCTTTGGCATGACGCAACGCAGACCGTGTTCGGCGAAGGACCGGAAAGCGCGGACGTGGTCTTCGTCGGCGAACAGCCAGGCGATCAGGAGGATCTGGCCGGCAAACCATTTGTCGGCCCGGCCGGTAGAATATTCGACAGCATCCTGGACGACGCCGAAATCGATCGCCGCAAGGTCTATGTGACCAATGCGGTCAAACATTTCAAATTCGAGCCGCGCGGCAAGCGGCGCATCCATTCCAAGCCCAACGCCGGCGAAATCCAGGCCTGCCGCTGGTGGCTGGACAAGGAGCTCGACCTCGTCAAGCCGAACCTCGTGGTGGCGCTCGGCGCGACGGCGGCGCAGTCGCTGCTCGGCAAGGCCGTGCTGATCACCAAGATGCGCGGCGATGTGATCGAGCGCGAGGATGGCTTGCGCATGTTTGTGACCATCCACCCCTCCTTCATCCTGCGCATCCGCGATCGGGAGGACAAGGAGGCCGAGAGGGACCGATTTTTGCAGGATATGCGGAAGGTGAAGGGGCTGATGAGGGCGTGATCGATTTAGCGCCCGAACGAGCCTCGCGTAGACGCACGGATCCTGCGACTTAGGAGATTGCCGAAACGCTCGTCGCTTCGTCATCCACGGGCGGAACAAGGAGCGCAGCGACGCGCGCAGACCCGAGGCCATTCCGTGACATACGAGCGTCGCAACGGTGCAGAGTTCTGCTCCGCTGCATCCTACGGCTCAGGTCACGGAATGGATTCCAGGGTCTTCGCGACGGAGCTTCGCTCCTGCTTCGCCCTGGAATGACGACGTCAGCGCTAATCGCGCTACCTAACGAGAATCGCCCTCAGATCATTCACATTCGTTCCGGTCGGACCCGGCACGAACAGATCCCCGACCGCGTTGAAGGCCGTCCAGGCATTGTTGCCGGCGAGCATCGCCTTGGCTTCGACGCCTGCCGCGCGCATGCGCGCCACGGTCGAGCCGTCGGCGAAGGCGCCGGCATTGTTCTCCGAGCCGTCGATGCCGTCGGTGTCGGCGGCCAAGGCATCGATGCCGCTCACGCCGTCGATGCTGATGGCGAAAGCCAGCAGGAATTCGGAATTGCGGCCGCCCTTGCCTTTTGCCCGCAACGTCACCGTGGTTTCGCCGCCGGAGAGGATCAGCACCGGCTTCTTGAAGGGACGGTTCCGCATCGCCACCTCGCGGGCGATCGCGGCATGGACGCCGCCGACCTCGCGCGCCTCGCCCTCGATTGCATCCGACAGGATGACGGCCTCGATGCCCTGCCGCTTCGCTTCGGCGGCGGCGGCTTCCAGAGAGACGCCGGCAGAGGCGGTCAGGTGCACTTCATTGCCGGCGAAGCGCGGATCGTCGGGGCGCGGCGCGTCCGCGGCCGGAGACTGGATATGCGCCATGACCGAGGCCGGCAGCTTCATGCCATAGGCGGCGATCGAGGCCAGCGCATCCGCGCGGCTGCCGGTGTCGGGAACGGTAGGTCCCGAGGCAACCAACGCCGGGTTGTCGCCGGGGATATCGGAGACGACCAGCGACACCACCCTCGCGGGATGGGCAGCGGCGGCCAGGCGCCCGCCCTTGATGGTCGAGACATGCTTGCGGATGGTGTTCATCGCCGCGATCGGCGCGCCGGAGGCAAGCAGCGCTTCATTGACGGCGATCTCATCAGCAAGCGTCAGCCCGGGAGCCGGTGACGGCAGCAAGGCCGAACCGCCGCCGGAAATCAGCGCCACCACAAGATCATCAGCAGTCAGGCCCCGCACCTTCTCCAGCAAGCGGCGCGACGCCTCGAGGCCAGCGGCATCCGGCACCGGGTGCGCTGCCTCGATAATCTCGATGCGCTCGCATCTGGCGCCATAGCCGTAGCGGGTGACGATCAAGCCGTCGATCGGTCCGTCCCAGACCTTTTCGAAAGCGGCGGCCATCTGCGCCGAGCCCTTGCCAGCGCCGATGACGATGGTGCGGCCTTTCGGCTTCGCCGGCAAATGATTGCGGATCGTCCTTTCCGGATCGGCGGCGGCGACGGCGGCGTTGAAGATCGAGGTGAGGAAGCTTTTCGGGTCGGTCATTTTTCTTCCGGCAGCGCGAGCCCGCTCGCGTCGATGCCAAGATGGGCGCAAAGCGCATCGACCACGACGCCATGATCCTCGCGCTCGGGCAGGCCCGAGACGGCGATGACGCCGATGACGCCGGCGCCCTTGACGGTGACCGGAAAGCCGCCGCCGGCCAGCACATAATCGGCAATGTCGAGCGCTTCGCCGACCTTGAAAGTGCGGTCCGGGCGCTGCTGCTCCAGCACCAGGCGATAGGTGCTTCTCAGGTAGCGCTTCACGACATTGATCTTGCGCCGCGCCCAATCGGGATTTGACGCGTTCGAACCCGGCATGGCGGCGTAGAAGAGCGGCCGGTCAAAGGTCCTGATGTCGACGATGATCGGAAGATCTTCCTTCAAAGCCCGGTCCCTGATGGCAGAGCCGATTTCGAAAGCCACGGCCTCGTCGAAGGCCGGAAAGACCAGCATGGCTTCCTGTTTCTTGATCAGAGCAATGTCGTCGGCGATGGCCATAGCCTTCCCCTGTCAAATGTCGACGCTCGCTTTGGCCGATGGCTGACGCCGGGTCAAGCGCGGAGGGCATGGAATGGCGTTATGCCACAATGGCACTCTTCGCCGGCCGGCCCGCCACATAGACCTCGCGCACGACGCGATCGTCGCCCAGCGTCTGCAGCAGGAAGAGCTCTTCCGCCAGCGTCTCCACCGTCTCCATCCTAAGCCGCATGCCCGGTGTGGCATGAGCATCGAGCACGACGATGTCGGCATCGCTGCCTTCGTCCAGCGTGCCGACCCTGTCGGCCACCGACAGGGCTTCGGCATTGCCGCGCGTCAGCTGCCAGAAGGACTGGAACGGATTGAGCTTCTCGCCGTTCAGCGCGATCACCTTGTAGCCTTCATCCATGGTGCGCAGCATCGAATAGTTGGTGCCGCCGCCGACATCGGTGGCCGCCGCTATCCTGAGCGGCTTCTTGCGCCGGCGATAGCGCTGATAGTCGAACAGGCCGGAGCCCAGGAAGAGATTTGAGGTCGGGCAAAACACCGCCACCGAACCCGATTGCGACAGCGCGTCCGCCTCGCGTTCCGACAGATGGATGCAATGGCCGAACAGGCCCTTTTTGCCGAGCAAGCCGTAATGTTCGTAAACGTCGGTATAATCGCGCGACCAAGGGTAGAGCTCCTGGGTGAAGGCGATCTCGGCGTGGTTTTCCGACAGATGCGTCTGCATGTGGAGATCGGGATGCTCACGGCAGAGTGCACCGGCCATTTCCATCTGCTCGGGCGAGGAGGTGATGGCGAAGCGCGGCGTGATGGCATAGAGTTGGCGGCCCTTGCCGTGCCATTCGGAGATCAGCGCCTTGGTATCGTCATAGCCGGTTTGCGGCGTGTCGAGCACGCCGTCGGGCGCATTGCGGTCCATCATCACCTTGCCGGCGATGTTGAGCATGTTGCGTTCATGCGACTCGGCAAAGAAGGCTTCCGCCGACGATTTGTGCACGGAGCAATAGGCCGCGACCGTGGTCGTGCCGTGGCGCAGCATTTCGTCGAGAAACAGCCGCGCGATGCGGCGGCCATGCTGCGCGTTCTGGAACTTCGCCTCTTCCGGAAAAGTGTATTTGTTCAGCCAATCCAGCAGTTCCGCACCGTAAGACGCGATGATCTGCATCTGCGGAAAATGCACATGCGCGTCGATGAAGCCGGGCAAGATGAGATGCGGACGATGGTCGATCGTCTCGACACCGGCGCCGGCCTTCTTCGCGACTTCGGCATAGGAGCCGGCGGCAACGATCCTGCCGTTCTCGATCAGCAGACCGCCATCTTCCTCGTAGCGCCAGGCGGAATGATCGTCGACCGCTTCGGGCCAGCGTAGGAAGGAGAGCGTGCGGCCGCGCAGAATTTTCGCTGTCATGCTTATTTTCCAGCGCCTTCGAACCAGGCGACCAGAAGGGCCCGTTCCTGGTCGGTTATCTGGGTCACGTTGGCGGGCGGCATGGCATGCGCCCGGCCGGCCTGGATGTAGATCTCGCGCGCATGCTCGGCGATGCGCTCATCGGTGTCGAGCAGCACGCCCTTCGGCGCATGGTAGATGCCTTCATAGACCGGCTCTTGCGTGTGGCACATCGAGCAGCGGCCGAGCACGGTGTCGCGCACGGCCGGGAAATGCGCCGATGCGATGTAGACCTGCGCGGCGGCGGATGCGGCGGAGATCTTGGGCTCGCCGGTCAGCACCTTTGGCACGGTCGACAGCCAGATGATGATCATGAACAGCACGGCCGCGCCCAACCAGGTCCAGGTCGGGTTGCCTTTGCGCGCGTGCACCGTGTTGAAATAATGCCGGATCAGCACGCCGATGGTGAAGACCAGCGAGGCTATGACCCAGTTGAACTCGGTGCCGAAAGCTAGCGGGTAGTGGTTCGACAGCATCAGGAACAGGACCGGCAAGGTCAGATAGTTGTTGTGCAGCGAGCGCTGCTTGGCAATCTTGCCGTATTTAGGGTCTGGCTTGCGGCCGGCGATCAGGTCGGCGACGACGATCTTCTGGTTAGGGATGATGACCATGAAAACATTGGCCGACATGATCGTGGCGGTGATGGCGCCAAGATGCAGGAAGGCGGCGCGGCCGGTGAAAAGATGCGTCAGTCCCCAGGCGATGAACACCAGCACGCAATAAAGCACCAGCATCAGCCCGGTGTCGCTTTTGCCCAGCGGCGAGCGGCAGAGCAGGTCGTAGACGATCCAGCCGACGCCGATGGTGGCCAGCGACAAGAGGATGCCGACCGGCACCGAGATGTTGAGCACGCTGGGATCGATCAGGAAGAGATCGGCGCCGGCGTAATAAACCACGCAGAGCATGGCGAAGCCCGACAGCCAGGTGGCGTAGGATTCCCATTTGAACCAGGTGAGGTGCTCCGGCATCTCGGCCGGCGCCACCAGATATTTCTGGATGTGGTAGAAGCCGCCGCCATGCACCTGCCACTCCTCACCGAAGGCGCCGGCGGGCAGGCCGGGGCGCTGGCGCAGGCCGAGGTCGAGGGCGACGAAATAGAAGGACGAGCCGATCCAGGCGATGCCGGTGATGACATGCAGCCAGCGGACCGCGAAGCTCAGCCAGTCCCAGAAAATCGCGAAATCCATCATTGCATTCGTCCCTGCCGATGAGAGCGACTTTACGGTCTGGCGCGCAAACGAAAAGAGGCGAGGTGCGCGATGACTTTCAAAAAAAAATGGAAAATACTAGGGTTGCCTAAGGTATGTGAGGATTCAGGTCAGGCCGAGCCGAAAACGGCGGGTTTCGAGAACCGGAGCGGAGCGTAGTTCAAGTACGTGAGCACCGGAAGCGCGGGAACCCGGCGTTGGCAGGCCGGCATCACCTGAATCTCCACACATCTTCGCGCAGCCGTTTAAGAGCCACGAAACCCACATGGCCTATCTCGACAACATCGCCGTCTTCGTTCGTGTCGTCGAACTCGGCAATCTGTCGGCGGCGGGGCGCGACATGCGCATCTCTCCGGCGGTCGCCTCCAACCGGATCAAGGAGTTGGAGAAACATCTTGGGGTGCGGCTGTTCAACCGTACGACAAGGCAGTTGATGCCGACCGAGCATGGCACCGTGTTCTACACCGGCGCCAAGCAGGTGCTGGACGCGATCACCGAGGCGGAAGCGGCGGTCGCCGCGCTCTCCGGCCAGCCACGCGGGACCATCAGGGTTACGGCGCCGCTCGGCCTCGGCCGGAGGCTGATCGCGTCAGGCATTCCGGACTTCCACGACAAGTATCCCGATATCGAGGTGCGGCTTCGGCTTTCCGACCACAATGTCGATATCATGAAAGAAGGCATCGACGTCGCCTTCCGGCTCGGCATCATCGAGGATTCCAGCCTCAGGATGCGCGGCATCATGGAATGCGAGCGCGTGCTGGTGGCGGCGCCGAAGTATCTGGAAGCGCGCGGCGAGCCGGCAGAAGCGCAGGAACTGATCGGCAAGAAGCACGACTGCCTGATGCTGCGCTATGCCGGCGCGCGCGAATATGTCTGGACGCTGCAGACGCCGAACGGGCCGCAGAAATTCGAGGTGCACGGTCCCTATGACACCGACGACGGCGACGTTCTGACCGGCTGGGCACTGTCGGGGCGCGGCATCATTAACAAGCCGCGCTTCGAGGTCGAGCCGTTCATCCGCGACCGGCGCTTGAAGGTGATCCTGCCCCAGGCGCCGCCGACGCCGGTGCAGTTTGCCGCCGTCTATCCGCACAAGAAGCTGCAGGATCCGAAGGTGCGGCTGCTGCTCGACTTCATGGCCGAGCGCTGCCAGCGGCTGATCAAGGACCTCCTGGCCGGAAAGTAACGGCCGGCAGTGTTGCGTCGCGATTCCGGACGGAAGGCTACGGCGAAAGGCGCCGAGCCTAACCGCGGAGCATTTTTCCTGGAACTGCTTCAGATCAGTCCAATAGCCTGGCCGTTCCGGACACCCTGATCGAGCTGCCGGGCGACGGCGGAATATCGGCATGGAGCCGAGAGCGCATGCCCATGTCTTCGCCCTGGACGATGTCTATCGCGCCGCCATGCGGCCAGCCGAGATCGCGCAGATAGCCGGCAAAGGCGGCAGTCGCCGCACCCGTCGCCGGATCCTCGTAGACGCCGCCCGATGCGAACGGATTGCGCGTGTGGAAGAGGCGCGGCGTCTCGGCGTAGGCGATCAGGATGGTGACCAGACCCTCGCGCCGCATGAAAGACTGGCCTTTCTTGAGATCATAGGACATGGCGGCCAACGCCTGGCGCGACTTCAGCGCCAGCACGAGATGATCGGCGCCGCCATGGATGAGCGCAGGTACAATGGCGAGATCGAGATCGGCCGGCTCATAGCCAAACAAGGCGAGCGCTTCGCCGACCAGTTCGGCCGACGCAGGCCTGCTGCGCGTCGGTGGCGACTGCAGGGCGGCGGCAAAGTTGGCGCCATCGCGAAAGCCTTCGACGGTGATGTCCGCCTGGTTGAGGGTCAGCTTGAAGGTGCCGTCGCCGAACTTTCCGACCAGCGCCGCGCCCAGCGCGATCGTGGCGTGGCCGCAGAACGGCACTTCCGACTCCGGCGAAAAATAGCGCACGCGCCAGCCGCCGCCTTCGGGCGCCGCGAAGGCGGTTTCCGAGAAGCCGACATCGGCCGCGACGCGCTGCATGTCTGCGGCATCGGGCAAGATATCGCCGATGACCACGCCGGCGGGATTGCCACCGGTGTTTCCGTCCGAAAAGGCGGCGATCTTCAATACGTCCATGTTCCTGACCCGTTGTCCGTGAGGCGCAACAAACACGTTTCGCGCCGCTTTGGGAAATGAGGAAAGCAGCAAGCAGCGGTGAGCGCCAGTCACACCTGCAATCGGGGATGGTGCCCCTCGATCCAACGCGGAACGAAATTCTGGTCATCGCCGTTCTCACGATTGGCGGCCGCCCGGGCCGCCTTCAGCTTTCATCAAGCGACGCAGCGGGACAGGAGCCGACCATGGACGCCATCGTCACCAAGAACGACCTCAAATCCGATGCCAAGAAGGAATCGATCGATTTGCTCAACGCTAGGCTTGCCGACGCCATCGACCTGGCGCTGATCACCAAGCAGGCGCATTGGAACGTCAAGGGCCCGCAATTCATCGCCATCCACGAGATGCTGGACGAATTCCGCGAGGAGATCGACGGCCATGTCGACATTATCGCCGAGCGCGCCGTGCAGCTCGGCGGCACCGCGCACGGCACCTCGCAGGAAGTGTCGAAGGCTACCAAGCTGAGGCCTTATCCGACCGACATCCACAAGACCAGGGATCATCTGGCGGCGCTGATCGACCGCTATGCCACGGCCGCCAAGCTGACCCGCGAAGCAATCGACGAGGCCGACGACGCCGGCGATCGCGATACGGCGGACATCTTCACCGCCTATTCGCGCTCGCTCGACAAATTGCTATGGTTCCTCGAGGCGCACACGCAGGAAAAGGAATAGCCACACGCTTCCCGGCTTTCACAACACGGCCGGCGGACTTAGCCGGCCATCATCTTCTCGGCGCCGGCGGCCCTTGGCGCCTCGACGGTGTGCGCCACCAGCGACGTCATGATCTCTGCGGCGGCGAGCGCGGCGATTACCGGCGGGCGCTTGTCCTTCACCGCATTGCCGCCGATCGGCGAGACGAGCCGGGCGAACTGCGCTTCGCTACCCTCGGCGGATTTCAGGAACCAGTTCCTGAAGGTCGCCTTCTTGGTCTTCGAGCCGATCATGCCGACATAGGCGGTGTCGTCACGCTTCAGCGCCTCGGCAACGATCAGGAAATCCAGCGCATGATCATGGGTCAGGATCGCGAAGGCCGATCGCGCCGGCGCTTGGCGCACCACGGCTTCGGGCATTGGCGTCAGCCGCGTCTCCACCGTTTCCGGCATGCCTTCCAGTGCCTCGGCGCGGGTCTCGACGACGACGACGTGGATCGGCAGCAGCGCCAGCGACGCGGCCATCGCCTGGCCGACATGGCCGCCGCCGAACAGATAGACATGCGGCAGATGCGCCTCGTCCGCTTCAGCCTTGGCGATCAGCTGCTGCTCCAGCGAAGCATCGACGAGGCGGATCGACACTTCGACGCGGCCGCCGCAGCACTGGCCGATTTCCGGTCCAAGCGGGACGTCTAGCGTGGCGCAGACTTCATCGACCTCGACGCGGGTTTCGGCGGGAGATTGCGGCCGCGGCCCTCCGCCCAGCATCTGCCGCGCCTTGTCGATCGCCATATATTCGAGCTGGCCGCCGCCGATGGTGCCGAAAATCGACGATGCCGAGACAAGCATGAAGGCACCGGCTTCGCGCGGCGTCGAACCCTTCGTCGCCGCCACCTCCACCAATGCAGCCCAGCCGACCCGGCCGAGGAATTCCTTCAGCTGTTGCGCCTTCGAGTTCATCGTCTGCATTTCCACTTGGGAAATATAGGGTTTTTCGGCCCGAATTGCACGTTTCAAGCCAGCTTCGCGGCCTCCCGCTTGAGCCGCTCGATCGCCATCAGCACCCGTTCCGGCGTCGCCGGCGCATCGAGGCGTGGACAAATCTTGTGATCGGCAACGCTCGCGACGGCGTCCGACAGCGCATGCAGCACCGACATGCCGTGCGGCAGCGGTGGCTCGCCGACAGCCTTGGAACGATGAATGGTCGGTTCATAGGCAGACGACCAGTCGGTCAACTTGACGTTGAAAATCTTTGGACGGTCGGACGCGAGCGGGATCTTGTAGGTCGACGGCGCATGCGTGCGCAGCCGGCCGCCGTCGTCCCACCACAGCTCCTCCGTCGTCAGCCAGCCCATGCCCTGGATGAAGCCGCCCTCGACCTGGCCTAGATCGATCGCCCGGTTCAGCGAGCGGCCGGCGTCATGCAGGATATCGGTGCGCTCGACGACATATTCGCCGGTCAGCGTATCAACCGAGACCTCCGAGCAGGCCGCGCCATAGGCGTAATAGTAGAAGGCATGGCCGCAGCCCTTGCTGCGGTCCCAATGGATCTTCGGGGTCTTGTAGAAACCTGCCGCCGAGAGCTGGATGCGACTGACATAGGCCTGCTTGACCAGATCGTTGAAGGCCACTTCCTGGTTGCCGATGCGCACCCGGTTGGGCAGGAACACGACCTGGTCGAGCGGCACCTGATATTTGTCGGCGGCGAAATCGGTCAGCCGCTTACGGATCTGGCGGGCGGCGTCCTGCGCTGCCATGCCGTTGAGGTCGGCGCCGGACGACGCGGCCGTGGGCGACGTGTTCGGCACCTTGGCGGTGGTGGTGGCTGTGATCTTGACCCGGTCGAGGTCGATCTGGAACTCCTCGGCCACAACCTGCGCCACCTTGAGGTGCAGGCCCTGGCCCATCTCGGTGCCGCCATGGTTCATATGCACGGAGCCGTCGGCATAGACATGCACCAGCGCGCCGGCCTGGTTGGCCTCCGTCTTGGTGAAGGAGATGCCGAACTTCACCGGCGTCAGCGCCAGTCCGCGCTTGATGAAGCGGCTGTTGTTGTTGAAGGCGCTGATCTCGCGGCGGCGGCGCGCATAATTCGCGCTTTCCTCCAGCTCGGCCACGATGCGCTGGATGATGCAGTCCTCGACCTTCTGGTGATAGGGCGTGACGCTGCGCTCGCCGATCGCCTCCATTGGGTCGTAGAAATTCAGCTTGCGGATCTCGAGCGAGTCCTTGCCGACGGCGAAGGCAACCTCGTCGATGACGCGCTCCGCGCCGACCATGCCTTGCGGGCCGCCGAAGCCGCGGAAGGCGGTGTTGGACACGGTGTTGGTGTAGAGCGGCGCCGATTTCGCATGCACCGCCGGATAGAAATAGGCGTTGTCGCAGTGGAACAGCGCGCGGTCGCCGACCGGACCGGAGAGGTCGGCGGAGAACCCGCAGCGCAGCGCATAGGTGAAGTCGACGCCCAGGATGTTGCCCTCGTCGTCGAAGCCGACCTCGTAGTCGATGGCGAAGTCGTGCCGCTTGCCGGTGGCGGTCATGTCCTCGTCGCGGTCGAGCCGGATTTTCACCGCGCGCTTCAGCTTCTTGGCGGCGATTGCCGCGATGGCCGCGCACTGGTTTGCTTGGGTTTCCTTGCCGCCGAAGCCGCCGCCCATGCGGCGCACTTCGACTGTCACCGCATGGCTCGGCACGCCGAGCGCATGGGCAACCAGATGCTGCGTCTCGCTCGGGCCCTGCGTCGAGCAATAGACGACGACCTCGTCGTCCTCGCCGGGGATGGCAAGAGAAACCTGGCCTTCGAGATAGAAATGATCCTGGCCGCCGAGCCACATGCGGTTCTTGATGCGGCGCGGAGCGGCGGCAATCGCCGCGGCGGCATCGCCGCGCTTCAGGATCAACGGGGTGGTGACCTGCTTGTCGTTGACCGGGTCGAGATTCCAGATGTCGATGACGGCCGGAAGCTCGTCATACTCGATTTTTGCGAGACGCGCCGCGCGGCGCGCTTCCTCACGCGTCTCGGCAATCACGGCGAAGATCGGCTGGCCGTAGAACTCAACCTTGCCTTCGGCAAGCACCGGATCGTCATGCATGTTGCTCGGCGAAACATCGTTCTCGCCGGGAACGTCGGCATGGGTCAGAACGTCGACGACGCCCGGGGCTGAGCGCACCTCCGACAGGTCGACGCTTTTCAGCGTGCCGTGCGCGATCTTGGAGAGGCCGAGGCCAATATGCAGCGTGCCGGCAGGCTCCGGCATGTCGTCGATATAGACGGCGGCGCCGCTGACATGCTTGTGCGCGGAATCGTGCCGCTGGTCGGTGGCGACACCGCCGGCGATCTTTTCCGCCTTGAGGTTGGGAGTGGCGTGCTTGTTCATCAGGCGGCCTCGTTGCGCGAGACCTGGAACGGCGCCTTCGTTCCCGTCGTCTCGATATAGAAGCGCAGCAGAAGGTTCCTTGCCGCCAGCGCCCGGTATTCGGCGGTCGCGCGCATGTCGGTCAGCGGCTTGAAGTCGCCGGCATATTCGGCCATCGCG
The DNA here is from genome assembly GCF_006440615.1 of Mesorhizobium sp. B2-6-2. NCBI lineage: Bacteria > Pseudomonadati > Pseudomonadota > Alphaproteobacteria > Hyphomicrobiales > Phyllobacteriaceae > Mesorhizobium > Mesorhizobium sp. B2-6-2. The sequence continues at coordinate 417,306 of NZ_VFUG01000001.1, read as the reverse complement.
GCCTCCACGGTCGCTTCGTTCCAGACCTTGCCGATCAGCGCCTTCTCGACCGCCGCGGCGCGCTTCGGCGTTGCCGCCATGCCGCCATAGGCGATGCGGATGTCGGCCACCGTTCCATCCTTGGCCAAGGTCAGGTAAAATGCCCCGAGCGTCGCGGTGATATCCTCATCGCGCCGCTTGGTGACCTTGTAGACGGCAAACTTCGTTCCTTTTGCCGGCAAGGGCACATGCACGGATTCGACGAATTCGTCGGGCTGTCGGTCCTGCTTGCCGTAGGCGATGAAGAAGGTTTCGAGCGGTATCGTGCGACGGACCTGACCCTTGCGCAGCGTGAGCTGCGCGCCGAGCGCGATCAACGGCGGCGGCATATCGCCGATCGGCGAGCCGTTGGCGATGTTGCCGCCGATGGTGCCCATGTTGCGCACCTGTTCGCCGCCGATGCGGTCGACGAGCGGTCCCAAAGCCGGGATGCGCTTCGACAGCGTCTCGAAGGCTTCGGTGTAGGTCACGCCGGCGCCGATGGTGATGACGCCGTCTTTTTCCGAGGTCGTACGCAAGCCGTCGAGGCCGCCGATGAAGATCGCCGGCGAGATGTCGCGCATGTGCTTGGTGACCCACAGGCCGACATCGGTCGAGCCGGCGACGATGGTGGCGCCCGGTTCCTTCTCGAGCAAGGCGGCGAAATCGTCGACGCTGGCCGGCACGATCAATCGCGCCTTGCCCGAGCCGATCTCGACCCTGGCGCCATCGCGCAGTGCTTTTAGCCGTGCGGTGATGTCCTCGCGTTCCACGGCCAGCGGATCCTTAGCCGCCTTGCCATAGCTCGAAACGGCGTGCGCGGCGCGCATGATCGCCTCATAGCCGGTGCAGCGGCAGAGGTTGCCCTGCAGCGCCTTTTCGATCACCGCGTTGGACGGATCGGGCGTTTTCATCCACAACCCGTAGAGCGACATGACGAAGCCCGGCGTGCAGAAGCCGCATTGCGAGCCGTGGAAATCGACCATCGCCTGCTGCACCGGATGCAGTTTTTCACCGTCGCCGCGCAGATGCTCCACCGTCACGACATGGGTGCCGTCAAGCGAGCCCATGAAGCGGATGCAGGCATTGACGCTTTCATAGACGAGACCTTCGGCGGAAAGCTTGCCGACCAGCACCGTGCAGGCGCCGCAATCGCCCTCGGCGCAGCCTTCCTTGGTGCCGCGCAACGAGCGGTTGAGCCGCAGCCAGTCGAGCAAAGTCGCATCGGGCGCGACGTCTCTCAGCGCCACGCCGTTGCCGTTCAAGATGAAGCGTATTTCGTTGCGGGTCTCAACCATGTCTCAGCTCCCCCGATAGGTCGAGTAGCCATAGGGCGAAATCAAGAGCGGGACGTGATAATGCAGCTTCTCCGCCATGCCGAAGCGGATCGGCACGATGTCGAGGAAAGCAGGTTGCGGCAAGTCGATCCCTTGGCCGCGCAGATAGTCGCCGGCGGCGAAGACCAGCTCATACTCGCCGGTGCGGAAATCGGCGCCGGCGAGCAGCGGCGCGTCGCAGCGCCCGTCATCGTTGGTGGCGACGGTCTTGAGGTGCGTGCGGCCCTGGCCCTCGATGCGAAAAAGGCCGATCGACAGGCCCTTGGCAGGCCGACCGGTCGCGGTGTCGAGCACATGGGTCGTCAGGCGCCCGCCATCGGCTTTCGACGTCTCTGCCACTGGCCGCCTCCCATCCCGGTTCAGTTTCAGGTCAATTGTGCGCCAATTAAAGGCTATGCATAAGCCCCGGTCGAGCGGAGCATGGCAAAAAGCACTTTCAAAAATTTTCGGGGGAATGCATCCGCACTCCTTTCGATATCTTCATCTCGACCATCGGGCAGGAGCGGCAATGCGTTACGATCGGGACATGCGCGGTTACGGGGCAAATCCGCCGGACCCAAAATGGCCCGGCGGTGCGCATGTGGCGGTGCAGTTCGTCGTCAACTATGAAGAGGGCGGCGAGAACTGCGTGCTGCATGGCGACAAGGCTTCGGAAGCGTTCCTGTCCGAAATCGTCGGTGCCGCCGCCTGGGTCGGCCAGCGCCACTGGAACATGGAATCGATCTATGAATACGGCGCGCGGGCCGGCTTCTGGCGGCTCCACCGGCTGTTCACCGAAGCGCAAGTGCCGGTGACCTGCTACGGCGTCGCCACCGCGCTGGCGCGCTCGCCCGACCAAGTGGCCGCCATGCAGGCGGCTGGCTGGGAGATCGCCTCGCATGGCCTGAAATGGATCGACTATCGCGACCACTCCGCCGAGGACGAGCGGCGCGATCTCGAAGCGACGATCAAGCTGCATTACGAGGTGACCGGCGCGCGGCCGACCGGCTGGTACACCGGCCGCACTTCGGTCAACACCGTGCGGCTCGTCGCCGAGGAAGGCGGCTTCGACTATGTCTCCGACACTTATGACGACGAACTGCCCTACTGGTTCGATCGCGACGGGCTGGAGAAGCCGCAGCTCATCATCCCCTACACGCTCGACGCCAACGACATGCGCTTCGCGACACCGCAGGGCTTCAACTCCGGCGACCAGTTCTTCGCCTATCTGAAGGACAGCTTCGACACGCTCTATGCCGAGGGCAAGGCGGGCCGGCCGCGCATGATGAATATCGGCCTGCATTGCCGGCTGGTCGGCCGTCCCGGACGGGTCGCGGCGCTGAAGCGCTTCGTCGACTATGTGAAATCGCATGACAAGGTCTGGCTGACACGGCGCATCGACATCGCCAGGCATTGGCGCGAGACGCATCCTTACCGGGCGCCGGCACTGCGGCCGTCGCGGATGGGGTTCGAGGAATTCGTGCATGCCTTCGGCGGCGTGTTCGAGCATTCGCCCTGGATCGCCGAGCGCGCCTACGAACTGGAACTCGGGCCCGCGCATGACAGCGCCGGCGGCCTCCACAACGCGCTCTGCCGCGTCTTCCGCGCGGCAACGGAGGCCCAGCGGCTGTCCGTGCTCAACGCCCATCCGGACCTCGCCGGCAAGCTGGCGGCGGCCAAGCGGCTGACGCCGGAATCGGCCAAGGAGCAGGCGTCCGCCGGGCTCGACGCGCTGACCGACAAGGAACGCGAGCTGTTCTCGAAACTCAACGCCGCCTATGTCACCACCTTCGGCTTCCCCTTCATCATCGCGGTCAAGGGCAAGACCAAGGACGAGACCCTGGCGGAGTTCGAGGCGCGGATCGGCAACAGCCGCGGCACCGAATTCGAAACCGCCTGCAAACAGGTCGAACGCATCGCGCTGCTTCGCCTGAAAGACATGCTGCCACTCTAATGTTTGTTTTTCTGTTGACGCAATTCCGGACCGAAAACCACTTCACACTTTTCCTGGAATTGCTCTGAGGGTCAGGACCACATGGATATGATCAAGACCGCCGAGCGAACCTATTACGCCCCGCATGGCGGCCATCCCGGCCAGAACGAGCTTCTGACCGGCCGCGCCGTCTTCACCGAGGCCTATGCGGTCATCCCCAAAGGCGTGATGCAGGACATCGTCACCAGTCCGCTGCCGTTCTGGGACGAGACGCGGGCCTGGATCATCGCAAGGCCGCTCTCGGGCTTCGCCGAGACCTTCTCGCAATATATCGTCGAGGTCCTGCCCGGCGGCGGCAGCGACCGGCCGGAACTCGATGCCGGCGCCGAGGGCGTGCTGTTCGTCGTCGAGGGCGAGCTCACCGTATCGCTTGCCGGCAAAAAACATGTGCTTGCCCCCGGCGGCTTTGCCTTCCTGCCGCCGTCGAGCGGCTGGACGGTGCGCAACGAGAGCGGCAGCGCTGCCCGCTTCCACTGGATTCGCAAGGCCTATGAGGTGGTCGACGGTCTCGACGCGCCGGAAGCCTTCTTCTCCAGCGACCAGGATGTGGCGCCGAGCCCGATGCCGGGCACGGAAGGGCGCTGGGCAACGACCCGCTTTGTCGACCCGGCCGACATGCGCCATGACATGCATGTCACCATCGTGACGCTGAAGCCCGGCGCGGTCATCCCCTTCGCGGAGACCCATGTCATGGAGCACGGGCTCTATGTTCTGGAAGGCAAGGCGGTCTACCGCCTCAACCAGGACTGGGTCGAGGTCGAAGCCGGCGATTTCATGTGGCTGCGCGCCTTCTGCCCGCAGGCCTGCTATGCCGGCGGCCCCGGCAATTTCCGCTACCTGCTCTACAAGGACGTCAACCGTCACGCCAGGCTTGGCGGCTATCTTGGAGGCAAGGCGCGGTGAGCCGCATTGTCGCCCAGCCACTCACCCGCGAGACCTTCGCGCCCTTCGGCGACGTCATCGACATGGGCGGCGACAACCGCTACCCGATCAATGGCGGCAAGGCGATGCGCTATCACGACCTCGCCACGGCGGAAGCTGCGGGCCCGAATGCGCGCGTGCTGATCTCGATGGTGCGCGGCACGCCCTATGAGATGCCGCTGAAGCTGATCATGGTCGAGCGCCATCCGCTTGGCAGCCAGGCCTTCATCCCGCTGTCGCCGCGGCCGTTCCTGGTGGTCGTCTGCCATGACACCAAGGATGGCCCGGGTGAACCGCAGGCCTTTCTCGCCGGCCCCGGACAAGGCATCAACTACCGCCGCAACCTTTGGCACGGCGTGCTGACGCCGATCGGCGAGGAGCAGGATTTTCTCATCGTCGACCGCGGCGGCGACGGCTCCAATCTCGAAGAGTTCCATTTCTCGCATCCTTACGAGATCCACTTTCCCTGAAAGCTCGCGATTCCCATGACCGACATTTCGCTGATCGACCGCCTGCTCGATGTGATCGAGCACGACATCGTGCCAAAGACGGTGCAAGGCGTCGCCCGCGGCAACAAGCTGTTCGGCGCCGCGATCCTGCGAAAGGACGACCGGTCGCTGGTGCTGGCCGAGACCAACAACGAGACGGAAAATCCGCTCTGGCATGGCGAGGTGCATTGCCTGAAGCGCTTCTACGAGATGCCCAAGGCCGAGCGCATCGACACCAAGGATGCGCTGTTCATCGCCACGCACGAACCCTGCTCGCTCTGCCTGTCGGCGATCACCTGGACCGGTTTCGACAATTTCTACTACCTCTTCAGCCACGAGGATTCGCGCGACAGTTTTGCCATCCCGCACGACCTGAAGATCCTGAAAGAGGTCTTCACCCTGGATCCAGGCGGCTACAATGCCGAGAACGCCTATTGGAAGAGCTTTTCCATACGCCGGCTGGTCAGGGCTTTGCCCGAGGCTGAGCGCAAGCGGCTGGAGGCTCGGATCGGCAGGATTTCGGCACGCTATGACGAGCTGTCGGAGGCCTATCAGGCAAGCAAGGCCGACAACGACATTCCGCTGAACTGAAGTGTATAGCCTACCTTACCTTCGCGTTTTTCAGCACTTCATTTATCCGTGCCTGCCAACCCTTACCGGTCGCCTTGAATTTTCTGACAACGTCCTGGTCGAGGCGGATGGAGACGACTTGCTTTGGTTTCTCCAGGGCCGGTCGGCCACGGGAACGCCTTATGCTCTCGAAAAGTTCCGGGAGCGCTTCCGCGAAAGGCTTGGCTTGTGCCAGCTGTTCGTCGGTCGCCTCCCCGTCCTCGGGATCGGCAGCAATCTGTCTTTGAATTTCGGCTTCGTCGGCATCGGTAAGCCGCCGAATGTGTGACTTAGTGTTGCTCATATACGGACCTTTCCTTTCGGCTGGCATGACGCATCGAGATCACCGAGATCGCTTCGGAACCAAGCGGCTTGAAGATCACGGCGAGAATGATCTCTCCAAATTCTCCAATCGCCTTCAGCCGACCGGCTTTGGCCGGGAGGACGATTGACGTGGCAAAAAACTCGATATCGAGATCGGCGAAGTCGAGACCCCGGCTTGCGAGGTTCGTCACCCGTTTTGGCTCATCCCAAACGATTTTCAGGCGAGATCATCCACTGTGTCTGCGTCGGGCCACGTGAATAAACGTAATACATAAATTACCCGGGGGATGCAAGAGGAAGCCGGGTAATCGAGGCTGCGTTCGCTAACGACCCAGGTCGCATTTTTTGATGCTCCAGTCGCGAATGGCGATTGAAAGTCGGCGCACCGCGGAGCGTTATGCGCTCCATGAAAACCGTCACCGAATTCCCCCGCAAGGTCGTCGAATTCCCCGATATGGGCATCGTCATGCCGGACGGCTGCCGGCTGTCGGCGCGCGTCTGGATGCCGCAGGACGCCACTGACGATCCGGTGCCGGTGATCCTCGAGCACCTGCCCTACCGCAAGCGCGACGGCACCATTTTTCGCGACCAGCTCACACATCCCTATTTCGCCGGGCACGGCTACGCCTCGATCCGCGTCGACATGCGCGGCAATGGTGATTCCGAAGGGCTGATGGACGACGAATATTCCGAGCAGGAATTGCAGGACGCCTGCGACGTCATCGCCTGGGCGGCCGCGCAGCCCTGGTGCAACGGCAATGTCGGCATGATGGGCATTTCCTGGGGCGGCTTCAACTGCCTGCAGGTGGCTGCCAAGCAGCCGCCGGCGCTTAAGGCAGTGATCAGCCTATGCTCGACCGTCGACCGCTATGCCGACGACATCCACTACAAGGGCGGCTGCCTGCTCTTGGAAAATTTCGGCTGGGCCTCGACGATGCTGTCCTATTCGTCGCGGCCGCCGGATCCGGCGATTGCCGGCGGCAATCGCTGGCGGGATTTGTGGCTTAGCCGGCTGGAGAACCAGTCTTTTCTCCTCCCGCTCTGGCTCAGCCACCAGCATCGCGACGCCTATTGGAAGCGCGGCTCGATCTGCGAGGATTTTTCGGCGGTGAAAGCGGCCGTGCTGTCGATCGGCGGATGGCATGACGGCTACCGCAACACGATTTCCCATCTCGTCACCGACATCGAGTCGCCGGTCAAAGGTATCGTCGGCCCCTGGATCCACAAATACCCGCATTACGCCGGGCCCAAGCCGGCCATCGGCTTCCTGCAGGAAGCGCTGCGCTGGTGGGACCGCTGGCTGAAGGGCGCTGGAACCGGCGTCGAGGCCGATCCGGACTACCGCGCCTATGTCATGGACAGCGTGCGGCCGGCGCGCAGGCATCCCGAGCGACCGGGCCGCTGGGTGGCGGAACAGGAATGGCCGTCGTCCAACATCAAGCTTGAGACGATCGAGCTCATCCCCGACGGCGCCAAGCCGGCGATCGTCGCGTCGCCGCAGACCTGCGGCCTTGCCGGCGGCGAATATTTTCCCTTCACCTTCGGGCCGGAACTGCCGGGCGACCAACGCCCCGATGACGCGCTGTCGGTTTGTTTCGACCAGACCGAGCTCGGCGAAGCGATCGACATTGTCGGGGCGCCGGAGCTCGAGGTCCAGCTCGCCTCCGACCGGCCGCAGGCCAACATCGCGGTGCGGCTCTGCGACGTGCATCCGGACGGCGCCTCGGAGCTGATCTCCTATGGCGTGCTCAATCTGACCCACCGCAACTCGCATGAATTCCCCGAACCGTTGGTTCCCGGGGAGACGGTTTCGGCGCGCGTCGTGCTCGACCAATGCGCCTATCGTGTGCCGGCCGGCCACAAATTGCGCATCGCCGTTTCGACCGCCTACTGGCCGATGATCTGGCCCTCACCGGAGCCTGTACGCCTTGATCTCGCGCAGGCGACGCTGAGGCTGCCGCTGCGTCCGCTGGCGAGAGGGGATGAGGTTTCGTTCCCCGAGCCGGAAGGCGCGACGCCATGGGCGACCGAGACGATCAGGCACGCGAATTCCGAACGCCATGTCGATCGCGACGAGAAGACCGGTCTGGTCACACTCTCCATAACCGACGATTTCGGCGAGGTGCGCGACATCGACCATGGGCTGGCCAATGGCAGCATCGTGCGCGAGACATGGACGATCCATCCCGACGACCCGCTGTCGGCCACCGGAGCCACGCATTGGACGCAGACCCTGTCGCGCGATGAATGGTCGGTGCGGACCGAGACTTTTGCCGAGATGCGATCGGACGCCGCAAACTTTATCGTCAGCGCCAGAATCGAAGCCTATGAGGGCGAAAAGCTGGTCTTCGAACGCGACTTCGAGCAGGCGATTCCCCGCTCGTTGGTTTGAGTCGAGGCAAGATTGGTCCAAATGCGGCGTACGATTTACGCCACCGCATGTCGCATTCGGTCTTGCCTGCAGCTTTCCCTTACGGTCATTATCTCCTCCAATAGCAAGAAACGACCCTAAGGTCGGATATCCAGAGTGAGGAACCTTAATGTCCAACGAACTCGACTATCTCAGCCGGCGAGTCGCGGCCGGAAAACTTAGCCGTCGCGATTTTCTCGGGCGCGCCGCGGCGCTCGGCGTCGCCGCCACCGTTGCCAACTCGCTGCTTTCCAACGCCGTGCGCGCCGCCGGCCCGGTCAAAGGCGGCACGCTGAAGGCCGGCCTGCAGGGCGGTGAATCCACCAACAGCCTCGATCCTGCGACCTTCCTTAGCCAGGTTCCCTTCGCCTTCGGCAAATGCTGGGGCGAAACGCTGGTCGAGCTCGCTCCGGGCGGCGGCGTCGAATACCTCATCGCCGAGGAGATCGGCTCTTCGGACGACGCCAAGACTTGGACGATGAAAATCCGCAAAGGCGTCCAGTTCCACAACGGCAAGGAAGTGACGCCGGACGACGTGGTGGCGACGCTGAAGCGCCACAGCGACGAGAAGTCCAAGTCGGGCGCGCTGGGCGTGCTGAAGAGCATCGACACCATCAAGGCCGATGGCGGCAATGTCGTGGTCACGCTGAAGGACCCGAACGCCGACATGCCTTACCTGATGGCGGACTATCACCTGATCATCCAGCCGAATGGCGGCATGGACAAGCCGGATGCCGGCATCGGCACCGGCCCTTACAAGGTCACCACCAACCAGCCCGGCGTGAAACATGGCGGCGAGCGCTTCGCCAATTACTGGCAGGCCGACAAATACGGCCATGCCGACCAGGTCGAGATCGTCGTCGTCAATGACCCGACGGCGCGCATGGCCGCGCTCCAGGGCGGCCAGGTCAACATGATCAACCGCGTCGAGCCGAAGATCGTCGATCTGGTCAAGCGGCTGCCCGGCGTCACCATCCGCGCCGCTTCGGGCCGCGGCTTCTATCCCTTCAACATGTTCTGCGACACCGCGCCCTTCGACAACAACGATCTCAGGATGGCGCTGAAGCTCGCCATGGACCGCGAGGAGATGCTGACCAAGATCCTGCGCGGTTACGGCGAAGTCGGCAACGACATGCCGGTCAACAAGGCCTACCCGCTGTTTGCAGGCGACTTCGAGCAGCGCAAGTTCGATCCGGAAAAGGCGGCCGCGGCCTACAAGAAGTCGGGCCATAGCGGCTCGATCCTGCTGCGCACCTCCGACGTCGCCTTCCCGGGCGCCGTCGACGCCGCCCAGCTTTATCAGCAGAGCTGCGCCAAAGCCGGCATCAAGATCGAGATCAAGCGCGAGCCGGGCGACGGCTACTGGACCGAAGTCTGGAACAAGCAGCCTTTCTCGCTCTCCTACTGGGGCGGCCGTCCGACCCAGGACCAGATGTACTCGACCGCCTATCTGTCGACCGCCGACTGGAACGACACCCGCTGGAAGCGCCCGGATTTCGACAAGATGGTGCTTGCCGCGCGCGGCGAGCTCGACGAAGCCAAGCGCAAGAAGATCTACCGCGACATGGGCGAGATCATGCGCGACGAAGGCGGCCTGATCGTGCCGTTCTTCAACCAGTTCGTCGACGCGACCGGCAAGGGCGTCGAAGGCTGGGTCGACAACCCGGCGCAGGAACTCAGCAACGGCCATGCGCTGATCGAGTGCTGGCTGCAGGCCTGATGAAGGATAAGGGAAGGGCTGGCGCAAGCCGGCCCTTCTCCGTTTTCATGACCCGCCCGAAAGGCGGGCGTCGTCCCTTCTTCACCATTGCGGGTTGCCGATGTCGTCTCCGATCCTGAGATTGGTCGCTCAGCGCGTCTTGCTGGGCCTGGTTCTTCTTTTGGCTGTTTCGGTGCTTATCTTCGCCGGCACGCAGATCCTGCCGGGCGACGTCGCCCAGGCGATCCTCGGCCAATCGGCGACGCCGGAGGCGCTGGCGAACCTGCGCGAGCAGCTCGGGCTGAACGACCCGGCATGGCTGCGCTACGTGCACTGGCTCTGGGGCATCCTGCATGGCGATTTCGGCACGGCGCAGTCGAGCGGACTGGACATCGCGACCTCGATCGGCACCCGGCTGAAGAACACACTGTTCCTGGCGACCTGCGCGGCGGTCGTCGCGGTGCCGCTGGCGATCATCCTCGGCCTCATTGCGGTGCGCTATCGCAACGGCTTCGTCGACAAGCTGATCTCCGGCCTTGCGCTGGCCTCGACATCGTTCCCGGAATTCTTCATCGGCTATGTGCTGATCTTCGTGTTTGCCGTGCACTGGCAGATCTTCCCGAGCATCTCGACGGTGGACGACTCCACGCCGTTCCTGGAAAGGCTGCAGGCCGTTGTGCTGCCGGCCACGGCGCTGACGCTGGTGGTGCTTGCCCACATGATGCGCATGACGCGCGCGGCGATCCTCAACGTCATGCAGTCGGCCTATATCGAGACGGCCGAGCTCAAGGGGCTGAAGGCCTTCGACATCATCCGCAAGCACGCATTCCCGAACGCGATCGCGCCGGTCGTCAACGTCGTCATGCTCAACCTCGCTTATCTCATCGTCGGCGTCGTCGTGGTCGAAGTGATCTTCGTCTATCCGGGCATGGGGCAGTATCTGGTCGACCATGTCGCCAAGCGCGACGTGCCGGTGGTGCAGGCGGTCGGACTGATCTTCGCCGCGGTCTACATCACGCTCAACATCGTCGCCGACATCGCCGCGATCGTGGCCAATCCGCGGCTGAGGCATCCGAAGTGACGGGGGCATCCGAAATGACGGGCCGGATGCAAGACGACCAGAAGGGGAACTGAGGCGAATGGCGCTACGACAAATCCCGATAACCGCCTGGGTGGGGCTGATCCTGACCGGCGCTTTCGCGTTCTGCGCCATCTTCGCGCCCTGGGTCGCGCCGCACGGCAATGGCGAGATCGTCGGCGACGTCTGGGAGCCGATGTCTGCCGCCCATTGGCTTGGCACCGACAATCTCGGCCGCGATCTCATCTCGCGCATGATCTACGGCGCGCGCATCACCATGGAGATCGCGGTGGCGGCGACGGCGCTGTCCTTCTCGCTGGGCGCGATCCTCGGCTTCTCGGCCGCGGTGTTCGGCGGCTGGTTCGACACGCTGATGTCGCGCTTCGTCGATCTTTTGATGTCGATCCCGACGCTGATCTTCGGCCTCGTCGTGCTTTCCGTGCTGCCGACCAATGCGCTGACCCTGATCCTCGTCATGGGCATCCTCGATTCGACCCGCGTCTATCGCCTGTCGCGCGCGGTGGCCGTCGACATCAACGTCATGGATTTCGTCGAAGCGGCCAAGCTGCGCGGCGAAGGCAAGGGCTGGATCATCTTCCGCGAGATCCTTCCCAACGCACTGTCGCCGCTGGTGGCGGAGCTTGGCGTGCGCTTCATCTTCGCCGTGCTCTTCCTGTCGGCGCTGTCCTTCCTCGGCCTTGGCGTGCAGCCGCCGGATTCGGACTGGGGCGGCATGGTCAAGGAAAACAAGGACGGCATCGTGTTCGGCATTCCGGCGGCGCTGATCCCGGCGGCTGCGATCGCTGTGCTGGCGATCTCGGTCAACCTCGTCGCCGACTGGGTGCTCAACCGCACGACGAGCCTGAAGGGAGGACGCGGCTGATGGCTGACAAGCAGGCGAAGACGCGGCCGATGGCCGACGGGCAAGCAGGCTCAGGCAAGCTCCTCGACATCCGCAACCTGCGCATCGAGGCGACCGTCTATCCGCCGGGCGAGGCGCCGAAAACCATCACACTGGTCCACGATGTCTCGCTGACGCTCGAAAAGGGCAAGGTGCTCGGCCTGATCGGCGAATCCGGCGCCGGCAAATCGACCATTGGCCTGTCGTCCATGGCCTATGGCCGCGGCGGCGTGCGCATCACCGGCGGCGAGGTGATCCTCAACGGCCGCGACATCATGAAGGCCGGACCAAGAGGCGTGCGGGCGCTGCGCGGACGCGAGGTGTGCTATGTCGCGCAGTCGGCGGCGGCGGCGTTCAACCCGGCGCACAAGCTGATCGACCAGGTGGTCGAGGCGGCCCTGCTGCACGGCACCGCGAACCGTGCCGAGGCCGAGAAGCGGGCGGTCGCGTTGTTCAAGAAGCTCAGCCTGCCCAATCCCGAGACGATCGGCGAGCGCTACCCGCACCAGGTTTCCGGCGGCCAATTGCAGCGTGTGATGACGGCGATGGCGCTTTGCTCGGAGCCCGACCTCATCGTCTTCGACGAGCCGACCACGGCGCTCGACGTGACGACGCAGATCGACGTGCTTGCAGCGATCAAGGACGCCATCCGCGACACCCATGTTGCCGCCTTGTACATCACCCACGACCTTGCCGTCGTCGCCCAGGTCTCGGATGAGATCATGGTGCTGCGCCACGGCCGGCTGGTGGAGTGGGGCGGCACGCAGCAGATCATCAAGGAGCCGCGCCAGGAATACACCAACGCACTGGTTTCGGTGCACGAGATCGAGCACCAGGAACAGCAGCCCGGCACAACGCCCTTCCTGTCGGTGAAGAATGTGACCGCCGCCTATGGCGGCGGCCATGTCAAGGTTCTGAAGAACGTCTCGGTCGACATCTACCCGGCACAGACACTGGCCGTCGTCGGCGAGAGCGGTTCCGGCAAGTCGACGCTGGCGCGCGCCATAACCGGCCTGTTGCCGCCCGAGCAAGGCACCGTCACCTTCGACGGCAGGCCGCTGGCCAACAGGCTGGCCGACCGGCCGAAGGAAGATCTGCGCCAGCTGCAGATGATCTACCAGATGGCCGACGTGGCGATGAACCCGCGCCAAACGGTAGGCACCATCATCGGCCGGCCGCTGGAGTTCTATTTCGGCATGAAGGGCCGCGAGCGCGACAAGCGCGTCGCCGAGCTGCTCGACGAGATCGAGATGGGCAAGGGTTTTATCGACCGCTACCCGGCCGAGCTGTCCGGCGGACAGAAGCAGCGCGTCTGCATTGCCCGCTCGCTGGCCGCCAAGCCGAAGCTGATCATCTGCGACGAGGTGACCTCGGCGCTCGACCCGCTGGTCGCCCACGGCATTCTCAAGCTTTTGCTGAACCTGCAGCAGCATGAAAAGGTCGCCTATTTGTTCATCACGCACGATCTGGCGACGGTTAAGTCGATCGCCGATTCGATCGCGGTCATGTATCGCGGCGAGGTGGTGCGCTACGGCGCCAAGAGCAAGGTGCTGACGCCGCCCTTCGACGCCTACACCGACCTTCTCCTGTCTTCCGTGCCGGAGATGGAGATCGGCTGGCTTGAGAAGGCGATCAAGGGCCGGCGCATGGCGAGCGCTGGAAACTAAAGCAATTCCCGTAGAGCCGTTAAGCGGCTTTCCGCACGGAATTGCGTTAAAACAAAGAGATAGCCCGCGAAATCAGCATCCGGGCGGCCGTTGTCATGCGGCTGCAATGCGGAAGAGGAAAGATCGGCTGCAGGCAAGATAGGGCTCGCACCATCAATCTCAAAAAGGGGGCAGGACATGCAGACGGAACTCGACCATCTCGCCGCACTCGCCGGCAAGGGCAGGATCTCGCGGCGCGACTTCCTCGGCCGCGCGGCAGCGCTTGGCGCTTCGGCGGCGCTCGCCACGACGCTTGCCGGCAAGGCTTTCGCCGCGACGCCCGTAAAGGGCGGTATCATCAGGGCCGGCCTGCAGGGCGGCGAATCGACCAACAGCCTCGATCCGGCGCTGAATCTCAGCCAGGTAACCTACAACTTCTGCAAGCAGTGGGGCGAATTCCTTGTCCGCCTGACCCCGGAAGGCGGTGTCGAGAACCTGATCGCCGAGGAGATCGGCGCTTCGGCCGACGCCAGGACCTGGACGATGAAGATCCGCGACGGCATCGAATTCCACAACGGCAAGACGGTGACGGCGGAAGACGTTGTCGCAACGCTCGAGCGCCACGCCGACGAGAAGTCGAAATCCGGCGCGCTCGGCGTTCTCAAGAACATCAAGACCATCAAGGCCGACGGCAAGGACGTGGTGGTGACGCTTGGCGACGCCGATGCCGACTTCCCCTATCTGATGGCCGACTACCACTTGGTCATCCAGCCGAATGGCGGCAAGGACAACCCGAATGCCGGCATCGGCGCCGGGCCGTACAAGGTTGCCGTCAACCAACCCGGCGTGAAGCATGGCGGCGAGCGCTTCGCCAATTACTGGCGCGGCGACAAGGCAGGCCATGCCGACCAGATCGAGATCGTCGTGATCAACGACCCGACGGCCAGGCTCGCGGCTCTGCAGGGCGGCCAGGTGCATCTCATCAACCGCGTCGAGCCCAAGGTGGTCGATCTGGTGAAACGCATGCCGGGCGTCAGCATCGAGAATGTCGCCGGGCGCGGCTATTACCCGTTCAACATGTTCTGCGACACCGCGCCCTTCGACAATAACGACCTCAGGATGGCACTGAAGCTCGCGATGGACCGCGAGGAGATGCTGGACAAGATCCTGCGCGGCTATGGCTCGGTCGGCAACGACTTCCCGATCAACGAAGCCTATCCGCTGTTTTCCGCCGATATCGAGCAGCGCAAGTTCGACCCCGAAAAAGCGGCGGCGGCCTACAAGAAGTCGGGCCATAGCGGCTCGATCCTGCTGCGTACCTCCGACGTTGCCTTCCCCGGCGCCGTGGACGCCGCCCAACTCTACCAGCAGTCCTGCGCCAAGGCCGGCATCAAGATAGAGATCAAGCGCGAGCCGGGCGACGGCTATTGGTCGGAAGTATGGAACAAGCAGCCCTTCTCGCTCTCCTACTGGGGCGGCCGGCCGACGCAGGGCCAGATGTATTCCACCGGCTATCTGTCGACCGCCGACTGGAACGACACGCGCTTCAAGCGGCCCGAATTCGACAAGATGCTCTATACGGCCCGCGCCGAGCTGGACCAGGCCAAGCGCAAGGCGATCTATCGCGACATGGCAATGCTGATGCGCGACGAAGGCGGCCTGATCGTGCCGTTCTTCAACCAGTTCGTCGACGCCGCCAACACCAAGAAGGTCGGCGGCTGGGTGAAGAACCCGAATGGCGAGATGATGGACGGCTATGCGCTCAACGAGTGCTGGCTGAACGCCTGATATCAAGCTATCCAAAGCAGCGCCGCGTGTCCGCGCGACACGCGGCGCTTCTGTTTTCGATGCATGAGAACCGCCGTGCCGCTCAAATCCAAACTGCTGCTCATCATCCTCGACGGCGTGCCCTACCGGAACTGGCGCCGGCTGATGGGCAATCTCGAAGGCTGGGCGCAGTCGGGCGAGGCGCAGGTGTGGAAGATGCGCTCGGTGCTGCCGTCGACGTCGGCCTGCTGCTACGCCTCGATCCACACCGGTGTTTCGCCGCAGATACATGGCATCCTTGCCAACGAGAACCGCTTTCGCGTCACCCAGCCGGACATCTTCTCGGAAGTGAGCAAGGCCGGCGGCAAGACGGGCGCGGTGACCCATTCCTACTGGTCGGAATTCTTCCGTTCGCATCCGTTCGATGTTGTTGAGGACATGGAGTTCGATGAGCCAAGCGGGCCGATCACGCATGGACGCTTCCACACCATGACCGGCTACAATCTCAAGAACCAGATGACGCCAAGCGACGTCGACCTGTTCGCGATGCTGACGATGCTGACCAAACGCCATGGCATCGACTATGGCATCCTGCACACCTGCACGCTGGACTCGATGGGCCATCGCTTTGGCCATGACTGCCACGAGATGGATCATGCCTGCTACGCGATGGACGGCATGCTCGCCGCCTTCCTGCCGCAATGGCGGCGAGCCGGCTATGAGGTGATCGTGACGGCCGACCATGGCCAGACCGGCCGCGGCCACCATGGCGGCCATGACGACGAGATGCAGGATTTCGCGCTCTATTATTTCGGACCCGCGAAGGGGCCCGAGGCCGACACGCTGCTCGACCAGCTGCAACTCGCGCCGACAGTGCTGAGCCGGCTTGGCGTGACGATACCAGAGACGATGAAGGCGAAGGTGTTTTTGGGGTAAAGCGGCCTTTCCTTCTCCTCTTGTGGGAGAAGGTGGATCGGCGCGCAGCGCCGAGACGGATGAGGGGTGTTCCAGCGGAGTGAGAGGCTGGCTTTCCCTGGAGCACCCCTCATCCGGCCGCTTCGCGGCCACCTTCTCCCACAAGGGGAGAAGGAGAAACCCTGCCCTCTGGCAACGCTCACTTTCTTCAGTTAGCCTCCAAAGAATCCTTGGCGGAGGGTGAACCTTTTTGGACCGATCAGCGACAGAGCTTCGAGGAGCCAGGCGGCTCAACCGGCCATGAATGCGGCGACGGAAACCGATCGCGCGCTTGTGGACCGGGTCGCGAAGGGCGACCGGGCCGCCGTCCGGCTCCTGTTCATGCGTCACCACGCGCGGATCTACCGCTTCGTGGCGCGCCAGACGGGATCGGAAATGATGGCCGACGATATCGCGAATGAGGTCTTTCTGGAGCTGTGGAAACAGGCGCCCAGTTTCGAGGGGCGCTCTGAAGTTTCCACATGGCTGCTCGGCATCGCCCGCTTCAAGGGGCTATCGATGCTGCGCAAAAAGAAGGAAGACTGGATCGACGACGACGACGCGGCTCAAGTTCCCGACGGCGCCGACACGCCGGAAGTCGTGACCATGAAGGAAGACAAGGCCGCCGCCTTGCGCCGCTTCGTCGATGCCTTGCCGGAAGAACACCGCACGGTGATCGACCTTGCCTACTATCACGGACAGTCGGTGACCGAGATCGGCGAGGTGCTCGACATCCCGGTCGCGACCGTCAAGACCAGGATGTTCTACGCCCGCAAGAAACTCGGCGAAGCCCTCAAGGCCGCCGGTTACGACAGGGGTTGGCCATGAGCGCCGCTGAAAAGATGTCGCGTCGCGACGAGATGGAAACGCTGCTGCCGTTCTACCTGAACGGCTCGTTGGAAGGCGCCGAGCTGGAGGCCGTCGAGGAGTGGCTGGCCACCGATCCGGCGGCGATGAATGCGCTTGGCGAAGCGGAGGCCGAGTTCTCCGGCACCGCAGCCGCCAACGAGGCGATCCGGCCGCCCGCCGACGCGTTCTCCCGCTTCTCCAAGGCGCTGGATGCCGAAGCCGGTCCGGTGCGCACGCCCGGCCAATCCTGGTTGGCAAGAGTCTTCGGCCGGGTGACGGCAATGCCTGCCGGCGTCGCCTGGGCGGCTGCCGCGGCGCTGCTTGCCCTGGTCATCGTGCAGTCCTTTGAGCAGCCGGGCGGCAAGGGCAACGACTTCGAGGTGGCGGGCGCCCAGGATGATCTGGCGAAGCTGCCTTTCGCGCTGGTCAAGTTCAAGCCGGATGCGAAGATGGCCGATATCGCCGCCTTCCTCGGCCAGAACGGGTTGAAGATCGCCGGCGGCCCGACCGCGGACGGCGTGTTCCACCTGACGATTCCGGCCAGCACGGCGGCCGATTACGACAAGCTCGTCGGCCTTATTGCCGCCCAGCCTTTCGCGGAGGCTGTGGTGCAGGGAAGGAAACCGGCCGATGGCGGCTAAAGCAATTCCAGGAAAAGTGCGTCGCGGTCGGGCTCGGCGACTTCGCCGTAGCCTTCCGTCCGGAATTGCGTCGAGGCTGAGAGTCATTTTGCATGCGGCGCTCCTTGCGGCGGCGGCATTTGTCGCCGCGCCTGCCTCCGCGCAGACCAACGATCCGAACCTGACGCAAAAACAGCTCGATTGCCTGGGCCGCACGACGGCGGCCGGTGGCTGCGACAAGGACGGCGGCACCAGGAATGGCGACGGGACGCCGGGCGCGGCGACGGGCGGCGCGGTGTTCCTGCCGGCGCTGCTCGTCGACCTGTTCCCGAATCCGCCGGCGGGCGCCGCTCCGCAAACGCCGGCGGACGGAACATCGTCATCGAACGGTTCCAGCAACACGCCGCCACCCGCTCCGACGCCGAGCGGGCCCGTCGCGGTGCCGCAGGGCCTCAACCTTGCCGAGCCGCCGCGCGCGATCAGCGGCGAATTCGTGCCCGACGAGGTGCTGGTGACGGTCGAGGGCGATGCCGGCGTGGTGCAGCAGATCGCCAATTCCTTCGGCCTGCAGGTGCGCTCGCAGCGCCAGTCGCTGCTGCTCGGCACCACTTTGGTGCGCTTCGGCATCACCGACGGGCGGCCGGTCGGCGTGGTGCTGGCGCAGCTTGCAGCCGATGGGCGCACGCAGCGGCGCGAGCCCAACCATATCTATTCGCTGCAACAGGCGGCGGGCATCGTCAACTACGCCTTCGAGCGTATAGCGCTCGATGCCAAGCAGGCGAGCGGCGAGAATGTGCGGGTCGCCGTCATCGACACCGGCATCGACGACACCAACCCGGCGCTGGCCGGCGTCATCGCCGGCCAGTATGACGCCATGCCCAATGTGCCGATCGAGAAGCGCGACCACGGCACCTCGGTCGACGGGCTTATTGCCGGCGTCGGTCCGCTGGAAGGCATGGCGCCAGGCGCCAAAATCTACCACGCGCGCGCCTTCGAAGGCGGCAAGTCGACCATGGACGTCATCCTTTCGGCGCTCGATTGGGCTGCCGAGCAGAATGTGCGCATCATCAATATGAGCTTCGTCGGGCCGAAGAACGACCTGCTCGGCACCGCCTGCCGCAACGCGCAGGCGGCGGGCATCGCGCTGGTGGCAGCCGCCGGCAACAATGGACCGAAGGCGCCTTATGGCTATCCGGCCGCCTTCGACGGCGTGATCGCCGTGACCGCCACCGACGCCAAGGACGGGCTGATGCCGCAGGCCAATCGCGGCGCCTATGTCTTTATCTCGGCGCCGGGCGTCGAGATGGTGGCGCCGAGCGGCGCCGGTTCCGACGTGGTGACCGGCACCTCCTTCGCCGCCGCGATCGTGTCCGGCGCCATCGCCAATCTGATCCACGCCGCGCCGGACCGCTCGGCCGACGAGATCGAGAAAGCGCTGGCGGCCACGGCCAAGGATCTTGGGCCCAAGGGGCGGGACAATGACTTCGGCTATGGGTTGCTGGATATCAAGGCGGCTGGAGCGGCGAAGGAGTGAGTCTCGTGTTCGAGAGGCTAATGCCCCAATGCATTCGTGTTGAAACTCAATCAAATGGTTATCGCAATGGCCGCGATGAGCGGAACCGGCCATTCGACAAATAGGCACGAACATCATAGCTTCCGCGGATGACAGCCGATCTTCCCGAACTTCGGGGCGCTCGCCTCATCCTTCGCAGACCAATTCCCCAAGATGTGGAAACGCGGTTAGCCCTCGGCCGGCATCGCGAGATCGTTGAAGCCTACGGTGGGATATTCGACCCAAACACAACCTTTACCCGAGCCGATGCCGAAGCAGCCATTCGCTTCATCGAGCAACAGGACTATGCATGGGTGATCGATGCAGGTTGCTTTGTCGGTCATGTGCGCCTTCACAGCATAGACTGGCACGATAAGAGGGCGGCCTTGGCCATCGGCATCGACGATCCGGCATATCTCGGCAAGGGGTATGGTACCGAAGTGATCAGGCTCGTCCTCGGTTATGCGTTTGGTCTTGGCCTGCACCGCATTTCCCTAAGAGTCTTATCGAGCAACTCCCGCGCGATCGCCTGCTATCGCAAGTGCGGATTTGTGGAGGAGGGACGCGAGCGCGAAGCCGCATTCGTCGGCGGGGCTTGGCAGGACGACATCATTATGGGGCTGCTGGACAGAGAATTTGATCCGTTCTGATGATCAACCTGGTTCCCTGGCACAGGGATTTTGAAAGGTGCCGTTGGTGCAAGATTTTCCGCTCATGTCCGTGAAATCAGCGCAAACGCCGGGGATTGGTTGATCCGCCCCAACCTCGTCATTCTATGGCGGAGCAAGGAGCGAAGCGACGCGGCGCAGACCATAGAATCCATTCCGTGACTTGGAAGCGCTGCCGCGGTGCAGAATTCTGCTCCGTTGCACGCCTTGGCGAAGGTAACGGCATGGATTCCAGGGTCTTCGCGACGGAGCTTCGCTCCTGCTCCGCCCTGGAATGACGATCGCGGTGGACGTTCGGCCAATCTCCAAGGCATGCCACCTGCCAACGCAAACAGAGCCGGCCGGTCAAAATCCCTGTGCAGTGGCACGCCATCCGGCCGCCCTGGACGGCGGATCGCGATGACCGCGACCGACCAATATCCATCGCATGACGATCAAGAATGGATTTCGGCCACTTAAAGAGCCGGACCCAACCGTACCGAGCTTCCATCATAGAAACGCGACAGTCGAAAGCGGCTGAGGTCGTGCCCGGTTTCATTTCCCTGGATCAGGTCGCAGACGACGCGGCCGATGCCAGGCCCGATGCCGAACCCGTGGCCGCTCATGCCCGTCGCGACGAAAAGACCGCCGACTGCCCGCACCTGATCCACGACGGGGACGACATCGGGCATGGCGTCGATCATGCCGCCCCAGCCGACCTTCAGGCGAACCGTCTCGAACCGGGGGAAAAGCTGTTTGAAATTGCGCTCGATCGAGCGAAGCTTTGCCGGCTCAGGGGCTGGGTTGAGCACGCGCATTCTTTCGAAAGGGCTTGCGGAATCCGGCGCCCAATCGCGTGGCGTCAACCAGCCATCCGGGTAGCCTGACGGAGCGAACGGGAAATAGCGCGTGCCGAACGGATTGTCCCTGAGGGCGGGAATATACTTGGTGAAGTGCCGGAATGCGTCAGGCCCCAGGTAAAGCAAGTGGCTGCCGCCAGCGGCGAGCGTGTATCCGCCATCCTGCCTGCGTCTGAAAGCGATGTGGTCGTCGGCGGCCGCGCCTCGATAGACCTCAGGCATGGGTTCCGTGGCGGCTGTGGTTACCCGGACGCTGAGCTGGGGTATGGCTACGCCATGCCTCGCCAGGAACAGGGACGACCAGGCGCCGCCCGCGACCAGCACGGTTGAGGTCTCGATATATCCCGCCTCGGTCCAAACGCCCTTGATCCTGCCGGCTGCGATTTCGAGGGTGCGCGCCGCGCAATTCTCAACGATCCTGGCGCCCTTTCGCACGGCAAGCCTGGCCAGCGCCGGCACCGCCAACCAAGGTTCCGCGCGCATATCGGAGGGTGTCGTCATCGCGCCCTTGAATTTGCGCGACATGCCGGTGATGAGTTTTGCGGTCTCGTCGGCGCCCAGGAGGCGCGTGTCGAGCTCATGGATCGCGGCGATCCTCATGAATTCTTCGAACTTGGCCATGTCCTTGTCGGCGTTCGCCAGGTAGGTCACGCCTGTCTGGTTCAGCCCGATGTCCTCGCCGCATTCCTCGGCCAGTTGCCGCCATAGGCGAATGGCCTCGATGACGATCGGCAGCTCATCCGCGTCTCGTCCCTGCTTTCTGATCCACCCCCAGTTGCGGGAGGACTGCTCGGCCGCAACGCGGCCTTTTTCCAGCAGCGTCACCGGAATGTTTCGGGAAGCAAGAAAGAGGGCCGTCGTTACGCCGATGACGCCGCCACCGACGATCACCACCTCCGAAGCCTTCGGCGGAGGACCGGGGTACTGGACTGGATCCGCTTCGGTGAACGGGAATGTCGGCAAATGGCGCACCCGGAAGGACTGGTTGACGGTCTGGCTTACCGGTTGTCACCGTCCAGCATCAGGAGCAGCCGAAGGCGGACCGTTGTCCCACGACAGCAAAGGTAGCCCAGAAGGAGGCGACCGGCGAAGCTGCTGGATGCTGACCTACGCTGGTGCCCCAGCCACCGACCCCCTCACCACCAGATCGACCGGCCAGACCTCGCCGCGCGCCCCCTCTTCCAATCCCGAGATGCGCGCGGCCAAGCGGCGCCGGCTCGGACGTGGTGACCGGCACCTCTTTCGCCGCCGCGATCGTGTCCGGCGCCATCGCCAATCTGATCCACGCCGCGCCCGACCGCTCGTCCGATGACATCGAGAAGGCGCTGGCGGCGACGGCAAAGGATCTCGGGCCGAAGGGCCGGGACAATGACTTCGGCTATGGGCTGCTGGACATCAAGGCTGCCGGGGCGGCGAAGGAATAGGACGCATGGCTTGAATGCCGGTCTGGGTATCACGATGTCGCGGCGCCATTTCGAGTGTCGCAAAGCTCTATAACGTATTCGAAATTTTCGAGATCAAAGGCTACCGTGTCGTCCAAAGTATCGTTTAGCCGACTTGCCGCAGTCTTGGTGAGTGGAAAGCCGCCAACAACAGAGCGGGGTGGCTCCCGCTTTAGCACACGTCTTGCGTCGTCAGTCGTGATCGGAAGCTCACGTGTCCACACCAACGTCTCTGTCGCTTTGTTGAAGCAGTCCAGACGCCACTTGTAACGATTGTAGTCCGGACTGTCGAAATTCACGTGCAGATCAGCTTCTCGTTGCGCCATGCTGCAAGTCTAGCAGAGCGGTTTGAGCACCTGCAATAGGTCGAACTCGGTCACAATACCGGCGCTCCGGCCACCGATCCCCGCACCACCAGATCGACCGGCCAGACCTCGCCCCGCGCGCCTTCCTCCAACCCCGATATCCGCGCGGCGAGCCGTTCTGCGACACGCGCGCCGGCGAGACGGATCGAGGAGCGCGTCGTCGACAGCGGCACCGGGAAATTCTCCGGCCGCAGCCAGGGGAACACGTCGTCATGGGCAACCAGCGAGAGGTCACCCGGAATGGTGAGGCCCAGATCGCGCACGGCGCGCACCACACCCAGCGCCATGATCAGGCTGGAGCAGACGATCGCCGTCGGCGGCTCAGCCTCCTCGAGCAGGCGGCGGGCGGCTCGGTAGCCGTTTTCCTCGGTCATCGCCACCGAGCGGATGTGGCGCTCGCCGAGCGCCAGCCCGCTCGCGGCAAGCGCGCGGCGCATGCCGCGCTCGCGGTGGATGGCGAAGGTCTCGCGCTCGTTGCCGTTGATCAGCGCCAGGCGCTTGTGGCCGAGCTGGATCAGCAGTCTCGACGCTTCGTGGAAGGCGCCCTCATTGTCGATGTCAAGATAGGGATAGTCGAAATCGAAGCCTTCGCTGCGGCCATGGACGATGAAAGGGATGCCCAGCGTGTTGACCAGCGCCAGCCGCCTATCGGCCGGCCGCGGCGAGGACAGGTAGACGGCGTCGACCTGGCGGTTGGCGACGATGCGCCGGTAGGTCGTTTCCTCATCGTCGGCATCGGCGGGCGAAAGCACAAGGTCGAGCTCATGCGAACGCGCATAGTCGCCGAGGCCGGAGAGGAATTCGACGAAGTGCGGATCGATGTCGACGGCGGCACCGGTCGGCAGCACATAGCCGATCATTCCCGACTTGCCGGTGGCGAGCCGGCGCGCGCTGGGGTTGGGCCGATAGCCGTGGCGCTTGGCGGCATCCATAACCCGGCGCCGGGTCTCCTCGTTGACCTCGGGGTAGCCGTTCAGCGCCCGGCTCACCGTGGTCTGCGAGAGCGACAGCATATGCGACAGCTGCTTGAGGTTCATCGGAGGCCTCCAGCCTCAAAGCGCTTTCAATTTTGAATCGATCTGACGATTGTTGGCGAGATCATCAAGCATGACGACCTTAGAGGCCAGACAGCGTCGTTTGAAGCAAAATTGCTGCTGCAGTGCCAAAAAAGCATGCTGCACCGCACTTGTTTCGCTTTATCTTCTCATATTTAAATCGATTGATGACGTCGCCTACTTGACTCCCGGAAGATTCAATGGCGAGATCAAAATAGCCAAAGCGCTTTGGAAGTCTCTTCGAAAGGTTGCGGTTGCCCTTTCGCTGAGTCACAGTTCCGCGGCGTCGGCGGACGAAATGGAGGTTTCGTCCTTTTTCTGATCACTGGGAGGACTTGCGATGAAGAAAATGCTTCTCTTGGGTGCGGCGTTCGCGGCACTCACCCTCAGCCTGCCGGCGCAAGCCGAACTGAAGTTCAAGCCGGGCGAGGATTCGAAATTTCATTGGTCGAACTACGACGACCTCAAAAAGGTCGACCTCAAGGGTGAGACGCTGACCATCTTCGGGCCGTGGCGCGGCGAGGACGAGACGCTTGTGCGTTCGGTTCTCGACTATTTCCAGGAAGCGACCGGCGCGGAGGTGAAATATTCCTCGTCCGAGAATTATGAGCAGCAGATCGTCATCGACACCCAGGCTGGCAGCCCGCCCAACATCGCCGTCCTGCCGCAGCCCGGCCTCATCCAGGATCTTGCTTCCAAGGGCGTGCTGACCCCGCTGGGCGACGACGTCGCTGCCTGGATCAAGGAAAACTACGCCGCCGGCGACTCCTGGGCCAAGCTCGGCACCTACAATGGCAAAGACGGCAAGCCGGGCTTCTACGCCTTTCCCTACAAGATCGACGTGAAGGGGCTGGTCTGGTACTCGCCCGACAATTTCGACGAGGCCGGCTACAAGGTGCCGAAGACCCAGGAAGAACTCGCCGATCTGGAGAAGAAGATCGTCGCCGACGGCGGCAAGCCCTGGTGCATCGGGCTCGGTTCCGGCGGCGCCACCGGCTGGCCGGCGACCGACTGGGTCGAGGACATCATGCTGAGGACGCAGCCGCCGGAAGTCTACGACAAGTGGGTGAAGAACGAGATTCCGTTCACCGACCCGGCCGTTGTCAACGCCATCGACATCTTCGGCAAGATCGCCACCGACGACAAGATGGTCGACGGCGGCGCCAAGGCGGTCGCGGCGACCGACTTCCGCGACAGCCCGAAGGGCCTCTTCACCGTGCCGCCCAAGTGCTACATGCACCACCAGGCATCGTTCATCCCGTCCTTCTTCCCGGAAAACGTGAAGCTCGGCCAGGACGCCGACTTCTTCCCCTACCCGCCTTACGCCTCCAAGCCGGAACTGGGCACGCCGCTGGAGGTGGCCGGCACGCTGGTGATGATCACCAAGGATTCCAAGGCCTCGCGCGAGTTCATCAAGTTCCTCGAGATGCCGCTCGCGCATGAATTGTGGATGGCGCAGAAGAGCTTCGTCACCCCCTTCAAATCGGCCAACAAGGAGGCCTATGGCAGCGACGCGCTGAAGAAGCAGGGCGAGATCCTGGTCGGCGCCACGACGGTTCGCTTCGACGGATCCGACCTGATGCCGGGCAAGATCGGCGCGGGTTCGTTCTGGACCGGCATGGTCGACCTGGTCGGCGGCAAGTCCGCGCAGGACGTCGCCGCCGACATCCAGAAAAGCTGGGACGGCATCAAATAGCATCCTGAAATCTTCCTAATCCTCCTATTGGACCCGGGCTACGGCCCGGGTCCGACCGGCGGTCCGCGCCGGAAGCCTTCGCGTTTCGATTGTTCCGAATAACCGAAAGTCGGTGCATCCCGATCGCCAGCCTCGGCCGGCCGGTCATGCGCAGGGAGAGGGACCCATGGCGGCTCAGATTTTCTCGGCCATATTCGTCATCATCATCGGCGTCGGCGGCTGTGTCGCCTATTTCTGGGGCGCCAACAAACTGCTCGATCTCGTCTTCCCGTCACGCGGCGTCTCGGGCACCGCCGCCGTCGACAATTTGCGCCGGCAGGGAATGGTGCGGCCCTGGCTGTTCGTCGGCCCGGCGATGATCATCCTAGCCATCTACCTGATCTACCCGGTGATCGCGACGCTGTGGCTCTCCTTCTTCGACCGCGGCGGCACCAATTTCGTCGGGCTCGCCAATTATGAATGGGCGGTCGGCGATCATGATTTGCGCAATTCGATCTTCAACAACATCCTGTGGCTGGCCGTGGTGCCGGCTGCCTGCACCTTCCTCGGCCTGATCATCGCCGTTCTCACCGACAAGATCTGGTGGGGCACCATCGCCAAGAGCCTGATCTTCCTGCCGCTGGCGATCTCCTTCGTCGGCGCCAGCGTGATCTGGAAATTCATCTACGAGTATCGCGGCGAGGGCCAGGTGCAGATCGGCCTGCTCAACGCCATCATCCAGTATTTCGGCGGCCAGCCGCAGGTTTGGATATCGCTGCCGTTCTGGAACAATTTCTTCCTGATGATCATCCTGATCTGGATCCAGACCGGCTTTGCGATGGTCATCCTATCGTCGGCGCTGCGTGGCATTCCGGAAGAGACGCTGGAAGCGGCCGTGATCGACGGCGCCAACCCGTTCCAGATCTTCTGGAAGATCATGGTGCCGCAAATCTGGGGCACGATCGCTGTGGTGTGGACCACCATCACCATCCTGGTGCTGAAAGTGTTCGACATCGTGCTGACCATGACCAACGGCCAGTGGAATACACAGGTGCTCGCCAATCTGATGTTCGACTGGATGTTCCGCGGCGGCGGCGATTTCGGCCGCGGCGCGACCATCGCCATCATCATCATGATCGCGGTCATCCCGATCATGGTCTGGAACATCCGCCAGGCCAACAAAGAGACGGGAGGGCACTGAGATGGCGACCAAGACTAGAAAGCCCTTTATCGGCCGCTTCGGCGTGCATATCGCCGTGCTCGTCTTCGTGGCGATCTGGACCATCCCCACCCTCGGCATCTTCGTCTCGTCGCTGCGCGACAAGGACCAGATCGTCGCCTCCGGCTGGTGGAACTCCTTCGCCAGTTCCAGCCAGAGCGAGGCGGGACGGTTGCCGGGCGCGTCGGGCCAAACCCAGAAGGACGGCAAATACGTCATCGAGGGCAATATCTTCGGCGATGGCCCCAAGCGCGAGATCAGCGCCTTCGGCGTGAAGTCCTCCGCGCCGACGCAGTACAAGGCGGGATCGGTTGCCGACCTCAATGACGGCGTCGCGCTGCAGATGAATGCCGACGGCGGCTTCGTGCTGTCGTCACCGAAGGCCTTCGAAGGCGACCGCGGCCAGCGCGTCTATTTCGCTTCCTCGGCGCCGCCGAAATTCACCACGGACAATTACGATGCGGTGCTGTTTTCCGAAGGCATCGGCCGCTCGTTCATGAACTCGCTGACGGTTACCATCCCGGCGACGATCATCCCCATCCTGATCGCAGCCTTCGCAGCCTACGCGCTGGCCTGGATGCGCTTTCCCGGCCGGCCGCTGCTGATCGCGGTGATCATCGGCCTTCTCGTGGTTCCGCTGCAGATGTCGCTGATCCCGCTGCTCAAGCTCTATAACGGGGTCGGCGCCTTTTTCGGCGTGCCGTCCAAGACCTATCTCGGCATATGGCTGGCACATACCGGCTTCGGCCTGCCCTTCGCCATCTACCTGCTGAGGAGCTACATCGCCGGCCTGCCGCGCGAGATCATGGAATCGGCACGCATCGACGGCGCCAGCGACTTCGAGATCTTCGTCAAGATCGTGCTGCCGCTGTCCTTCCCGGTGCTTGCCTCCTTCGCCATCTTCCAGTTCCTGTGGGTATGGAACGATCTGCTGGTGGCGATGGTTTTCCTTGGCACGGCGCCCGATCAGATCGTGCTGACGGCCAAGCTCAACGCGCTGCTCGGCTCGCGCGGCGGCAAGTGGGAGATCCTGACCACATCGGCGTTCATCACCATCATCGTGCCGCTGTTCGTGTTCTTCTCGCTGCAGCGCTATTTCGTCCGCGGGCTGCTTGCCGGCTCGGTGAAAGGAGGTTGAAGACATGCAATCGGCTTTGAAGGCGACGTCGCAGCCAGACCCGGCCGTCGACCGCGACTGGTGGCGGGGCGCGGTGATCTACCAGATCTACCCGCGCTCCTATCAAGACTCCAATGGCGACGGCATCGGCGACCTGAAGGGCATTGTCCAGCGCCTGCCCTATATCGCTTCGCTCGGCGTCGATGCCATCTGGATCTCGCCCTTTTTCAAATCGCCGATGAAGGATTTCGGCTACGACGTGTCGGATTATTGCGACGTCGACCCGATGTTCGGAACGCTCGCCGATTTCGACGCGCTGGTGACGGAAGCCCATCGGCTGGGGCTCAAGGTGATGATCGACGAGGTGCTGTCGCACACCGCCGACATCCACCCCTGGTTCAAGGAAAGCCGTTCCAGCCGCAACAATCCGAAAGCCGACTGGTATGTGTGGGCGGACGCAAAACCCGACGGCACGCCGCCCAACAACTGGCTGTCGATCTTCGGCGGCTCGGCCTGGCAGTGGGACACCAGCCGCCAGCAATATTACATGCACAATTTCCTGGCCGAGCAGCCCGACCTCAACTTCCACAACGCAGAAGTTCAGGACGCGCTGCTCGACATCACCCGCTTCTGGCTGGAGCGCGGCGTTGACGGCTTCCGCCTCGACACGATCAATTTCTACTTCCACAGCCAAGGGCTGGAGGACAATCCGCCGCTGCCGCCGGAACAGCGCAACGACCAGACGGCGCCCGCGGTCAATCCCTACAATTATCAGGACCATATCTACGACAAGAGCCGGCCGGAGAACCTCGGCTTCCTGGAGCGCTTCCGCGCGCTTCTCGACGAATATCCGGCGCAGGCGGCCGTCGGCGAGGTGGGCGATTCCCAGCGCGGCCTGGAGGTGGTCGCCGCCTACACCGCCGACGGCAAGCGCGTGCATATGTGCTATTCCTTCGACTTCCTGGCGCCGGAGAAGATCAGCGCGGCGAAAGCACGCGCGGTGCTGGAGGCCTTCGGCACGGTCGCCAGCGACGGCTGGTCGTGCTGGGCCTTCTCCAACCATGACGTGATGCGGGTCGCCTCGCGCTGGGCCGCCAACGAGGCGGATCCGACCGCCTATCTGAAGGTGATCTCGGCGCTTTTGATGTCGCTGCGCGGATCGGTGTGCATCTATCAAGGCGAAGAGCTCGGCCTTGGCGAGGCGGAGCTGAAGTTCGAGGACCTGCAGGATCCCTACGGCATCCGGTTCTGGCCGAAGTTCAAGGGTCGCGACGGCTGCCGCACGCCGATGGTTTGGGACGCGGCCGCCAAGAATGGCGGTTTCTCGACCGCCAAGCCGTGGCTGCCGGTGCCGGGCAAGCACCTGTCGCAGGCCGTCAACGTGCAGCAGGGCGATGCAAGCTCGCTGCTCGAACATTACCGCCGCTTCCTCGCCTTCCGGCGCCAGCATCCGGCGCTGGCCAAGGGCGACATCGACTTTATCGAAAGCGATGGCGACACCGTCGCCTTCACGCGCCGCGAGGGCAATGAGCGGATCGTCTGCGCGTTCAACCTCGGCGGCAAGCCCGCCGAGGTCGATCTCGGCAAAGGTGCGCTGCAACCCTTGCCCGGGCACGGCTTTTCGGGACAGACTGGCAGCGGGCGGGTCCGCCTCGGCGGCTACGGCGCCTGGTTTGGACGCATCGACTGAACTTCTAAAACAGGAATCAACGGGAGAAGAAAAACATGGCCGATGTCACGCTCAACCAGGTGAAGAAATCATACGGCAACCTCAACATTCTCCACGGCATCGACCTCGATATCAAATCAGGCGAGTTCATCGTCTTCGTCGGGCCGTCGGGTTGCGGCAAGTCGACCTTGCTGAGATCGATCGCCGGCCTCGAGGAGATCACGTCGGGCGAGTTGAAGATCGACGGCGAGGTGGTGAACGACGTGCCGCCGTCGAAGCGGGGCATCGCCATGGTGTTCCAGTCCTATGCGCTCTATCCGCATATGACGGTTTACGACAACATGGCCTTCTCGATGAAGATCGGCAAGGAAAGCAAGGCCGAGATCGACAAGCGCGTGCGCCAGGCGGCGGAGATCCTGCAACTGACCAAATATCTCGACCGCCTGCCCAAGGCGATGTCGGGCGGCCAGCGCCAGCGCGTTGCCATCGGCCGCGCCATCGTGCGCAACCCGAAGGTGTTCCTGTTCGACGAGCCGTTGTCGAATCTCGACGCCGCACTGCGCGTCGCCACCCGCATCGAGATCGCCAAGCTCAAGGAATCGATGCCGAACACCACCATGATCTACGTCACGCACGACCAGGTCGAGGCGATGACGCTGGCGGACCGCATCGTGGTCTTGAAGGAAGGCGTTATCGAGCAGGTCGGCACGCCGATGGAACTCTACAAGCGGCCCGGCAACCTGTTCGTCGCCCAGTTCATCGGCTCGCCGGCCATGAACATATTGCCGGCAAAGATCGAGAAGGCCGGCAATCCGACGGTGGTCAGCCATGTCGGCGGCCGCAAGGCGACGGTGCCGATCGCGACGCCGGCCTCCACCAATGGCGCGGCGGTCAGCTTCGGCGTGCGGCCGGAGGATCTGGCGATCGCCACAGGCGCGGACTATCTGTTCGAAGGCAAGGTCGACTATATCGAGCAGCTCGGCGAGGTTCAGCTCGTCTACATCGACATCGGTCGCGCCGACCTGCCACTGGTTGCCAAGCTGCCGGGCAATGTCGAGGTCAAGCGCGGCGAGACGCTGCGGCTCAATGCCGGCGGCGGCGATCTGCACATCTTCGACGCCGACGGCCATTCCTTTACGCTACATCGCGAGGAAGCAAAGGCTGCCTGACGCTATCGGCAGGCCGGCGTTCCCGGCAAAAAAGAAAGCGGCGGGCCTGGCCCGCCGCTCTCTTTTTTTCAAATCACAGTCGGCTGTCAACGGTTGCCGAAGTGGTCGCGGTCGGCACCCTGAGGCGCCGACTTCTGCACGTCGCGCGACGAGTTCAGCAGCTTGTAGACAGGCGAGTCGGTGCCGATCGACGACGTAGGGGTCGTGTCGACCGCCGGGGCCGGCTGGTCGACGCCACTGTGGTTGTAATTGTCGCTGCCCGCAAAGGCGGCGCCTGAAACGGCCAGCAGGGCGGCCGTGGCAAGAACGATCTTCTTCATTTCAGTGCTCCTGAATCTTGTGGTCCGACCGATGCGGCGGGCGAGCCCGCCGCCGGTTCAAGTCGACCGTTAGTTGTTGCCGAAAAGGTTGTGGTCGGCGCCCGTCGTGGCAGGCTGCTGAGTGGCCGGCGCAGACTGACGGACCGCAGCCGTGTAGGACGAGTCGACCTTGGCCGCCGCCTGATTGGCTTCATTCGGGTTGTAATGGTCGCTACCAGCAAAGGCGCTGCCAGAAATTGCCAGAAGGGCCGCGGCAGTGAGAACAATCTTTTTCATTTTTGCTACTCCAGTATCTTTAATCAGTCCGTCTAGCGGCGTGTCTTGGGAGTGAAATCGCGTCGTTCGGACAGCGCTGATTTGGGTGAGCCGATGGCCGGATTCCAATCACGAAGTTTTTCCGTCTGGACCATGATTGCGCATCTTGAAGTTTTGATAAGCATGCCTATGACTCTATTTTTATGGCGCTTAATCAACAACTTATGCGGATTTTACCGTTGGCTCACCAAATGTATCGGAGGGCCAACGTTCACAGCGTCCTGCACGCACCGTCAACAGAAACGAACCGTTCAGTTCGATTTTAGAATCTCCTAATAGTCACTTTTCGATACTATTAACCATCGCATTCCCGTTCCACGGGCCGATTCGGCCCGCTCCAGGACTGTGTTCAGACCGAAGGCCAAGGGGCATCGCGCCGGAATGGGTCGCGGCCGCCCTGCTTGTCGGTGCGCGAAATCGGGGCTCGAACCGCGAATTGAACGCCAAAATGGTCGAGATAGCGCCGTTATGGCTTGCCTTGCCAAGCTAGGATCGAGTGTTTACAGGCGTTGTCCAGGGGTCAGGGCAACGATTACGACCGGCGCAGCCGCCGGCCGGAATTGCAGAGCGGGGGTCAAGGACATGCCTCTTTCCGACGTCTACGCCGTTGCGAGCCGGGACATCGTTTTCGAATCCTTCGACGGCGAAGCTGTCGTGCTCGACCTCTCCAACGGCAAATATTTCGGCTTCTCCGATTCCGGCAGCAAAGTGTGGCAGGCGCTGTCCTTGGGTGTCGGCACCGAAGCGCTGATCCGATCGGCCGCTGGCAAGATCGATGCCGCCGCGATCGAGGCATTCATTACGCAGCTGGTCGAGTTCGGGCTGCTGGCGCCTTCCAGCGCAACGCCGCTGCCGTCATCCGACGATTTGCCGGCGGCGCTGGCTGCGGCGAGCGAACCGCTCAACGTCAGCGTCCATGACGACCTTGCCGACCTGATCATCGTCGACCCGATCCACGAAGTCGAGGAGCCGCTCGGCTGGCCGGCCGTCAAGCAGGTTTCCTGAGCGACCGGCGAAGGAGTCAGGCCAGGCCGGAACAGACCATGCCACGCGTGACGCTCCAGACCCTGCCGGACTATGCCCGCTTTCTCATCGCCGCCGCCGAAGGCGCGGCCGGGCAGTTTCCGGTCCGACGCGCTGTCCGCCTGCCGGGGCTGGAATTGATCGCGCATCTCGATCCCGGCGCGCTCGCGGATGCCCTTGGCCAGACTTTCATAGAAGCCGAAGGCGATCCACGGGACTCCCGCCAATGCCGTGTCTTCATCGGCCATCCAGGCGTCGGCGACATGCCGGAACCGGCAAGCTGGGGCGACGCGCATTTCACCGAGCACGGCTTTGCCCGGAAACTCGCCGAGGCAGGGCTGCGCGGCCATCATTTCCACGATCTGGATTTCTGGCAGGTCTACGACCCCGACCGGCGGATCGGCGTCCAGTTGATGTGGTCTCCAGACGCGTTTCCGCCTTGGGAGCAGGGGGCGCCGCTGCGCGCCTTCCTGCACTGGGAATATGCCGCGCGCGGCATGCGCCTTGCCCATGCCGGCACGCTCGGCCTCGACGGCAAGGGCGTGCTGCTGGCAGGCGCCGGGGGTGCGGGAAAATCCGGAACCGTCGTTGCAGGACTGCTCAACGGGCTGGACAGCGTCGGCGACGATTACGTGCTGATCGACCTTTCCGGCGGCGTGACCGCGCGACCGCTGTTTTCGATCCTGAAGCAGGATCCGCCGGGTTTCGCCCGGCTCGGGCTGGAAAGGCGGCTGGGAGCCGACCGTTCGCTCAACTGGCAAGGCAAGCATGCCTTCTTCATTCACGAGATCGCGCCCCGGCCAGTACGTGAGAGTCTGGACATTTGCGCGTTGCTGGTGCCACATGTCAGCGGCGGAAAGACAAGTTCGATCGCACCGATTTCGCGCAAGGATGCCATCATCGCGCTGGCGCCGTCCGGCATCGCGCAGATGCCTGGCGAACGCGAAAGCGGTTTTCGCTTCTTCAGCGATCTGACCCGGCTACTGCCATGCTACCGGATTTCGCTTGGGTCACACCCAGAAGAAATCGCCGGTACGATTGCGGATTTCCTTGTCCGGAGCGCCCGGTGAAGTTGAGCGTGATCATGCCTGTCTACAACCGCGAGCGCTATGTCGTTGCGGCATTGCGTTCGCTCATCAGGCAGCGCGACGCCGCCGATCTCGACATCATCGTCATCGATGACGGCTCCTCCGACGGTTCGGCCGAAGCGGTGCGCGCGATGATGGACGAAGCATCTTGCATCCGGCTGTTTCGGCAGGAAAACATGGGCGTGACCCGGGCGCGCAACAGCGGGCTCAGCCGGCTCAAGCCGGAGACGGAACTGGTGTCCTTTCTCGATTCGGACGACATCTCGCCGGCCGGGCGCTTCGCGACGGATCTGGACCTTTTCAGGCGCGATCCCTCGCTCGAGCTCACCTATTCCAGGATGATGCTGGTCGACAGGATCGACGAGGAAACGCTGGAACCGACCCCGGACAGCAACAGCATCACGGTTCGCGGCATCCATCTCTCGGCGGCGATCTTCTCGCGCCGTCTGGTCGACCGGATCGGCACCTTCGACGGGGACTTCGTCCAAGCCGAGGATACGGACTTCCTGCTGCGCAGCTTCGAGGCTGGTCCCCGCTATATGCTTCCGGACACGCTGGGGCTTTATTACCGGCGGCACGCCGGCAACATGACAAGGCAGCAAGATGTCCAGTCGCGCGAGTTCATGCGCGCGATCTACAAGTCGATGAAGCGGCGCAGGGCCAACCCTTCGCTCAAGCCGATCGAAGGCATCTTCGAACTGAAGAAACTCGCGGACTGGCAGTTCATGTGATGAGCGCATATGGCGTCGTCATTCCGGCCTACAACGCCGGCGCCACGATCGCGGAGACGCTGCGATCGGTGGCGGCGCAGACGTTGCGGCCCGAACTGGTCGTGGTGGTCGACGACGGCTCGACCGACGATCTCGCCGCCGCGATCGGCGGCATGGACCTGCCGCTCAGGCTTTTGCGCCAGGACAATGCCGGACCCGGCAGCGCGACCACCCGCGGCATCGCCGCGCTGTCGACGCCCTTCGTCGCCACGCTCGATGCCGACGACCTTTGGCTGCCTGGAAAGATCGCGGCGCAGCTTGCCCATCTCGAACGGCTTCCCGGCATATCCGGCGTCTTCACCCATATGCGCGCCTTCCGCGACGGAGAGCCCGACGCGATGGCCCCGACCGCAACCCCCGGCTGGTCGCGCTCGACGATGCTGATGCGCCGGGAGACCGCGGAGAGCGTCGGCCCGATGGTCGATCCGCCGGGCGGCCGCGGCGAGATGATCGACTGGATCGCCCGCGCGCGGGAAAGCGGTTTTGTCCTCGACATGATGCCTGATGTCCTGGCGCTGCGGCGCATCAGGCCGGGGAGCCTGTCCTATGGGCGCGACGCGGCACGCGACCGCGGTTACCTGGAAGTGGCTCGCCTGGCCATGCTGCGACGGGCGCAAAGCAAAGCCGGCTCCAGCTGATGGCGAAGATCCGTCGCATCGGCAGGCGTTTTCCAGACTATGGCTGGTCCTGGCCGACCGGCTCGCTCGACCAATTGCTCAAGGCAGCACTTCTGCCCGACGAAGAGGCGGCGCGCCTTTGCGCCGCCGGCTGGCTGAACGAGAACGACATCGACCACGTCTCCTTCCGGGAACACCGGTTGCTTGCCGCGATTTCCGACAGGTTCGGACGCAAGCTTGCCGGCAACACCGCTTATCCGCGCCTGGTCGGCCTGCAGAAGATGCTGTGGACCAAGTCGCGCATGGCCATGCGCGAGGCCGAGCCCGCACTGAAGGCGATGGTCGATGCCGGCTGCACGGTGATGTTGATCAAGGGCGCCAGCCGCATCGCGCTCGATGCCGCCGCGCAGCGCGGGCGCGTGGCGCATGACATCGATATACTGGTGCGGCCGGTCGATATGCGGCCGGCCTTCGATGTGTTGCGCGACCGCGGCTGGCAGATCGCCAGCGGTGTTTCCCCGCAATATCTGCGCGCACGGCTGGGATGGCTGCGCTCGATGAATTTCTTCAAGGGCAATTACGGCGACATCGACCTGCATCAGCTTGCCTATGACGGGTCGCAGCAGAACACCGAGGACGACCTCGCCATCTGGCGCCGCGCGGTCGCCGCCCAATTCAGCGACGTCAGCGTGGTCGTGCCCTCGCCCGCCGACCGCATCGCGCTCGCCATCGCGCATGGCGGCCTCGACGCGCATACGCATAGCGACTGGCTGGTCGATTGCACCGTGGCCATCGAGGGCGGCACTGTCGACTGGACCATATTCCTCGATGTCGTCGCCAGGCGCAGTCTCGCCGTCGCCGCAGCGGTGGCGCTTTCCTATCTTGCGCTGGAGATCGGCATCGCGGTGCCGGAGGCCGTCCTGCCCAAGGTGGTGGACATGGCCGACCGGCGCGGCGCGGCGCGGCTGTCGTCGGTTCTACAGGCCAAGCCGCGCACCGATTTCGGCGCGCTGACCTGGCTGTCGCGGGGATTTGCAAAGCAGCTGCGCCTGCAGCGTAAGAAAGGCCGGCTGAAGCAGACCGAGCCCGACATCGTGTGGCGCGGCAAGTCCGTGACGACGAAGGCGACAGGCGGGCCTGCCGCATTTGTGCTCTCGCAAACCCTGGATGAACCGCAGGGCGAAGCCAGCGAGATGATGCTCGATCTCATCGTGCGCATCGTCGTCCCGCCGGTCAGGCGACGCATCGAGATGGAGATCAATGCGGGCGACCGGCACGTGGCCCGGCTGCGCTCGATGGCGATCAGTCGTTCCGGCGGGGAGCGGATGCTGCGCTTTCGCGGCAAGGTGAACCTCGAGCGGACAGGACGGACCCTGGTGCTGGAGGCTCGGCCGTCACGCCAGTTTCGCGTCTGGGACAACGAGCAGGCCGGCGCCAGCTATGGCGCGCTGCCTTTCCAGCTCGTTTCGGCGAAATTCTCTCCGACCGGCTGATAGCGGTCTAATTCAAACCCCATAGCGCTCGGTGCGGATCGACCCTGCCGGAACTCCGGCACCGATCAGCGCATCGGCGGCGGCCGACACGAATGCATTCGAGCCGCAGACATAGGCGAGCCTCGGCGCCTTCGGCAGGCGCTCGATGGCCTGCGCCATCATACGGGCGTCGATGCGCCGGGAATAGTCGGAGGGGCGCCTCGCCGGCTCGCGGGTCAGCGTCAGCACCAGATCGAACCCGTCGCGACGATCGTCGAGGCCAATCAGCTCGTCGCGAAAAATCACCTCGTCCCAGACCCGCGCCGAGAACACCAGCGCGACGGGCACCGCCGTGTTGCGCAGCGTGCGATGGCGCAGCATCGCCATCAGCGGCACGACGCCCGAGCCGCCGCCGACCAGAAGGATTGGCCCGCCGTCGCTCTCCTCCCAGATGAAATGGCCGCCTAGCGGCCCGCGCAACTCGATCTCGTCGCCGACGGCAGCCACGTCGTGGAAGAAGGGCGAGACCTCACCGTCGTCGAGCCGCTCGATCGCCAGCTCGATGCCGCCACCCGGCGCCGAGGCGATGGAATAGGAGCGGCGCGCCTGATAGCCGTCCGGCGCCGTCAGCCTGATGTCGACATGCTGCCCGGCCAGATGGGTGAAGGACCGTGTCGGCTGGAACCAGAAGCTGGTGACGCGCGGCGTGCGCTTTTGGATGCGGGTGATCGTGGCTGCCTGCCAGGGCGATTGCAGCGATGGCTCGGCGGTCATGATTCGCCACTCATGGGTTCGCCTTCAGGGGTTCGTCTTCAGGGATCGCTCGAATAGCGCTGCTCGCGCCAGGGGTCGCCATACATATGATAGCCGCGCAGCTCCCAGAAGCCCGGCTCGTCGCGCTCGGTGAACTGCAGCCCGTTCACCCATTTGGCCGATTTCCAGAAATAGAGATGCGGCACCAGAAGCCGGGCCGGCCCGCCATGATCGGCCGTGATCGGCTTGCCTTCGTAGAGCAGCGCCACCATCGCCTTGCCGGTGACGAGGTCCTTGGTCGGCACATTGGTGGAATAGCCGTCGAAGGACAGCGCCAACGTGTAAGCCGTCGGAGGCTCGATGCCGGCATCGGCGAGGATGTCGTCGATCATCACGCCTTG
Source organism: Mesorhizobium sp. B2-6-2 (assembly GCF_006440615.1). Classification (NCBI taxonomy): domain Bacteria; kingdom Pseudomonadati; phylum Pseudomonadota; class Alphaproteobacteria; order Hyphomicrobiales; family Phyllobacteriaceae; genus Mesorhizobium; species Mesorhizobium sp. B2-6-2. The sequence goes on along the minus strand of NZ_VFUG01000001.1, from coordinate 380,184 downwards.
CCAGGGCGTGTTGAACTTGGTCCAGGCCGTCACGCAATGGATGTCGCGCGTCATCTTGCTTTGCGGCAGCGCGTTGAATTCGGCCCAGTTCCATGTCTTGAGCGGTCGGGGCCCCCGCTTGAGGGTGAAGGACCAGTCCTCGGTGCGCACCCGCGACGTCGGCCCCGCCGACAGAACCGGGAAACCCTGCTCCAGGTACTGGCCCGGCGGGATTCGCGCGTCGGTGTCGGCAGGAGGACGCCGTCCGGAAAAGAAGCCACGGGTCACCATCGAGACGTCCCTTGCGCCGGATTTGGTCGATCGCGGGGAGTGTTCTCGAAGACGCTCTGGGGAGCAACAGAAATCTTGCAGACAGAGCCTGCCGGAGACGCCGGCAGGCCCTGTCAAGGCCCTTGTCAGCCGGCGGCGAAGGGCACGGCGACGAATATCTGCGCGTCGCCGCGATCGATCAGCAAAAGCACCGACTTCTTGCCGGATTTGCCCGCCTCGGCGATCGCCTGGTTGGCCTGCCTGGCCGTCTTCACCGGCATCTGGTCGACGCCGACAATGACGTCGCCGGGCTGGATGCCGGCGGCCGATGCCGCCTTGTCCGGATTGACCCGCTCGACCACCGCGCCGCGCTGGTTGCCGGCAAGATTGAGCTGGTCGCGGATATCGGGGGTGAGGTCGGTCAGGCCGAGGCCGAGCGAGGGAACGCGCAGGCCCTGTTCGGCCGACGGGCTGCGGCTTTGGTTGCCGTTCGAGGCCGTCTTCTGATCGTCAGCGTTGCGGCCGACATCGGCGGAGATCTGCATCGCCTTGCCCTTGCGCCAGATATTGACGGTTTCCCTGGCGCCCGGCGACACGTCGGCTACGGCGCGCGACAGATCCTTCGGATCCTTGATCTCCTGGCCGCCGAAGCCGGTGATGACGTCGCCGGTTTCAATGCCGGCCTTGGCCGCCGGCGACCCGTCGGTGACCTGGGAAACCAGCGCGCCGCCCGGATGATCGAGGCCGATGGCGCTGGCGACATCCGGGGTGACCGGCTGGATCTGCACGCCGAGATAGCCGTACTCGATGTCGCCGCCCTTCATCAGCTTGGCGACGACCTTCTCAGCCTGGTCCGACGGGATGGCGAAGCCGACGCCGACGCTGCCGCCATTGGGCGAGTAGATGGCGGTGTTGATGCCGATGACATTGCCGTTGACGTCGACCAGCGGGCCGCCGGAGTTGCCGTGGTTGATCGGCGCGTCGATCTGGATGAAGTCGTCGAACGGCCCGCTATGCAGGTCGCGGCCGCGCGCCGAGACGATGCCGGCGGTGACCGTGGTGCCGATGCCGAACGGATTGCCGATCGCCAGCACCTGGTCACCGGTCATCAGCTTGCTGGAATCGCCCCATTTGACGGTCGGCAGCGGCTTGTCGGCCCTGATCTTGAGCACCGCGAGATCGTTCTTGGCGTCGTGTCCGACGAGCTTTGCGGGAAGCTCGGTGCCGTCGTCGAGCGTCACCTTGATCGAGCTTGCACCGTCGACGACATGGTTGTTGGTGACGATCGTGCCGTCGGCGCCGACGATGAAGCCGGAACCGAGGGCCTCCTGCCGCTGCGACTGCTGCTGCGGTGGCGCTTTCGGCATCGGCATGCCCTGATCGCCGAAGAACTGCTGGAAGAACTGGTCGAAGGGCACGTTGCCGCCAAGCGGCGAACCCTCGTCCTGGGCCTGCGCCTTGGTGACCGAGGTGATGGTGACGACGGCCGGCTTGGTGACGGCGATGACAGGCGCGAAGGAGCCGTTCGGGGCGGTGATGCCGGGTACCGGCGTCTGCGTCGTCGCGGCCACGGTGCTCAGGCCGGCATTGTTCTGGGCGAAGGAGACGACGACGGGAGAAATGATCAGCGCAGCGCCCAACAGGGCCGCGACGCGATGTCTGCGAAGAATGTTCATGGGTGACATGGTCGTTTCTGTCCGGGCGAGAGGTTGATCCGGCGCCCCGGATGGCTCTCGAAGCACGCATCCGTTGGCGTGTCGGCGACCGGGTTGCCTGCCTCGCCTTGCATGGCAGCCGGCCGGATCGACAATCAAGATTTAGGGTGCGGAATGGCCTGAATCAGGGCCTTTGGATGACCTTACGAAGATTTAATTCAGGGAGCGCTTACGAATCGCTCTCTCCGGCGCAGATAAGCGGAGGCGATCTCACGCATTCGCTGGGCGGTAAAACTCGGGCCATGGCCGCCATGGCCGATGCGGATCGGCAGGTCGAGCAGCCGCCGCATGGTGCGGCAATAGGCCGTGCGGTCCGAATCCGGCAGATCGTCGATCAGCATGCCGTCATAGATGGCATCGCCGGCGAGGAAGAGGCCATCGGCCTCGTCGAAAAGCGCGATCGAATCCGGCGAGTGTCCAGGCAGGTGCAGCACCCGGAATTTGCGGTCGCCGAGATCGACGATGTCGCCTTCGTCGAGCGCACGCGTCAGCGGTGCCGAGGGAATCCGGTAATCAGCCGCCTTCCAGTCCGGCGCCGGCAGCTTCGAGACGGCGCCGTCGAGATTGTGGAACATGTAAGCGTAGGTGACGGCATCATCCATGACGTCGAACCGCGCCGCGCTCATCTTCGGCCCGAGGCGCAGCGGGAATTCATGCAGCGAGCCGACATGGTCGAGATGGATGTGCGTGGCGACGACGATGAGCGGCTTGCCGGGCGGCGTGTCGATCTCAGGCGCCAGCGGACGGATGCCCATGCCGGTATCGACCAGCAGATCCGCGTCGCGGCCTTTCAGATGCCACATGTTGGCGCGCACGAAATCATGCACGAAGGGTTCGGTCAGCATCGTCGTGCCGGCATCGACTTTCGCCTTGCCGAACCAGTCGCCGACCGCAAGCTCGGGCATCGAGCCGCCGCCCATCAGACGAAGGGCTTGCCGACTTTGTATTTTTCCGGCACCAGCCGCTTCAGATAGGCCATGCCGGCTTCCGACAGCTGGTTGGCATCCGGCTGCATGAAATTGTCGGGCATGTGGCGCGTCTTGCCGGCCACCGCCTTCAGCGGCACCTTCTTCAGCACGGTCTTCGAGCCGTCATACTGGATCGCGACCGAGCCGCCGCCTTCGCCGGCGACGGCAACCGCGAAGGCACCGGCGTCGAAGGCTTCCTTGGCATCGACAGCGCTGATGGCGCCGACATAACCGCGCGGCATATAGCCCAGCGCGTCGACCCGCGCGCGCTTGCCCGGCAGGCCTTCGGCCAGGGCCCGCTCGAGCGCCGCCGGCAGGTCGCTGCCCGACAGTTTGACATTGCCATGCTGGTCGCGCTCGAGCTTGCCCTGCGGCACCAGGCTTTCGACCAGCGCCTTGCCGTCGGCGGTGCTGACGCCTTCCGAGACGGCGACGATGCAGCGCTTGTGGCGGTCCAGCTTTTCGCGCACGTCATCGATGAAGCGCTTCGCCGAGAAGGCGCGCTCCGGCACATAGACCAGATGCGGGCCGCTGTCGGGATCGAGCTGCCAGGCGGCCGCGGCGGCGGTCAGGAAGCCGGCATGCCGGCCCATGACGATGCCGACATAGATGCCGGGCAGCGCGCGGAAATCGAGGTCGACGGAGAGGAAGGCGCCGGCGACGAATTCGGCCGCCGAGATGAAGCCCGGCGTGTGGTCGTTCTCCTCGAGGTCGTTGTCGATGGTCTTGGGCGCATGCACGAAGGCGATCGATCCGCCGGCGGCATCGGTCAGGATCTGCTGCGTGCCCGACGTGTCGTTGCCGCCGATATAGATGAAGGCGTCGGCGCCGGCCTTTTTCAGGCCGTTGAGAATGACCTCGCAATAGGCGGCGTCCGGCTTGTCGCGGGTCGAGCCGAGGGCGGCGCTCGGCGTGCCGGCGATCAGCCACAGCCGATCTTCGGGGATGGCGGAGAGATCGACATAGTTGCCGTCGCGGATGCCGCGCACGCCATGGAGCGAGCCCAGCACTTTGGCGCCGGGATGACGCTTGCGAATCTCCAGCGTGGCGCCGACGACCGTCTGGTTGATGACGGCGGTCGGGCCGCCGCCCTGCGCGATGACGAAGGTTCCAGCCATGCTTTCTCTCCCGAGGCGAAGGTTTTCACGGCACCTTCGCCTGTCTTAGGGCATCGCGCAACGGAAGAGTGAGCCGGCGGAGCGATCAGACGACGACGACCGGGTTCTTCTTGGAAACGCGACTGTAGAGGTCGATGATGTCCTGGTTGATCAGGCGCACGCAGCCCGACGACATGGCCTGGCCGATGCTCCACCATTCGGGCGAGCCGTGGATTCGGTAGCCGGTGTCCTTGCCGTTCTGGTAGATGTAGAGCGCCCGGGCGCCCAGCGGATTGGTGAGACCGCCGGGCTGGCCGCCCTGCCATTTCACCAGTTCGGGCTTGCGCTGGATCATTTCAGGCGGCGGCGTCCACACCGGCCATTCGCGGCCATACTGGATGTTGGCGCGGCCCGACCAGCGGAAGCCGTCCTTGCCGATGCCGACGCCGTAGCGGATGGCGTCGCCGCCCGGCTGGACGAGATAGAGCATGCGCTCCTGCAAGTGGACGACGATGGTGCCGGGCGCTTCGCCGGTCTTGTCGACGACGATCTGGCGGCGGAACTGCGGCTTGACCTTCTGCCACGGCACCTCCGGCACCTGGAAGCCGCCGTCGGTGAGCGAGGCATACATGACGTCCGGGCCGGTGATGTTCTTGTCGACGCTGATCGCCGGACGCATGGGAGGCACGGAACCGGTGACGGTGTTGTCGAGCTGCATTTGCGGCAGGTCGAGCGTGTCGGTGGTGCTGCAGCCGGCAAGGCCGAGCAGCGCCATGGCGCCGGCGCCGGAAAGCATGGCGCGGCGGGAAAGCTGAATTTCGGTATCGATTGCGGCGCCGTTGGAAGGCGGCGTCAGACGTTGCGGCAACTCGCGCATGCACCAAACCCTACGCTGCCGGCGGGGGTCCGGCCGGATCGCAGGCATTTTCGCCATTCATCGTTGAAAAAGGGTGAAAGAGCCCGTGCCAAGCTTAACCCTAACGGATCGTTATGGCGGCCGATGGACCGGCGGCGCGGGCGCCGAAGAATTTTCCGACAGCCCCTTTACATTCTCGCCGGCCCCAGGATTTATCCTTTTCTTTGCGCTCAAGGAGCAGGGAAATGTCCTTCGAAAACTGGGCTGCCTTCGCCGCCGCCTCTTCCATTCTTCTCGTCATTCCTGGCCCGACGATCCTCCTGGTCGTCTCCTATGCGCTTGGGCAAGGCTGGCGCACTGCGTTGCCGATGGCGGTGGGCGTGGCGCTGGGCGACTTCACCGCCATGACGCTGTCGATGCTCGGCATCGGCGCACTGCTCGCGGCCTCGGCAACGGTGTTCACCGTGCTCAAGGTGATCGGCGCCGGCTACCTCATCTATCTCGGCATAAAGCTGTTCCGCGCCGGCGGCGCGCTGAAGGCCGAACCGCGCACCGACGCGGTTTCGGCGGCACGGATGATGGCGCATGCCTGGCTGGTGACGGCGCTGAACCCGAAGAGCATCACCTTCTTCGTCGCCTTCCTGCCGCAATTCCTCGACCGGCATGCCGACTTCTGGACGCAGATGCTGATCTTCGAGACGACCTTCCTGACTTTGGCCTTCGCCAACGCCTTCGGCTACGCGCTGATCGCATCCAGGGCCAGGGCGATCGTGCGCAACCCGAAGGCGATCCGCATCTTCAACCGCACCGGCGGCACGCTGCTGGTCGGCGCCGGCATCGCCACGGTGGCGGTGCGGTCGGGGAATTGATCTGCCCTAAGGTGTGTCGAAATCCAGGTCAGGCCGAGCCGAAAGTGGTGGCTTCCGAGAACCGGCCTACGCCGGCCATAGCCTTCATAGAGCGGAGACACTTATGAGGGCTTCGGCCGGCGAAGGCCGGAGCGGAGCGTACTTAGAATACGTGAGCACCGGAAGCGCAGGAAGCCGCCATTTGCAGGCCGGCCTCACCTGAATATCGACACACCTTCACCATTTCACGCTGACACCCAGATTGCCTTCCAGCACGCGGCGCTTGTCGACGCCGAGATTGGTCGTGTAGTCGCCGGTGGCGAAGACGCTGATCTTGTCGGTCACCTTGGCGACCACGCCGCCGCCGAACTCGAACGAGGTGGACCGGCTCTCCGTCGAGACGTCGGCGCCCTCGAAATCGACACGGTCGGTGCCGCCGAAATCGTGCCAGAGGTTGGCCTTGAGGTAGGGCTGCAGCGGCATCCCGCTGAGGACCGTTTCGCCTTGCAGCCTCAATCCGATCCGGCCGGCGACGTCATCGTCGGAATCGAACGATACCGACGAGAACCTGTCCCTGGTGTCGTCGAGCGATAGATGCTGCCAGACCAGTTGCGCCTGCGGTTCCAGCGTCCAGCCTTGTCCGAGTGCGACCGGATAGCCGCCTTCTAGCGAAGCGGTGACCCCGGTTCCGCCGACATCGATGCCGATGTCGCGCGACGATGAGGCCGAGCCGCCGAAGAAGGTCGCCATCAGCACGCCGTCCATGTACCAGCCGGATTTGCCGATGTGGGTCCAGTAGCCGCCGACGCTGGTGCCGCTGACGTCGAGGCTGCCGACCGCAAGACCATCCTGCCCCAGGGCCTGGCCGCGCAGGTCGCCGTTCATGCTACCATAGGCAAGGAAGAGGCCGGCGCGGTCGACCGACCCTGAGGCGGTTTCGCGGCCGATAAGGTCGAACCCGGCTTGAAGCCCGAACAAAGTGCCGTCGAAGGAGGGCGAGACCGTTCCCGACCAGCCCATCTTGGCATCCTGGCCGAAGATCCGGCCCCAGACCGGCTGCAGATCGGTGTCGGACGATAACAGGCTTTGCTCGCCGCGGCGTTCGTGGAAGGTGCCTAGCGTCGCCATCGTCAGATGCTGCGCGACAGGCGGCACGGCCGAATAGACCGGCACTTCGACGCGATAAAGCAGGATCTCCTGGCCGGGCGCCGGCGTCGGCAGATCGGGCACGGCGGTCGGCACCGGGGGCGGTGGCGGCGGCGGATCGGCCGGCGGTGCCTCGGGCGGAGCCGGCGGCGCCTCGGGCTCAGGATCACTCGCCTGCACCGGCGGCGTCGGATCGACCGGCGGATTGTTGGCATCGCCATCGGTCGGCACCGGCACCGGTGGCAGTTCGGACGGCGGCGGCGGCGGCGCTTCTGTTTCCGGCGCCACGGGTTCCGGCTGCGCCGTCGGCTCCAGCGCTCCAGGCGCGGCCGCCGGCGATGTCGGCGTGATCAGCGCCGAGCGCAGGTACCAGTTCTCCGCGCTGCCGGCGCTGACGCCGCCTTTGAACAGATAATATTCGAAGGCACCGGCCGCGACCGGCGCGTCGAGCGCGAAGGCGTTGGCGCTCGACGTGGCGCCGTTGACGGCCTGCACGACCATGATGCCATCCGCCATGGTCTCGGCGCCGGCGCCGCCGACATTGACCACCGCGATCCCGGTGGAGCCGGAAGCCGTGCCGCCGGAGAGCACAAGCCGGTCGGAGGCGGAGGAATCGTCGCCAAGTTCGGTCTGGATCAACAGCAGGCCGCCGAGTCCGGTATAATTGCCGTTGATCGTCAGCCGGTCGGTGGCGCCGGTATTGCCGTTGGTCAGGTCGATGCGGCCGGCATTGAAGACCTCGGCCAACTGCCCTGACGTGAAGGCCTGGATCGAGGCATTGAAGCCGCCGCCATAGAGCGTGCTTGCCCGGTCGACGTTGATCTTGCCGGTGCCCGTGCCCGAGTCGCCGAGCACGAGGTTGCCGTCCAATGTCAATTGCGTGTCGTTGGTGGCATTGATGGTTTCCCAGTTCTGGACCCTGGTGATGCCATCCAGCTTGACGTTGTCGAAGGTGAGCGTGTCGATGCCGAGACCGCCGTTGAGCGTTTTGGTGCCGCCGAGATTGGCTTTGGTGAGGTTGCTGAGCTTGGCGGTGTCATTGTCGGCGCCGAGATCGACATTGCCATAGATGATGCCGCCGCCGTCCCAGACGAAGCTGTCGGCGCCGAAGCTCATCAGCACGTCGCCGCCGACCGTGCCGCCGGTGATCGTGACACTGTCGTCGCCCCCGCTGACGCTGATGTTGCCGCCGACCGTGCCGCCAGAAAGAATGATGGTATCGGTGTCGAAGCCGGTGACGAGGTTGCGGTCGATGACACCGCCGGACATGTTGAAGTAGTTCTTGTCGAGCTTCATGTTGACGCGGCCGATGCGGCCGCCGGTCATCACGGCGCGGTCGCCATCGTCGAAGAAATCGACGATGCGGCCGCCGCTCATAGTGAAGGTGTCGAGCCCATCGCCCTGGTTGAGCGAGCCGATCTGGCCGCCGCTCATGTTGAAATCGTCGATGCCCGCACCTTGCTGGACATTGCCGGTGACGGTGCCGGCGCCAATGGTGAAGAAATCGGTGCCGTCGCCCTGGTCGACCGTGCCGGTGATGGTGCCGGACCGCATGTTGATGCGGTCCGTTCCGGCGCCGAAAATGACGTTGCCGCTGATCTGGCCCGCGCCGCCGGAAGGGAAAGTCAGCGTGTTGTCGCCGCTTGTGTCGGTGAGGTTGCCGCCGGAATCGCCGCTGTCGCAGACATAGGCAGTATTGCCAGCGGGCGGGCTCAGCACGCATGCCGCAAAGGCCTGGGCGCCTGGCAGCAATGTAAGTGCTGTCGATGCCAGAAGGCCAAGCATCCAAGGATGATCGAGGCCTCTCATCTGTCGATCAGCATTGCTGATATAATCTCACCTTCCGAGAACAGTCTCGGGAGAGAATTTCCAAAGCGCCGCATCGCGTCCTCGCAAATCGCGATTTAAGCCGCCCCGTCCCTGCCGCAATAAGGCCATAATTCGCCTCGTTTTTCAAAGCCTATTCTTCTGCCTATGGTTGATGAGCTGCAATCTCAGGCGGATAGACCTGAGTATTGATTGACCCAGGGCGGTCGTTGGCACGCTCCGCGCCGATGCTTTAGGATCGCGCTCCGAACAGCAAATTCACGATCGTCGAAGGGCATCCAATGGCGCTGAAGGACGCATTCGGCCTGGCTTACTCGGGCGCGACCGAAGCCGGGTTTTCGTCCTACGCCCGCGCCGTGCATGAATTGCAATGCTTCATCGGCGATCCGGTCGGTTCTATCGACCGTGCGATTGCCGATGATCCGGCCTTCGTCATGGCGCATGTTTTCAAGGGCTATCTGTTCGGCCTCGCCACCGAGCGAGATGCGATGGCCGTCGCGCGATCATGCCACACGGCGGCGCTGCCGCTCGCCGGCACCCCGCGCGAACAGGCGCATGTCGCGGCGCTTGGGCATCTCGCCGATGGCCGCTGGCATGAAAGCGCACGCATCCTCGAAGACATCGCGATCGACACTCCGCGCGAGGCGCTGGCGCTGCAGGTCGGGCATCAGATCGATTTCTTCACCGGCAATGCGCGCATGCTGCGCGACCGCATTGGCCGGGCGCTGCCTGCCTGGCAAAAAGGCATGCCGGGCTACCACGCCATTCTCGGCATGCAAGCGTTCGGGCTGGAGGAAATGGGCGATTATGGCCGTGCCGAATCCTTCGGCCGGCAGGCTGTGGAGATCGAGCCGCGCGACGGCTGGGCGCAGCACGCGGTCGCGCATGTCATGGAAATGCAAAGCCGGCAACGCGACGGCATCGCCTGGATGCGCGCCAATCCAGAAGCATGGACCAAGGAGAGTTTTCTCCAGATCCACAATTGGTGGCACCTGGCGCTGTTCCATTACGATCTCGGCGAAACCGACGAGGCGCTCAAGCTCTATGACGGGCCGATCTATGGCGACCGCTCGACATTGGCGCTCAATATGGTCGATGCCTCGGCGATCCTGTGGCGCCTCGCGCTCGGCGGCGTCAATGTCGGCGACCGCTGGGCGGCGCTTGCCGGCAACTGGATGCCGAAAGCCGCCGCCGGCAATTATGCCTTCAACGACGCGCATGCGATGATGGCCTTTGTCGGCGCAGGCCTGGAGGCGCCGGCCAAGACGCTGCTCGACGCGCAACGCGAGGCGATGCGCGGCGAGGATGACAACGCCGCCTTCACGCGCGATGTCGGCCATCCGCTGACGCTTGCGATTAAGGCCTTCGGCGAAGGCAAATATGACGAGGCCGTGCGCCTGATCCGGCCGATCCGCTCGATCGCGCATCGTTTCGGCGGCAGCCATGCGCAGCGCGATGTGATCGACCTGACGCTGATCGAGGCCGCTCTGCGCGCCGGCGATACGGCGCTCGCGCGGGCGCTGACGGCCGAACGGCAGCTCGCCAGGCCCGACAGCCCGCTGTCGGCGCTGTTCTCGCGTCGCGCCGCCGATTTGTCAGAGAATTGACCCGGAGCGGATCTTGTCCTAAAAACTGGCCAAGCCAGATTTTTTCGGGATCCGAAAAAATTAACGGCAGTGGGAGGAAATCATGTATCTCGGCCTCGACCTGGGCACTTCGGGCGTCAAGGCGCTGCTGATCGACGACGGCCAGAAGGTCATCGGCTCCGGCCATGGCTCGCTCGACGTCTCGCGGCCGCATCCCGGCTGGTCGGAGCAGGATCCGGCGCATTGGATCGAGGCCTGCGAGACGGCGATTGCCGAACTCAAGGCTTCCCATCCGAAGGAGCTGGCCGCGGTCAAGGGCATCGGCCTTTCCGGCCAGATGCACGGCGCCACGCTTCTCGACGCCTCGGACAAGGTGCTGCGCCCCTGCATCCTGTGGAACGACACGCGCAGCCATGTCGAGGCGGCCGCGCTCGATGCCGATCCACGCTTCCGCAAGCTCACCGGCAACATCGTCTTCCCGGGCTTCACCGCGCCGAAGCTTGCCTGGGTGAGGAACAACGAGCCCGCAATCTTCGCCAAGGTAGCCAAGGTGCTGCTGCCCAAGGACTATCTGCGGCTGTGGCTGACCGGCGAGCACATCTCCGAAATGTCGGATTCGGCCGGCACCTCGTGGCTCGATGTCGGCAAGCGCCGCTGGGCGCCGGAACTGCTGGCGGCGACATCGCTCGACGAAAAGCACATGCCCTCGCTGGTCGAAGGCACGGCCAAGGCCGGCGCCTTGCGGGGCGAGCTCGCTTCCAAATGGGGTGTCGCGACAGGCATCCCGATCGCCGGCGGTGCCGGCGACAATGCGGCCTCGGCCTGCGGCATGGGCACGGTCGGCGCCGGCCACGCTTTCGTGTCGCTCGGCACATCGGGCGTGCTGTTCGCGGCGAACGCCTCCTATCTGCCCAATCCGGAAAGCGCGGTGCACACGTTCTGCCATGCGCTGCCCGACACCTGGCACCAGATGGGCGTGATCCTGTCGGCCACCGATTCGCTCAACTGGCTGTCGGAGATCACCGGAAAGGGTGCCGGCGACCTGACGCATGAACTCGGCGATATGCTGAAGGCGCCGACGGGCGTTACCTTCCTGCCCTATCTCTCGGGCGAGCGGACGCCGCACAATGATTCCGCCATCCGCGGCTCCTTCACCGGGCTGGCGCATCAATCGAGCCGGGCCGTGCTGACGCAGGCGGTGCTCGAGGGCGTCGCCTTCGCCTTCCGCGACAGTCTCGAAGCGCTTAAGACGGCCGGCACGACACTGAGCCGGGTGACCGCGATCGGCGGCGGCTCGCGCTCGCGCTATTGGCTGAAGGCGATCGCCACCGCGCTGCAGGTGCCGGTCGACATCCCGGCCGACGGCGATTTCGGCGCCGCCTTCGGCGCGGCGCGGTTGGGCTTGATCGCCGCGACCGGCGCGGATCCGCTTGGCGTCTGCACCGCGCCAGCGACGGATGCGACGATCGAGCCGGATGCCGGGCTTGGTGGGGCTTATGCGGATGCTTATCAGAGGTATCGTGCACTTTATCCGGCGATCAGGGCGGTAACCGCGTGAGCAGGCGCGAGGCCCCCCTCTCTGCCCTGCCGGGCATCTCCCCCTCAGGGAGGGAGATTGGATGTCACGCCGGCTTTCGCCAATCGCCGGCGTTGCAAGGAGAGGCCAGGCCTCGAAGCTGCCAATCTCCCCCCTTGAGGGGGAGATGGCCGGCAGGCCAGAGGGGGGTGCCTCGCGCCACTCTTACCCGGTTAGCCTCACTGCGCCGGCACCTTGTCCAAAAACCCGGTGACGCTCTTCAGGCGGCCGTTCTCGATAACGCCGATGTCGGTGCCTTCGATGACGGATTCCGTGCCTTCCGGCCCAAGATTCCACGAGAAGCGGATCTTGTCGGCGAAACCGTCCGGCTCATCCTTCAGCGAGAAGCGGAAGCCGGCGAAACGCTGCTGGACACCGTCGATCAGCGCGGCGATGCCGTCATGGCCGTCGCCCTGCATGACCGGGTCGCGATAGCTGACATCCTTGGTGAAGGCAGCTTCGAGCAGCGCCTTGCGGCGCTGCGCATCGCTCTCGTTCCAGGCGGCGATGTAGGTGCGGGCGATCGTGTTGAGGTCGGTCATAGTCATGGTCCTTCGTTGGATCGTTTCGACATGACGCTTTTCGCCCGGCAAAAGAGTGAAACCAATTACGCCTGAGGTAATCGGGAAACCATCTCGAAGAGGAAGGAAACCATGAGCAGCGGATTTTTCGGCGACATCAAGACAATCAAGTATGAAGGGCCGGATTCGCCCAATCCGCTGGCCTATCGCCATTACAACCCCGATGAGGTGGTGGCCGGCAAGCGGCTGGAAGACCATCTGCGCTTCGCCGTCGCCTACTGGCATTCCTTCGCATGGCCGGGCGGCGACCCGTTCGGCGGCCAGACCTTCGACCGGCCCTGGTTTGCCAAGCCGGGCGGCGTCGACACGATGGAACTGGCCAAGCTCAAGGCCGACGTCGCCTTCGAGATGTTCTCGTTGCTCGGCGCGCCCTATTTCTGCTTCCACGACGCAGACGTGCGCCCGGAAGGCAAGGATTTTTCGGAGAGCGCCGCGCGCCTCGACGAGATCGCCGACTATTTCGCAACCAAGATGGAAGAGACCGGCGTCAAGCTCCTCTGGGGCACGGCGAACCTCTTCTCGCACCGCCGCTTCATGTCGGGCGCGGCCACCAATCCCGATCCGGATGTATTCGCCTATGCGGCGGCGACGGTGAAGAGCTGCATCGACGTCACCAAGAAGCTCAAGGGCGAGAACTATGTGCTGTGGGGCGGCCGCGAGGGCTATGAGACGCTGCTCAACACCGACCTTGCCCGCGAGCAGGAACAGGCCGGCCGCTTCCTCAACCTCGTCGTCGATTACAAGCACAAGATCGGTTTCACGGGCACGATCCTGATCGAGCCGAAGCCGCAGGAGCCGACCAAGCACCAGTACGACTACGACGTCGCCACCGTCTACGGCTTCCTCAAGCGCTTCGGGCTGGAGAAGGAAGTAAAGCTCAACATCGAGCAGGGCCACGCGATCCTGGCCGGCCATTCCTTCGAGCACGAGCTGGCTTTGGCGAATGCGCTGGGAGTCTTCGGTTCGATCGACATGAACCGCAACGACTACCAGTCGGGCTGGGACACCGACCAATTCCCCAACAACGTGCCGGAAATGGCGCTGGCCTATTACCAGGTCCTGCAGGGCGGCGGCTTCAAGACCGGCGGCACCAATTTCGATGCCAAGCTCAGGCGGCAGTCGCTCGACCCGGACGACCTCCTGATCGGCCATATCGGCGGCATGGATGCCTGCGCGCGCGGCCTCAAGGCGGCGGCCAAGATGATTGAGGACAAGGCGCTGTCCGGCCCGCTCGCCGAGCGCTATGCCGGCTGGAACACCGCGGAGGGCAAGGCGATGCTTTCGGGCGAGCGCACGCTGGAGGAGATCGCCGAGCGCGTCGTGAAGGAGAAGATCGAGCCGCAGCCGCGCTCCGGCCGGCAGGAGCTGCTGGAGAACATCGTCAACCGCTACGTCTGATCGCTCAGGCGGAATGCCCGACCGTATAGCGTTCGCGCGGGGCAGAACTTCACGACAAGGTTTTGCCCCGAGCCGCCCCTTAATCGCCCCGCTCTTGCCTTCAAACAGCCGTCACGGAACTCGTATAAACGTGGCTCCTGTGGCGGGTGAAGAAGAAGGAGGCGAACCGATATGCAGCATGAACGCGAGATCGACGCCCTGCTTTCGTCCGGCGAAGCCGGATCGATCATCGACCGGCTGATGGCGTTGCCGCATTCGAAAGACGGCGGCCGCAAGACAAATGAATGGGACCGCGCGGTCGCCGCGCGGTTGGAAACGGCGCTGGCCAAGAGCATGCGCACGCGCATCGTCGGCGACGGCCGCGACGCCGCCTGACAATTCCCGTGATTTGACGAAAAGAGGTGGCTTCTCCATCCTGCACCGATGATACGCGCGGTGCTGCTTGATCTTGTGGGTGTCGTCTACGATGGCGATACCCCGATCGCAGGTGCCGTGACCGCGGTCGAGCGTTTGCGCAAGGCCGGGCTGCCGCTCCGCTTTGTCAGCAACACGACGCGCTCGCCGCGCAGCAAGATTGTCGCGCAACTTGCCGCGATGGGCATCGAAGTTGCGGATGAAGAATTGCTGACGCCGGCGCGCGCTGCGATCGAATGGTTGCGCAGGCATGGCCGCGAGCCGCATCTGCTCGTCCATCCCGATCTCGAAGCAGAGTTTTCGGGCCTGGAGGGAGGAAGCAGCAAGGCGGTCGTCGTCGGCGATGCCGGGGAGTCCTTCGACCACGCCAGCCTCAACCGGGCTTTCCGCGAGCTGATCGCCGGCGCCGATTTTGTGGCTTTGGCCACCAACCGCACCTTCAAGGATGCCGACGGCCAGCTCAGCCTCGACGCCGGCGCCTTCGTTGCGGCCCTCGAATTCGCCAGCGGCCGAAGCCCAGTCGTGCTCGGCAAGCCGTCGGCGGACTTCTTCCTTTCGGCGCTCGCCGATTTGAACTGCGCTGCGGCCGATGCGGTCATGGTCGGCGACGACGCGGAGAGCGATGTCGCCGGCGCGCTGCGTGCCGGGCTCGGCGCGGCGCTGCTCGTGCGAACCGGCAAGTACCGACCCAACGACGAAACGCAATACGATCCGGCTCCGACGGCGTTGGTCGACGACCTCGCCGCCGCGACAGACTGGATTCTCAACCGCGCCGAAGCCTGACCGGCGCCTCGCCGAAAGCCCTTGAAAATGCCCTGGAAAATGCCGCGGCGGATGAAAAGCCCGTACGCCCGGCAATGTCCGCCATGGCGATGCGCGTGTCGACGACGAGACGGCGAGCGGCGCTGAGGCGCAGCCTCAGATAATAGGCGCCGGGCGTCTCGCCGATCGACTTGCGAAAAATGCTTTCCAGCGTCCGTGCCGTGACGCCGGCGCGTCTGGCCACGGCGTCGATGGTGAGCGGCTGGTCGACATGCGCTTCCATCAACCGGATCGCCTGGGCAAGCCGCGGATCGTAGCCGTCGAGCCGGCCGAGCGAGACCAGCGGCTGCGCGTCGGTCGCGGCGCGCGCCTGGTCATAGATGAAGACGCTCGCCACATCGAGCGCAGCGGCCATGCCGAGCCTCGTGCGGACCAGATGTAGCATCAGGTCGAAGGTCGGCGAGGCGCCGCCGGAGGTGAAGACCGGCCCGTCGATGACGTAACGGTCCGGCCGCACATCGACGCCCGGGAATGCGGCGGAGAAATCCTCCATGTCCTCCCAATGCGTGGTGGCGCTGCGCCCCTCGAGCAGGCCGGCGCGCGCCACCAGCCAGGTGCCCGCCTCGACGCCGCCACAGGCGCGGGCAGCGCGCGCTGCCCTGCGCAAGCCCGCGAGCAATGCCGAGGTGGCGTAGTTCTGCGTGCCGAAGCCGGCGACGACGACCAGCATGTCGGTGGCCTCGGCCGCGTCGAAGCGGCCGCTGACAGCCACGGGAAGGCCGCATGTCGTGACCGGCGCCTCGCCGGTGACCGAGACCAGCTTGAAATCGAACAGCATCTCGCCTGAGATGCGGTTTGCTGCGCGCAGCGGGTCGACGGCCGAGGCCACGCACATGATCGACGACCCCGAGAACACCAGGAGCGTAACCTTGAGCGTCCCGCGCTCGGACCGAAAGATGGTCGGCTTTTCGCTTTTGATCATGAGACCTTCGTAAAACGCAAAACAGTTTCCGACAAGTAGGGCATTCTCGGTGAATTGCCGTGCATGCCGTTCCGCTATCGGCTCCCGCTTCTGGGTGGCATGCATGGCCGATCGAATCTGGGAGGATCAAGATGCCGCTTGCGATGAACCGCGAGGTCTTCATTACCTGTGCCGTGACCGGCTCCGGCGGCACGCAGGACCGCAGTCCGCATGTGCCGCGCTCACCCAAGCAGATCGCCGATTCGGCGATCGACGCCGCCAAGGCGGGTGCCGCGATCGTCCATTGCCATGTGCGCGACCCCGAGACCGGCAAGCCGAGGCGCGACGTGCATCTCTACCGCGAGGTGACCGAGCGCATCCGCGAGGCGAACGTCGACGTGGTGCTGAACCTCACCGCCGGCATGGGTGGCGATATGGTGTTCGGCTCGCCGGAAGCGCCGTTGCCGCTCAACGAGAAGGGCACCGACATGGGCGGCGCCACCAACCGCATGGAACATGTGCGCCAGTGCCTGCCGGAGATCTGCACACTGGACTGCGGCACGATGAACTTCGCCGAGGCCGACTATGTGATGACCAACACGCCCGGCATGCTGCGCGCCATGGGCGGCATGATGACGGCGCTGGGCGTCAAGCCTGAGATCGAGGCCTTCGACACCGGACATCTGTGGTTCGCCAAGCAGCTGGTCGAGGAAAAGGTGCTCGATCCCGACGCGCTGGTGCAGCTCTGCATGGGTGTGCCATGGGGGGCGCCGGACGACCTCAACACCTTCATGGCGATGGTCAACAACGTGCCCTCGACCTGGAACTGGTCGGCCTTCTCGATCGGCCGCAACCAGATGGCCTATGCGGCGGCGGCCGTGCTAGCCGGCGGCAATGTCCGCGTCGGCCTGGAAGACAATCTGTGGCTCGACAAAGGTGTGCTGGCGACCAACGCGCTGCTGGTCGAACGCGCGGCCAGCATCGTCACCAATCTCGGCGCGCGTGTACTTGGACCCGAGGAAGTGCGCAAGAAGCTCAACCTGACCAAGCGGGCGCCGATCGCAGCCGCGGCATAAGCATGATCCCGAAAAGTGGGAACCGGTTTTCGGACCAGATCATGCTCAAACAAGACTTCGGGAGCGCACCATGGCTACCGTCAAATTCAGCGCGATGAAGGACGGCGACAAGGAAGACTACGAATTCCTGACCGCCCATGAGATCGACTACGCCGCCAAGACCGGCGACCGGCTGCTCGACGCGCTCGTGCAGCTCGACGAGGGTCTGTCGGGCTACAAGATCACCCGACTCGGCCATTCGCTGCAGGCGGCGACGCGCGCCTGGCGCGACGGCGCCGACACCGACTGGATCGCCTGCGCGCTGCTGCACGACATCGGCGACATCTACGCGCCCTACAACCACGACGAATACGCGGCTGCGATCCTGAAACCCTTCGTGCGCGAGCAATGCACCTGGGTGGTGGAGAAGCACGGCGATTTCCAGCGCCTCTATTACGCGCATCATCTGGGCGGCAACCGCCATGCCCGCGACCGCTTCGCCGGCCACCTCTATTTCGACGACTGCGACCAGTTCTGCGAGCGATGGGACCAGTCGAGCTTCGATCCCGACTACGAGACGCTGCCGGTCGAATTCTTCCGGCCCTTCGTCCTCGAAGTGTTCGCCCGAAAGGCCTACGATCCGGCGGTGATCCGCGCCGGCGAGCGTGTGGCCCTCACCGACCCCGAAACAGCCAAGACGAGAACCGGAGCCTGACAAGCATGAGCATCATCAACAAGGCGGCCGCCATCGGCGGCGGCGTCATCGGCGCCGGCTGGGTGGCGCGGCTGCTGCTCAACGGCATCGACGTGTCGATCTTCGATCCGGATCCCGAAGCCTCGCGCAAGGTGGGCGAAGTGATGAAGGGCGCGAGGCGGGCCTACAAGCAGATGCTGCCCGGCGGCCTGCCCAAGGAAGGCAAGCTTACCTTCGCCAAGACCATCGCCGAGGCGGTTGCCGACGCCGACTTCATCCAGGAAAGCGTGCCGGAGCGGCTCGACCTCAAGCACAAGGTGCTGGCCGAGATCGACGCGCATGCACCCGCCAATGCCATTGTCGGCTCGTCGACCTCCGGCATCAAGCCGACCGACATGCAGGTGGCGATGAAGAAGCACCCGGAGCGGCTGGTCGTCGGTCATCCGTTCAACCCGGTCTATCTGCTGCCGCTGGTCGAGATCGTCGGCGGCGAGCAGACCTTCCCCGAGGCCATTGAGGTGGCCAAGGAGCTCTACGCCTCGATCGGCATGAAGCCGGTGGTGGTGCGCAAGGAGATCGAGGCCTTCGTCGGCGACCGCCTGCTCGAAGCGGCCTGGCGCGAGGCGCTGTGGCTGGTCAAGGACGGCATCTGCACCGTCGAGGAACTCGACGACATCATGCGCTATTCCTTCGGCCTGCGCTGGGCGCAGATGGGCATGTTCCAGGTCTATCGCGTCGCCGGCGGCGAGGCCGGCATGCGCCACTTCATGGCGCAGTTCGGGCCTTGCCTGAAATGGCCGTGGACCAAGCTGATGGACGTGCCCGAGTTCAACGACGAGCTGGTCGACCTGATCGCCACGCAGTCGGACGAACAGGCGCACGGCCTGTCGATCCGCGAGCTGGAGAAGATCCGCGACGACAATCTGGTCGCGATCATGGAAGCGCTGTCGAGGCAGAACAAAGGCAAGGGCTGGGGCGCCGGCGCGCTGCACAAGGACTATACCAGGCAGCTCGCCAAGCTGGCCGCGAAGAAGACTCCAGCCAAAGCTGCCGAAAAGGCCAAGCCGGCGAAGAAGGCAGCCAAGCCGGCAAAGGCTGAGAAGTCCGCCAAGGCCGACAAGGCGAAGAAGAGCAAGAAGAAGGGCTGAGGCAATGCATTTCGGTCTTTCGGAAGAACAGAAGCTCATCGTCGAGACCACGCGGGCCTTCGTCGAAAACGAGCTCTACCCGCATGAGCGCGAGGTGGAGCGCACCGGAGTGCTGCGCCGCGAGCTGATCGACGAATTGAAGGCGAAGGCAATCGAGGCCGGCCTCTACGCCGCCAACATGCCGGCCGATGTCGGCGGCGCCGGCCTCGATACGGTGAGCTGGCTGCTCTACGAGAAGGAGCTCGGCCGCGCCAATTACGCGCTGCACTGGACCTGTGTGGCGCGTCCGTCCAACATCCTGCTCGCCGGCACGCCGGAGCAGCGCGAGAAATACCTCTTTCCCTGCATTCGCGGCGAGAAGTCGGACTGCCTGGCGATGACGGAACCCGGCGCCGGCTCCGACCTGCGCGGCATGAAGGCGACCGCGGTGCAGGACGGCTCGGACTGGGTGCTCAACGGCACCAAGCATTTTATCTCGCATGCCGACATCGCCGATTTCGCGATTTGTTTCATGGCATCGGGCGAAGAGGATTCGCCGCGCGGCAAGCGCAAGAAGATCACCGCCTTCTTCGTCGACAAGGGCACCAAGGGCTTCACCGTGCGCGACGGTTACCGCAATGTCTCGCATCGCGGCTATACCAATTCGATCCTGGAATTCGACGACTGCCGGCTGCCGGCGTCCCAGGTGCTCGGCGAAGTGCACAAGGGCTTCGACGTCGCGAATTCGTGGCTCGGCGCGACGCGTCTCCAGGTTGGCGCCACCTGCCTCGGCCGCGCCGAGCGCGCGCTCTCGCACGCCATAGAATATGCCGCGCAGCGCCAGCAGTTCGGCCAGCAGATCGGCAAGTTCCAGGGCGTTTCGTTCAAGCTCGCCGACATGGTGACGGAATTGAAGGCGGCGGACCTGATGGTCTTCGAAGCCGGCTGGAAGTACGATCAGGGCACCGTCACCGACCAGGATATGGCGATGGCCAAGCTGAAGGCCACGGAGATGCTGGCCTTTGTCGCCGACGAGGCCATCCAGATCCATGGCGGCATGGGTCTGATGGACGACCTGCCGCTGGAGCGCATCTGGCGCGACGCCCGCGTCGAGCGCATCTGGGAAGGCACGTCGGAGATTCAGCGACATATTATTTCGCGGGCGCTGCTGCGTCCGTTCGGAGCTTAGAGCATGATGCACCAAGGCCGGATCCGGCCTTGGACAAGATCGCGCTCAAACGAAAAGATGGCCATGCATAAACTCGAACGTCTCCTGCGCCCGAAATCGATCGCCGTGTTCGGCGGGGCGCAGGCCGCCGCCGTCGTGGCGCAGTCGATCAAGATGGGCTTTGCCGGCGAGATCTGGCCGGTGCATCCGACCAAGGACGAGGTCGCCGGGCGCAAGGCCTACCGCTCCGTCGCCGACCTGCCGGGAGCGCCGGACGCCGCCTTTGTCGGCGTCAACCGGCATCTCACCATCGAGGTGATCAAGGCGCTGGCCGAACGCGGCGCCGGGGGCGCCGTCTGCTTCGCCGCCGGCTTCCTCGAGACCGAAGCCTATGACGAGGACGGCGAGCGGCTGCAGGCGGAGCTCGTCGCCGCCGCGGGCCAGATGCCGATCATCGGGCCGAACTGCTACGGCCTGATCAACTATGCCGACGGCGCGTTGCTTTGGCCCGACCAGCATGGCGGCATCAGGCTGGCCGAGGGCGGCAAGGGCGTCGCCATCATCACCCAGTCGTCCAACATCGCCATCAACATGACGATGCAGAAGCGCGGCCTGCCGATCGCCTTCCTGATGACCGCCGGCAACCAGGCGCAGACCGGCCTTTCGGAAATGGCATTGGGCCTGATCGAGGACGAGCGCGTCACCTCGCTCGGCCTGCATATCGAGGCCTTCGACTCGGTCGCCGGCTTCGAGAAGCTGGCGGCCCGGGCGCGCGAATTGAAGAAGCCGATCATCGCCATGAAAGTCGGCCGCTCGGAGCAGGCAAGGCAGGCGACGGTGTCGCACACTGCCTCGCTGGCCGGCTCGGACGCCGCCTCCGGCGCCTTTCTGAAGCGTCTCGGCATAGCGCGCGTCGATTCGATTCCCGCCTTCATCGAGGCGCTGAAGCTGCTGCACATCACCGGACCATTGCCCGGCTACAGGCTCTCGTCGATGAGCTGCTCGGGCGGCGAGGCCTCCGTCATGGCGGACAGCGCCGAGGGGCGCTGGGTGCATTTCCCGGCACTGACGGCCGAGCACCGCGCGCATGTCAAATCGACGCTCGGACCGCTGGTCGCGGTCGCCAATCCGCTCGATTATCACACCTTCATCTGGAACAACGAGCCGGCGATGACGGCCACCTTCACCGCCATGGTGTCGGGCGGCTTCGACCTCAACATGCTGGTGCTCGACTTCCCGCGCCCGGACCGCTGTTCCGACGTCGACTGGTGGGCGACGCTGCGCGCCTTCGAGGCGGCGCTGAAGACCAACAAGGCGCAAGGCGCGATCGTCTCCTCGCTGCCGGAAAACCTGCCTGAGGAATACACCGCCGGCCTGATGGCGCGCGGCATGGTGCCGTTGTTTGGCATCCCGGAAGCCATGGACGCCGCCCAGGCCGCCGCCTTCATCGGCTGGGCCTGGCGCGAGCCGCAGGCGCAGCCGGTCGACACCACCGCGGCAGGCGCATCCGAAGCCAAACGCGTGACGCCGGACGAGGCCGAGGCCAAGGAAAGGCTGATCAACGCCGGCCTGCCGGTGCCGAAGGGCGAGCGCGCTTCCAATGCGGTCGAGGCGGTTATCTCCTCCATGACGCTGGGCTTCCCGGTGGCGCTGAAGGCGCTCGGCGTGACACACAAATCGGAAGTGGGCGCGGTGCGGCTCAACCTCAAGGACGCCGAATCCGTCAGCGCCGCCGCGCATGACCTTTTGCCGCTCGGCACCGGGCTCTATGCCGAGCGCATGGTGCGTGACGGCGTCGCCGAGCTGATCGTCGGCTTCACCCGCGACCCGATGTTCGGCGTGGTGATGACGCTCGGCACCGGCGGCGTGCTGGTCGAGCTTTTGCGCGACAGCGTGACCCTGATGCTGCCGGCGACGCGCGACGACATCGAAGCGGCATTGCGTGGGCTCAAGCTCTATCCTCTCCTCGAAGGCTATCGCGGCCGGCCCAGGGCCGACGTCGACGCCGCCATCGACGCCATCGCCGGCATTGCCGGTTTCGTCCAGAAGAACGAGGGCGAGATCGAGGAACTCGACATCAACCCGCTGATTGTCTGCGCCAAAGGCAAGGGCGCCTGGATCGCGGATGCCTTGCTGGTGCTTGGAGAAAAGAAGAATGGCTGAAATCATCACCACCCGCCGCGAGGGCACGATCATCGAGGTCACGCTCGACCGGCCGAAGGCCAACGCGATCGACCTCAAGACGTCGCGGCTGATGGGCGAGACCTTCAAGGCGTTCCGCGACGACCCGGAGCTGCGCGTCGCCATCGTCAAGACCGCCGGCGACAAGTTCTTCAGCGCCGGATGGGACCTCAAGGCGGCGGCCGCCGGCGACGCGGTCGACGGCGACTACGGCGTCGGCGGCTTTGCCGGGCTGCAGGAGTTGCGCGACCTCAACAAGCCGGTGATCGCCTGCGTCAACGGCATGGCGGTGGGCGGCGGCTTCGAGCTGGCGCTGTCCTGCGACCTCATCTACGCCTCGGACCATTCCTCCTTCGCGCTGCCCGAGATTCGCGCCGGCACGCTGGCCGACGCAGCGACGATCAAGCTGCCGAAGCGCATCCCTTACCATATCGCCATGGACCTTCTGTTCACCGGCCGCTGGATGGATGTCGCCGAGGCGCATCGCTGGGGCCTGGTCAACGAAGTGCTGCCCAAGGACAAGCTCGAGGAGCGCGTCTGGGAGATCGCAAGGCTCTTGGCAAGCGGCCCGCCGCTGGTCTTCGCTTCGATCAAGGAGACGGCGCGGGTGGCCGAGGCGCTGACCTTCCAGGACGCCATGAACAAGGTGACGCGCAGGCAGTTGCCGACGGTCGACAAGCTCTACGGCTCGGAAGACAACATGGAGGGGTTCCGGGCGTTCGCCGAGAAGCGCGAGCCGGTTTGGAAGGGACGATAGCATCGGAGATGACGGCGCGAGGCACCCCCCTCTGCCCTGCCGGGCATCTCCCCCTCAAGGGGGGAGATCAAATGTCACGCCCGCTTTCGCCAATCGCCGACGTGGGGAAAGAAGTGCCGTCGACGAAACTGCCAATCTCCCCCCTTGAGGGGGAGATGTCCGGCAGGACAGAGAGGGGGGCCTGGGCGCAATCATCTAAAGTTGGTCACGCGATATGACCGACTACAAAACCCTCATCGACGCCGAGACCTGGGCCTTCATCGAGAAGACCAACTCCTACTATCCGCCGGACACGATCGACTACACGATCGAAGAGCAGCGCGCGATCTACGACCGGATGTGCCGGGAGTTCTTTGCCGGCTATCCGCAAGGCGTGACCGCCTTGACGACAGGCATCGCCGACCGCATCCCGATCCGCATCTATCGCAACGCGGAGCCGAACAACGCCGCGACGGTGCTCTACCTTCATGGCGGCGGCTTTATCCTGGGAGGGCTGGAGAGCCATGACGATGTCTGCGCCGAGCTTTGCGCCCGCACCGGTTACGAGGTGGTCTCGGTCGACTACCGGCTGGCGCCGGAGCATCTGCATCCGGCCGCCTTCGACGACGCCATGGACGCGTTCGAATGGGCCGCCAGGACCTATGACCGCGCGATCGTGCTTTGCGGCGACAGCGCAGGCGGCAATCTTTGCGCGGCGATAGCGCATGCGACGCGCGGCCATGAAAAGAAGCCGGCCGGCCAGATGCTGATCTATCCCGGCCTCGGCGGCGACCATTCGCGCGGCTCCTACGTCACCCATGCCGAGGCCCCGATGCTGACGGTGCGCGACCTCGACTTCTACAAGCATATCCGCACCGGCGGCGTCGACCAGACCGGCGACATCACGCTCTATCCGCTGGCCGACGCCAATTTCGCCTATTTGCCGCCGACGGTGCTGATCACCGCCGAGTGCGACCCGCTGTCGTCCGACGGCGAGGCCTATCGCGACCGCGTCGTAGCGGCGGGCGGGCGCGCAGCCTGGTTCGAGGAGCCGGGCCTGGTGCATGGCTACCTCAGAGCCCGCCACATGGTCGGCCGGGCGCGGACGAGCTTCACCCGCATCGTCGAGGCGGTATCGGCGCTCGGCCGGGGCGACTGGATCTGGTAACGCCCCTGGCGACCGGAAACACTTTCCGCTCCGCTGCCCTCCCATGAACCTTTCCACGCCGGCCAGCGACTGACGGCCAGGCGCCGCAATGGTGCGGCCCGGAAAGGGAAAGCCGCCATGACCAGAAACCCAGAGACTCCGCGGTCTCCGGGAACATCGGAAGCCCAGCGCGATCACCGCCTTCGGGAAGGGCTCGACGCGCTGGGCTTTCGGCTGATTCCGTTGACCCTGCACAGGAGCAGGCGTATCGTCGCCAGGAGGAAAACAGACAATTCGATCGGGGACGAACGTGCCGCAACGCCGCGCCTTGCCCTGGTTGGCGCGGCAAGACCGGATGTTCCTTCCTGCGGCTTCGGGGGGAGTTCAATGTCTGGCGGTCGCGGCTCGTTCGTGCGTTCTCGTGGCGGCCGTTCACGCCGCGCAATAGCAACAACCGGTGGAATACTTGCCGTGGCGTTGTCCGCCGGCCTCTGGCTCGGCGGCGTTGCGAAGGCGCAGGAAACGCAGATCATCTATCCCGGATCGATGGCGGTCACCGGCTTCCCCGGGACCGTGATCCCCAATTTCGATCAGGGCTTGCCGCCCGGCGCCGATCCGGTCGACGAGACCTTCATCGATACGTCCCGCGCATCCTTGCGCATTTTCGACGTCGCGCATCTCGGCGGGCAGGCCTCCGGCCAGCTCGTCAACACGCCGCCGCCCTTCGAGGTAAGCGCCGGGCAAATCGGCGAGGTGTTCGGACTGACCTATGACGACGGCGTGCGCGATGGCGTGCCCTCGGGCATTCCCAACCTCTATGCCGCCGCGACCTCGCTGCATGGCGTCGAGATCGTCACGCCGGACGCCGACGACGACGGGCGTCCGGAGCGGCAGCGCCGCGGCGCCGCCGGCGCCGCCTTCATGGACGGCCAGTTCGGCACCGAGAATGGCGGCGGACCAGGCACGATCTGGAAGATCGACGGCATCACGGGCGCGGTCTCGAAATTCGCCGACATCGACACCAACAGCGGCCCGGGCATCGGCAATCTCGCCTTCGACCCCATCCACCGCCAGTTCTTCGCCTCGGATCTCGACACCGGCCTCATCCACCGCATCGACGCCAACGGCCATCTGATCGACACGTTCGACCATGGTGTCGCCGGGCGCCCGGCGCATGGGCTGGCCCCGGTCGCCGACGACG
Organism: Mesorhizobium sp. B2-6-2; assembly: GCF_006440615.1. Taxonomy (NCBI): domain Bacteria; kingdom Pseudomonadati; phylum Pseudomonadota; class Alphaproteobacteria; order Hyphomicrobiales; family Phyllobacteriaceae; genus Mesorhizobium; species Mesorhizobium sp. B2-6-2. The sequence continues at coordinate 354,891 of NZ_VFUG01000001.1, read as the reverse complement.
GCGCCGTCATGGATATTCAGGGCGCCGCCTTCGACACGGAAGATCCCGAGACCTGGGGCTATACGCAGGACGGGCGCCGTGTCTGGGCGGTCTCCTATCATGGCGGCCGGCTCTATTATTCGGTCGGCGAAAAATCCGAGATCTGGTCGGTCGGCATTGCGCGCGACGGCACGTTCGCCGGCGATCCGCGCTGGGAGCTGACGGTCAAGGCCGACAAGGACTATGCCGTCACCGACATCTCATTCGACAACAAGGGCTTCATGTATCTCGCCCAGCGCGGCCCGGTCGAAAACCGTTACGATTACAGCCGCTTCGCCGATTCCGGCAAAGGCGAGCTGATCCGCTACTGGCGCGAGGACCCGGACGATCCGGCAACGGAATCGGCCTGGGTCGAGGTGCCGCAAGAATATGCGGTCGGCTTCCCGCAAGGCAACCGGCAGTCGGCCGGCGGCGTCGACCTGCAATATGGCTATGATGCCGACGGCAATATCGACACCAGCGTCTGCACCGATACCGTCGTCAACACCGGCGACGAATTGCGCGACAATCCTGAATTGGCCGAGCGCCTCGCCGCCGGCGGGCCGCTTGCCGTGCACGGCGTCCAGCTGACGCCAAGCGCGCTGGTCAAACCGGCGAACGTTCCGCCCTTCGGCTCATGGTTCGTCGACTTCGACGGCTATTTCGAAGACCCCGAGGTCGAAGGCCATGTCGGCGACGTAAGGGTCTGGCGCCCCTGTGAGGGCCGCGCCGGCTACTATGAGGAAGTCCCCGGCGGCGGCTACCTGCCTCCGTTCTATCCGCCGGACTTCCCACCGCCCGGCAACCTGCCGCCCTGCATCGATATCGAGGACGTGCATTATTACTGCACGCCGCGCGGGCTTCAGGCCGAACTCTATCTCCATGACCATGCCGGCTTCGGCGGCGATTCGATCAAGGCACAGTCCAGGACGCCCGGCGTCGGGGTATTAACCCCCATGTCGCATGTCCCGGGCAAACCCTACACGATCGACATCACCGGCCATGATCCTGGCGACACCGTCAATGTCGGGCTCTGCTTCTACCGCAAGTCCGACCAGGACAAGGGTGGCTACTACCCTTGCTGCAAGATGACGCTGCCGCTCAGAACGCCAGCCGTCAGCTGCGAACGTTGAGGGAGGGACAGATGAGCAATCTCGCCCTTTCCAGCTTCGTTTCGAGCAACCCGAAACCCGTCATGGAGACGATCATGAAACCCCTGTCATACGCCAGGCGCGGTGCGCGCTGGCTGATGGCGGCCGGTATCGCGGTCGCCATGCTGCCGGCGCTGCCGGCATTCGCGGAAGACACCGCTCCCGCCAAACTCGCTGAGGTCGCCGGACCGGAGCCCAGGCTCGACCTGGACAATCCGCGCGTCATCAACCCAGAGCCCGGCCGGATCGTGCCCTTCTTCACCAAGACGGGCGGCCAGCGCAGCTGCGACTATGTCTATTATACGCTGACCTTCGGCCTGCGCGGCAACGAGCAGGCCTTCGGCAACCCGGTCTTCGTCAACGCGCTGAAAAACGCCAGGATCGACTTCAAGGACCAGCTTGCGCATGGCCTGAAAATCGTCAGTGCGCAGGTGACCGGCGACGGCACGGACGCTTCCGGCGGACCGCTGCCGGCGGCTGCGATCAGTAGCTCGGCCAATCCCGACGACACCGCGACGGTGTCCGATTTCCGGATTTCCGCCTCCGACCTCGACGGCTCGGGCACGCCGAACGAACGCACCATCACCTTCCGGATCCTGGCCAAGATAGACCAGGCGGCGTTTCCGGCGCCGGCCAACGTCGACAACCAAGGCCAGATCAAGGTGACGATGGCAGGCGGCCCGGCGACCATTATCCCGTTGCAGGATCCGAGCAAGCCGGATGACGGCAATATCCTCACCGGCGCGAAGACGACGATCCATATTGACGTCACCAAGTGCAATCCGCCGCCACCTCCCGGCAAGGAATGCTTCAAGGTCGAGCGCGGCACGGTCGACTGCGTGCCCGGCGGCGGCGCTTTCATCTACCACATGCCTGTCGGCCCGGAGATGGGCGGCAAGTGGGTGCAGGTGTCGACGACGACGCCCGGCGTCACCATCGTTCCCGACACGCAGAAGGTGCCGATCGGCGGCGGCGTGCTGAACTGGAAGATCATCGGCGCCTCGCCGGGCGAGGCCATCCATCTCATCGTGACCGGCATCGAAACCTATGCCGGGCCGAAGGAAGGCTGGGGGCTCTGCTGCACGCAGGTGATCGACATCGTCATCCCGCGGGATCTGAGATGCCCGCCCAAGGACAAGGAGCCGGACCTGAAGGTCGAGAAGCATGCCGACGTGCCGCGTTGCACCATGGCCGGCGGCTGCGACTTCACCATCACCGTCACCAATGTCGGCGACGCGCCCTATAACGGCAAGATCGTGCTCGACGAGGTGACGCTGCCGGCAGGCTCGGTGCTGACATCGGGACCGAACGCGCCCTGGGTCTGCGTGCCCGGCACGACGCCGATGACCTGCACCTACCCGCCGACCACGCTCAACCCCGGCGCTTCCGTCAACCTCAAGCTCGGCTTCAGGCCGGCGGGCGGATGGCAGGGCAGCGTGCTGCGCAACTGCGCCGCCTATGACTACCAGGCCAGCGGCAAGCCGCTGTTCGGCAGCCAGACCAACGATCGTGGCTGCGCCTCGATCCCGATCTGCCGCCGTGGCGACCGCGATCCGCAGTGCAACCCAGTCGAAAAGAAGGTCGACCTGATCCTGAAGAAGCGCGCCCGCATTCCCGTCTGCACAGCCGACGGCGTTTGTTATTTCGTGATCGACATCATCAACAACGGCACCGGCACCTATAACGGGCCGCTGACGGTGATCGACAACTACCCCAGCGGCGCGCCCACCTCGTCGACCTTCGGGCCGAGCCCGCCATGGACCTGCGGCCCGAACGGGCCTGGACAGTTCCGTTGCGACAATGCCGGCATCTCGCTGCCTCCGGGCGCCTCGACGCCGATCGTCGTCAAGGCGGTGATGCCGGCAAGCTACCGGCCGGACACGGTGGAGAACTGCGCCGAGGTAAAGGCCATTCCCGCCGAGGTCGATCTCGCCAACAACAGGGCCTGCGCCACCGAGCGCATCCGCCATCCGAATGGCGGCCAACCCGGCCTGCGCATCACCAAGGTGTGCGGTGGCGATCAGCTCGTGCGTGCTGGAATGGTTTCCTGCCGCATAACCGTCACCAATGCCGGCACCGCCGCCCCCACCGGACCAGTGCGGGTCAACGATGCCGCAGCCCTGGTGTCGGGGGGTGCTCCGGTCGAGATCCAGACCGTGACCCCCGACGGCGCGGGGTGGAGCTGCGGACCGGTACCCGCCAACACGCTGTCGTGCCAGATTCCCGGCGCCGTGATGACGCCCGGAACCAGCCGGCACTTCGACGTGACGGTGAGCGGCAATGGCGCGTTCGAGAACTGCGCGCGCGGCTCCTACGGGCCGGCGCCGGGGGACGATATCGTCTACCCGATCGGCCAGGCCTGCGCGAAGGGCGGCGGCACGTCCGCCATCCGTGTCGAGAAGACCGGCGATGCCGAATGCCAGCCGGGAGAACCCTGCTCGTTCGAGATCACCATCGCGAATGACGGCCAGAGCCCCTTCTCGGGAACGGTCCGTATCGGCGATGCGATCGGCGTGGAGGGCCTGGGCCGGCTGGAAGGCGTTGAGATCACCTCGATCGATCCGCCTTTCGGCTGCTCGCCGGAACCGACGACGCTGCCTCTATCCTGTATCGCCAACCTGATGCTGGGCGCCGGCGAAAGCCACACCCACCACGTCACCGTGATCCTTCCCGAGGAGGGGCGCCTCGCCAATCTGCAGGGGACGGTCAACGGGCAGAACTGTGTCGGCGTGTTGCCCCCTAACACGCCGGTGCAGGGCGGCGGCGACGGGCTCAACCGCGACCTGACCAACGTCAAGGGCAATCGCGGCAAGGCCTATGCGTGCCACCCCTTCACCATCAGGCATGAGGTGAAGAACCAGTGCTCGGATGGGCTGGTGCTGAACTCGGCCGGCCGTTGCGCCTGCCCGGACGGCACCACCTTCCGCAACGGCCAATGTTCCGGCAATGGGGGCTCTGGCGGCACCAAGCTGCTGCCTCTCCCGCCACCGCCGCGCTGCGTCCTGCTGCAGGGCCAGATCCGGACAGCGGACGGACGTTGCGTCTGCCCACGCGGCACGGGGCTGGAAAACGGCAAATGCGTGCGGGGCGACGAGCCGCAGGAGCCGCAGTGCACGCTGCGTCCCGGCCAGTACCGCGACCAGGACGGCAACTGCGTGTGCCGCCGCGGCGAGCTGGTGAACGGCGTCTGCCAGGTCATCCCGCCAAAATGCGCGGTGCGCGGCGCCGTGCCGACTTCGGACGGAAACGGCTGCACCTGCCCGGACAACACGCATCTCGACCGGGTGGCCAAGGCCTGCGTGCCTGACCGGCAGCCGCCCGCTCAGTGCCGTATCCGCGGCCAGTCCCGCAACGCCGATGGCGATTGCGTCTGCCCGCGCGGCACGGAGGTGCGTGACGGCGCCTGCCGGCCGATCGTGTCGAGGCAATGCCCGATCCGCGGCCAGTTGCGCGACGCCAACGGCAATTGCGCCTGCCCGGACGGGCTGGAGGTGCGGGGCAAGGCCTGCCAGCGGCCGAAGCCGAGCCAGGAGCAATGCACCATTCGCGGTCAGGTCCACAACAAGCGGGGCGACTGCGTCTGCCCGCGTGGAACCGAAATCCGCGACGGCGCCTGCCGCAAGCCGCAGCAGGAATGCGCGCCGGGTTCGCGCTTCATCGACGGTCAATGCCAGCCGGTGCTGATCAAGCGCTGCCCCGCCGGGACCACGGGACGCTTCCCGGACTGCACGCCGATCCGCAGAAGGCCGGGCATCGAGATCAACCCCGGCCTGTTGCTCAACCCGAACGTGTTGCAGCAATTGGTGCCGCAGCGCCAGCCGCGACGCGTGCTGCAGGACCCGGCGGGCGCCAACATCCAGAACTTCAAGCCGTAATCCCACGGCTGAGGACCAGGACCCGCCGGAGCGATCCGGCGGGTTTTCTTTTCCGCTTCCTCATGCTCTCTCTTTGATTTAGAGCCGGATTCAGATTTCAGGTCGACTCGAGCTGAAATCATCCGGCTCTAGGCAGTCCTGACATTGGCGTTCGGAAATGAGGCGAGCAGCATGAGCAAGAAGACCCTGATTGCGCCATCGGTGCTGGCATCGGATTTCTCCAAGCTCGGCGACGAGGTCGAGGCCGTCGCGGCGGCCGGCGCCGACTGGATCCATCTCGACGTGATGGATGGTCATTTTGTGCCCAACATCACCTTTGGCCCGCCGGTGATCAAGGCGATCCGCAATCGCACCAAGGCCTTCTTCGACTGCCATCTGATGATTGCGCCGGCCGATCCTTACCTGGCGGCCTTCGCCGAAGCCGGCTGCGACGGCATGACGGTGCACGCCGAGGCCGGGCCACATCTCGACCGCTCGCTCCAGACCATCAAGAATCTCGGCAAGAAGGCAGGCGTCTCGCTCAACCCGGCAACGCCGGAAACGGCGATCGAGTATGTGCTCGACCGGCTGGACCTCATCCTGATCATGACCGTCAATCCGGGCTTCGGCGGGCAGGCCTTCATCCCGGCGATCGTCGACAAGGTGAAACGGGTCAAGGCGCTGATCGGCGGCCGGCCGATCCGTATCGAGATCGACGGCGGTGTTTCGGCCGAAACGGCGCCGCTGGTGACCGCGGCCGGCGCCAATGTGCTGGTGGCGGGCGCCGCAGTCTTCAAGGGCGGCAGCGTCGAAGCCTATAGGGCAAATATCGAAGCAATTCGAACGGCTGCCGACAGGGCCGCCAGTTGAACGTATAACGGTGCGAACTCTCGCGGGAGTTGCACAACCGCGACAGCGATTGAACGATTGTTCATTCTATGAAGCGACCCAGGAACATCGTCTTTTCCCCGCGATTCTACTTTGTTCAATAAATAGACGGCCCGCTTGTCTTAAAGTCGAATATCGTCATCTTCCGCTTGAGACCCCTCATTGCCCGGCTGTATGATACATGTACGGGAATTGCTTCGCCGCGGGGCCCTGGCAAACCAGGGGCAAAGCAACAGGAGTTCGATTGACAAACGGAAGCACCGAGCCGGGCGAGAGCAAGGGCGCCAAAAGCACGCTTGCCAGCTCGGTCTACCAGCAACTCCGCGACGATTTGCTGCGCGGGGCCCTGGAGTCCGAGACGAAACTGCGCGTCGAGTGGGTCGTTTCCCGCTATGGCGCCGGCGCTTCGCCGGTGCGCGAGGCGCTCAACCGCCTGGCCGCCGAGGGCCTGCTCGGCCGTCACGATCAACGCGGCTTCTTCCTGATGCCGGTCAGCGCCGCGGAACTGGAGGAGCTGACGCGCACGCGCTGCTGGCTGGAGGAGCGGGCGCTGCGCGAATCCATTGCGCACCGCACCGCTGAATGGGAAGAGCAACTGGTGCTTGCCCTGCACCGCCTTGCACGCGCCGAGCGCCGCCTGCCGGATGACCCGGCAACCAACAATCCGGAATGGGAAAAGCTGCACCGCGCCTTCCACCGCGCCCTGATCGCGGCTTGCCGGTCGCACTGGCTGATCGGCTTTTGCGATCAGCTTTCCGACCAGGCCTCGCGCTACCGCCTGATTGCGCAAAACGCGCCCGGAACGGGGCGCGACGATCTCGGCGAGCACCGCATCATCGCCGAGCGCGCGCTTGACGGCGACGCCGACGGCGCGGTCGAGGCGCTTCTCAATCACTACCGCCTCACCGCGGCGATGTGCATGGAACGCCTCGCCCAGGGGTATGATCCGAGGGCCGGCAAGTCCCAACGCGGCCGTAAATAGCGGATTGAAAAATCAGCGCAGTTTTTGCTCCGGGCGCCAAATCTGGTATTCGCTCAGGCGAGCGCAAGGCATGCGCCATTCGGCCTTCGTCCGCCTTGAGGACATTTCATGACCAATCATCTCTTCAGCGCTTTCCGCTCCCGCATGCCGGCGCCCGGCCGGCTGCTGATGGAGACGGATGACGGCCGTTCGGTCACCTATGGCGACATGCTGGCGAAGTCGGCGCAGCTGGCGCATGCCTTGGCGCAGGCCGGCGTCGAGCCCGGCGACCGTGTCGCGGTCCAGGTCGAGAAGAGCCCGGAGGCGATGCTGCTCTATCTCGCCTCGCTACGCGCCGGCGCGGTCTTCCTGCCGCTCAACACCGCCTATACGCTGCCCGAGCTCGACTATTTCTTCCGTGATGCCGGGCCGAAACTGATCGTTTGCGATCCGGACCGTCTTTCGGGCGTCGAACCGCTTGCCGCGGCCGTCGGCGCGACGGTGCTCACGCTCGGTCGCGACGGCCAGGGAACGCTGGCCAGCCAGGCTTCGCGGCAGGCAACCGATTTCAGCGATGTCGCGCGCGGGCCGGACGATCTTGCCGCGATCCTCTACACTTCCGGCACGACCGGCCGTTCCAAAGGCGCGATGCTCACCCATGAGAATCTCGCCTCCAATGCGCGCGTGCTGGTGGAGCACTGGCGCTTCGGCGCCGACGACGTGCTGATCCACGCGCTGCCCATCTTCCACACGCACGGCCTGTTCGTGGCCACCAACGTCATCTTGATGGCCGGCGCGAAAATGTTCTTCGAGCAGAAATTCGATCCCGCGCGCGTCATTTCGCTCTTGCCGCGCGCGACCGCGCTGATGGGCGTGCCGACCTTCTATGTGCGGCTGTTGCAGCAGGACGGCCTGACACGCGAGGCGGCGAAGACGATCCGGGTCTTCATCTCCGGCTCGGCGCCGCTCTTGGCCGAGACGCACAAGGCCTGGCGCGAGCGCACCGGCCACGCCATCCTCGAGCGCTACGGCATGACCGAGACCAACATGAACACGTCCAACCCCTATGACGGCGAGCGGCGCGCGGGCACGGTCGGTCTCCCCTTGCCCGGCGTTTCGCTGCGCATCGCCGATCCCGACACGGGCAATCCTCTCTCGCAAGGCGAGATCGGCATGATCGAGGTCAAGGGACCGAACGTCTTTGCCGGCTATTGGCGCATGCCGGAGAAGACCAAGGCCGAGTTCCGCGACGACGGCTTCTTCATCACCGGCGACCTCGGCCTGACCGATGCCGATGGCTATGTCCACATCGTCGGGCGCGGCAAGGACCTGATCATCTCGGGCGGCTACAATGTCTACCCGAAGGAGATCGAGAGCGAGATCGACGCGCTGGACGGTGTGGCCGAAAGCGCGGTGATCGGCGTTGCGCATCCCGATTTCGGCGAAGGCGTCACGGCGGTGGTGGTGCGCAAGCCGGGCTCGGCGATCAGCGCCGCCGACATTGCCGGCGCCATCGCCGGACGGCTGGCGAAATACAAGCATCCGAAGCAGGTGATCTTCGTCGACGAGCTGCCGCGCAACACGATGGGCAAGGTGCAGAAGAACGTGCTGCGCGAGGTGTATAAGGACATCTATGCCAAAGCCGGCTAACAATTATCGAGCCGCAGCCTCGGAGATTCGCCGAAACGCCCATCGCTTCGTCATTCTAGGGCGGAGCAAGGAGCGCAGCGACGCGCGCAGACCTAGAATCCATGCCGTTACGCCAAGGCGTTGCTACGGTTACAGAATTCTGCGCCGTTGCTCTCTGCGGCAGTGGTCACGGAATGGATCCTCGGGTCAAGCCCGAGGATGACGAAAACCTCGAAGGCCTACGCTCCAAAGACCTGTGTCCCGCCGATCCAGACGTTCCTGACATCCAGCCCTTCCGACAGCCCGACAATGTCGGCGGCGGTGCCGTTGGCGAAGCGGCCGAGGCGGTGGGCCTGGCCGATCGCCTCGGCCGGATAGAGGGAGGCCATGCGCAGAGCCTCGTCGAGTTCCAGGCCGACGACGCGATGGACGTAGCGCACGGCGGAAATCATGTCGAGATCGGCGCCGGCCAGCGTGCCGTCGGCAAGCCGCAGACTACCGTCCTTGCGATAGATTGTGCGGCCGTTGAGCGTGAACGATGTCATGTCGGTGCCGATCGTGGCCATGGCGTCGGTGACGAGAACGATCTTGCCCGGCCCCTGCTTGCCGCGCAGTGCGAGGATCATCGTCGCCGGATGGACATGGATGCCATCGGCGATGATGCCGGCATACAAACCGCCGGTGTCGATCGCCGCGCCGGCCAGGCCCGGCTCGCGGTTGCCGATCTGGCTCATGGCGTTGAAGAGGTGCGTGACCACCGTGGCGCCGGCTTTGGCGAAGGCGGTGGCCGTCGCGTAATCGGTATCGCTGTGGCCGAGGCTGACGATGACGCCGGCCTTGGCCAGCGCCGCGACACGGGCCGGCTCGACCGATTCCGGCGCGATCGTGGTGAGCAGCACCGGCAGGTCCCGACGCGCGGCAATCAATGCCGCCTGATCGGCGTCGGTCATCGGCCGGATCAGGGCCGGATCATGCGCGCCCTTGCGGGCTATGGAGAGATGCGGCCCTTCCAGGTGCAGGCCAAGGAAGCCCGGCACCTTCTCCCGGGTGGCCTCTGCGCCGGCAGCGGTTGCCTCGGCGGTGATCGCCGGCGTGTCGGTGATCAGCGTCACCAGCAGCGCGGTGGTGCCGAACGGCGCATGCGCCCGGCAGATGGTCTCGATCGAGCCGACATCGGGATGGTCGTTGAGCATCACGCCGCCGCCGCCATTGACCTGGATGTCGACGAAACCGGGCACCAGCATGCCGCCACCGGTCTCGACCGTCGAAACGCCGGCCGGAATCGCCCCGGCGGGCAGGATGGCCTCGACGACGTCGCCCTTGACGACGAGAGCCGCGTTGTCGTGCCAGTCGGCACCGTCGAAGATGCGGGCCCCAGTGAGTGCGAAACGGTCGCTCATACGGTTTCCGTCACCTTGCGCAAATTGCGCGGCGTGTCGGGGTCTAGGCCGCGATGGCGGGCGAAGGCCTCGACGAAGCCGTAGAAAGACACGATCAGCGGCAGCGGATCGGTCAGCGGGTGGCCGGTGGCGACATGGGGGAGAAGCCGCGCGGCCTTCGCCTTGTCGGAGGTGATGTAGGCGGCGGCGCCCTTGGCCGTCAGACCGTCGGCCGCCTCGGCGACCGAGGGCTCGGACGCATCGCGCGCAGCAAGCGCCAGGACCGGGAAACCCGGTCCGACCAGTGCCAGCGGCCCATGCATGACCTCGGCGGCGCTGTAGGCCTCGGCGTGCATCGCGCAGGTTTCCTTGAATTTCAGCGCCGCCTCGCTGGCGATCGCGAAGGACGGGCCGCGGCCGAGGATGAACAGCGATTGCGGGTCCTCCAAAGCGCCGGCGAGCGCCATCCAGTCGCAGGCGATCGCCTTCTCGAAATGGCCGGGAAGGCCGGCGAGCGCCTTAATCAATGCCTGGTCATCGGTGGCATGCGCCATCAGCGCAAGGCCGGCGACGGCCGAATTGACGAAGGTCTTGGTGGCCGCGACGCTGCGCTCAGGTCCGGCCAGGATATCGATGGCATAGTCGGAAGCCCGCGCCAGCGGCGAGTCCGCCGTGTTGGTGATGGCGACGGTGAGCGCGCCGCCGGCCCGCGCGGTTTCAGCCATGGCGACGATGTCGGGGCTCTTGCCCGACTGCGAGATCGCCAGGCATGCGGAGCCGCGAAGTCTGAGCCTGGCGCCGTAAATGGACGCGATCGATGGCCCGACCGAGGCGACGGCAAGGCCTGCCGTCAGCTCGACGGCATATTTCATGAAGGTCGCGGCATGGTCGGACGAGCCGCGCGCCACGGTGACGACGAAATGCGGATCGCGCTCGCGAAGGCCGCGACCGGCCTCGGCCAACACGGCGGACGAGCCGTCGAGAAGGCGCGCGGCCGCTTCCGGGATCTCGTTGATCTCGCGCCGCATATGGGTGGTGCTGGCATTCATGGCCGGAGCTCCTCTCCCGGCCCGGTCAGCCGGAGTTCCGCGACGAAATCATAGGCGTCGCCCCTGTAGACCGAGCGGGTGAACTCGATCACCTTGCCGCTCGCCAGATAGGAAATGCGCTCGATCTGCAGCCCGGCAACCCCCGGAGGCACTTCCAAGAGGCGCGCATCGGCGTCGCCCAGATTGGTGGCCGAGATGCGCTGCACGGCGCGGACCGGGCGATTGCCGGTCGTTTCCAGCGCCGCATAGAGCGAGGAGCCGATCGCCTCGGGATCGGGCAGGACGCTGGCCGAGAGCGCCGCGCGCTCGATCGCCAGCGGCGTGTCGTTGGCGATGCGCAAGCGTGCGACGCGCGCCACCAGCTCGGTCGAGGAGAGACCCAGCACCATCATCTCGTCCGGCGACGGCGCGTAGAGGCCGCGGTCGAGCCAGACCGAGCGCACATTCATGCCGCGGCGCGCCATGTCCTCGGTGAAGGAGGTGAGCCGCGACAGCGACTGCTCGACGCGCTCCATGCGCGGCGCGACGAAGGTGCCCGAGCCGTGGCGCTGGACGAGGATGCCGCCCTTGACCAGGTCCTGCACCGCCTTGCGCACGGTGACGCGCGAGATGTCGGCCTTGCTGGCGATGTCACGCTCGGAGGGCAACGCGTCGCCCGGACCGATCAGGCCGCGATTGACCGCTTCCTCGATGCTGCGCCTGAGCTGCAAATAGAGCGGCGCGCCGCTCTGCGACGACTCCCTTAGCATCGCGAAGATCTGGTCGGCGGCGCTCATCGGGCGGCCTCCGAACCCTTGGCAAAGATGCGCACGGCCATCTGCACGGCGCCGCCCAGCGCGTCGTCGAGCGGGGCTTTGAGCAGCGCCTGATAGCGTGCCGAAAGGCGCGGCGCGTAAAGCGGCGCCAAGCCGCCGAGCAGGCAGAGCGGCGCATGGTCGGCAAGGTCGAGCGCGCCGAGCGAGGCCTCGACATCGGCGACCGCCTTGGCGAGGATAAAATTGGCGACGAGATCGCCCTTTTCTGCATGCTCGAAAACCTTTGGCGCGAAGCCGCCGAAATCGCCAGGCTTGGCGTTGGTGGTGAATTCGACCACGTCTTCGGGATTGTTGCGGAAGACGGCGAGCATTGCGTCGGTCAGGGGTGAGCCCGGACGGATGCCGTCATAGGCAAGCAGCGTCTGTTCCAGCAGGTCGCGGCCGATGCGGGCGCCGCTGCCCTGGTCGCCAACCTGGAAACCCCAGCCGCCGATGGCGCGCGACTTGCCGTCCTTACGCGCCATATAGGCGGTGCCGGTGCCCAGAATGGCCATGGCGCCGTCACCGGAGCCGACCGCGCCCTCGAGCGCGATCTCGGCGTCGGTTTCGACGCGACTCCGGCTGAAGGGCAGGATCGCTTCGAGCTGCTGCCGATAGGTGCCGACATTGGCGCCGGCGAGACCGAGAATAGCCGGCGTTTGGGGAATCAGCTCCGGATCCGCGCCGGCGGCCAGAAAAGCCTGCCTCGCCGCTTCGACGATGTTGGCGCGGGCGCCGGTGAGGTCGGTGCGGATGTTGGCGGCGCCGCTCTTGGCGCGACCGACGACGGCGCCGTCGACGGTCGCAAGGCCCGCCCTGCAGCTGGTGCCGCCGCCATCGATGCCAAGCACGAATTTCACGCGATTTCTCCTCAGGCCGAAATAATACCAATAAAATACCAATAGCCAAGAGTTAATTTCTGTTCAAAAAAGATTAAGGCGCATTTTATTGAAAAACCAAGCTAATTTGCCGGAAAGCTAGGTCCGCCGCCTGAAATTCGTTAATGCGTGTGGACAAGTGGTATTTTTTTGGTATTGTTTGTCCAGTCGGAGGAAAATGCATGGCCGAGACGCGCACCGAAGCGCTCCACCAGAATGCCGAGGGGCTGGACGTCCAGGCCCCCGAAACCATTCTGGCGTTCCTGGCCAACGCCCAGATCGAGGCCGGCAAGGCCGTGCACGGCGCCATTCCGGCGATTGCCGTTGCCGCCGAACTCATAGCGAAGCAATTGAAGAGCGGCGGCAAGCTCGCCTATGCGGCGGCCGGCAGCTCCGGCCTGATGGCGGTGGCCGACGCGCTGGAATTGCCGGGCACCTTTGGCATTGCGCGCGACCGCATCGCCATACTGATCGCCGGCGGCGAGGAAGCCTTCCGCACGCTGGCCGGCGGACCGGAGGACGACACCGAGGAAGCGGCGGCGGCGGTTGCCGCGGCTGCCATCGGCAAGGGCGATTGCCTGATCGCCATCTCCGCCAGCGGTTCCACGCCCTATGCCGTGCGGGCGCTCGAAGACGCGCGCAGCCGGGGCGCCGCCACCATCGCGATTGCCAACAACCGGGGCGCCGTCCTGTTCGAGCAGGCCGACGTCGCCGTCCTGCTCGAAACGCCGCCTGAGCTGATCGCCGGCTCGACGCGCATGGGCGCGGGCACCGCGCAGAAGATCGCGCTCAACATGCTTTCGACGCTCACCGCCGTCCATCTCGGCCATGTCCATGACGGCTATATGGTCAACCTCACCGCCGACAACATCAAGCTGCGCGACCGCGCCGTGCGCATGGTCGCCGCCATCAGCGGCAAGAGCCGCGACGACGCCGCCCGCCTGCTTGAAGAGAGCCGCGGCGGCGTCAAGACCGCGATTCTGCTCGCCGCGGGCGCCGCCAGCGCCGACGCGGCCGAGAAGATACTGGAAGGAGCCGGCCAGAAGCTCAGGCCGGCGCTTTCCGCGCTGGGGCATGATCCCGAAAAATGGAACCCGCTTTTCGGAAAAGATCATGCCCTAACAAAGAGGTAGGGCCTGTTTCATCCCGATTTCCATCGGGGTGAAACGGGCTTGCGAGGGGAGCAAGGGGCGCTGAGCCTCTGTTCTCAAAACCGAACCTGAAAAAGGTCAACAGGGAGACTGAAGATGAAGACCAAACTACTGACGGCCCTTCTGCTCGGCACAAGCATCCTCGGCACGACCGGGATGGCGCTGGCCGAGGACGTGACGCTCAACATCGAAAGCTGGCGCGGCGACGACCTGACCATCTGGAAGGACAAGCTGATCCCGGCCTTCGAAGCCAAGAACCCCGGCATCAAGGTGGTGTTCGCGCCTTCGGCGCCGACCGAATACGACGCGGCCCTCGGCGCCAAGCTCGCCGCCGGCTCGGCAGGCGACCTGATCACCTGCCGCCCCTTCGACAAGTCGCTGGAGCTGTTCAAGAAGGGCAACCTCGCCGACCTGAGCTCGCTCCCTGGCATGGAGAACTTCTCGCCCGTCGCCAAGGCCGCCTGGCAGACCGACGACGGCAAGTCGAGCTTCTGCGTGCCGATGGCCTCGGTGATCCACGGCTTCATCTACAACAAGGATGCTTTCGACAAGCTCGGCATCAAGGTGCCGCAGACCCGCGACGAGTTCTTCGCCGCGCTCGACAAGATCAAGGCGGACGGCACCTATATACCGATGGCGATGGGCACCAAGGACCTCTGGGAAGCCGCGACCATGGGCTACCAGAATATCGGCCCGAACTATTGGAAGGGCGAGGAAGGCCGCCAGGCGCTGATCAAGGGCGAGCAAAAGCTGACCGACAAGGACTGGGTCGCGCCGTATGAGGAACTGGCCAAGTGGAAGCCGTATCTCGGCGACGGCTTCGAGGCGCAGACCTATCCGGACAGCCAGAACCTGTTCACGCTCGGCCGCGCCGCCATCTACCCGGCCGGCTCGTGGGAAATCGGCCTGTTCAACACCCAGGCGCAGTTCAAGATGGGCGCTTTCCCGCCGCCAGTCGAGAAGGCCGGCGACACCTGCTACATCTCCGACCATACCGACATCGGCATGGGCCTGAATGCGGCGTCGAAGCATGCGGAAGAGGCCAAGAAGTTCCTGTCCTGGGTCGCCTCGCCGGATTTCGCCACCATCTACGCCAACGCGCTGCCGGGCTTCTTCAGCCTGAACTCCTCGCCGGTGAAGATGGAAGACCCGCTGGCTCAGGAATTCGTCTCCTGGCGCGGCAAGTGCAAGTCGACGATCCGCTCGACCTACCAGATCCTGTCGCGCGGCACGCCGAACCTCGAGAACGAGACCTGGGTCGAATCGGCCAATGTGATCAACGGCACCGATACGCCAGAAGCCGCGGCCAAGAAGCTGCAGGACGGTCTCGACAGCTGGTACAAGCCGGCGAAGTAAGAGCATCGATCGCGATGCCGGCCGGGCGCGGGCCCGGCCGGCATTCAAACAGTTCCCGATAGCGATTGTCGGCGCAGCCTCCCGGTCTTACCCTCACCGTGCGGGGGAGACGGAGCCGATCTGTCGCTGGCTTGTCTTTCTCCTCGAAGGGGACAGCCAAGCCGTGCATCGAGGCACCAGCTAGCATCGACCGACCTGGAACCCAGAGACGGCGGGGAACCGAACTCATGGCTACCGAACTCATGGCTACCGAACTCATGGCTGCAGAAACGCGACCGAAAAGAGCGATCCGCTGGCATGTCGGCGTCTTCCTGGCGCCGGCGGTGCTGGTCTACACCGCATTCATGATCCTGCCGCTGTTCGGCACGCTGCAGCTTTCGCTGTTCCGCAACATCGAGCAGTCCCAGGTCTTTGTCGGATTGGGCAATTTCCGCACGCTGTTCGGCGATCCGAACTGGTCGGTGAATTTCTGGAACGCGCTGCGCAACAATGTCTGGTTCTTCATCATCCACATGCTGGTGCAGAACCCGATCGGTGTGCTTCTGGCGGCGCTTCTTTCCAGCCCCCGGCTGCGCTTCACCGCCTTCTACCGCACGGCGATCTTCGTGCCGACGATCCTGTCCTTCGTCATCGTCGGCTTCGCCTGGAAGCTGATCCTGTCGCCGATCTGGGGCGTGGCGCCGCATCTGATGGATTTCGTCGGATTGAAGAGCTTCTTCACGCCGTGGCTGGGCAAGGAGCAGTATGCGCTCACCGCGCTCAGCCTGGTCTCGGTCTGGCAGTTCGTCGGCATCCCGATGATGCTGATCTACGCGGCGCTGCTGTCGATCCCCGACGAGGTGATCGAGGCGGCCGAATGCGACGGCGTCACCGGCATGGCGCAGTTCTGGAAGATTAAGCTGCCGCTGATCCTGCCCTCGATCGGCATCATCTCGATCCTGACCTTCGTCGGCAATTTCAACGCCTTCGACCTGATCTACACGGCGCAAGGGGCGCTCGCCGGGCCGAACTACTCGACCGACATCCTCGGCACCTTCCTCTACCGCGCCTTCTTCGGCTTCCAGCTGCAGGTCGGGGATCCCAACATGGGCGCCGCGATCGCCACGATCATGTTTCTGATCATCCTCGCCGGCGTCTGCGTCTACCTGTTCCTCGTGCAGACGCGCCTGCGTCGCTACCAGTTCTGAGGGTTGGAGATGTCGAGCTTGAACACTTCCCTCTGGCCTGCCGGCCATCTCCCCCTCAAAGGCAGGGCTATTGCACATGGCTTTGGGACTTCGGAGAACCCGGCATGTCTTGACGTCATCCTCGGGCTTGTCCCGAGGATCTACCGGCCCCTGAACTGGTCGCACTATATCCGCGTGCGACGGCGGATCCTCGGGACAAGCCCGAGGATGACGGCCTTGTGTTGGCCTTCGCCGATAAACCCCACATGCGATCCCCCTGCCCTCAAGGGGGGAGATTGGATGTCATCGCCGCTTTCGCCAATTTTCATCGCTGGAGATTGGTCAGCGCCATCGAAGCTGCCGATCTCCCCCCTTGAGGGGGAGATGTCCGGCAGGACAGAGGGGGGTGCGTTGGCGCCATCCTTGGGGAACGCGGCTCATGAGGAGACTTTGCAATGAGCACAGCCACGCGCTCCTTGCCACGCGCCATCGGCGCGCATGCGATCCTCCTGACCTACACCGCGATTGCGCTGTTTCCGGTGATCCTGGTGGTGATGAATTCGTTCAAGTCGCGCGCGGGCATCTTCGGCGCGCCGCTGACGCCGCCGACGCCGAAGACCTTCGACCTGATCGGCTACACCACGGTGATCGGCCAGGGCGACTTCATCCACTACTTCCAGAACAGCCTCGTCGTCACCGTCGCCTCGCTGTTCTTCGTGCTCTTGTTCGGCGCGATGGCCGCCTTCGCGCTGTCGGAATACCGCTTCCGCGGCAACACGATGATGGGCCTTTACCTGGCGCTCGGCATCATGATCCCGATCAGGCTCGGCACCGTCGCCATCCTGCAATTGATGGTGGCGACCGGGTTGGTCAACACGCTGACGGCGCTGATCCTGGTCTATACCGCGCAAGGCCTGCCGCTGGCGATCTTCATCCTGTCGGAATTCATGAAGCAGGTGTCCAGCGACCTGAAGAACGCAGGCCGCATAGACGGGCTGTCGGAATACACGATCTTCTTCCGGCTGGTGCTGCCGCTGGTGCGTCCGTCCATGGCGACCGTCGCCGTCTTCACCATGATCCCGATCTGGAACGATCTGTGGTTCCCGCTGATCCTGGCGCCGTCGGAAGAGACCAAGACGGTGACGCTCGGCGCGCAGCTCTTTCTCGGCCAGTTCGTCACCAACTGGAATGCGATCCTGGCGGCGCTGTCGCTGGCGATCCTGCCGGTGCTGATCCTCTATGTCATCTTCTCGCGGCAGCTGATCCGCGGCATCACGTCAGGAGCGGTCAAGTGAGCTCGGAAAAACCCCTTCGCGTTGTCGTCGCCGGCCTCGGCAACATGGGCCGCAGCCATGCGCTCGCCTACCACACAAATCCGGGTTTTCAGATCGCGGCGCTGATCAACCGTTCCGACGTGCCGCTGCCGGACGGGCTCGCCGGCTACGGCATAAGGCGCTCCTTTGACGACGCGCTGCGCGACGAGAGGCCGGATGTCGCGGCGGTCGCCACCTATTCCGACAGCCATGCCGACTATGCGGTGCGGGCCTTCGAGGCCGGCTGCCATGTCTTCGTCGAGAAGCCGCTGGCGACCACGGTTGCCGACGCAAAGCGAGTCGTCGATGCCGCGAAGGCCAACGGCAAGAAACTGGTGATCGGCTATATCCTGCGTCACCATCCGTCCTGGGTGCGGCTGATCGCCGAGGCGCGCAAGCTCGGCGGCCCATATGTCTTCCGCATGAACCTCAACCAGCAATCCTCCGGCAATACCTGGGAGACGCACAAGCAGCTGATGCAGACGACGTCGCCGATCGTCGACTGCGGCGTGCATTATCTCGACGTGATGCTGCAGATCACCGACTCGAAGCCCGTCGAAGTACGCGGCATGGGGGTGCGGCTGAGCGACGAGGTGGCGCCGTCGATGTACAATTACGGGCACCTGCAGGTGCTGTTCGAGGACGGCTCGGTCGGCTGGTATGAGGCCGGCTGGGGGCCGATGATCTCGGAGACGGCCTTCTTCGTGAAGGACGTGATGTCGCCCAAGGGCTGCGTCTCGATCGTGATGAAGGAGGGTGTGAAGTCCGACGATATCGACACCCACACCAAGACCTCGACGATCAAGCTGCATAGCGCGGCGACCGGGCCGGACGGCAAATTCGCTACGGAAGACCAGCTGCTGTCGATGGAAGGCGAACCGGGCCACCAGGAACTTTGCGACCTCGAACAGGCCTTCCTGCTCAAGGCCATCCGCGAAAATATCGACCTCACCCGCCACATGGACGATGCCGTGAAGTCGCTTGCCGTCTGCCTTGCCGCCGACGAGAGCGTGCACAGCGGCAACGCCGTAAAACTCTAGAACAGGAACGACGCCGTGGGCTCGCTGAAGATCGAGAATGTGAAGAAGGCTTTCGGGCCGGTCGAGGTGCTGAAGGGCATCGATCTCGAGGTGACGGACGGCGAGTTCGTCGTTTTCGTCGGCCCGTCCGGCTGCGGAAAATCGACGCTGCTGCGCGTCATCGCCGGCCTGGAAGATTCGACCTCCGGCCGCGTGCTGATCGACGGCACGGACGTTTCCGTCACCCCGCCGGCCAAACGCGGCATCGCCATGGTGTTCCAGACCTACGCGCTCTACCCGCACCTGACGGTGAAGAACAATATGGCGCTGGGCCTGAAGCAGGCTGGCACGCCGGCGGCCGAGATCGAGCGGCGCATCAAGATCGCCTCGGCGATGCTGTCGCTGGAGCCGTACCTCGAGCGGCGCCCGGCGGAACTGTCGGGCGGCCAGCGCCAGCGCGTCGCTATCGGCCGCGCCGTGGTGCGCGAGCCGAAGCTTTTTCTCTTCGACGAACCGCTGTCGAACCTGGACGCCGCGTTGCGCGTCAACACCAGGCTTGAGATCGCGCAGCTGCACCGGCGGCTGAAGGCGACGATGATCTATGTCACCCACGATCAGGTCGAAGCGATGACGCTGGCCGACAAAATCGTGGTGCTCAACGCCGGCCGCATCGAGCAGATCGGCAGTCCGATGGAGCTCTACAATTCGCCGGCCAACGAATTCGTCGCCGGCTTCATCGGCTCGCCGAAGATGAATTTCATCGACGGCGCCAGGCTGGGCGAGACGGCCAAGACCATCGGCGTGCGGCCGGAACATGTCACCGTCGACGCGACGTCGGGCGCCTGGAAAGGCACGGTCGTGCATGCCGAGCATCTCGGTGCCGACACCAATCTCTATCTCGACTGCGAGAAGGCCGGGCTGATCACCGTGCGCATCTTCGGCGTCTACAACGCCGAGCCGGGCGCGACCCTCTACGCGACCCCGGATGCGGCGAAGACGTATAGGTTTGGGGCGGATGGAAAGGTGTTGAGGTAAGCGCCGGCTTCCCCTTCTCCCCTTGTGGGAGAAGGTGGCCGCGAAGCGGCCGGATGAGGGGTGTTGGAAGGATCTCGTCGCGACAGAATGAAGCGTGGGATACCCTCAATCTTCAAGGCAGCACTCCGCTGGAGCACCCCTCATCCGTCTCGGCGCTGCGCGCCGATCCACCTTCTCCCACAAGGGGAGAAGGTGAGGTCTGCGCTTACTCGTCCGCCTTGAATATCTGCTTCTGCTGGCCGAGCCCTTCGATGCCGAGTTCGACGACGTCGCCGGGCTTCAGGAACACCGGCGGCTTCATGCCGAGGCCGACGCCGGGCGGGGTGCCGGTGGAGATGATGTCGCCGGGATGCAGCGACATGAACTGGCTGAGATAGGCGACCAGATATTTGACGCCAAAGACCATGGTCCTGGTCGAGCCGTTCTGCATCGTCTTGCCGTTGACGGTCAGCCACATCTTAAGGTTCTGCGGGTCGGCGACCTCGTCCTTGGTGACCAGCCAGGGGCCGGTCGGGCCGAACGTGTCGCACGACTTGCCCTTCGTCCACTGGCCCTGGCGTTCGGCCTGGAAGGCGCGCTCGGAGACGTCATGCGCGACGCAATAGCCGGCGACATAATCCAGCGCGTCGTCCTGCGAGACATACTTCGCTGTCTTGCCGATGATCACGCCGAGCTCGACTTCCCAGTCGGTCTTGACCGAGCCGCGCGGGATCAGCACGTCGTCATCAGGCCCGACGATCGCCGAGCTTGCCTTCATGAAGATGATCGGCTCCGGCGGCACGGTGGCGCCGGTCTCGGCGGCGTGATCGGAATAGTTCAGGCCGATGCAGATGAATTTTCCGGTGCCGGCGATGCAGGCGCCCAGGCGCGGCTTGCCGGGAACCACCGGGAGCGACTTCGGATCGAGCTTCGAGAGCATCTCCAGCGAAGCCGGATGAAGCGCCGTGCCGGCGATGTCGGTGACATGAGCCGAAAGGTCGCGGATCGTCCCGTCCGCATCGAGCAGGCCCGGCCTTTCGCTGCCAGCTTCGCCATAGCGCAACAACTTCATCATTCTTCTCCTAAGGTGCGGCCTGAAGCCATTTTGCAAAATTCGTTTCGATTGCGGTCGTTGCGAAAGCCGGGCGGACCGTAGCCATCGATCTGGTCCCCGGCAAGCGCGAACGCCGCATCGGGCGATCCGGCGAAAGGGATTTTCAGACCGATCGATGCAGTACCTCGATCTCCTGCCAAGCCCTTCCCGATCCCTCAGATCGACCAGCCGCCGTCGATGTTGTAGGCCTGCCCCGACGTGTAGGTTGCGCCGGCAAGATAGACGGCGAGATCGGCGATCTCCTCCGGCGTGCCAAGCCTGCCCATGGGCTGGCGGGCGATGAAGGCCGCGCGCGCTGCCTCATAGTCGCCCTGCGCATGCATGCGGTCCTGCAGCGACGGGCTTTCGACCGTGCCGGGGCAGATGGCGTTGCAGCGAATGCCCTTGGCCACATAATCGGCGGCGACTGCCTTGGTCAGGCCGACGACCGCCGCTTTGGTCAGGCCGTAGACGAAGCGGTTCGGCACACCCTTCTGCGAGCTCGCCAGCGAGGCCATGTTGATGATGGAGCCGTCGCCGCGCTCCAGCATGCCCGGCAGCACGGCGCGGATGGTGCGGATCATCGAACGGACATTGAGGTTGAGCGCGAAGTCGAGATCCTCGTCCTTCATCTCGAGGATGGAGCCGCCATGGACGAAGCCGGCGCAGTTGAACAGCACGTCGACCCGGCCGATCTCGGCGAAGGCAGATGCGACTGCCGCGTCGTTCAGCACATCGAGCTGGCGGGTCTTGACGCCGGCAGTCTTGCCCAGCTCGGCCAATAGCGGCTCGTTGATATCGGTGGCATGAACGGTCGCGCCCGCCTTGGCGAAGGCCAGCGCGCTCGCCCGGCCGATGCCTTGCGCCGCCGCGGTGACCACAACCACCTTACCCGCCAGATCCGCCATGCTTTTCTCCTCGCCTTGCCTGGAGCGTCCGCCTCTATCGATGGCCGGCCCAGGCGTCATGTGCCAGACAGCCGGCTCGTGCGGTCAGATTTCCGCTTCACAGATAAAGATGTTTTTTCTCCTTAAAGAACACGCGCCCGGGC
Organism: Mesorhizobium sp. B2-6-2; assembly: GCF_006440615.1. Classification (NCBI taxonomy): domain Bacteria; kingdom Pseudomonadati; phylum Pseudomonadota; class Alphaproteobacteria; order Hyphomicrobiales; family Phyllobacteriaceae; genus Mesorhizobium; species Mesorhizobium sp. B2-6-2. The sequence goes on along the minus strand of NZ_VFUG01000001.1, from coordinate 333,127 downwards.
GTCAAGCCCGAGGGCAATCACCTTCGCGGTAGCGGCCAAAACGGCTCCGTCGCGCGGCGCGCCTCAGACGGGACTGCTCAGTCGCCGTAGGGCACCCAGACATTCTTGATCTCGATGGCGCGGCGCAGGAAGGCCTCGCCTGCCGCCTCCGCCGAGGACCAGTCGAGGCTGCGGCCATTGCCGGTCCAGACGCGCTTCAAGTTGCCGATGGAGTCGGCTTCCGCCTTGGCGCAGGCGTCGGCATCGGCGAACACCCAGAGCCCGTCGACGTCGTCATGCTTGGCCAGCACGCCGGCGAGCTCCGCGCTGCGGCCGGTGACGATGTTGATGGCGCCGGCCGGAATGTCGGAATATTCGATCACCTGGTAGAGGTCGGTCGCAAGCAGCGGATGCCGCTCGGACGGGACGGCGACGACTGTGTTGCCCATGGCAAGCGCCGGCGCGACCAGCGAAATGAAGTTGAGCAGCGGCTGGTTGTCCGGCGCGATGATGCCGACGACGCCGACCGGCTCATGCAGCGCGAGCGTCACGACGCGGGCCGGCGGCTGGTGGACGCGGCCCTCGAACTTGTCGGTCAGGCCCGCATAGAGAAACAGCCGCTCGATCGACTGCTCGACCTCCTCGCGCGCGGCCTTGGCGGTGACGCCGGTCAACTGGACAAGGCGTGCGGCGAACTCATCGGCGCGGCCCGAAAGGTTCTCTGCGAAATAATAGAGCACCTGGCTGCGGTTATAGGCGGTCGCCTCCGGCCAGGCCTTGCAGGCGCGGGCGGCGGCGACCGCGTCGCGAATGTCCTTGCGGTTGCCGAGGCCGACTTCACCGGCCAGCTTGCCCTTGGCGGTGGCGACGGCGAGCGAATAGTTGCCATCCGGCCTGACCTGCTTGCCGCCGATGAACAGTTTTGCGGTGCGGTCGATGGCCGTGCCGTCGGCCTGCTCGACCGGCTGGGCCGAGCCGGCGGCTGCCGGCTTGAGGACAGGCCCGACGGGCAGCTTGGCCGCCAGATATTCGAACATGCCCTCGCGGCCGCCTTCGCGGCCAAAACCGCTTTCGCGGTAGCCGCCGAAGCCGCAGGCAGCGTCGAACATGTTGGTGCCGTTGACCCACACCACGCCCGCCTTCAATTGCGGCGCGACATGCAGGGCCAGATTGATGTTCTCGCTCCACACCGAAGCAGCCAGGCCGTAGCGCGTGTTGTTGGCAAGCTCGATCGCCTCCTCGGTGTTGCGGAAGCTCATCGTCGCCAGCACCGGCCCGAACACCTCTTCCTGCGCCAATATATTAGCCGGCGAAACACCCGTCGCCAGCGTCGGCAGGTGATAATAGCCGGAAGAGGGCAAGGCAGCGTCCGGCTGCCAGCAGACGGCGCCCTGTTTCGCGCCCTCGGCAATAAGACCCTTGACGCGGTCGAGCTGGGTGCGATCGACAAGCGGGCCGATATCGGTGTTCTTGTCGAGCGGGCTGCCGACGCGCAGCCGGCTCATCCTGACTTTGATCTTGGCGATGAAGGCTTCGGCGACGCCTTCCTGGACCAGCAGACGCGAGCCGGCGCAGCAGACCTGGCCCTGGTTGAACCAGATGCCGTCGACCAGGCCTTCGACGGCGCTGTCGAGATCGGCATCCTCGAAGACGATGAAGGCCGACTTGCCGCCGAGCTCAAGTGAAAGCTTCTTGCCGGAACCGGCGGTGGCCTTGCGGATGATCTTGCCGACTTCCGAAGAGCCGGTGAAGGCGATCTTCTGGACGCCGGGATGGTTGACGATGGCCGCACCGGCCTCAGGGCCGCCCTGGACGATGTTGACGACGCCTTTCGGCACGCCCGCCCGCTCGCAGATCTCGGCGAACAATATGGCGGTGAGCGGCGTGAATTCGGCAGGCTTCAGCACCACCGTGCAGCCGGCGGCCAAGGCCGGCGCGATCTTCCAGGCCAGCATCAGCAGCGGGAAATTCCACGGGATAACCTGGCCGACGACGCCGACCGGCTTATGGTCGGGAAAATCCTTGTCCAGCGTCTGTGCCCAGCCGGCATGATGGATGAAGTGGCGGATCGCCAACGGCACGTCGATGTCGCGGCTCTCGCGGATCGGCTTGCCGTTGTCGATCGATTCCAGCACCGCGAACAGGCGCTGGTGGCGCTGCATGGCCCGGCCGATGGCATAGAGAACTTTTGCGCGGGCGTAGCCCGATGACGCCGACCATTTCGGCAGCGCTTTTGCCGCAGCAGCAACCGCCGCGTCGATGTCGGCGGCGCCCGCATCCGAGACCTTGCCAAGCAGCTTGCCGGAAGACGGCTCGCTGGTGTCGAAAGTCTTGCCGCTTGCCGCCGCCTTCCAACCACCGTCGATGAACAGCGCCTTGGAGAAATCGCGGCCGGCAAGCCAGGCGTCGGCCTCGTTGCGGGCTTCCGGCGCCGGGCCGTACTCCATGGCGTGATAACGTTCGAGGATGTTCATGGGGCGCTCCTCCCGGAGGAGATTTCTGGATAAGTGGGTGCTCTACGGCGCCCCCCTCTGTCCTGCCGGACATCTCCCCCACTTGTGGGGAGATTGGCCGTCATCGGCGATTTCGCCAATCGCCAGCATTGCAAGACTGGAGCGGACAAAGGCGCAAGCTGATCTCCCCCCTTGTGGGGGAGATGTCCGGCAGGACAGAGGGGGGCGCGAAGGAACTCGACGTTCAAAACTGTGGTCCGCAGCTTTACGCCATCGCGTGGCGGTGGTTGGCCGAATAGTGGCCGGTCAAATGATGCTCGAGCTGGCGCTCGATGTCGGTGAGCAGGCTGGAGGCGCCGAAGCGGAACAGATCCGGCTCGAGCCAGGGCCGGCCGAGCTCTTCCTTCATCAGCACCAGCCAGTCGAGCGAGACTTTGGCAGTGGAAATGCCGCCGGCCGGCTTGAAGCCGATAAGATAGCCGGTCTCCTCGAAATAGGCGCGGATGGCGCGCACCATGGCAAGGCCGACGGGCAGCGTGGCGTTGACGCTTTCCTTGCCGGTCGACGTCTTGATGAAATCGGCGCCCGCCATCATCGCCACCATCGACGCGAGCATCACGTTGCGCAGCGTGGCGAGGTCGCCAGTGCCGAGAATGACCTTGAGATGCGCATCGCCGCAGGCCGCGCGCATGGCGACGATCTCGTTGAACAGCTCGCGCCATTTGGCGCCGTAGACCAGGCCGCGCGGGATGACGACATCGATCTCGTCGGCGCCGTCCTTCACCGACGCCTCGATCTCCTGCAGGCGCGTCGAGAGCGGCGCAAGCCCGTGCGGGAAAGCAGTCGAGACCGCGGCGACATGGATGCCGGTGCCGCGCACGGCGTCGACCGCCGTAGCCACGAAGGGATGATAGACGCAGACCGCCGCCGGACGGATCGCCTCGCCTGATATGCCGAGGCCCTCGACGATATCGCGGCGCAGCGGGTTGATCGCCTTGGCGCAAAGCCGGCGCACGCGCTCGTCGGTATCGTTGGAGTTCAGCGTGGTGAGGTCCATGCAGGCGATGGCGCGCAGGAGCCAGGCGGCCTGGTTGTCGGCCTTGATCGAGCGCCGCTTGGTGAGCGTCGCGACCCGACGCTCCAGCGCCGAGCGGTTGACGCTGCGCACCGATTCCAGAAAACCGAGATCGAGCTTCATGCCGGGGTTGCGGGCAATGCCGTGGTCCAGCGGCAGCGGCGTGTTGGCGGCGGCGCGCGCCGGCAGCGGCATCACCTTGGGCGCGCCTGCGCCGGCCTCGCGGATGGTGCTCATCTCCTGCCCTTTCACTCAGCGCCTTTGCGCTTTATGTTCGTGGGTGTCATTGGGTGGCACGCACGAAGATAGCCCGTGAAGCGATGCTTCACGAGTCTTTCAAAGGGTCATAGCGCAAAAAGGCGGCTCAGGCAGCAGATTTTTGACCGTATGATCAAAACATCATGCTGGGTAGGCGCTCCCGGCGTTGGAGATTGGCCGCAACGCCCATCCCTTCGTCATACTCGGGCTTGACCCGAGTATCCATGCCGTGACCTCTGCCGCAGAGTGCAACGGTGCAGAATTCTGTAACCGCCGCAACGCCTTAGCGTAACGGCATGGATTCCAGGGTCTGTGCGCGTCGCTCCGCTCCTTGCTCCGCCCTAGAATGACGAAGCGCGAATGTCGTCGGTAAATCTCAGTGGCTTCCAACAGAGCTGGCCGGCTGCCCGCCTCAGCCGACGAAGGCGCGCTCGACGACGAAGCTGGCCGGATGGCTCAAGGAACCTTCCTGGAAGCCGAGGCTTTCGGCGAGTTCCTTGATGTCCTTCAGCATATGCATCGAGCCGCAGATCATGATGCGGTCGGTCTCAGGGTTGAGCTTGTCGATGCCGAGGTCTGAATAGAACTTGCCCGAGCCGATCAGCGCGGTGATGCGGCCCATGCGCGCCGATTCCTCGCGGGTGGTCGAATTGTAGAGCGTGACGCGGCCGCCGGTCAGCTCGCCGATCAGCGGGTCGCTCTCGAGCGCCGCCACCAGCTCCTGGCCGTAGGTGAGCTCGGCATTGTCGCGGCAGGTGTGGGTGAGGATGACTTGGTCGAATTTTTCGTAGGTGTCGGGGTCGCGCAGCAGGCTGGCGAAGGGCGCGATGCCGGTGCCGGTCGAGATCATGACCACGCGCTTGGCGGGCGTCAGCGCGTCGAGCACCAGCGTGCCGGTCGACTTCTGGCGCATGATGACGGTGTCGCCGACCTCGATCTTCTGCAGCTCGGAGGTCAGCGGACCGTCGGGCACCTTGATCGAGAAGAATTCGAGCTCGTCGTCCCAGGCGGGGCTCGCGACCGAATAGGCGCGGAAGATCGGCTTCTCGGCATTGGGCAGGCCGATCATAACGAACTCGCCGGAGCGGAAGCGCAGCGACTGCGGCCGGGTGATGCGGAAGGAGAACAGCCGATCGGTATAATGCTTCACCGACACCACGGTCTCGGCATAGACATTGGCCGGGATCGGGAACTGCAGCGGCTTTGCGCCGGCGACGTTCAACGCGGATGTCGTGTTCATTCCAACCCAACTTTCCGGCCCAGACGGAACCTTCTGGCGCCAAACCTTCTCGTGCGCGCCCGAACGGTCAGGTTCCGGCGTGCTCCCTGCACACTGTCAAGCGGTAAGCTCTTGTGTCTGGAATTTATTAGTATACAAATGATCTCCAGGTCAAGATGGCGGCGTAAAACGCCTTTCCAAACCGAGGCATATCCGTAGTCCTGGCATTTCGGGTTTCGGCAATGAATGAGAAATTTTCGGCGTCGGCGGGAAGCGTCGTGGCCGGCATCGATGTCGGCGGAACCTTCACCGATCTGCTTTTGATCGACGGCAAGGCGGGCGGCAAAGTCCATATCGCCAAGACCCCGACCACAGTGGAGAACCAGGCCTTCGGGGTGGTCGCGGCCCTTGGCGCGACCGGCTTTCCGATCGACGGCATCGACCTCATCGTGCACGGCACGACGACGACCACCAACGCCGTGCTGGAGCGCCGGCTGGCGCGAACCGGCATGATCACCACCCGAGGCTTCCGCGACGTGATCGAGCTTGGCCGCCGCACAAGACCGCAGGCCTATGGCATGACGGGCACCTTCGTCCCCGTCATTCCCCGCGACCTTCGGCTCGAAGTGTCGGAACGGGTCGAGGCGTCGGGCGCCGCGCGTATCCCACTCGACGAAGCCGAGATGCGCGATGCGGTGAAGACGCTGCTCGACGCCGGTTGCGAGTCGCTGGTCATCCATTTCCTGCATTCCTACGCCAACCCGTCGCATGAGCGGCGCGCGGCAGAGATCGCGGCGGAGCTCTGGCCGAACGGCCATATCACCACCGGACACGCGCTGCTTTCGGAAGCGCGCGAGTTCGAACGCGGCGTCACCGCGGCGGTGAACGCCTCGGTGCAGCCGATCCTGGAACGCTATGTCGAGCGGCTGCGCAAGGAGCTGGCGGCAAAGGGCTACGCCCGCGACTTCCTGATCATGAACGGCAATGGCGGCATGATCTCGGCCCGCTTCGTCACGCAGGAATCGGCCAAGACGGTGATGTCGGGCCCGGCGTCGGGCGTGATCGCCGCCGCCTATACGGGAAAGCGCGCCGGCTTCGGCAATCTCGTCACCTACGACATGGGCGGCACCTCGACCGACGTGGCGCTGATCCGCAATGCCGAGCCCGCCGTCTCCAACGAGATCGAGATCGAATATGCGATGCCGATCCATGTGCCGATGGTGGCGGTGCACACGGTGGGCGCCGGCGGCGGCTCGATCGCGCGCGTCGATGCGGCCGGGCTGATCCAGATCGGCCCCGAAAGCGCCGGCGCCAATCCCGGCCCGATCTGCTACGGGCGCGGCGGCATCGAGCCGACCATCACCGACGCCAATCTGGTGCTCGGTCGCCTGGCGCCCAAGAAATTGCTCGCCGTCGACAATCCCGTCACCGTCGAGCGCGTCACCGGTATTTTCGAAGACAGGATCGGCAAGCGCACAGGGCTCTCCGGCGTCGAAGCGGCGGGTGCCGTCTTGAGGCTCGGCAACATGAAGATGGCGGGCGCCATCCGCATGGTCTCGGTCTCGCGCGGCCACGATCCGCGCGATTTCGCGCTGTTCGCCTTCGGCGGCGCCGGGCCCTTGCACGCGACGGCGCTTGCCCGCGAGCTCGGCCTGCCGAGAGTGCTGGTGCCGGCGCGCCCGGGCATCACCAATGCGCTCGGCTGCGTGGTTGCCGACCTGCGCCACGACTTCGTCAACACGATCAACATGCCGGTCGGCGGCCTCGACGAAACCGCGCTTCGCGAGGTGTTGGAACGGCACCGTAACGAAGGCGAGGCGCTGATCGCGAAGGAAGCGGTGAAGCCGGACGCGATCCGCGTGACGCATTCGGCCGACATGCAGTTCGTCGGCCAGACGCACATCATCAACGTGCCGTTGCCCTCCTCGTCGGTTTCACGAGAAACACTGCAGCTTCTGTTCGAAAAAGCCTATTTCGCCCGCTTCAAGGTCGAGCTGCCGGAAATCCGCGCCAATCTCGTCAACCTCAACACATCGGTCACCGGCGTGCGGCCGCAGATCGACCTGTCGCGGCTGATCGATCCGGTAGGACGCGCCGCCACGCTCAACGAGGCGCGGCGCGAAATCCGGCCGGTCTGGTACAGCGGGCGCTGGCACGACACCCCGGTCTATGCGCGCGAAAAGCTGCCGCTCGACGCAACAATTGAGGGGCCGGCAATCCTGGAGCAGATGGATGCCACCACCGTGCTCGAACCCGGCGACCGGGCGCGCTCGGATGCCGACGGCAACATCATCATCGACATCGGCGAGGCCTGAGATGGCAAAGCTCGACACGATCACGCTTTCGGTGCTGCAGGCTGCCCTGCAGCAGGTCTGCGACGAGATGGACCTGACCTTCTCGCGCGCGGCCTTCTCGCCGGTCATCGCCGAGGCCAATGACCGTTCGGACGGCATCTATTCGGCCGTCGACGGGTCGCTGATCGCGCAGGGCAGCCAGGGCCTGCCGGTGTTTGTCGGCGTCATGCAATATTCGACCAGGACGGTGATCAAGATGATCGCCGACGGACGATGCCTGGCGCCGGAGCCGGGCGACATCTACATCGTCAACGACCCCTATCTCGGCGGCACGCATCTGATGGATGTGCGCTTCGTCATGCCGGTCTATCGCGGCGGCAAGATGTTCTGCTGGCTTTCCAACACCGGCCACTGGCCGGATATAGGCGGTTCGGTGCCGGGCGGCTTCTCCGCTTCGGCCACGGCGGTCGAACAGGAAGGCCTGCGCCTGCCGCCGGTAAAACTGTTCAAGAAGGGCACGCTCGATCCGGAAATCTACGCCATCATCTGTTCCAACATCCGGGTCGCCGACCAGCGCATCGGCGACATCCGCGCGCAGGCCGCCGCGCTGCTGATCGGCCAGGACAGGCTCAACGAAATTCTGGATCGTTACGGTGACGAAACCGTCGTCGAGGCAATCGCGGAACTGCGCCGCCGCGCCGCCGAGCAGATGCGCGCCTCGATCGCCGTGATCCCGGACGGCGTCTACCGCTCGCAGGCCTTCGTCGATTCCGACGGGGTGGTGAACGAGCCGCTGACCATCAATCTCGCCGTCGAGAAGCAGGGCGACACGCTGACCTTCGACTTCGCCGGCTCATCGAAACCCTGCGCCGGACCGATGAACAGCGTGCTGGCGACGACGCTGTCGTCGGTCTATCTGGCCATGCGGCATATTTTTCCAGAAGTGCCGATCAGCGCCGGCGCCTTCGAGCCGCTGAACGTCAAGCGGCCGGAAGGCACGTTCCTCGACGCCAGATATCCGCGCCCGGTCTCGGGCTGCGCGGCGGAGGTCTCGCAGCGCATCGCAGAGGCCGTGTTCGCCGCGATGGTGCAGGCGCTGCCGGAAAAGGTGACGGCGGCACCCGCCGGCTCCAGCGGCAATTTCGCGCTCGGCGGCAACGATCCGGCACGCGGCCGCGACTATGTCATGTACCAGATCTCGGGCGGCGGTTATGGCGGCAATGCCGGCCATGACGGGTTGAGCAATGGCTGCTCGACCATCGGCATTTCGAAGTCGCCGCCGGTCGAGATCATGGAACAGGCGTTTCCGGTGCTCTACCGGCATTACGCGCTGCGCGAAGGCTCCGGCGGCGCGGGAAAACATCGCGGCGGCTTCGGGCTGGCGTACGAGGTCGAGATCCTGCGCGGTGAAGCCCGCGCGTCCTTCGTCATGGACCACGGCCGCTTCGGACCGCAGGGCGCGCTTGGCGGCAAGGACGGCGCGCCGAACAGCGTGACCGTGTTCCGCAACGGCGAAGCGCATGTGCCGCCGCATCTTTCCAAGGAACAGGACATCGCGCTCAAGGCCGGCGACCGCGTGCGTGTCGGCACGCCTGGCGGCGGCGGTTACGGCAATCCGCGCGAGCGCGACCCGAAGCTGGTCGCCGAGGATGTCAGGCTTGGCTACTATACGCCGAAGCAGGCCAGGGAGATGTTCGGAGTGGACGTGTAGGCGGACGGGCGCGGCGACTCATGCTTGCGCCATCGGGTCCGGCGGTTTGGAGATGGGCCGCAACGCGTATCGCTTCGTCATTCTATGGCGTAGCAAGGAGCGAAGCGATGCGCGCAGGCCATGGAATCCCGTTACGCAGGAGCGCCGCTCACGGTGCAGAATTCTGCTCCGCTGCTTTCTTCGGCTGAGGTCACGGCATGGATTCCAGGGTCTTCGCGACGGAGCTTCGCTCCTGCTCCGCCCTGGAATGACGAAGTTGGGAGGGCTCGGTCAATCGAGCCCTTGGAGCTCACGCCAGCTTCGCCAGCAGCCGCAGGAACGTCGCGGTTTCCTTGGCCGTCAGCGGCGCCAGCGTTTCCTCGGTGATGGCGCGGGCCAGCGGGATCAGCCGCTCGATCGCCTCGCGGCCTTTCGGCGTCAGATTGACCAGCAGCCGCCTTTTGTCGACCTCGTGCTTGGAGACTTCGACAAGGTCTCGCGCCTTCAGCCGGTCGATAACGCCCTTCACGGTTGCGGCATCCATGGCGATCAGCGTTCCCAGCTGGTTCTGCGAGGTTTCGCCGATATCGTGAAGCTTGGCCAAAGCCGCGAATTGCGGCGGCGTCAGGTCGCCGATATGCGAGGCGAAGATCGAGACATGGCGCTGGTGCGCCTTGCGCAGAATGAAGCCGACCTGATCCTGCAGATGGTAGTTGTTCTCGTCGCCGTCTTCGGCCTCGACCAGCCGCAGCAAATTGTCCTCGCCGCTCATCTCAAGCCGTCCCATGCCTTGATATCCTCTGCCGCCAGGCCGCCCATGCGGTTGTGGACGCGCGGACCGCAGGTCATGGCGAGGCAAAACAGGATCTCGTCCGGGCGCGGGCCGTCGCTGATGCCGACCTCCATGGCGTCGAAATGGCTGCGCACATAGGCGGCGTTGATGTGGCCGAGCGGCACATCGAGCCGCGCGCCGAAGGCGCCGACCTTCTTGGCCGACGGCACAATGGCCTTGGCGTCGCCGAGACGCTCGCGCATGGCGTAGCCGCCGGGCACGTGCCATAGCGCGCCATGTTCCAACTCCCCTGCCGCACCGACGATGGCACCCTTGCCGTAGCCGTCGATCTTCTTCACGTCGCCGCCGAGCGCCGCGATCAACCTGTCGGAGAGCAGAAGTCCCAACGGCTTCAGGTCTTCCATGGCGCTCTGCAGGTCTTCGACATAGCGGCCGGCGAAGGGATTTTTTACCACAGCCATGGCTGCGGCGCGCAGGCGCGACTCTTTCGCCACGGGTCCGCCGTCGTGAAAAATCTCCTCGGTCAGGACCGCGATCTTGCGGATCGGAAAATCAGGCATGGGCAGTTTCCTTCGCTTTATGTTTGTTGGGCGCGGCGAGCGTCACCGATCCGCTGATGCGGGCCTCGCCCGCCAGAAACAACGCCGATGCGGCGATCAGGCCGCGCCGGCGAAAATCTTCGGCGACGGCAAGGCCGTTGTCCAGCGCGCGCGCAATTTCGGAGGCGTCAAGCGGGCCGACGCTTTGTGTCACCAGCATCTCGCCGAGATCGCTGTCCGGCGCCAGCTCGCGCGCCGCAACGCGTGCAATGGCAGGATGTCCAGGCAGGTCGACGGCGTTGGCAATCAGCGTTGCCGCCGCGTCGGCCTCCGCGCCGGTCGGCGCCAGCACCGTGACGGCGTCGGCTATGCCCAGTGAAAACGACCGGCCGCGCCAGCCGCTGGTGGCAACGCCGTGCACGTCGTCCTCGGCGCGAATGGCGACGCGGTCGGCCATGCCATTCCCGGTACCGGCGATCGCCACCGTCATCGTCTGGCCGATGCCAAGATGGAGAGCGCAGTCGCCGCCATTGTTGACGTAAGCGCGATCGAGCCGGCGACCGGCGAGCATTGCGCTGAGAATTTCGTCGGCTACCGAACCGGCAACGGCGGCCATCGGCGTGATGAAGCATTCCGCCAACGGCATGACGGCAGCCTCCATGCGGCGCGCGGTCGGGCCGGCGAAGTCGCGCGGCGCCAGGAAGAAGGCCGGCAAGCGCAATTCGGGCAGTTCCTCGACCACCTCGATCAGGATCGTCTGAAAGCGGGCGACAGCCTGTTCGTAAGCGGCGCGGCATTCATCGGTGGGACCAAAAGCCTCGACGACGAGGTCGATCGGCCCATGGTTGAGATGGAGGCGCCTGCCGTCGGCAAGCCAATGCGCCTGCGGGCCGTTCATCAGCCGGCCCCGTTCGCCACGTCGCGGCGCAGCTGCGCCAGCGGCGGCCAGGGATTGCCGGCGGGCGCGCCGGTGCCGCGGCGCGGATTGAGATACTCGCCGCCCTTGGCGAGGATGTCGTCGACGCTGCGGATCTCGTTCTCGTAGCCGCCCAACCGGACATAATCGTCGCGGCGCATGGTGAACTCGATCGGCGCCACCAGCGCCGGCGTCGGCACATAGCCGAAGGCGCCTTCCGGCACGCGGGTGACGTCGACCATCAGCGTGATGCCGCCGCCCGGCCAGACATAGACCGGCGCGCCGCCCACGGTCACATAGGTCTTCAACCCTTGCACCGAGCGGGTGAGGTTTACCGGGTTTTCGGTGACGCCGGCGCGCAGCGAGCCGCCGGCGCCGCCGATGAACAGAACCGTGCACAAAGCCGGCTCGCAATTGTCCTCGATCAGGTCGACGGACTTTTGCAGCCGCTCGGGAAATGGCTTCTGGATCGGCTTCAGCTCGTCGTCCAGCTCGTAATAGGCGAACTGCTCGCCGGTGGTCGACACCATCAGCAGCGACAGGCCGGGACGCGCGCCCTTCTTGGCGTTCCAGTCGCCGAGGATCGACAGCGGATCGGAGATCGTCGTGCCGCCCCAGCCGAGACCGGGCTCCGACACCTTGAAATAGCGGCCGGGCGTCGAACGGCGGCCGATGATCTTTATCCCGGTATCTTCCCAGCCCAGCACCTTGCCGGCCTGATGCTCGGAGACGACGCCGGTGATGTGATCGTCGACCACCACCACCTCGTCGACCAGACCGCGCCATTGCGTGGCGAACATGCCGATGGTGGCCGAGCCGCAGCCGACGCGCATGCGATGCTCGACCTTGCCGTCGATGACCGGCGCCTTGCCGGCTTCGACGATGACCGTCGCGCCGCCGTCGATGGTGAGCTCGACGGGCTTGCGGTTGCACAGATTGAGCAGGGCGTCGCAAGTGGCGCGACCTTCGGCCTTGGAGCCGCCGGTCAAATGATGGACGCCGCCGAGCGACAGCATCTGCGAGCCGTATTCGCCCGTCGTGACATGGCCGATCGCCTCGCCTTGCGCGCGCACGATCGCCGTCTCGTCACCGATGTGTCGGTCGGTGTCGATCTTCACCTTGACGCCGCAGTAGGAGAAGATGCCCTCGGTGACGACGGTGACGAGATCGACGCCTTCCACCTCCTGGCTGACGATGAAGGGCGCGGGCTTGTAGTCGGGATAGGTGGTGCCGGCGCCGATCGCGGTGACGAAGCGGCGTCCGGTGTTGACCAGCTCGCCGCGCCACGCCTCGCCCTCGGCGACGAAGGGCACGACCGCGCCGCCGGTTTCGGCCGCGTGGTCGAGGATGGTCAGCGGATCCATGCGCACGATGCGGCCGCCGACATTGCCGTAGCGGTCGCAGGCGCCGGTGCGGCCGTCGGCGATGTAGCACATGACCGGACAGGCATCGCAGCGGATCTTTTCCGCCACCTGCTTCTCGCCGGGGTCATGGGTCTCGAAACGTTCGGCAAGCTCGCTCATCGGCGCGCCTCCTTCTCGCGGATCGCCGCCAAGATGCGGCTCGGCGTCGCCGGCACCTTGGCGACCAGGACGCCTGTGGCATGGCGAATGGCATTGAGGATCGCCGGCACGGTCGGGATCAGCACATGCTCGCCCAACCCTTTGGCGCCGAAGGGTCCTTCCGGATCCGGAACCTCGACCAATATATGTTCGATTGGCGGCACGTCGCCGATGGTCGGGATGAGGTAGTCGTGCAGGTTCTCGGTGCGGCCGGGGATATATTCCTCCATCAGCGCCATGCCGATGCCTTGCGCAATGCCGCCCTCGATCTGGCCTTCGACCAGCACCGGGTTGATCGCCTTGCCGACATCATGCGCGGCGGTGATCTTGATCAACTTTACGGTGCCGAGCTTGAGATCGACCTCAAGCTCGGCGATCTGCGCGCCATAGCCGTAGACCGCGTAAGGCTTGCCCTGGCCCTTGGCATCGAGCGGCAGCGTTGGCGGGTCGTAGGTTTCTTCCGCGACGAAGACGAAGCCGTCGGCATCGGCCTTGAGCGCCGCAAGATCGATGCGCCGCGCGGCATCGCCTTCGCGGATGGAGATGCTGGCGCCGTCGAGCGCGATCGTCGCCTGGCCAGAGACATTGGCGAAGCGCAGGATTTTTTCGCGCAATGCGCGGCCGGCCTTCTCCGCCGCCTTGCCCGTTACAAAAGTCTGCCGCGATGCAGATGTTTTGCCGGCGTCGGGCGTGATGGCGGTATCGGCGCTCTTCAGCTTGAAACAGGCCAGCGGCAGGCCGAGCGCGTCGGCACATATCTGGCTGATGACGGTGTTGGAGCCTTGGCCGATGTCGACCGCGCCCTGGTGCAGGACGACGTCACCCGCGGCCGAGATGCCGACCTTGATGGTGGACGGATTGGGCAGCGAAGTGTTGCCGCAGCCATACCAGCAGGAGGCGACGCCAACGCCGCGCTTGCTCGCCGTATGGGCTGCGTTGAACGCCTCCGCGTCCGCCAGCGCACGCGCCCAATGCGGCTTGAGCTGTTCCAGGCATTCGCCGATACCGACACCGGATTCCAGGCGCTGACCCGTGACTGTTTCGTACCCGTTACGAAGGCAGTTCTTCAGCCGGAAATCGAGACGATCCAGGCCGAGCTTTGCGGCGAGCTCGTCATAGAGCGTCTCCTGCATGATGGTGGCCTGCGGCACACCGAAGCCGCGGAACGCGCCGGCGATCGGTCCATTGGTGTGGATGGCGTAGCCCGTCGCCCGGTAGTTCGGCGTGAGGTAAGGGCCGGAGGCATGCACCGGCACGCGGTTGGCGACGGTCGGACCCCAGCTGGCATAGGCGCCGGTGTTGAAATCGCCTTCGAAGACCATGCCGGTGACCCGGCCCTCGGCATCGGCGCCGATGGTCGCCTTCATCTCGGCCGGATGGCGCTTGGTGGTCGACATCATCGATTCGTTGCGCGTGTAGGCAAGTGCCGCCGGCCGGCCGGTCTTCATCGCCACGAGGCCGATGAGAGGCTGCAGCGAGACATCTAGCTTCGAGCCGAAGCCGCCGCCTGTCGCTGTCGGCACGATGCGCACCTTGTCTACGGCAAGGCCCAGCACCTTGGCCGTGTCATCGCGGTCCATATAGGGCGCCTGGGTGCAGGCGACGACCACCAGCGTGTCGCCATCCAAATAGGCGTAGCCGGCTTCCGGCTCGATATAGGCGTGCTCGACGAAGGACGTCTCGATGGCGCCTGAGACAGTGGCTGCTGCCCCGGCGAGCGCGCCATCGGGATCGCCGCGCTCGACATAGCCGGAGGTCAGGAGATTCGCCGGGCGGTGCGAATGGATCAGCGCAGCGCCTTCGGCCTTCGCCTCGCGGGGCTGCAGCATATGCGGCAGCTCGGTCCAGGCGATAGGGAAATCCGTCAGGTCGAGTTCGAGGATCGCTTCGCGCTCGCCGGCGACGAGCGCCACGGCCTCGCCGCGCAGGCGCGCAAAACCATCGGCAAGCGCCGGCTGGTCGGCGAAGGGGCCGATGACGCCGAAGCAGTTGTGGCCAGGGATATCCGCCGCCGTGAAGACGCCGGCAATGCCGGGATGCGCTTCCGTCCAGGCGTCGACATCGCCGAGGCTGAAGCGGGCGTGATAATGCGGCGAGCGCACCACAAGCACCGCCAGTGCGTCGGCTGGAAAGGAATCGCCGCCGAATTTTTCGTCACCGGTGACTTTCGGCACGCCGTCGAGCCGGACCGGCGAGGCACCGACGGCATGGCCAGCTTCCGGCAGGCGAAGATCCACGCTGTTCATGTGCTGCGAGGCCTGCATCACCGCCGCGACGATCTTCCTGTAGCCGGTGCAGCGGCAGAGGACGCCGCCCAACGCGTCCTGCGTCTCGGCCTCGCTCGGCGTAGGATTGCGATCCAGCAGCGCGGTGGCCGCCACAAGCAGGCCGGGCGTGCAGATGCCGCATTGCGCGGCGCCATGTTCCAGGAACGACGCCTGCAAGGCGGACAGCCGGCCATTGGCGAGGCCTTCGACAGTGGTGACGGAGGCGCCGGCTACGGAGGCCGCCGGCATCAGGCAGGCGCAAACCGGATTGCCGTCGACCAGCACCGTGCAGGCGCCGCAATCGCCGGCATCGCAGCCGACCTTGGTGCCGGTCAGCCGCAACTCGTCGCGCAACACCTGCGAGAGACGCCTGACCGGCGGCACCGACACGCTGACGGCGGCGCCGTTGACCTCGAAGGCGATCTCGGAGCGGTCCATACCGGACCGGGCCATGCCAGATTGAGCCATGCCGGATTTGGCAGCACCGGACTGGGTCATGCTCATGCGGCCACCTTGCCTTCGCCGTGGCCGATCGCAGCGCGCACCGCGCGGGCTACGATCTCGCGCGCGGCTGCTTGTCGGTATTCCGCGCTGCCACGCACATCGGCGATCGGCGACAATTCATCGAACGGCGCCGACAGCACCGCATCGGCAAGAGCGGAAGTAACTGGCTGCCCGCGCAACGCCGTCTCGACGCCGGCGAGACGGCGGGCGACCGCCGAGCAAGCGCCGACGGCGATCGCCGCATCGGCGACGACGCCATTCTCGACCACCAGCCGCGCCGCGGCCATGGCGATCGAGATGACGAGATAACGCCGGGCGCCGAGCTTGACGAAGGCCGAGGTGCCGGCAGTGGAATGCTTCGGGACACGGATGGCGGTGACCATCTCGCCCGGCTGCAGCGCCGTGCGGCGATTGCCGAGGATGAATTCACTGAGGGCCAGATGGCGGACGGCTTTCGCCGAGCGCAATTCGACATCGGCATCGAGGGCCAAAAGCGCCGGCACGCCATCCGCCGCCGGCGAGGCATTGCAGAGATTGCCGGCAATTGATGCGACGTTCTGAATCTGGACCGAGCCGACCTCGCGCGCGGCCGCCTTCAGCGCGTCGAAGGCGGGCGGGAGCGGCTGGTGCACGATGTCGATCCAGGTCGTGCGGGCGCCGATCCGCCAATGCTCGGCGGTTTCGGCGACGCCGCGCAGTTCGGCGAGAGCGTTGATGTCGAGGACGTTGTCGCGGAAGGGTTTCGCGCCCTGTGCCGGATAGAAATCCGTGCCGCCGGCGAGAACGCGCCAACGGTCCTCGCCAAGCAAAGCGAGCGCTTCGTCGACCGTGGTGGGTTTTGCGTAACGGATCACGCTCTGCCTTCCAGACAATTGGGCCTTCCCAGAGTTTAGGCCTTCCCCGGGCCTCCCGAAGTGCCGCTTCAGGTCTTGTTGCCGATCTCCAGACCGGTCAAATTCATTCGTATGCAAATGATATCAGGCCGGCCGGAATTGTCAAAGCCGGAGTTGGCGCGGCGAAGAGCTGAACGCGATTGTTATGGCGCCGGAGGTTGACGCAGCCGGCCATCTGGTCAAGGTTCCGTGTCCGGTCGCGTCAGCGGCTTTTGGACAGGTGCCCCAAGCCAGACGAGAGGGCCGAAACGAAAGGGACCGCATGGCCGAAGAAGCGCTCATCGTCATCGACCTGCAGAATGATTTTTGCCCCGGCGGCGCGCTGGCGGTTGCCGGCGGCGACGAGATCGTGCCCTTGGTCAACGACCTGATCCGGCGGACCGAGCATGTTATCCTGACACAGGACTGGCACCCGGCCGGGCATTCGAGCTTTGCCTCCAGCCATCCCGGCAAGCAGCCTTTTGAAAGCATCGAGATGCCGTATGGGCCGCAGACGCTGTGGCCCGATCACTGCATCCAGGGAAGCCTCGGCTCCGATTTCCATTCCGGGCTCGCCTGGACCAAGGCGGAACTGGTGATCCGCAAGGGATTTCGTACCGCGATCGATTCTTATTCCGCCTTCTTCGAGAACGACCATAAGACGCCGACCGGCCTCGGAGGCTATCTGAAGGAACGCGGCATCGACACGATCACCCTGGTCGGCCTCGCCACCGATTTCTGCGTCGCCTTCTCGGCGCTCGACGCGGTCAAGCAAGGTTTCAGGACGACCGTGCGGCTCGACGCCTGCCGCGGCATCGATCTCAACGGCTCGGTCGAGGCGATGCTGAAGCGGATGCGCGACGTCGGCGTGGCGCTCGAAGACCATTCGGCGGATTGAGTGGGGAAGGTCCCCCTCACCTGGATCGCCAACCGAATCGCGAACGGCAATTCGGGCGACCTCTCGTCAATCACATATGGACTTGGAAGTTCGAATAGCCGGCATACCTTGATGGCGTCATCCTCGGGCTTGTCCCGAGGATCTACCGGCCTCCTTAAACTAGACGCGCTATACCCGCGTGCGACGGCGGATCCTCGGGACAAGCCCGAGGATGACGGCGTTGCGTTGGCCTTTGCCGATAAGCCTACCAACCGAATCGCGAACGGCAATTCGGGCGACCTCTCGTCAATCGCATCTGGACTTGGAAGTTCGAATAGCCGGCATACCTTGATGGCGTCATCCTCGGGCTTGTCCCGAGGATCTACCGGCATCCCTGAACTGGACGCGCTATACCCGCGTGCGACGGCGGATCCTCGGGACAAGCCCGAGGATGACGGCGTTGCGTTGGCCTTCGCCGATAAACCCACCAGCCGCCCTCATCCGTCTCGGCGCTGCGCGCCGATCCACCTTCTCCCACAAGGGGAGAAGGGAGAGCGCGGATCGGCCGGATGAGGGGGCTTTTATCATTCATCGCGCTCGCCATCGCGATGCTGTTTCCAGCGCAGGCGCTCGCGGCCGAAATTCACGGGCTGCCGGGCGCCGCGATGCCGCTGTGGTGGGGATTGCCTTTTGCCGGCCTGCTGTTGTCGATCGCGACCGGACCGCTGCTTTTCCCGCATGCGTGGGAGCATCATTACGGCAAGATCGCCGCTGCCTGGGCCATGCTGGCGGTGGTGCCGCTGACGATCGCCTTCGGCCTTCCGTCGGCAGGCGAAGCGGTGCTGCACACGCTGCTTACCGAATATCTGTCCTTCATCATCCTCCTGTTCGCGCTCTACACCATCTCGGGCGGCATCCTGCTTGCCGGCAACATCCACGGCACGCCGCTCACCAATGCCGGCCTGCTGCTCATCGGTGCGCTGCTTGCCTCGGTGATCGGCACGACCGGCGCCTCGATGATCCTGATCCGGCCGATGCTGCGCGCCAACGACAACCGGCCGTTCAACGCGCATGTGGTGATCTTCTTCATCTTCCTGGTCTCCAACATCGGCGGCTCGCTGACGCCGCTTGGCGACCCGCCGCTGTTCGTCGGCTTCCTGCGCGGCGTCGATTTCTTCTGGACGACCACGAACCTGTGGCGCGAGACGCTGGTCACCGGCGGGCTGGTGCTCGTCGTCTTCCTGGCGCTCGATATCGTGCTGCATCGTCGCGAAGGCGGCATGCCGAAGATCAAGGATCCGACGCCGGACACAAAGGTGCGCCTGCGCGGCCTTGCCAACCTGCCGCTGCTTGCCGGCGTGATCGGCGCGATCCTGCTTTCGGCGAGCTGGAAGCCGGGCGTCAGCATCCCGATCCTCGGCGTCGGCCTCGAGCTGCAGAACCTGGTGCGCGACGCCATCATCCTGGCGCTCGCCTTGCTGTCCCTCAAGGTGTCGTACAAGAGCCACCGCGAGGCGAACGGCTTCACCTGGGAGCCGATCGCCGAGGTGGCGAAACTCTTTGCTGGCATATTCACCTGCATCGTGCCGGTGATCGCCATCCTGCGGGCCGGCCATAACGGCGCTCTGGCGCCGCTGGTGGCCCTGGTCACATCCGCCGACGGCCAGCCGAATAACCTCGCCTATTTCTGGCTGACCGGGGCGTTGTCGTCGTTCCTAGACAATGCGCCGACCTATCTCGTGTTCTTCGAGCTTGCCGGCGGCGATGCGAACCACTTGATGACCGAGGCCGCCTCGACATTGGCCGCGATCTCGGCGGGCGCCGTATTCATGGGCGCCAACACCTATATCGGCAATGCGCCGAACTTCATGGTCTTCGCCATCGCCCGGCATCGCGGCTTCAAGATGCCCGGCTTCTTCGGCTATATGGCGTGGTCCGGCTTGGTGCTGATCCCGACGTTCTTGGTTGCGGGGCTTTTGTTTTTTCGATGAGCTGAGCTACTCAATTTCCACCGCCGGCGCTGCCCCTCATCTGGCTGCCGCCATCTTCTCCCCGTGAACGGGGAGAAGGGACCTGGCATCGCCGATTTCGCCAATCACCAACGTTGCAGTATGACCGCCGAGATCGCGGCCGGCTTCTTTCTCCCCGTTCACGGGGAGAAATGCCCGGCAGGGCAATGAGGGGCAGCGCAGCCGCCGATAGTCTTGGCACCGACGCGCATTCGGCGCCTTACCCAACGCCCACATACCTGCGCACCGCCGACGGATCCGCCCGCAACGCCTCGACATCGACCGTCTCGCGGTTGCGGCCGTTTTCGATGAATGCGACGCGGTCGGCGACCGACAGCACAGCGTCGACGCGCTGCTCGACCAGGATGGTCGAGACGCCGAGCTCGCGCAGCTTCGCCACCGTCTCGCGGATCTTGGCGATCATCGACGGCATCAGCCCTTCGGTCGGCTCGTCGAGCAGCAGCACCTGCGGCTCGAGGCAGAGCGCGCGGGCCATCGCCAGCATCTGCTGCTCGCCGCCCGACAGCGTGCCGGAACGCTGCCTCAACCGTTCCCTGAGCAACGGGAAGAGATCGAGCACGTTTTCACGCGTCTCTCTGCCCCTGCCGCGCGCCATCAGGCCGATCTCGATGTTTTCCGCCACCGTCATCTCGGCGAACAATCGCCTGCCCTGCGGCACATAGGCGACGCCGGCCTTCGGCACGTCATGCGCGGCAAGCCCGGTCAGCTCCTTGCCGTCCAGCTTGATCGAGCCGGCAGCCGCCGGAACCAGACCCATGATCGCCTTCAGCGTCGTCGTCTTGCCGGCGCCGTTGCGGCCGAACAGGCAAAGCACCTCGCCCTTGTTCAGCGTGAGGTCGAGGCCGTAGAGCACCTGCACCTCGCCGTAGAAGCAATCGAGGCCGGAAATGGTGAGCAATCCGCCATTGGTTCCAACGGAGTCAGCCATGGGTCGCTCCGAGATAGGCATCCTGAACTTGCGTGTTGGCGCGGATCTGCTCCGGCGTTCCCTCGGCGAGGATCCTTCCCGAATTGAAGACGGTGATGCGGTCGGCAAGCTGCATGACCACCGGCATGTTGTGCTCGATCAAAAGCACCGTTGCGTCCCTGGCGATCTCGCGCACCAAAGTGATGAAATTGTCGATCTCGCTGTCGGCCAGACCCTGCGTCGGCTCGTCGAGGATCAGCAGACGCGGCTTCAGCGCCAGGCCCATCGCGACTTCCAGCAGGCGCTGGTGGCCATAGGAAAGCTGCCCGGCAAGCGTGCCGGCGCGGTCGGCGAGACCGGTCCGTTCGAGTGCCGCCATCACGCCGTTTCTCACCTGGCCCTTCGTGCGGCCGTCGGTCAACGTGCGCTGCACCGGCAGCGCGACATTGTCGAAGGCGGTGATATTGGCGAAGACGCTGGTGATCTGGAACGTATAGGCGACGCCGAGGCGAACTCTTTTGTAGGCCGGCATGGCGGTGATGTCGGCGCCGTCGAAGACGACCATGCCCGAGGATGGCCGGATGCGGCCTGAGAGCAGGCTGACGAAGGTGGTCTTGCCGGCGCCGTTGGGGCCGATGATGGCGCGGATCTCGCCCGGCATCAGCGCGAAGTCGACTCCGTCGACCGCGCGCAGGCCGCCGAAATGACGCGACAGGCCCTTGGTGGTAAGCAGCGGCATCATGGCAGCCACCCCAGCCAGCGCTCGCGGATGCTGCCCAAGATGCCTTTCGGGAAGAACAGCACCAACAGGATCAGCGCCACGCCGACGATCAGCAGATAGGCCGAGGTGAAGCCGCTGGTGATGTCGGTGACATAGTACATGAACAGCGTGCCGATCAGCGGCCCGAGCGTGGTCGCGGCACCCCCGAGCAGCACCCAGAGCAGCGGCAGGATCGAATATTGCACGGAAGCGAAGCTCGAGCCGACATAGCCGAACAGCAGCGCATAGGCCGCGCCCGAGGCCGCGCAGATGGCCCCGGAGGCGACGACCGCGGCGAGCTTGTTGGCGAGCGTGTCGTAGCCGAGCATCTTGGTGCGCTCCTCGTTCTCGCGAATGGCGACCAGCACGCGGCCGAAGCGGGAGCGGACGACGGCTAAAGTGACGAGCAGAATGGTCGAGAAAAGCGCCAGGGCGCTCATGTAGCGCACGTTCGGATTGGTCAGGTCGAAGGACGCGCCGCCGATCGCGATTACCCGCGATGCCTGCTGGATGACAAGGCCCTGGTCACCGCCGGTCCAGGCGGCGAAATAGAGGATCAGCAGATAGAAGACCTGGGCGAACATCATGGTGACGATCATGAAGGCAACGCCGGATGTGCGCAGCGCCAGCAGGCCGATGACCAGGGCGAGCAGCGCGCCACAGCCGACGCCGGCGACAAAAGCTTCCGGGACGCCCCAGCCGAGATGATAGACGGCCAAGCCCGCACCGTAGAGGCCGGCCGAGAAGAACATGGCGTGGCCGAGGCTGAGCAGGCCGACATAGCCGAAGAGCAGATTGTTGCCCATGGCGAAAACGGCGAGCGCCATGATGCGGGCGAACAGGCCCTGGTGGTAGTCCGGCAGGACGAAGTTCAGCGCGAACAGCAGCGCGATGACGCCGACATGCAGCGCGTAGGTCTTTGCCGGCGAAGCATCCCTCATCGCGGCGTGGTCCCGAACAGGCCTTGCGGCCGGAACACCAGCACCATGGCGACGACCAGCGTGGCGATGATCTTGGCCAGGGTCGGCGAGAAGAACATCGAGATGATGCCGTCGGAGAGGCCTATCAGGACGGCTGCCGCAACGGTGCCGCGCAGCGACCCCAGGCCACCGATGATGACGACGATGAAGGATAAGAGCAGCGGATCCTGCCCCATCAGGTAATGCGCCTGGCTGATCGGCACGATCAGCACCGCGGCGATCGCCGCCAGCATGGCGCCGACGGCGAAGACGCCGGCATAGACGCGCTCGACCGGGATGCCGAAGGCCTGCGCCGTCTCGCGGTCATACTGGGTTGCCCGCATGATCAGGCCGATCTTCGTTCGCGTCAGCACCAGCCAGGTGATCACCAGCACAATGGCCGAGGCGGCGACCACCGAGAGCTTGTAGCCGGAATAGCCGAACCACGGCAGAAGGATGCGGTAGGTGAAGGGCGGCTCCACCGGGCGCGCCTCGGGACCATAGAAGGTCAGCGCCAGCTGCTGGATGATGTAGAGCATGCCGATGGTGGCGACGATGGTGCCTTCGGGATTGTAGTGGAGCCGGCGCAGCACCAGGCGTTCGGCAATCAGCGCGACCAGCCCGACCAGCAAGGGCGCGATCACCAGCGCGGCGACGAAACCGATCGCCGGGTGGCCGGAAATCGCCGTCGAGACGGCCCAGGCGAGCACCGCGCCCAGCATGAAGAACTCGCCATGCGCGACATTGACGACGCGCATGACGCCGAACACCAGCGACAGGCCAAGCGCCGTCAGCGCCAGCACGGCGGAGGTGACGAGGCCTTCGAGCGCGGCGAGGAGGAGGTGCGGGCCGAAATGCATTTAAACGCGAACGGATGCGCGAGGCACCCCCCTCTGCCCTGCCCGTCCTCCGCAGCAGCTGCGCTGCCGCTTCGCAGGGTAAACCGGGCATCTCCCCCTAAGGGCAGGGCAATCTCCTGTGGCTTTGGGAGTTTGGACAACCCGGCATGTCTTGGCGTCATCCTCGGGCTTGTCCCGAGGATCTACCGGCCCCTGAACTGGTCGCGCTATATCCGCGTGCGACGGTGGACCCTCGGGACAAGCCCGAGGATGACGGCCTTGTGCTGGCCTTCGCCGATAAACCCCATATGCGATTGCCCTATCCCTCAGAGGGAGAGATTGGATATCGCGAATGTCTTCGCCAACCACCAGCGTCGGCGAGTATGTGCCTTCGCACGAACTGCCAATCTCCCCCCTTGAGGGGGAGATGTCCGGCAGGACAGAGAGGGGGGCCTGGGCGCTCACGCTGGCCGGAATGGGCCTATAGCGCCTGCGTCGTATAATCCCCTTCCGGCTCATAGAGGCCGTCCTCGATCTTGGTCTTGTGGACGACCTTGAGCTTGCCGCCCTCGACCTTGGAGATGTTCTGGATGCCGAAGCACTGGTGGATCTTGCCGTTGAAGGTTTTCGGACCCTGCGGATGCTCCGGCCCCTCGGCGAATTCCTTCAGCGCCTCGGTCGCCTCGACCAGCTTGGCGCGATCCTCCGGTCCCTTGTAGCCGGCGTCCTCCATCGCCTTCTTAACGACATAGAGCGTTTCCCAGCAGCCGAACATGTGGGCGGCGGTGGAGACGTCCTTGGGATCGCCAACGGCGGCGCCATTGTCGTCGATGCCGACGGCGGCGCGGTAGGCTTTCTGCGCCGCCGAGTCATCGGGCTGCGCATAGCGCGGCGAGCCTTCCCAGAAATGGCTGCCGTCGAGGAATTCGAGGCCGGGGCTGTTGATGTCGACGGCTTCGAGCGAATCGATGAAGCCGAAGAGCTGCGGCCGCTGCGAGCCATAGAACTCGCCGAGCTCCTTGACAAAGGTCAGCACCGCAGGGCCGACCATGACGTGGTAGATCACATCGGTCTCGGCAGGGATCTGCGGAAAGTACTTTGTGAACGAGCTCTCCGTCGGCGGGATGGCGATCTGGGCGATCACGTCGGCGCCCTGCGCCTTCAGCGCCGGCGGCAGGTAGTCGCGGTGGTCGTAGCCGAAGGCGAAGTCGGGGAATATCTGTGTCACCTTCTTGCCGGCGTTCGCCGCGATCCACGGCGCCATCGACTGGATCTGGCTCTTCACGTCTGTGATGCCGGGCTGGAAGACGTAGCGGTTGAGCTTGGTGGAAGCGACGTGATGGCCTTCGCTGACGACGAAATAAGGGATCTTGTTCTCGCCGGCGGCGGGCGCCGAGCCGATCACGACATGCGAGAACAGAGTGCCGAAGACGATGTCGGTCTTGTGCTGCTTGGCGAATTTGTTGACCACCTCGGCGCCGCGCGCCGGATCGGTGCCGTCGTCCTCGATGACCAGCTCGACCTTGCGGCCGCCGATGCCGCCGGCGTCGTTGATCGCCTTGACGGCGGCGGCGCTCGTTTTCTCGTACCAGCGGCCATAGGCGGCGCCGATGCCGGTGCGGTGCAACTGGAAGCCTATTTTGATCGGCGCCGAGCTCTGCGCCTGGCTGTAACGGACGAAGCCCGGCGCCAGCGCCAGGCCGGCCCCGGCGGCAATGCCCTTCAGCGCGGTGCGGCGCGACAGCGTCGTCTTGGAGAGGTCGAAAAATCCGTTCTTGTCAGCCATGTCGGTTCCCCTGTTTTTCAGTTTTGACCAGCGATAAGGCGGCTAAACCATCTTCTTTCGAAGGATGGAAAATTGCATGTGTACAAACTAAATCACCAAAGCCCTGGCCTGGCAAGCGAGCTTCCCTCGCGTCATGACGGCGGCCCTTGTCTCATCCCGCCGTCGGCGTGGCAAGCAACCATAGGCCGAAGATGGTGTAGGCGATCATAAGCACCGTGAGCGGCAGCTGGCTGAGCGTGGCACGCGACGGCCGCGGGTGGAGACGCCAGGCAAGGCCTTGCGCGACCAAAACCGCCAGCACATGGCCGGCGATGATGACGCCGGCCTGCAGATTCCATAGCCACCAGGCGGACCCGGCTCCGGCGACGACGCCGGCCTCGACCATCCTGTCGGCGGTGCCGAACAGGTTCCAGCCGAGCGCGAAAGGATCGGAGAGCGCGACCAGCGCATACTGACCGTCGACCAGGAGCGCGGTGAGGTAATGCGCGATGTGATAGGCGAGCGCGATCGGCACGATCGACCAAACCAGGAGACCGGCGGCTTTTGCGAACGACTGCGCATCGCCGGCGAGGCGCTGTCCAAGAAAGACGGCCAACGCGAATACCGCTGCCAGCAGGACGAAAGTCAGGACGAGGCCAAAGCTTCCGACGCCGATCAGCGCCGTGCGGCCGGGAAATTCCAGCGGGTTGACGCCGAACAGGCTGAGCCAGAAGAAGGTTTTCGACAGGCCGTCGAACGACACCGAGGACAAGGCCAAGAGGAGAAAGGCTGTGCCGCTTGGCGGCAGCGGCGCGGCCGTCAGCAGCTTCGCACCGGGCCAGCAGAGCGAGAGCCGACCATCGAGGCGTTCGACAGGCGCGAAGCGGGCAACCATGGCGAAGAAGACCGTGAGGAATTCGCCCCGCCGGCTCCAAGCCTCGTAGTCGAAGACGAGCATCGCGACAAAGCTCGCCAACCAATAGATGCCGAAGGCAAAAGCCAGGCGGGCCGGATCGTCGGGCGCCGGATCGATCAGCTCGAACCAGGCGAAGGCGAAGAACAGCGCGAAGGCCGGCCAGTAGCCGAGCCTTGACGGCAGACGTGACGGCTGGGCTTCGCTCCATCGGTCGCCGACAAGCCGGCTTACGACGCGCCAAGGGCCGCACCACGGGTTGAGCCACGACCAGAGGTCGCCAAGCACGCCTTGCAGCAGGGTGAAGCCGGCCCAGAGCAGCGTCCAGACCACAAGTGGGAGAGGGTTGGAAAGCGGGTCGCGGCTGCCGACGAGGCCAGCGGCGATGAGAAGCGCAAAGCCGGCAAATGAAATCAGGCTGACGACAATGCGGGGGGTGTCGCTGAAGGTGAACAGAGGCAGGCGCCGGCGCCAGAAGCGGTCGAGGGCGGCAGGTGAAAGCAGCGCCAGGACGAGGAAGCTGACGGCTACGGCAAAAGCGCCACCTGCGATGTAGTAGCCGGTCGGGAGAAGCAGGACGTGGCCGCGGTCGGAGGCATGGGCGAAGGCGGGCGTGGGGAGAGCGGCTAGGGCGGCGGCTAAGAAAGCCAACCTATGACGATAGCGCTCTACGGCGCCCCCCTCTGTCCTGCCGGACATCTCCCCCACAAGGGGGGAGATTGGCGGTTCGGCCGCCGGCGCTTTTCTTTCAACGCTAGAGATTGGCGAAAGCGGAGATGAGAGCTCAATCTCCCCCCTTGTGGGGGAGATGTCCGGCAGGACAGAGGGGGGCGCGAAGGAACTCGGCTTATCCAGGAATTCCATTCGTCCAGGCCTTAAGCCTCACACCTTCACCAGCTGCTCCACCCGGCCCTTCTCGCCAAAAATCCTCAGATACCGCTTGATCTCCCTCTCGTCCCCGGTCGCCTTGGCGGGGTTATCCGACAGCTTCACCGCCGGCCGGCCATTGGCTTCGCTGACCTTGCAGACGAGCGAGATGGCGTCGAGGCTCTTGGTTTCGGTCGGCGCGCAACCCTCGAAATCATTGGTGAGGTTGGTGCCCCAGCCGAAGGACATGCGCACGTTGCCGCGGAAATGCCTGTAGGTCTCCTCGATGGTCTCGACCTCCAGGCCGTCGGAGAAGATCAGCAGCTTCTGCTTGGGATCCTTGCCCTTCTCGCGCCACCAGGAGAGGATCTTCTCGCCGCCTTCGATCGGCGGCGCGCTGTCCGGCCGGAAGCCGGTCCAGTCGGCGATCCAGTCCGGCGCATCGCGCAGGAACGCGGCGGTGCCGAAAGTGTCGGGCAGCACGATCAGGAGATTGCCGCCATAATAGCGCTGCCAGTCCTGCAGCACCCTGTAGGGCGCTTCACGCATTTCCTCCTCGGAATTGGCAAGCGCCGCGAAGACCATGGGCAGTTCGTGCGCATTGGTGCCCAAAGCCTCGAGGTCGTTATCCATGGCCAGAAGCACGTTGGAAGTGCCGGTGAAGGCATCGCCGATGCCTTCCTTCAGCGCCTCGACGCACCAACGCTGCCACAGGAAGGAATGGCGGCGGCGCGTGCCGAAATCGGAAATGCGGATGCCGGGCAGCGCCTTCAGCCGCTCGGTCTTGGCCCACATCTTGGCCTTGGCGCGGGCATAGAGCACATCGAGCGCGAACGGACCGAAGGAGCGCATCGCCGCCCGCGAGCGCAGCTCGTTGATGATGGCTAAAGCCGGGATCTCCCAAAGCGTGGTGTACATCCACGGACCCGGGAAGGAGAGCTCATATTGGCCGTTGCGCCTGGTGAGCTCGTAATCTGGCAGCCTGAAACCTTCCAGCCAGGCCAAAAATTCAGGTTCGAAGATCTGTTTGCGGCCATAGAAATTGTTGCCGCCCAGCCAGATCATCTCCTTCTTGGAGAAACGCAAGGTGCGAGCGTGGTCGAGCTGGTCGCGCAGTTCCTGCTCATCGATCTCGTCGGCGAGGCGCACCGAGGTGGTGCGGTTGATCAGCGTGAAGGTGGCATCGACCTTGGGATACATGCCCCAGATCATCTGCAGCATCAAAAGCTTGTAGAAGTCGGTGTCCAGCAGGCTGCGGACGATCGGGTCGAGCTTCCAGGTGTGGTTGTAGACGCGCCGCGCTATATCGGTCTTTGCCATGCTCGCTCATCCATAAGCACAACGCTCGGGAACAGGGGCGTCACGCTTCAAATCCTTGTTCGATCAATTCCGGACGGAACCCCCGTTGCACGGAATTGCTTTAGCAACTGCCTCTTAGCACCGTATTTCCGAACGCGCTTGCTGCTTTGCAAGCTGGCCCGACAAAAAGCAGCTTTGCAAGTCCAGCCGTCAGGACGCGGTCCTGGCGCCTATGACTTTGAGGGACGGGCGTTTTCTGCGGCTGGGCACGCGGCCGGCCACGGGCGCGCCGGCGCGGCCCTCGTCCTGTTCCTTCTCGGCGAACAGCCATTCGATGAATATCTGGACGATCGGCGCCGAGCGCATCTCGTTGCGGCAGACGACATAGAAATCGTCGACCGCCGGCACCGACAGGGTGAAGGGTGCCACGAGCATGCCCCTGGCGAGCAAGGCGCGCGCGGTGACGGAATCGCCGAGCGCCACGCCATGACCGTGCACGGCGGCCTCCGTCGCCATGCGCGCATCGCCCAGACGGTGGCGACGGCCGCGTTCCAGATCGAGCGCGTCGGCGGCGGCCAGCCAGGTGTGCCATTCACGGCCATCGTCGCCATGCAGGAAGACGTGGTCGGCGAGGTCGCGGACGCTGCGGATCGGGCGGTTGTTGATCAGCGTCGGACTGACCACCGGAAACAACTCCAGGCCGGACCACTTGCGTATCCAGCAGTCGCTCCAGCTGCCGTCGCCATAATGCACGCAGACGTCGATATCCGCGGCGCGGATGTCTTTGGGATCGTTGGACGGGATCAGCGTCAGCTGGATGTCCGGATATTGCGCTGTGAAGGAGCCGAGCCGCGGCGTCATCCAGAGCAAGAGCAGCGCCGGCACGCAGGAGACCGACAGCGCGCCGGCGCTTGCCGGCCGCGTCATGCGCTGGGTGGCGGCGGCAATGCCGTCGAAGGCGGCCGACACCGCCGGCAGGAATTCGGCGCCATGCGGCGTGAGCTTCACGCGCTGACCGGTACGCTCGAAGAGCTTCACGCCCAGCGACTGCTCCAGCGCCTTGATCTGGTGGCTGACGGCGCCATGCGTGACGTTGAGCTCACCCGCCGCCTTGGTCAGCGAAGCATGCCGCGCCGTGGCCTCGAAGGCGCGCAGGGGGTTCAGCGGCGGCAGGCGCTTGGCCATGGAGAGGCTCCTGGTTTGTGAGATTTTCTCACAGCCGAGACCCTAACAATATCAATTGATTTTTCAATGCGGCTGCCCGACACTTTCCGGAACAGCTTCAAGAGACGTGGAATCCGCAGCGCAGCGGCGGGCAACGATCCAGCCGGACAACAGGCTGGCTTGGCAAATCGTCCATGCGGGCAGCGCTGCAGGCAGGCAAGAGGAGGACCGGACATGGGTTACGATCGCGGCAAGCTCGAAGCGTTGCGCCGTAAATATGGCGAGAGCCATGGCGGCGAGATGTTCGACCCGAAATTCCGCAAGGTCGCCGACAAGATCTTCAACAAGTCGGGCACAAGGCTGGCGCCCTATTCAGGCATCCCGACCTTCGTTGCCGCGCCCTATCGCGAGATCGCCGCCGAGAACCCGGATTTCGGCGACTTGCAGGTGGCGATTATGGGCGTGCCGATGGATCTCGGCGTCACCAACCGTCCCGGCTCGCGCTTCGGGCCGCGCGCGCTGCGCGCCATCGAGCGCATAGGCCCCTACAATCATGTGCTGGAATGCGCGCCGACGCATGAGCTTCGCGTCGCCGATATCGGCGACACGCCGTTCCGCAGCCGCTATCGGCTGGAGATCAGCCATGAGGACATCGAAAAGCGCACCAACCAAATCGTCGATGCCGGCGTGCTGCCGCTCTCGGTCGGCGGCGACCATTCGATCAGCCATCCGATCCTGAAGGCGGTCGGCAAAAAGGCACCGGTCGGCATGATCCATATCGACGCCCATTGCGACACCAGCGGGCTGTTCGACATGACCAAGTTCCACCATGGCGGACCGTTCCGCAACGCGGTGCTGGACGGCGTGCTCGATCCCTCGCGCACGATCCAGATCGGCATTCGCGGCTCGGCCGAATATCTGTGGGAATTCACCTACGAGTCCGGCATGACGGTCGTGCATGCCGAGGAAGTGACCGGCCTCGGTATCCCGGCAATCATCGAGAAGGCGCGCAAAATCATCGGCGACGGCCCGACCTACATTTCCTTCGACGTCGACAGCATCGATCCGGCCTTCGCGCCCGGCACCGGCACGCCGGAAGTCGGCGGGTTGACGACGCGCGAGGTACTCGAACTGCTGCGCGGCCTGAAGGGTCTCAACATCGTCGGCGGCGACGTGGTCGAGGTTGCGCCGCAATATGACGCGACCACCAACACCGCCCATGTCGGCGCCCAGGTCCTGTTCGAGATTCTCAGCCTGATGGTGTTCAGCCCGGCGATCAAGAAAGGCTGATGCCTCGCGCAATTTCGGACGGAAGCTATGGCGAAGGCGCCAAGCCTAAACCGCGTCTTCCGGAATTGCTCTCCAACACGGCCGCCGCGCTGGAGCCGGCGGCCGGTTTCAACAACAAGCTTCCAGCAGGGGAATAACAATGTTACTTCGCAACGCACTGAAATCCGTAATCACAGCGGCGATGATGCTCGGCGCCGCCGGCCTCGCCACGCAAGCGAAGGCCGACGCCGTCGACGACATCACCAAGGCCGGCGCCATCAATGTCGGCATCTTCTCGGACTTCCCGCCGTTCTCTTCGGCCAGCGCCGATATGAGCATCAAGGGCTATGACATCGACGTCGCGCAGGCGATCGCCGATTCACTCAAGGTGAAGCTCAACCTGGTCAGCGTCACCGGCCAGAACCGCATCCCTTATCTCACCGACAAGCGCGTCGATATTTTGATGAGCGTCGGCTATTCCAAGGAGCGCGAGCAGGTGATCGATTTCGCCGCCCCCTACGCGCCCTATTACATCGCCGTCATCGGCCCGGCCGAGCTTGCCGTCAAGGGCAAGGAAGACCTCGCCGACAAGTCGGTCGCCGTCAATCGCGGCACGCTGGAGGACACCTCGCTGACCCAGGCGGCGCCGGCTTCGGCCGACATCCGCCGCTTCGACAACTATAATTCCGTCATCCAGGCCTTCATCTCCGGCCAGACCCAGTTGATGGTCGTGGGCAACGATGTCGGCGCCCAGGTGCTGGCCAAGCAGGACGTGCTGAAGCCGGAGCAGAAGTTCCAGCTGCTCACCTCGCCTTCGCATATCGGCCTCAACAAGAACGAGGACCGGCTGAAGAAGGCGGTGAACGACGCCGTCGCCAAGATGCTGGCCGACGGCAAGCTTGACGAGAGCTCGAAGGCCTGGCTGAAGACGCCGCTCAATCCGGACAACCTCAAGGATTGATCTCGAGGGCGGCCCAGCCACGACAAGCGCTGAGCCGCTCCGACTGTTCCAACAAGGTCAATCGCCATGGGCTACAGCCTGGACTTCGGCTGGCTTGCGGGCGCCGTGGGCGTTATCGCGCGCGGCGCGGCGACGACGATCCTTCTGATCGCCGTCACCACGCTGGCGGGAACTTTTCTCAGTATCCTGGGCGCAGCCGGCAAGAGAAACGGCCCCAAGCCACTTCAGCTGGCGATCGGCATCTATGTCGAGGTGATGCGCAACACGCCATTCCTGGTGCAGCTGTTCTTCATCTTCTTCGGGCTGCCCAGCCTAGGCGTCAGGCTCGACCCGATCCTGGCCGCGATGCTGGCGATGACGCTCAATATGGCGGCCTATACGATCGAGATCGTCGGCGCCGGGCTCGACGCCGTGCCGCGCGGCCAGAGTGAAGCCGCGCTGGCGCTCGGCCTCAGGCCCCGGCAGGTGTTCATCAAGATCGTGCTGCCGCAGGCGCTGAAGGTGATCTACCCGGCGCTGACCAGCCAGATCGTCATCATGATGCTTGAATCGGCCGTGGTATCGCAGATCGCCGTGCGCGAATTGACCTACGAGGCCGACATGCTGCAGGCGCGCACTTTTCGCGCCTTCGAGACCTATTTCGTGGTGACGATGGTCTATCTCGGCCTGTCGATGGGGCTGCGCCGGCTGCTGGTCGGCGGCGGCCGCCGTGTTCTGGGGGCGGGCGTGTCATGATCGAGTTCACCTTCTGGGACATCGTCCGCAACCTGCTGCTCGCCGCGCGCTGGACGGTGCTGTTGTCGCTCGCCGCCTTCATCGGCGGCGCGCTGGTCGGGCTGGCGGTGCTGTTCTTTCGCATCGCCCGGAATAAATGGGTGAAGCGGATCGCCTCGGCCTATATCGCGCTCTTCCAGGGCACGCCGCTCTTGATGCAGCTCTTTTTGATGTTCTTCGGGCTGCCGATGCTGGGATTGCGCATCGAACCCTGGACGGCAGCGGCGCTCGGTCTCACCTTCTTCGCCAGCGCCTATCTGGCCGAGATCTGGCGCGGCGGCGTCGACGCGCTGCCGCGCGGCCAATGGGACGCCGGCGCCAGCCTTGGGCTGCATTATCTGCAGGAGCTGAGGCTGATCATCCTGCCGCAGGCCTTCGCCATCACCCGTGCGCCGACCGTCGGCTTCCTGGTGCAGCTCATCAAGTCGACGGCGCTGACCTCGATCATCGGCTTCGAGGAACTGGTCAGGACCTCCAACGCCATCAACAACGCGACCTTCGAGCCGTTCAAAGTCTACGGGCTGGTGGCGCTGATCTTCTTCGTCATGTGCTTTCCGCTAACGCAGTACGCACGGCGGCTGGAGCGACGCGCAGGGGCGCGCTGAGCCGCGAAAGGCTGCCGACTGGACCCGCAGCCTTTGTCGATCAATGCCCGAAGGCGAGTTGCGGCGCGATGCGGTCGCGCCTGAGCCAGCGCGCCAGGAGCAGCGCCGCCACCACGGCAAGTCCCGAGGCCAGGCCGATCCAGATGCCGACGCCGTTCAAGCCGAAATGAAAGGCGAGCAGCACGCCGAGCGGCAGGCCGACGCCCCAATAGCCGATCGCGGCGTAGATCATCGGCACCTTGGTGTCGTGCAGGCCGCGCAGCATGCCGGCCGCGACCGCCTGGGCGCCGTCGAAAATCTGGAACAGCGCTGCAAACACCAGGAACGACACGGCAAGCGTGATCACCCTGGCGTTCTTGGGATCGGTGAGATCGATGAAGGCGCTGATCAGCGCATGCGGCCACAGGATCATCACCAGGCCCATCAGCGCCATGAACGAGACGCCGATGACGAAGGCCGTCCAGCCGGCGCGCGAAACGCCTTCCGGATTGCCGGCGCCGTGCGCCAGGCCGACCCGGACCGTGACCGCCTGGTTGAGCCCGAGCGGCACCATGAAGGAGATCGAGGCGATCTGGATGGCGATGGCATGCGCGGCCAGCGAATCCGCATCGATCAGGCCCATGAGCAGGGCCGCCGCATTGAAGATCGTCACCTCGAAGGCGAGGATGCCGGCGATCGGCAAGCCGAGCCTGAGCAGGCCGCGGAAGCGCGGCCAGTCGGAACGCCAGAAACGGCCGAACAGACGGTAGCGGCGGAACTTTTTTTCCAGCATCACCACCGCCGCCAGGCCGGCGAACATCAGCATGCTGGACAGAGTGGTCGCGAGGCCGGAGCCGGCAATGCCCATCGACTTGACGCCGAGATTGCCGAACATGAACACCCAGTTGAAGAAAGCGTTGCAGGCGACCGCGACGAAAACGATGATCAGCGCCCAGCCCGGCCGCTCCAGCGCCGAGATGAAGGAGCGCAGCACGATATAGCCATAGAAGGGCAGCACCGCCCATTGCAGCCAATGCAGATAAATGCCGGCCTCATGCGCGAGCTCCGGCTTCTGGCCCATTGCCAAGAGCACCGCTTCGCCATGCCAGAGAAAAATCCAGATCGGGATCGAGATGAGGATCGCCAGCCACAGGCCCTGGCGCACGGTGCGGCGCAGGTCGCGCACCGAATGGCGGCGACGGCCAAGCTCGGTCGCCATCATCGGCGAGGTGGCCAGCATCAGGCCGAGGCCGAAGATCAGCGGCATGAAATAGAGGTTGGAGCCGAGCGCGCCGGCGGCGAGCGTGTCGGACCCGAGGCGGCCCATCATCATGACGTCGGTCGCGGTCATGGCGGTCTGGCCGAGATTGGTCAGCACCATCGGCCAAGCGAGCCCGATCGTTGCCATGATTTCCTGACGCCAAAGGTTTTCCGGCGCGCGAGCGCCGGCTTCGATCGCAGACATTGTTCCGCTCTTTCAGAACACGGCGCGTCGGCCAAAGGGCCGGAAGCCGAACAACAATGGCGCAAAATGGCGCCAGTTGCGTCGCCTTGTGAACGAAATGCGACATGTTGGCAAGGGACGAGGCGCAGCTAGCGATTGATCCAGGCGGAACCGGGATTCCGCGACGCCTCTTTCATTTGCCGGCCGGGGGCTGCTAGGGATGCCCAGGCATATGCAGCCGGCCGCCACGCCGGGAGGAACGAATGCCGTTCAGGCGCAGAAAGAATACGGCCGCGATTCCGCGCACGGTGCCTGCCTTCGAGCACATCGTGACCGAGGCCAGCGACAGTTTCCTGTGGCGGCTGGACGATTATCCATGGGAGCGCAATGTCTGGAATTTCCATCCCGAATACGAAATCCATCTCTTGCGGAAATCGTCCGGCGTCGTGCTGGTCGGCGACCATATCGGCGAGTTCGGGCCGGGCTATCTGACCATCGTCGGCGGCGGGCTGCCGCATGACTGGGTGACGGCGGTGCAGCCCGGCGAGCTGATCGAAGGCCGCGATATCGTGCTGCAATTCGATCCGGAACGGCTGCGCGGCTCGTCGGGGCTGCTGCCGGAGCTGCGCGAGCTGGAGCCGTTCCTGGAACGCTCGCTGCGCGGCATGGTCTTTCATGGCCAGACGGCGCTCGACGGCGCCGAGCTGATGGAACGAATGGGGAAGGTGCATGGACTGGCGAGATTGCGCATGTTCCTCGAATTGCTGGACCTTCTGGCCACCACCGAGGAATACGAGCTTTTGTCCTCTCCGGATTTTTCCCCGCTTCTCGACGCGGAATCGCTGGATATTATCCAGCGCTCGCTGACCTATCTGTTCCAGCACTTTGCCGAGGATCTGAAGCTGCCGAAGGTGGCTCAATTGGCCGGGATGAGCGAAAGCACTTTCTCGCGCTTCTTCCAGAAGAACACCGGCAACTCGTTCAGCGACCATGTCGCCAAGCTGAGACTCTGGCAGGCCTGCAAGCTGCTCGCCGACACCGATATCCCGATCACCGACATCTGCTTCCAGGTCGGCTACATGAACATCTCGAACTTCAACCGCGCCTTCCTGCGCAAGCACAAGATGACGCCGTCATCCTACCGCAAGCTATCGCGGCAGCGGCTGACGCTGCGGGCCTGATCGAGCCGGAGGCGGTTGCGCTTGATGGAGCTGATACTCGTGTGACGGACAGCCTCTGTCGGCGCCATTTTTTTGCGCCGCACAATGCATAAAAGTACAGGTCTGCTGCAACGGGGCTTCTAGTCTCGCCCCTTCCAACCGCTCATTTTGGCAGCGGGTGGAAGGTCGACCGGGCGACGGTGAGGGTCGCTTGGTCCGAGGACCTGCCGCTTTCGCGAGTGTTCCTGGAGGAGAAAAACCAATGAATTCAAACCGGCTTGCTGCCAGCCTCGGTGCAGCGTTCGTGCTTACCGCTTCCGTATCAACCGCAGCACTGGCGCAAGCGCCGGTCTGCTCCGCGCCGGTCAAGGTGTTGGCGCAGCCGCGCGACGGGCTGACGCTTCTGGAGGACTCCAAGGACGAGTTCAAGAAGCTGTCCGGCGCCTCGTTCCAGATCGATTACCTCAACGAGAACGACCGCCGCGCCAAGTCGCGCGCCGACGCCTCCACCATCGGCAACTACAATGTCTACTATGTCGACGAGGCCAACGTCGCGCTGTTCGCTTCCTCGGGCTGGATCGTGCCGCTGACCGATTATTATCCGGCTGAATACGATTTCGCCGACTTCGATCCGGGCCGCCAGAAGGTCGCCACCTATGACGGCAAGGTCTGGTTCGCGCCGCTGACCGGCGGCGGCGACCTGATGGTCTACCGCAAGGACGTGCTCGAGGCCACCGGCATCCAGCCGCCGAAGACGCTGGACGAGCTGATCGCCGACGTGCCGAAGCTGACCAATGCCGACAAGGGCGTGTACGGCATCGCGCTGCGCGGCGCGCGCGGCTCGGGCGCCAATGTCTGGCGCTGGATGCCTTTCTTCAAGGCCTATGGCGGCAAGTGGTTCGACGGCGACAAGCCGGCTTTCAATTCGGACGCCGCAGTCAAGGCGACGGAGACCTATCTCAAGCTGTTCAAGGACTCGGCCCCCGGCACGCAGACCGGCAGCTGGGATGAATCGACCGGCGCCTTCCTCTCCGGCCAGGTCGCCATCCTCGTCGAATCGACGCCGCTGTCGGGCATGGCGGTGGACCCGAAGACCTCGCAAGTGGTCGGCGAGGTCGGCTTCCTGCCGCCGCCCTCGCCGCTGCCGGGCGGCGGCTACGGGCATGGCCTTGCCATCGGCACCAAGGCCAATGCGGATGACGCCGCGAAGAAATGCGCCGGCCTGTTCATCGCCTGGGCGACCTCGAAGGAGAACGAGAAGCGCCGGCTCGATGCGCATCAGTTCGGCGAGTTGAACCGCACCAGCGTCCTCTCCAGCAAGGAATTCGCTGACATCTACGGCGCCGACCTCGGCAAGGCGCTGGCCGACACCGGCAAGGTGACGGCGGTGAACTTCTGGCAGGATCCGCGCTGGCCGGATCTCGGCGACCGCTGGGGCATCATCCTCGAGGAACTGGTCACCGGCACCCGCACCGACATCAAGGGCGGCCTCAACGAGCTCGAGGCCTATGCCAATGAGCTGGTGAAGAAGTAATCCTCCCGCCCGCGGCGCGCGGTTCGCGGCATTCGTCCGAATGCCGGAACCTGCACGCCGCGGGACCTTCACCAGACAGCAGTAAAAATCCAAGGATAGGCAATGCGCCGACGATCTTCCCTGCCGGTCACATTTCTGGTTCCTACCCTCGCCATCCTCCTGGTGCTGTCGATGGTGCCGACGCTCTACGCCATCGTGATCGCCTTGCAGAACCGCGAGTTGAGCACGACCGGTTACTCCTGGGTGTGGTTCTCGAACTTCGCCGATCTCTTCCTCGACCGCCGCTTCCTCAACGCCGTCTGGGTTTCGGTGAAATGGGAGATCGTCACCGTGGTAGCGACGATGGTGGTGGCGATCGGACTGGGCGTCTTGATGTTCGAAGTCGCCGGTCCACGCCTGCGCAATTTCTATTGCCTTTTGTTCATCATCCCGGTGCTTTTGCCGCGCGTCTCGGCCGCCTTCGTCTGGAAGTTCGCCTATCATCCGCTCTACGGCATCGCCACCTATCCCTACCGGCTCGTCACCGGCGGGCTGATCTTCGATCCGCTATCCAAGCCGGGCACCGCATTGTTCGCCGTCGCTTCGGTGGACGTCTGGCAATGGGGGCTGTTCTTCGCCGTCATCGTGCTGAAGCTGCTTGAAACCTTGCCGCCGCAACCGATCGAGGCGGCCAGGCTCGACCACGCCAAGCGCTGGCAGATCCACGCCTATGTCACCTTGCCGATGCTGAAGGCGCCGCTGATCAGCCTGATGTTCGTCAAGATGATCGAGTCGCTTCGCTCCTTCGACCTGATCTATGTGATGACGCGCGGCGGGCCGGGCGTCGCGACCGAAACGCTCGACATGTACGCCTTCTCGCAAGGCTTCATCGAGTCCGGCAAGGTCTCCTACGCATCGGCCATGGCGGTGCTGATGATGATCGCGACGGTCATCACCTTCACCATGCTGTGGAAGCGGGTGCAGGCATGAAGCCGTATCCGATAAGACCGGGCCGCCTGGTCGCCAAGGCCATCCTGGCGCTGGCCGGGTTCCTGGCCGTGTTCCCGCTCGCCTGGACGGCGCTCAACGCGCTGAAGAACAATGTCGACATCATCACGCGCGTGCCGAAGGTGATCTTCACGCCGACGCTCGCCAATATCGGCTACATCCTCGGCCGCGACAGCGTGCTGACCGGGCTCTACAACTCCGCTGCCGCCTGCGGCGCGGCGGTGCTGATCGGCGTCGTGCTCGGCCTGCCGGCGGCCTATGCGGTGGCGCGCTATCCCAACCGCTTCGCCGGCGACATCCAGTTCTTCGTCCTGTCGCTGCGCTTCCTGCCGCCGGTGGCGGTGGCCATCCCGCTGATGGTGATCTGGCTGCAGGTCGGGCTCTACGACACTTTGCCGGCGCTGATCGTCACCTATTCGCTGCTGACCATATCGGTGATCATGTGGCTCGCCATTCCCGCCTTCCAGGGTGTGCCGAAGGAGATCGAAGAGGCGGCCTTCGTGGACGGTTACGGCGCTTATGCCGTCTTCTGGCGGATCGCGCTTCCCATCGCGGCGCGCTCGCTGATCGGCGCCATCGCCTTCAGCTTCGTGCTGGTCTGGAACGAATTCCTGATCGCGCTGATGCTGTCGAGCTCCAACGCCAAGACGCTGCCGATCGTGGCTTCCGAACTCTCCCAGCAAGGCATGAACGTGCCGTGGGGAATCCTCAACGCTTCGGTCGTGCTTCTGTCGCTGCCGCCGCTTTTGTTCCTCGGCGTTTTGAGCGGCTTCCTGAATTCCGTTTTCCGGCAAAAGAAAAGTTGATGCGAGGATACCCGATGCGGGCACTGGTGCTTGAGAAAAAAGGCGAACTGTCGCTGCGCGAGATCGCGTTGCCGCAAGACATTGGAGCGGACGACGTCAGGATCGCCATCCACACGGTCGGCGTCTGCGGCAGCGACGTGCATTACTACACGCACGGCGCCATCGGCAGCTACATCGTGCGCGAGCCCATGGTGCTCGGCCACGAAGCCTCTGGGACGATCGTCGAGGTCGGCGCCAATGTCACGAGCCTGAAGGTCGGCGACCGCGTCTGCATGGAGCCCGGCGTGCCGAACCTTTCATCGCGCGCGACGAAGCTCGGCATCTACAATGTCGACCCGGACGTCCGCTTCTGGGCAACGCCGCCGGTGCATGGCGTGCTCGCACCCTACGCCGTCCACCCGGCCGCTTTCACTTACAAATTGCCGGACAATGTCTCCTTCGCCGAGGGCGCGATGGTCGAGCCCTTCGCCATCGGCATGCAGGCGGCGGCGCGCGCGCGCATCGTGCCCGGCGATGTCGCCGTCGTCGTCGGCTGCGGCCCGATCGGCATCATGATCGCGCTCGCCGCGCTGGCGGGCGGCTGCTCCAAAGTCCTGATCTCGGACTTCTCCGCGCCGAAGCTTGCGATCGCCGCCCAGTATCCCGGCATCGTGCCGGTCGATATCGGCAAGCAGTCGCTGGTCGACGCGGTGCGGGCCGCGACCGACAATTGGGGCGCCGATATCGTGTTCGAGGCGAGCGGCAGCCCGATGGCCTTCGCCAACCTGTTCGACGTGGTGCGGCCGGGCGGCGCGGTGGTGCTGGTCGGGCTGCCGGTGGAGGCGGTCGAGCTCAACGTGCCGGCGGCGATTTCCAAGGAAGTGCGCATCGAGACCGTGTTCCGCTATGCCAACATCTTCGATCGCGCCCTGCAGTTGATCGCCTCCGGCAAGGTCGACCTCAAGCCGCTGATCACCGGCACGTATGATTTCTCCGAGAGCATCAAGGCGTTCGAGCGCGCGGCGCAAGGCAGGCCGCAGGACGTCAAGCTGCAGATCCTGCTGACCGGCGAGAAGGGATAAAGATGTCCGCGATCGTTTGCTCCCATGTCGACAAGGCCTATGGCGCCACGACCGTCATCCGCGACCTCAACCTCGCGATCGAAGAGCATGAGTTCGTCGTGTTCCTCGGTCCGTCCGGCTGCGGCAAGTCCACGCTTCTTCGGATGCTGGCCGGGCTGGAGGATATCAGCGGCGGCGAGGTGTCGATCGGAGGCACGGTGGTGAACGATCTCGAGCCGGGCGACCGCGGCATCGCCATGGTGTTCCAGAACTATGCGCTCTATCCGCATATGACGATTTTCGACAACGTCGCCTTCGGACTGAAGCGGCAGAAGGTACCGGCGGCCGAGATCAGGAAGCGGGTCGTGGCAGTTTCCAGGACACTTGGGTTGGAACCTTATCTCGGCCGCAAGCCGACCGAGCTTTCCGGCGGCCAGCAGCAGCGCGTGGCGATCGCGCGCGCCATGATCAAGACGCCGAAAGTGTTCCTGTTCGACGAGCCGCTCTCCAACCTCGACGCCAAGCTGCGCAACCATATGCGCGTCGAGATCGCCAGGCTACACCAGTCGCTGAAGACCACCACCGTCTATGTCACGCATGACCAGCTCGAGGCGATGACGCTGGCCGACCGCATCGTCTTGTTGAAGGACGGCGTGATCGAGCAGATCGGCTCGCCGGCGGAGATCTATCGCCGCCCGGGCAATCTGTTCGTGGCCGGCTTCATCGGAACGCCGAATATGAATTTCATCGAGGTGACGGTCGGCAAGGGCAAGGATGGCTGGACGCTGACCGGCGCGGGGACAGTGCTGTCGCTGCAGGGCGGCGACTTCAACCTGAGGCATGGCGATCGCGTGATGCTCGGCATCCGGCCTCCGGATCTGAAGACGGCGCAAACCGGCGCAGCAAACCTGCTGCAAGGCACCGCCGATCTCATCGAGTTCCACGGCAATGACGCGCTGGTGACGTTCGGCTCGGGCGGCAAGGAGATCAGCGCGCTGGTGCCGGCGCGCGAATGCCCGGAGTTGCGCGCGCCGGTGCGCTACAGCTTCGACGAGGAAAGCATCCATTTGTTCGACGCGACGTCGGGCGCGTCGTTGCGCAAGCAGTAGGGCGATGTTCCAGCATCAGCGGATCGCGTCGAGCGCCTGCCGCTGGCGATGCATCTCGAGGAAGATCCGGTAGTCGCGGTCGAAGCGGGCGCCGGCTTGCTTGTTGGGCGCGCGCGTGCGGCCGCCTTGCTGCATCGCGACACAGGCCGCGTTGAGGTCAGGGTAGAGTCCGGCGGCGGTCGCCGCCACCATGCCGGTGCCGAGCAGCACCGCCTCGTCGGCCAAGGGCTCGACCACGGTGCAGCCGGTGGCATCGGCGTAGAGCTCCATCAAAAGCGGGTTCTTGGTGTGGCCACCGGTGACATGCAGCGTGTCGATCAGGTAACCGTTCTCGTTCAGCGCCTCGAGCACATGGCGCACGCCGAGCGCAATGCCGACGGCGGTGCGCCAGTAGAGCTTGCATAGGCTGTCGAAGGAGGAATCGAGCGTCAGGCCGCTGATGACGCCGACCGCATGTGGGTCGGCGAGCGGCGAACGGTTGCCGTGGAAATCCGGCAGCACATGCAACCTTGCCGCCAGCGTATCGCCGTCCTCGGCGCGCAGCTCGGCGACGCGCCTTGCGATCTTCATATGCATGGCCGCGTCCGGCTCGCCGCCGGCGCCATGCCAGCGGATGACGTGGTCGAGCAGCGCGCCGGTGGCCGACTGGCCGCCTTCAGACAGCCACAGCGTCGGCAATGCGGCGCCGAAATAGGGGCCCCAGACGCCGGCAAAGGGCTGCGGGTCGGGCGACATCGCCATGACGCAGGAGGATGTGCCGGCAATCAGCGCCAAATGCCGGCTGATGTTCCTCACGTCGCCGGCAAAACCGCCCAAAACGCCGAGCGCGCCGGCATAGGCATCGATGACGCCGGCGCCCACCCGGCATTTTTCGGTGAGGCCGAGCTCGTCGGCGGCCTTCGCCGTCAGCTGACCGATATCGGCGCCGACCGGGCTTGCCTTCTCCGGCAGATTGCCACGCTCGAAAAGATCGCCGAGCCCGACCAACTCGAAGAAATCGCGCCGCCAGCTTTTTTCCTCATGCGCGAGATAGGTCCATTTCGCCGTCAGAGTGCATTGCGAGCGGGCGAGCGAGCCGGATGCCTTCCAGGTCAGGAAATCGGCAAGGTCCAATAGATAGCCGGCTTCATTCCATGTCCTCGGCAGATGACGCTTCAGCCACATCAGCTTCGGCGTTTCCATCTCCGGCGACATCACACCGCCGATATAATCGAGAACGGTGTGACCGCTTGCGGTGCATTCATCGGCTTCGGCGATGGCGCGGTGATCGAGCCAGACCATCGTGTCCCAGCGCTTCTCGCCGGTAACCGAGACGCTGAGCTGGCCGCCTTGCCTGTCGCGCGCGACCAGCGAGCAGGTCGCGTCGAAAGAGATTCCGGCGATATCGCCGGCGGCGACGCCGGATTTTTGGAGCGCTGACCGCACGGACTTGCACACCGCCGACCAGATGTCTTCCGAATCATGCTCGGCGTGATCGGGCTTGGGCTGATGCATGGCGATCGGATGATCGGCGCGGCCGAGCAGGTTGCCGCGCGCGTCGAGAATGCCCGCGCGGGCGCTTCCGGTGCCGACATCGACCGCGCAAACGAAACTCTTGATCAAGATGCTTTTTCTCTCGCTCCCAGGCCTGCAATCAAATCGGGCAATTGCAGCATGTCAGCGAATATAAAGTCCGGTTCCGTCGACGCAAGCCGCGCCTTGAGGGCGGGATTGGAGGCATGCGAGCCGCCGGTGAAGGCAAAGACGTACATGCCCGCCGCGCGGGCGGCGGCGACCCCGGCCGGGCTGTCCTCGATGACCAGACAATTGCGAGGCCGCGCCTGCATGCTTGCCGCGGCATGCAGGAAAAGGTCAGGCGCCGGCTTGCCGCGTTCGACCATGCTGGCGCTGAACAAATGCGGCTCCAGCAGCGGAAGCAGGCCGGTGACGTCGAGCGCATAGCGGATGCGTTCCAGCGTGCCGGACGAGGCGACACAGAAGGGCCGGCCGAGCCTCGGCAACAGTTCCTTGACGCCGAGAATCGGCTTCAACTCCTCGCGGAATTTGCGCATCAGGTCGACGCGCATGGCGGTCAGATGCCGGTCGCTGATCTCGAGCCCGAAATCGCGGCCGAGGATCTCGCGCACGCTCTTCATGCTCTTGCCCAGGAAATGCTCGTAGGCGGCATCCTCGCTCACCGTGCCGCCGGCCAGCTCGATCATGCCGAGCAGCGCCGAGACCGAAAGCGCCTCGCTGTCGACCAGCACGCCGTCACAGTCGAAGATGACCAGTTCCGGCGTCATGGCTGCTGCGTCCGGCGCTTTCAGAGCTTGCCGGCGAGGTAACGCGTCAGGGTTTCGCGCGCGCCGTGCGCCCACAGGGTCTTCAAGGCGTGGGCGAAGGCCTCGGCAAAGACAGACGAGCGGCCGACATCGCCATAGATGTCCTCCATCGCCAGCCAGGCCTTTGAATCGTCCTTGGCCGCCTTCGCGGTCGCCTGCATGCGGTCCCAGCTCGGGTCGTTCGGCTCGATGACGGCGCCGCTGTCGGTGGTGCCGAAGCAATAGCGGCACCACAGGGCCGATTCCAGCGCGAGGCCGGCGACACCCTCGCCCGCCTTCAGCCGGTCGGCGATCGTCGGGATGATGAATTTCGGCTGACGGTTAGAGCCGTCGAGGCAAAGCCGGCGGATGGTGTCGCCGATCTTGGGATTGGAGAAGCGCCGTTCGATGAGCTGGTAGTAGTCCTCCAGATCCGTATCCGGCACCGGCGGTACGGTCGGGATGATCTCGTCATGCTCGAGCTTCGACAGGAAGGCGCGCACCAGCGGCTCCTGCATGGCTTCATGCACGAAATGGATATCCATCAGCCCGGCCGGATAAGCGATCGTGGCGTGACCGCCATTGAGGATGCGTATCTTCATCAGCTCGTAAGGCGAGACATCGTCGACGAATTGCACGCCGACCTTCTCCAACGCCGGGCGGCCGGCGGTGAAACGGTCCTCCAGCACCCATTGCTTGAACGGCTCGCAGAACACCGGCCAATTGTCCTCCAGCCCGAAATCGTCGGCGAGGATCTTGCGCTCGCGGTCGGTGGTGGC
Organism: Mesorhizobium sp. B2-6-2; assembly: GCF_006440615.1. NCBI lineage: Bacteria > Pseudomonadati > Pseudomonadota > Alphaproteobacteria > Hyphomicrobiales > Phyllobacteriaceae > Mesorhizobium > Mesorhizobium sp. B2-6-2. The sequence goes on along the minus strand of NZ_VFUG01000001.1, from coordinate 289,579 downwards.
AGGGGTGATGCGATCGACCATGCCATTCGGGAAGGCGACCTTGTCCTCCACCCATTTGGCGAGGTCCTGGTCGATCAGCCGCGCAAGGCCGACGACGCCGTCGGTGGTGACGTGGCCGTTATGGGGGATGTTGTCGCAGGACATGACGGTGAACGGCACGATGCCGTCGGCCCGCCGACGCAGCAGCCCGGCAAGGATGATGCCGAAGACGGTCTTCGGCACAGCGCCCGGCTGCGCGTCGGCGACGATATCGGGATGGGCCGGGTTGAACTTGCCGGAGGCCGGGTCGATGAAATAGCCGCCCTCGGTGATGGTCAGCGACACGATCTTGATCGCCGGATCGGCAAGCCGCTCGATGGTCGCGGCCGCATCGCCGGGCATCAGGAAATCGATCATGGCGCCGGTGACGCGGGCGCTCATATGACCCTGGTCCTGCTCGACCACCGTGGTCAGCCAATCCTGCTCTTCAAGCTTGGAGCGGCCGATCTTCTCGCCTTCGAACACGCCGGCGCCGATCAGCGCCCAGTCATGGCCCTCGCCGGTGCCGAACAGGTCGTCGAGATAGACCGCCTGATGCGAGCGATGGAAGTTGCCGACGCCGAAATGGACGATGCCCGCCTTCAGGGTGGAGCGGTCATATTTCGGGCCGGCGACCTTGGCCGGCAGCATGGCGAGATTCGAGGAAGAGAGTCTTACGGTCATCTCATTTACCTTTTGGCCGATCTGCAGCCCGACTGTTCCGCCTCCTTCGGAGGGCGAGGATGAGGGGCAACACCCGGTATTCCAGTATGCTGCCCCTCACCTGCCCCATGGCGTCTTCTCCGGAGGAAGAAGAGAAGCGCCTCCCCCTCAACTCATCCATTGGCCGCCGTCGACATTGTAGGTCTGGGCGACAATGTATTCGGCCTCGTCACTTGCGAGGAACACGGCCATGCCGGCGAGATCCTCCGGCTTGCCCATGCGGCCGTAAGGCACGCCTTCGCCGACCAGCCGCTTCTTCTCGCCTCTGGGCCGGTTCTCATATTTTGCGAAGAGCGCATCGACCTGATCCCACATGTCGCTGTCGACGACACCCGGCGCGATGCCGTTGACGTTGATGCGATGCTTGATCAGGTCGAGCCCGGCCGATTGGGTGAGCGAGATGACGGCGGCCTTGGTGGCGCAGTAGACCGCGACCAGCGGCTCGCCGCGCCGGCCGGCCTGGCTCGCCATGTTGATGATCCTGCCGCCTTTGCCACGCGCTATCATCGAACGGGCAGCCGCCTGCAGCATGAACAGTGTGCCGGCGACATTGACGGAAAACAGTTTTTCGTAGCTTGCCTTGGTTATCTCGACGACCGGCGCGAGGTCGAAGACCGCCGCGTTGTTGATCAGCACGTCGAGGCCGCCGGTCTTGGCCTCGACTGCTTTCACCGCCGCCTCGATCGAAGCCTGGTCGGTGACGTCGAGCCGGACTGCGTAAGCGGCGGAACCGATCGCTTTCGCCGTCGCTTGCGCGGCTTCCAGGTCGATGTCGGCGATCGCCACCGTCGCGCCTTCGCGAACATAGGCTTCGGCGAAGGCCCTGCCGATGCCGCGCGCCGATCCGGTGATCAGCGCCGATTTGCCTTTCAACCTCACTGCAGCAGCGCCTTGCCGTCGGCGCCGAAGCGATGGAGCTTGGTCTTGTCGGGGGTCAGGTAGACGGTATCGCCATGCCTCACCGCAACCTCGCCGTCGGCGCGGACATTGACGGTGCCGATGCCGTCCGCCTGGACGTGCAGGAAGGTGTCGGAGCCGAGGTGCTCGGCAACGCCCACCGTCGCCTTCCAGTCGCCGGCGGTGGTCGAGATGTTGAGATGCTCGGGGCGGATGCCGATGGTCTTGGCGCCATATTTGTCGGCCGGCGCGCCTTCGATGAGGTTCATCTTGGGCGAGCCGATGAAACCGGCGACGAAGAGGTTCTTCGGCGTCTTGTAAAGCTCCATCGGCGAGCCGACCTGCTCGATATTGCCGGCATTGAGCACGACGATCTTGTCAGCCATGGTCATGGCTTCGACCTGGTCGTGGGTGACGTAGATCATCGTCGTCTTGAGCTGATGGTGCAGCTCGCTGATCTCCAGGCGCATGGTGCCGCGAAGCGCGGCATCGAGGTTGGACAGCGGCTCGTCGAACAGGAAGGCCGAGGGCTGGCGCACGATGGCGCGGCCGATGGCGACGCGCTGGCGCTGGCCGCCGGACAGCTGGCCTGGGCGACGCTCGAGATAATTGGTGAGGTTGAGGACACGCGCGGCGTCCTTCACCTTCTTGTCGATGGTCGCCTGGTCCTCGCCGGCCATCTTCAACGGGAAGGCGATGTTCTTGGCGACCGTCATATGCGGGTAGAGCGCATAGGACTGGAACACCATGGCAAGCTTGCGCTTGGCCGGCGCCTCGCGGGTGACGTCGCGGCCATCGATGCTGATGGTGCCGCCGCTGGTGTCCTCGAGCCCGGCGATCAGCCTGAGCAGCGTGGACTTGCCGCAACCCGAAGGGCCGACGAACACGACGAACTCACCGTCCTCGATATTGAGGTCGATGTCCGGAATGATCACCGTCGACCCGAAGGACTTGGAGACGTTCTTGAGCGTGATGTTTCCCATGGCTTCCTCCCGGGGATGGTCTTCGTCGTCCGCCGCTTGGGCGTTGTTACTTCACGGCGCCGAAGGTGAGGCCGCGCACCAGCTGCTTCTGGCTGAACCAGCCCATGATCAGGATCGGCGCGATCGCCAGCGTCGAGGCCGCCGACAGCTTTGCCCAGAACAGGCCTTGCGGACTGGAGAAGGAGCTGATGAAGGCCGTCAGCGGGGCGGCATTGGTGGTGGTTAGCCGGATGGTCCAGAACGCCTCGTTCCAGGCCAGGATGATGTTGAGCAGCATGGTCGAGGCGATGCCGGGCACGGCCATCGGCGTCAGCACATAGATGATCTCGTTCCACAGCGAGGCGCCGTCCATGCGCGCCGCTTCCAGGATCTCGCCCGGTATCTCGCGGAAATAGGTGTAGAGCATCCAGACCACGATCGGCAGGTTGATCAGCATCAGCATCACGGTAAGGCCGATGCGGCTGTCGAGCAGGCCGGTGTCGCGGAAGATCAGGTAGATCGGGAACAGCACCGCGACGGCCGGCATCATCTTGGTGGACAGCATCCACATCAGGATGTCCTTGGTGCGCTTGGTCGGCGAGAAGGCCATAGACCATGCCGCCGGTACCGCGACCAGCAGCGCCAGGATGGTCGAGCCGACCGACAGGATCACCGAGTTCAGGAAGAACTTGAAATAACCGCTCTGCGCCTGCACCTCGGCGTAGCTTTCCGTGGTGCCGGACGGGATCAGGGCAAAGCCCTGGATCGCCTCCTGCTCGGACTTGAACGAGGTGATGATCGTGTAAAGGATCGGAAAGAAAATCAACAAGGCGACGATCCAGGCCGCGGCCGTGGCAATGGTCTTGTGCTGGGTGGTGACTGCGCGTGCCATCTTGACCTCCCTATTTGTCGAGGTTCTTGCCGACGGCGCGCATGGCGAAGAAGGCAACGATGTTGGCGAGAATGACGGCGATCACGCCACCGGCGGAGGCCTGGCCGATTTTGAACTCCAGCAGCGCCTTCTGATAGACGAGGAAGGGCAGGTTGGTGGAGGCGTAGCCCGGGCCGCCATTGGTGGTGACCAGGATCTCGGCATAGATCGAGAGCAGGAAGATCGTCTGGATCAGGATGACGACAGTGATGGCGCGCGACATGTGCGGCAGCGTCAGATACCAGAAGCGGCTGAGGAAGCCGGCGCCGTCCATCTCGGCCGCCTCCTTCTGCTCGCCGTCGAGCGACTGCAGCGAGGTGAGCAGGATCAGCGTTGCGAAGGGCAACCATTGCCAGGCGACGATGATGATCACCGCCGTCAGCGGGTGCTGCCCGAACCAGTCGACCGGCTGGGCGCCGAAGAAGCGCGCAATGTCGGCGAAGACGCCGTATTGCGGGTGCATGATCATGTTCTTCCAGACTAGCGCCGCAACCGGCGGCATGACGAAGAACGGCGAGATGACCAGGATGCGCACGATCCCCTGGCCCCAGATCGGCTGATCGAGCAGCAGCGCAAGAAGAATGCCGCCGATGATGGTGATCAGCAGGACCGCCACGACGATGGTCAGCGTGTTGAGAATGGCGGCGAAGAAAGCCGGATTGTCGTAGAACAGCTTGTAGTTGGAGAGACCGACGAAGCCGTCGCGGATCGGGTTCAGCGGATTGTATTGCAGGAACGAGAACCACAGCGTGAACAGCAACGGCACGATCATCCAGACGAACAGCAGGATCACCGATGGCGCCATCATGAAACGGGCAAGCGAACGGGTTTGCTGAGTAGCCATGACGGTCACCCTCCCAATGTCAGCCGGATTTTCAGCGTTGTGCCAGAATTTTCCCGATTTTGAAGGGTGGCCGCCCGAACTGGGTTTCGGGCGGCCCCTTGCCGGTCATGATGGGCGACCGGCGTTCGGCACCGGGAGGAGCCTTACTTGATGTAGCCGCCTTCGGTCATCGTCGCGGTGGCGGCGTCCTGAGCCTGCTTGAGCGCGTCGTCGACGCTCGACTGGCCGGCAAGGGCGGCCGAGAAGAGCTGGCCGACGGTGGTGCCGAGGCCCTGGAATTCAGGAATGGCGACGAACTGCACGCCGACATAGGGCACCGGCTTGACCGTCGGATGCGTCGGGTCGGCGGCGTTGATGGAGTCCAGCGTCATCTTCGCGAAGGGCGCTGCCTTCTGGTATTCCGGATTGGCGTACAGCGAGGAGCGTGTTCCAGGAGGAACGTTGGCCCAGCCTTCCTTGGAAGCGACCAGCTCGGCATAATGCTTGCTGGTTGCCCAGGAGACGAACTTCTCGGCGGCATCGGCCTTCTGGGTGCCGGCGGGGATCGCCAGCGACCATGCCCACAGCCAGTTGCCGCGCTTGCCGAGGCCATTGTCGGGCGCCAGCGCGTAGCCGACCTTGTCGGCGACCTGCGAGGCCTTCGGATCGGAGACGAAGGACGCCGCGACGGTGGCGTCGATCCACATGCCGCACTTGCCCTGCTGGAACAGTGCCAGGTTCTCGTTGAAGCCGTTGGACGAAGCGCCTTCCGGACCGTCGGCCTTCATCAGGTCGACATAGAACTGCAGCGTGTTCTTCCATTCCGGCTGATCGAATTGCGGCTTCCAGTTCTCGTCGAACCAGCGGGCGCCGAAGGAGTTCGACATGGCGGTGAGGAAGGCCATATTCTCGCCCCAGCCGGCCTTGCCGCGCAGGCACACGCCGTTCACGCCGTTGGCGCGGTCGGTCATCTTGTCGGCGGCCTGCTTGATGAAGTCCCAGGTCGGCGCGTCGGGCATCTTCAAGCCCGCTTTCTCCATCAGGTCCTTGCGGTACATGACGAAGGAGCTCTCGCCGTAGAAGGGCGCGGCATAGAGCTTGCCGTCGACCGAAAGACCGCCGGCGATGGCCGGGATGATGTCCTTGACGTCATAGTCGTCGCCGAGCTTGTCGAGCGGCAGGAGCCAGCTCTGCTTCGCCCAGATCGGAACCTCGTAGGTGCCGATGGTCATGACGTCGTACTGGCCGCCCTTGGTGGCGATATCGGTCGTGACGCGCTCGCGCAGCACGTTCTCTTCAAGCGTGACCCAGTTGAGCTGGATGTCGGGGTTGGCCTTGGTGAAGTCGTCCGTCAGCTTCTGCATGCGGACCATGTCGCCATTGTTGACGGTGGCGATGGTGATGGATTCGGCATGCGCGGCGAAAGCGAGGGCGCTGGCCGACAACAGGCCCAGGGTGAGCGTGCGAAGTTTCATCAAATTCCTCCCATAAACCAAGATGAGCATTTGCCTTGGCTGTGGGCAATTACTCACTTGGCATGAATTATGTCAACCCTGAATCTGTGCTGCAGCGCAGCAGAAATGACGCCGCACGACCCGGTCGGCCGACGCGCCGGTACCTTCGGAGGGAGGAAAGTGAGGGCGATTGGCTTACGGGCAGGCGATCTCGGCCAGGAGCCAGTCACGGAAGGCGCGGATCTTCGGCACGTTGCGGCGCGCCGTCGGATAGACCAGCCAATAGGCATGGCCGTCGTCGCCGACCAGATCGAAGGGCTGGACTAGGCGGCCGTCGGCGATCTCGTTCTTGAACAACGCCCTCGTCAAGATCGCAACGCCATGGCCGGCCATGGCCGCGTTCGCTTCATAGGCCTGCGCGCCCATGCTGGAACCCGGCCGTTTGGCGAGGTCGTGCCCGGTCACGCCGGCGGCCTCGAACCATTGCGTCCACCAGATGTCGCCCGGGTCGAGGATCGGCAGGCGCAACAGGTCCGCCGGCTCCCTGACGCCGCCGATGCTCGCCGCTAGCTTCGGGCTCAGCATCGGCGTGAAATCGGCATCGAGCAGCTTATGCGCCTCCAGGCCAGGCCATTTGCCGGCGCCGGAGCGGATGGCGAGATCGACATCCTCGCGCGCGAAATCGGTCAGGCGGCTCGACGTGTCGAGCCGCACGGCAAGTGCCGGATGCGCGAGCTGGAACGCGCCCAGATGCTGCGCCAGCCAGTTCGAGGCAAAGGTCAGCACGGTGGTGATGCAGAGCAGGCCGTCGGCGCCGCCGCGCGCCGCGGCATAGGCCTGGCCCAGGATAGCGAAGGCTTCGCTGACGGCGGGCGCCAGGCGCTGGCCGGGCTCGGTCAATTCGATCTGCCGCGGCCGGCGCAGGAACAGCGGCGCGCCGATGCGCTCCTCGAGCAACTTGATCTGGTAGCTCGCAGCCGCCTGGGTCATGCCCAGCTCCTGCGCGGCCTTGGTGAAGGACAGGTGTCTGGCCACCGCCTCGAACACCCGGATCGCCTGCAGCGGCGGCAGGGGCGCAAGCTGCGGAGAGCTGAGATCGGGCATAAGGCCTCCTTATGGGTCATGATCGAGGTTTGATTGGAAGCACGAACCGGCCAGGCCGATATTTGGGGTCGACGGTCAATCCAGTTCAAGCATCGCGAAGGCTGACGATCATGGTCACGGTTCAGGAAAAGCTCGTTTCCACCCCGGCACAAGGCTGGTTTTTCACGCTCGTGCGGGAATTTGCAAGGTTTTCGGGCCGCAGGCGCGGCTATCTCGATGTCCGGGAATTTTCCGAGCATCTGCAGCGCGACATGGGTTTTCTCGACGGCAACGATCCGCGCGGCCGCTCGCAATAGCCGGCACTTTTTATTGGCAATCAGCCGGCAAGCAGTGCTTCGGCCGTGCGTTCGTCGGTGATGAGGCCGTTGACCAGCCGGCGATTGACGGCGGCCAGGATGCCCGCCAGCTTGCGTTCGCCCATGGCCAGAGCGATGACCAACGACCTTTCCCGCGACGGCAGCGCGGCGGAAGACACGCGGTCGTTGGTGATGCCTTCGATCATGCGGCCTTCGCGGTCGTACACCCAGCCGACGATCTCGGCGATGCCGCCGGCCTTCTGCAGCGCCTTCAACTCGTTTTCGGAAATGAAGCCGTCCTCGTAGAGCGGGGCCTTGGGTCCGAGATCTCCGATGCCGACGAAGGTGACATCGGCCTCGGCCGCCAGCGCCAATGTAGGCTGGATCATCGGCTGGTTGAGCAGCATCTCGCGCTCTTCCGGCGAGGACGCAATGACCGGCAGCGGCATCGGGAAGGACCGCGCCTTGACGCGGTCGGCCATGGTGAAGATGACGTTGTAGAAGGCTGCCGAGCCATCGGGCGAGATGTTGCCGGTCAAGGACACGACCTTGTGCTGCGGGCATTCCATCGGCGGCAGTTGCTCGATCGCCGCCTTCAGCGTGCGCCCGGTGCCGATCGCCATGACGATAGGAGCCTCGGAGCGCAGCCGGCGTTCGATCTCGGCCGCGGCCGCCTCGGCGATGCCGATCGTCGTCGAGCTCGAGGTCGGATCGCTCGGCACCACTTCGACAAGGTCGAGCGCGAAGCGCGACTTCAGCCGCGCGGCGAGGTCCAGGCAGTTGGCGATCGGATGATCGACCCGCACCTTGATCAGGCCCTCCGACATGGCGAGCGATACCAGCCGCTGCGCCGTCTGCCTGGAGATGCCTAATTTGGCGGCGATCTGGTCCTGCGTGTTGCCGGCAACATAATAAAGCCAGCCGGCGCGCGCGGCGTCGTCCAACCTGGTGCTGCCGATTTCCTGTCGCGAATTCACGTCTCGCCTCCCAGCCCGCAAGAATGCTGAAACGGGCGCCATAGCTTACAGCGATTGCGCCAACGCGCAATTGTCTATCGAAAGAGCAATTGCTTGGAAGGCTCCTCGATGCCTGAAGGATCAATCCGCCGCTTGTCCAACCATTTGCCGGCGGGACGGTTTATCTCCACCGGGAAACCGATTAAGGGGATCGGCGAAGGGAGCCGCGCATGGTGCCGAAAGCCGTTTTCTGGGATATGGACGGGACGCTGGTCGACAGCGAGCCGCTGCACGAGGCGGCACTTGTAGCGGCGCTGCGCAGCGTCGGTATCGCCCCGCCGCCCGACCTGCATCAGCGCGTGCTGGGCATCGCGGCATGGCCGGTCTACGAAATGCTGCGCGACGAGTTCGGCCTTGGCCTGCCCTTCGACGACTGGATCGTGCGCAAATACGATCACTATCTGCCGCTGGCCGAAACGCTGAAGCCACGCCCCGGCGCAATCGAAGTGTTCAACGAATTGCGCGCGCTCGGCGTCGAGCAGGCGGTGGTGTCCAACTCCGACCGGCTGATCGTCGACGCCAATCTGCGCGCCGTCGGCCTCACCTATCCGGGCATGATGACGGTCAGCCGCAACGATGTGATCGACGGCAAGCCGCTTCCCGAACCATTCCTGCGCGCCGCCTATCTCGCCGGCGTCGATCCGGCGGATGCTTTTGCCGTCGACGACAGCCTAACGGGCGCCATGGCCGGACTGGCGGCGGGCATGAAGACGATCTTTTGGCCGGAGGCGCCGATGGAAGGCCCGGCAGGAGCGATCGTCATCAACAGCGCTGAAGAGCTGCGGGCGCAGTTGGGGCTCTGAGGCGCGGGCGAGTTTGGCGCGGACATCCGGGGCTTCACGCAGCCATCGTAGGCCCCTCACCCCAGCCCAGCGCCGTCATCCTTGGGCTTGTCCCAAGGATCTGCCGTCCAACGGGAATATGGGGCGATCATTCTTGGGAGCTCGGTAGATCCTCGGGACAAGCCCGAGGATGACGGGGCGCGAGACGCCAAGCCCGAAGACAACCGCGACAGGCCGGCAATTCCCGCCTTTCGCCGACCGGTCATTCCGAAACCGGCAGCCCTCAATTCCGATAAACAGGCTCCTCCTCGTCGAGGATCGCCTTCAGCTCGGCCAGATGGCGCTCGGCCTGGCCGGGATAATCGTCCATCTCGCGCGCGGTCTTCTCGGCGATCTCGTCGGAGAGCGTGCGCAGCGGGCGGCCGGTCCACAGCGCCTTGATGTAGGTCTCGGCGGCACGCTCGAAATAGAACATGCGGTTGAAGGTGTCAGCGACGGTGTCGCCGATGACCATGACGCCGTGGTTGCCCATGACCATCACCTTGACCTTGGGGTCGGTGAGAAGCTGCGAGCAGCGCTCGCCCTCTTCCTCGAAGGCCAAGCCGCCATAATTGGCGTCGACGACATGGCGATTGAAGAACATGGCTGAGTTCTGGTCGACCGGCGGCAGCGTCGAATCGGCGAGCGAAGCAAGCACGGTGGCGTGGATTGAATGGACATGCATGGCGCAGCGCGCATGCGGGACGTTGCGGTGGATGGCGCCGTGCAGGCCCCAGGCGGTCGGGTCGGGCGCGTTGGGGCCGGACAGCGTGTCGGGATCGTTGGCGTCGATCAGAAGAAGGTCGCTCGCCTTGATGCGCGAGAAATGCACCTGGTTGGGATTCATCAGGAACTTCGTGCCTTCGTCGTTGACGGACAGCGAGAAATGGTTGGCCACCGCCTCATGCATGTTGAGCCGCGCCGTCCAGCGGAAGGCGGCGGCGAGATCGACCCGCTCCTCATAATAGGGCAGGTTGCTCAGCGGTTCCTTGTGCAGGCGGGCAAGGCTCATCGAAAATCCTCCGCTTGGGTTTGTTTTCCGAGAATGCCGCGCATAGCGGCTGCCAGCAACCGATAAACGCTGGCTCAGTGGATCAAGCCGCCGGGCGCGCCGACTGCAACCCGCCCTGCTCGACGATGAAGTCGATCACTTGCTGCAATCCCTTGCCGCGCGACAGGTCGGTGAAGCCGAACGGCCTTTTGCCGCGCATGCGGCCGGCGTCGCTCTCCATGACGTCGAGGTTGACGTTCACATAGGGTGCCAGATCGCTCTTGTTGATGATCAGGAAATCCGAGCGGGTGATGGCCGGGCCGCCCTTGCGCGGGATCTCCTCGCCCTGGCAGACCGAGATGACGTAGAGGGTCAAGTCGGCAAGGTCGGGCGAGAAGGTGGCGGCGAGGTTGTCGCCGCCGGATTCGATGAAGATGATGTCGAGATCGGGGAATTTCTTGTTCAGCTCGGCGATGGCGCGCAGGTTGATCGAGGCGTCCTCGCGGATGGCGGTGTGCGGGCAGCCGCCGGTCTCGACGCCGACGATGCGCTCTTCGGGCAATGCTTGTAGCCGCGCGAGCATCATAGCATCCTCCTTGGTGTAGATGTCGTTGGTGACGACGGCGATCGAAAAGTCGTCGCGCAGCGCCTTGCAGAGCTTTTCGGTGAGCGTCGTCTTGCCGGAGCCGACCGGCCCGCCGATGCCGATGCGAAGAGGACCGTTTTTCGATGTCATGCCGGAAACTCCGTGATGGCAAGGATTGCGAAGCCTGCCCCGATCAAGAGGCAAAACGGCGAATAAAGGCTTTGGTCGAGCCGCGCGAAAGGCTGTTCGGGCGCAAGCCGGCGCCACCAGGGCGTGAAGCCGGCAATGCCGCGACCGAGGAAGACGAGGCCGATCATCAATGCCGTGGCCGCCAGGCCTTCTCTTGGAAACGGCGTCGCAAAGACACCCGTGAGCGCCAGTGGCCACAGCGTCGCGAGCACGAGGCAAGCGGCGACAGCAAAACTCGCGAAGGGCGACGGCATCTCATCGACGCCGCGAAAACCGACGACGGCGCGGGCGCAGGATGCCTGGTCCGTGCCCGGCCAGATGCCGCCTATGCCCCAATAGACATGCAGCGTTGTGATCAGGAGCAGGACGGAAGAGAGGATGACGGCAAGCACGATCATGAGCGGAACAGCCTGGAGTATTGCGTCTCATGCTGCATCGCCATGATGTCGGACATGACGGCCGCGCCGCCCAGATCGTCCAGGCTGGAAGCGGCGGCGCGCGATGCGGTCGCCAGCGCCAGAGGTTCGAAGCCGGCTAACAATGCGACGGCGTCGACCTGGCCGACGATACCCAACCTGATTGCCGCCTGCAGGAGGTTGGAGAAGAAAGCCTGCAGGAAGGCGGAGAGCGCCTCCGAAAGTCCGATGCCGCTGCTGCCCGCAACGGCGCCGACTGCTACGCAATAGGGGCAATCGGCCGGCAGGCGCTCCAGCGCTCGAGACGACCAGGCCGACGCCGCCTGGAGGAAGGCCGTGCCCTGCAGCATGGTTTCCATGTGCCGCTCCTGCGACCCGGCAAGCGCTTCGGCCAGCGCTGCTGTCTCCTGGAGATCGCCGCCGTCACGTCCGCGCCGCCAGCTTTCGGCGAAGAGCACAGCGTCGTTCCAGCCCGAGCCGACCTCGACCAGCGTCTCCAGCCAGCCGGAGAGATCTTCGCGATCCGCGATTAGCCGATCCTGCACGGCGCGCTCGATCCCGTGGCTGTAAGAGAAGCTACCGACCGGAAAGGCCGGCGACAGCCAAGCCATCAGCCGCAGCAGCGCGATGCTGGAAAGCTCCTCAGTCATGATGATGGTGGTGGCCGTGGTCGTGGTCGTGGTGGCCGTGGTCATGATGATCATGATCGTGATGGTCATGCGAATGGCCGTGGTCGCTGCCATGTCCGGAATAGGCGCCGCGGACCGGGCTGAACGGCTGCGAAACCTCGTTCACCGTGGCGCCGAGGCCTTCCAGCATCGCCTTGATGACGTGATCGCGCAGGATGAGGATGCGCTCCGCCTCGATGGCCGCGGCGAGGTGACGGTTGCCGATGTGCCAGGCGAGCTCGGCGAGATGAACCGCGTCGCGGGCGCGTATGTCGTAGACCTCCTCCGGTGCCGCGACGATCTCAAGCTGGCGCCCATCCTCCAGCACCAGCCGGTCGCCATTTGCGAGCGCCACCGGCTCGGGCAGGTCGACCAGCACCTTTTCGCCACCCGCCGTCTCGATGGCGCGGCGACGCAGATGCCGCTCGTCATGCGGCAGCACGGCCTTGTCATAGGCTGACGTCGAACCGGCCTCGCCAGCTGGCAACACCAAGACGGCGCGCGGGAATTTGGTGAAATCGGTGGTGATGTTGAGTTTCATTTCATGGCTCCGCCATTGGCTTGCGCCCTTGCACGGGCGGGGCGCTGAAGGACACGGTCGAAATAGGCGTTGACGCGCTGGGAATCGATCGGGAAACGGCCGGCACGAGCCCAGCCGCCAATATCGCCCAGCAACACGTCGACGGCCGAGAAGCGGTCGCCCAGCGCAAAGGGCTTGTCGCCAAGCCGCCGTTCCAGCGCCTTTATTTCGGATGCGAAATCATAGGCCGCGGCCGGGCCGACATCGACCCGCAAGTCCTTCGGCAGCAGGAAGCGATGACGCAGCTTGTTCCAAAGCGGCGCTTCCAATTCGCTCTGGGCAAAATGCATCCAGGAATCCATCTCGGCGCGGCCGGCGAGACCGGGATTGGCGCCCATACCCTTATCGGCGTGCTTGTCGGCCAGATAGACGCAGATCGCCGCCGAGTCGGTCACCTTGAGGTCGCCGTCGATCAGGATCGGCACCTTGCCGGAGGGGTTGAGCGCATAGGCCTCCGGCGAGCGCAGTCTCACCTCGACGAACTCGTAGGGCTGGCCGAGTTCCTCCAGCATCCAGAGCACCCGGCTGACCCGGGAGCCGCGCGATCCGACGGCCTTGTACATGGTTGAGTCCTGCATTTCCCCAAATCCTAGATCAATGCAAGGATCAACCCAATGGCGGTTAAACGATGGTGTCGAAGAGCCGCAGGATAAACGATATCTGATAGATCAGCGCGGCCGCGACGAAGGCGATGTGGAAGCGGCGGTCGCGCACCAGGATCGCGACGACACAGAGCGCGACGAAGACCGGCGTTCGGAACAGATACTCATTGCCGAAGCGGGCAAAGTGCTCGGGACCCTTGAGCAGCGTGTCGACGACGTCGAGCAGATAGGTGAAGCCGAGCAGTCCGAAGAACCAGGCGCGGCGCGAGTAAAAATAGTCCTCGTAGCTGGTGTAATCGAGCATCGAATCCGGAAACAGCAGCGCGCAAAGCAGGAACAGAGTGATGGCGTAGAAGATGATGAAAAGATATTTGCCGAAGGTCCAGTTCTCGATGGCGTAGAGCCCGAACTCCCACCACCAGAAATGCACCAGCATCAACAGCACCGAGGCGACCCAGGCGAGGTGCACCGCATAGAGCCGATACTGGCCAGGGTGCTGGACGATGCGGGCCGTTCCCGAAAGCAGCCGCGTGACGCCGAGGCCGATCACCATGCCCATGACGATACGGATATGCGGGAAGATGTCGTGGGGAGAGGCGATTTCGGTGGGCATCTACGAACAGACCCGTTCGTTGCGGTTAGTCATACCAGAGCCATAGCTTTCGGTAGCCCGCCGGAACTTCAATCTGCTCCGTAGGGAGGTGATCTACATCGCCTTCCCAGGTTTCATCGGGTTCAAACCCTGACGGCAGCCAGCCAACGACGCGTCTTCCTCGCTGGCGCGGGTTATGATGACGACCTTGTCCGAGAATGGCCATGCTGCATCATCCCACTGCACGATTGCTATCCGAACGTCGTCGACCTCGGGTCTTTTTCGTATCGATTGGAATGTCGCGAGAATCGTATCGTTATCCGGCTCTTCCGGGCTGTTGCACAGCAATCCGGCTTCACCTTCAGCCCCATCAAAGTACTCTTCCAGTGTAACGAGCGGCATAACGACCGGGGCGACGCCGCCATTATATTCCCGCAGCGCGCCCATCCTGGAGATCAACGCCAACTTCTTTTGTTCATTCATGATGCGTCCGATACCTTGTGGGCGCACCAAACCTAAAACAGAAAATACCGCTGCGCCATCGGCAGCACGGTCGCCGGTTCGCAGGTCAGCAACTCGCCGTCGGCGCGCACTTCGTAGGTCTCGGGATCGACCTCGACATGCGGTGTGGCGTCGTTAAGCACCATGGAATGCTTGCCGATGCCGCCGCGGGTGTTCTCGACCGCAATCATCGCCTTGTCGACGCCCAGCCTGCCCTGCAGGCCGGCGTCGAAAGCGGCCTTCGAGACGAAGGTCACCGACGAATTGGTCAGCGCCTTGCCATAGGCGCCGAACATCGGCCGGTAATGCATCGGCTGCGGCGTCGGGATCGAGGCGTTCGGGTCGCCCATCGGAGCCGCGGCGATCGAGCCGCCGACCAACACCATCTCCGGCTTGACGCCGAAGAAGGCCGGGTTCCACAGCACGAGATCGGCGCGCTTGCCGACCGTGATCGATCCGATCTCCTTCGACAGGCCGTGCGCGATGGCCGGATTGATGGTGTATTTGGCGATGTAGCGGCGGACGCGGAAATTATCGTTGTCGCCGGTCTCGTCCGGCAGCGCGCCGCGCTGGCGCTTCATCTTGTCGGCGGTCTGCCAGCAGCGGATCGCCACCTCGCCGACGCGGCCCATGGCCTGGCTGTCGGAGGAGATGATCGAGAAGGCGCCGATGTCGTGCAGGATGTCCTCGGCGGCGATCGTCTCCTTGCGGATGCGGCTTTCGGCAAAGGCGATGTCCTCCGGGATCGACGGCGACAGATGGTGGCAGACCATCAGCATGTCGAGATGCTCGGCCAGCGTGTTGACCGTGTATGGCCGGGTCGGGTTGGTCGAGGACGGGATGACATTGGGCAGGCCGCAGACCTTGATGATGTCGGGCGCATGGCCGCCGCCTGCACCCTCGGTGTGGAAGGCGTGGATGGTGCGGCCCTTGATGGCCGCCACCGTGTTCTCGACGAAGCCCGACTCGTTCAGCGTGTCGGTGTGGATCATCACCTGGACGTCGTAATCGTCGGCAACCGACAGGCAGCAATCGATGGCGGCCGGGGTCGTGCCCCAGTCCTCATGCAGCTTCAGCGCGCACGCGCCGGCCAGCACCATCTCTTCAAGCGCCGCCGGTTTTGAGGCATTGCCCTTGCCCGACAGGCCGATATTCATCGGAAAGGCATCGAAGGACTGGATCATGCGCGCCATGTGCCAGGGTCCCGGCGTGCAGGTGGTGGCCAAGGTGCCGTGCGCCGGGCCGGTGCCGCCGCCAAGCATGGTGGTGACGCCGCTCATCAGCGCTTCCTCGATCTGCTGCGGGCAGATGAAGTGGATATGCGCGTCGAAGCCGCCGGCCGTGAGTATCCTGCCCTCGCCGGCGATGATCTCGGTGCCGGGGCCGATGATGATGGTGACGCCGGCCTGCGTGTCCGGATTGCCGGCCTTGCCGATCGCGGCGATGCGGCCATCCTTCAGGCCGATATCGGCCTTGACGATGCCGGTGAGCGCATCGACGACCAGCGCATTGGTGATGACGGTGTCGACCGCGCCGCCGGCCCGCGTTACCTGGCTTTGGCCCATGCCGTCGCGGATGACCTTGCCGCCGCCGAATTTCACTTCCTCGCCGTAAACGGTGAGGTCCTTCTCCACCTCGATGAAGAGCTCGGTGTCGGCAAGCCGCACCTTGTCGCCGACCGTCGTTCCATACATCTGCGCATAGGCGGCGCGGCTTATCATGGCCATCAGCGATTGCTCCCGAAATTCAGGTTGAATGAACGCGAGGTGCACATTGTCGCCACCCAATGGTCACGCAATGACCCGCTTAGGAACACCTTGCGCTCCCATTTGGCGGTTGAGGTGCCCCGGTCAGCCCAAAAGGACCGTTTGCCAAACCGATGGAAGGAATATCCATGCTCAAAGCGATTCTTCTCGCCGCAACCGCCACCACGTTGATGGCGGGCACTGCCAATGCCCAGCAGCAGCCGACGCCGCAGCCCAGTCCCGCCCCGACCGCGCCTGCCGCGCCGAAGGCCCAGTCCGCGGCGCCCGCGATCCAGAGCGTCAATGTCGTGGACATCACCGAACTGCCCAAGGACACGCAGACGCAGGTCAACCAGATCGTGGCGCAGCGCGGCGATGCCGGCCTGCAGACATTGCGCAAGTCGATCGACGCCACGCCCAAGGTCAAATCCGCGCTCGAGGCCAAGGGCATGAGCTCCGCGCAGGTGATCGCCGCAAGCATGCAGCCCAATGGCGCGCTGACGCTGATTACCAAGAAGGCGAGCTGATTGCACGCCCAGGCGGGCCGCCTTGCGGTCCGCCAGCCATATTTTGAAGGGAAAGCGGGCCGCGTCACGGTCCGCCTGCCGGCTTTTGAAGGGAACCTCCGGCCAAGCAGGACCGTTTCGCTGTTTTCGCCCCGCCACGAGTTCAGTCAGGAGCGAGCGATGGCGAAAGCCCCGCGTTCTAAAAGATGGAGTTCCGCGGTTGCCGCCACGCTTTTCATGGCTGCGCCCCAGGCGGCACCCGCGGCGCAGCCGCTGGACAACGACAGGCCTGCCGCGGCAATCGTCGATTCCGATGTCCGGCAGGAAGAGGCGCTTTCCTCGACGGAGGCCGGAAAGGTCATCACGGCCATCGACCGCACCCGCGACAACATCGGCACGGTGCGCAAGACCACCAAGCTCGATACGGTCGACATCGTGTTCCTGACCGACGCGGCGCGCAGCGAGGGCGGGCCGCCGCCGGCGATAGAGAACAAGGTGAAGCAGCATCAGGAGGATGTCGCCGAGCTGCGCCAGGAGATCGAGGCGAACGCCTTGCTCTTCAACGCGATCGATTCGCGGCGCGTGCAGGCCGAAGACGTGCTCGCCGTAGAGTTCGACAATCCGGGGAAGGTCGTCATCTATGCCGCCGCCAAGCCGCCGAAGTGATGTGAGCGCGCCGGCGGACGTCACAGCTTGCCCATCACCTTTTGCTGGAAGCCATAGACCTCGCGCTTGCCGCCCAGCGGCACCAGCGTGACGTCTCGCTCCTGCCCGGGCTCGAAGCGCATGGCGGTTCCGGCCGCGATGTCGAGCCGCATGCCGCGTGCGCGTTCGCGGTCGAATTTCAGGCCCTCATTGGTCTCGAAGAAATGATAGTGGCTGCCGACCTGGATCGGCCGATCGCCGCTGTTGGCGACCTTGAGCGTGACGGTCGGCAGCCCCTTGTTGAGCTCGATCTCGCCTTTGGCCGCGATAACTTCGCCGGGGATCATCGCGCCCTCACAACACGCCGAAGGCAAGGCCGACGCCGACCGCCGCGCAAGCCGCACCTGCGGCGCGCGCCAGGCTGCGGAAGCGCAAGCCTAGGCCGAGACCGGCCGCGATGCCAGCGCCGTGGAGCAGCGCCGTGGCCATCGCGAAGCCGGCCATATATTCAAAACCGCCGGCATTTTCCGGCACTTCCGTGCCGTGGGCGTGACCATGGAACAGCGCGAACAGACCGGTGATGGCGATACCGGCCGAGACCGGCAGGTCGATCGCCAGCGCCACCAGCAGGCCGAGCGTCACCACGGAAGCGAGGATGCCCGGCTCAACGAAAGGCATCGGCACATGCAGCATGCCGAGCGCGCCGCCGGCCAGCATCACGCCGACAAAGGCCAGCGGCCAGGCCCAGATAGCCTTGCCGCCCTTCAGCGCCGCCCACACGCCGACGGCGATCATGGCCGCCATATGGTCGAGACCGGACAGCGGATGCGCGAAGCCAGCGGCGAAGGACGAGGTCGTGGCGATGCCGACATGGGCATAGGCCGGCATGGCCGCCGCCAGCAACAGGATGACGGCGAGCGCGCTGCGTTTCGTCGAAGCGGAGATCATCTTTCTGCCCTTTCCAATTGACCTGTTAAGCGGCCTTGCGCGGGCCGCAGCCTTCGGCCTTGAGCACGCGCCTGGTCGACGGCGGATATTTCGTCAGCTTGGCCGCCGGCCGGATCGGCCGCGACGCGAAATTGCCGCCGCAATTGGGGCAGACGCCACCCAGCACACTGTCCACGCAGTCGGCGCAGAAGGTGCACTCGAAGGTGCAGATCAGCGCATCGGTCGCTTCCGGCGGCAGATCCTTGTCGCAGCATTCGCAATTCGGCCTGAGCTCCAGCATCTGTATTCCTCCTCACCGGATCGGTTCATGCACGGTCACCAGCTTGGTGCCGTCGGGAAATGTCGCCTCGACCTGAACGTCGTGGATCATCTCGGCGATGCCGTCCATGACCTGGGCGCGGGTGACGACATGCGCACCCGCCTCCATCAGTTCCGCGACCGGGCGGCCGTCGCGCGCGCCTTCGACGACGAAGTCGGTGATCAGGGCGATGGCTTCGGGATGGTTGAGCTTGACGCCGCGCTCCAGCCGCTTGCGCGCCACCATCGCTGCCATGGCGATCAGCAGCTTATCTTTTTCACGCGGTGTCAGGTTCATGCAACTTCCCGGCAATCGAAATCAGAGTGACCACAATTTAGGCAGGCCCGCCCGCCCATTGAGCAGTTCGACGAGCGGAACCAGCCGCTTGCGGAGCTGGTAGCCGTCGCCGGCACAAAGCCTCGCAAGAAGCTTGCCAGATCGGCCGACGCGCCAGAAACTGGCGCCGCCCCAACCACCGATGGCGGGGTCGCCGATGATGGCGCGGGCCGGCTCCAGCAGACTTTCCGCCTGCGGCGACACCAGCAGCAATGTGGCGACGGCAAGCGCGCCGCCGGTCGCCGCCGGCCGCTGGAGCGTTGCGGCGATGTCCGGGCCGAGCCTGAAATCCTCCGCATGGACCAGCGCACCACCCTGGCGGACCCGCCAGCGGTCATGGAAACTGCCATTGGTCGTCCGCTCACCCATCGCCAGCCGGCCGAACAGCGTGGCTTCCAGCACCAATGCCTCGGCATCGTCGCCAAGCTCGACATCCAGCGTCCGGGCGAAGGCGGCGCGGTCGAAAACGATGGTTTCCTGCGGCAGCCAGGCGACGCGGCCGCCCGGACCGACCCGCAGGCTGACGCTTGTCTCGGCCCTGTCGGCGGCGGCGCGATAGATCTTCTCGCAGGCCTGGGTGGTGATGGCGGCGGAGGCGTCGGCGCCGACCTCGACCGTCCAGCCGAGGCGATCGCCGCCGGTCAGCCCGCCGGCGGTGTTGATCAGCACCGCCTCGAGCGGATCGCCTTGCACCGCAGGCAGGCGGATCTTGGCCGATCCATCCTGGTAGAGCCGCCGCAGGCGCGTCCGGCCGCCGCTCTTGCCGCAGAAAAGCCTGCCCAGGCCGGCAGCACGTTGCGCGGCAGGCAAGGGAGGGGCGGCCAAAGGCGAGGCAGGCTGGGATGTCAAAGTGTTGTCGATCATGTCCACGATCCCAGGTTAAGCACTCCGGCGGCTTTGTCGATATCGCTTGTTGCTTGACATCGTTTCGGTTTCTATAGAGGGAAGCCACCTTGGAGCGGTCGCGCGGTGCCTGGCGAGGTAAGGGCAACGGCGTTTGTTGGGTCCGGGGATCAAAAAAGAGGCGCTGATCAGTTGGCGTCGGGCAACGACAGGGAAGGAACCGAATGGCTGACCAGCTGACGACCGAGATCATCGAAAAGATCAAGGCGCATGCCGATACCGGCGGCGAGGAAATCACCGCCAGCACCGATCTCGGCACGCTCGGCATCCATTCGCTGGAGCTGACCGAGATCATCTTCGATCTCGAGGAAAAGTACGGCATCGAGATCGAGATGAACACGGTCGATGCCTGGAGCAACCTCAAGAACGTCGGCGACATGGTCGAGGCGGTTCGCGAGCTGATCGCGAAAAAAGCCTGACTGCATGCAAAAACGCGTCGTCATCACCGGTATTGGCGGGATTTGCGGGCTCGGCAACGATGCGGCGGCGATATGGGACGCTATGCGCGCCGGCCGCTCGGCCATCGGCCCTATCGACAATCCGTCGCTGCATGACCTCAAGGTCAAGACCGGCTGCGAAATCAAGCAATTGCCGGACCATGGCATCGACCGCAAGCAGGTCGTGTCGATGGACCGCTTCAGCCTGCTGGCGGTGATCGCGGCGCGGGAGGCCATGCGACAATCTGGCTTGACCGCGCATGCCGACAATACCTACCGGATGGGCGCAATCGTCGGCATCGGCGTCGCGGGCTTCGAGACGATCGAGGAGAATTACCGCGCCATCCTGCTCGAAGGGCGCAACCGTGCCGCCATCTTCACCGTGCCGAAAGTGATGCCGGGCGCGGCCGCCGGCCAGGTCAGCATGAATCTCGGGTTGCGCGGCCCTGTTTTCGGCGCCACCTCGGCCTGCTCGTCGGCCAACCATGCGATCTCCTCGGCGGTCGACCAGATCAGGCTCGGCCGCGCCGACGTGATGGTCGCCGGCGGCACCGAAGCGCCGCTGGTGTGGGGCGTGCTGAAGGGCTGGGAGGCGCTCAGGGTGCTTTCGCCCGACACCTGCCGGCCGTTCTCGGCCGATCGCGCCGGCCTGGTGCTCGGCGAAGGCGCCGGCATGGCGGTGCTCGAAAGCTACGATCACGCGATGGCGCGAGGCGCCACCATTTTGGCCGAGATCGCCGGCGTCGGACTTTCGGCCGATGCCTCCGACATCGTCGCGCCGACCATCGAGGGACCGGAAGCGGCGATGCGTTTTTGCCTGGCGGATGCCGGACTCGGTCCGGAAGATGTCGACTACCTCAACGCGCACGGCACCGGCACCAAGGCCAACGACCAGATCGAGACCGCGGCGATCAAGCGCGTCTTCGGCGAGCATGCCCGTTCGCTTTCGGTGTCCTCGACCAAGTCGATGCATGCGCATTGCCTCGGCGCTTCCGGCGGGCTGGAGATGATCGCCTGCGTGATGGCGATCCGCGACGGCATCGTGCCGCCGACCGCCAATTACCGCGAGCCGGACCCGGATTGCGATCTCGACGTGACGCCGAACACGGCGCGCGAGCGCAAGGTGCGCGCGGCGCTCAGCAACAGTTTCGCCTTCGGCGGAACCAATGCAGTGCTGGCCTTCAAGGCGGTCTGACCGCGGCCGACCGGTTGACTGTGTGTCCATGCCAAGCCGCTTGCGGTGTATTGATCCCGGCCGGCCGGGGTCCTAATTCTCCCTGACCCGCCATGAGCGCCGCCCGCCGCCGATCCGCATCCGGAGTTTCCGATGACCGACCTGTCCGCCTTTCCGATCGCCAAGCGCTGGCCGGCCAAGCACCCCGAGCGCCTGCAGCTTTATTCGGCCACGACGCCCAATGGCGTGAAGGCGTCGATCGCGCTGGAGGAGATCGGCCTGCCCTATGAGCCGCATTATGTCGACATCGGCAAGAATGAGAGCTGGACGCCGGAATTCCTGTCGCTCAATCCGAACGGCAAGATACCGGCGATCGTCGATCCGGACGGTCCGGGCGGCAAGCCGATCGGCTTGTTCGAATCCGGCGCCATCCTGCTCTACCTGGCCGACAAGACCGGCAAGCTCATTCCCGCCGATCCGGCGCGGCGCTACGAGACGATCCAATGGGTGTTCTTCCAGATGGCGGCGATCGGCCCGATCTTCGGGCAGGTCGGCTTCTTCCACAAATTCGCCGGGCGCGAGATTGCCGACAAGCGGCCGCTGGAGCGTTACCGCGACGAGTCGCGGCGGCTGATCGGCGTCATGGAAACGCGCCTGAAGGGCCGCAAGTGGATCATGGACGACGACTATACCATCGCCGATGTGTCGATGCTGGGCTGGGTGCGCAACCTGATCGGCTTCTACGAGGCGCGCGAGCTGGTCGGTTTCGACGATTTCCCGACCGTTGCCGAGTGGCTGGAGCGCGGCCTGGCACGGCCGGCGGTGAAGAGGGGGCTCACCATCCCGACGAAGGGCTGAAGCAGCTTCGGGAAACGTGCAGCGGTGGGCGCAACAAAAAAAAGCCCTGCGGGCGCGCTTGACTGAGGTCGATCGCGGCCCATGCCGGGCTGGTTTCGACGCTCGGCGAAAAGGCGCTTTGGCTGAAGGTGGCGGTGGGCTAAGCGGGCGGCTAGCGCCCACGTTGGAGATTAGCCGAAACCCCCGTGACGTCGTCATACTCGGGCTTGACCCGAGTATCCATGCCGTGGCTCTTGCCGTAAGGTGCAACGGTGCAGAATTCTGTAACCGCAGCAACGCTCTAGCGTCACGGCATGGATTCTAGGGTCTGCGCGCGTCGCTTCGCTCCTTGCTCCGCCCTAGAATGACGACCGAGCTGTCGTGGTGGCCAATCGCGAAGGTCCGGCTCGGCGACTTCGCCATCCGGAATCGCGTAAAGGGGCTATTTCGCCTTGGCCTTGGCGCCGCCGCGGCCGAACACGGAGGCCGCTAGCCGCGCGGTGGCGACGACCGCTCCTGTGGCGACGCTGGCCACGGTGCGGATCGGTCCCGATTTGCTTGCCGGGGACTTGGCATGTTTCGCGCTCTTGGCCGCGACCTTGTGAGCCGCGCCGGGCGTCACTTTCTTCGGCGCCGCCTTGCCGAAAGCCGGCTTGGCATCGTTCGACCGCTCCGCGATCGCGGGGCCGGCGCCGGCCTTGGCCTGCGTTGCCTTGGATTGGTTAGCCCTGCTTTTCTTGGCCACGGGTTTTCTGTTCGTTGCCATCTGACGGCTCCTGCATTCTCGGTTCGCAGTTTCGGAGGGAAAGCGTTCGCGCGCCTTCCTGGAATTGCTCCGGCGCCGGACAATTCGGGATAGGGTCATAACGGCCTGAAAACCTTAAAGTTCCCGCCGGAAAATATTGAAAATTGAGCAGGTTAACCAATAACCAAGGAACCAACGACCATATCGGCCGGCCGGCGCCGCGCCAGCACCCGCTCGATGTTGGGCATGTCGTTGGAGGCGATCCAGGCGCGGGCGTCCTCGTCGGATTTGCCGTGCTCGCGCCAGCGCTCCATCAGGCGGCTTTCGAGCTCAGCCCTCGGCACGTCGACGAAGACGGTGAAATCGAACAAAGGCGCCAGCCGCGACCACGGCTCCTCGTCGAGTAGCAGATAGTTGCCCTCGACCAGGATGAACTTGGTGTCGGTGGCGATGATTTCGGCCGCCGCGCGCGACAGTTCCATGCTGCGGTCGAACACGGGAATCGCGATATCGGGCTCGCCCGAGCGGATGCGCTTCAAGAGCGTCTCGAAACCGGCGAAATCGAAAGTTTCCGGCGCGCCCTTGCGGGGTCGCAGGCCGCGGCGGTTGAGAATGATATCGTCATAATGAAAGCCGTCCATCGGTACGACCTCGGATGTGCTTTCCGGCAGCAGCTCATGCAATGCAGCGGACAACGTCGACTTGCCGGAGCCGGGCGGACCGGCGATGGCAACGACGAAGCGCCTGGCTCCGCCGGCGCGCTTGAAGATGGCGGCTGTGATATGGGCGATCTCGGACATCGGCGGCTTTCCGGCTGCGGTTCAGCCGACATCTTGGCGGGTGTCGGCCGAAAATTCAAACCTCGATCCTAGAAGCCGCGGTTTCAACTGATTGTTGGCGTCTCCGCCTTCGAGATTGGCTCGGAACGCCTGTCCCTTCGTCATCCACGGGCGGAGCAAGGAGCGAAGCGACGCGCGCAGACCCGAGAATCCATGCCGTGACGAGCGAGCGCTGTTGCGGTTCAGAATTCTGCGCCGTTTGCATCCCTCGGCCAAGGTCACGGCATGGATTCCAGGGTCTGCGCGCGTCGCTCCGCTCCTTGCTCCGCCCTGGAATGACGAAATTTCCGGACGCGCTGCCCCAATTTACGCCGCAAACGAGCGCCCGATGCGCAGGAATTCCCCGTCGAAGGGCACCTCCTTCACCGCAATATTCTGGGCACGGATGCGCAATCGATCACTCACTTGGTCCAGGCCGCTCGGCGGCTCCACGTCCGCGAACGGAACCGCGCCGATGACATGGCGGAACGACACCGACCGCCCTTCGGCGAGCGCGAAGGCTGTGGCCACGCCTTCATGCTTCAACCAGTTGTCGCCCAGCGAAGCGGCGTGGCCGACGGCCGCGCGGCCGTCCTCGACGCCTAGCACGCCGACGTGACGGCCGCTCCAGGGCGCGTAGTCGCGGCCGCCATTCGAGAACCACAGCATGGTGACCGGCAGCTCGGCCGGGTTCTTCAGCACCAGAACCAGATCCTGCTCGGCGCGGCGGGCAATCGCCGTCCAGCCCGGGCCGCCGTGATCCGCCTCGACCAGGGTGATGAAATCCTCGCGCCTGTCCTCCATGCGGTAGTCGGTGAGGTCGGTTGTGCCGCCGGCGGCGAGCGGGACCTTTGTGAGGTCGGTGGCGCGAGCCGGATAGGCCAGCATGAAGCAGCCGCGCGCCGGATCGGGCTCGAGCGGCATCGGCGGCGTGACGGCCATGCGTTTCGGCGAGAAGGCTAGCCGGCCGCCGCCTTGCATGACCGTCATCGGATGATGGGCGACGGAGATCGCGCCGGCGCCGCCGGAAAAGATGTGCTCCTGGTAGAGGAAGGGATGGCTGTCGCGCAGCGTGAAGACCTTGTCGATAGTGGCGCCCATGACCTTGCGGCGCAGCCGGAAGACGGCGCGCCAGCCTGCGGGAACCGCCCCGTTGTCGACGACGTCCCACTCGCTGTTGGCCGGCCAGCCATGCAGGGGCGCGGTCTCGACGTCGCTCGTGGAGAAAGGCGCGCAGAGAAAATCGCCGGACAGGTGGACCGTGCCTTCGGGGAGGTTCGCGGGCAATGTCTCGCGCGGCGAGCCGACCCAAGGCGCGCGGTGCACGGGCTTCAGGAGGCGGCCTTCGGCCTCGACCTCCATGGCACTAATGTGACCGACCGCGAGATCGAGCGAAACCGAGATGCCCTTTGCGCCGATGGTGAGCGTGTCCATGAATGCCTCTCCCCGAATCTTTCGGGCGCAAGAAAAGCCTGCGCGATGGCGGATGCGCAAGCGGGGCGATTGGCAATTTGCATCTGTTCCTCACCCTTGTGAGGATGGTCGGCGAGCGGTCGGAGCAAAGCGGAGACCGGTCGACGGGGTGGAGGCTCAAAGAAAGAATTCTTTCGACCCCGATCCGCTACGCGGATCGACCCTCCCCACAAGGGGTCCCGCAAGGGGAGATTGGCAGCTTCGGCGACGGCTCGAACCTCCAAAACCTGGGCAAATTCCTTATTGCCGCCGTTAACCCATTGGACGCGGCATATGCGGTACGTTAGCTTCGCCGCATCTCAGCAACAGCTTTAGAACCGTCTTGCCCCGACCCTTCCTTTTCCTCCAGAAACTCATCGCCGCGATGGCCCTGCTCCTGCTGGTCGCCGGCTGCACCACGGCCGCGCCGCCGGAAAGCGTGCTCGCTGTCCCGGCGCAGCCGCAGAAATATGCGGCGATCGTGGTCGATGCCTCGACCGGCAAGACCTTGTTCGAGGTCAATTCGAGGTCGCAGCGCTATCCCGCGTCGCTGACCAAGATGATGACGCTCTACATGCTGTTCGAGGCGCTGGAGTCCGGCCGCGTCACCAAGCAGACGCAGATTCCGGTTTCCGACCACGCCGCCTCGCAGCCGCCGACGAAGCTGCGCTTCCGGCGCGGCGAGACGATCGACGTCGATTCCGCCATCCGCGCCATGGTGGTGAAGTCGGCGAACGACGTGGCGGTGGCGGTGGGCGAATATCTGGGCGGCGGCTCAGAGGACCAGTTCGCCGCCATGATGACCGCCAAGGCGCGCCAGCTCGGCATGACCGCCACCAATTTCCGCAATGCATGCGGCCTGCCCGACGACGGCCAGGTGACCACGGCGCGCGACATGGCGGTGCTGGGCATGGCGCTGGAAAAGCGCTTTCCGCAGCATTTCCACTATTTCTCCGAAAGCGACTTCATGTTCCGCGGCCGGCTGGTGCGCGGCCACAACGACATGCTGGGACGCGTGCGCGGCGTCGACGGCATCAAGACCGGCTATATCCGTGCCTCCGGCTACAACATCGTCACCTCCTACAATGCCGACGGCAGACATCTGATCGTGGTGGTGATGGGCGCCGACAGCGCGCGACAGCGCAACGACCATGTCGAGGCGCTGATCCAGCGCAGCATGGGGCCGGCGATCGCCGATGCCGGCCAGCCCAGGCTGATGTATTCCGGGCAGCAGCCGGCTTCGCCCCTGCCCGGCATGGCTTTGCCTGGACTGCCGCCGTCGGATCAGGCATTGCCGGGGTTGCCGCCGCCGGCCGCGCCTGCCTCGCCGCCGCCAGGGCAAGCGGCGTCCGATCTGCCTTCGCCGGATTTGGCGTCGCCCAGTTCGCCGCTGCTGCTGCCGGCGCAGTAGAGCGGCGGGGCGGACGAGAAAGTCTGAGACGCCGGCGGGACAGCGCCCCCCTCTGTCCTGCCGGACATCTCCCCCACGAGGGGGGAGATCAGCCGGCGCCGCCGGTTTCGCTAATCACCAACGTTGCAGGAGTGACCCTGCGCCGAAACCGCCAATCTCCCCCCTCGTGGGGGAGATGTCCGGCAGGACAGAGGGGGGCGCGAAGGATCGCTGCCTATCTCGTTCTCACGCCGCTCCGCCGGGCGGAGCCTACCGAACCACCAGCACCGGGATCGTCGTCAGCGACACCACCTCCGCCGTCTGGCTGCCAAGCACCAGGCGGCCGAGGCCGCGACGGCCGTGCGAGGCCATGACGATGAGGTCGCTGCCCTCGGCGCCCGCAACCTCGAGGATCGCCTCGGCCGGCGCCTTGTTCTCGACGTGGACGCCCTTGGAGGCCACGCCCTTGGCATCGGCTTCGGCCTTGCATTTGTCGAGCACCTCGCTTGCATATTTGCGCGCGCTTTCCTCGTAATTGGTGAGCTCGTCGGCGGCGACATAGCCGGCCATGGCGCCGCCCCAGGCCAGCGTCGGGAACGGCTCGGAGACGGTGACGAAGGCCACGGTGGCGCCGAGCCCCTTGGCCAGCTCCAGCCCGTGAGCGACGCCCTTCTGGGCCAGTTCCGAACCGTCGGTGGCGATCAGGATTTTCTTGTACATGGTGGCGGTCCCTCATTTGCAGGGCGCTGCGCGCGGCCCAGGTGGCGGGAGCCTGAACGGTCAGGCCTGATCTCGATATAGTCAGCCTATCAGGCCCGCCACAGGGGCCAGCTTGATCTGGATCAAGGCCAGGCGGCGGAGACAATTGCGCCAGGGGGCTTAATCATGTGCGGCCTGTGCGGATTGGAGGCGGCGTGCTGCTCCAGATTTTGTCGCCGGCCGCGCGAATAATCGCGGCCGGCGCTCCCCCACTCCGTCTCGAGCTTCGCCTGAGGCACCTCTCCCCCACCAAAAGGTAGGGGGAGAGGAAATAGCGCCGCGCCCTTTCCTCTCCTTCGCGGAGCGGGGGAGAGGTGGATCGGCGAAGCCGAGACGGAGTGGGGGGCGTCGCTGCGCTATGCAATTGCGCGCATCGCCGTGCGCTCCTTACCCTGCCCGCCCAATCACAAGAACTTGTTCTGTCACACGAGATTCATACTGGCCATGGATATGCCGCGCCGGCTTGGCGTATCGTATCGCAAAGCCTCGAACAGGAGCACCGACCATGGCCAGCGACCCGAAGGCAGCCGCGCAGAAGCAGGCGGACAACGAGAACGACGTCGCCGGCGAATATCTCGAGGCGGAAACCGTGTTGGAGGATGCCCAGCACGGAGCCGACGAGATCCTCGAAGCGCCGGAAGTGCCGGATTCCGAACCGCATGTGCCCGGCCGGATCAAGCCGAAGAAAAAACCCTCGGCGATCAGCGGCCGTAAGTTCCGCAAGCGCGACCTGGTGCGCATCGACGACCTGCGGCCCAGCCTTGCCGACCGCATCCGCTCCGACCATCCCGACCTGCCGCGCGGCGCCCGCATCAGCCGCGAGGAGCTCGGCCGCTACCGCATGCGCTACATGGAGGAGTTGCTGCAGCAGGAGCATGGCGAGTTCTCCGAACTCGACCGCCAGGTGGTGGAATCGATCGCGAGACAAGACACGATCTCGGAAAACTCCGAAGAGGAGTTCGAGGAGCACCGCTCCTTCGCCGACCGCGTCTCCGACACGATGGCCGAGTTCGGCGGCAGCTGGTGGTTCCTGATCTCGTTCGGCACCGTGCTTCTGGTCTGGATCGGCATCAACCTGATCGCCGGTCTGGCGCACGCCTTCGATCCCTACCCGTTCATCCTGCTCAACCTTCTGCTCTCCTGCATCGCCGCCATCCAGGCGCCGGTGATCATGATGAGCCAGAAGCGGCAGGAAGCCAAAGACCGGCTGCGCTCCTTCAACGACTACCGGGTGAACCTGAAAGCCGAGCTCGAAGTGCGCCACCTGCACGAAAAGCTCGACTATTTGATCTCGCGCCAATGGCAGCGGCTGGCCGAAATGCAGCAGATGCAGCTGGACGCCATGCACGAGCTGGCGGGTGCAAAGAAGCAGAAGCGGGCGACAAGGGCGGTGAGAAGGAGGGTGGCGAAGGTGGAGGCGGAGGGGTGAAGCCGCAGAGCTTGGGTTCCTCGACAAAATGGGACGTCCGAACGGCGGCGAGACCCGCGGCTCGCCCCGGCTTGCTGGCTTGGCGAAGCCGCGACGGCGAGGGGAGCGCCATGTCCGAAAGCTATCAGTGAGACAATCAACCCGTCTCAAGCCGCCGCACAATCGCCAATTGGCCGTTGAAGCCACGGGCGGCTTCGGCTATGAAGCCTTGGGCTGGCCGGCTCACCGGCCGGTTCGTTTTCCCGGGAAGCACCCGTAGCTCAGCTGGATAGAGCGCTGCCCTCCGAAGGCAGAGGTCACAGGTTCGAATCCTGTCGGGTGCGCCAATTTCTCATCGCATAACAGGTAGTTAGCACTAGGCTTTGCTTTGCTGAAGTCCTTCGGGGTTGAGCGGCGTAAGCGCTGAGAACCGCGCTCGGCTGCGGCCTCGCCAACTTCAATTCGATTTGGCGGCGTCGCAACTTTGCCTCCCCGATCGAAAGGCCCGAAACGCCTGGCAACCTCGCACATCCCGTTATGAGTGCCTGGACCCGAAACTCGTGATCAGACGACGATACCCGCTCGCGCCGGGGAAAGCGGCCAAGGAACCCGCCGCCGATCAGATCGTTTCGCGATATTGGCCCGATCAACCGGACGGAGGAGAGCTTGAAATTCGGCGTGCTCGCAATCGCGCGGCGCCGAATACAGGCCAGTTCCGCCAGTTTTAGGACTTTGGCGCAATGTTGCATGACGTCGACTATGTCCTGCGAAAACTCGATTGGCTGCGCGCCGAAGGCATCTGGCCCAACGGCTTGCGGTATCTTTGGACCGATGCATTCGGCGTCGTGCTCTATGTCTCGCTTTACACAGAAACTGGCGAAGAGCGCTGGCTGGGCGCGGCCGACCGGCTGGTGGCCGATGTCGAGCGTGTTCTAGGCCGCCGGCGCGGATTGAGGATCGGCGAGGCGGCGGATCGCGACGGCCAGTATTTCCATTATCTGGCGATGTGGCTGTTCGCCTTGGCGCGTCTCGGCGATCTGAAGCCGAAATACCGCAAGCGCGGCATTGCGCTGGCGCGTGACATTCACCCGGCCTTTGTGATCCCCGGCCGCGGCGTGATCTGGAAGATGCAGGAGGATCTGAGCGGCCCATATCCTGGCTACGGTCTCGGCAGCATGGATGCCTATGACGGCTACGTCTCTTACCGGATGCTCGGTGAGGACGCACTGGCGGTCGAGATCGCGCAAATGCGCGACCTGATGGAGCGGGATTGGCGCACCCTCGACATCGAGCAGGACCTCGGCCTGGGCATGATGCTGTGGCTCGCCCATTTCTTTCCCGACGAGCCGTGGGCAGAGGCGCAGAAGAGGCGTTCGCTGCGAACCCTGGAAACGATGTGGGTCGACCCGCCCGGCTATTTCAGCCGCGCCCCATGGCTGGGCGATACCAAGTTCGCCTTCACCAATTACGGCGTTTCACTCGGCCTGCAGGCCGCCGGTATCTGGCCGGGGCGTGTCGACAGGCTGAACGCCTTCTTCGAGGACTGGCGCTCGGGCGACGAATACGACCGCGAGGCGATCACTTGGGTGATGGCCTGCACCTCGCACCTTCCCGGCGCTTTTCTGACCCGGGGTGGCGAGGGATCGACTGAAAGAGACGAACCCCGGGAACGTTCCTCCGCCGGTCCGGTTGTCGATGGAAGCGCATCGAGACGCAAGGGACGCGGTTGAAATGACCATTCTCTTGGGAAAACCGGGAAGCTGTTGGGTTGCGGCAGCCACTGCCACGAACTTTCCCCGGCTCGAAGGTTCGGTCCGTGCGGACGCCGTTGTCGTGGGGGCTGGAATTGTCGGCCTGACGACGGCGCTTCGCCTTTGCGAGGCGGGCCGGTCGGTGGTCGTCCTCGAAGGCCTGCGGACAGGCGGCCAGGTCACCGGCCGCTCGACGGCCAAGATCACCACGCAGCATGCACTGATCTATCGTCATCTCATCGACACTGTCAGCCGGGAGTTGGCCCAGGACTACGCCGACGCGAATTCCGCTGGCGCGCAACAAATCCGCGATTGGGTCAACACCTACGCCATCGCCTGCGATCTCGAGAGCAAGGACGCCTATACCTACACCTGCAGTGAAAGCCGGCGCGCGGAGGTCGTGGCCGAGGCGGAGGCCGCACGCCAGGTCGGGCTGGAGGCCGATCTCCTCAAGCGCGCGCCACTGCCTTTCGAAACGGCCGCAGCATTACGGTTCCCCGACCAGGCGCAGTTCAATCCAACGATGTATCTGATTGGCTTGGCGGCAGCGGTGACAGGCCATGGCGGTCGCATCTTCGAAAACAGCCGCGCCACCTCGATCGACGAGGCAAGCCGCTGGCGCGTCGTCACCGATGGCGGCGTCGTTGATGCCGGGGACGTCGTTGTCGCCACCAACATGACGGTGAAGAGTCCCGTCGGCATGGCGAACCGGACGCAACCGCGCTGCCACACCGCCATGGCCTTTCGGATCGGTGATCCCCTCCCTGTCGACGGGATGTTCATCGGCATCGACGATCCGACGCATTCCATCCGCACGGGCCGTGATGCCGAAGGTCCACTGCTGGTCGCGCTCGGCCCCAAATTCAACACCGGCTGGGATGGCGACGTGGCGAGGCGGTTCGTCGCACTGGAAAGATGGGCGAGAAAGAACCTTCCCGTCGGT
This sequence comes from Mesorhizobium sp. B2-6-2, assembly GCF_006440615.1. NCBI lineage: Bacteria > Pseudomonadati > Pseudomonadota > Alphaproteobacteria > Hyphomicrobiales > Phyllobacteriaceae > Mesorhizobium > Mesorhizobium sp. B2-6-2. Next base: position 258,314 of record NZ_VFUG01000001.1, on the reverse strand, counting down.
GATGTCGCGTGGCGCTGGTGCAATGAGGACTATGACACGGCCGACAGGATCCCATACGCCGGCGAACCCGATCCCACCAAGGCAGCCGGCTTCCACATTGCCACCGGTTTCAACGCCTGGGGCATCACCAACGGAACGGTCGTGGGCACGATGATCGCCGACCTGATCTGCACCCGCCCAAGCCGATGGCAAAAACTCTACGATCCGGCGCGGCCCTATCCCGAGGACTTCCACAAGAATGGCCGCAGTCAATCGATCGTCTCGAGCACGCACGATATCGCGCCCGGCATGGGTGGCGTGATTGTCAGGGGAGACGAAAAGATTGCGGCGTGGAGAGACGCCGAAGGTGCACTCCAGGCGGTTTCGGCGTCCTGCACCCACAAAGGCTGCACCGTATCCTGGAACAATGCTGACCGCAGCTGGGATTGTCCCTGCCACGGCTCGATCTTTGCCGCCGACGGTTCGGTCATCCACGGCCCCGCCCGAAAACCGCTTGCCCGGATTGCATTGTGAAGGCGACCGCCGTGAAGGCGGCGAGCGATGCCACCGGCCTCATGCTGGCCGTTCATAGGTTCCGACCAACTCCGTCTCCTGCAACGCGTGCTTCTGGGCTTGTTTCCAGACCTGATGCACGCCCGCCTGTCCCGGTACGCTGAGGCTCGGCACATTGAGCGCGGCCAGCCGAAAGTGGTAATGGTGGACGCCATGCCCCGCAGGCGGCTGCGGACCATCGTAATTGGCATTGCCGAAATCGTTGGTGGCTTGCCTGAGTGCCGACGGGCCGGGCTTGCCATCTTCAGCTTCGGCGAGTCCGCCGGCATCCGGCGGAATATTGAAGACCGCCCAGTGCCCGAAAGTCCCGCTTGGCGCATCGGGATCCTGCACGGCAAGAACAAGGCTCTTGGCACCGTCAGGAACACCGGACCACTTCAGCGGCGGCGAGACGTTCCGGCCGTCGCGCGCGTATTTTTCGGGAATTTTTCCGCCTGCCGGGAAAGCCGGGCTGATAAGGGTGAGCGGCATTGCTATTTCCCCTGGAGATTGCGACCGAGAAACCCGCGCCGGCGCCGTTCACGCCGCTTGCTGAGCTTCGGCGACCCGTCTGATCTCTCCTGGCAGGGAGTCCCAGACCTTGTGCATCTGTCCTTCTTCGACATGCTGGGCAAGCACCTTGGACACGGCCCTGAATGCATCCTTGGAATCAAGCGGGCGGATGACTTCAAGCTCCGCCTTGATCTTGGCCAGAAACTCGTCGAGCGACCGCACCTTCTCGGGAGCTTTGGAGGGTTGGTATTGGTCATAGAAGGCGCCACGAACCAGAATCGGCAATTGCGAGCCGAGGTGGGCTGCAAGATCCGGCTGGATACGGTCGCGCAGGGCGTGCAGCACCGCTCCGAGAACGTGCCAGGCGACCTGCCGATCCGGTCCAATCTCGTCCATGATCTCGTCGAGCCAGATGTTCGTGGTCTGCAGTGTCTTGTCGAATACGTCGAGTCCGGTGGCGTTCATCGAAATCCTCCTTCCGTTCAAATCCGACTGGGTGGATTGACCAAACAGCCATGCCGGCCCGTTGTTCCGCGATGGCATGTCCCGATGCGCATTCTTGTCGGCTGTCGAGCTTCCGAAGAACCCCGCTGCAAAGGGACAAGACACGCCGCATAGACGTGAAAGCGCGATAGTGGCCAAACTGAAGGCTGCCTGAGCAGGCGGCGTTCAGCCCCGACGGAGGAGAACGCATGGCCGTAACCGCTCAGGCGAGCGTCTAGAGCGGTTCAGCGTTTCACGGAATCGCCAAACCGCTCTCAGTTTTGTTTTTACGCAATTCCGGACGGAAAACCGCTACGCACTTTTCCTGGAATTGCTCTAGCGCCGAGGATCGTCCGTCGCCTCGGAAATGCCTTCAAGGGCGATCTTGGCGGCTTCCTCATCGGCCCGCCCGAGGTCAGCCAGAGCAATGACGCCGACGAGACGCTTGTCGCGGTTGATCACCGGAAGACGACGCACCTGATGCTTGGCCATGATCTTCGCTGCATCCGTAATATCGGCGTCGTCGAAGCACCAATGGACATGCTCGGACATGACTTCGCGAACGGTCGTGTTGCCGGCTAAGCGCTCCTCGGCGACGCCACGCATCACAATGTCGCGGTCCGTCACCATGCCGACCAGCCTGTCATTCTCGCCGACCGGAAGGGCGCCGAGATTGTCGGCCCGCATTTTCCGGGCGGCATCCCTGATCGTCGTGTTCGGGCCGACCAGTTCGGTCCGACGGCACATGATCTCCTGAACTTGCATGGGATGTTCCTCTCTCTGATTGCTGAGGCGCCAAACCCGCCTCTGCTGCGCATCGCGAGATCGCCAGGCGTCCGGAGCACGGATCGCGGTCTGCTCGATCCACCTCGCGATCGAAACTATTCTTGGAACGTCGAGACAGCGAGCGAGTTCCAAAACGATACCGGTGCCGCGGTCATCCCACGGGAGTGGCCGCAGGGTGAAAGGACATGCACCGGGAAAGCAGATGCACGGGGATCGAAGGCCATGGCTACCATCTTTACAGATCGCCGCGAGGCCGGGCGGCGACTGGCCGGGAAACTCGTTCGCTTTGCCGGGCGCGACGACGTGATCGTATTGGCGCTGCCCCGAGGCGGCGTGCCGGTTGGCTACGAAGTCGCGCAGGCGCTCAAGGCACCGCTCGACGTCTTCGTCGTGCGCAAGCTCGGCGTCCCCGGCCACGAGGAACTGGCCATGGGGGCAATCGCGCCCTCAGGCGTGCGTGTCCTGAGCGACGAAATCGTCAGCGGTCTCGCGATCCCGCCACAGGTCATCGACGCGGTCGCTGCAAAGGAGGAAAAAGAGCTTCTGCGCCGTGAGCGCCTCTATAGGACCGGGCGGGCCCCGCCGCAGTTGAATGGACGGACCATTATCCTGGTGGATGACGGGCTCGCGACCGGATCGACCATGCGGGCGGGGATCAAGGCGCTGCGAAAAAACCGCGCCGCCCATATCGTCGCGGCCGTTCCCGTCGGTAGCCCCGACACTTGCGACGCGATGCGGGCGGACGCCGACGAAGTCGTTTGCGCGACGACGCCAGAGCCGCTGCTCGGTGTCGGGCGCTGGTATATGGATTTCTCACAGACGAGCGATGAAGAGGTCCGCGCGCTCCTCGCCAGGTCCGTGCCCAAGCCTGCCGCTTCCGACAAGACTGCCGCTTCCGAAGAAGAGTTGGCTGGGCACGCCGCCGCGGGTTCGGCGCGCGGCGCCAGATCGCCATAGCGGAGGTGGATATGGACTGGCGTAGCGAGCACGTCGTGCATGTTGCCGCGGGGGCTGTCACACTTCAGGGCAATCTTTCGTTGCCTCCGGATGCTCTTGGCCTTGTGCTCTTCGCCCATGGCAGCGGAAGCAGCCGCCACAGCCCGCGCAATCGCCACGTGGCAGCAAGGCTGAACGAGGCGAACCTCGCCACCTTCCTCGTCGACCTGTTGACAGCCGAAGAGGAGCGGATCCACGGCCCGACAACGGCAGCTGACTCTATCTACTTCACTGCACTGAAGAACCTTGCGGCGGAAACAGAGTCGGCAGGATCGGTTGCTAAGTACAGCCAATGACATGACTAGGAGAACCGGGATGGCATTCAACACAGTGATGCGAGCCGATGCGACGGCAACGCGCCGAATCGCGCTGATTGCAGCACCCTCGAACCTTGGGCTCATGCCGCAGCCCGGCGAGCGCGAGCCTGGCGCGCGGAAAGCGCCCGACGTGCTTCAGTCGCTCGGCATCAGCGAGCGGTTGGGGGCAGAGTCTTCGCGGACAGTTTCCGCTCCGCCCTATAGTCCCGAGATCGATGCGACAACCGGCGTACGCAATGCGCCCGCGCTCCGTCGCTATTCCGAGACGCTCGCTGACGCTGTGGGCGAGGAGCTGAATGCCAGACGATTTCCTCTCGTTATTGGCGGCGACTGCAGCGTCCTGCTCGGCCCCGCTCTCGCCCTGCGCCGGCGTGGCCGCTACGGTCTGATCTTCTTTGACGGCCACACCGATTTCAAGCTTCCGGCAACGTCGCCGTCGAAGGGCGCGGCAGGGATGGACCTGGCTTTTGTAACTGGTCACGGGCCGGCTCCTCTGGTCGACTTCGGCGAGCACACGCCTCTGTTCCAGGAAGCTGATATCATCGCATTCGGCTATCGAGATCTGCGGGACCCGGCGACGTACACGTCAAAAGCTCTATTCGACACGCAGGTGCAGCGAATGGACTTGACCGAGGTGCGCCGCCGCGGCGTTAGCGACGCGGCGCGCGCCGCCCTTGACGCGGTCGGCGGAGATGCCGTCGAGGGCGTGTTTATCCATTTCGATGTGGATGTACTCGACAGCGAGATCATGTCTGCCGTCGATACACCCGAACCCGGAGGGTTCTTGCCGGCAGAAGCCGTCGAGGCGCTACGCACGTGGTGCGCCGACCCGCGCGTGATTGGAATGGAGGTGACGATCTATGACCCCGATCGCGATCCGGATCGACGTTGCGGCAAGTTGCTGGTCGACATACTGAGCGCCGCGCTATGCGTGCCTCCGGATCGCCGAAACTCGTGATGGGAGTCGACAGACCGAGCGGTTGCTTGAAATGCAGCCAGATCGCCACGTCTACCGGTATCGGATGGAAAAGACCTCGACGCCGGTTCGCAACTACGTTGCCGAACTCAAGGTCGAAGACAACGGCGCCAAAACAAGCACTGTCGTCTGGTCGGCGGACTTCGAACCCACGGCAGACGAGGAAAAGACGCTCGAAGCGATCAGAGGCTTTCTAGCACGAGTAATTTCGATCCCAGTGAAAAACTGATCAGGAGAAAAGCCATGGATTGGCAGGTGCCCGAGCGGTTCGACTTCAACGGTGATGAGATCGCCTGGGGCGTCATCGGCGAAGGGCCGCCTGCGGTCGTCATGCATGGCTCGCCATTCTCTTCGCTCGAATGGCGGCGGATCGTGCCATGGCTCGCGCGGCATCGACGGGTCTTCTATTACGACATGCTCGGCTATGGGCGCTCGACCAAGCCCGAGAGCGACGTCCTGCACGGCGCTCAGAACAGCCTGTTCGCGGCACTCGTAAACCATTGGGGTACCGAGCAGCCCGATATCGTGGCGCATGACTTCGGTGGCTCGGTGGCGCTGCGTGCGCATTTGCTTGACGGTGTCGACTACCGCAGCCTCGTATTGATCGACCCGGTCGCGATCAGCCCGCAGGGCTCAGCGCTGGTGCAGGCGGCGAAAGCGCATGGAGAGGTGTTCGCCGGACTGCCCGCCTATGTCCATGAGGCCATACTGCGCGCGTACATCAGTGCGGCGGTCAAGCGCACCTTGGCTGAGGAGGAGATGCGGCTCTATCTCGATCCCTGGCTTGAGGAAGAGGGGCAGAAGGCGTTCTGGCGCCAGATCGCTCAAATGGACGACAAATACAGCGAGGAGGTCGAATGGCGCTATGGCGAGATTCGCTGCCCAGTGACGATCCTGTGGGGCGCTGAAGACGAGTTCATCCCGCTGAAGGATGGGGAGGAACTCGCGAGGCGTATTCCAAACGCGTCATTCACGATTATCTCCAACGCCAAGCACCTCGTCCAGGAAGATGCGCCCGAAGCAATCGTTGCCGCGGTGCTCGACGTCTGGCATCAGCACGTCGGCAGCAGCGCATAATAGCAATCGTTGAGCGGCAGCAGAGTGTTCCGCCGAAAGGCAACGATGACAACCCTCTTCGTCATCGTTCGGATGACGTGCCCGGCACTGATTCCACGCAAAGCAGTTCGCGCGGGCCGTTGACGGTACATTCAAACGGGAACGCGATCAGACTGAAAGCGGCGCCAGCCGCCGAATGACGAGATGTCGGAAGCGCCCAGCAAGCCCACGGATTCCACGAGAAACCCTTTGGCGGCGCTGCCGTCGTCAAGCTCTATATTGCCAATGCCCAGCGGCGGCGGGATGGCGGCCACGAAGTGGCCGAAGGCCTCGGCAGGCAGCCGCCAGACCTCCACCTCGATCGCAGTGCCGCCGTTCTCCACACGGACCAGTCCGGGCTTGGGCGTGGCCTGGCCGGCGAGCTGGTAAAGCTTGTATGAAGAAGCCGTCCTCATCGCCCGGCAGAACCGGGCACCGGCCTGCTTGAGCTGGCCATTGAGCGGCATTCCCGAGAGGTGAGCGCCGACCACCACCAATTCGATCGTGCCGTCTTCGGCCGACTCGCCGACAGGCTGCACGCTCGGCTGCCGCCAGCCGGTCGCGCCGAGAGTGACACCGCTCGCGGCATGGAGATCGCGCGCGACGGACGCTACAAGGCCGTCCACTCCGGCGGCCGCAAGCAGCGTCACGCTCATCGGCAGGCCGTCGTCGCGCGTGCCGGTCGGCACGGCGATGCCGCACATGTCGAGCAGGTTGACGAAATTGGTGTAGGTGCCGAGCCGGCTGTTGGTCTCGACCGGATCGGCGAGCACGGCGGCGGTGGTGTAATGCGTCGGCGCGGTCGGCACGCAGAACAGGTCGACCGAGGCGATGAGCGGGGCGAGCTTGGCCCGGTAGGCCTGCAAGGCATAGAGGCCGCGGAAGGCGTCCGCCGCCGACAGCTTCCTGGCGCCGCCGATGATCCTGCTCGTCACCGGATGCATGGCGGCTTCGTTGGCTTCCATGAAATCGCGGATCGCGGCATAGCGCTCGGCCACCCAGGCGCCCTCATAGAGGAGGTTGGCGGTGGCGTAGAAATCGCCGAACGGGATTTCAACCAACCGGCAGCCGAGCCGCGACAGCATGGCGAGCGAGGCCTCGAAGCCGGCCTGCATCGCCGCATCGCCGAAGAATTTCCAGTCGGCTTTTGCCGGAATGCCGACGCTCGGAACAGGCGGACGCGCGGAGAGCGGCCGGACGGCGATGTCGCGCGAATAGGGATCGGCCGCATCGCGCGCTGCCGCGACGCAGAACACTGCATAGGCGTCGTCGACGGTCAGCGCGAACACCGACACGCAGTCGAGCGTGCGGCAGGCCGGAACGACGCCGCCCGTCGACAACGCACCGACGGTCGGCTTCAGCCCGACGATGTTGTTGAGGCCGGCCGGGATGCGGCCGGAGCCGGCGGTGTCGGTGCCGAGCGCGAAGGAGACGATGCCGCGCGCCGTCGCCACCGCCGACCCGGAGGAGGAGCCGCCCGGCACCAGCTCCGCGTCGATGGCGTTGCGCGGGATCGGCCAGGGCGTGCGCACGCCAACGAGGCCGGTGGCGAACTGGTCGAGATTGGTCTTGCCGACGACCAGCGCGCCGGCGGCCTTGAGCCGCGCCACGACGGTGGCGTCCTTGTCGGGCCAGTAGGTGTATTGCGCGCAGGCCGCCGTCGTCGGCATGCCGGCGACGTCGATGTTGTCCTTGACGGCGAAGGGAATGCCCCACAGCGGTTTTGCCACCGGGTTGAACGGGCCGAGCGCTTCGACCGCGGCAAGCAGATCCGCCCTGGCGGCGAGATGGATGAAGATGCCCGGATCGTCGGCTGCCTCGATGCGAGCATAAATCGCCGCGATCACATCGCCAAGAGCGACGCCTCCACGATAGGCCGCATGCAGGCTCGCTATGTCGAAGTGGACATCGCTCATTTCGTCTCCCCCAGAATGATCACCGGCAGGTCCCATTGGATCAGCACGACGCAGCCGTCCTTCGTCCACACCGAATGCTCGGTTCCGACCGGATTGAGGATCACGCTGCCGGCAGGATAGTCACCGTTCTCGTCGCTCTGGATGCCTTCCAGGACGACGATGGTCTCCAGCCCGACATGGCGGTGACGCGGCACGCCGGCGCCGGGCCGGTATTTCAGGATCGCGACCGACGGCTCGACCGGCCGGCCTTTCAGCAGCCAGTGCACGCCGATGCCGTCGCGGAAAGGCTCGAACGCCAGATCGTGCCAGCGGCCGTCGAGCAGGCCCGCAAAGGCAAGATTAGGCATTGGCAATTCCCTCGAGCACCTGGTCGGTCGTCGCCGTCCAGCCGACGATGGCGCCCTGCGCCCTGATCATGGCGATCGCCGCCGCCTTGAACTCGGGAAAGTAACTTTCCGTGGCGTCCTCGGCGAGCAGGCATTCATAGCCGCGATCGTTGGCCTCGCGCATCGTCGTCTGCACGCAGACTTCGGTGGTGACGCCGGCAAAGACGAGCTGCTCGACGCCGAGCCTTTTCAGGTCATCGCCGAAGGAGGTCGCATAGAAGGCGCCCTTGCCCGGCTTCTCGATGACGATCTCGCCGGGCAGCGGCGCAAGCTCATCGAGGATCGCGGTACCCGGCTCGCCGGCGATCAGCACGCGCCCCATCGGGCCGGCATCGCCGATACGAACCGACGGATTGCCGCGATTGCGCTTGGCCGGCGGCAGGTCGGAAAGGTCGGGCCGGTGGCACTCCATCGTGTGGATCACCGGAAGGCCGGCGGCGCGAAAGCCGTCGATCAATCGCTTCACCGTCGGCACGATCGCGGTCACCCGGCTGACGTCGTTGCCGAGGCTGGCGCCGAAGCCGCCGGGCTCGGCGAAGTCGCGTTGCATGTCGATTACGACCAGCGCCATGGTCCGCGGCTTGAAGGCGAACGGAAATGGCTGCGCTGCGATTTCCGCCATCAGTGATGTCCCGCCATGTGCTCGCCGATGGTCTGCACGCTCGCCTGCGCGATCGGCGTCTCGTAGACGAGCGCGCCGTCGGACATGACCAGGATGCGGTCCGAGAGCTCGAGCAGTTCGTCGAGATCCTCCGACATCAGAAGCACGGCGGCACCGGCATTGCGCGCCTTCATGATGCGGGCGCGGATTTCGGCTACGGCCGAGAAGTCGAGTCCGAAGCACGGATTGGAGACGATCAGAAGGTCGACCTTGCCGGTGAGCTCGCGGGCAAGCACGGCGCGCTGCACATTGCCGCCCGACAGCGAGGCGATCGGCGAGGCAAGCGATGCGGTCTTGACCTTGAACTGCTCGACCAGCCTGGCGCTGAATGCCCTGATGGCGCCGGCACTGATCCAGCTCACCGGTTTGCCGTTGCTGTCGATGTCGAAGGTGCGGAAGGAAATGTTTTCGGCCACAGTCATTTTCGGCGCGCAGGCATTCTTCAGCGGCTCCTCGGGAATGAGCCGCACATTGAGAGCGCGCGCCTCGGCCCGCGTTGCCGCATAGGCGGTGCCGCGCACCATGACTTCGCCGGCATCGCGGGGGCGCTGCCCGGCCAGCACTTCGAGGAACTCCTTCTGGCCGTTGCCGGAGATACCGGCGATGCCGACGATCTCGCCGGAGCGCACGCCGAGATCCTCGATCCGGATCGACTTCAGCCCGGTGCGGTCCGGCGCCTTCAGCGCCTTGACCTTGAGCACGATCTCGGCGTCAGGCCTGGGCTCGGCGCGACTGTCGAGGGCCGCGATCGGCTGGTCGCCGATCATCATCGCCGCCATGGCTTTGCGGTCGAGGTCGACGACGCGGCCAGTGCCGGTCAGCCTGCCCTTGCGCAGCACGCTGACATCGTCGGCGAATGCCGTCACCTCATGGAATTTGTGCGAGATCATCAGCACCGTCAGGTTGCCAGCCCTGGTCATGGCGCGCACCAGGCCAAGCACTTCCTGCGCCTCGCCGGGGGTGAGCACGGAGGTCGGCTCGTCCAGCACGAGGAAGGAACGGCCGAGATAAAGCTGCTTGATGATCTCCAGCTTCTGCTTCTCGCCGGCAGCGAGCTCGGCCACCTTGACGTCGAGCGGCAGCTTGAACGGCATTCGATCCATGAACTTTGCAAGCTCGCCGCGCTCCTTGCGCCAGTCGATCACGCCGGGAACCTGCTCACGCGAAATGACCAGGTTCTCGGCGCCGGTCAGCGACGGGACAAGCGTGAAATGCTGGTAGACCATGCCGAGGCCGAGCGCCGAGGCGTCCCTGGGGCTGGCGATCGCCACCTCGCGGCCGTCGACGAGGATGTCGCCGGCGGTCGGGTGATAAAAACCCATCATGCATTTGACCAGCGTCGACTTGCCGGCGCCGTTTTCGCCAAGCAGCGCGTGGAACGATCCGGCCGGCACCTTGATCGAGACGTCGCCCAACGCCGTGAAGGCGCCGAAACGCATGGTCATGCCGATGGTCTCGACGCCGACGGCCTTGTTGCCGGTGATCGCGCTCATCCTGGTTTCCTCACGGCAGCTGGGCGACGAAGGACGCCGAGTTCGACACCGCGCCGAAGACGCCGCCCTGCATCTTGATCATCTTGATCGCGGCAAGATGATTGCCGTAGTCGGTCGCCCCGCAACAATCCTCCAGCATCACGCATTCGAAGCCGCGGTCGTTGGCCTCGCGCATGGTGGTGTGCACGCAGACATCGGTGGTGATGCCGGTGAGCACGATGTTTTCGATGCCGCGCTGGTTGAGGATCAGCTCCAGGTCGGTGGCGCAGAAGGAGCCCTTGCCGGGCTTGTCGATGATCGGCTCGCCCTCGGCCGGGTAGAGATCGGGAATGATGTCCCAGCCCGGCTCGCCGCGCACCAGGATGCGCCCGCAAGGGCCGGGGTCGCCGATGCCGGCATTGATACGGCGCGAGCGCCAACGCTTGTTGGCGGGCAGGTCGGCGAGGTCGGGGCGGTGGCCTTCGCGGGTATGGATGATGGTGTAGCCTTTCGCGCGCATGGCCGACAGCACGGACTTGATCGGCTCGATCGGCGCGCGCACCAGCGACAGGTCGTATCCCATGTGATCGACATAGCCGCCCGGTCCGCAGAAATCGGTCTGCATGTCGATGACGATCAACGCCGTGTTGTCGGGGCGAAGCTCGCCATTGTAGGGCCACGGATACGGGTCGGCGTCGATATAGCGCCGGGTGATTTCCGCTCTGGCGTTCATGGCAAAAACTCCAGCTATTTGGTGATCGACAATTCGCCCGGCGCGCCCGCTAGCGAGCGTGTCGGCGACGAGGTGGCGATCATGATGATGAGGGTGAGGATGTAGGGGGCGGCGTAGAACAAATAGTAGCCTTGCGTGACGCCGACCGACTGCAGCGCCGGTCCGAGCGCCCCGGCGCCGCCGAACAGAAGCGCGGCGGCAAAGCAGCCGAGCGGATTCCAGCGCGCGAAGATGACCAGCGCCACCGCCATCAGCCCCTGACCGGACGAGATGCGCTCGGTCCAGCTGCCGGGATAGTAGAGCGACAGATAGGCGCCGCCGATGCCGGCCAGAGCGCCGCCGACGCCGGTGGCGATGAAGCGCACGGTGTTCGGGTTGTTGAGGCCCATGGCGCGCGCGGCGTCGGAACTGTCGCCGACGACACGCACGATGAGGCCGGCGCGGGTGTTGCGGAAGGCCCACCACAGGACCAGCGAAAGTGCTGCCCCGATCAGGAACAGGACGTTGACGTCGAGTGCCGCCTGCACCTGCGGAATGTCTGACCAGACGCCGAAGGGAATGGCCGGAAGGTTGGGCGCTTTCGGCTTGATGAACGGCTTGCCGAAGAAGAAGGCGAGCCCCGAGCCGAACAGCATCAGCGCGATGCCGATGGCGATGTCGTTGACTTTCGGGAATTTGCAGATCCAGCCATGGAACAGGCCGAAGCAAAGGCCGGCGGCCGCGGCGGCCAGCAGGCCGAGCCATGGCGAGCTGGTCATGACCGCGACTGCATATGCGGTCATGGCGCCGAAGACGAGCGTGCCTTCCAGCCCCAGATTGATGCGGCCGGAGCGCTCGGTGATGGCCTCGCCCAGCGAAACGAAGATGAAGGGCGTCGACACGCGGATCGCACCGCCGAGGATGGCGAGCGGCACGCCCCAGAGGCCGATCCCGGTCGCATCCATCACGAGGCCCTCTGCCACAAATCGGGATTGAAGGCCTTGAAGCGGCCGTACAAGGTTTCGCTGAGCAGGATGACGATGAACAGCATGCCTTGCAGCACCAGCACGGTGGCGTCGGGCAGGTCCATGCGGCGCTGGATCAGCCCGCCGGAGGCATCGATGCCGCCAAGCAGGATGGCGACGGGGATGATGGCCAGTGGGTTGTGGCGGGCGAGGAAGGCGACGAGAATGCCGGTGTAGCCATAGCCGGCGGCGAGCGAGCCGTTGGCGCTGCCTTGCACGGCTGCGACTTCCAGCATGCCGGCAAGACCGGCAAAGCCGCCCGCAAGCGCGGTGAAGCCGACGATGAGCGGTCCGACGGCCAGCCCCTGCACCTGCGCTGCCTTGACATTGCCGCCGGCAATGCGGGCGGCAAAGCCCCAGCGGGTCTTTTCGATCAGGACCCAGGAGAGCACGCAGGCGACGACGCCGACGGCAAGCCCCCAATGCACCTCCATGCCCGGAATGTTGCCGATGCGGTAGATGTCGGCGAGCGGCTGGGTCGAGGGCTTGTTGAGCGAGGCCGGGTCGCGCAGCGGCCCTTCCACCAGCTGGTTCATCAGGGCGATGGCGATGTAGGCCATCAGCAGGCTGGAAATGGTCTCGTTGACGGCCCGGTAGTGGCGGAGCGCGCCGACGGCGCCGATCCAGATGCCGCCGGCGGCCAGGCCCGCCACGCCCATGGCAGGAATAACGATGAAGGACGGCGCGCCGCTCAGCGCCACGCCCATGGCGGCGGCGCCGACGCCACCAAGCACGATGGCGCCCTCGCCGCCGATGACGACGAGGCCGAGCCGCGCCGGCAGTGCCACGCACAGCGCCGCCAGCAGCAGCGGTGCGGCCCGCGATAGCGAATTCTGGATGGAGAACCATGAGCCGAAGCCGCCCCGCCACATCGTCTCGTAAAGCAGGACCGGCGACTTGCCGACCAGGGCGATGAACAGGCTGAACAGCGCCATGCCGACGACAAGTGCCGCGAGCGGAATGACGAAAGCCTCCGCCCGCCGTGCGATCCATTCCAGCGCCGCCGGATATCCCCTGGCGCCGAGCAGGGCCGGCGCCTCCGCACTGCTGACCATATCGGTCATGGTCCCGTCTCCGCTCGGCTTCAGGCGGTCGAGCCGACGACGCCCTCGACGAGATAGTCCATGCTTTCGAGCTCGATGGCGGTCTCGACGAAGGTCTGGCCTTCCGTCGCCACGACGGCGCCCTTGTTGCTCTTCAGCGGGCCCTTGATGACAGAGAAGCCGCCCTTCATCATCTCGGCCAGGGTGGCGTCGAATTGCTTGCGGGCCGGCTCGCCGACGGCGGGACCGAGCGGGCTCATCTTGACGAAGCCGTCGGCCAGTCCGCCGCGGGTGAAATTGGGCAGCGGCGTTCCGGCGATGAGGTCGTCGACGAACATCTTGTAGACCTTGGCCCAGTTCCACTCGGCCCCGGTGAGGTATTTTTCCGGCGCCAGCGGGCTCTGGTTGGCGTGGTAGCCACAGACGAAGGCGCCGCGGCCCGCAGCCGTCTCGACCACCACTTTCGGGCTGTCGACATGGCAGGTGATGACATCGGCGCCCTGGTCGACCAGCGCGTTGGTGGCTTCCGCTTCCTTCACCGCCAGCGACCATTCGCCGGTGAAGATGACCTGGCAGGTGATCGACGGATCGACCGAGCGCGCGCCGAGCAGGAAGGAATTGATGTTGAGCAGCACCTGCGGAATGGGCTTGGCGGCGACGAAACCGAGCTTCTTCGACTTCGATGCGTGGCCGGCGACGACGCCGTTCAGGTACTGGCCCATGCCGATATAGCCGAAATAGGAGCCGGCATTCATGGGGTGCTTGGCCTTGTCCCACATGCCGCCGCAATGGCGAAACTGCACGTCGGGGAATTTCGCGCACATGGCCAGCATATGCGGATCGAAATAGCCGAAGGAGGTTGGGAAGATCAGCGAGGCGCCGTCGAGGTTGATCATCGATTCCATCGTCTTCTGGACGTCGACCGTCTCGGGAACGTTTTCCTCCTCGACGACGGAGATGCCTTCGATGCCCTTCAGCGCGGCCGCCCCCTCGGCATGCGCCTGGTTGTAGCCATAATCGTCCTTCGGGCCGACATAGATGAAGCCGACAGTGGCGGCTGCGGCGAAGGCACGGCTGATCGGAAAGGACGCCGAGGCGAGGCCGAGCGCGGCTCCCGCGGCTGAGGTCTTGAGCAGTTGGCGGCGGTTAAGCACGAATCTGTCGGTCATAGTGAATGCTCCCCTTTGGGACCCTTTTCCGGGTCGGTTAACATGCCGTCGAAGAAAGTGCATGCAATCGCTGTGCCAGTTTGTGTCTTGAACTTTATTCAATAAAATCAGTTACCAGCTCGAAGGCTTATGCCTATGGCGGAGGCAATTGCATGCACTTTTTGCCTTGAAAGTAGCCAATTTGACAGGCAGATTAAAATAAAGGCATAGAGGGCATATCCGAGTCGGAGGCCAACGAGTCGGCCGACTCCGCGAGAAGACGCGACGGAGGAAAATTGTCGGGGAAGCGCAGCTTGATCAGGTCGGGCACGACTGTCGATCAGATGGTCAGGGCGATCGGCGACCGGATCGTCACCGGCTACCTGCGTCCAGGCGAAAAGCTGGACGAGACCTCGCTCGCCGCTCGCTTCGACGTATCACGCACCCCTGTCAGGGAGGCGCTCGGCCAGCTCAGCGCCATGGGCCTGGTCGAGAGGCGGCCCAACAGGGGCGCTATCGTTGCCGTCGTGACGCAGGAGCACCTCGCCTCGATGTTCGAGAGCATGGCCGAACTGGAAGCGATCTGCGCGCGCTTCTCGGCCGAGCGCATGACCAGCAGCGAGCGTCGCGGGCTCGAGATCGAGCACCAGGCTTCGGCGCGGATGGTGCAGCTGGGCGCCGAGGAGGACTATGAGTATTTCAACACCGAGTTCCATAGCCGGCTTTATCGTGGCGCCCACAATGCGCATATCCACGAACTCACCGTGATGACCCGCAGCCGGTTGGCACCCTTCCGCCGCGCGCAGTTCATGCTGCCCGGACGGCTGGCCAAATCCTGGCAGGAACACGACCTGATCGTCACCGCAATCATGCGCGGAGACAGCGTGGCTGCGGGCAAGGCCGCCAGGGACCATGTCTCTATCGTCAGCGAGGCAAGCGCGGTGTTCGCGGCTGACGATCGCAAGCCAAATCGGCGGAACGTGGCCTGAAATTTCCGCACGGTGCGAAGAAGCGGTGCTGCTTCATTGGCCAAGAATGCCCGCGGCGCCTCCGGCCGCGGGCATCGAGAGCGTTTTCGAGAAACCTGCGGTCAAATGTTGGCGAGCAATTCGTTGACGCGGCTTTCCATATCGGCAAGCGCGGCATCGACGTCCTTCTGGCCGGTGATCGCAGCGCTCATCTCTTCGCCCACAATGTCCTGGATCGCAAACTGGCGCTGCACCGCCGACGGCAGCGGCCGGCCGAGATCGGCGACCGCGGCGATGGTATTGCGATGCGGCAGCGCCTTGAAGGCGTCCGATGCGATGATGGCCTTGTAGGCCGGCAGGTGGCCGGTGCGCGACCAGTCGAAGTCATGGTCGGCGAAGAACTTAAGGAACTTGCCGATAGCCGCGGTCTGCTCGGGTGTGCGGTCCTTCTGCGAGACTGCCCAGGTGTGGCCGTCGGCATATTGCGCATGGGCGCCGGCAAATAGCTGCGGATAGGGGTAAACCGCATAGCCGCCCTTGTTGAGGGCCGTGCCCTTGGTTTCGGACTGGGCGTTGTTGTCGCCGACGACCCACGTGCCGTTGAGCTGCACGCCACCTCCACCGGCAAGGAAGGCGTTGATGGCGCCGCCGTAGTCGAGGTCCTTGGTGGTGTAGTCCTTGTCGAAGATCGCCTTGTACATCTCGACGACCTTCTTGGCTTCCGGCGTGTTCAGCTTCACATGCTTCGGATCGGCGAAGAAATCGGAATTCTGCTGGAAGAGATAGGTGTAGAGATTGCGCGTGTAGAGCGCGGTCTCATTGGCCAGGTTCTGAACGAAATAAGGCTTGCCGGTCTTCTGCTTGAACTGTTCGGCCTGGGCGAGTAGCTCCTCGGGCGACTTCGGAAGGATCGGCGTGCCGTCGGCATTGACGAGGCCAGCCTGTTTGAAGAGATCCATGTTGATGTGATAGAGCATCGTCCAGCTGTCGATCGGCAGGCCATAGATCTTGCCGTCCTTGGTGGCGCCGTTGCGCGCCGCGTCCGTGAAGGCATCGGGTGTGACGCCGACGGACTTCAACAGATCGTCAAGCGGCATCAACAGCCCCTTGGACTGGTAATCCGAAAGCGCGGATTCATGGATCGTGACGATGTCGGGAGCATCGCCCGAAGCGAACTGCGCGGTCAGCTGGTCATAGCCCGGCCATTCCACAGTGCTGACGCTGACGTGGACATCGGGGTTGTCGGCGTTGAACTTGTTGATCAGCGAGGTGATGATGCCGCATTCGCCTACTGCCTTGGCGACATCTGTGTTGGTGCCGAAATCGGCATCGCAGGCACCGAAAAAGCGCTGCACCGTCAATTCCGTCGCTGCAAGACCCGGGCTTGCGAGCATCAGCACGCCCGCCGAGACCGCTGCAAACAGGACTTTCTTCATTTTCATATCAGTTCCTCCTACTGAGTCTGCGCCACTCCACGCTGGACTGGCTTCATGCTTCAATCGCTGCGACGCCCGCCGTCAGACAATCTCGTCATCGCACCGCAGCGCCCGAGACGGCCGTGACGATGTATTTCTGGAAAAACAGGTAGACGATCAGGATCGGCGCGCCGGCGAACACCGCCTGCGCCATCAAGAAGCCGATGCCTTCCGACTGGGCGAAATTGGTCTGTGTCGAGGCCATGCCGACCGTCAGCGTGTACATATCCTTCTTGGTTGCCGAGATCAGCGGCCACAAGTAGTCGTTCCACGCGCCGAGGAAGGTGAAGATGCCGAGTGTTGCCTGGGCGGGCACCGTGAGCGGCAAAAGAACCTTCCAGAACGTCCTGAACCGGCCGGCATTGTCCAGCATGGCGGCTTCGTCCAGCTCCTTCGGGATGGCCTTGAAATACTGGGTCATCAGGAAGACGCCGAAAGAAGCCGACAGGCCCGGGAGAATGAGCCCGTGATAGGTGTTGTGGAAGTTCAGCATGCTGAAGATCTGATGGCGCGCGACAAGCACGGCCTGTTCCGGAACCGCCAGGCCGAAGAGGACGATCACGAACAGGACGTTTCGGCCGGGGAAATTCAGCCGCGCAAAGCCATAGCCGGCGAGCGATGACAGGATCAGCGTTCCGAGCGTCAATCCTCCCGAGACGATGATGCTGTTAAACACCCAGACGAACACCGACGAGGTGCCGATGGTGTTGATGTAGTTCTTCAGCGTATAGGGCGCCTGAAACACCGAATTCGGATTTGCCATCAGCTCGGCATTTTCCTTGAGCGACAGGCCGATAACCCACAGAACCGGCGCGACCATGACCAGGGAAAGCAGGATGACCAGAGCCAGCAGCACGCGGTCGCCGAATGCGCGTCCCTTGATGGAAATGGCTGGAGCCCTCATGCCTGACCTGGCTTATTGCGTGTGACCAGGTACTGGGCCATGGCCGCCATCAGGATGAGGATGAACAGCACCTCCGAAGCCGCGGCACCCATGCCGAGATCCCAGCGACGGAACGCGGTGTCATAGATGTAGAGCACGATCGGCTTGGTCAGGTTGTTCGGACCGCCGCGTGTCATCAGCCAGGCCTGGCCGAACAGCTGGAACTGCAGCACGATCTGGACGATGACCACCAGGACGAAGGTTCGTTTGATCGACGGCAGCGTAATCGAGCGTAACGTCTGCCAGCGATTGGCATTGTCCAGGGCTGCCGCTTCGTAAATATCCTGCGGAATCTGCTGGAGGGCGGAGAGAAAGAGCATCATCGGCAGGCCGATGCACCACCAGACGGTGGCAATGGCGATGCCGATCATCGCCAGGCTGGGATCGGAAATGAAAGCCGGGGCGGTTGCGCCGAACCATCCGTAGATCGTCGACAGAAGGCCGACATTCGGGATGAACACGATGCGCCAGATCAATGTGACGATCGTGACCGACAGCACCGAGGAAGAAAAGAACAGGGTCCGCAGCACCGCGGCGGTGCGTGTGCGGCGGTTGAGGCAAAGCGCGAGAAAAAGGCCGATCAGCGCCAGGGTCGGCACCGTCAGAAGCACGAAGTAAAAGGTATTCCAGACCGATTGCAGGAACACCTTGTCGTGAAACAGCCTGATATAGTTGCCGAAACCGACGAAGTTTCCGGATGAGAACGTGTCGGCCTTGTGGAAGCTCAGCCACATTCCCCAGAACAGCGGGACCAGCAGCAGCGTCGTGAAGAAGAACAGGAACGGCGCGACGAAAATGAAGTTTCGCCATTGCGGCGCGTAGATATCGATGCTTGCAGCTCTGACGCCGGCGGCAGGAAGCGCGGTGCGCGGCGTCGCCCGTCGGTCGTCCATGTCAGACCTCCCCCGCATGCCAGGCACGACCGGTCTCGCCGAACAGATGCGATTTCCGGCCATCGAAGGCGAGCCCGACCTTGTCGCCGACCGCAACGCGGCTGTTGCCGACATCCGAGCCGACGATCTGCTGGCCGTCGCCAAGCCGGGCGTAGACCAAGGTGCGTTCGCCGAGCCGCTCAAGCACATCGACCACGCCATCGGCATTGCCCTGCCCGGCGGAAACGATGCGCACGTCTTCCGAACGGATGCCGAAAGTGTATTTGCCGTCGATCGTCTGGTCGGAGGCGATCTCGGTCTGAACCGCTATGCCGTCCGCAAATCTGGCCGTGGCGTTCCGGCTCGATCTGTCGAGCGTCGCCTCGACAAAATTCATCGCCGGCGCGCCGACGAAGCCTGCGACGAATTTGGTCGCGGGGCGGTCGTAGATTTCCATGGGAGAGCCGATCTGCTCGATCTTGCGATTGTTCATGACGACAATGCGGTCGGCGAGCGTCATCGCCTCGACCTGGTCGTGGGTGACGAAGATCATCGTCGATTGCAGGCGCTGGTGCAGTTGGGCAAGCTCGATGCGGGTACGGGTCCGCAATGCTGCATCGAGATTGGAGAGCGGCTCGTCGAAGAGGAAGGCCTTCGGCTCCTTGACGATCGCTCGGCCGATGGCGACGCGCTGCCGCTGGCCGCCGGAGAGCTGGCCCGGCTTGCGCTCGAGCAGGTGCTCCATTTCGAGGATGCGGGCGCTCTCTTTTATGCGCGCGTCGATGAGGTCGCGCGGCATGCCGATATTCTCGAGCCCGAATGCCATGTTGTCGCGCACGCTCATATGCGGATAAAGCGCATAGGACTGGAACACCATGGCAATGCCGCGCTTGCCCGGCGGCAGATGATCGATACGTTCGTTGTTGATGGCTATCTCGCCGGTATCGACAGTTTCGAGGCCGGCGATCATGCGCAGAAGCGTCGATTTCCCGCAGCCGGAGGGCCCGAGAAACACGATGAATTCGCGTGCCTTGATGGAGAGAGACAGATCATCCAGCACCGTCATGGCGCCGAAATGCTTGCTCACATTCCTGATCTCAATATCGGCCGTCACGTCGAGGCTCCTCCTCAGCCCATGCACGACGATGCGCCTGAAGTCAGAGCTTCAGGCGGACCATCTGGTAGGAATAGGGCGGCAGCGGCAGGCTCAACTTGCCGCCCACCAGCGACGCGCCGGTCCCTTTTCTGGGCCCGACATTGCTTGGGTTCTGCGCCGAATTGACGGCTTTCAGATCCGCATGCGTCATCAGCTGATGGTCAACGATGTCAGCCGCGCCGAAGCCCGCTATGTCGATCGCGGTTTCGATTTCCTCGCTCGAATGGCGGTTGACGGCAAAGAAGGTGACATGTCCGGTGTCCGTGTCATGCACGCCGGCGACGTCGACATAGGAAACATCGCCGGCAACCGTGGAGCTGTAGGTCGGGCTTTCCACCTTGAGATCCAGCGCATTGCCGCGGCCGTAGATCGAGGCATAGAGATAAGGATAGAAGATCGTCTGACGCCATGCCGGGCCGTTGGGAACGGTCATGATCGGCGCGATGACGTTGACCAGTTGCGCCAGGCACGCGATCTTGACCACGTCGGAACGACGGATGAAGGTGTTGAGGATCAGGCCGACCTGCAGCACGTCCTCGAAATTGTAGATGTCTTCCAGCAATGGCGGGGCGAAGGGCCAGCCCTCATTGCCGCCAAGGATCTTCTTGTCTTGCTCCTTGGAATGGTACCAGACGTTCCATTCGTCGAACGAGATGTAGACCTGCTTCTTGGAGCGCTTCTTGGCCTTGATATAATCGATGACGCCGGCGACCGAGACAATGTAAGCGTCGAGCTTCTCGCTCATGGCAAGATAGTTCGGCGCGTCATTGGCTTCGTTTTCGAAATACATGTGCAGCGAGATGTAATCTACCTCGTTGTAAGTATGGTCGAGAACGATCGCTTCCCATTCCGGGTATGTCGGCATCTTGGCATTTGACGAGCCGCAGACCACGAGCTCGAGCGACTTGGAGAAGGCACGCATCGCCTTGGCGGTCTCGTGGGCCAGGCGGCCATACTCGTCGGCGGTCTTGTGGCCGATCTGCCAGGGGCCGTCCATCTCGTTTCCAAGGCACCAGAGCTTGACGTCGAAGGGCTCCTTGCGGCCGTTGGCGATGCGCTTGTCGCTCCACTCGCTGCCGCCGGGATGATTGGCGTATTCCAGAAGGTTGC
Organism: Mesorhizobium sp. B2-6-2; assembly: GCF_006440615.1. Lineage (NCBI taxonomy): Bacteria > Pseudomonadati > Pseudomonadota > Alphaproteobacteria > Hyphomicrobiales > Phyllobacteriaceae > Mesorhizobium > Mesorhizobium sp. B2-6-2. Next base: position 237,730 of record NZ_VFUG01000001.1, on the reverse strand, counting down.
GGGCTTCATCGAGCCCACGCGAGCCGAGATTGACGGCAAGCATCATCTCGGTGTTCGCCGAGGCGCACCAGTCGGCAAATTCATGCAGGCCGACTTCATTGCTTTCCGACGTGTGCCAAGCAAGGTCGAGGCGCACCGGGCGTCCTTCCTTGGGGCCGACGCCATCTTCCCAATTGTAAGCGGATACGAAATTGCCGCCGGGATAGCGGACGATCGGAACCCTGAGCTCCTTGACGAGATCGATGACGTCCCGACGCATACCATTGTCATCCGCCGTCGCATGACCGGGCTCGTAGATGCCGGTGTAGACCGCCCGCCCAAGATGCTCGATGAAAGATCCGTAGAGCCTAGGATCGATCTTCGAGACGATATAACGCGGATGCGCCGTGACGGCCGCCTTCATGCATTTCCTCCGAGAATATCATAAATGGTGATTTAAATCACCTTATTAGATATTAAAGGGAAACGGCATCCATTCGTCAAGCGAAAAACTACCAAAAGTCTGACAATTGACCGATGGTCTCATTCGCAAATGCAGCCAACAGCTTGAACTCGCTACATTATTTTTGAGACCCGATTTTATGATATCAACCGGTTTTGATCCTCAGCAGAATGTCCTGATCGTAATTACCGAATCCCTTGCCGAAAATATTGATTCCGCCGGGACGCTCGGCGTCGTCCTTGACGCCGATACGAACCCGGATTGAATGATGGCCCTTGAGGTCGAGGGCGGCGAGGCTGGTCTCGGAAATCCTGACACCGTCGACATAGGTGCCGTCAGCGGAAACTCGCCAGTTCTTCAGCTTGCCATATTGCGAGCCCTTGAGCTTCCACCAGGAGGGCGTGAAAACGCCGCGCTTGTCGCCGAAATCGCCGGGTGACGTCCAGGTGCCGACATCGACGCCATTGATCGTCAGCGTGATGTCGGAGGGCCAGTCGGCGCTGGTGCCCGGCACTTCCGAGGACAGTTCCACCACCAGCTCGAGCTCGGTAATCTCGGTATTGGCGAGCTTGGCATTGTTGGGGAACTGATATTCGACAAAGCCGCGCGTGAACCACAACAGACCAGCCTTCATACGGTCCGGATCCAGGAAGGTGTTGGGCACATCGAGCAGGCCGATGATCCCGTCCGGCGAACAGAGACCGCAAGGCGCGGTGACCTCGAAACCGGTGTAAAGCCCGATCGGCATCGATACTTCGATCGCGTCGTTCTTGACCGCTCGATACTCGCTCTTGAAGACCACGAGCACTTCCTCGGCGGTCGGATAGCAGATCTTCTGGCTGCCTTTCTTCGCCTTCTGGTTCTCGGTGCGGATCAGGCCCGCATCCTCGAGCACCTGGATATTGGTCGAGACCGTCGACTGCGGCAGCGACAGCACGGAGGCGATTTCGTTGACATTCATCGGCCCCTTCTCATGCAGCAGCCTCAGCATGGAAATGCGCGCCGAAGAGGCAAGGCCCTTAAGGACGGCCATGCCCTCCTCAGGGTCGATCACCAGAAAATTGCGACTCAATGGATTGCCAGCCTATGCGATTTGCACCCGAAATCAGCTTGTATATCGGGATAATTGATTCAATCAATGCGGCGGCGGCACTCCATGCACCTTTTTAATTGAGCGACCGCGAAGAGGACCATTTGTTCCTCGGCAGGGTTGCCGCCCCGTGCGACCTGGCCAAGCGGGACATCGGGGCGCCACTTACCGACGCCGTGAAACCCTCACCCCAGCGTCTCGCGGATCGCCGCCGCCAGCCTCTCCACCCCGTCCCGCGTCTGCGCCGCGTCACACGCGGCGTAGCCCAGCACCAGACCTTGCGTCGGCGCCGTGTTCTGGAAATATTTCGACAGCGGCGAGACGTTGATGGCCCTTTTCGCCGCCGCCTGGCTGACCTCGATATCGTCGATGCCTTCCTTCAGATAGCCCACCACCTGGATGCCGGCCTCGGCGGGGGAGAGTGTGATCTCGTCGCGCAGGCGCTCGGTCACGATGTCGCGAAAAAGCTGGCGGCGCTGGGCGTAGATGCGGCGCATGCGCTTCAGATGCCGGCTCATATGGCCTTCGGTGATGAAATCGGCCAAGGCGGCCTGTAGGAGCAGCGGCGCGAACTGGCCGGTGGTGGAGAGCGCGTTGACGATGCGGCCGGCGAGCTCCACAGGCAGCACCATGAAGCCGAGGCGCAGCGCCGGGAATAAAAGCTTGGCGAAGGTGCCGACATAGATGACGCGGCCGGAGCGGTCCATGCTCTGGATCGCCGGCACGGGTCTCCCTTGAAAACGGTATTCGCCGTCGAAATCGTCCTCGATCACCCAGGCATTCGCGGTCTCGGCGATGTCGAGCAGGCGCAGCCGCTCCTCCATGCGCATGGTGATGCCGAGCGGATGCTGGCAAGCCGGCGTCACATAGATGAGGCGGGGCGAGGAACTTGGAGCGGCTAGACCGTGATGGCGTTTCGTTGAATCGCGACCCCGGTCCAGCTCGTTGTTGGAGCATGATCTTTGTCCGAAAACCGGTTCCCACTTTTTGCGTTCGCTGACCTTCGGTTCGGGATCATGCTCAAAGCGCCAGCCGCGCTCCTGGTCGACAGGGATGGGCAGGATTCTTGCGCCGGCTACGGTGAAGGCGGCCTTGGCGCCGTAATAGCCGGGCTCCTCCATCCACACGGTGTCCTCGGGGTCGAGCAGCAGGCGGGCGAGAAGATCGAAGGCGGCCTGCGCGCCGGTGGTGATGACGATCTGCTCGGGACGGCAGCGCACGCCGCGCGCGGAATAAAGGTAGCCGGCGATTGCTTCCTTCAGCGCCGGATGGCCGGTGACGTCATAGGTGCCGAACAGCGTCTCGCCGCCATGGCTGGCGCGGCGCGCGACCAGCCGGCCCCAGACGCCGAAGGGAAAGCTCTGCGCATCCGGCATGCCGGGATGAAAGGCGACATGCCCCGGCCTGCCGTGGTGATAGGGCTGGCTGAGCAGCTGCTGGCCGCGCAGCGAGGGCTGGCGCAGCGGCAGAGGCGGATCCTCGGCCGGCGTTTCGCGCGGGCCTTCGGGCAGGTCGACGATGACCGGACGGGCGCCCTGCCGGTTGGCGAGATAGCCTTCGGTGACGAGCTGGTCATAAGCCGCGACGATGGTGTTGCGGCCAAGGCCGAGCTCGGCGGCCAGAGCGCGGGTGGAAGGGAGCTCCGAGCCGGGGGGAAGCGTGCGGTTGCGGATGATGGCGACGAGGCCGTGATAGAGCTGGCGCGAAAGGTGCTCGGGGCTCGCGCGGTTCACGGCCAGCATGTCGAGCGGAAAAGCCTGGGGCTTGGGGTGGGAGCGCATGGATTACCTCAATCGCGTGCCGAGCACGCTAGCTTTCCAGGTCGAGTTCCTTCGCGCCCCCCTCTGTCCTGCCGGACATCTCCCCCACGAGGGGGGAGATTGGCAGCTTCACCGCCCCGCTCTTTCCTGCGATGCTTGTGATTGGCGAAAGCCGGAGTGCCATCGAGATGCCCGGTAGGGCAGAGGGGGGCGCTGTCCCGCCGGCGTTCAACATTTGCTGACGTCCGTTCTTTCTTCTCCCCATCCTGCCACACCCGCCTCCCGACACAAACTGGTTCCTTCATTTTCCGGAAAACTGGCCCTCGCGATGGAGACAGAGCGGCGTAGACTTCGCGCAGTGACGTTGGGGCAAGACGTCGACAAGGACATGTACGACGGGAACATGTGAGGCGCGGCGCTGGGAGGGCCCTCGCCTGACGAAACGGCAGGGTTTCGTCCCGCCGCCGGCAACCGCAGCCTTCTCCTCCCGAGACCGGACACCCCGCAGCCATCATGGCTGCGGGGCGGAAAGCGAGCAATGACGACAGTTCGACTTGGCACCAACCCGATCACCTGGACGAATGACGACGTGCCGGAATTGGGGGGCGACACGCCGCTCGAGACCTGCCTCAGCGAGACCGCGGAGGCCGGCTATGCCGGCACCGAGCTTGGCGGCAAGTTCCCGCGCGACAGCCGCACGCTTCGGCCCATCCTCGACCATTACGGGCTGGCGCTGGTCTCCGGCTGGTATGACGGGCGCATCTGCGAGAAGGCGGTGGACGAGGAATTCGAGGCAATCCGGCCGCATCTGACGCTGCTTCGGGACCTCGGCGCCCGGCGCGTTGTCTATGCCGACACCTCGCGCGGCCGGCATGGCGCCATCCACGACCCGATCTCGCAGCGGCCGAAGCTGATGGACGGGGAATGGAAGGCCTATGGCGCCAAGATCACCCGGCTCGCCGAGCGGTTTTCCGATTTCGGCGTCGGCATGGCCTTCCATCACCACATGGGCACGATCGTCGAGACCGACGCGGAGATCGACAGGCTGATGCATACAACCGGCGAGGCGGTTGGCCTGCTCTACGATACCGGGCACTGCGCCTTTTCGGGCGGCGACCCGGAGCAATTGCTGCGCCGGCATGTCGAGCGCGTCGTGCATGTCCATTGCAAGGATGTGCGCCCGGCCATCTTAAAGAAAGCGCGCGAGGCGGATATGAGCTTCATGGGCGCGGTGATGGAAGGCATCTTCACCGTGCCGGGCGACGGCGCGATCGACTATCCGACGCTGCTCAAGATCCTCGCCGACCAGGGCTATTCCGGCTGGCTGGTCGTGGAAGCCGAGCAGGATCCGGCCAAGGCGCATCCCTTGACCTATGCCACGATGGGGTATCGGAATCTGAAGAGGCTGGCCGAGGGCGCGGGCTTCTACGTCCACGAGCGCAAGGCCTGAAGAAAGCATGGCGCGCCGGGGAGGGAGATGAGTTCGGTTCTGTACCAGAAGGTGGTCAAGAGCTTCGGCGCGCTCAACGTGCTGCGATCGCTTGACCTTGCGGTGCCGGACCACAAGTTCCTCGCCCTGCTCGGCCCGTCGGGCTGCGGCAAGACGACGGCGCTGCGCATCCTGGCTGGGCTCGACATGCCGACCGCGGGCAAGGTCTTTATCGGCGAACGCGACGTCACCCGGCTGCAGCCGCGCGACCGCGACATCGCCATGGTATTCCAGAGCTACGCGCTCTATCCGCAGATGACGGTCGCCGAAAACATCGGCTATCCGCTGTGGATCCGCGGCACGCCGGATCCCGGGCGAAAGGCCAAGATCGGCGAGGTCGCGGCAGTCCTTGAGATCGGCCATCTGCTCGACCGCCGGCCGCGCCAGCTCTCGGGCGGCCAGCGGCAGCGCGTGGCGCTGGCCCGCGCCATCGTGCGCGACCCGGCCGCCTTCCTGATGGACGAGCCGCTGTCCAATCTCGACGCAAGGCTGCGGCTGACCATGCGCGGCGAGATCAAGCGGCTCTGCCAGCGCCTCAGCGCCACCACCATCTACGTCACACATGACCAGGTCGAAGCCCTGACGATGGCCGACTTCGTCGCCGTCATGCATGGCGGCGAGCTGCAGCAGATGGCGCCGCCCATCGAGATCTACGACCGCCCGGCAAACCGTTTCGTCGCCACCTTCGTCGGCAACCCGCCGATGAACATTCTGCCGGCGGCGCTTTGCGAGCAAGGCGTCATCGTGGCCGGCAAGGTCGTCCCACTGGACACCGCACGGCTTGCTGCCTGCCGCGCCGCCTCCGTCGCCGAAATCGGCCTCCGGCCGGAGGACTGCAGCGCTGCCGCCGTCGACACGACTGATGCCCTGCCCGGCGAAATCTACGTCGTCGAACCGATGGGCAACGAGACGCTGGTCAATGTCCGCGTCGAAGGCGGCAACGTCTCGGTCCGGGCCGGCCGCGATTTCAGGGGTGTGGTGGGTGAAAGCATCGGCGTCGCCTTCGACCCGGCGAACGCCTGTTTCTTCAATTCGGACGGCCTGACAGCCGTCCACAGGGTCAACAACAATGGGAGAGTGACATGATGCATTCAAGCAGACTTACTCGCCGCTCCGTCGTCAAGGCCGGGCTTGGCCTGGCTTTGGCGACCACCGCCCTCACCACGCTCGGCCTGCCAATGCCGGCCCGCGCCGCCGGAAAGAAGGTGATCATCGGCGCCTTCGCCGATGGCGGCCTGACGCCGTTCAAGGAAAAGATCATCCCGCTGGCCAAGGAGCAGGGCTTCGACATCCAGTTCCTCGAGGACGAATACGGGGTGACGCTGGAGAAGTGGTTCGCCGACGCCCAGAGCGGCGCCGGCCAGTATGACCTTTACCTGCTCGACGACCCATGGGTGCCGCAGTTCGGCGCCGCCAACGTGCTCGAGGACCTCGGCGCCGGCGGCATCGACGGTGCCGACAAGGACTGGATCGGCTCGATGATCGACATGGGTTACTGGCCGCCGCAGCAGGGGCCGCGCGTCAAGGGCTTCGAGAACGCCAAGCCGACGCTGATCTGCGTGCCCTTCGTCGGCGACCTGCAGACGCTGACCTATCGCAACGACGTCTTCACCGGCGGTGCGCCCAAGACCTGGGACGAGGTGATCGCAAAGGGCAAGGAAGGTGTCGCGGCCGGCAAGATCAAATACCCGGTCGTCTTCCGCGGCGTTTCCGGCAACCCGATCGTCACCAGCTGGTATCCGGTCTTCCTGTCGTTCGGCGGCTCCTTCTTCGACGACAAGTGGAACCCGATCTTCAATTCGGCCGAAGGCAAGGCCTCGGCCGATTTCTTCGTCGGCACGATGAAGCAGAACGCGCCGAGCGGCGTGGTCGAGTTCGACTCCGACCAGGAGGGCGCGGCGATCCTCGGCGGCGATGCCGGCGCCATCATCCAATATTCGGGCAACGCGTTGAAGGCGGACGACCCCGCCCAGACCAAGGTCGCCGGCAAGCTCGATTTCGGCGTCGTGCCGAAGCAGGACAAGGCGATCGCCCAGATGGGCATCTTCATCGCCGGCGTGCCGAAATCGGCGCCCAACAAGGCGAACTCGATCGAGTTCCTGAAGTGGTATGTCAGCGCCGAAACACAGGCCAAGCTCTCGGAAGCGGGCTCGATCCCGGTCAAGCGCAGCGCCTTCGGCATCGCCAAGCCCGGCAACCGACTGATACCGGTCGCCTTGCAGCAGCTCGACGCCGGGGCGCTGCCGCGGCCGCGCACCCCCGACTGGGCGAAGGTCGAGGAACTGCTCGGCATCGAGCTCAACAAGGCTTTGCAGGCCGGCTCCGGCGGCGGTGCCGCCCTGGACACGGCGGCCAAACAGGTCAAGGACTATCTGACCACGGCCGGGTACTACTGATGCAAACCGGCATGCAGGCACGCAAATATCGCCTGCAGGGGGCGGGGCTCGACCTCGCCCTCCCCTATCTCATGCTGGCGCCGGGCCTGACGATCGTGCTCGGCGTGCTCGTCTATCCGCTCTGGGACGGGCTGCGCGCCAGCGCCAGGGCTTACCGCTACGGCTCGCCCGTCTCACATGTCGGCTTCCGGAACTATGTGCAGCTTTGGAGCGACGCACAGTTCCTGAATTCGCTGTGGGTCACGGTCAAGTTCGTGGCGCTTGCGGTTTCGATCGAGGCGGTGCTGGGCTTCGCGCTTGCCTTGTTCTGCCTGCACGAATTCCGCGGTATCCGGCTGCTCCGGACGGTGCTGATCATTCCCATGGTGATCACGCCGGTCGTCGTCGCCATCCTGTTCAGGCTGATCTACGCCAGCGACGCCGGCATGCTGACGGCGCTCTCCGAGGCCATGGGCGGCGGCGGGGTCCAGATCCTCGGCAACCCGCTCAATGCCTTCATCGGCCTTGTCGTGCTCGACGTCTGGGAGTGGACGCCGCTGATGTTCCTGATCCTGCTCGCCGGCCTGCAATCGCTGCCGCACGAGCCGTTCGAGGCGGCGCGCGTCGACGGCGCCGGCGCCTGGCGCGTCTTCGCCGACCTCACCTTCCCGATGATGCGGCCGGTGCTGGCGGTCGCCATCGTGCTCCGCACCATCGACGCCTTCGGCACCTTCGACCAGGTTTTCGTGCTGACCCGAGGCGGGCCGGGCGAAGCGACGAGGCTGATCTCGATCTATGGCTACGACACCGCCTTCAAATTCCAGCAGACCGGATACGCGGCGGCGCTGTTCGTGACGATCGGCCTCGTCGTGCTCGCGCTCGCCTTCAGCGCCATCAGGCTCCTGCGCAGGATCGACGCGTCATGAGCACCCGCCTGGCGCGCATCCTCACCACCATTTTCGTGCTGGCAGTGGTGCTGCTGCCGATCTACTGGCTGGTGTCCACCTCGCTCAAGTCCAACCGCGAGATCACGCAGGAAGGCACCCTCTATCCGCATGTGCCGACGCTCGACAATTACGTCAGGCTGTTCACCGAAAAGCAGTTCGGCTCCTATCTGACGAACTCGGTGGTGGTCACCTTCTTCTCGGTTGCGATAGCGCTGGTCTTCGGCGCGATGGGCGCCTACGCGATCGCGAGGTTCCGCCTGCCATTCGCCGCGGAGCGCAAGATCGGGCTCTTCCTCCTGACACTGCGCATCATCCCGCCGGTGGTGATCCTGATACCGGTCTATCTCTTGATGCTGAGCCTTGGGCTGCTCGACAGCTGGCTCGGACTGATCGTCACCTACACGGCCTTCAACGTCACCTTCTGCGTCTGGATGATGGAGAGCTTCTTCCGCGAGATCCCCGTCGATCTCGAGGAGGCGGCCATGGTGGACGGCGATTCGCGCTTCGGCGCCTTCCGCCGCATCACGCTGCCGCTGGCGGCACCCGGGTTGGCGGCCACCGCTATTTTCGCCGTGCTGGTCACCTTCAACGAATTCCTTTTCGCGCTGGCGCTGACCGCGACGCCGCGGGCGATGACCATGCCGCGCGGCACCGCCACACTCATCGGGCGCATCGATACCGACTGGGCCTCGATGGCGGCCGCCGGCGTCATCGGAGCGTTGCCGATCGTGTTCTTCGCGCTGCTGGTGCAGCGGCACTTGGTTCGCGGCCTGACCATGGGCGCGGTGAAATGACTGCCGCTCGGATACACGAACCGGCCGGCAGCGCTGGAGCGGCCTGATGAGAAAGTCGAACGCATGATGGATGTTTGTCTGTTCGGGGTGGGGCTGATCGGCCGCGTGCATGCGAGCAATCTCGCGCGCCACCCTGGGGTGCGGCTACGCTACGTCGTCGATCCCAATCGCGAGGCGGCCGAGAAGGTCGCCGCCGTAACCGGCGCCGAGATCGCGGACACCGAGCTCGTTATGAACGATCCGTCAGTGAAGATGGTGTTCATCGCATCGGCGACGCGCACCCACGCGGAGCTTGCCATGGCAGCGGCCGCGCATGGCAAGGCGATCTTCTGCGAGAAGCCGATCGATCTCGACCTCAAGCGCACCGACGAGTGCCTGGCCGCGGTCGCGAAGGCCGGCGTGCCGTTCCAGATCGGCTTCAACCGCCGCTTCGATCCGAGCTTCCGGGCGCTGAAGGAGCGCCTCGACGGCGGCGAGATCGGCGCCGTCGAGCAGGTCATCATCACCAGCCGCGATCCCGAACCGGAGACCGAGGAAGCGCTGGCCGGAGGCGGCGGCGTCTTTCGCGAGATGACCATCCACGACTTCGACATGGCGCGGAACATGCTTGGCGAGGAGCCTGTGGAGCTTTTCGCGACCGGCTCCTCGCTGGTGGCGCCGCAATACAGAAAGCTCGGCGACTACGATACTGCGATGTTCATCCTGCGAACCGCGTCCGGCCGGCAATGTCACATCAACAACAGCGTCAGGGCCGCCTATGGCTATGACCAGCGCATCGAGGTGCACGGCGCCGACGGCATGCTGCAGGCCGGCAACCGGCTGCCGACCTCGGTGGAATTGTATGGCGGCAAGGGCATATCGCGCGACAAGCCCTATTACTTCTTCGTCGAACGCTACGCGGAATCCTACGCCGCCGAGATCGATCACTTCATCACTTGCGTCGAAACGGGCAGGCGGCCGGCGGTCACCGCCAGCGACGGCCGCAAGGCCATGATCCTTTGCGAGGCGGCGCTCGCGTCGGCTCGGTCCGGCAGGTTCGAACCGGTGAAACTCTAATCGGCGGGTGTGAGGCAAGCGGGAGTCCCGAAATGAAGATTGGCATGATCACCGACAGCCTCGGCAACCTGTCCTTCGACGAGATGCTGCGCGCCTCGGCCGATCTTGGACTGGAGACGCTGGAGTTCGCCTGCGGCAACTGGTCGTCGGCGCCGCATATCGATCTGGCGGCCATGCTGGACAGCGCGACGACCCGGGCCGAATTCGTCGCCAAGATTCGCGACCACGGGCTGACGATCGCGGCGCTTAACTGCTCCGGCAACCCGCTGCGTCCGGGACCGCAGGGCAAGCAGCATCGCCAGGTGACCGAGGACACGATCCGGCTGGCGAGCCTGATGGGCATCGACCGGATTGTGATGATGTCCGGGCTGCCCGGAGGGCCGGGCGACGCCAACCCCAACTGGATCATCACCGACTGGCCGCCCGAATGCGCCGACATCCAGCGCTACCAGTGGGACGATTGCATCATTCCCTATTGGCGCGACCTCGTCGGATTTGCCAACAATCTGGGCATCAGGAAGCTTTGCCTGGAACTGCATGGGCATCAGGCCGTGTACAACGTCCAGACGCTGTTCCGGCTGCGCGATGCGGTCGGCGAGACGGTCGGCGCCAACTACGATCCGAGCCATCCGATGTGGATGGGCGCCGATCCCATTGCCGCCGTGCGCAAGCTTGGCTCGGCCATCTATTATGTCCACGCCAAGGACACACGCATCGAGCCGGTGCCGGCCGGCATAGACGGCACGCTCGATGCGCGCCCGCCAACGCTGTTTGCCGAAAGGGCCTGGAATTACATCACGCTCGGTTACGGCCACGGTGAAACCTGGTGGCGGCAGTTCTGCACCGCGCTGAAGCAGGCCGGCTATGACGACGTGCTGTCGATCGAGCACGAGGACATGATGCTGTCGCCGATGGAAGGCATGCGCAAATCCGTGGCACTGCTGCGCAACGTCGCCATCAACCTGGCCTGAATGTTCAGATCCGAACCTGCATTGGCCGGCCACCGTGGGCCGTCGTACCGGCCCCAGCGCTCGGCTCGATCACCTCACATTGACCCAGCGCTGCTCCTGGAACGAACGGGCCATGGCATGCACGGTGCGCTCGATCTCCAGCCCCTCGTCGAAGTCGATGATGCGTGCCGGCTTGCCGGCGATGCGCATCAGGAGCTCGCGGCATTCGATCATCTTGAGGTCGTTGAAGCCCAGCCCATGGCCGGGCGCCGGCAGGAAGGAATCGTAGGGCTTGTGGTGCGGCGCCACCAGGATGGTGCGGTAGCCCTGCTCGGTCGGCCGGTCGGCAGTGAGGTAGAGCTGAAACTCGTTCATCCGCTCCTGGTCGTAGAGGATCGAGCCCTTCGAGCCGAAGATCTGGATGGCGATGCGGCCCTTGCGGCCCCAGGCCGAGCGATTGACCAGCAGCGAGCCGGCGACGCCGTTCTCGAGATGCATCAAGACGCTGGCGATGTCATAGGTCTCGACAGCGCGGCGAGCGCCGGAAGCGGTCTTGCGGTCGGCATAGGGTTTGACCATGTCGCACATGACGCGCGAAACGCGGCCGAACAGCGCCCTGATCAGCGACAGCGGATGCACGGCGAAATCATCGAGCGCGCCGTAGCCGGAAGAGGCCTCGTGCTTCCAGAAGAACAGCGCTTCGGGGTCGGCCATGAAATCCTCGTCCATCTCGATGCGCACGAGGTTGACGTCGCCGATGATCCTTTCCTCGAGCAGCGCGCCGATATGGCGGATGGCGGGGTTCTGGATGTAGTTGTAGCCGAGCACGGCGACCTTGCCGGATGTCTTCGCGGCCTTCGCCATCGCCTCGGCCTCGCCGAAGCTCGGCGCCATCGGTTTCTCGCACCACAGATGCTTGCCGGCTTCGAGGACGGCGATCGCCATTTCCGGGTGGAACTGGTTTGGCGTGGTCAGCGAGACGATCTCGACGTCCGGATCCTCGACCACGGCGCGCCAGTCGCCGGAGCCTTTTGCGAAGCCGAACTCGGCAGCTTTACGTTTGGCAAGCTCGTCGTTCACCTCGCCCAGATGCACCAGTTTCGGCTTGTCGACATCGGGAAAGACCGTGCCCACCGCGTTCCAGGCGATGGCGTGGCACTTGCCCATGAAGCCCGTGCCGATGAGGCCCACTCCGACCATGTCGATTGTCTCCAGGATAAAGGAAAGTATGTGTGGATGAATTAGTCCATTTTAGTAAAGAATGGAACATCTAAATCATTTTTTATGGTGTTCTTGCGCGAACTCGCTATGATGAGGCAGGAGAGGGACAAACCTTATGAGCGTGGGCGGAGCGACGATGGACGAACGGGTGCCTCGCGATTTCGAAACGCTGCGCGCGACGATCCTGGACAGGCGCGCGAGCCTGCCCAAGCGCATCGCGCAGATCGCCGCCTATGCGCTCGACAATCCCGACGATATCGCCTTCGGCACGGCGGCGAGCATTGCCGCCTCGGCCGGCGTGCAGCCCTCGACGCTGATCCGTTTTGCCCAGCAGCTCGGCTTCGACGGCTTCACCAGCCTGCAGCAGGTTTTCCGCGAGCGTCTGCGCGAGCGCAACTCCTCCTATGACGAGCGGCTGGCGGCGTTGCGCGCCAAGGCCGAGGAAGGCCGCGGGCATCGGGCGATCTTCGACGGCTTCGTCGCCGCCGCCAGCACCTCGCTGGGCGATATTTCGCGGTCGCTCAATGATGCCCATTTCGAGGAGGCCGTGGCGCTTCTGGCGAAAGCCGAGACCATCTATGTGCTGGCCAAGCGCCGCTCCTATCCGGTCGCCTCCTACATTGCCTATGCGCTGGGCAAGCTCAAGATCCGCAACCAGCTGGTGGAATCGGCCGCCGGGCTGAACGCCGAGATGATCGGCTTCGCCACGCCGCGCGACGCCGTCATCGCCATCAGCTTCTCGCCTTACGCGCCGGCGACCATCGAGGAGACGCGCTCGATCGCCGAGCAGGGCGTGCCGATCGTGGCGATCACCGACTCGTCCTTCTCGCCGCTGGCGCAATTCGCCAAAGTCTGGTTCGAGGTCGCCGAGGCCGATTTCGGCGGCTTCCGCTCGATCTCGGCGACGATGGCGCTGGCCATGGCGCTGACCGTCGCCGTCGGCGAGAAGCGCCGCGAAACGGTGCGCAGGCGCAAGGGCTGAGCCTCCCGGACGAGCGCTTTTCGGCTCGGGAATGCTCATTCCATATTGACTGTAGATTGGAATTAATATTTCATATTGACGACACCACGCCGTCGCCGGCGCGTGCTGTCCAAAACGACGCTGCTCTGCATAACAAGGCCGATGGGAGGTTCGAATGGGCGAAGCCGTGGAAGGGAAATACCCGCCGCTCGACGTCATCACCATCGGCCGCGCCTCGGTCGATCTCTATGGCCAGCAGATCGGCTCGCGGCTGGAGGACATCACCTCTTTCGCCAAGTCGGTCGGCGGCTGCCCGGCCAATATTTCCGTCGGCACGGCAAGGCTCGGGCTGCGCTCGGCGCTGCTCACCCGCGTCGGCGACGAGCAGATGGGCCGCTTCATCCGCGAGCAGCTTCGGCGCGAGGGCGTTTCGGTCGACGGGCTGAAGACCGACAAGGAACGCCTGACGGCGCTGGTGCTGCTTTCGGTCGAGAGCGAAGGCGTCTCGCCGATGATCTTCTACCGGTCCGACTGCGCCGACATGGCGCTGGCCGAGGAGGATATCGACGAGGCGTTCATCGCCTCGGCGCGCTCGGTGGTCGTCACCGGCACGCATTTCTCGCGGCCGAATTCCGATGCCGCCCAGCGCAAGGCCATCCGCCTGATGAAGGCCCGGGGTGGCAAGGTTGTGTTCGACATCGACTACCGCCCGAATCTGTGGGGCCTCGCCGGGCATGCCGAGGGCTTCGAGCGCTACGTCAAGTCGGACCGCGTCTCGGCGCAGCTCAAGACCGTGCTGCCGGATTGCGATCTCATCGTCGGCACCGAGGAGGAGATCATGATTGCTTCGGGCGCCGACGATTGCCTGAGCGCGCTGAAGACGATCCGCGCCCTGTCTTCGGCCACCATCGTGCTCAAGCGCGGCGCCAAGGGCTGCATCGTCTATGACGGCCCGATCAGCGATGATCTCGAGGACGGAATTGTCGGCAAGGGCTTTTCGATCGAGATCTACAATGTGCTGGGTGCCGGCGATGCCTTCATGTCCGGGTTCCTGCGGGGCTGGCTGGGCGGCGAGAGTTTTGCCACCGCCGCGACCTGGGCCAATGCCTGCGGCGCCTTCGCCGTGTCGCGCCTGCTGTGCGCGCCGGAATACCCGACCTTCGAGGAGCTGCAGTTCTTTTTGAAGCACGGCAGCAAGCATCTGGCGCTGCGCAAGGACGAGGCGATCAACCATGTCCACTGGGCAACGACGCGCCGGCGCGACATCCCCTCGCTGATGGCTTTAGCCTGCGACCATCGCGTCCAGCTCGAAGACGTTGCCGCCAAGGTCGGCGCCGACGTTTCGCGCATTCCCGACTTCAAAGTGCTGACGGTCAAGGCGGCGGCAAAGGTCGCCGCCGGCCGCGACGGCTACGGCATGCTGATCGACGAAAAATATGGCCGCGACGCGATGTTCGAATTCGCCCGCCATCCCTTCGCCTGGCTCGGCCGTCCGGTTGAGCTGCCCGGATCGCGGCCGCTGCGTTTCGAATTCTCGCAGGATATCGGCTCGCAGCTCACCGAATGGCCGGTCGACCATTGCATCAAATGCCTGTGCTTCTATCACCCGGACGACGACCCGGAAGCGCTAAAGACCGAGCAGCAGCAGAAGCTGCGCGCTTTGTTCGAGGCGGCGCGGAAAGTGGGACGCGAATTGCTGGTCGAGATCATCGCCGGCAAGCACGGCAAGCTCGACGACACCACCATTCCGCGCGCGCTGGAAGAACTCTATGCGCTGGGCATAAAGCCGGACTGGTGGAAGCTTGAGCCGCAGGCTTCGGCAGGCGCCTGGGCGAAGATCGAGCAGGTCATCGTCAAGAACGATCCATGGTGCCGTGGCGTGGTGCTGCTCGGGCTGGAAGCGCCGCAGGACGAGCTGGTCGCGGCCTTTGCGGCAACCGCCAATGCGCCAATCGTCAAGGGCTTTGCCGTCGGTCGCACCATCTTCGTCAACGCCGCCGAACAATGGCTGGCCGGCCGGATGTCGGATGACGAGGCGATCGCCGACATGGCCGCGCGCTTCGAGCAGCTGACCGAGGCATGGCTTGCCGCGCGCGGCCGCAAAGCCGCTTAACAGGACCGCTGAAGGACTGCGGAGGAGACACCATGAGCAAGACAATCCGCCTGACGATGGCGCAGGCGCTGACCCGCTTTCTCAGCCGGCAAATGACCGAGATTGACGGGAAAAAAGTGCCGATCTTCGGCGGCGTCTGGGCCATCTTCGGCCACGGCAATGTCGCCGGCATCGGCGAGGCGCTCTACCAGGTCCGCGACGAGCTGCCGACCTTCCGCGCCCATAACGAGCAGGCGATGGCGCATGCCGCGATCGCCTATGGCAAGGCCAATTTCCGCCGCCGCTTCATGGCCGCGACCAGTTCGATCGGCCCCGGCGCGTTGAACATGGTGACGGCCGCGGCGCTCGCGCATGTAAACCGGTTGCCCGTCCTGTTTTTGCCGGGCGATGTCTTCGCCAACCGCCTTCCGGACCCGGTGCTGCAGCAGGCCGAGGATTTTTCCGACGGCACGGCGAGCGTCAATGACTGCTTCCGTCCGGTATCGCGCTATTTCGACCGCATCACGCGGCCGGAGCAGATCATCCCGGCGCTGAACCGCGCCATGCAGGTGCTGACCGATCCGGCCGAATGCGGCCCGGTGACGCTCTCGCTCTGCCAGGACGTGCAGGCCGAGGCCTATAATTATCCCGAAAACCTGTTCGCCGAGCGCGTCTGGGCGCCGCGCCGGCCGCGCCCGGACCGCCATGAGTTGGCGGCGGCCGTCGCTGCGCTGAAGGGCGCCAGGAAGCCGCTGGTGATCGCCGGCGGCGGGGTGCTGTATTCGCAAGCTTCGGACGAGCTCGCCAAGCTGGTGCAGGGCGCCGGCGTTCCGGTCTGCGAGACGCAGGGCGGCAAATCCTCGCTGCCCGACGACCATCCGCTCAACATGGCGGCGGTCGGCGTCACCGGCACGTCGGCCGCCAACCGGCTGGCGGAAGAGGCCGATGTCGTGCTCGCCGTCGGCACCAGGCTGCAGGATTTCACCACCGGCTCCTGGGCGCTGTTCAAGAATGCCGGCCGCACCATCATCGGCCTGAACACGCAAGGTTTCGACGCCGGCAAGCATTGGGCGCTGCCGCTGGTCGCCGACGCGGCCGAAGGACTTGCCGAGCTGTCCACCGCGCTGAAGGGCTGGAAGGCGCCGGCCGCGTGGACCGACAACGCGCTGAAGGGCAAGACAGAGTGGCAGACCGCCGCCGCCAAGGTGACCACGTCGACCAACGCCGCCTATCCGTCCGATGCGCAGGTGATCGGCGCCGTGCAGCGCGCCATGGGCTCGGGCGTCACGCTGCTGCATGCCGCGGGCGGTCTGCCCGGCGAATTGCACAAGCTCTGGCAGGCCGGCGCGCCGGGCTCCTACCATGCCGAATACGGCTTCTCGACCATGGGCTACGAGATCGCCGGCGGGCTCGGCGTCAAGATGGCGAAGCCTGACCAGGAGGTCGTCGTCATGGTCGGCGACGGCTCCTATCTGATGCTCAATTCCGAGATCGCCACCTCGGTGATGCTTGGCCTGAAGCTTACCATCGTGCTGCTCGACAATCGCGGCTATGGCTGCATCAACCGGCTGCAGATGGCGACCGGCGGCGCCAACTTCAACAATCTCTTGAAGGACGCGCGCCACGAGGTGATGCCGGACGTCGACTTCGCCGCGCATGCGGCAAGCCTAGGTGCCGTTGCCGAGAAGGTAGCGTCGATCGCGGAGCTGGAGACGGGACTGGCCAAAGCGAAAAAGAACGACAAGACGACGGTGCTGGTGATCGACACCGATCCGCTGGTCTCGACCGAGGCCGGCGGCCATTGGTGGGATGTCGCCGTGCCGGAAGTCTCGGCGCGGCCGCAGGTCAACGCCGCGCGCAAGAACTACGAGGAAGCCGTGAGCAGCCGTCAGGGCTGAGCCGGCCTCGCAACGAACCGACATTGGAGTGACGCCTTGAAAGCCAAACTGGGCATGTCCCCCATCGCATGGTGGAATGACGATCTCGTGGAACTGAGCGATGACGTGTCGCTGGAGGAATGTTTGCGCCAGTCGCGCTCGGCGGGCTTCACCGGCATGGAGATGGGCCGCCGCTTCCCCAACGATCCGAAGGTGATGCTGCCGATCCTGAAGCAGGCCGACGTCACACTCTGCGGCGGCTGGTTCTCCGGCACGCTGGTCGATGAGGACATCTCCCGTAACAAGGACCGCATCCAGCCGATGATCGACCTGTTCAAGGCGGTCGACGCGCCCTGCATCGTCTATGGCGAGGTCGGCCGGTCCATCCAGGGCGACCGCTCCAAGCCTCTGGCCACCAAGCCGAAACTTTCAGATGACGAGATGAAGGCCTATGGCCGCCGCGTCACCGAGTTCGGCGAATGGTGTGCCGAGCAAGGCATGCCGCTCTCCTACCATCACCACATGGCGGCGGTGGTCGAGACCGAGCCGGAGCTCGACGCCTTCATGCGCAACTCCGGCGAAGGCATTCCGCTGCTGCTCGATGCCGGCCATCTCGCCTTTGCGGGCGGCGACGTGCTGCGCGCCATTGACAATCACCACAAGCGCATCAACCACGTCCATGTGAAGGATGTTCGCATGGGCGTGATTGACGGGCTCGACCGCACGAAACAGTCCTTCCTCGACGCCGTGGCGCTCGGCGCCTTCACCGTGCCGGGCGACGGCTCACTCGATTTCGGCGCCATCGTGCAGCGTTTCGCCGATCATGGCTATGAAGGCTGGTTCGTCGTCGAAGCCGAGCAGGATCCGAAGAAGAACCCGCCGCTGAAGATGGCTCAAGTCGGCCACAAGGAGCTGATGCGGGTGATGACGGCCGCCGGCTACACGGTGGAGACACAAGGGTTTCCAGCCTGAACGGTGGATTAGTCGGGGCGCCCGGTCTATCTGGTGCGCTTTGGCAAAATCCTGGATTGGCGCGATGAAAGACTATGAGCATCCCTTCTTCCGGCCGCTGTGGCGCCGTATCGCGGTCGTCGCGGTCTGCTTGGTCTGGTCGGTGATCGAATTCGCCTCCGGCACACCCTTCTGGGGCGTCATCGCGCTGGGCTTCGCCGGTTACGCGGTGTGGCAGTTTTTCTACCTCTATAAGCCGGCGGAGGAGAACAAGGCCGACGTCGAACCAAAAGAGTGAGTGATCCATGGCTCGAGAGCTTCTACGGATCGGATACTGCGTGCATGGCGGATCGCATACGTTGGCGATTAGCCGAAACGCTCCTCGCTTCGTCATCCTAGGGCGGAGCAAGGAGCGCAGCGACGCGGCGCAGACCCTAGGATCCATGCCATGACTTTGACGTGTCGCGACGGTGCAGACAATGGCGCCGAAACGCCGGCCCAGACAGCCTCTTTCTGCACCGCTGCATTCTACGGCAGGTGTAACGGCATGGATTCTAGGGTCTGCGCGCGTCGCTTCGCTCCTTGCTCCGCCCTAGAATGACGACGTTGCGAGGGAACCGGCCAATCTCCAAGGTTTTCGCGATAGTCCATCGGATTCTTAGCTGCGCCAATGGGGCGCCCAGGAATTAGGAGAGCCAAAAAATGTCGAAACTGCTCGTCAAGGCCGATAAGGGCCACGGCCACGTCGCCCACGTCACGCCGCAAAGCGCCGGCTGGACCTATGTCGGTTTCGATCTGCATCGGCTACGGCCAGGCGAGACAGCGTCCGGAAAGACGGGCGAGCGCGAGGTCTGCCTGGTGTTCGTCACCGGCAAGGGCGAGGCGTCGGCCGGCGGCAAGGACCTCGGCCTGCTCGGGGAGCGCATGTCGCCCTTCGAAGGCAAGCCGTGGTCGGTCTATGTGCCGCAAGGCGCCGACTGGTCGGTGACCGCCGACACCGAGCTGGAGCTTGCCGTCTGCTCGGCGCCTGGCCTCGGTGGCGGCCTGCCGGTGCGCGTCATCGGACCTGACGATCTCGGCCAGGAGGTGCGCGGCAAGGGCACCAACACGCGTTATGTCACCAACATCCTGCCCGAGGGCAAGCCGGCGGATTCGCTGCTGGTGGTCGAGGTGATCACGCCCGGCGGCCACACGTCGAGCTATCCGCCGCACAAGCACGACCAGGACAATCTGCCGGCCGAATCCTATCTCGAGGAGACCTACTATCACCGCCTCAACCCGCCGCAGGGCTTTGCCTTCCAACGCGTCTACACCGATGCCGACCGCAACGGCGTGCGCGAGCTGGACGAGGCGATGGCGATCGAGGACGGCGATGTCGTGCTGGTGCCCAAGGGCTATCATCCCTGCGCCGCCTGCCACGGCTACGACCTTTATTACCTGAACGTCATGGCCGGACCGAAGCGGACATGGAAATTCCACAACGCGGCCGAGCATGAGTGGCTGATGAAGGCCTGATCGGCACGCCGGCAAAGCCGTTGGTCCAGCCCCTGAAAAATCGTCGGCTAACGAGCTCCGTGCTGGACTTGCCTTCGAAAACCCACGAAAGCTTCGTCAATCCGTCATGGAAATCACCTATGGCAGCGGTTCCGGTGCATGTCGCCGCAAGCGCTCCGGCGTTTTGGGCCACGACTTGCCAAGACAATGACTTGAAGCGCGTCGCATATTCCTTTGGGGCGCGCAGCGCGCTTGACGAGGAACGCCCATGCGCTACGCGATCTACTACACCCCGGGGCAGGACGAGAAGCTGGCGCGCATTGCCGCCAACTGGCTGGGCCGCGACCCGTTTGGCGCGGCGACGCGGCCGGTCGAGGCCGTGGGCGATCTGTCGGCCGCGGAAGTCGCTTTCCATACTGCCTCCGCCCGGCGCTACGGATTCCATGCGACGCTGAAAGCCCCGTTCCGGCTGGCGCCGAACGAGACGGAAGCTTCGCTGCGCGCCGCGCTCGACGCTTTCGCCGAGGCGACGCCGCCTGTGACCATCCCGCGTCTCGTCGTCGGCCAGATCGACGGCTTTTTCGCGCTGGTGCCGGAAATGCAGTTTGCGCCGCTCAACGATTTCGCCGGCGAGGTGGTGCGCGCCTTCGATCCGTTCCGCGCGCCGCTGACCGAGGTCGAGATCGAGCGCCGCAGCCCCGATGCGCTGAAGCCGGACGAGTTCCGCAACCTCTGCCAATGGGGTTATCCTTACGTCTTCGACACGTTCCGCTTCCACATGACGCTTTCCGGACGGGTCGGGCCACAGGAAAGCCCACGTCTTCGTGCAGCGATCGACGGCCTGTTCGCCGACGTGCTGCGGCAGCCGGTGCCGGTGGATGCACTGACATTGTTCGTCGAAAGCGAGCCCGGCGCCCCGTTCATGGTGCTTTCCCATCATGCGCTTGGCCGCAGGCCTGCCCGCAAGACCGCATAGGACGGATCAGCGGAAACGCTGAACCGCCCTATCTTTTTGTTTACGCAATTCCGGACGGAAAACCGCAAAGCACTTTTCCTGGAATTGCTCTGAAACGACTGCTTGAGATAGGACCGCCCGAGATGACCGCCGAAACCGTTCTCACCAATGCCCGCATCGTGCTTCCAGACGAAATCGTCGAGGGCTCGCTGTTGTTGCGCGACGGCGTGATTGCCGCCGTCGAGCCCGGTGCCGTTCGCGCCGGCGAGGACATGGGCGGCGATTACATCATCCCGGGCCTTGTCGAGCTGCACACCGATCACCTCGAGGGCCATTATGCGCCGCGCCCGAAAGTGCGCTGGAACCCGATCGCCGCCGTGCTTGCCCATGACGCCCAGGTGGCGACCGCCGGCATCACCACGGTGCTCGACGCCTTGCGCGTCGGCATGGACGAGGATGCCGACCTGAAATCCGACGACGTTCGCAAGCTGGCCGACGCGATCGAGGACAGCGTGCGCCAGGATCGGCTCAGGGCCGACCATTTCATCCATCTGCGCTGCGAGGTCTCGGCGCCGGACTGCCTCGAGGCTTTCGCCAATTTCGAGACAGACGAGCGGGTTAAGCTCGCCTCGCTGATGGATCACGCGCCCGGACAGCGCCAGTTCGTCAACCTCGAGACCTATGCCTACTACTATCAGCGCAAGCTGAAGTTGACGGACCGCGACTTCCAGAAATTCTGCGAGAAGCGAATGGCCGAATCGGCCCGCAATTCCGGTCCGAACCGCGTCTTCATCTCGGCCGCCTGCCAGGAGCGCGGCATCGTGCTGGCGAGCCATGACGACGCGACCGCCGGCCATGTCGACGAAGCGATCGAGCAGGGCGTGCGCGTCGCCGAGTTCCCGACGACGGAAGAGGCGGCCAAGGCCTCGAAAGCCGCAGGCCTCGGTGTGCTGATGGGCGCGCCGAACGTCATGCGCGGCGCCTCACATTCCGGCAATGTCTCGGCGCGCACGCTCGCCGCCGACGGCCTGCTCGACATCCTGTCGTCCGACTACATTCCCTTCAGCCTGATCCAGTCGGCCTTCTTCCTCGGCGATGTCGTCGAGGGCATCTCGCTGCCGCAGGCGGTCGCGATGGTCTCGAAGAACCCGGCCGAAGCGATCGGCCTTGCCGACCGCGGCGTCATCGAGCCCGGCCGCCGGGCCGACCTTGTGCGGGTACGCGTGGACGACCATGTGCCAGTCGTGCGTACCGTTTGGCGCCTGGGCAGCCGAGTCGCATGATGGTCTCGGCCCTCATCGAGCGCGAGCTGGCCGACAGCCTGCCGATCCGCAACGGCGTCTTCGTCGCGGTGGTCGGCCCGAGCGGCGCCGGCAAGGATACGGTGATCGGCTACGCCAAGCATCGCTTTGCCGGCGAGACGCGGCTGGAATTTGTGCGCCGCGTCATCACCCGGCCAAGCGATGCGGCAAGCGAGGACCACGACACGCTGGCCGACGCCGCTTTTGCCGAGGCGGAGGCCGACGGCGCGTTCTCGCTGTGCTGGGACGCGCACGGCCTGCGCTATGGCCTGCCAGCCGATGTCGACTGGGCGGTCGCCAATGGTCATGTAGCCGTGGCGAATGTCTCCCGCGCGGTCATCCCGGCGCTGCGCGAGCGCTATGCCAACCTGGCCGTGGTCGAGATCACCGCCACGCCGGAAATCCTTGCCGAGCGGCTGGCGGCGCGCGGCCGTGAATCGCGCGGCGAGGTGCTCGCCCGCCTTGCGCGCAGCACGAGCGTCAAGCTGACGGGACAGGATGTGACCTCGATCGACAACAGCGGCGCCAAGGAAATAGCCGGCGAACGCTTCGCCGAGGTGCTGCGCAAGGCGATGGCGTTCTCGGATCTGTCGGACATGATCTAAGGCCTTCCCCTTCTCCCCCTGTGGGAGAAGGTGGATCGGCGCGAAGCGCCGAGACGGATGAGGGGTGTTGGAAGGATCGCTCCGAGGAAGAAATGGGCGCTTGAAGCATCCTATTCTTCAGCGCCTCGCTCCGTCCAGCACCCCTCATCCGGCCGCTTCGCGGCCACGGCCGGCCCTTCGCAGGCTCAGGGCGTTCGAAGCTCGAAAAGCCAAGCAATTGGCTTTTCGTCCGCTAGCGCGGACCGCTTCTCACCCCACAAGGGGAGAAGGTGAAACGCAGCGCTTCACTTATTGAAGTTGGCGATGAACTGCTTGAACTGCGGCGTCGGCGGCCTGGCGAACATCTCCTTCGGTTCGCCGGCCGAGTCCACCTCCCCCTTGTGCAGGAACATCACCTTGCTCGACACATCGCGGGCAAAACCCATCTCATGCGTGACGACCAGCATGGTGCGTCCTTCTTCGGCGAGCGAGCGCATGACGCGCAGCACCTCGCCGACCAGTTCCGGATCGAGCGCGGATGTCGGCTCGTCGAACAGCATCACCTTGGGGTTCATCGCCAGGGCGCGGGCGATCGCGGCGCGCTGCTGCTGGCCGCCGGACATATGCGGCGGATAGTAGTTGCGGCGCTCCCATATGCCGACGCGCTTCAGCAATGCCTCGGCCTGCTCCAGGCACTCGGCGCGCGGCCGCTTCAGCACATGCGTCGGCGCGGCGACGAGGTTTTCCAGCACGGTCATGTGCGACCACAGATTGAAGCTCTGGAAAACCATGGCGAGGTTGGCGCGGATCCGCTCCACCTGGCGGATGTCGGCGGGCATTTGATGGCCGTCGCGACCCCGCTTCATCTGGATGAGCTCGCCGTCGACCCGCACTTCGCCGGAATCGGGGGTCTCCAGGAGATTGATACAGCGCAGCATCGTGCTCTTGCCGGACCCGGAGGAGCCGAGAATCGAGATGACGTCGCCCTTGTGGGCTTCGAGCGAAATGCCCTTGAGCACCTCGTGATCGCCGAAGCACTTGCGCAGATCCTTGACGCTGATGGCGGGCGTCTCGTCGGAGGACGGCGCGGCTTTCGCGGCAGCGGCGACATTTGCCGACATCACAACACCTCCGGTACGGGTTTGACTTGCTGGCCCTGCTCGGGCGGGGCACGCAGATGCGGCGAAAGCCGGTGCTCGACCCAGGCGAACAGCCGGGCGATCGACAGGTTGAGAAGCAGGTAGATCACGCCGGCGCAGGTCAGCACCTCGATCGGCCGGAACGTGTCATGCTGGATCTTCTGCGCCGTTCCCATCATCTCCATGATGGTGACTACGGACGCCAGCGCGGTGGCCTTGGTCATGAGGATGATTTCGGTCGAATAAGCCGGCAAAGCGAGCCGCAGCGCGATCGGCAGCGTGACGAGGCGGAAGCGGGTGAAGGCCGACATGCCGAACGCCTTGGCCGCCTCGATCTGGCCGACAGGCACCGCCCGCAGCGCGCCGCGGAAAATCTCGCTCTCATAGGCGGCCGTGTTCAGGGCCATGGCGACGATGGTGCAGTACATCGGATCGCGCAGGATCGGCCACAGGATCGGGCTGTGGCGCACGAAGTCGAACTGGGAGAGCCCGAAATAGACCAGATAGAGCTGCACCAGCAGGGGCGAGCCGCGGAAGACGAAGACATAGGCGCGGGTGAAATACTCGCCCGATTTGTAACCGGACGCCCGCAGCCAGGTCAGGCCGGTGGCGATGAGGAGCCCGAAGGCGATGCCGAAGAACCAGATCTCGAGCGTCAGCGGCAGCGCCTTCAGCACGCTCCACATGGTCGAAAGGTAGAAGTCGAAATCCACCGCCACCTCTTATTTCGGTCGTGTGAAGCTGCGCGAGGTGTAACGCTCGGCTTTGTCGAAGATCGGCGTCGAGATCGAGGTCATCACCAGATAGAGGATGCCGGCGAGCGTGTAGAAAAGCAGCGAATGATGCGTCGAGCGCGCCGCCTTGTTGGCCGTCAGCATCAGCTCGGCGACGCCGGTGACGGAGATCAGCGCCGAGTCCTTGATGGTCAATTGCCAGACA
The DNA here is from genome assembly GCF_006440615.1 of Mesorhizobium sp. B2-6-2. NCBI lineage: Bacteria > Pseudomonadati > Pseudomonadota > Alphaproteobacteria > Hyphomicrobiales > Phyllobacteriaceae > Mesorhizobium > Mesorhizobium sp. B2-6-2. The sequence continues at coordinate 213,313 of NZ_VFUG01000001.1, read as the reverse complement.
TTGCCCAGCCCCGGCACCGCGAGACGCAGGACCTGCGGCATGATCACAAGGCGAAACCGCAGCCAGGCCGACATGCCGTAGGCACGCGCCGCTTCCAGCTCGCCGCGATGAATCGCCAGGAACGAGCCGCGAAAAACCTCGGCCTGGTAGGCGCCGGAAATGATGCCGACCGCGAGAACGCCGCCGAGGAAACTCGGCATGTTCAAGATGTCGGCCGAGCCGATCGATCCGGTCGAGCGCGCCACGCCGGTCAGGACCTGCGTGCCGCCATAGTAGAACAGGTAGATGATCAGGAGTTCCGGTTCGCCGCGGAAGACGGTCGTGTAGCTCTCGCCGATGAACCTCAATCCGCCGCGATGCGAAAGCTTGGCCGCCGCCACCAGCGAGCCGAGAACGGCACCAATCAGCATCGAGACGACGGTGACGGCGAGCGTCCAGGCGATGCCCCAGAGCAGTTGCACGCCCCAGCCGGCGGCCAACAGCTCATAGGCCGTCGACACCTGGTCCTTGAGATCGTTGAGAAACTCCACTTACGGCTCCTGCGGGCGCCGAGATAGGCATCGACGGGTTCCTGCTTCGGTGCATGTCGTTTTCCCGCACTTTCGGGCGACATGCACTCAATGCAAAACGGGAGCAGCCTTGGCTACTCCCGTTGCGACATTACTTGGTAATGTCGATCTTGAACCATTGCATGGAATATTTCGACACCGAGCCGTCGTCGAGCGCGGCCTTGAGCGCCTTGTTGTAGATGTCCTGCAGGTCCTTGTCGGTCTTGCGGAAAGCGGCGCCGATGCCCGGTCCGAGGATCGGGCCGCCCTTGAATTGCGGGCCGACGAATTCCAGGTCTTTCGCATCGGGCTTGGCCAGCGTGCCGAGGAAATAGGTGGTGTCGGCGAAGGCAACGTCGATGCGGCCCGCCATCAGGTCGAGGTCGTGCTCGTCGGTGGTCTTGTATTCATGGATGTTGGCGACATCCTTGAGATATTTGTCGGCGAAGGTCGCTTCAGTGGTCGAGACCTGCAGGCCGACATTCTTGCCGGCGAGCTCCTTGCGCAGCGTGTCGAGCGCAGCCTTGGATTCGGCGTCGTCCTTCGACAGATCGATCATCTTGCCGGTGTTGGACATCTGCGCCAGCGGACCGTTCTTGTCGGCCAGGAAAGCCACCGGCGAAGAGGCATAGGGGATCGAGAAGTCGATGGTCTTCATGCGCTCTTCGGTGATCGACATGCCGTCCATGACAATATCGAACTTGCCTGCCGTGAGCCCGGGAATGACGCCATCCCAATCCTGCGCGACGATGCTGCATTCGAGCTTCGCGCGGGCGCAGACGTCGTTCAGGATGTCCACCTCGAAGCCGACGATCTTGCCGCTGGCATCGGTCTGGTTCCACGGGGCGTAGGAGCCCTCCATCGCGACCGTCACGGTCTTCCAGTCCTTGGCCATAGCCGGGGTCGAGCAGGTCAACGCCAGCGCGGCGAGCGCGATCCAACGTGAAGATGTCACGGTAATTTCTCCCATATTTTGTTCTTGGAACCCTCAGATACCAATTGCTTAGCCCAGCCCCGATTCTGCGACAAGGGCTGTTTTCCGGTTCACGCGTTGTTGCAATTCGTCCACGAATCGGGACTTGCCCCGCAGCTTCACCGCGAGCGTCGATCCAATCGGAACCCCGGTCCGGGTGTGGACAGAAGAGCGAGACTACTCCGCCGGCGCGCCGGCGACGCCCCTGCGAGACGCCTCCAGCATTCGGCGCCGGGCGCGGAAGACGCCCCATTGCTGGTCGACCAGCACACCGATCAGGATCACGCCGCCCATCACCGCGAAGTTGAGCGAGGAAGGAATGCCGAGCAGGTTGACGAGGTTCTGCAACTCCTGCAGCAGCACGGTGCCAAGGACGGCGCCGACCAGCGACCCTTCGCCGCCGCGCAGCGAGAAGCCGCCCAGCACCGCCGCGGCGATGGCATAGAGCTCGTAGAACTGGCCGTGGCTCGCCGGCGAGATCGAGCGCGTGTACATGGCGAAATAGATCGCCGACAGCGCCGTCAGCACGCCGCAGATGACATAGGCGGCGATGATCACCCGGCCCGTGCGGATGCCGGAATATTTCGCCGCTTCCTCGTTCTTGCCGATCGCATAGAGATAGCGGCCGAAAACCGAACGGTGCAGCACCACCCACATCACGATGGCGATGACGATCAGCGCGATGAAGCTGTTCGGCAGGCCGTAGGAGCGGCCTGCGGTCAGGAACTCGAGCGTCGGGAAGTTCTGCCCGAAGGCGAAGCCGGCCGTGCCGTCGGCGGTATAGAAGCGCGCCACGCCGCGATAGATGAGCAGGCCGCACAGCGTCACCACGAAGGGCTGCAGTTTCAGCCGCGTGATCAGCCAGCCATGCACGAAGCCGATGATGGCGCCGAGCGCGAGGATCAGCACGAAGGCAAGCGGCCAGCTCACCTCGCGCACCGCGATGAAGTCGATGAAGAGCGTGCCGAGCAGGGCGATCACCGAGCCGACCGACAATTCGATGCCGCCGGTGATGATGACGAAGGCCTGGCCGATCGAAAGGATGCCGAATAGCGCGACCAGGTTGGAGGTGTTGGCGAGGTTGATCGCCGACAGGAAGCGCGGATTGATGGCCGTCACCACCGCGCCGACCACCAGGATCAGGATCAGCAGGCCGAGATCTTTCTTGGTCATAGCGCTCCTCCCGCCGCTTGCAGCAGTTTCGGCTTCTTGCCGACCGCCAGCAAAAGCACGTTCTCCTGGCTGAAATCGTCCTTGTCGAGGATGCCGGAGATCTGGCCCTCGTGCATGACCGCGATGCGGTCCGACACGCCGATCACTTCTTCCATGTCGCTGGAGATCATCAGCACGGCGACGCCGGCATCGGCCAACGCCCGCATCAGCCCGTAGATCTCCGCCTTGGCGCCGATGTCGATGCCACGCGTCGGCTCGTCCAGGATCATCACCTTGGGGTTCATCGCCAGCCATTTGGCCAGAACCACCTTCTGCTGGTTGCCGCCCGACAGCGTGCCGGTGCGGGTCAAGACCGACGGCGCCTTGATGCCGAGGTTCTTCTTCTGCTTTTCCGCCGTCGCGAGCTCGGCGCCGGCCGATACCAGCGAGCGCCTGGCATGGGCCGGCAGATTGGGCAGCGAAATGTTCTGGGCGATCGACAGGTCGAGCAGTATGCCGGTCAGCTTGCGGTCCTCGGGCACCAGGAAGATGCCGTTCGCCACCGCGTCCGCCGCCGAGCCTACATTAAGCGGCTTGCCGTCGAGCGCAACGCTGCCGGCGAGCCGTTCGTCAATCCCGAACAGCACGCGCGCGAGCTCCGTGCGGCCGGAACCGACCAGGCCCGCGAGGCCGAGTATCTCGCCGCGTTTCAATTCCAGACTGACCGGCCGGTCCGGATAGGTGCTGGTGCGGATCGCGTCCGCCGACAGGGCCACGCTGCCCGGCGCGCGGGTGGCCTCGCCGGCCTTTTCGCGCTCCTTCAGCATGCGGCCGATCATCAGCCTGACCATCTCGTCGTGATTGATGTGGCTCTTGGGAAGGGTGCCGGCCAGCGTGCCGTCGCGCAGCACCACGACGCGGTCGGCGACGCGCTCGATCTCATGCAGCCGGTGCGAGATGAAGATGACGCTGATGCCTTGCGCCTTCAGGCCCTTGATGACGTCGAGCAGCTTTTCGGTTTCCGCCATCGGCAGGCTGGAGGTCGGCTCGTCGAGGATGACAAGGCGAGCCTTGATCGACAGCGCCTTGGCGATCTCGACCATCTGCTGCTGCGCGAGCGACAGCGATGCCACCGGCGCGTCGGCCGAGAAATTGGCGCCGACCCGCTTCAGGAGCGGCGCCACCATCTCGCGCAATTTCGCGCGGTCGACCAGCCTCAGCGGGCCGGCGCGCAGCGGCTCGCGGCCGAAGAAGATGTTGGCGGCGACGTCGAGGTTTTCGAAGAGGTTCAATTCCTGATGCACGAAGGCGATGCCGGAGCCGATGCTCTGCTCGACGGTCAGGCCGTCATGCGCCGCGCCATCGACGGTGACGGTGCCGCTGTCCGGCCGCGTCACGCCGCCGAGGATCTTCATCAGCGTCGATTTGCCGGCGCCGTTTTCGCCGACCAGGCCTATGACCTCGCCGGGCCGGACCTCCATCGAGAACCTGTCCAGCGCGACGACGCCCGGATAGGTCTTGCGCACGGCCTCGAGGCTCAGGAACGGAGCGGTGGTCGGTTGAGTGGAATCGGTAGAGGTCATCACGCCATAGTTTACCGCACGGGGCAACAGCCGGTGGCCCACAGACTGACGGGCCTTGGCAGGTCCGTCAATACGAACGCCGGCTCAAGGCGGACCCTTGAGCCGGCGCATCTGTTTTGGACCTACTTGCCCTGCATCGCCTTGAGATTGGCGGCGTAGGCGTCGACGTCATCCTTGCCGATGATCTTGGTCGGGATGATGATCAGATTGCCGTCCGGGATGCCTGACTTGTCGCCCTTGAGGTAGGCGGCCATCAGCTTCATGCCCTGATAAGCCCATTCGAACGGCTGCTGCACCACGGTCGCGGCGACGGTGCCTTCCTTGACGCCACCCAGCGTGATCGGATCGTCGTCGAAGCCGACGACAGTGATCTGGCCGAGCTTGCCGGCGTCGCGCAGCGCTTCATAGATGCGCGGCGTGTTGTAGGAGTAGAAGCCGACCATGCAGGTGATGTCGGGGCTGGCGACCAGCGCGTCCTCGACATTCTTCTTGGCGCGGGCCTGGTCGATGTCGTCGCCGCGCACGTCGACCAGCTCGATCTTGCTGCCGGCGAGCCCGTCCTTCATGCCCTGGATGCGCTCCTTGGCGTTGTCGGCGCCGAGCAGGCCGACGAAGCCCAGGCACTTGCCGCCGTCGGGCATCGCCTTCTTGGCGATCTCGGCCGCCTGCTTGCCGGCATCGACGTTGGACGAGCCGATATAGGCGACACGCTTGGTCTGCGGGGCATCCGAGTCGGTGGTGAACAGCGCGGTTTCCGACGCGATCTTGTTCAGCCCGTCGGTCGAGGTCTTGGGATCGACGGCCGAGACCATGATGCCCTTGACGCCTGCCGTCACCAGATCGTCCATCAGCCGCTGCTGGATGGCGACCGAAGACTGTTCCGGATATTTGAGCTCGAGATTGTAGTCGGGCAGTTCGCCCTGCGCCTTCTTCACGCCGGCTTCCGCCGCCTTCCAGAAGTCTGACGCACCGTTGACGACGAAGGCCAGCGTCGGCTTGTCGTCGGCGCGCACACTGGCGCTTACGGACAGACCTAAAGCCAAGGCCGCCGCGGCGACGGATGCGTTGCGTATCATGGATTTCATAGTTCAACCTCCCTTGTAGAACTCTTCGCTGATGTCTCGGCTGCGGCGCGGATAACCCTCCTCCTCAAGGGTGTGGCGCAAAGGTCCGCCGACTTAAGAACGGTTCCGATCCGGCCGCGGTCGAGACACTAGACACTCATGCGGCATTCGTAAATAGTCCGATTTGTCTGACATTTTCGTGAGGATGGACACGAGCCCAAACCGGCGATCCCGCCGGCTTTCGAGCAAGCATCCTTCGCACTTTGCCGGCACCGAGCGGAAGCCCGGACGGTTTCGACGAGTTGACAGTAGAACGCTTACAGCTATTAGTAAAGAGTATTAGTTTTAGACCGAGGCGCGCGCTTTCGAAGCGGAGGAGACGCTGGTCGAAAGATGCGCCGGGAATGAGGAGTGCACGTGCGGCAAAAGCCTGCTACCGCACGGAAACCCACGGGAATTGTCAGCGCTGCTGACCTTGTCGCATTGATTTCGTCGCGATGCGGCGCGGCCGGCGATTTGTATGTCGCGCTTGATAATACTTATTATCAATGGTGCGTTTTAGATGAGCGTGCCGACCATCTTGCCGTTGCAATCGGCCTTTGCTTTAGAGCCGGCCGGGTTTGGGAACCGACCATGAGTGAACCGACGGAACTGCGCGATCCTCCCGGGGCTTCCAGGCGCCGCAAGCCGGCCGCCAAGCCCAAAGGACGCGTCACCATGACCGACATCGCACGCGCCGCCGGCTGCTCGCAGGCGACGGTCTCGTTCGTGCTCAACAATTCCCCGGGCATCAGGCTGTCGCAGCAGACACGCGACCGGGTGATCGAGGCGGCCAGAGCGCTAGGCTATTCGCCGCCGGTCTTTTCGGCGCTGCGGCCGCCGGTGACGCCGTTCGAAGGCCTGGATGGCGTCATCGGCTTCGCGGTCGACCAGCTCGCCACCAGCCCCGAGGCGGTGGTCGCCATCGAGGGCGCGCGGCAGGCCTCGTGGAACGCCGGCAACGTGCTTCTGGTGGCGCAGACCATGGGCGACGCGGTGATGGAGCCGCGCGCCATCCAGGCGCTGACGGGGCGCGGCATCACGGCCTTGATCTACATGACCATCTTCACCCGCGAGATCGCCGCGCCGGATTTCCTCTACAGCCTCGAGATGCCGGTCATCCTGCTCAACTGCTACACCGCCGATTATGCCTTCCCGGCCGTGGTTCCCTCCGAGATCGCCGGCGGCCAGAGCGCGACAAGACACCTGATCGGCCATGGCCATCGCCGCATCGCCACCATCACCGGCGAGCCGTGGATGCAGGCCGCTCAAGATCGGCTCAAGGGCTACCGCCGCGCTCTAGCCACCGCCGACATCCCGTTCGACCCGGAACTGGTGGTCGAGGGCGACTGGTCGGCCAGTGCCGGCTATGCCGCGACGGTCAAGCTGCTCGGGCTCAAGGAGCGACCGACCGCCATCTTCTGCCAGAACGACCGCACTGCGATCGGCTGCTACGAAGCGCTGAAGGAAGCCGGCCTGCATATCCCGCAGGACATCTCCGTGGTCGGCTATGACGATGAGGAGATCGCCCGCCATCTCTTCCCGCCGCTGACGACCTCCATCCTGCCGCATCTGGCGATGGGCCAATGGGCGATCGAGCAGCTCGAAACGCCGCCGACGCCCGGCCGCGGCCGCTATCCGATCACCAAGCTGGAGTGCCCGCTGGTGGAGCGGGAGAGCGTGGCAGGCGTGAAGGGATAGGGTGCCCCAGATCGCCGCTTCAAGACTTGGAACGTATTGACATTGTACTGACAATCGCTAGATATCTGACCCTGACACAGGAGGATTTCGATGGCGCAGTCCAGTCATGCTGGCAGCAATCACAACGCAGTTCGCAAGGATGACGTGATTCAGATCCGCGCCTCGGCCGAGACGAAGGCCATTCTCAACCGCGCCGCTAGCTTGCGCGGGCAAAAACTGTCGGAGTTCATGCTGGACAGTGCGCGCAAGCAGGCTGAGGAGACCATTCTCGACCAGCGTGCCTTCTTTCTCGATGCCGACGCGCATGAGAAATTTCTTGACCTGCTTGATCCTCCGAACAAGTCGTCGCAAGAGCTTCGCGCCCGCATGACGCGCAAGCCGGCCTGGGAGCGCTGATGCCCGCTGGGCAATCGCAAGGCCCGCGAGTCCGCGCTCCGGAACGGCTGACCATCAGTCATGATGTCGCAGAATTTCGCAACGGCAGGCATCCCAACCTTGATGACTGGCTGCGAAACCGTGCCCTCGCCGGCGAGGGACTGTCTGCCCGAACCTATGTCGTCTGCGACGCGGACACGAAAAATCGTGTCGTCGGTTACTACGCGATCTCCACAGCGATGGAAGAACGGGTCGCTCTGCCAAGCGCCAAGCTGCGCCGGGGCATGCCCGAGCAGGTTCCCTTGCTGCTGATAGGCCGTCTGGCGGTCGATCAGGCGTTCCAGGGAATGGGCCTCGGGGGCAACCTGCTTTCCGATGCGCTGCGGCGTTGCCTCGCGGTTTCGGATATTGCCGCGGTTCGTGCCGTGGTGGCACACGCCATCGACGACGTCGCTGTTGCTTTCTACCAGCGTCACGGCTTCACTATGTCTCCGCTGGGCGAGCGCGTCATGCTGATGCCGATCGAGACGATACAGGCGCTGTTCTCGAAAACTTGAGGCGTGCAGGCCACTGCAATGACGAGGAGATCGCCCGCCATCTCTTCCCGCCGCCGACGCCCGGCCGCGGACGCTATCCGATCACCAAAGCTGGAATGCCCGCTGGTCGAGCGGAGAGCGTGGGGAGCGTACCCGCACAATTCCGGTGACCCGGCCCCGAGACCGGCTTATGATGGGTGGGCGTGTGTTCCTTGCCAACAGGAAAAACGCTCATGTGGCCGAACCGCCGTTTATGCGATCTCTTCAAGATCGAGCATCCGATCATCCAGGCGCCGATGGCGGGCTCGGCGACGCCGGAACTCGCCGCCGCGGTGAGCAATGCCGGTGGGCTGGGGTCGCTCGGATGCGCATCGATGCTGCCGGATGGCCTGCGCAGCGTTGCGCGCCAGATGCACGTCTTGAGCGGGCGTCCCTTCAACCTCAACTTCTTTGTTTTTTCTAGGCCCGACACCGGCGACGCCGTGCTGACCCAGGTCATCGACAGGTTGCGGCCCTACTACGAGGAGATGTCGCTCGGCGAACCCTCGCGGAGGCTTCCGCCGATCGGACCGGGTTTCGATGAAGAAAAGCTTGAGCTGCTGCTTGAGATCCGCCCGCCGGTCGTGAGCTTTCATTTCGGCATTCCGGAAGCGGCTGCCGTCGGCAGGCTGAAGCAAGCCGGGGTCGCAATCATCGGCACCGCGACGAATGTCGCCGAGGCGCGCAAGCTCGCCGACGGTGGAGCCGACGCGGTCATCGCCCAGGGCTGGGAGGCGGGAGGTCACCGCGGTTCGCATGCTCCCAATGGTCCTGGCGACGGCGTTGGAACGATGGCGCTGGTTCCCCAGGTCGTCGATGCCGTCGAGCTCCCGGTCATTGCCGCGGGAGGCATCGCCGACGGCCGCGGCATAGCGGCCGCTTTCGCGCTTGGCGCCAGCGGCGTGCAGATCGGCACCGGCTTCCTGTCCTGTGACGAGGCCGGCACGGACGCACCGCGCCGCGCCGTGATCCGCGCCGCGACCGACATGGACACGATGGTCACCGCTGCCTTCACCGGCCGCGCGGCGCGGGCCAGACGCACCCGCTACGCCCTGGAAATGGAGGAGCGCAGGGTGCCGCTTCCGGACTTCCCGCAAATGGTCGCACTCAGCGCTCCGCTCGGCGGCGACAAGGAATTCGCCTTCCATCTCTATGGGCAAGCGGCGGCGCTGAACAGGGAGCTTCCGGCCGGACAACTGGTGCGAATGCTCGTGGCCGAAACGGGCCAAGTGTTCGACGCTCTCTCGACCGGCAAAACGACGCCTGCGTAAGCGAAGCTTTCGTCGTCCGATAAGCCTTTATCCCGCGCGTCGACGCTGGATTGCGAAAAGCTCAACCGGCAAGCAGGGATGCCATACGGTCGCGATCGATGACGTTGGGATTCGGCGGCAAGGGGCGACCGTCCAGTTCCGCCAGTTTTGCCGCGATATGCGGTCTGGCGACGACGTCCTGCGGCAGCGAAACGCACATGGCGATCTCGACCACGCCGCGAAACACGTCGGCGTCCTCGCTTGCGGCGGCGAAAAGCCGGGCCATGACCGGATTTGGCGGCGGAACAGGAATGCCGTCCGCCAGGGCGTCCATCTCCGCGATCCGGGCACGATCGGCGGCGATCTGGTTGCGATAGAAAGGCCCGACCTGGCGTTCGGTCTCGGCATCGTATTCCCGCGAAAATTGGGCAGGATCGCCGATGTGCCGGCGAGCGACATTCCTGAGCACCTGCGCGTGCAGAAGGCCGACGCTCAACCCCCGCCCGGCGGACGGATTGGTGCAGGCCCAGGCGTCGGCCACAGCCGCAAACCCGGTGACGACAGGCTGGCCGTCGACGACAAACCGCCGGTAGCGGTCGAGAACGCCTGCCATCAGCAGGACATGCGTGATCGGCTCGCCGTCAAGCCAATGGGCCTGCATCGGACATGCCGTCACGACACGGTGGAAGGTGGCGGTGTCGCGCAAAGCGCGCATGGCCTTATTTCTCGCCGAGGTGAACAGGGTGACCGACCAGGTGTCGTTGTCGCCATCTAGGGTGAGAATCGAGAACGGGCCCATCGGCGTGAGCAGGCGGCCCTTTCGGCGCGGCCGCTGCCTGCCCGTGAAATAGCGGGTGAAATAGACGAAATTGCTGTCCTCGGCTTCCTCGTTCGGACTGCGGCCTCCCGCCGCAACGATCCATTCGCAGGCAGGGCTTCGCCGCCCATCGCATCGATCACCAAATCGGCGCGAATCTCCTCGCCGGACGTGGTGCGAACGCCCGCAATATGCGGCACGCCGGGAATGGCTGAGGCTCCCGTGATCAGCTCGCGAACCTTGATCCCCCGCCGGACGGTCACATTGGGCGCAGCTTGCGCCATCTCGGCCGTGGCCCATTCGATCACCGGTCGCCGGCCGGTGACGAAGCGCATGGCTTCGTCGCCCGGGCGGGGCTCCCTGTCCGTTATTGTCGGGGGCAACGATCGAGGGTCGAAGAAGTCCATCCAGACGCAGCCGGCGCGCAGCAATATATCCGTCAGCCCCGGCAGCTCCTGATCGGCGACCATCCGGAAACGCGAGCTGAGGTTGTGAGGCTGCCTGAACTGCGCAACGCCGGGGCGCTCCCAGTCCCATCCTTGACTGGAACTCGAAGGCCGGTCCGCCGGATCAGCCTCGAGGACCGTCACGTCATGACCGTCGCGGCCAAGCATGGCCGCCGTGCACAACCCGATTATGCCTCCACCGCAAATCAGGATCTTGCTCACCCCGTCCCCCAATGTTCGCGAGGGTTCGGCGCCATATTAGCTTCTGTGCACAATCCCGGCAACGTGCTGGGCCGCCAGGGCCTACGCTTGTGTGCGGTCACGGAACGATCCGCTGCTTTCGCTGCTTGGCACGGCTTCCGTGGACGTCTAGGCTGACCTCAGCGAAGGGAGGGCGGGATGACATCAAGCTTCACCGTTCAAGCGGCGTCCGGCTATGAGCAACTGATGGGACGCTGGAGCCGCCGGCTCGCGCCCAAGTTCATCGACTTCGCCGGTCTGGCCGGCGGCGAAAAAGTCCTCGATGTCGGTTGCGGCACCGGCAGCCTCACCTTCGAGCTGGCGAAGTCAGGCGATCTCGCCGAGATCCAGGCCATCGACTTCTCGCCGATCTTCGTCGCGGCGGCGAAGGAGAGGAACACCGATCCGCGCGTCACCATCCAGCAGGCGGATGCCACCGCCTTGCCGTTCGCCGACAATGCGTTCGACCGCGCGCTGGCGCTGCTGGTGCTGCACTTCGTGCCGGAGGCCGGCAAGGCGGTGGCCGAGATGCGCCGCGTGACGCGGCCGGGCGGCGTGGTCGCGGCCGTGGTCTGGGACCACTACGGCGGCATGACCGCCATGCGCATGATGGTCGACACAGTTGCTGCGCTCAGCGAAAGCGGGCGCCAGATGCGCAGCCGCTATTGCTTCCAGCCGATGGTGCAGCCGGGCGAGATGAAGCGGAGCTTTGTCGAGCAAGGCCTGGCCGATGTCACGGAGGCCGAGCTGATGATCCGCATGGATTACGCGGATTTCGACGACTTCTGGGCGCCGATCGGCGCCGGCGAAGGCCCGCTCGGCAGATACATGACACTGGACGCGGCCGAGCGGGAGCGCGTCGAGGCGGCCGTCCGCGATGCCTACGAGGCCGGCTGGCCCGATGGCCCGCGATCCTTCGCCAATGTCGCCTGGGCCTGCCGCGGCATCGTGCCCTGAGACTCAAAGCCGGCAACTGGTCAGTTGCCGGCGGCCACCGGGACATTGATCTCCCAGCCGTCGACCCACACCTGCCGCAGCCGGTCGCCTTCGCCCTTGAACCATTGGCCGGCCGCCCGGCAATCCTCGATGCGGTCGCTGCGGAAATTGCGGATGGCCTGCCGCAACTCGCACCAGGCGACGATGTTGGCCGTCTCGGCATAATAGATCAGCGCGACCGGACGGATGATGCGGCCGGTCGGACGTCCCGCCTCGTCGCGATAGGAAAGGCTTAGCTTCTCCTCGTCGCGGATGGCGCGGCGGACCAAAGCGAGGTCGACGGCGGAAGCGGAGGGTGCGGCAAAGCCCCAGGCATGGAGGGCGTTGGCGTCGAGCGTCTGCCGCAAAGGCGGCGGCACGGCGCCGGCGATCTTGGCGCCGACGCGTTTGGCGGCCTGCTTGAGCTCGTCGTCGCCTGTGCGCTCCAGCAATGCCAGCGACAAGACGATCGCTTCCATCTCCTCGATGGAAAACATCAGCGGCGGCAGGTCGAAGCCTGGTCGCAGGATGTAGCCGATGCCGCGCCCGCCCTCGATCGGCACGCGCATCGCCTGCAGTGCCGCGATGTCGCGATAGACCGAGCGTACGGTCACTTCCAGCCGCTCGGCGATCGTCGCCGCCGTCACCGGCCTCCTGGCCAGCCGCAGGATCTGGATGATCTCGAACAGGCGCGAGGCCTTGCGCATTTTCTCACCCGGCTGGAATTCAACTGACACATCCCCGTCAGTTGGAATGCGCTATAGGGCCGCCTACCCGCTTGAAAATCAACAGATTCCTTTGCGTGCATGCGGATAATGCGACAGGCAACTGACATGAGCTATGGCGAAAATCTCTGGCTGTTCTTCGTGCTTCTGTTCGGCATCATCGCGGTTCCGGGCATGGACATGCTGTTCGTGCTGGCCAATGCGCTGGCCGGCGGCAGCAACAGGGGCCTGGCCGCCACCGCCGGCATTATGCTGGGCGGTGCAGTGCATACGCTGAACGGCGCGATCGGCGTCGGGCTGCTCATGCATTTCGTACCGGTCCTGTTCACGCCGCTGCTGGTCGCCGGCGCCGCCTATATGGCCTATATCGGCATTTCGCTGATGCGCAGCTCAATCACCGTCGGCGATGACCGCCCTGCGGGGAGCCGCTCGGCCTGGAAGGCGTTTCGCCAGGGCCTGGTCACCTGCCTGATCAATCCGAAGGCCTATCTCTTCATCCTCGCCGTCTATCCGCAATTCCTGAAGCCGGCTTACGGTCCGATCTGGATGCAGGCGACGATCATGGGATTGCTGACGGTCGCCACGCAGGCCGCGATCTATGGCGGGCTCGCCGTCACGGCGGGGCGCAGCCGCGGCCTGCTGGTCGACAATCCGAAGGCGACTACATTTGCAGGCCGCGCGGCGGGGCTGCTGCTGTTTGCCATTTCGATATTCACCGCTTGGGAGGGGTTGAGGGCGGCGTGATCGCCGCCCTCTCCATTTCGCTCAAGCCGCACCCTGCCGGCTGGCAAGCATCTCGCGCTTCACCGACCGGCGCCATTCGACGGCGCCGGCGAGGCCGTGCAGGACCGTCTCGGTGGTCGCCCAGTCGATGCAGCCGTCGGTGATGCTCTGGCCGTAGACGAGCGGCTTGCCGGGCACGACGTCCTGGCGGCCGGCGACGAGATTGCTCTCGATCATGACGCCGATGATGCGCTCGTCGCCCGCGGCTACCTGGCCCGCCACGTCGTGCGCGACCTTCGGCTGGTTCTCCGGCTTCTTGGCGCTGTTGGCGTGGCTGACGTCGATCATCAGCCGCGGCGCGACGCCGATGCGGCCGAGCTCGGCCGCGGCGGCCTCGACGCTTGCGGCATCATAGTTCGGCGCGATGCCACCGCGCAGGATGACATGGCAATCCTCGTTGCCGGTGGTTGCCGCGATGGCGCTGCGGCCGCCCTTGGTCACCGCCATGAAATGATGCGGCTGGGCGGCCGACTTCACCGCTTCGCCGGCGATCCTGAGATTGCCGTCGGTGCCGTTCTTGAAGCCGACCGGACAGGACAGGCCCGAGGCCAACTCGCGATGGATCTGGCTTTCGGCTGTACGCGCGCCGATCGCGCCCCAGGCGACGAGGTCGGCGATGTATTGCGGGATGGTCATGTCGAGGAACTCGGTCGCCGCCGGCAGGCCGAGATTGTTGACGGCCGACAGAACGTTGCGCGCCATGCGCAGCCCCTTTTCGATGTTGAAGCTGCCGTCGAGGTCCGGGTCATTGATCAGGCCCTTCCAGCCGACCGTGGTGCGCGGCTTTTCAAAATAGACGCGCATGACGATCTCGAGCCGGTCGGCCAGGGCCTCGCGCAGCGCCGCCAGACGGCTGGCATAGTCAACGGCCGCGACCGGATCGTGGATGGAACATGGGCCGACGATGACAAGCAGTCGATCGTCGGCCCCCGAAAGGATGCAATGGATGGCGTTGCGCGAGGCGGCGACGGTACGCGTCGCGGTGAGCGAGCGCGGTATCTCGCGCATCACCTCGTCCGGCGCGCTCAGGGCCCTGATTTCGGTGACCCGAAGGTCGTCAGTGGTGGTCAACACGGCTTTCTGCTCCTGGTTTGGGAGACCTGCCGGCTGAAACAAAAAAGCCGCCAGATCTGGCGGCTTGTCGGATTTTTGATCTGGAGTTTTCAGATCGAGCGCAATCCTCCCGCCGCCAGCGAGCTACCGTAGCTAAAGTACCAAAACGAGGCGGTCAGGTGGATCATGCGGCTCATATAGTCGAAGCGTGGGGGTTTGTCACGCGCCTGTTGAGGTTAGGCATCGTCTCAGCCTGCAATGCGCTCCTGGCCCTGCGGAAACCAGATGCCACGCCGAAGCCAGCCGGCCCCACCCAAATTGGGTGTCACGTGGTTCTGATCGAGATCGTTCATATCCTTGATGATCTCGATGCTGATTACATTTTCGAATGGGAAGGCAAGCGCGAAGAGTTGCAAGGCGTCAGCTTCCGACCGAGCGGTGACGCCAAAGCCAAGATGACCGGTTACTGAAATCCAATATGGATGCATCGAGACGTTCTCTGATGGCTAATGGTAGCTCGCCCCCGGTCATACCGTCCACGGATCGAAGAGTTCAACTCCAAAGCCCTCGAAATCCCTGGTGTTGCGCGTTACCAGAGTGAGCTGCTGCGCAATCGCAGTGGCTGCCATCAGGCCGTCCATCGACGACAGACCGCGACCGCGGCGCTTCGCAAAACCCATCAGGTCGCCCCAGGCCAAGGCAACTGGTTCGTCCACCGGCAAAACCCTCTGCTCGAAGCGCTGCGGCAGATCCCGAGCGAGCCATTCAGCCAGCGCCTCGCGTTTGCGGCCCTCATCCATAAGAGCAACGCCGCGCCGGATTTCGGCGATCGAAACCACGCTGATGAATGAACGATCCTCATCAAGCCGGTCGAGCCAGTCCAGAACGCGTGCATCCGGGGACGGCCTCGTCACCTCGGACAGGACATTCGTATCGAGCAATACTCTCACAACGGCAGATCACGCGGTTCGTCGCGCTGGCGCTCAAGGTTCAGATCCGAGCCGCGCAGCGGCGACTTCAGCAGGAACTCCGCAAGCGTGCCTTTACGTGCGGTCTTTCGCTGCCATTCCTCGGCCGAAATGACAACCACGCTTGGCTTACCGTTTCTGGTGATCGTCTGCGGCGAAGATTGCGCGCGCTCGATAACCTCCGACAGTCGGGCTTTTGCCCCAGCGACCGTCCAGTTCGCATCGTCTTTCTGCTCGGGCCGCATTTCAATCCCATGACTATTCTGACTATCTTGACTATATGGGAATAGCGATGCTGCGGCAACAGGGCTTTTAAAGCGCGCCGTGATGGTGCGGACACACGGCCCGAGCTCTGCTGGACGTAAGATGCCGCTACTCGCCGACGACCCCGGCGATATTCTGATCATAGTCGACCAGTGAGCCGGTCATGACGCCGGCCTGCGGGCTCAGCATATAGGTGATCAGCCGGGCAAGCTGGGCCGGCTTGACCAGCTGGCCCATGGGCTGCGCGACCTCGGCCTTTGCCAGCCAGTCGTCGGGCGCGTCGTGCCATTTCTTCTGCACGATCGCCTCGCCCTCGGTGTCCATCCATCCCGGCAGCACGGCGTTGCAGCGGATGCGGTTCTTGCGATAGGAGTTCGCGACATTCTTGGTCAGCGTCATCAGCGCGCCCTTGCTGGTCGAATAGGGCGTCAGGAAAGACTGGCCGGCATGCGCCGACATCGACAGCACGTTGACGATCGAACCCGGCGCCTTGCGCTCCAGGAGATGCGCGACGAGGCCCTGCATCAAGAAGAAGGGGCCGCGCACGTTGGTGTCGAATATCTGGTCGAAGAGTTCCTCGGAGGTCTCCACCAACGACCCGCGCGCGGACGTGGCGGCGGCGTTGACCAGCGCATTCAAGGTGCCGAAATGCTTGATCGCGGTCTCGACGGCGCGCTTGCAGTCGGCGACCTTGGCGACATCGGCGCTGATGAAAATGGCGTCGACGCCGTTCTTCTTCAGCGCTGCGACCGCCCTGTCGCCCTTTTCCTGCGAGCGGCCGATCAGCGCCAGTGCGCGGCAGCCCTCGTCGGCCAAGGCTTCCGCAACCGCGAAGCCGATGCCCTGCGCGCCGCCGGTGACGATGGCGCGCGTTTGTGAATTGCGACCGGCCAAACCGTTCATCGCTGTGCTCCTTGGTTACGTTTCTATGGTCTTGCGAGATTCGTCATTCCAGGGCGAAGCAGGAGCGAAGCTCCGTCGCGAAGACCCTGGAATCCATTCCGTGACCTCGCGCGAAGAGTGCCGCGCCGCGGAATTCTGCACCGAAGCAACGCCTCAACGTCACGGAATGGATCCTCGGGTCTTCGCCGCGTCGCTTCGCTCCTTGCTCCGCCCGTGGATGACGACGTGATAAGCGTTCCGGCTAATCGCCAAGCCCTGGAGACGGACAATCCGACCGCCATCGAAATACCTGCCTCATTAAGTCAATCGATGCGTGTGGTCTTGCCCGTCTTGGCCGACTGCAAAGCCGCGTCGGCCAGTTTCAATGCGACGAGACCGTCGGTTCCGCTCGGCGCTGCTTTCTTGCCCGACGTCGCCGCCGTGATGAAAGCCGCGATCTCATTGGCATAGGCGTCGAGATAGCGGGTCATGAAGAAGTCGTGCAGCGGCGGGCGGGTGTAGCCCTTGTCGTTGGCGAGCTCGATCGACACCGGGCGCTGGTTCTCGGCAGCGACCATGCCCTTGGAGCCATGCACCTCGATGCGCTGGTCGTAGCCATAGGTGGCGCGGCGCGAATTGGAGATGACGGCCTGCTTGCCGGAGGCGGTTTCGAGGATGACGCTGACCGAATCGAAATCGCCGGCTTCGCCGATTTTCTTGTCGACCAGCACCGAGGCGTGGGCGCTAACGGCAACCGGCTCCTCGCCGAGCAGGAAGCGCGCCATGTCGAAGTCGTGGATGGTCATGTCGCGAAAAATGCCGCCCGAGCGGGCGATGTAATCGAGCGGCGGGGCGCCCGGATCGCGCGAGGTGATGGTGACCATCTCGACCGTGCCGATGGCGCCGTCATCGATCGCCTTGCGGACAGCGGCGAAATGCGGATCGAAGCGGCGGTTGAAGCCGACCATCAGCGTGGCCTTGGTCTTCTCGACGACGGCCAGGCATTTTTCGACCCGCTCGACGGAGAGATCGATCGGCTTCTCGCAGAAGATCGCCTTGCCGGCCATGGCGAAGCGCTCGATCAGATCGGCATGGGTGTCGGTCGGGGTGCAGATGATGACGGCGTCGATGTCCTTGGCCTGCTCGATGGCATCGATCGTGCGCACTTCGGCGCCGTAGGCGGAGGCGAGCTCAGTCGCCGCTTTCTCGAAGGCATCCGCCACGGCAACCAGTCTTGCCTGCGGATTTGAGCCGACGGCGCGGGCATGCACCTTGCCGATGCGACCGGCGCCGAGAAGAGCGAAGCGGAGAGTCATGGAATGTCCTTCGAGATGATGTTAAAGGCTCGCCCGCGTCTGGTGGCGCGGACAATTGGTTGATCCCGTCGCGGCGTCCGTCAGGCGGCCTGCAGTTCCGCCTGTCCGGTCTTGGCGCCGGTGATATAGGCGACGATGTCGTTGCCGTCGGTGTCCTGCTTGCGCAGGTTGGCGACGATCTTGCCGCGGCGGAAGACGACGATGCGGTCGACCAGGTCGAACACCTGGCGCATGTTGTGGCTGACCAGGATCAGCGGCTCGCCGTTTTCCTTCAGCGTGCGGATGATGTTTTCGACCTGCGCGGTTTCCTGCACACCGAGGGCTGCCGTCGGCTCGTCCATGATGATCAGCTTGGAGGCGAAGGTCGCGGTCCGGGCGATCGCGACGCATTGGCGCTGGCCGCCGGACATGTGGCGGATGGTGCTGGAGAGGTTGGGGATCTTCACCGCCGTGCGGATCAGCGCCGCCTCGGTCGCCTTGCGCATCGCCTTGCGGTCGAGGATCGAGAACGGCCCGAGATTGAAGAGCACCTTCTCGCGCCCAAGGAACAGGTTCGACGGCACGTCGAGATCGTCGGCCAGCGCAAGGTTCTGGAACACGGTCTCGATGCCCGCCTCGCGTGCCTCGATCGGGCCGGCGAAGTTCACTTCCTTGCCGTCGAACCAGATCTTGCCGTCGGTGCGCTGCTCGACGCCGGTGATCTGGCGCACGAAGGTCGATTTGCCGGCGCCGTTGTCGCCCATGATGGCGACATGCTCGCCCTTGCGCAGCTCGAAATTCGCCTCCTGCAAGGCGTGCACGCCGCCATAATGCTTGGTGAGGTTTTCGGTCTTCAGAACGATGTCGGACATGGTCAAGCTCCTATCGCGCGGCGGCGCTGGCGCCATTGATCGAGAACGACCGCGCCGACGATGATCACGCCCTTGACCATCTCCTGATAGTAAGCGTCGAGGCGCAGGAAGGTGAAGCCGGAAATGATGACGCCGAAGATCAGCGAGCCGATCACGGTGCCGATGATCGAGCCGCGGCCGCCCGACAGCGAAACGCCGCCGATGACTGCCATGGCGATGGCGTCGAGCTCGTACATGACGCCCATGCCGGCCTGTGCGGTAAGGTTCTTGGAGCAGAGCACCACGGCGGCAAGCGAGGCGAGGATGCCGGCGATGGCATAGACCAGCACCTTGTGGTTGGCGATCTTGATGCCCGACATGCGCGCGGCATCCTCGTTGGAGCCGATCGCGTAGCAATGCTTGCCGTATTTCGTATAGCTCAGGATGAGCTGGAACAGGAGCGCCAGCGAGATGAAGATGACGACAGGCATCAGGCCCTTGCCGATGGCCGCGAAACTGTCGGTCGGGAACGAGATCGGCTGGCCCTTCGACCACCATTTTGCGATGCCGCGGGCGGTGACCATCATGCCGAGCGTGGCGATGAACGGCGGAATGCGGGTATAGGCGATCAACAGGCCGTTGATCAGGCCGGCGATCAGTCCGCAGCCGATCGCGACCAGCACCGGCAAGATGACCGGCAGGTCGGTCCAGCCATAGTCGATGAACATCGCCTTGGGATTGGGATTGCCGTTGACGGTCGCAACCTGCGCGAAGCTCATGGCGATCATGGCGGTGGCGCCGACGATCGAGCCCGAGGACAGATCAATGCCGCCGCAGATGATGACCTGGGTGACGCCGATGGCGATGATGCCGACGATCGAGACCTGCAGGATGATGATCTGCAGGCGCTGCTCGTTGAAGAGGCCCGACACATTCTCGCGCGTGTTGAACAGGAAGCTGTCGCCGAGGAAGACGCGGCCGATCAGCTCGAAGGCGACGACGAGGATGACCAGCGCCAGGAACACGTTGAACTCGGCCGGCCATGGACGCTTCTTGGCGTCATAGCTCAACCCGCCAATGCCATGCGATGTCTGTGACACGTCTTCTTCCTCCGAATGACCGCGCCCCGTTCTCCCGCCCTGTCGGGCGGGAGAGGAACAGAGCGGCGCCGCTTCGCCAGCAGCCGATTTCAGCCAGTCCGATGCGTCGCGGCACCACTCCGCGTTTTGTCTTCACGCAATTCCGTACCGAAAACCGTTCCTGGAATTGCGCCGGCGCGCCTCAGTTCTTCTTCAAGAACTTGTCGATGTTCGCCGGAGTGACGAGCTGGAACGGGATATAGACCTTGTGTTCCACCTTTTCGCCCTTGGCGAGCTTCAGCGCCGCGTCGAGCGCACCGGCGCCCTGGCCGGCAGCATCCTGGAAGACGGTCACATCGAGATCGCCCGCCTGCATCGCGGCCAACGCGTCCTGCGTGGCGTCGACGCCGCCGACGACCACCGCCTTCATGTCGATGTTGGCGGCCTTCATTGCCTGGATGGCGCCGATGGCGCTTTCATCGTTGTTGGCGATGACGCCGTCGAACGCCTTGCCCGACGACAGCCAGTTGGTCATCAGGTTCTGCGCCTGGTCACGATCCCAGTTCGAGGTCTGCTTGTCGATGATCTTGATGAAGCTGCAGTCCGGCGTGGCAATGACTTCCTCGATGTCCTTGGTGCGCTGCACCGCGGCCTGGTTCGAGAGCTCGCCCATGATCACGTAGACATTGGCTTCCTTCTTGCCGGCTTCCTTGAACAGGCGGCAGGCTTCCTTGGTCTCGAGCGTGCCGGATTCCGCCTCGTTCGACGCGACGAAAGCCTGGTTGTCCGGCAGCTGGTCGACATTGACCGGCTGGCGATTGACATAGACCAGCGGGATCTTGGCCGCGGCGGCCGCGTCCGACATTGCCTGGGTGGCCGAGGTGTCGACTGGATTGACGATGATGGCGTCGACGCCCGAGGCGGCGAAGTTCTTGATCTGGTCGAGCTGCTTGGCCACGTCGTTCTGCGCATCCTCGACCTGCAATTCGACACCGCTCATGCCCTTGGCCTGCGCGATCATGCCGTTGCGCAGCACGGTCAGGAAGTTGTCGTCGAACTTGGCCATCGAAACGCCGATCTTGGCGGCGAAGGCGGATGAGCACATCAGCGCCGAAAGCGCGACGCCCAAAAGCAGTTTCTTCATTTTATTCTCCTCCACTTGGTGTCCGGCTGCACCCATTTGAACCGGAATCCCCGGTTTGCCCGGGGAATCTCTCCCTGCGACCATGCGGCGTCCCAATCCGACTGGAACGCCTCTTCCTCCGTTCGTGCAGACGCTCCCGGAACGAAAGAACCAAAAGGCCTAGTTGGTGAAATATTTATTCCATTTCGTTTTGGAAACGTCAAGGGCGATTCCGACGAGATTGGCCGGTTTTTCGGTCCCGATCGCCGTGACGAAGGCCATGATCGTCGAAACCTGAGTCCGAATCGGAGCAAATCGCCATGAAAGAATCCATCAGACTGATGGATTCTTTCACATCGACTCCATCGCAAACGCCGGGAATTGGCTGAAGCCCGCCCCAACCTCGTCATTCTATGGCGGAGCGACGCGATGGGCGTTTCGGCCAATCTCCACGCGTGCCACCTGCCAACGCAAACGGGCGGCCGATCAAAATCCCTGCGCTGGAGCTTCTAGATGTTTTCCGGCAGATAGATATCGAAGGGCAGGAAGGTCTGCCCCGGCGCATTGGCGGCGCCGCTTTCGATGGCATGGGCCATAAGCCCCACGAGCTCCCGGCAGAGCGCGGCGAGCGGCGTCGAGATCACCATGGTAAGGATGTTGTCGGCAAGTGCTGCGCGCGAGGCAGCGTTGATCTCGTTGCAGATGACGACCGGCATATCCGCCGGGTTCGCCGTTCTCAGCGCCGAGACGGCGCCTTCCATGCCGCCGCCGGCGACATAGCAACCGGCAAGATCGGGATGGCGCGCCAGAAGATCGAGCATGGCGTCATGCGTCACGTCATTCGCCTCGAGGTTGACCAGCGTCTCCATCACGGTGAAATCCGGCGCGTGCTCGCGGAAATAGGAGCGGAAGCCGATCTCGCGCAGCTCGTGGCCATGGAAGCGGTGGCTGCCGACGAAGAGCGCCACCTTGCCTGGCTTCCTGGCGGCCTTGGCGATCATCCATGCGGCGCTGCGTCCGACCTTGCGGTTGTCGAGGCCGACATAGCCCTCGCGGATTCCGGCGGCAAAATCGGACAGCAGCGAGAAGACCGGCTGCCCCCTCGCCTTCAGCGCCTCCACCACCGCCGTCAGCGTCGGGTGATCCGGACCGACGACGGCGATGGCTCTCGACTTGGCCGCCAGCCTGCGCATCTGGCCCGCAATCTCATCGGGCGCCAGCGACGTAGCGAAGTCGATCGCGGCAGTGCCGCGGAAACGTTGCGATTGCGAAACCGCCAGCTCGAGCTCCCTCGCAAAATCGCCATAGAAGACGTCATTGCCCCTCAGCAGCAGGAAGCCGAGCCGGTATTCCGGCAATTCCTGGCGCATGCGCTGCTTGATCAGCCCCGCCGCGTGGTAGCCGATCTCGGTGGCGGCCTCATACACCCGGCGCGCCGTCTCTTCGCGCACCGGCAAGCGGCTGTTCAAGACCCTGTCGACGGTGGCGACGCTGACGCCCGAGACGTGCGCGAGATCGCTAATGGTCGGCCGCTTTGCCATGAATGCTCCATTGCTTGTCCGACTCAGCATATCTCATTCTGATAGGAAATGATAGAAACTATCTTCCTGACGTTGAGGCTATCATGGGCCGGCGGTATGGTGAAGTGGAAGCCGGCCATGAACGAGCCCAGACCAGCTGAAAACGTTCGCCAGGCGCTGTTGGAGGAACCTCAATGACGGCCATGACGTCTTCGTCGGCGTCGCCACGCGACTACAGCCTGACCGGCCGCGACGCCAAGCTCGCGGTCGAGAACGGGCTGGCGGCGGCCGAGTGGTATCACACCGAGATCCCGCGCAAGCAGATGAAGGAGCTGATGCAGCGCTCCGATCAGCCGGCGATCCGCGACACCATCATCTGGCTCGGCGCGCTGATCCTCAGCGGCGCGGGCGGCGCCTGGTTCTGGGGCAGCTGGTGGTGCGTGCCGTTCTTCTTCGTCTATGGCACGCTCTATGGCTCCTCGACCGATTCCCGCTGGCACGAATGCGGCCATGGCACGGCCTTCCGCACCCAGTGGATGAACGACGCCGTCTACCAGCTTGCCTGCTTCATGATCATGCGCAATCCGGTGACATGGCGCTGGAGCCATACACGCCACCACACCGACACCATCATCGTCGGTCGCGATCCCGAGATCGCCGTCATGCGGCCGCCGGATCTGCTGCGCTTCGTCTTGAACTTCTTCGGCATTCTCGACGCCTGGCATGCGATGACCGACATGGTGCGCAACGCCGCGGGCGTCATCAGCGCGGCGGAAAAGACCTTCAT
Organism: Mesorhizobium sp. B2-6-2; assembly: GCF_006440615.1. NCBI lineage: Bacteria > Pseudomonadati > Pseudomonadota > Alphaproteobacteria > Hyphomicrobiales > Phyllobacteriaceae > Mesorhizobium > Mesorhizobium sp. B2-6-2. The sequence continues at coordinate 190,245 of NZ_VFUG01000001.1, read as the reverse complement.
CCCCGAACAGGAGCAGCCGAAGGCGATCCGCGTCGCCCGCCTATGGCTCGCGATCTACATCGCCACGATCGCCTTGGCTCTCTACCTGCATTCCTGGCTGCCGCTGCTGCTGATCGGCCTGCCCCGCCTCTACGGCGCCTGGCACCACTTCATGACCGGACTGCTGCAGCATGGCGGGCTGGCCGAGAACGTCATCGATCACCGGCTGAACAGCCGCACCGTTTACATGAATCCGATCAGCCGCTTCATCTACTGGAACATGAACTACCATGTGGAGCACCACATGTTCCCGATGGTGCCCTATCACGCGCTGCCGAAGCTGCATGAGATGATCAAGCACGACCTGCCGGCGCCGACGCCGTCGATCCTGGCCGGCTATCGCGAGATGATCCCGGCCTTCCTGCGCCAGCTGCGCAACGAGGATTATTTCCTCAAGCGCGCGCTGCCGCCGACGGCGAAGCCCTACCGGGAAGAGCTGCACAACGACAATCCGGTGGCGGCCGCGGCCGAATGATCTGCCGAAGAGCTTAACCAACCGATTTTCGCGGAGGACGAGATGAGCGACTGGGTCGAGGCCTGCGCGGCCGGGGACATCGATGAGGAGGACGTGATGCGGTTCGACCATGCCGGCCGCAGCTTCGCCATCTACCGCAGCCCGGACGACGAATATTTCGCGACCGACGGGCTGTGCACGCATGAAAAGGTGCATCTGGCCGACGGGCTGGTGATGGACGACATCATCGAATGCCCGAAGCACAATGGCCGCTTCAATTACAAGACAGGGGACGCAAGAGGCGCGCCGGTCTGCGTCAACCTGAAGACCTATCCGGTCAAGGTCGACGCCGGCAAAGTTCTTGTTCAGGTCGGGTGACGACGATGACCGGAGGAATGGTGGTCATCGGAGCCGGCGAATGCGGCGGGCGCGCCGCGCTCGCCTTGCGCGATCTCGGCTTCGAGGGGCCGGTGACGCTGGTCGGCGACGAGCCGCATCTGCCCTATGAGCGGCCGCCGCTGTCGAAGGAAGCGATGACCGGCGAGGCGCCGGCGATCAAGGCGATCGCCACCGACGCGCTGTTCGCCGAACGCTCGATCCGCCACATCCATTCCGTCCGGGCCGTCGCGATCGATCGTGCCGCGCATGTCGTGCAACTGTCGGACGGATCCTCCCTGCCATATGAAAAGCTTTTGCTGGCGACCGGATCGGTGCCGCGCAAGCTGCCGATGCCGGGTCTCGGGGGGCGTTGCGTCTATCTCAGGACGTTCAACGACGCTTTGGCCATTCGCGCTCATCTCAGCGCCGGCAACCGCGTCGCCATCATCGGCGGCGGCTTCATCGGCCTCGAGCTTGCCGCCGCGGCGCGCAAGCTCGGCGCCGCCGTCACCGTCATCGAAGCGCAGCCGCGCATCCTGATGCGCGGCGTGCCGGCCGAGATCGCCGAGATCATCCACAAGGCGCATGAGGCCGAGGGCGTTGCGATCCGCACCGGCCAGGGAATCGCGGCGATTGCCGATGACGGCGCGGAGGTCGGCATCACGCTGGCCGACGGGCAGAGGGTCGTCGCCGATCTCGCGGTGATCGGCATCGGCGCCGTGCCGGTGACCGCGCTTGCCGCCGAGGCGGGGCTGGCCATCGACAACGGCATCGCGGTCGACGAGCAATTGCGCACCGCCGACCCTGATATCTTCGCCGCGGGCGATTGCTGCTCGTTCCCGCTTGCCGTCTATGGCGGCCGGCGCGTGCGCCTCGAAGCCTGGCGCAACGCCCAGGAACAGGGCGCCTTAGCCGCGAAGAACATGCTGGGCGGCGGTGAGGCGCATGCCGCCGTGCCGTGGTTCTGGTCGGATCAGTATGGGCTGACCCTGCAGATCGCCGGGCTGTCCGACGAAGGCAAGAGCATCGTGCGGCGCGATCTCGACGACGGCGCCTTCATCGTCTTCCACCTGGCCGAGGACGGAAGGCTGGTCGCCGCCAGCGGCATCGGCCCCGGCAATGCGGTGGCGCGCGACATTCGGCTGGCGGAAATGCTGATCGCCAAGCGGGCGAGCCCGGCGCCGGAAGCGCTCGGCTCGCAGGCGGTCAAGCTGAAGTCGCTGCTGGCTGCGTGACAGACCCGCCTAAAACAGCGCCTTCAGCTCATCCAGCTTGTCGTTGACCAGCCAGCCGTAATAATTTTCTTCGGGCAGCTTTTCCGGCTCGCCGGCGGCGCGGCGCTTTTCGTTCTCGGCCTTCAGAGCATAAGCGCGCTCTTCGGGGTTGCCGACATTGTAGAGCGTGGCGGTGAGGCCCGGATTTTTCGAGATGTCGAAGCCGGCGATGCCGCGGTAGGCGTCGATGGACTTCCTGATGGTCGCGGCGACGTAAGGCAGCGTCAGGTCCGGGTCCATGATGGTCTTGTAGACCGCGTTGGGATCGCCGACGTCGAGCCTGGGCAGGCCCGAGACCTTGTGCACGAGGTCGCTCATCTGCAACGCAGTCAGCGGGTTCAACTGGCCGAGGCCGAAGGTCTGGCCGGCATAATAAGGCTGGAAGAAGGTGGCGCCGAAGCGATCGTTGGGGAAATCCTCGCCGCCGACGCTCTTGCCGCGGAAGGCGCGGTTCCACACCTGCTCGCGGCATTCCCAAAGGTCGTAGCTGTCGTCCATGCCGGCGCATTTCTCGAATTCCGGCCGCTGGATGAAATCCGAGACATCCTCGCCGTGATAGGCGAAGGAGAGCTTGCTCGACAGATAGGAGATCGCCTTGACGTAATAGGTCTGCAGGCGGTCGTAAGCGTCGACATTGTAGGTATGCTCGCCGACGATGGCGCCGACGATATGCATGGGATCGATGCCGTAGGCCGCTGCCGCCTTCCTGATCTTGCCGCGCAGCTCGGCATCGTTCTGCAAGAGCGCGTAGACCTTGCGGTACTTGGCCTGGAAGGTGGTGTTGGTGGCCTGGGTGCGCCGGCTGGAGGCGCCTGGAATATCCGGCTGCACGCTGTTGCGGTTGCCTGGGGGCACGATGGTCGCGGCATCGGCGGTTGCCACCGCCGCCGCCAGGGCCATGCCGAGAAAAAGCAGGATAAGTTTCTTCATACGCCGCCGCCTTCGAATGCGCGGCAAACTAGGTAAAGCGCATGGCAGAGTCGAGAGGAGGCTTCGAGCTGCCACCAAAAATCGTGGCCAGATGCTTCCATTTGGCCACACTTTGGATTGGAAGGGCATTTCAGGCTGGCCCGAGCCGGCCCGAAATCGGGGCGTTGGACGGGCGTCTCAGGCCGGCTCGACGGCCAGCCCGAAACCCAGATAGAGCTTAAAGAATAAACCGCGACAGGTCGGTGTTGCGCGACAGGTCGCCGACATGCTTCTCGACATAGGCGGCGTCGATGGTGACCGCCGTGCCGTGGCGGTCGGGTGCGTCATAGGAAATCTCGTCCAGCACGCGCTCCATCACCGTCTGCAGGCGCCGCGCGCCGATGTTCTCGACGCTGGCGTTGAGATCGACGGCGATGCCGGCAAGCGAATCGATAGCGTCGTCGGTGAAGGTCAGCTCGACGCCTTCGGTCTTCATCAGCGCGATATACTGCTTGATGAGGCTAGCCTCGGTCTCGGTGAGGATGCGGATGAAATCCGCCTTCTCCAGCGCGCGCAGCTCGACACGGATCGGCAGGCGGCCCTGCAACTCCGGCAGCAGGTCGGACGGCTTGGAGACGTGGAAGGCGCCCGACGCGATGAACAATATATGGTCGGTCTTGATCGGCCCATATTTGGTCGCGACCGTGGTGCCTTCGACCAGCGGCAGCAGGTCGCGCTGCACGCCTTCGCGCGACGGGCCGCCCGAAATGTCGCTCCTGGCGGCGATCTTGTCGATCTCGTCGAGGAAGACGATGCCGTCATTCTCGGCCGATTCCAGCGCCCTGCGCACCACCTCGTCCTGGTCGAGCAGCTTGTCGGACTCGTCGTTGACCAGCACCGCATAGGAATCGCGCACCGTGGTCTTGCGGGTCTTGGTCCTGCGGCCACCCATCGCCTTCGACAGCATGTCGTTGATGTTGAGCACGCCGACGCTGCCGCCCGGCATGCCGGGGATATCGAAACCGGGCATGCCGCCGGTGCCGGTGTCGGCCACCTCGATCTCGATCTCCTTATCGTCGAGCTCGCCGTCGCGCAGCTTCTTGCGGAAGGAGTCGCGGGTCGCCGGGCTCGCCGTCTTGCCGACGAGGGCTTCCAGCACGCGTTCCTCGGCGTTGATCTGGGCGCGCGCGGCGACATCCTCGCGCATCTTTTCACGCGCCAGGCCGATGGCGACCTCGACGAGGTCGCGCACGATCTGCTCGACATCGCGGCCGACATAGCCGACCTCGGTGAACTTGGTTGCCTCGACCTTGACGAAGGGGGCGCCGGCGAGCCGCGCCAGACGGCGCGAGATCTCGGTCTTGCCGACGCCGGTCGGGCCGATCATCAGGATGTTCTTCGGCATCACCTCTTCGCGCATCTGGCCTTCCAGCTGCTGGCGGCGCCAGCGGTTGCGCAAGGCAATGGCCACGGCGCGCTTGGCGTCCTTCTGGCCGATGATGAAGCGGTCGAGTTCCGAAACGATTTCGCGGGGAGAGAAGGTGCTCATATTACTCAAATTCCACTTTGCCACTGCCTGATAAACTCGAACGGATGCAGCAGCATGATCACGTTGAGCGTCAGATTGTCCCGGATGATGTAACCCGTGCCGAACTCGAAGATGAGCGCCAGGGCCACGACCACCCATATAGGTAGCTTTCGCGCCATCACAAATCCCAGCGCCATGAACAGCGTGTCGGACACCGAGTTGATGATCGAGTCGCCGTAATAGTTGAGCGAGATGGTGCCGGCGCGATAGCGGTCAATGATGAAGGGGCTGTTTTCGAGGATCTCCCAGCCGCCTTCGATGAGGACGGCGAAGGCGAGCCTTAAGCCGACCGGCGAGCGCGGGAACAGCGCCCAGGCCAGCGCATAGAACAGGAAGCCGTGAATGATGTGCGAGAAGGTGTACCAGTCGGCGATGTGCTGGGAATTCTCCGAACTGTTGACCACGCCGTGCCAGAGCTTGACGTAGCCGCAGGTGCAGATCGGCGGGTGGCCCATGGCGTACAAGGCGCCTGCCTGGAAGATGATCAAAGCCAGCACGAGCAGCAGGCCCATGCGCCAGCTGTCTTCATAGGCCGAAAGCGTCTTGTCCCCTCCGGATGCGGTCATTCAATCAGTCCCCCAGATGTTCATCGTCGTCGGCCGCATCGACGGCCATCAGCACGACATCCCCACATTGCGAATGCCTGCGCCCGATCGCCCTGAAGCCGGCCCTCTCATAGGCGCGGATGGCGCGGCCATTGTCGGGATGCGGATCGATGATGACGCGCGGCGCGCCTTCCTCCAGAAGCTCCTCGACGAACTGGCGCACGATGGCCGAGCCATGGCCGACCCCGACCAGTTCCGGCGGGCCGATCGTGAGATCGATACCCACCGTGCCGAAGGGCTGGTCGGCATAGGGATGGTCGTCCTCCATATGCGGATCATAGCTCTGCAGATAGGCGATCGGCCTGCCGTCGAGCTCGACGACCAGCGGTTCCACCGAAACCGAATCGATATGCTCGCGGATCTCGGCGATCTCCTTGTCCGGAGCGTCCCACCATTGGGCGACATGCGGCTCGCGCAGCCAAGCGGCGATCATCGGCAGGTCTTTTTCCGTGACCGGCCGGAAATCATATGTATCTGCTGGTTCGACCATGATCTTGTCCGAAAACCGGCGGCCACCTTTCGCTTTCGCGGTCCTTCGGTTCGGGGTCATGGTCGTTCAGGCGGCGTCAAGCGTTTCGACGACGAAATTGTTGTTGGTGTAGACGCAGATGTCGGACGCGATCTGCATGGCCTTGCGGGCGATCTGCTCGGCATCCTTGTCGGTGTCGATCAGCGCACGGGCCGCGGCCAGCGCGTAATTGCCGCCCGAGCCGATGGCCATGACGCCATGTTCGGGCTCCAGCACGTCGCCATTGCCGGTCAGCGCCAGCGAGACCGACTTGTCGGCGACCAGCATCATGGCTTCCAGCCGACGTAGATAGCGGTCGGTGCGCCAGTCCTTGGCGAGTTCGACGCAGGCGCGCGTCAGCTGGTCCGGATATTGTTCGAGCTTGGCTTCGAGCCGCTCGAGCAGGGTGAAGGCGTCGGCGGTAGCGCCAGCGAAGCCGGCAATGACGCTGCCGTCCTTGCCGATCCGGCGGACCTTGCGGGCGTTGCCCTTCATGATCGTCTGGCCGAGGCTGACCTGGCCGTCGCCGGCGATCACGACCTTGTTGCCCTTGCGCACGCTGATGATGGTCGTGGCGTGCATGGTGAGTTCATTCGACATTTGAGCTCCGATGCGCGCTATCCCTCGAAAAGGCGACGGCGCGGTACGAGTGAGTTTGATCGGCCATATGTATGCATAGGGCCAACGATTGCAAACCACCTCAGGCCCAGCCGATAGCGGTCGGAATGGCAACTGGCAATCGCCGGATCATGCTGATAGAAGGCTTTCGTTTTCAAGCCCTGGCGCCTCCAAGCAGGGCAACAAGGACAAAGCGATGACGCGTTCGGCCGAAGTCAGCCGCAAGACCAAAGAAACCGAGATTTCGGTCTCCGTCGACGTCGACGGCAAGGGAGAATCCGACATTTCGACCGGCGTCGGCTTCTTCGACCATATGCTCGACCAGCTGTCGCGGCATTCGCTGATCGACATGACGGTCAAGGCCAAGGGCGACCTGCATATCGACGACCACCACACGGTCGAGGACACCGGCATCGCGATCGGCCAGGCGCTGAGCAAGGCGCTGGGCGAACGGCGCGGCATCATGCGCTATGCCTCGATCGACCTTGCCATGGACGAGACGCTGACCAGGGCCGCGATCGACGTGTCCGGCCGGCCGTTCCTGGTCTGGAATGTCGGCTTCTCGTCGCCGAAGATCGGCACGTTCGACACCGAGCTGGTGCGCGAGTTCTTCCAGGCGCTGGCGCAGAATGCCGGCATCACGCTGCATGTGACCAACCATTACGGCGCCAACAACCATCATATCGCCGAAACCTGCTTCAAGGCGGTGGCGCGCAGCTTGCGCGCAGCGCTGGAGCCCGATCCGCGCCAGCCCGACGCGGTGCCTTCCACCAAGGGATCCCTGAAAGGATAGCCCTATGGCGATCTATGTCGTGATGGCGCCGCCGGCCGGCAACAAAGCCGAGGATGCAATTTTCGTGCGCGACAGCTTCACCTGGCTGGGTTTCCTGGTCGCGCCGCTCTGGCTCGCCTGGCACCGGATGTGGATCGAGGCGGCCCTGACCTTCATCGTCACGGCGATCCTGTCGGTGGCCGGCGAAAGGCTCGGGCTCGAAGGGGCCGGATCGCTGCTGTCGCTGCTGGTCTCGCTCTATGTCGGCTTCGAAGGCCAGGGCCTGCGCATCGCCTCGCTGCGGCGGCGCGGCTGGCGCGAATGGGGCGTGGTCGAGGCCGGCAATCTCGCCGATGCCGAGACGCGCCATGCGCTGGAAACCGGCGAGGTAAGCGAGGAGCAGCCCGCCCTGCCGCGCATCGTGCCGGATGCATCGCAGGCACGTCCGCCGCAGACAGGCATGGCGCTCGGCCTGACCCATACGCCTGGAAGGCCCTGACATGCGGGTAGCCATCATCGATTACGGCTCGGGCAATCTGCGCTCGGCCACCAAGGCCTTCGAGCGTGCCGCGCATGAGGCGGGCCTTGCCGCGACGATCGAGCTGACGGCCGACGCCGAGCGGGTGCGTTCCGCCGACCGCATCGTGCTGCCGGGCGTCGGCGCCTATGCCGACTGCGCCGCCGGACTGCATGGGGTGGCAGGCATGTGGGAGGCGGTGGAAGAGGTGGCGATCGTCAAGGGCCGGCCGTTTCTCGGCATCTGCGTCGGCATGCAGCTGATGTCGGAGCGCGGGCTGGAGAAGACCGTCACCAAAGGCTTTGGCTGGATCGCCGGCGACGTCAAGGAGATCACGCCGTCCGATCCGGCGCTGAAAATCCCGCAGATCGGCTGGAATACGATCGAACTCCAACGCAAGCACCCGCTGTTTTCCGGCATCGAGACCGGCCCGAAGGGGCTGCACGCCTATTTCGTCCATTCCTATCATCTGGACACGAAGAACCCGGCCGAGATCATGGCGACGACTGATTATGGCGGCGCGGTGACGGCGGCGGTTGCCCGCGACAATCTCGCCGGCACGCAGTTCCATCCCGAAAAAAGCCAGGCGCTCGGCCTGGCCTTGATCACCAATTTTCTGAGGTGGAAGCCTTAAAACTCCAACGTCATCTGCCCATTTTCCGGTTTGGCTACTCGCTGATAGCGGGGCTTGTGGACTTCAAATCTGCCCGCCACGGCAATGTTTGGCAGAAGGCGGCTAAAGAGACGCATCGCTTTGAACCGAGTTCCCTTATGTCCTTGTTCTTCCCAAACTTCGTACAAACGACGCGGGTCGACATCAAACCGCGCCGCGATGTTACGGGTCTTCCATTCGCAAGCGCGCAGCACCCAGGCTTTGATCGCTTCCGTTTCATCCAAATTGGCAACAGCCATCGTCCTTCTCCTTGGGAGGAAAAACGAAGTGCCGGCCAAAGAAGGAATGTTGACGCAGAATCTGCGATGTGCAATCTGCACACCTGTAGGAACAATCCTATCGCCTTCGGCACTTCAAGTGGTGAAGGCACAAAAAGCCGGGCCGCTAACCCGGCTTTTTGATATGGCGAATCGACTCATAAGGACGACTCCCAAAAGAGTCCAGCGCGCGACCATATCCTCAGTTCCAGTTTTGTTCTTTTTGGGGATAAGTGCCCGAAAATGATCCTGTTTCCGGCGATCGATCTCAAGGACGGCCAATGCGTGCGCCTGAAGCGCGGCGACATGGCCACGGCCACCATCTACAACGACGACCCCGCGGCGCAGGCGAAAGCCTTCGAGGAGCAGGGCTTCGAGTGGCTGCATGTCGTCGACCTCAACGGCGCCTTCAAGGGCCAGAGCGTCAATTCGGCGGCGGTCGGCGCCATTCTGAAGGCGACGAAGAACCCGGTGCAGCTCGGCGGCGGCATCCGCACCTTGCCGCAGATCGAGGATTGGCTGGATCGCGGCCTGACGCGCGTTATCCTCGGCACCGTGGCGGTGCGCGAACCCGACCTGGTCAAGGAGGCCTGCAAGGCTTTTCCCGGGAAAATAGCGGTCGGCATCGATGCCAAGGGCGGCAAGGTCGCGGTCGAAGGCTGGGCCGAGGCCTCCGAGCTTGGCGTCATCGAGCTGGCCAAGAAATTCGAGGGTGCGGGCGTGGCCGCCATCATCTACACCGACATCGACCGCGACGGCGTGCTGACCGGCATCAACTGGAATTCGACCATCGACCTCGCCGAGGCCGTGTCGATTCCGGTGATCGCCTCCGGCGGCCTCGCCTCGATCGCCGACATCGTGCGCATGACCATGCCCGACGCGCAAAAACTCGAAGGCGCGATCTCCGGCCGCGCCCTATATGACGGCCGTATTGACCCGGCCGAGGCGCTGGCGATCCTGCGCGGCGAGCGGGCGGAGGCAAGAGCGTGAACATTTCGATCATCCTGGCGTCCTATGACAGCGGCCATTTCCACGGCGGCTGCGGCCAGGGCCCGGACGCGCTGATTTCGGGCGGGCTGGCCGAGGCGCTGAAGCTCGCCGGCCACGATGTCGAGGTGAGCGACATCGGCAAGGTGGTCGAGGACGAAGCCGAGCGCGAGATCGGTACCGGATTTGCCGTCTGCAACGCCGTTTCAGGCGAAGTCCGCATGGCGCTGGACAGGAAGCGGTTTCCGATCGTGCTGGCCGGCAACTGCCTGACCGCCGCCGGCGCCGTGGCCGGTGCCGGTGCCGACGCCATCATCTGGGCCGACCAGCATGGCGACCTCAACACGCCGGAAACCACCACAACGGGCTTTCTCGACGGCATGGCGCTGGCCACCGTGCTGGGCCTGTGCTGGCGATCGATAGCGGCGCAGATCCCGGGCTTCAAGCCGGTCGATCCGTCGCGCTGCGTTCTGGTCAATGCGCGCGACCTCGACAGCGCGGAAGAGGAACTGCTGGAAAAGCTGCCGATCATCCGGACCGAATGCCCGGACTGGAAGAGCGCCGCGCAAAGACTGAAGGCCGACGGCGCACGCCAGGTTCACATGCATGTCGACCTCGACGTGCATGACCCCGAGAAGCTGCAGGCCAATCGCTACACCACGCCCGGCGGTCCGGCGCCCGAGCAGCTGCGCACCGCCATGTGCGGTCTCGCCGGGCCGCTCGCCATCGCCGGGCTCACCATTTCCGCCTACGACCCGGCCTTCGATCCCAAGGGCGACGTGCCGCCGCTGGTCGGCGCGCTGGTGGTCGACCTGCTCTCGACGCTGGAGCGCAAGTGATGCTGAAGGCCCGCGTCATCCCCTGCCTCGACGTAAAAAACGGCCGCGTGGTCAAGGGCGTCAATTTCGTCGACCTCGTCGATGCCGGCGACCCGGTCGAGGCCGCCAAGGCTTATGACGCCGCTGGCGCCGACGAGCTCTGCTTCCTCGACATCACCGCATCGTCCGACAATCGCGAGACGATCTTCGACGTGGTTGCCCGAACGGCCGAGCAGTGCTTCATGCCGCTCACCGTCGGCGGCGGCGTGCGCCAGGTGGCCGATATCCGCAAGCTGCTCCTGGCCGGCGCCGACAAGGTGTCGATCAACACGGCGGCGGTGAAGAACCCGGATTTCGTCGCGGAAGCCGCCGACAAATTCGGCAACCAGTGCATCGTCGTGGCGATCGACGCGAAGAAGGTATCGGCGCAAGACGAGACCGACCGCTGGGAGATCTTCACCCATGGCGGACGCGAGAAGACCGGCATCGACGCCGTCGACTTCGCCAGGCGTATGGTCGAGCGCGGCGCCGGCGAGATCCTTTTGACCTCGATGGATCGCGACGGCACCAAGGGCGGTTACGACATCGCGCTCACCCGCGCGATTGCCGACGCTGTGCGCGTGCCGGTGATCGCTTCCGGCGGCGTCGGAACGCTCGATCACCTGGTCGAGGGCATCCGCGACGGCCATGCGGGCGCGGTGCTCGCCGCCTCGATTTTCCATTTCGGCACCTACACCATCGCCGAAGCCAAGACGCATATGGCCAAGGCCGGCCTGCCGATGCGGCTGGACTCGGCCGCCCATCGGACTTAAACCGCTGCTATGGCTCAATTTTCACTCGCCGAGCTGGAAACGATCATCCATCAGCGCGCCCATTCTGGCGACGCCGACTCATGGACGGCGAAGCTGTTCGCCAAAGGCATCGACAAGGCGGCGCAGAAGCTCGGCGAGGAAGCCGTCGAGACGGTGATTGCCGCCGTCAAGGGGGACAAGAAAGCCGTCGTTTCGGAAAGCGCCGATCTTATATATCATTGGCTGGTCGTTCTTGGCATCGCGGGCATTCCGCTTGACGAGGTGCTGAAGGAGCTTGAGGGCCGAACCGGCCGCTCGGGTACCGCCGAAAAGGCGTCCCGGCCCCAGGGCTGATCGAAAGAGAGAGCATGATGTCGCCCGGCTTCGCACTTTTCGGCAGCACGCTCTAGGAGGGCAGGAAACCCGATGGACCAGCTGGCTCCGACCGAGAAGTATTCCCCTTATCGATTCTTCTCCGCCGAGCAATGGTCGCAGTTCCGCGCCGACACGCCGCTGACGCTGACCGGGGACGAGATCGACCGGCTGCGCTCGCTCAACGACCCGGTCGACCTCGAAGAGGTCAAGCGCATCTACCTCTCGCTGTCCCGGCTGCTTTCGGCACATGTCGAGGCGAGCCAGCTGCTGTTCCGGCAGCGCCAAGCCTTTTTCAACGCGCAGGACGTCGTCAAGACACCCTTCATCATCGGCATCGCCGGCTCGGTCGCGGTCGGCAAGTCGACCACGGCGCGCGTGCTGAAGGAGCTCCTGGCGCGCTGGCCGTCGAGCCCGAAGGTCGACCTCATCACCACCGACGGCTTCCTGTTGCCCAACGAGATCCTGCGCCGCGAGAACCTGATGGAACGCAAGGGGTTCCCCGAGAGCTACGACGTCGGCGCGCTGCTCAGGTTCCTGTCCGGCATCAAGTCGGCGCAAAGCAGCGTCAGCGCGCCGGTCTATTCGCACCTGACCTACGACGTGATCCCCGGCGAGTTCATGACCATCGACCGGCCGGACATACTGATCTTCGAAGGCATCAACGTCTTGCAGCCGGGCAAGCTACCGAAGGACGGCAAGATCGTGCCGTTCCTGTCCGACTTCTTCGATTTCGCCATCTATATCGATGCCGACGAGAAGCTGATCCATCAATGGTACATCCAGCGTTTCATGCGGCTGCGCGAAACCGCCTTCCGCAACCCGGACTCCTTCTTCCACCGCTATTCGCAGCTCTCCGAGGATGCCGCGCGGGCCATCGCCGAGGGGCTGTGGGCCAACATCAACCTGAAGAACCTGCGCGAGAACATCCTGCCGACCAGGGCGCGGGCCGATCTCATCCTGCGCAAGGGCACCAACCATCTGGTCGAGGAGGTGGCGTTAAGGAAATTGTGACCCTTAACGGCGCCTTAGGCAATCCCGACTAGCGTTGCCAGCCAAACTCCAGCGGGTGTCGGGAGGGAACCGGTGATCGATGCGGGCAATGCCGCGGGACGCGAGGCCCCGGTCTATTCACTGGTCATTCCGGGCTTCAATGAAGAGGCCGTGCCGCCTCTGCTCGTGGCGTTGCGCAAGCCTGTCCTCGTGGGAGGCGTTCCCATCAACGCCAATAGCCCCCTCTGCCCGGAAGTAGGGAGCCGGTGACCGCCGTGCTCGACAGCCCGACGGCAGACGCGCCGATCAGCGACGCGCGCAACACGCGGACATGGACCGTGGTTTTTTGCCTGCTGGTGCTGGCAGCCGCCGTTCCCTGGCAGATGCGATGGGGCGTCATATCCGACACGAGCTGGGTGATCACCGTGTGCGAACGGATGCTTGCCGGATCACGGCTCTATGTCGATATTTTCGAAGTCAATCCGCCTTTCACGCTTTGGATGTTCATGCCGGCCGTGGCGCTCGCGCACAAGATCGGCATCTCGCCTGAAATCGCGGTTCATGCCTACAGCTATGCGATCTGCCTGGCGGGATTGGGCCTGGCCGCATGGATCGCGAGGCGGGCGGGTTTTGTCGAGAACCGCATCCTGTTTTCGCTGCTGCCTCTGTTTCTGGCGGTGCTGGTCATCTTCCCCGGCAATGCCTTCAGCGAGCGGGAGCATCTCGGGATCGCGCTGTTTTTGCCGTTGCTCATGCTGACGGCCTGGCGCGCGGCGCCAATCGACGATCGAATGCCCAGCCTGCCGGTGGCCCTCCTTGCCGGATTGAGCGGCAGCATCCTGGTGCTGGTGAAGCCCTATTATGCCCTGGTCGTGCTCGTTCCGGCGCTCTACGCGGCCTGGAACCGCCGGTCGATCCGAACGCTTTTCGCCGTCGAGTACTGCATGATCGGCCTGGTTTGCGTCGCCTACATCGTCGCCGTGCAGTATTTCCATCCGGAATTCCTAAGCGTCATCTACCCAGTGCTGGCCGACACCTACATGCGGATCCAGAATATGGAGGCGTTGCTGACGACCTATGGGCCGATCTACCTGATCGCGCTCCTGGCGCTGCGCTTTCTTCGCCCAGGATTGCCGTTGTCGCCGCTGATCACCGTGTTCACGGTTGCTTCGCTGGCTGCAACCGTGCCGCTGATCTACCAGGCCAAGGGTTGGGCCTATCACGCGTTTCCGGCCTTCAGCCTGATTCTGGCGGCGCTCCTGTTGAGGATGGCGCAAGCTGGCCCATCGACATACGAGTCGCGGGGCACGGCAATGGACCTGAGGCGCAAGATGCTGTTGGCTGCCATCATTGCCGCCGCCGCCATCCCGTTCATGCAGACACAGAAGCTCACTGCAGAGTTTGTCGCCAAGCTTAAGGCCGCGGCTCCTCAGCCGACCGTCGCGCTAGTCGGCGCCGACATCTCGGGGGGCCATCCGCTTACCCGGATGCTCGGCGGGACATGGATTTCACGCCATTGCAACGACTGGCTGGGTGAACAGGCGCTTTATCTTTCGGGCATCGCAAGCCGGGACGGCGACCAGGAGGCGGCATCCCACTACCGGCAGATCGCCGATCGCTACATCGAGAGCAAGATCGCCGAACTCGATAACCAGAAGCCTGCCATGATAATCGTCGAGAAAATCGACAGGGACTGGAATGCGGAGCTTGCCCGGTGGCAGGACTACGTCAGCTTCCTGCGAGGCTACCAGCAGATTGCCGAGAATGACGAACTTCAAGTGCTGCTGCGCAATGCAGGAACTGCCCAGGCAGAGTGACCCGCAGCCCTTTTCGGGAGAGGTCGCGAGGAAGATTTTGAGCAGTGCCTGCCGGTTAAAGCGCGCTTAACTGCCGATCCGTTAGAAACTAAGCCACAAACGCTGTACTGCTATTGAGGCTCCCGGCATGGATGCGCCATTGGTTGCTTCAGGCGAGCAGGCCGATCTGCGGCCCCGTCAGGCCGGAACTGCATTTCGTCTTGGCCCGCCTGCTGCCGCAACATTGTTGATCGCCCTCTATGCGATTGTCGTCTCGCGCGTCTTGCCGGGCAATGTCGACGTGTCGTGGCTGCTGACCGTCGGCGACCGCGTGCTGAGCGGCGAACGCCTCTATGTCGACGTCGCCGAGGCCAATCCGCCCTTTTCCACCTGGCTCTATCTGCCATTCCTGATTCTTGAGCGGTTGACCGGGCTTTCGGCGGAGCTCTGGGTGGGGCTCGGCATGGCAGTGCTGGCAATCGGTTCGGTCTGGCTTTCAGCTCGAATCCTTGTACGTGCCGACCAAACGCTGACGCGATTCGTCTGGGCAGTTCCGGTCCTGGTGTTTCTTCTGCTTGCGCTGTCCCCGGCGGATTTCGGCCAGCGCGAACAAATCGCAGTCATCTGCCTTTTGCCTTGGCTGGCGCTGCTTGCGGCACGCGACCGGACAGCGGATTTCCGCGCCGGCAGCACGGCCGAGCGGCTTGCCGCCGGGCTTGGCGCCGCGATTTTCGTCATGATCAAACCGCCCTTCAGCGTGCTGGCATTGGCTGCGCCGGTGCTGGTCCTTGCCGCGCAGCGACGCTCGGCGCGGCCTCTGCTGACGACCGAGAATGTCTTCGGCGCTGTTTTGACCGTCGCCTATCTGGTCGTGCTTGTGGTTTTCATGCAGCCCTTCTTCACCGATGTCCTGCCTTTGCTGCGCGAGGTCTATTTGCCGATGCGCTTGCCGGTCGTCGACATGTTGATGCTCTTGCCGGTGAAGATTTTCGTGGCCATGGCCGCGGCAACGTTGGCCATGGCCTACCCTGACCGGCCCGATCGCGATGCGAAGATCCTGCTGCTGGCAGGTGTTGGCTATGTCCCTGGGTTTGTCGTCTTGGGCAAAGGCTGGACCTATCAGGCGATGCCGTTCCTGACGCTCGGCATGTTGGCCTTTGTGCTCCAGTTTATCCGGTTGCGGCCACAGCGCGACCTGCCTGTGCTGGCAAAGGCGGGTGTCGGGTTCGGTCTGCTTTTGCTCGTCACGACCGTCGCGCCACGGCAGGGCCTGGCATTCGTCGAACCGCGTGGCGATCTCGACGCGGCGACGGCCGCCATCAACCGGATCGCCGATCACCCGACCTTTATATCGATCGGCTCGGCGCTGCAGATCGGCAATCCGCTCGTCCGAATGACCGGCGCTCGCATGGTTGGGCGCCACCCGTCCGGCTGGATGGTCAATGATGCCCAGGTCCTGATCGAATCTGGGCCAGATATCGCGACCCGGCTCAGGCTCGCATCCTTGCGGGCGGACTACACGCAGGCGATCGCCAGTGAGTTGGCCACGAAACGGCCCGATATCGTTGCCGATGACGGAACCACAGGACCGGACGTACCGGTAAAGCTCCATCTGACGCAGCCGCACGCAACGGCGCCGTTGCGTGACAGCCCTTTGATCGCAAAGGCTTTGCGGGACTATCGTCTGCTCTATCAGAACGCCTTTGTAACCCTGTTCATCCGCAGCGATATCGCCGAACGCAATTAGGGCGGCACTGGCTAATCGAGATCAATTGGCGCTTATCGGCATCGCGCTTTTCCTGCCGCTGATGTCATTGATGGCGTGGTGCGCGCGGGGCGAGGTACGGGTGCTACAGCGCAACGCCGGAATTAGTCAGGCACGAATACCCGCGACCGCCTCAAATTATAGCCGCCATTCTTCGTACTTCCTGCGGCGAACGGAAGGCTGCGGCGCCGAGCCTATCGCTGCGCATGTATCCTGGGATTGCTTCAGGCTAGGGACGGTTCTCCCGAGAGTTGAGCCTTCCGGCCTCTCGTCCATATCGAATGCAGCATCCACGCGGCAAGAAACAGCGGGATCAGGACAGCGACGCAATATCCGCCCCAGGTGAAAAAATGCACGACGAAAGGTCCGAGCCAGCAAATCGCCAGGATCAGCCGAGGCGGCCTGGAAACCATCGCGGCGAGCATCGCCGCCGCTACGGCCACACCGATCGTGTCGTAGGTGTAGCCATAGGGCGTGGCCAGGATCGCAAGGACAGCGGTAAGCACCACGCGTTCCTGATGCGAGACCACGCGGCCCGGCCGCCAGAGCCAGATCGCCGCGGCGATGGAAGCGATGGTCGCGATCGCCTGCACGCCATAGGCGGAGGTCACCCCGGCGCCGAAGGCTCTCGCCGTGAAGAACACCGTTATCGCGTTGTACTGATAAGGCTGCGGATAAGGCGCCTCCATGATCGCCGTCATCAAGGGGCGGGTTTCGGTCAGGAACAGGCGCCAGACATCGAAGCCGAAGAACAGGCCGGTGGCGACGGCGATCACGACGCTGGTGCCGATGGCCGCGAGAATGGCGCGCCAGTTGCCGCTGGCGAGCAGGCAGAAGGGCACGAGAATGCCGAGATGCGGTTTGATCGTCAACAGGCCGAACAGGATCCCGGCCAGCAGCGGACGCCTGGGCGCCACGACAAGGCCTCCGATCAACAGCGCGGTGGTCAGCGCGCCGTTCTGGCCGAACACCGAGTTCCAGATGACGGCGGGGCTCAAGACAATCGCCAGTTCCAGGGCAGCTCCGAGCTTCAGCGGCCGGATCGCCAGCCACAGGCACAGCACGGTCCCGACCGTCCAGATCAGATAGGCGGGCAGAATCGGCAAGGTGGCAAGCGGAACGCCTAGCAGGAGGATGTTCGGCGGATAGCTCCATTCCTGATTTGGAAGGTCGGGTGAGAACATCGCGCGCAGCGCCGCGCGGTAGGCCTCCACGTCGAAGAGAACGGCAACGTGGCCCTCGATGGCCATGCGCGAACCTGCCCAGAGGTTGGTGAAGTCCCAGTAGGGGAGCCTGTGCGAAAGTTCGGAAAACCCTCGGTCGTCGAGGTTCCACAACATGCTCAGGTAGAATTCGGTCATCCACAGAGCGATGATCGACACGACCGTGACGATGGCCACGTCCAAAAGGCTTCTGGTTCTGATCCAATCAGGTTGCATGGCGATCTCGGTTTCGCAACCGCGGTTGTAGCCCGGGTATGCTTAAGATCGCGTTGCCCCGACGCCAGGCATGCTCAGCCAGGCACCGTCACCCGCCGCAACGTCAGGTTGATGCGGCCGCCATTCTTCAGCAGCGCCGACGTCGCGGGATAGATGCGATCGACGCCGTGGAAGGCGAGGCGTCCTTCGCCGCCAAGCACGACGACGTCGCCGCTCTTCAGCCTGAACGACTTGGTGCCGCCTTCGCGCCTGTCCGGGCCGACCCGGAACAGGCAGTCGTCGCCCAGCGAAACCGATACCACGGGCGCGGCGAAATCCTGTTCGTCGCGATCCTGATGCAGGCCCATTTTGGCATCCGCCGAATAGAAGTTGACCAGGCATGCCTCGGGCGGATGCGGATATGCCGAGACCTCGCGCCATAATTCCAGCAGGATTTCCGGGATCGGCGGCCAGGGCTCGCCGGTCACCGGATGCGTCGGCTGATAGCGATAGCCGCGCTCCTTCTCGGTCACCCAGCCAAGCGCGCCGCAATTGGTCATGCGCACGCTCATCTCTTTGCCGGTGCGCGGCATGGCCGGCACGTAGAGGGGTGCGGCCTGCACGATGCGCCTGATCTCCTCGACCAGCGCTTCCTGGGCCGGGCGCGCGAGGTAGCCCGGCATATGGCGGACGCCTTTGGGCAGAACGAGCATGGATCGATCCGGTTACCGATGCGGTTGACTGGCCGAGCATGCCACCGGCAAAAGAAAACGGCGACCCGAAAGCCGCCGTTTCCAGATTCCCGTGATATGGCCGGTCAGGCCTGGTCGATATCCGGTATGCGCAGCACCTGGCCGGGATAGATCTTGTCGGGATGCGTCAGCATCGGCTTATTGGCCTCGAAGATGATGTTGTTCTTCGCGCCCTTCCCCTTGCCGTAGGATTTCTCGGCGATCTTCCAGAGGTTGTCTCCCTTCTGGACGGTATAGAGCGTCGGTTCCTTGGCCGGCGCCGCCGTGCCGGCCTCGGGCGCGACCTTCAGCTCGTCGGCTTGCACCTTGGAAACGCCCAGCGTGTTGCCGACGGCGATCACCGCCTTTTCGAAGACCGACTGATCGTTGACTGTACCCTTCAACACCGCAGTGTCGCCCTGGACGGTCACCTGGACGCCGTCCGTGCCCAGCTTGTGCGAGTCGAGTTCCTTCTTCAACGTGTCCGCGTTTGGCGATGCCTCATCGTCGCCGCCGATGCCGAGCTTCTTGCCGACGCCTTTGACAAAATCGAAAATACCCATTGCTGGTCTCCTCGTTGTTGCAGCAATCGGAGCCTGCCATCTGCAACCCTGAATTGGAAGCAGCTAATCCAACCGTGCTTAGAGCGTTTCACCGTTTCACGGAAACGGCGAACCGCTCTGTCTCTTGTTTTGACGCAATTCCGAACGGAAAACCGCTCTCACTTTTCCTGGAATTGCTCTAATCGTTCTCGACTCGGCCGCGCAGCTTCTTCACCGTCGACCGGCCTGCCTTGCTCTTCAGGCGGCGCTCGACGGCGCCTTTGGACGGCCTGGTCTTCTTGCGCGGTGGCGGCGGCGGCTCGGCCGCCTTGGCGATCAGGGCGGTCAGCCGCGCCCGCGCGTCGGCGCGGTTCTGCTCCTGGGTGCGGAAGCGGCCTGCCTCGATGACGATGACGCCGTCCTTGGTGGCGCGCTGGCCGGCCAGCTTGAGGGCGCGCTCGCGCACGCGCTCGGACAGGCCGGATGCGTTCGCCGCGTCGAAGCGCAGCTGTACGGCGGTGGCCACCTTGTTGACGTTCTGGCCGCCCGGGCCGGAGGAGCGGATGAAGTCCTCATGCAGGTCGCCAGGACGGATGACCGCTTCGCCGGAGATGATGATATCGTCGTCGCTTGCCATGCACGCACTCATGACGCGACGGCGGCAAAAAGAAAAGGCCCGGCGCGAGCCAGGCCCTGGAGGAAGACATTGGCAGTGACTGCTATTCAGCCGCTTCCTGCATCCGCGGCGCCGCGCCGAGGATGGTCGCGTCGACATGGCGTTCGAACTTCTCGAAATTGACGGCGAACATGTTGACCAGCTTCGCGGCCTGGCGGTCGTAACCGGCCTTGTCCGCCCAGGTCGAGCGCGGGTCGAGAATGGCGCCGTCGACACCGGGGACCGCCACCGGCACCTCGAAGCCGAAATTGGCGTCGGTGCGGAACTCGGCCGACTTCAGCGAACCGTCGAGCGCGGCGCCCAGCAAGGCACGCGTCACCTTGATCGGCATGCGGCGGCCAGTGCCGTAGGCGCCGCCGGTCCAGCCGGTGTTGACCAGCCAGCAGTCGACGCCATGGCCGGCGATCAGCTCGCGCAGCAGATTGCCGTATTCGGACGGATGGCGCGGCATGAACGGGGCGCCGAAGCAGGTCGAGAACGTCGCCTCCGGCTCGGTGACGCCCTTTTCCGTGCCGGCAACCTTGGCGGTATAGCCCGACAGGAAATGGTACATCGCCTGCGCCGGCGTCAGCCTCGCGATCGGCGGCATGACGCCGAAGGCGTCTGCGGTCAGCATGATGATGTTCTTCGGATGCCCGGCACGGCCGGTCTTCGAGGCGTTGGGGATGAAGTCCAGCGGATAGGCGCAGCGCGTGTTCTCGGTCAGGCTGCCATCGTTGAAATCCGGAACGCGGCCGGCGTCGAGCACCACGTTCTCCAGCACCGTGCCGAAGCGCTGCGTGGTGGCGAAGATCTCCGGTTCGGCCTCCGCCGACAGCCTGATTGTCTTGGCGTAGCAGCCGCCCTCGAAATTGAAGATGCCCTGCGGGCCCCAGCCATGCTCGTCGTCGCCGATCAGCGTGCGCGAGGGGTCGGCCGACAGCGTCGTCTTGCCGGTGCCGGACAGGCCGAAGAAGACGGCCGCGTCGCCGTCCGCACCTTCATTGGCCGAACAGTGCATCGGCATCACGCCCCTTGCCGGCAGCAGATAGTTCAGCATGGTGAAAACCGACTTCTTCATCTCGCCGGCATAGGAGGTGCCGCCGATCAGAACGATCTTGCGGGTGAGGTCGACCGCGATCACCGTTTCGGTGCGGGTGCCGTGACGTGCCGGATCGGCGCGGAAGGAGGGCAGGTCGATGATGGTCAGCTGCGGCACGAAACGCTCGATCTCCGCGGCTTCGGGACGGATCAGAAGATTGCGGATGAACAGCGAGTGCCAGGCGAATTCGGTGATGACCCGGGTCGGCAGCTTCAGATTGGCGTCGGCGCCGCCGACGAGGTCCTGCACGTAGAGGTCCTTGGCGGCTGCATGTGCCTTGAAATCCGCCAGCAGCGCTTCGAACTCGCCCGGTGAGATCGCCTTGTTGTTGTCCCACCAGACCTGGCCGCCGGTCGCCTCGTCGCGCACGACGAATTTATCCTTCGGCGAACGCCCGGTGTGCTGGCCGGTCTCGGCGACCAGCGCGCCCTGCGCGGTCAACCTCGCCTCGCCGCGCCGGATCGCTTCCTCGTAGAGTTCGGCCGCGCCAAAATTATAGCGTACCATGCCCATTGTCTTCAGGCCGATCGCGTCGATGGCGCAGTCGGGGTTGCGTTTGCCGGCTTCCGACATCAAATTTCCTCTCTGGATTGGCCGCATCTGACGGGTTACTTCCCGGAGCCCGCGCTGGGGCCGTCAGGTTCAGAACCAGAAAAGCCGAATGATATCAAATCATTAATCGATTTAAAAAATTTGAAAGTTGTTTAAATCGTTTATATGTGCAAAAAACCATAGAGGTTGCCCAAAGGATTGGCAGGCTCGGTTCGTCCAATCCCACTGTGGGTGCGATGGCGTGTGACGGCAGGCCGCCCGTGACTTCGGACAAGGCCCGTGCCACATTTTGTACCCAATTTGTCCTGCAAAAGCCCCTTCTCGACGACAGAAGGGACAGCTCATGAGGGAGCCGCTTGAAATGGCAACAATCGCGCTTGTCGACGACGACCGCAACATTTTGACCTCGGTATCGATCGCGCTCGAATCCGAGGGCTATCGGGTCGAAACCTACACCGATGGCGCGTCGGCGCTGGAGGGCCTGGCGGCGCGACCGCCGAACCTCGCCATCCTCGACATCAAGATGCCGCGCATGGACGGCATGGAGCTGTTGCGCCGCATGCGCCAGAAATCGGACCTCCCGGTCATCTTCCTGACGTCGAAGGACGACGAGATCGACGAATTGTTCGGCCTCAAGATGGGCGCCGACGACTTCATCCGCAAACCGTTCTCGCAGCGCCTGCTTGTCGAGCGCGTGCGCGCCGTGCTGCGCCGCACCAGCGCCCGCGAGGCGGCGGCCAAGGCGCCCAGCCAGCAGGCCCGCTCGCTCGAACGCGGCCAGTTGGTGATGGACCAGGAGCGGCACACCTGCACCTGGAAGGGCGAGCCAGTGACGCTGACGGTGACCGAATTCCTCATCCTGCATTCGCTGGCGCAGCGCCCGGGTGTGGTAAAAAGCCGTGATGCGCTGATGGATTCAGCCTATGATGAACAGGTCTATGTCGACGACCGTACCATCGACAGCCACATCAAGCGGCTGCGCAAGAAGTTCAAGGCCGTCGACGACGACTTCGAGATGATCGAAACCCTTTACGGAGTCGGGTACCGGTTCCGCGAAGCTTGAGATAGTGAATGGTGAATAGTCAATGGTGAATGGTACGAGCGGCCCGCTCTATGACCTGCCTCTATCTTTGAGGCCCATGTTTCCATTCACCATTCACCATTCACCATTGACCGTTCACCAAACAGGGCCTGCTATTCGATGGCAGTGGAAGTAGAGCGAGGCAGACGGGCGGGCGCGGCAAGGCGTCCGCCGCGGATCGTGCCCGCCTTCGTTTCGAAAATCACGGTGCCGATGCGCCGGTTTCTCGGCCATCACATCTTCTCCAGCCTGACGCGGCGCATCCTGTTCCTCAACCTGGCCGGCCTCGCCGTGCTGGTCACCGGCATCCTTTATCTCAACACCTTTCGCGACGGGCTGATCGACGCGCGTGTCGAAAGCCTGATGACGCAGGGCGAGATCATCGCCGGCGCGATCGCGGCTTCGGCGACCGTCGAGACCGATTCGATCAGCATCGATCCGGAAAAGCTGCTGGAGCTGCAGGCGGGCGAAAGCCTGGGGCCGGGGTCGGACCAGCTCGACAACCTCGATTTCCCGATCAATCCCGAGCGCGTCGCGCCGGTGCTGCGACGCTTGATCTCGCCGACGCGCACCCGCGCCCGCATCTATGACCGCGACGCCAACCTGCTGCTCGATTCGCGGCATCTTTATTCGCGCGGCCAGATCCTGCGCTACGACCTGCCGCCCGTCGACGACGAGCAGCCGGGCGTGGTGGAGCGAGTGGAGAAGTTCATCTTCGACTTCTTCCGCAACAAGGACCTGCCGGTCTACCACGAGCAGCCCGGCGGCAACGGCGCGGCCTTTCCCGAAGTGGTCAAGGCGCTGACCGGCAGCCCTTCGACCATCGTGCGGGTGAGCGAGCAGGGCGAACAGATCGTTTCCGTCGCGGTGCCGATCCAGCGCTTCCGCGCCGTGCTCGGCGTCTTGATGCTGTCCACCGAAGGCGGCGACATCGACAAGATCGTCGCGGCCGAACGCAAGGCGATCCTGCGCGTGTTCGGGGTGGCGGCGCTCGTCACCGCGATCCTGTCGATGCTGCTCGCCTCCACCATCGCCAATCCGCTGCGCCGGCTTTCCGCCGCCGCCGTCAGGGTGCGGCGCGGCGTCAAGAGCCGCGAGGAAATCCCCGATTTTTCCGATCGTCAGGACGAGATCGGCAATTTGTCCATTGCCGTGCGCGATATGACGAACGCGCTGTACGCGAGAATCGAGGCGATCGAAAGTTTCGCCGCCGACGTGTCGCACGAATTGAAGAACCCGCTGACGTCGCTGCGCAGCGCCGTGGAAACGCTGCCTTTGGCGAAAAACGATGCCTCCCGCGCGCGCCTGATGGAGATCATCCAGCACGATGTGAGGCGGCTCGACCGCTTGATCACCGATATCTCGGATGCGTCCCGCCTCGATGCCGAGCTGGCGCGCGACGATGCGGCGACCGTCGACCTGAAGAAGTTCATCACCGACCTCATCGCCGTCTCGCGCGAGACGACGCGCAACAAGAAGGCCGTCGAGATCGACCTCAAGGTCGCCAAGCTGCCGGCCGGCGCCAAAGGCTATTTCGTCGTCGGCCATGACCTCAGGATCGGTCAGGTCATCACCAACCTGATCGAGAACGCGCGTTCCTTCGTGCCTGACGAGCATGGCCACATCGCGATCTCGTTGGCGCGCGCCGGCAAGTTCAACATCATCACCGTCGACGACAACGGCCCGGGTATCCGCGCCGAGAAGATCGATCGCATCTTCGAGCGCTTCTATACCGACCGGCCGGCCGGCGAAGCATTCGGCCAAAACTCCGGCCTCGGGCTGTCGATCAGCCGCCAGATCGTCGAGGCACATGGCGGCACGCTGACGGCCGAGAACATCCCCGGCACCAAGCCCGGCGAGATCAAAGGCGCGCGTTTCGTGGTGACGCTGCCGGCGGAAGGCTGATCGCCGAACCGACATGCCAAGCGCCGCCGCAAAGCCCCGCAACATCCATGGGACGGCCATACTGGTCGGCGAGCGCGGCGTGCTGATCACCGGGCCGTCCGGCGCCGGCAAGACGACGCTGGCGCTGGCGCTTGTCGATCATTGCCGCGCGCAGGGCCTTTTTGCCCGGCTGGTCGGCGACGACCAGTTGTTTGCGGCCGCGCATCGCGGCCGGCTGGTATGCCGCGCGCCGGCGAGCATCGCCGGCCTCGCCGAGGTGCATGGCATCGGACCGCGGCCGCTGGCTTTCGAACCGGCCGCCGTGATCGACCTTGTGGCGCGGCTTGTCGAACCGGCGGACATGGCGCGTCTGCAGGACGAGACCACGGAGACGATCGGCGGATGCCGGCTGCCCCGCGTCGACATCGCCCGGCGAAATGTCACCGCCGCGTTGCCCATGCTGATGGCGCGGCTCTCGATCCAGCCTTTTTCATGATCCGCTCCGGTTTTTTTGCTGCGATGCGTCAAAATGGCCCGGGCCGCCGCAATTTTGGGCTTGTCAACCGGCCGTGCGTCGACAAGATAGCGCTCCCGCCGCCTGGAATGGCTGGCGAACATAAGATACGCCTGTGAAGCGGCGATGACGGGAGCCACCAGAGAATGATCGGACTCGTGCTCGTAACGCACGGTCAACTCGCTACCGAGTTCCGACATGCCGTAGAGCATGTCGTCGGGCCGCAAGACAGTTTCGAAACCGTGGCGATCGGCGCCGACGACGACATGGAGCAGCGCCGGGCCGATATCGTCGACGCGGTCGCGCGCGTCGACACCGGCGCAGGCGTCATCGTGCTCACCGACATGTTCGGCGGCACGCCTTCCAACCTCGCCATCTCGGTGATGGAATCCGGCCGCACCGAGGTCATCGCCGGCATGAACCTGCCGATGCTGATCAAGCTCTCCTCGATCCGCAAGGGCGACAACATGGCAGCCGCGCTCGACGAAGCGCAAGCGGCGGGCCGTAAATACATCAACGTCGCCAGCCAGCTCCTGAGCAGCAAATGAACGCATCGGCGCCGCGGACGGATGAGGTGGTGCGGGAGTTCCCGATCATCAATCAGCGCGGCCTGCATGCGCGCGCTTCGGCCAAGTTCGTCCAGGTTGCCAGCGGCTTCGACGCCACCATCCATGTCGAGAAGGATGGCGTGAAGGTCGGCGGCACCTCGATCATGGGCCTGATGATGCTGGCGGCGAGCCCGGGCTATTCGATCCGCGTCATCGCCAGCGGCCCGGAAGCCGTGCCGGCCATGGACGCGTTGGAGCAGCTGATCGCCTCGCGTTTCGGCGAGGAAATCTAGTTCCTCAGCACAGGGATTTTGACCGGTCGGCTCTGTTTGCGTTGGCAGGCGGCATGCCTTGGAGATTTGGCCGAAAACGCCCATCGCGTCGTTGCGGCGGCTTCAACCAATCCCCGGCGTTTGTGCTGATTCACCGAACATCTCGCTTTTCCGAAGACATGCGCGCATAAAGATTTCTTTATGTCCCATTGTCGTGCGGCGACCGATCTGGTAGTCAAGCCGGCAACCGCGCCCTCCCATGCGCCTCCCGGCGTCGGCGCGCCTTGAGAAAAAATCACACCGGAGCACTGCCATGACGGGTAGCAAGGACTATGTGGTCGCCGACATCTCGCTTGCCGGCTGGGGCCGCAAGGAGATCGAGATCGCCGAAACCGAAATGCCGGGCCTGATGGCCTGCCGCGAGGAGTTCGGCGCCAAGAAGCCGCTGAAAGGCGCGCGCATCACCGGCTCGCTGCACATGACCATCCAGACGGCGGTGCTGATCGAGACGCTGAAGGCGCTGGGCGCCGACGTCCGCTGGGCCTCCTGCAACATCTTCTCGACCCAGGACCACGCGGCCGCGGCCATCGCCGAGGCCGGCATTCCGGTCTTCGCCATCAAGGGCGAGTCGCTGGAAGACTATTGGGACTACACCGACCGCATCTTCCAGTGGACCGATGGCGGTACCTCCAACATGATCCTGGACGATGGCGGCGACGCCACCATGTACATCCTGCTCGGCGCGCGCGCCGAGGCCGGCGAGGACGTGCTGTCCAATCCCGGCAGCGAGGAGGAAGAGATCCTGTTCGCCCAGATCAAGAAGCGCCTGAAGGCTTCGCCCGGCTTCTTCACCAAGCAGCGGGAAGCGATCCGCGGCGTCACCGAGGAGACCACCACCGGTGTCAACCGCCTCTACCAGCTGCAGAAGAAGGGCCTGCTGCCCTTCCCGGCGATCAACGTCAACGATTCCGTCACCAAGTCGAAATTCGACAACAAATATGGCTGCAAGGAATCGCTGGTCGACGGCATCCGCCGCGGCACCGATACGATGATGGCCGGCAAGGTCGCGGTGGTCTGCGGCTATGGCGATGTCGGCAAGGGCTCGTCGGCCTCGCTGCGCGGCGCCGGCGCGCGCGTGAAAGTCACCGAGGTCGATCCGATCTGCGCGCTGCAGGCGGCGATGGACGGCTATGAGGTGGTGACGCTGGAAGACGCGGCCCCGACCGCCGACATCGTCATCACCACCACCGGCAACAAGGACGTCGTCACGCTCGACCATATGCGGTCGATGAAGGACATGGTGATCGTCGGCAATATCGGCCACTTCGACAATGAGATCCAGGTGGCGTCGCTGCGCAACCTGAAATGGACCAACGTCAAGCCGCAGGTGGATTTGATCACCTTCCCGGATGGCAAGCGGATGATCCTTCTGTCCGAGGGCCGCCTGCTCAATCTCGGCAACGCCACCGGCCATCCCAGCTTTGTCATGTCGGCCTCGTTCACGAACCAGGTGCTGGCGCAGATCGAGCTTTTCAGCAAGCACGGCCAGTACGAGAACCAGGTCTATGTGCTGCCCAAGCACCTCGACGAGAAGGTCGCGCGGCTGCATCTCGACAAGCTCGGCGCCAAGCTGACCGAGCTGTCCGGCGAACAGGCCGCCTATATCGGCGTGACGCCGCAGGGCCCGTACAAGCCTGAACACTACCGCTATTAACCAAAGCGAAATTATCTACCATATATTGAAGCCGGGTGGTTGACTTTCCATCCGGCTTTATTTTTTGCGCCAATGATTCTTCACGCCGATTCCAGCAAGCGTTATTGTTGTGATTCGCGGTCCGGGGACATGTTGGGCCGGGGACGCATCAGGGCGGTCTTGCATTCAAGCGGCGAAGAGGACCAAGACATGCCGGGGGATTACCCGCCACGCGCGGGAACGGCCGTTTCCGGCGGCCATGAGGATTCGAACGATGCCGGCCCCGGCGTGAGCCGCGGCGGTTTTCGTGCCGGCTCGCGGCTGGCCTTGCTGCTTGCGACCTCGACGCTTGCCGGCCCGCTGCTCGCCTTTACCGCCCACGCCGAGACGGGCATTCCGGTAAAGGCCGCGGCGCCGGTCAGCACGCTCGAGGTCATGCAGCTCGCCATGTTCGTGGGCGTCATGGGCGCGGCACTGGTTTCGGCCATTTTCCTTATCCGCGAGCGCGCACGCACCGCCTCGCAGAACCTGCAGCTCAGGGCCCGCATCGCGGACGTCAACGCGGCGCTGCAGCGTTCGGAGGCGCTGCTCAATCTGCGCGACCAGCGCCTGATCGTGTGGACCACGGACAACAAGAAACCCGAACTCATCGGCAGCCTGCCGCTGGAAAGCGGCGCGCCTGACGACAGGTCCGCCTTCCTCGCCTTCGGCCGTTGGCTGATGCCGCGCTCGGCGGCGGCGTTGGAGCACGCGGTTGCCGCCTTGCGCGAGCAGGCGAAGACCTTCGATCTGGTCATCGAAACGCAGGCCGGCGTGCCGCTGGAGGTGCATGGCCGCAAGAGCGCGGCGCATGTGCTGGTGCGCTTCGTCTCGCTGTCGGAGACGCTGCGTAACCAGGCCAGGCTGAAGATCGAGAACCAGCGGCTCAGCGCCGACTACGACACCATGATAGGCCTACTCGACGCGTTGAAGATGCCGGCATGGCTGCGTGGCGCGGACGGGCGATTGCAATGGGTCAACCGCGCCTATGCCGAGGCCGTGGAAGCAGGAAGCGCCGCCGCGGCCGTGCGCGACGCGACGGAATTCCTTGGCGGCCAGGCGCGCGATCAGATCGCCGAGCAGCACAAGTCGCGCCCGGTCTTCGAACAGACGCTTTCCACCGTGATCGAAGGCGATCGCCGCATGTTCGCGGTCACCGATTTCGCCGGCGCCGACGGTTCGGCGGGGCTCGCCTGCGACACCAGCGCTGCCGAGACGATCCGCGCCGAATATGAGCGGACCGTGCGCAGCCATGCCGACACGCTCGACCAGTTGAACACCGCCGTGGCGATCTTCGACACCGAGGAAAAGCTGCGCTTCTTCAACCAGGCCTTCCAGAAGCTGTGGGGCCTCGACTCGGGCTTCCTGCTCAGCGCTCCCTCCAACACGCTGCTGCTCGACCGGCTGCGGAGCGAAGGCAGGATCGCCGAGCAGCCGGAATGGCGGCGTTGGAAGGAAAACCTGCTCAGCGCCTATCGCGCCGTCGAATCCCAGGAACACTGGTGGCACCTGCCGGACGGCAAGACGATCCGCGTCGTGGCGAACCCGCAGCCGAAGGGCGGCGTCACCTGGGTGTTCGAGAACCTGACCGAGAAGATGGACCTCGAAAGCCGCTACCAGACCGCCGTGCGGGTGCAGGGCGAGACGCTGGACAATCTCGCCGAAGGCGTGGTCGTGTTCGGTCCGGACGGGCGGCTGCGGCTGTCCAATCCGGCCTTCGTCGCGCTGTGGGGGCTGACGGTGGAGGCGGTCAAGCCGAATGTCCATGTTTCGGCGATCCGCGACCTGTGCGACCAGCGTGCGGCGAACAGCCCCTGGGGCGGCTTCGTGGCCGCGGTCACCGGCTTCGACGACGAGCGCCGCGACCGCCGCGGCCAGATCGAGCTTGTCGACGGGACGGTGCTGAGCTACGCGGTGATCCACCTGCCCAACGGCCAGGTGATGATCACCTTCGTCGACGTCACCGACACCGTCAACGTCGAGCGGGCGCTGAAGGACAGGAACGAGGCGCTGGAGAAATCCGACCAGCTGAAGAACGAATTCGTGCAGCACGTTTCCTATGAGCTGCGCTCGCCGCTGACCAACATCATCGGCTTCACTGAGCTTCTGTCGCTGCCCGCGACCGGACCGCTGACGCCGAAGCAGCGCGAATATGTCGAGCATGTCGGCTCGTCGTCGTCGGTGCTGCTCACCATCGTCAACGACATCCTCGACCTGGCGACCGTCGATGCCGGCATCATGCAGCTCGACATCTCCGAAATGAACATCGACCGGACGATCGCCGCGGCCGCCGAGCTGGTCGCCGACCGGCTGGACGAGCATCAAATCAAGCTCGAGATCGATGCGGCGGAGGCGCCGGCGAGCTTCCATGGCGACGAGACCCGCATCCGCCAGATCCTCTACAACCTGCTCAGCAACGCGGCCAATTATGCGCCGGAGGCGAGCACGATCCGGCTTACCTGCCGCCGGCTGGCCGACGGCGTCGGGTTCTCGGTGCATGATGACGGCCCCGGCATGCCGCCGGACGTGCTGGAATCGGTCTTCCGCCGCTTCGAGCCGCGCACCAATGGCGGACGGCGGCGCGGCGCCGGGCTGGGGCTCTCGATCGTCAAGAGCTTCGTCGAACTGCATGGCGGAACCGTGCGCATCGAGACCGGCCAGGACAGGGGCACCACGGTGATCTGCACCTTCCCGGACAAGCCCTCCGGAATCCCCGATACGCCGGCGGGCATCCGCGACGCGGCCGAGTAGCGCGGCCCGTATGGCAGGAACGGTGCTGGAGCGTTTTCTCGCCGACGAGGCGGCAACGGCAAGGCTTGGCGAGGACCTTGCCATGGCATTGCGCGCTGGCGATGCGATCGCGCTGAAAGGCGATCTCGGCGCCGGCAAGTCGACGTTGGCCCGCGCGCTGATCCGGGCGCTTGCCGACGACGCCAATCTCGAAGTGCCGAGCCCAACCTTCACCCTGGTGCAAAGCTACGAGACGCGCATTCCGGTGCATCATTTCGACCTCTATCGGCTGTCCGCGCCGGACGAGCTCGACGAGCTCGGCCTCGACGACGCGCTCAGCCAAGGCGCGGCGCTCATCGAATGGCCGGAACGGGCCGCAGACCGCTTGCCGGAAACGGCGCTGTGGATCGATCTTGCCGAGCAGGGCGAAGGCCGCGTGGCAAGGCTGTCCGGGCAGGGACCGGTTTTCGAGCGCGTGGCGCGATCGCTGACGATGCGCGATTTCCTGGCCTCCGCCGGATGGGGCGAAGCCAGCCGCCGCCATTTCGTCGGCGACGCCTCCGCCCGCTCCTATGAGATCGTCGCGCTGCCCGGCCAAGCGCCGCGCGTGCTGATGAACTCGCCGCGGCTCGTGCTCGGGCCGCCGGTTCGCGACGGCAAGCCCTATGCGGTGATCGCCCACACGGCGCAATCCGTCGTCGCCTTCGTCGCCATCGACCGGGCGCTGCTTGGGGCCGGCGTCAGCGTGCCGGCGATTCATGCCCAGGATCTCGACCAGGGTTTTCTGCTCATCGAGCATCTCGGCTCGGAAGGTTTCCTCGGCCGCGACGGCCAGCCCATCGCCAAACGCTATGAGGCGGCGGCCGAATTGCTGGCCATGATGCATGGCAAGACCTGGCCCACACGCTTGGAAGCGGCGCCCGGCGTATTCCACGACGTGCCGCCTTTCGACCGGGAAGCCATGCTGATCGAGGCCGACCTTTTGGTCGACTGGTATGTGCCATGGATCACCGGCGAACCGGCAAACGACGCGTTGCGGGCAGGCTACCACGAGGTATGGAACGCGCTCCTCGATCGCCTGGCAGGCAGCGAATACACGCTGATGCTGCGCGACTTCCATTCGCCCAACATCATCTGGCGGGCCGAGCGCGCCGGCCTCGACCGGCTGGGCATCGTCGATGTGCAGGACGCGCTGATCGGGCCTGCCGCCTATGACGTCGCTTCCTTGGCGATGGATGCGCGCGTCACCATCTCACCCGAGATCGAGTGGCGCACCGTCGCGGCTTATGTCGCGGCGCGGCGCGCCGCCGGCGCTTTCGACGAAGCCGGCTTCGCCGAGGCCTATGCGATCATGGCCGCGCAGCGCAATTCGAAGATCCTCGGCATCTTCGTGCGGCTCGAAAAACGCGACGGCAAGCCTTACTATCTGAAGCACCTGCCGCGCATCCGCGATTATCTGAGGCGGGCGCTGGCGCATCCGGCGCTTGCCGGCCTGAAGGATTTCTACATGGCCCACGGCCTGCTCGAGGAACGGGTCCCATGAAGCCGGCGACCGCGATGGTGCTGGCTGCCGGGCTTGGCAAGCGCATGCGGCCGATCACCGACACGATGCCGAAGCCGCTGGTGAAGGTCGCCGGCAAGACCTTGCTCGACTGGGGGCTGGACAGCCTGAAAGCCGCCGGCGTCGCCAAGGCCGTCGTCAACGTGCACTATCTGCCGGAGCAAATCGTCGCGCATGTCGCCGACCGCAAGGTGCCGAAGATCGTCATCTCCGACGAGCGCGAGGCGCTGCTGGAATCGGCGGGCGGCATCGTCAAGGCGCTGCCGCTTCTGGGTGGCGAGCCCTTCTACGTCATCAATGCCGACACCTTCTGGATCGACAGCGGTCAGCCCAGTCTCGAGCGTCTTGCCCTTGCATGGGACGCCGCGAGAATGGATATTCTGCTGATGCTTACCGATCTCGACTCAGCGACCGGGCATTGCGTCGGCACCGATTTCTTTGTTGCCCCCGATGGAGCTCTACGGCGCTCGAAGGGCGATGCGGCGGGCCTGATCTATGCCGGCGCCGCCATCATCCACCCGCGCGTCTTCAAGGACGCGCCCATGGGCTCGCATTCGCTCAATGTCTATTTCGACAAGGCGATCGCCGCAGGGCGCCTGTTCGGCATGAAGATGAACGGGCGCTGGATCACCGTCGGCACTCCGGACGCCATTCCGGCGGCCGAGGCAGCCGTGGCCGGTGCCCTAGCGAAGGCGGTATGAGCGGCACGCGCCGCGTCTTTTCCATTCCGCCCGGAGCGCCGTTCCTGCCGACGCTGGCGGGGGCGTTGCTCGACGGGCGCCTGATCCCCGGCTTCCGCTTCGACGGCGACCCGCTGGCGCTCGCCGACGCCACCATCTATGTGCCGACGCGCCGCGCGGCGCGGGCGCTGCGCGGCGCCTTCGTCGACGTTTTAGGAAAACGCTCCGCCATCCTGCCGACGGTGCGGCCGCTTGGCGAATTCGACGAGGAGGAGGCCGCTTTCGACGCGGAAGCGGCGCCGGCAATAGACCTCGCGCCGCCGATCGCCGCGCAGGAGCGGCTGCTGTTGCTGGCACCGCTGGTGCGCGCCTGGAAGGAAAGCCTGCCGGCGCACATAAGAGAGCGGTTCAACGAGGAATTCGTCGTGCCGACCTCGGCCGCCGACGCCATCTGGCTGGCGCGCGACCTTGCCCGGCTGATGGACGAGATCGAGACCGAAGGCACGGACTGGGCGAAGCTCGCGACGCTGGTCACAGGCAACCTTGCCGGATGGTGGCAGGTGACGCTGGATTTCCTCGGCATCGTCACCGACAACTGGCCGGAATTGCTCAAGGAGCGCGACCGCTCCAATCCGGCCGCGCATCGCAGCGCGCTGATCCGGCTGGAGGCGGCGCGGCTGAAGCGCACTCCGCCGGCCGGACCGGTGATTGCCGCCGGTTCGACCGGCTCCATCCCCGCCACGGCGGAACTGCTTGGCGTGATCGCCGGACTGCCCAATGGCGCCGTCGTGCTGCCCGGGCTCGACCGGGAGCTCGACGACGCATCCTTCACGGCGATCACGGCGCCCGGCGCGCGTCCGGCGACGCTCGGCCACCCGCAATACGGCCTCGCCAAGCTGATCGGCGGCATCGGCATTCCGCGCCGGGACGTCGAGGACATCGTCGCCGCGCCACCGCCGCTTGCGTTGCGCGCCACCCTGGTCGGCGAGGCGCTGCGGCCGGCCGAAACCACCGAATACTGGACCGAGACACGGCCGCGCTTCACGGCACTCGACGTCGAACAGGCGCTTGGCGGCGTGACGCTGGTGGAAGCGGCGAACGAACGCGACGAGGCAGCGGCAATCGCAATCGCGCTGAAGCGCGCCGTGGAGGCTCCGGGCAAGCGCGCAGCGCTCGTCACCGGCGACCGCGCGCTGGCGCGGCAGGTTTCGGCCGAGCTGCTGCGTTTCGGCGTCGTCGCCGACGATTCCGGCGGCGCGCCTTTAGTCAACACACCGGCCGCCAGCCTGCTCAGGCTCGCGCTGAGCGCCGCCTTCCGGCCGGGCGATCCCGTCGGCCTGCTTGCCTTGCTCAAGCATCCGCTGCTCGGGCTCGGCCTCGAACGCCAGACCGTGCGCAAGGCGGCCGAGCTTATCGAGCTGGTGGCGCTGCGCGGCGGCACCGGCCGGCCCGATGTCGCATCGCTCGGCGCGCTTTTCGAGACACGGCTGGCGGAGCTGAGCGGCGACACAAGGCAGCCCTTCTGGTTTTCGCGCCTGACCGTGCGCGGCATCGAGCAAGCGCGCGGAATGCTTGGCCGTCTTACCAATTCGCTCTTGCCGCTCACCGCGATCCGCGACGAGAAAGACGCCGACATCGCGACGCTGACGCGCGCAAGCGTCGTCGCGCTGGAGGATCTGGGCCGCGCCGCCGACGGCGGCCTGGCGGAGCTCTACGCCGGCGATGCCGGCGAAAAGCTCGCCGAGCTGCTGCGTGGGTTAGTGGCCGCGTCCTCGCCCTTCACTTTCGCCGCTTCGGAGTGGCCCGACGTGATGCAGGCGCTGATCGCGCCCGAGACGGTGAAGCCGGCGCAAGGCACCGATCGCAACATCGCCATCTGGGGCGCGCTGGAAGCCCGGCTGCAGAATGTCGACACGCTGGTCATCGGCGGGCTGAACGAGGGCGTGTGGCCGCGCAAACCCGAGAGCGACCGATTCATGTCGCGGCTGATGAAGACCGGCATCGACCTCGAGCCGCCGGAGCGGCGCATCGGCCTTGCCGCGCATGATTTCCAGATGGCGATGGGCGCCGGCGAAGTGGTGCTGACGCGTTCGGCACGCTCGGGCGACGCGCCGGCGGTGCCGTCGCGCTGGCTGCAGCGCATCCTGACCTTCCTCGGCAAGGAGCCGGCGGCGGTACTGCGCGGCCGCGGCGACGCGCTGCTTGCCTGGGCGCGCACGCTCGATGCCGGCGAGAAGAAGGATTTTGCCTCCCGCCCGCAGCCGAAGCCGCCGCTCAGCCTGCGTCCGCAGCATTTCTCGGTCACCGAGATCGAGACGCTACGCCGCGACCCCTATGCGGTGTATGCGCGGCGCATCCTCGGCCTGATGCCGCTCGAGCCGTTGATCCGCGATCCGGGCGCCGCCGAACGCGGAACTTTGTTCCATGAGATCCTGCATTTGTTCTCGCGGCGGGTCGAGGATCCAAGGGCGCCGAGCGCGCTGGCCAGCCTCATCGAAGCGGGCCGTACCTGCTTTGCCGACGCAAAGCTTCCGCCGGATATCGAGGCTATCTGGTGGCCGCGTTTCGAAAAGCTCGCCGAAAACATCATCGAATGGGAGCATGGCCGCGCCGACGCGGTAGCGAGGCGCTATGCCGAGGAGCGCGCCGAGAAGACGGTGGTCGGCCGCACCGGGGTGACGCTTTCCGGCTATGCCGACCGCGTCGACCTGCTTGCCGGCGGCATGGCCGACATCCTCGACTACAAGACCGGCTCCTCGCCCTCGAAAGCGCAGGCGCACACGCTGCTGTCGCCGCAGCTTGCATTGGAGGGCGCGTTGCTCAGGCGCGGCGCCTTCAAGGAGCTCGGCATTCGCGAGCCCTCACAGCTTGCCTTCGTGCGGCTGAAGCCGAATGGCGAGGTGTTCGAGGAATCGATCCTCGAATACAACCGCAAGCCGCGCACCGCCAATGATCTGTCCGAGGAAGCCTGGGCGCGGCTGGAACGGCTGCTTTTCCACTATGCCGACCCGACCACCGGCTATCTGTCGCGCGCCCTGCCCTTCCGAGAGGGCGAGGCCGACGGCGACTACGATCATCTGGCGCGCGTGCTGGAATGGTCGGCCGGCGGCGCCAGCGAGGACGAGGCGGAAGGATGAAATATCCGATCCCCTCCGATACCGCCGCCAGCCAGGCGCGCGCCTCCGATCCCGCCTACTCTGCCTGGGTGTCGGCCAATGCCGGTTCGGGCAAGACGCATGTCTTGGCGCAGCGCGTCATCCGGCTTCTGCTCAACGGCACCGACCCGTCGAAAATCCTGTGCCTCACCTACACGCGGGCTGCCGCCGCCAACATGTCGAACCGCGTGTTCTCGACCCTGTCGGAATGGACGGCGCTGCCAGATGCGGAACTGGCGATCAGGATCGCGGCGCTGGACGGCCGCGGCGCCGACCGCGACATGATGCGGCGCGCGCGCCGGCTGTTCGCCGAGGCGCTCGAGACGCCGGGCGGGCTGAAGATCCAGACCATCCACGCCTTTTGCGAATCCGTGCTGCACCAGTTCCCGCTCGAAGCCAACATCCCGGCGCATTTCGAGATGCTCGATCCGCAGATGGAGGCCTCGCTGTTCGCGGACGCCCGCCGCGACATGATCTCGGGCGCGGGCGCCGGCGTCGAAGGGCTGGCGGAAGCCTTTGCCACCGTGCTGGAACGCGGCGGCGAGTTCGGGCTCGATACGCTGCTTGCCGAGATCGTCGGCAAGCGCGATGAATTGCGCGGTTTCATCGCCAAGTTCGGCAAGAATCGGGACTTCCGGCCGCTTTTCGCCGAATTCGGCTTCAGGTCTGAACAGACGGCCGAGGACATTGCTGCTTCGCTGTGGCCGCTGCCTGGCTTTTCGCCTGGCCAGTTCGCCGAATTTGCTCGCGCCGCCGAGGCAGCCGACGCCAAGCAGGTGTTGAACAATGTGCTGCCCTATGCGCAGAGCGCCTTTGCCGAGGCCGATCCGATCCGGCGGCTGCGCCTGCTCGCCAAGGCATTCCTGCGTGCGGACGGCGACCCCTACGATCCGCCCAAAATCTTCAGGAAGGCGCTGGTCGACCGCCTGCCCGACCTGCCGGACCGCTATTTCGTGGTGGCGAAGGCAATCCTCGACGTAACCGACCGGCTGGCGCTGTTCCGCATGCTGGAAGGGACAGCGGCAGCGCTCACCGTCGCCGGCTGGCTGATCGCGCGCTATGAGCAGTTGAAGCGCGGACGGGGCTTCCTCGACTTCAACGACCTCATCACCCGCACGGTCAGTCTCTTGTCGCGACCGGATGCCGGCCCCTGGGTGCAGTTCAAGCTCGACCAGGGCATCGACCACATCCTGCTCGACGAGGCGCAGGACACCAGCCCGGACCAGTGGGAAGTGGTGAAGAAGCTGACGGAAGAGTTCTTTGCCGGGCTTGGCCAGCGCGAGGCGGTGCGCCGGACTGTCTTTGCCGTCGGCGACGAGAAGCAGTCGATCT
The DNA here is from genome assembly GCF_006440615.1 of Mesorhizobium sp. B2-6-2. NCBI lineage: Bacteria > Pseudomonadati > Pseudomonadota > Alphaproteobacteria > Hyphomicrobiales > Phyllobacteriaceae > Mesorhizobium > Mesorhizobium sp. B2-6-2. Next base: position 153,642 of record NZ_VFUG01000001.1, on the reverse strand, counting down.
ATTCCTTCCAGGGCGCGGCGCCCGATTCCTTTGCCGAAAGCCGGCTATTGTTCGCCGGCCGCGTGCGCGACGCGGAGGCCGCCTTCGCCAATCTCAAGCTCACCTGGTCGTTTCGTTCGAGCGACGACGTGCTGGCTGCAGTCGACCGCGTCTTTGCCGAGCCTGGCGTCAGGCGCGGTATCAGCCACGATCCAGACCCTTTGAGCCACAAGGCGATCCGCAATGACGCGCCGGGCTATGTCGAGGTGTGGCCCTCGGTCGGCGCCGAGATGGTCGAGGAGCCGGACGATTGGACGCTGCCGGTCAACCATGCCAGCGCACCGGCGGTGCGTGTCGCCGAGCACGTGGCAACGACCATCCAGAACTGGCTGCGCAGCGGCGAGGTCATCGAAGGCAAGGGCAGGAAACTGACCGCCGGCGACATCCTGGTCCTGGTGCGCAAGCGCGATCGTTTCGTCCATGCGCTGTCGCGCAGCCTCAAGAACCGGCAGATCCCGGTCGCCGGCGCCGACCGGCTGAGCCTGCCCGGCCATATCGCCGTGCAGGACCTGATCGCGCTCGGACATTTCCTGGTCCAGCCGGAGGACGATCTTTCCCTGGCCGCCGTGCTGCGTAGCCCGATCTTCGAGGTTTCGGAGGAAAGCTTGCTCGCGCTCGCCGGATCGAGGCCCAAGGGCCAGTCGCTGATCGCCTCGCTCAGGCAACATGCGGCCGAGGATGTGGCACTCGCCGCTGTCGTTAGCCGGCTCGACGGCTGGGCAACCGAAGTGGCTTTCAAGCCGGTGTTCGAATTCTACGCCGCCGCGCTGGCGCGCGACGGGTTGCGCCGCAAGATGACGGCGCGGCTGGAACCCGAAGCCGGCGATATCCTCGACGAATTCCTGAGCTTCTGCCTGGCCGAGGAACGCACCGGCCTGCCGGGGCTGGAATCCTTCCTCTCGACGCTGGAAAATGCCGGTCCCGAGATCAAGCGCGAGATGGACCAGACGCGCGACGAGGTCCGCGTCATGACCGTGCACGCCGCCAAGGGTCTCGAAGCCCCGGTGGTTTTCCTGGTCGACGGCGGCTCGGCGCCGTTCAGCGACCAGCATCTGCCGCGGCTGATGCCGTTCGAGGGCTCGGGCGCGCAATGGAAAGGCAAGGGCTATCTGTGGCGCTCGGCCAGCGACGTCGCCAATGGCGTCTCCAAGGCGGCTTCGGTCCGGGCGCGCGAATTGGCAGACGACGAATACCGGCGGCTGCTCTATGTCGGCATGACGCGCGCCGAGGACCGGCTGGTCGTCTGCGGCTATCACGGCAAGCGTCAGCCCAGCCCCGGCACGTGGCATTCGATCGTCAGCCGCGCGTTGCTCGGCGCGCCTGAGAGCTCCGAGCGCCGGCATCCGGCGACGGCCGAGGTGGCGGTACATCGCTTCCACATGACGAGGCTGCCGCCGGTGGCATTGACCGGCATCGACGAGGCAGGGCCGTTCGAGCACACAGCGCCGCTGCCTGAAGACCTGTTCCGGCCGCTGCCGCCCTATGAGGAACTGCCGCGGCCGCTTTCGCCTTCCGGCGCCTCGGCGCTGATCGACGAGGCGAAAGAAGCCGTCCCCGACACTCGCTCGCCGGTGCTCGACGCCGCCGCCGAACCCGGCTTTGCGATCATGCGCGGCCTTGCCCTGCACAAATTGCTGCAGGTGCTGCCCGGCATCGCGGAGGAGGAAAGGCGGGGCGCCGCCGAGCGTTACCTGGCGCGCGCCGGCGCCGCCTGGCCGGACGGCGAGCGCGACAAGGCGCTGGACGCGGTGCTCGCCATCCTGTCCGACAACCGCTTCGGCGCGCTGTTCTCGCCGTTGTCACGCGCGGAAGTCGCGGTGATGGGCAGCCTCGAGGCGAAGGGCAAGCTGCGCTCGATCTCCGGCAAGATCGACCGGCTGGCGGTCACGCCCGAAAAGGTATCGATCATCGACTACAAGACCAACCGACCGGCGCCCGGGAACCTGGCCGAGGTGCCGCCTGCCTATGTGCTGCAGCTTGCGCTCTACCGCGCGCTGCTTCAGCCGCTCTATCCGGGCCGCGAGGTGACAGCGGCGCTGCTGTTCACCGAGGCGCCGCGCCTGATCGAGCTGCCCGCCCCCTCCATGGATGACGCCCTTGCCCGACTCACGGCAGCGTGACACAAGAACTGCTTGAACATCGCCGCCAAAACCACCACATTTGGTGCAACCCGAGTTTTCGAAAGGATTTCAGCATGGCCACCGTCAAGGTCGACAAGGGCAATTTCCAGGCCGATGTGCTCAACGCCAAGGAGCCGGTCGTGGTGGATTTCTGGGCGGAATGGTGCGGCCCCTGCAAGATGATCGCGCCGGCGCTGGAAGACATCGCCAACGAGCTTGGCGCGAAGATCAAGGTCGCAAAGCTCAACATCGACGAGAACCCGGAGCTTGCCGCGCAGTACGGCGTGCGCTCGATCCCGACGCTGATGATCTTCAAGGGCGGCGAAGTCGCCGACATGAAGGTGGGCGCCGCGCCGAAGACCGCGCTGTCGCACTGGATCAACGGCAGCCTCGCCTGAGCCAATCTGAAGTTTTCAAGATCCAAGCCCGGCCATCGCGCCGGGCTTTTCTTTGGCGTCATGGCTCGTTGCGCTCTGGCTCTCGCCTGCGGGCACTCCGTGTCCTCTGTTCGCAGGAAAGGGAGAGCTCCATGACCGGAACCGCCAAGGCCATAGTTCACGTCGACAATGAGCGCGTCATCGTCACCGAATACCGCTTCGCGCCGGGCGCCAATACCGGCTGGCACCGCCATGGCCACGACTATGTCGTCGTGCCGCTGATGGACGGCAAGGTGAAGCTGGTGACCAAGGACGGCGAATCCTTCGCCGAGATGAAGCAAGGCGCGCCCTATTTCCGCCGGGAGGGTGTCGAGCACGACGTCATCAATGCCAATGACGGCGAATACGCCTTCATCGAGATCGAGCTGAGGTAGGGCGGCCGTGATTGCCGGCTTGCACGTTTCCTTTCCGGCCTCGTGCGGGATGTCGTGGGTCTAACGCCTCTCCTCGCCTTTGCCGGTTTTGCGGCCGTGGCCGCTTATGTCCAGACCCTGACGGGCTTCGCCTTCGGCCTGGTGATGATGGGCGCGATTGCGCTTGTCGGCTTGCTGCCGCTGCCCGACGCAGCCGCGATGGTCGGCATGCTGACCCTGGTCAACGCCACGCAGATGCTGATCCAGGGCGGCTGGCGCGAGATTGCGCGCCGGGAGCTAAGGCTTATCCTGGTCGCAAGCCTTCCTTCCTTGCTCGTCGGTTATGCCCTGTTGGAATGGCTGGCGGACACGCGGGCCGACCTGCTGAAAATCGGACTCGGTCTGGTCATCATGATGTCCAGCCTGCAACTGGCCATCAGGCCTGCCGGCTTGGCAAAACGGTCGTCGGACGCGAGTTTCGTCGGCTTCGGTGTCGTTTCGGGCCTGATGAGTGGGCTGTTTGCGACCGGCGGCCCGCCGCTCGTTTATCATCTCTTTCGCCAGCCAATGCCGCATGTACGAATCCGCGAAACGCTGGTCACCGCTTTCGGGGCCGCGCAGGTGGTCCGGCTTATCCTGGTGGCGGCAAGCGGCAACCTGCCGACCATGTCGCCTGTCGCGCTCGTCGTCGCCATACCGGCCGTAATGCTGATGACCTATTCGGCACGCCGCTGGCCACCGTCATTGTCGCAAGGGACAATGCGAAAGATCGTCTTTGTTCTGCTTTTCCTGTCAGGGCTCTCGCTGGCGCTTCCCACCGCGATGCATCTTGCCGTCTAGGGCGCTCCAGGAAAGGCGGAAGGTGGCAAGCCATCAATTGCCATCTTGATGGCTTGCTTCGGTGGCCCTATATTGGTCAAAACGGAGTTTTTTATATGGCCGAACCACAGCTCTCGGTACGCAGCGCAAAAGCACGAGACCTTGCTCACCGACTTGCGCGTCGCGAAAATCGCTCCATAGCGGATGTCGTCGAGCGCGCGCTTGAGTCCTATGAGATTCGCGAAGCGGGACGCGAACCCGCGTCAACTTTCTACGCCCGATTGGCGGCAAGCAGCGGCGTCGATATTGAGCTGGAGAAAATCATCCGACAAGGCCGCCAAGTCCATACGGGACCGGAGCTTTGATTTTCATCGACACCAACGTGATCTCGGAGACGCTTAAGAAGGCACCGGATGCGGCCGTTTTGGCCTGGCTTGTGCGGAACGATGCGGAGCTCGCCCTTCCCACAGTGGCGATTGGTGAAATCGCTTTCGGCATCCAAAAGATACGGCCGGATGAGCGCGCCGGTCGCCTGGAGCACGGGCTTTCTCAGTGGCGCCATCGCTTTGCCGACCGCATTTTTGGGCTGACGGAGGAAGCTGCCCTTGCCTATGGCGAGATCATGGGGACCGCCACGCGCCAAGGCCGAGGCATGTCGGCTCCGGACGGCATGATTGCAGCGATAGCGCGCGTGAATGGCGGTCGGCTGGCAACACGCAATCTGAGCGACTTTAACTCAACCGGGCTTGACCTAATCTCACCGTGGGACTTCTGAGCAGTCCCCTCCAGGGCCAACTGCCTCAGACCGCCGGCCGGCTAATGACGGCGAATACGCCTGCGTTCAAATGGAACCGCTTCAAGCTACCAATCGGCGACGCGGTCGCCGCCGGTGAATTGCGCGCTTTTGGCGGTGTATTCGAACAGCTCGATCTTCACGCCGTTGGGATCGGTGATCCAGGCCTGGTATGTGTCGTCGCAGGCGAGCTTTTTGGGCGTGACCGCGACGCCCTTCAATCGGATATGAGCGATGGCTGCCTCGATGTCTTCCACCTCGAGGCAGAAGTGGTTGATCTGGTTTGCCTCGCTGTAGCTGGATTCGCGTTTCTCGAACACCTCGACATGGCTGCGGCCGCCACAGTCGAGATAGAAGCCGAAGATCTTGCCGTCGCGCAGGAAATTGAACTGCGTGTCCATGCCGAGCACATCGCGGTAGAAGCCGCGCGTCGCCTCCAGGTCGTGCGCGAAGATGCAAACATGGGCGAGCTGCTTCACCTTGATCATGGCCGGTTCCTTTCGGCCCCCGCCGAAATCCGCAATGCTGTCCCGGTTTCGCCTCAGGTCGGCGGCGTGCCGTTCTCGGCCAGTACGGCGCCGGCGAAATAGAGCGAGCCGCCGATCAGGATGCGCGGCGCCGGGCCGTCCCAAGAGTCGCGCAACAGCATCAGCGCGTTGGCGACGGAGCTGACCGGCTCGGCCGACAGGCCGGCCTCTTCGGCACGCAAGGCCAGCTCGTCGTTGGGAACGCCGGCGTCGCTGCTGGTCACCGGCACGGTGTAGACATGGCGGGCGAGGCCCTTGAAGGCGCTGAAATAGCCGGTCTGGTCCTTGGTATTGATCATGCCGGAGATCAGGATCAGCGGCCGCGGGTTCCTTTCCTCCTGCTCGGCCAGCGCCTCGGCGATGACGATGCCGGCGCCGGGGTTGTGGCCGCCGTCCAGCCAGATCTCGGCGCCCTTCGGCGCCAGGTCGACCAATTTGCCTTGGGTCAGCTTCTGCATACGTGCCGGCCAGGCGACATGGGTCATCGCCCGCTCGCCGGCGCGGTGGCCGATCTCGAAGCCGGCCGCCTTGACGGCGGCGATCGCCGCCGCGGCGTTGGCGTATTGATGGCGGCCCGGCAGGCGCGGCGAGGGCAGGTCCATCAGCCCGTCCCCGTCCTGATAGACCATGCGGCCGTTTTCCTCGAAGGCGAGGAAATCCTGGCCATAAACCACGGTCGGGCAATCCAGCCGCTCGGCCGACTCGATCAGCACCTGAAGCGCGGTGTCGCTTTCCTGGGCGCCGATCACCACCGGGCAGCCGCGCTTCATGATGCCGGCCTTCTCGGCGGCGATCAGCTCGACGCGGTCGCCGAGATAGGCTTCATGGTCCATCGATATCGGCATGATCACCGAAACCGCCGGCCGCTTGATGACATTGGTGGCGTCGAAGCGGCCGCCGAGGCCGACCTCGATAATTGCCGCCTCCGCCGGATGCTCCGAAAACAGGATGAAGGTGACGGCGGTGAGGATCTCGAAGACGGTGATCTTCTGGCCGCCATTGGCCTCCGCGACACGCGCGATGGCCTCGGCGAAGATATCGTCCTCGACGAGCTTGCCGCCGCCTTCGGCCGCCAGCCGGTAGCGCTCATGCCAGTTCACCAGATGCGGCGAGGTGTGGACGTGGACAAGGTGGCCGGCGGCCTCCAGCAGCGCGCGCGCGAAGGCGGCGCAGGAGCCCTTGCCGTTGGTGCCGGCGATGTGGATGACCGGCGGCAGCCGATCCTGCGGATTGCCGAGGCGCTCGAGAAGCCCCGTGACACGATCCAGCGAAAGGTCGAAGCCTTTCGGATGCAGCGTCATCAGATGTTCGATTTCGCGTTCGGCGGAAAGCGTTGTCATGATTGGAATCCTAGAGCGGTTCATCATCTCATGGAATGCAGAACCGCTCTCTCTTTTTTGTTGGCGCAATTCCGAACGGAAAACCGTTTCACATTTCCTGGAATTGCTTTCGCGGGCGGTTCCCGAAACCGGGAATCGGTTCGAACGAGCCGTGCGCAAATCAGAGGCTACAGCACGCAACAGGCGGCGCAACTCGCGGTTCGCGGCGAGCGATGTCGCGCCAAGCCGATATATCGCTTCAGGCCGACATCGCGTCAGGCTTGCGGCCGCGCCTCGGCATTGACCATCGCCGGCGGCAGGATCTCCGGCTCCAGCGGCTTCTCGGCCTCCGGCATCTTGAGCAGCATCTTCAAGAGACGGGAAATGGTCCGGCGCATATCGAGGCGCGACACGACCATGTCGACCATGCCGTGTTCCATCAGATACTCCGCGCGCTGGAAACCGTCGGGCAGTTTTTCGCGGATGGTCTGCTCGATGACGCGCGGTCCGGCAAAGCCGATCAGCGCCCCAGGCTCGGCGATATGGACGTCGCCCAGCATGGCGTAGGAGGCGGTGACGCCGCCGGTGGTCGGGTTGGTCAGCACCACGATATAGGGCAGGCCGGCTTCCTTAAGCCGGTCGACGCCGATCGTGGTGCGCGGCAATTGCATCAGCGACAGGATGCCTTCCTGCATGCGGGCGCCGCCGGAAGCGGCGAACAGGATCAGCGGCCGCTTGCGCTGCAGCGCGACCTCGAAAGCATGTACGATGGCTTCGCCGGCGGCCATGCCGAGCGAGCCGCCCATGAAGGCGAAGTCCTGCACGGTGACGATGACCGGCAGCCCGTCGATGGTGCCGGCCCCGTTGAGGATCGCATCCTCGAGGCTGGTCTTGGCCTTGGCCTCCTTCAGCCGGTCGGTGTAGCGCTTCTCGTCGCGGAACTTCAGCGGGTCCTGGACGACCTTGGGATTTTCCAGCACCTCGTATTTGCCGTCGTCGAAGAAATATTTCAGCCGCTCCTTGGCCGAGATCTTCATGTGGTGGCCGGAAGCCGGGATGACGAACTGGTTGGATTCGAGATCCTTGTGGAAGACCATCTCGCCGGTCTCGGGATCCTTGATCCAGAGGTTTTCCGGCATGTCGGTGCGCCGGCCGAGCATCGAATTGATCTTCGGGCGGACGTAATTGGTGATCCAGTTCATGGCTTCGGCTCCTGTCCTGGAAAGGACTTCAAGCAAGTCCAGGGAAAGTCTGTGGCGGTTTTCCGGCCGGAATTGCTCAAGAACAAATAGTCGGGCTATTCGGCCGCAGCAAGGCGGGCCGAGCGGACGCCCTGGGCAAGACCGCTGACCAAAGTGGCGACGGCTTCGGCCGGATCGGCTGTTTTGTCGCCCTTGGGGCCGAGCACATTGGCGACCGCATTGACAATCGCTGTGCCGACGACGACGCCGTCGGCATTGGCGCCGATCACACGCGCCTGCTCGGCGGTCTTGACGCCGAAGCCGACGCAGACCGGCAGGTCGGTGTGGCCCTTGATGCGGTTGACAGCCGCGGCTACCTTGCCCGTGTCGGCCAACGCCGAGCCGGTGATGCCTGTCATCGAGACGTAGTAGACGAAGCCGGAGGTGTTTTCCAAAACCTTGGGCAGGCGCTTGTCGTCGGTGGTCGGCGTCGCCAGGCGGATGAAGTTGACGCCGGCTTTCAGCGCCGGAATGCAAAGCTCCTCGTCCATCTCCGGCGGCAGGTCGACGACGATCAGTCCGTCGATGCCGCTCGCCTTGGCGTCCGTGAGGAAGCGGTCGACGCCATAGATGTAGATCGGATTGTAGTAGCCCATCAGCACGATCGGCGTCTCGTCGTCGCCGGCGCGGAAGTCGGCCGCCAGCTTCAGCGTCTTGACCAGGGTCTGGCCGCCCTTCAGCGCGCGCAGGCCGGCGGCCTGGATCGCCGGGCCGTCGGCCATCGGGTCGGAGAAGGGCATTCCCATCTCGATAATGTCGGCGCCGGCGATCGGCAGCGCCTTCATGATCGACAGCGAGGTGTCGTAGTCCGGGTCGCCGCCCATGAAATAGGTGACCAAAGCCGGGCGGCCTTCGGCTTTGAGCTTGGCCATGCGGCGGTCGATGCGGGTGGTCATTGTCAGATCTCCATGCCCAGCATGTTCGCCACCGTGTGCACGTCCTTGTCGCCGCGGCCGGACAGATTGACGATGACGATCTGGTCCTTGTCCATCGTGGGCACGATCTTCATCGCATGCGCGATGGCATGCGCCGATTCCAGCGCCGGGATGATGCCTTCGACCCGGGTGGTGAGCTGGAAGGCTTCCAATGCCTCGTCGTCGAGGATCGGCTCATACTGGACGCGGCCGGAATCGCGCAGCCAGGAATGCTCGGGGCCAACGCCCGGATAGTCGAGGCCGGCCGAGATCGAATGGCCATCGAGGATTTGGCCATCCGAGTTCTGCAACAGATAGGTGCGGTTGCCGTGCAGCACGCCGGGCTTGCCGGCATTCATCGAGGCGCAATGCTCGACGCCGTCGAGGCCGCGCCCGCCGGCCTCGATGCCGATGATGCGGACATCCTTGTCGTCGAGGAAAGGATGGAACAGGCCGATGGCGTTGGAGCCGCCGCCGACGGCGGCGATGATCACGTCCGGCAACCGGCCTTCCTGCTCCAGAATCTGGGCGCGGGCCTCCGTGCCGATCACCGACTGGAAGTCGCGCACCAGCTCCGGATAGGGGTGCGGGCCGGCGGCGGTGCCGATCAGGTAATAAGTGTCCTCGACATTGGTGACCCAGTCGCGCAGGGCCTCGTTCATGGCGTCCTTGAGTGTGCCGTGGCCGGCGGTGACCGGCCGCACCTCGGCGCCGAGCAGCTTCATGCGGAAGACATTCGGGCTCTGGCGGGCGACATCGGTGGCGCCCATGTAGACGACGCAAGGATAGCCGAAGCGCGCCGCGACGGTGGCCGACGCGACGCCATGCTGGCCGGCGCCGGTCTCGGCGATGATGCGCTTCTTGCCCATGCGCTTGGCAAGCAGGATCTGGCCGAGGCAATTGTTGATCTTGTGCGAGCCGGTGTGGTTCAGGTCCTCGCGCTTGAAATAGACCTTGGCGCCGCCCCCGAGGCCCTTGGCCGAGGAAACCTCACGAAGATGCCTGGTCAGGCCCTCGGCGAAATAAAGCTTCGACGGCCGCCCGGCATAGTGGGTGGAGAGGTTCTGCAGCTCGGCCTTGAACTCCGGATCGGTCTTGGCCTTGTTCCACTGCTCTTCGAGATCGAGGATCAGCGGCATCAGCGTCTCGGCGACGAAGCGGCCGCCGAAAATGCCGAACATGCCCTGCTCGTCGGGCCCGGTGCGGAAGGAATTGGGCATTGCCGGCTTGTTCATCGCCGATCTCCTGATGTGAATTGCATTCAGGCGGCGCGGTCGTCGCGCGCGGCCCTGACGGCCCGGAAAAACTGCTCGATCAGCGCCGGTTCCTTGACGCCCGGAGCGCTTTCCACGCCGGACGAAACGTCTATTCCGGGTGGATTGGCCTGTCTCAGGGCATCGCCGATATTGGCGGCGTTGAGCCCTCCGGAAAGCATGTATTCGAGCCCGGCGTCAAGGCCGGCAAGGATGCGCCAGTCGAAGGCGACGCCGTTGCCGCCAGGCAGTTGCGAGCCCTTCGGCGGCTTGGAATCCAGGAGGAAGCGATCGGCGATGCCGATAAAGGGTTTTATGCGATCGATATCCGCCGCCTCGCTGATGGGCAGCGCCTTCATCACCGGCAGGCCGTAACGCGCCTTGATCTCGGTAACGCGCTCAGGCGTTTCCGAACCATGCAATTGCAGCATGTCGGGCTGCATCTTGGCGACGATCTCGTCGAGAAAGGCATCATCGGCATCGACGCTGACGGCTGCCGCCAGGGCCTTGCCGCGCGCCGCTTGACGCAAACGGCCGGCCTCGGCGGGCTCGACATAGCGCGGGCTCTTGGCGAAGAAAATAAAGCCGACATGGCTGGCGCCGCCGGCAAGCGCGGCGGCCATCGCGGCGTCGGTCTTCAATCCGCAGATCTTGATGTCGAGCGTCATGGCGCGGGATTGGCACGAAACGGCTAAAGAGTCGAGAAAAAGCATGCTGTTGCCGGTTCTGCGGAAAACACTACCTTCATATAGGAACCACAGGCGGGAGCAGGATAATCATGGCCGACCGGACCGTCGCCGAACTGAAGCAGAAGATCGCGCAGGCGCGCGAGGTGATCGCGCATCTGATGGACAAGGCCGCCTTCAACGGCGCCGAGGCGCACCGGGCGCTGGATTATTTCGGCAGCGATACGTTTGATCGGGATTTTTTGCCGTGGCCGCATACCGAGGAAGGACTGCGGCCGGAAGAGCTGAACGCGGCGAACGACGATTGAACTGCTTATGCCGTGAACCCGGCAAGCGTCGGCGGGACAGCGCCCCCCTCTGTCCTGCCGGACATCTCCCCCACGAGGGGGGAGATTGGATTTCACGCCGGCTTTCGCCAATCACCAGCGTGGCAGGAAGAGCGAGGCGCCCGAGCTGCTGATCTCCCCCTTGTGGGGGAGATGCCCGGCAGGGCAGAGGGGGGCACGAAGGAACTCGGCGTCTGGATGTTGCGCGCGGATCCGCGCGCAACATCAGAGTAGCTACTCAAACACAATAGCTTGCAGCGCGCCGCCGTTGCGCTTCAGCCAGTCCTTGCAGCGGTCGGTATCCGGGCACAGTTTCTCGCACAGCTTCCAGAATTTCGGGCCGTGGTTCATCTCCTTGAGATGCGCCACCTCATGCGCCACGAGGTAGTTTATCACCGCCGGCGGCGCCATCATGATGCGCCACGAGAAGGAGAGATTGCCCTCCGAGGTGCATGACCCCCAGCGGCTGGAGGTATCCTTATACCTTATCGCCTTGGCACGCTTGCCGATCGTCTCGGTGTGCTTGATCACCAGCCTCTCGATTTCCTTCTTGGCCTCGCGCTTGAGGTAATCGCCGATGCGGCGCGGCAAATGGATGCGCTCGCCATGGACGATCAAGAGCGGGCCGCGATCGTCGCGCGCGACGGTGACGGTGCCGCGCCTCGAGGGCTCGTGCACGATGCGGTGCGGCACGCCGCGGATCGGGATCCGGATGCCGGGGCGAACCTGCGGCCTCGTCGGCACCTTGGCCAGCCGCTGCTCCAGCCAGTCCTGGTGGCGGTCGAGGAATTTCTCGACCTCGCCCCGGCGCAGGCCGGGCGGCACGGTGACACGCAGGCCCTGGCCGCCGGAATCGATGCGCAGCGTGAGCCGCCGGGCCCTGGCGCTCTCAACGATTTTGAGCGGCAGCGTGCGGCCGGCGACGCAATGCTCGCGCTCGACAACAGGCGTGGGCTTTGGCTTGGTCAGGTTGCGAAGGAAGCCGAGGGTCATGGCTGGACGATACGCGATTCGAAAAAAACGGCCAGTGGAGGGAAGCTACATAGAGAACAAAAAAGAAACGGCGCCGCTAAACGCGACGCCGCATATCATACCGAGACGTGTCGCCGGATCTCAGTCGTCGAGCAGGTTGGTACCTTTACCACCCTCCGGACCCGCCTTCTCGTTCGAGCCGGTCGAGGTTGGCGCGGTCGACTTGTTGCGGTTGGCCATGAAGCGGTCGAACTCTTCCTGGTCCTTGGCGCGGCGCAGTTCGCGGGCGTACTCGTCGAACTCGGAGAGCATCTCGTCGAGCTTGCGGCGCTCCTCGGCGAGGCGCTCCAGTTCCTTCTCGCGCCAATCGTCGAAGGCGACGTTGCCGGTGCGGGCCGAGCCGTGGCCCCAGCGGGCCGCCTTTTCCGAGCGACGACGGCAACCGGTGAAGATGCCGTCCGTGGCGCGGTTGACGTCGCGCTTGAAGCCTTCCAACCGATCGCCCCAGATGATGTAGGCGAGCATGGCGAAGCCGAGCGGCCAGAACACCATGAAGCCGATGACCATCAGCGCGATGGTGGCCGGCGTCCAGGCCGGACGGATCAATGCACTTGTGTTCATTTTCTCCCAATCCTTCCATTGGAGACAGCCAAACCGGCTGCGTGGAATCGAAATGGGAAAGCGAAATCGGCGATTCAAGGCAAACCCGCCCAAAACCGGCGAAGCATCTGAAATGATTATCGCTTTTTGAGCTTCTCGAGGAAAAGCACCGCCATTCCGGCGACGAGTCCCCAAAATGCCGCGCCGACGCCGAAGAGCGTGAGTCCCGAAGCCGTCGCGGCGAAGGTGACGGTGGCCGGCATGCGTTCGGCCTCGTCCTTCAGCGCGATCGACAGCGCGTTGGCCAAGGGCGCCGTCAAGGCGAGCCCCGCGACCAGCACGATCAGGCTTTGCGGCAGGACGGCGAAGATCGCCACCAGCGAGGCGCCGAAGATCGCGAAGATGAGATAGGCGAGCGCGTAGAACGGCCCGGTCTTCCAACGTTCGGCCGGGTCGGGATGGACATCGGGGCCGGTGCAGATAGCGGCCGAGATCGCCGCGAGATTGGTGGTCGCGGCGCCGAACGGCGCCGAGAGCAGCGAAAACAGGCCGGTGACGCCGATCAGCGGACCGGGCTCCGGATGGTAGCCCGCGGCGCGCAGCACCGCGAGACCGGAAAGGTTCTGCGAGGCCATGGTGACCAGATAGAGCGGCAGGGCAAGGCCGATGATCGCCGAGGCGGTGAATTGCGGCGCAATCAATGTCAATGTCGACAGTTCCGGCGCCGGCAGGCTGCCGACGCGGCCGGTGAGGAAAGCGGCGAGGCCGCCGCCGATCAGCACTACCAGCACCGATAGAGCCGGGTTGAACAGGCGGATGACGAAGAAGGCGGCGATCAGCGGCAGGATCAGCCAAGGGTCGGCCGGAATGGCTTTCACCGCATTGACGGCGAAGCTGACCAGGATGCCGGCCAGCATGCCGGACGCGACCGAAGGCGGGATTTTCGCGATCAGCCTGGTCAACGGCTTGAACAGGCCGGTGGCGACCAGAAGGACGCCGGTGACCATGAAGGCGCCGACGGCCTGCGGCATCGTAAACCCGCTGGAGGCCGCGATCAGCGCCAGGCCGGGCGTCGACCAGGCGGTGATGACCGGCATCTTGGTGCGCCAGGAGAGCCACAGACATTCAACGACCATGGCCAGGCAGATCGCCGTCACGCCGCTCGCGGTCTCGATCTGTGTGGCGCCGACCGCCTTGGCGGCGGCGATGACCAGGGCCAGCGTGCCGCCGAAGCCGACGATCGCCGCGACGAAGGCGGATATCGGGATGGAGATGCGCATTATCCGGCCACTCGCTTGACCATGTCGCCTACGGCCCGCTTGAGCATGTCGAGATCCTCGGGGCGGGACAGGCGATGGTCGCCGTCCGGGATCAGCGACAGCGTCACATCGTCGGCGGGCAGCATGGATGCGAGCTTCAAGGCATGGCCGGACGGCACGTCCGGGTCGGCCAGGCCCTGCAGGATGTGCACCGGGCAATGGGTGTCGATCGGCCCGGTCATCACCCGGTTGGCGCGGCCGTCCTCGATCAGCGCGCGCGTGTAGATATAAGGCTCGTCCGAATAATCGGACGGCTCGGCGAAGAAGCCTTTTTCCTTCAGATCGTGCCGTTGCGCGTCGGTCAGCACCGGCTCGATCAACTCGACGGTGAAGTCCGGAGCCGGGGCTAGCAGCACCAGGCCGGCAACCCTCGTGTCGCCCGCCTTGCGCAGTTCCTGCGCCATGCGCAAGGCGATCCACGCCCCCATCGAGGAGCCGACCAATACCTGCTTGCCCTTGCTGAACCGGCGAAAGACGGCGAGGCTCTCGGCCAACCACTTCGAGATCGTACCGTCGGCGAATTCGCCGCCCGACTCGCCATGGCCGGAATAGTCGTGGCGCAGACAGGCGTGGCCTTCGCTCGCGGCCCAGGCGGCAAGCGTCTGCGCCTTCGTGCCCTGCATGTCGGACTTGTAGCCGCCGAGCCAGACCACGCCTGGCGCCGCGCCGGGCGCCTGCCTGACGGCGATGCCCGACCCGTCCACATCGATGAAAACCGGAGCGCTGGCGGCCATGAGCTTGTCCTTCCCGCCGGTCTTTTGGCACAGGCGGTGGTTCAACGAAAAGTGCTCGCGGCGTTTCTTTGCTTGGTGCAGACAATTACCAGGCAGCAGGTGATTTTGCGGCGCGGCTATGCTATTGACTCACGCCCCGCGCTCCCCACATAGGCGCGTCCACCTACTTTTGTCTAAAGAACCCAGAACGAAACGGCCGAGGAGACCACGACCATTCGCAGACCTTTCAAAGCAGCGGCACCCACCAAGGACGGGCCGCGCTCCAACCGAGACATCCGGGTGCCCCGGGTCCAGCTTATCGACGCCGACGGCCAGAACCGAGGCGATGTTTCCATCAACGACGCGTTGCTGCTGGCCGAAGAGGCCGGGCTCGATCTCGTCGAGATATCGCCCAATGCGGTGCCGCCCGTCGTCAAGATCCTCGATCTCGGCAAGCTGAAATACGCCAACCAGAAGAAGGCGGCCGAAGCGCGCAAGAACCAGAAGGTCATCGAGATCAAGGAGATCAAGATGCGCCCGAACATCGACAGCCATGACTACGAGACCAAGATGAAGGCCGTGCGGCGCTTCTTCGAGGAAGGCGACAAGGTCAAGCTGACGCTGCGCTTCCGCGGCCGCGAGATGGCGCATATGGAACTCGGCATGCAGCTTCTGAACAAGGTGCGCGAGGAAGTTGCGACGATCGCCAAGGTCGAGGCGGAGCCGAAGCTCGAAGGCCGCCAGATGATGATGGTTCTGGCGCCGCGCTAAATCCCGCCAAAATTAGGGTGCAAGGCGTCCCGACGATCGGCGGGGCGCCTGTTTTCTATCCGATCGCCCTCAAACTCGCGATCGGGTAGCCGATCGCGAGCAAATCGACGATCGGGTTTGGTCATGACCGATGAAGCGAAGTCCGAGCCCGCCGGGCAAACAGAAGGCCTTGGCGGTTATCAGCACATGCGCCGGATCGTGCTGGCGGTGCTGATCGTAGTGCTGTTCTGCGCATTGCTGTTCGGCCAATCGAGCTTCCCACCCGAGACCTTGATGCATGAGTCGATCGAGATGTTCGGCGTGCTCTTGATCTTGCTCGGCATCGTCGGTCGGCTGTGGTCGACGCTCTATATCGGCGGGCGCAAATCGGCCGAGGTGGTCACCAGCGGTCCCTATTCGATCACCCGCAACCCGCTCTATCTGTTTTCGACCGTGGCCGCCGCCGGCGTCGGCGCGCAGATCGGCTCGTTCAGCGGCATCATCCTGTTCTCGCTGCTCTGCGCCGGCGCCTTCCACATCGTCATCCTGCGCGAGGAGCGTTACCTGAAGGAACTGCTTGGCGCGCCCTACCGGGCTTATCTGGCCAAGGTGCCGCGCTTCTTCCCGAACCTTGCGCTCTACCAGGAAGGCGATACCGGCAGCTTCAGGCCGCGCCTACTCTTGAACACGCTGCTCGACGGCCTGGTGTTCCTGGTGGCGCTGCCCGCCTTTGAGTTGATCGACGGCATGCAGCAGTCGGGGATGCTGCCGGTGTGGTTCACGCTGCCTTAGGGTGGCCGGCAAACGGAACGGCGCGTTAGTTGAGGTGTTGCACGCCGGCCATCTTTGATCTATAGGACCGCCGTTCCAAGAAAACCGCCCGGCAGGGCATGCCGTGGCGGTTTCATTTGCTTTTCGGGCTTTGGTCGGCCCGAAGCGAGACAAGAAGCGCGATGGTGCGCCACCAATACGGAGTAGCAAAATGCCCAAGATGAAGACCAAATCGGCCGCCAAGAAGCGGTTCAAGATTACTGCCACCGGCAAGGTGCTGTCGGCTGCCGCCGGCAAGCGCCACGGCATGATCAAGCGTTCCAACAAGTTCATTCGCGATGCCCGCGGCACGATGGTTCTGGCTGAACCGGACGGCAAGAAGGTCATCAAGAATTTTCTGCCGAACGGCCTCTAATCCCTCGGCTTGGAACCACTTTTGTTTTTACGCAATTCCGAACGGAAAACCGCTGAACACTTTTCCTGGAATTGCTTTTAAGGAGATCATGACATGGCACGCGTAAAGAGAGGCGTTACCGCCCACGCCAAGCACAAGAAGGTTTTGAAGGCCGCCAAGGGTTTCTACGGCCGTCGCAAGAACACCATCCGCATCGCCAAGCAGGCGGTGGAGAAGTCACTGCAATACGCTTACCGCGACCGCAAGAACCGCAAGCGCTCGTTCCGCGCGCTGTGGATCCAGCGCATCAACGCCGCGACCCACGAGCATGGCCTGACCTATGGCCGCTTCATCGACGGCCTCAACAAGGCCGGCATCGAGATCGACCGCAAGGTTCTTTCGGACATGGCCATCCACGAGCCGCAGGCTTTCGCCGCGCTGGTCGCCAAGGCCAAGATCGCGCTCGAATATCTGAAGAACACCACGCCGAATGCTTTTGAGAGCGCTGTCGCCTAAGCCAGCGCTTCCCAAGCATACGCAATTCTGATTTGGGGAACCCGCGCTGGCACGGCTGGCGCGGGTTTTTCTTGCCTGATGTAACCAAAATGGCGACGACGAAACCGAAATGGTGAGTCGCCCGATCGAGAGAGCTTCGCCGTGAACGCCACTGCTGGAAATCTTGAAGCCCTGGAAGGCTCGTTGCTCGCCGAAATCGCGGCGGCCGCGGACGAGGCCGCGATCGAGGCGGTGCGCGTCTCTGCGCTGGGCAAGAAGGGTTCAGTCTCCGAAATGCTGAAGACGCTGGGCGCGATGAGCGCCGAGGAGCGCCAGGTCAAGGGCCCGGCGATCAACGGCCTGAAGAACCGCGTCACCGAAGCGCTCACGCAGCGCAAGGCGGAACTGAAGGATGTGGCGATCGCCGCCCGGCTCGCGGCTGAGAAGGTCGACGTCACGCTTCCCGTTCGCCAATCGCCGGCCGAGCGCGGCCGCATCCATCCGATCAGCCAGGTGATCGACGAGATCGCGGCGATCTTCGGCGATCTCGGCTTCGCCATCGCCGAAGGCCCCGATATCGAGACCGACTATTACAATTTCACGGCGCTGAATTTTCCCGAGGGACATCCGGCGCGCGAGATGCACGATACCTTCTTCTTCCAGCCGGACGAGAAGGGTGAGCGCAAGCTGTTGCGCACGCACACCTCGCCCGTGCAGATCCGCACCATGGAGAAGCAGAAGCCGCCGATCC
The DNA here is from genome assembly GCF_006440615.1 of Mesorhizobium sp. B2-6-2. Taxonomy (NCBI): domain Bacteria; kingdom Pseudomonadati; phylum Pseudomonadota; class Alphaproteobacteria; order Hyphomicrobiales; family Phyllobacteriaceae; genus Mesorhizobium; species Mesorhizobium sp. B2-6-2. Next base: position 136,050 of record NZ_VFUG01000001.1, on the reverse strand, counting down.
GCATCGTCATCCCCGGCAAGACCTACCGGCAGGATTCGGACGCCACGCACTCGCCGATGTTCCATCAGGTCGAGGGGCTGGTGGTCGACAAATCAGCCAATGTCGCCAACATGAAGTGGGTGCTGGAGGAGTTCTGCAAGGCCTTCTTCGAGGTGCCGTCGGTCAAGATGCGCTTCCGTCCGTCCTTCTTCCCGTTCACCGAGCCCAGTCTCGAGGTCGACATCCAGTGCGACCGCTCGCGTCCGGGTGAAGTGCGCTTCGGCGAAGGCTCCGACTGGATGGAGATACTGGGCTGCGGCATGGTGCACCCAAACGTGCTGCGCGCCGGCGGGCTCGACCCCGACGAATATCAGGGCTTTGCCTGGGGCATGGGCATCGACCGCATCGCCATGCTGAAATACGGCATGCCGGACCTGCGCGCCTTCTTCGACGCCGACGTGCGGTGGCTCGCGCATTACGGCTTCCGGCCGCTCGACCTGCCGACGCTGTTCGGGGGGCTGAGTGCATGACGGCACCTCACACCGGCGGCTGCCGTTGCGGCGCGGTGCGGTTCGAGGCCTCGGCCGAGCCGCACCACATAAGCTATTGCCATTGCGGCGATTGCCGGCGCGCCAGCGGCGCGCCGGTGTCGGCCTTTGTCGGCTTCATGGCCGATCAGGTCGCGCTCAACGGCAAATCGCTGAAAAGCTACCGCAACGGCCCGGTGGAGCGCACGTTCTGCGGCACCTGCGGCTCGCCGATCGCCTATCTCGACCAGCGGCTCGACAACCAGATCTATTTCATGCTCGGCGCCATGGACATGCCGGCCTATTTCAGGCCGACCGTGCATGCGCATGTGCGCGAGCAACTGCCCTTCCTGCACATGCCCGACGCGCTGCCGCGCGAGCTGAAGACCAGCGTGCCCAGACCTGATGGGCAAGGACCGAACGGAACAGAAGCATGAAATTCACCCTCTCCTGGCTCAAGGACCATCTCGAGACCGACGCCTCGCTTGCCGAGATCGTCGAGCGGCTGACTGCGATCGGCCTTGAAGTCGAGCATGTCGACGACAAGGCCGGCCTTAAACCCTTCGTCATCGCCAAGGTGCTGACCGCCGTGCAGCATCCCGATGCGGACCGGCTGCGCGTGCTGACCGTCGACACCGGCGACGGCAAGCCGCCTGTTCAAGTCGTATGTGGCGCGCCCAATGCCCGCGCGGGCCTGATCGGCGCTTTCGCGGCGCCGGGCACCTATGTTCCCGGCATCGACGTGACGCTCTCGGTGGGCAAGATCCGTGGCGTCGAGAGCCATGGCATGATGTGCTCGGAGCGCGAGCTGGAAATCTCAGACGAGCATAACGGCATCATCGATTTGCCTGAGGATGCGCCGGTCGGCACCAGCTTCGCCGCCTACGCGCATCTCGACGATCCGGTCATCGAGATCAATCTGACGCCGAATCGGCCGGACGCGACCAGCGTCTACGGCATCGCGCGCGACCTCGCGGCGAGCGGGCTTGGCCGGCTCACCGGCGGCGGGATCATGCCGCATGCCGGCGAAGGCCTGTGCCCGGTCAAGGTCACGATCGAGGCGCCCGAGCTCTGTCCCGGCTTCGCGCTGACGCTGGTGAAGGGCGTCAAGAACGGTCCGTCGCCGAAATGGCTGCAGCAGCGGCTGATCTCCATCGGGCTCAGGCCGATCAGCGCGCTGGTCGACATCACCAACTATGTCACCTTCGACCGCGGGCGGCCGCTGCATGTCTTCGATGCCGCGAAGGTCGCCGGCAACCTCGTGGTGCGGCGCGCCAAGGACGGCGAGAAGGTGCTGGCGCTGGACGGCCGCGAATACACGCTGACGCCGGAGATGTGCGTGATCGCCGACGACAATGGCGTGGAATCGATCGCCGGCATCATGGGCGGCGAGCATTCGGGCTGCGACGAGAACACCACCGACGTGCTGGTCGAATCGGCGCTCTGGGATCCGATCGCCACGGCCCGCACCGGCCGCGCGCTGGGCATCATCACCGACGCGCGCTACCGCTTCGAGCGCGGCGTCGATCCCGAGTTCATGGTGCCGGGCGTCGAGCTGGCAATCAAGCTGGTGCTCGATTTCTGCGGCGGCACGCCTTCTGAAATCGAGGTTGCCGGCTATGCCGGCCACAAGCCGAAGATCGTCTCCTTCCCGCTGTCGGAAGTGAAACGGCTGACCGGCATCGAGGTGCCGAGAGAGGAAGCCCTTGGCATCCTGACCCGGCTCGGCTTCGAGCCGAAAGGACTGAGCGACGTCGTCAAGGTGGAGGTGCCGTCCTGGCGGCCGGATGTCGACGGCAAGGCCGACCTGGTCGAGGAGGTGATGCGCATCCATGGCGTCGACAACATCTTGGCCCAGCCGCTTACCTCGCATGACGCGGTCAACGGCAAGATCCTGACCACGCTGCAGGTGCGCACCCGCGCCGCCAAGCGCGCGCTCGCCGTGCGCGGCATGATGGAGGCCGTCACATGGTCGTTCATCCCCGCAAGACACGCCGAACTGTTCGGCGGCGGCCAGACGGCCCTCAAGCTCGCCAACCCGATCGCCGCCGACATGTCCGACATGCGGCCGTCGCTGCTGCCGGGGCTGATCGCGGCCGCGCAGCGCAATGCCGACAAGGGCATCGGCGACGTGGCGCTGTTCGAGGTCTCGGGCACCTATGAGGGCGATGGCGCCGACCAGCAGCGGCGCGTGGCCGCCGGCGTGCGGCGCGGTACCGCCAAGCTCGACGGCTCGGGTCGCAGCTGGACCGGCAATGCCGGGCCGGTCGGGGTGTTCGACGCCAAGGCGGACGCGATCGCGGCGCTCGAGGCCTGCGGCGCGCCGGTCGACCGGCTGCAGATCGAGCACGGCGGCCCGGCCTGGTATCATCCGGGACGCTCCGGCACGATCAAGCTCGGGCCAAAGACGGTGCTCGGCACGTTCGGCGAGTTCCATCCGAGGACGCTGGACGGCCTGGACGCGTCAGGTCCGATCTGCGGCTTCGAGGTTTTCGTCGATGCCGTGCCGGAGCCTAAGGCCAAGCCGACGCGCACCAAGCCGAAGCTCGAGCTCTCGCCCTTCCAGGCGGTGAAGCGCGACTTCGCCTTCGTCGTCGACAAGACGGTCGAGGCCGGCACGCTGGTGCGGGCGGCTTTGGCCGCCGACAAGAAGCTGGTCACCGGCATTTCGGTGTTCGACGTCTTCGAAGGCGCCTCGCTGGGGGCGGCCAAGAAGTCGATCGCCATCGAGGTCTCGATCCAGCCGGTCGAAAAGACGCTGACCGACGAGGATTTCGAGGCGCTCGCAAGACGCATCGTCGACAACGTCAACAAGCAGACGGGCGGCGTGCTGAGGGCGTAAAACATTGCGCAGCGGTGGCGAATCGCCTTCCAAAGGGCGATGCACCATCTTCGCTATTCCGGCTTGCCCTTCGAAGACCAGCGCGCGGCGTTCCTCGCGATCGTCGCGGGCGACCCTTTGCTTGCCGAAACGCTTGCGCGGGTGCGGGCGCTTGCGCTGCCGGACTGGCTGGTGGTCTCGGGCGCGCTCTACAACAGCGTCTGGAACCACCTGACCGGCAAGCCGCCGGGCTACGGCATCAAGGACGTCGACCTGTTCTACTTCGATGACACCGACTTGTCCTACGAGGCCGAGGATGCCGTCATCAAGCGGGCGGCGAAGCATTTCGAGGGGCTGCCGCTGCCGGTCGAGCTGCGCAACCAGGCGCGGGTGCATTTGTGGTATCCGGTGAAGTTCGGGCAGGAATGCCCGCGCTATGCGAGCGCGAGCCAGTCGGTGAGCTATTTTGCGTCGAAGACGCATGCGGTGGGGGTGCGGTACGACGCCGACGGAGATTTGGAGCTGGTGGCACCGTTCGGGCTGGATGATCTTTTTTCGTTTCGCATCACGCCGAACCGGGTGCTGGACAATCAGCGGACGCACGAGGCGAAGGGGAGAAGGGCGCGGGAGTATTGGCCGGAGATTGAAGTGGTGCCGTGGTAGGCAGTTCGGGGCTACACAGCGGAGGTGAGAAGGCCTTATGCCGGAGGGACAGCGCCCCCCTCTGGCCTGCCGGCCATCTCCCCCACGAGGGGGGAGATCAGAAGCTTCGGCGCTGCGCCTCTTCTTTCAACCTCGGTGATTGGCGAAAGCGGCGGTGACAGCCAATCTCCCCCAAGTGGGGGAGATGTCCGGCAGGACAGAGGGGGGCGCCTCGCGCCAGCGTCCCAAATAGAAGGGGCGCCGAAGCGCCCCTTTCAACTATCACCCATTCACCAGCGCCAGCAGTTCCTCGGTATAGCGCTTGCCGACCACCTTGTCGGGCGACAGCGCGGCACCGATCGCCGCGACCTCGGCCGCGCTCAGCTCGATATTCGCCGCCGCCGTGTTCTGCTCAAGGTGGCGTATCTTCCTTGCGCCGGGGATCGGGACGATGAAATCGCCCTGGTGCAGCACCCAGGCGAGCGCCAGCTGCGCCGCTGTCACGCCCTTCTGCACCGCCATCTTCTCCAGCACCGCGATGACCGCGTTATTGGCTTCCATCGCCTCGGCCTGGAAGCGCGGCAAGGTGAGGCGCCAGTCGCCGGCGCCGAGCGCGTCCGGCTTGGCGATCGCGCCGGTGAGCAGGCCGCGGCCGAGCGGGCTGTAGGGGACGAAGCCGATGCCGAGCTCGCGGCAGACGTCGAACACCTCATCCTCGGGATCGCGGCTCCACAGCGAATATTCGCTCTGCACCGCGGCGATCGGGTGCACGGCATGCGCCCGGCGCAGCGTCACGCCGCTCACCTCCGACAGGCCCAGCGCCCGGACCTTGCCTTCGCGCACCAGCTCGGCCATGGCGCCGACCGTGTCCTCGATCGGCACGTTCGGATCGACGCGGTGCTGGTAATAGAGGTCGATCACGTCGGTGTTGAGCCGCTTCAACGAGGCCTCGGCCACCGCCTTGACGTGCTCGGGGCGGCTGTCGACGCCGACCATGCGGTCGGTGCCCTCGCCGTGCTCGGAAATCTTGAAGCCGAACTTGGTGGCGATCGTCACCTTGTCGCGCACCGGCTTCAGCGCCTTGCCGAGCAGGATCTCGTTCTCGTATGGACCATAGACTTCGGCCGTATCGAAGAAGGTCACGCCGATCTCGACGGCGCGGCGCAGCGTGGCGATCGCTTCCGCCTCCGGCTGGCCGCCATAGCCGAAGCTCATGCCCATGCAGCCGAGGCCGACGGGGAAGACTTCGAGTTCAGTTCCAAGTTTGCGGGTTTTCATGGCGCATCTCCTTGTTGCGATGGGGGAGAGATAGCGCCTCGCAATGCGTTCGATAATTCTTTCTCTTTTGTACGGGTTGCTCTATAAAATAGAACGATGAATCGGACGAACCTCTCGCAACTCGCCGTGCTGGCCGCGGTCGCCCAATGCGCCAGCTTCCGCGGCGCCGCCCGCGAGCTCGGCATCGCGCCTTCCGCGGTCAGCCATGCGGTGTCGAGCCTGGAAGCACGGCTCGGTGTGCGGCTGCTGGCGCGCAGCACGCGCAGCGTCGCGCCGACCGAGGAAGGCGCACAGCTTCTGGAACGGCTGCGGCCGGCATTGTCCGAGATCGACCTCGCGCTGGAAACGGCAGTCGAGGCGCGCGACCGGCCGGCCGGCAATCTCAGGCTCAGCGTGCCGCGCACCGCTGCGCATCTGGTGCTGACGCCGCGGCTCGGCGCCTTCGCCGCCGCCTATCCCGACATCGTGCTGGAGATCGTCATCGAGGATCGCTTCACCGATGTGGTCGAAGGCGGCTTCGACGCAGGCGTCAGGCTCGGCGAAAGCCTGCAGCGCGACATGATCGCGGTGCGCATCGGGCCGAACATCCGCGGCGCGGTGGTCGCAGCGCCGTCCTATTTCGCTTCCATGCCGAAGCCCAGTCATCCGCGTGATCTCGCAGGCCATCGCTGCATCCGCTTCCGTTTTTCCAGCGGCATTCTCTACCGCTGGGAGTTCGAGAAGGACGGCGAGGAAATCGAGATCGCGGTGGAAGGGCCGCTGATCCTCGACGAGGACCATCTTATCGCCCAAGCGGCAGTCGACGGCGCCGGGCTTGCCTTCGTCTTCGAGGATTATGTCAAGGCGCCGCTCGCCGATGGCAGGCTGATCCGCGTGCTGGAGGACTGGTGCCCGTTCTTCGACGGCTTCTTCGTCTATTATCCGAGCCGCCGGCAAATGCGGCCAGCGCTCAGGGCGTTCGTGGATTTCTTCAAGATGAGCGGCTAGCCACCTCCCGTGGGCGGCCGGTAGCGCCAGCCCCCATTCCGGCCGCTACGGTAGCGCAAACAACCGTCCGCCGGCCGGCACGACGTCATCGATGCCGGCAAGCCGCAGGCAGTGCCAGGCCATGGCGTGGTTGGAGGAGGTGACGGGAATGCCGATGCGCCGCTCCAATTCGGCGACCGCTTCCGCCACGCGCAGGCTGGTGCAGGAGATGAAGATCGCTTCCACCCCCGGCACGGCGGCCATCGTCTCGGCCGCCGCCTCGATCGAATCCAGCGAGATGCGGGCCGCCTCGCGGTCGTCGCGCCGGTCGAAAGTGGCGACGGCTGATATGTCGAGGCCGCGGCCGGTGAAATAGCGGACCAGGCCCTGGTTGATCTCGGGCGCATACGGCGTGAGCAGGCCGATGCCCTTGGCGCCGAGCGCCTTGAAGGCGGCCAAAGCGCCGGTGACCGGGGTGGTGCAGGCGACGCCCGGCCGCGCCTTCCTGATCTCGGCGAAGACGGCCTCCTCGCCGAGCGTCATGGTGGCCGAGGTGCAGCCGAAGCCGACGACATCGAGCGGGATGCTGGGCAGGATGAGGTCGACGGTCGGCGCGATGCGCGGGCCGATGGCGCGCAAAGTGTCCGGCGTGATGTCGTTGTCGTTGAACAGGCGCGCCTCGTAGAAGGCGACGCCCGGAATGCGGATCAAGGCGCGGAACTCGTGCTCCAGCGTCTGGTCGGTGGCGAGGATCGCCAGGCCGATCGCCGCGCGCGAGGCGAGGCCGCCATCGATCTCCGACGGAAGGACGCCCAAATCGATCGGCCCTGGCGATTGAGGGCGGGTAGCGGCCGCGCTGACAGACATGGCATTCCCTCTTCTGGTTGACCCCTTCGGGATCATGCTCTCAGTTCAAAATTCCGTCCATCGAGATCGCCAGCTTGCGGCCTGCGATCAGGTCGGCAGTGATGCGGGCCGAACCATGCGACATGGTCCAGCCGATATGGCCGTGCCCGGTGTTGAGATAGAGGTTGCTGAGGCGGCGCCGGCCGAATTCGGGCAGATTGTTGGGCGTCATCGGCCGCAGGCCCGCCCACATCTCGGCGCGGTCGTAGTCGGCGCCTTCGGGATAGAGCTCCTCGGTCACCCCTTTCATGAAGGCGAAATCGGCCGGTTTGTGGCTGGTGTCGTACCCGGCGAACTCGGCCGTAGCGGTGACGCGCAGCCGGTCGCCGAAGCGCGACACGGCGACCAGATTGTGCTCGTCGATCGCGGCGATGGTCGGCGGCGCCGGACGGTTGCCGATCGGAATGGTCAGCGAATAGCCCTTGATCGGATAGATCGGCAGGCTGATGCCGACGGTGCTCGCGACCAGCGGGCTGTAGGAGCCGAGCGCCAGCACATAGGCATCGCCCTTGACGCTTCCCTTGTCGGTCAGCACCCGGGCGACGCCGTCGCCGGACGTCTCGATGCCGGTGACGGTCGTGCCGGTGCGGATCTCGCCGCCGCGCTCGGCTACCTTCGCGGCCAACGCGCGGGTGAATTTCGCCGGATCGCCGGTCTCGTCGGTCGGGCAATGGATGCCGCCGGCGATTTTTTCCTTGGCGGAAGCCAACGACGGATCGAGGGCGACGATGGCATCGCGGTCGAGCACCTTGATCAGTTGGCCGTCGGATTCCAGCAGCTTCATGTGCTCGACGCCTTTGTCGAGCGCCTGCTGGCTGCGATAGAAATAGAGGATGCCGCGATCGTTGCGGTCGTATTCTATTCGCTCATCGGCGACGACCTCGTGCAGGACGGATTGCGAATAGACGGCCAGCCGATGCTTGAGCAGCGTGTTGCGCCTGGCCTTGCCGGCCGTGCATTCCATCAGGAACAGCCATGACCAGCTGTAGAGCCGCGGATCGGTCGAAAGCTTGAAGCGCAGCGCCTGGTCCTTCAGCACCAGCGATTTCAAGAGGATCATCGGCGCCTTGGGCGACGACCAGACAAAGGAATGCCCCGGCGCGATCATGCCGGCATTGCCCCAGCTGGTCTCCGCAGCGACCTGTTGCTGGCGCTCGAGGATGACGACCTCGTGCCCGTCCTTCTGCAGCTGATAGGCCGTGGTGACGCCGACAACGCCGCCACCCAACACGATCACGCGCATGGCGCCTCCGGAGATCGCAGGTTGAGGGCAGTTTAGAGCGTGGATTGTGGTGTGCAATGGCACACATACCGAGAGGTCAGCGGGACAGCGCCCCTCTCTGTCCTGCCGGACATCTCCCCCACAAGGGGGGAGATCAGCCGTCACCGCGGCTTTCGCCAATCGCCTACGCCACAGAAAGAGCGAGGCGCCGAAGCTGCCAATCTCCCCCCTCGTGGGGGAGATGTCCGGCAGGACAGAGAGGGGCGCGAAGGATCGCGACGAAGCCCGTTTAACCTCCCAGCGCCTGCTCCAGATCCGCGATCAAATCATCGCCGTCCTCGATCCCACACGACAGCCGCACCAGCGAATCCGATATTCCGATCGCACCGCGCTTTTCCGCCGGGATCGAGCCGTGCGTCATCAGCGCCGGGTGCTCGATCAGGCTTTCGACGCCGCCGAGGCTTTCGGCCAGCGTGAAGAGCTGCGTGCGTTCGAGGAAGCGTTTTGTTCCCGCCAGGTCGCGGTCGAGGTCGACCGAGATCATGCCGCCGAAGGCGTGCATCTGCTGGACGGCGATGGAATGCTGCGGGTGGCTGGCGAGGCCGGGATAGATGACCCGGCGGACATCTTTTCGCGTTTCCAGCCATTGCGCTATTTTCAGGCCGTTGGACGAGTGACGCTCCATCCTGAGCGCCAGGGTTTTTATGCCACGCAAGGCGAGAAAACTGTCGAACGGACCAGAAATGGCGCCGATGGCGTTCTGCAGGAATTTCAGCTGGGCGGCGAGATCCTTGTTGTCGCCGACGACCGCCACGCCGCCGACCATGTCGGAATGGCCGTTGAGATATTTCGTCGTCGAATGGACGACGATGTCGATGCCGAGCTCCAGCGGGCGCTGGATATAGGGGCTGCAAAAGGTGTTGTCGGCGACGGTGAGCAGCCCCTTGCGCCTGGCAAGCGCGGCGACGCCTTCGAGATCGACGATGCGCAGCAGCGGGTTGGTCGGCGTCTCGACCCAGAGCAGTTTTGTTTCCGGGCGGATCGCCGCCTCGACCGCGGCGAGGTCGGTGAAGTCGGCAAAACTCACCTGCAGCCCGGCCGAGCGCTTGCGCACCCGCTCCATCAAGCGGAACGAGCCGCCATAGATGTCGTCGGTGGCGACGATATGGGCGCCGGCATCGAGGAGCTCGAGCACCGTGCCGATCGCCGCCAGGCCGGAGGCAAAGGCGAAGGCGGCCGAGCCGCTTTCGAGGTCGGCCACGGCACGCTCGAAGGCGAAGCGCGTCGGGTTCTGGCTGCGGGCATATTCGAAGCCCTTGTGCACGCCGGGCGACTGCTGGCCGTAGGTGGAGGTGGCGTAGATCGGCACCATCACGGCGCCGGTCAGCGGATCGTGGCTCTGGCCGCCATGGATGGCGCGAGTGGAAAAGGCCAGGCGGTTCTTGCCGTTCGAAATCATGTTGCGCGGCGCCTCAGATGGTTGATCAGGTCGATACGAGTTATCAGGCCGATGAACTCTTCGCCATCGAAGACGATGGCGACCTCGTTGCGATCGAAGACAGGCAGCAGCGCGTCGAGCGTCTGATTGGCCTGCAGCGTGTGCAAGTTGGAGGTCATGGCCGTGCGCACCGGCGCGTTGAAACGGTCCCAGCGGCCGTCATAGGGTCCATCGACCTTGGCTAAAATATCGCTCTCGTCGACGATGCCGACCAGCCTGCCTTCGTCCAGCACCGGCAGCTGCGAGACGTCGGAGCGGCGCATGCGGCCGTAGGCGTTGAGCAGGGTTTCCTCCGGGCCGACGGTCACAATGTCGCCGGTGCGCGGCGAGCGCATGACCAGGTCGCGCAAATCGCCATGCTGTTCCTGGTCGGCCAGGCCCTGCTCGGCCAGCCAGATGTCGTCAAAGACTTTCGACAGATACTTGTTGCCGCTGTCGCAGACCAAGGTGACGACGCGCTTTGGCGTCGTCTGCTCGCGGCAGTAGCGAAGCGCTGCCGACAGCAGCGTGCCGGAGGACGAGCCGGCCAGGATGCCTTCCCTGGATAACAGATCGCGCACCGCCAGCATGCTTTGCTTGTCGGGAATGGAATAGGCCTTTTTCACCAGCGACAGATCGGCATTGGGCGGGACGAAATCCTCGCCGATGCCTTCGACCGTCCAGCTGCCGGCCTCCTCCATCTTGCCGGTCTTGATCAGCGGCGCCAGCACCGATCCGACCGGATCGGCGAGCACCATCTCGGTCTTGGGCGAGTGTTTCGCAAAAAAGCGGCCGAGGCCGGTGAGCGTGCCGCCGGAGCCGACGCCGACTACTACCGCGTCGACATCGCCTTCGAGCTGCGAAAAGATTTCCGGGCCGGTGGTGGTCTCATGCGCCAGAGGATTGGCGGGGTTGGCAAACTGGTTGGCATAGAAGGCGCCAGGGGTCTCGGCGGCGATCTTCTCGGCCATGTCCTGGTAATATTCGGAATGGCCCTTGCCGACATCGGATCGCGTCATGCGCACCTCGGCGCCCAAAGCGCGCAGATGCTGGATCTTCTCGCGCGACATCTTGTCGGGCACGACGAGGACGATGCGGTAGCCCTTCGGGATGCCCACCTGGGCGAGGCCGAGGCCGGTGTTGCCGGCGGTCGCCTCGACGATGGTGCCGCCACGCTTCAGCGCGCCCGATGCCTCGGCCGCCGCGATCATCGACAGCGCGATGCGGTCCTTGATCGAGCCGCCGGGATTCTGGCTTTCGAGCTTGATGAACAGCCGGCATTTGCCTGTGTCGAATCTGGTCAGCTCGACGACCGGCGTCTGGCCGATCAGGTCGAGCACCGAAGCGTAAGGCGGACGCAATCTCGACATGTTGATGCGCGCGCGCTGCGGCGCCGCTTTTGTCTGCTCGCTCATCTTGAGTGCTCCATCGAAGCAGTTCGAGGGGGATGTCGGCAATCTCGCGCGTGGAGCCGCGGGAATCCATTCCGGTTTCGCGGATCGCGCGCCCTGTCTTGTCCAGCCCTTTTCATCAGGAAAGAAGATAGATCGTGCCAATCCGACGGCGAGTGGAGGAATGGAATTTCACGGACGCGTAGTGTGTCCCTTCAAGCGGGAGTCTACGCAATCGCCGCCTGGCCCTCGATCTCGATCAGGAAGTCCGGATTGCCGAGGCCGACAACACGCAGCGCCTTGATGATGGGCGGCGGAGCACGGTTGGCCCAGAACGCCATCCAGGCGCCAAAGCCCGGAGCGATATCCTGATCGCCAACGATATAGACCGACAGGCTGACGAGATTCTCCAGCGTCGCTCCGCCAGCTTCCAGAACCTTGGCCAGATTGGCCAGCGCCTGCGTCGTCTGCGCCGCGAGATCGCCCTTGCCGACGATGTTGCCTTCGGCATCGACGCCGTTCTGCCCTCCGACCAGCACGATGCGCGCGGAAGCAGGCAGCGACACGCCTTGCGAATAGGCGGGATTGCTGTGCATGCCTTGCGGGTTCAACCTTTCGATGGTCATTCTCGTTCCTCCGTGCCGGCAATGACCGGCCGCATTTTGCCTCAATAAAGCGACACGGAGGCCCAGCTTGAGGGCTTGTTCAACGCACCATGTCGTTCGTTGCCGATGCCTTTTCCATCATGCTAGCCGAACGAAGCGCGGGACGAACAGCGCGTGCCAAGGAGCGGCCGATGAAGATTCTTGCCTATGACAATTTCAAGCCCGGCGTCACGCTCGACGATCTCAGGCCCTATCTGCGCGACGAGGTCTCGAATGTATGGCGGCTGTGGAAGCAAGGCATCGTGCGCGAGAACTATGCGCGCGCCGATGTCGGCGGCGTCATCATCGTTTTCGAGCTCGACAGCGTCGAGCAGGCCATGCGCTATACCGATGATTTCCCGCTCTCCAAGGCCGGGCTGCTGGAATGGCATTTCATCGCTTTCGACGCGCCGCTGCCGCTGGAATTCCTGTTCGACCCGACAGTCGACATCGCTAAACCCTGGGATCGGACGGCGGCATGATCCGCTCTGGCGAAGGCATCGAGATTCCGCAGCGCCTGGCCGAATGGTGCGATCCGCGCCGCATGGCGCTGGTCGTCTACGACATGCAGGTCGGCATCTGCCGCCAGGTGGAAGGCGCCGCGGCGATCGTCGAGCGCACCGGCACGGCATTGGAAGCGGCGCGCTCGGCCGGCATGCGGGTGGCATTCACGCGCCATTTGTCGTTGCCGAAAAAATGGATGGGCGCCACGCAGCTGCGCACCGCCATGGCCTGGCAGCGGCGTGATAGCCCCGACGCGGTCCAGCCATGGTTCCCGCGCGATGCCGAAGCGACGCGGATCGTGCCGGAGCTCGCCCCGCGCGCGGACGAGGCGGTGTTCGACAAGCTGACCATGTCGGCCTTCGATTCCACCTCGCTCGGCTTTGCGCTGCGTGACTGCGGCATTCGCGCGGTGGCGCTCGCCGGCATCGCCATGGAGATCGGCATCGAGCCGACCGCGCGCCAGGCGACCGACAACGGGTTCGTCGCCGTCGTGATCGAGGACGCCTGCGGCTTCGGCAATAGCGAAGCGCGCGACCGCTCGATGGCGACGCTGCGCTTTCTTGGCGAAGCCATCGTCACCGATGTCGCGGGCTTTTGCGGCGCGCTTGCCGATGCCGCTTGATCTCAGGCCAGAGGCCTTGTTTTTACGCAATTGCGGACGGAAGGCTACGGCGAAGTCGCCGAGCCTAACCGCTACGCGCTTTCCTGGAATTGCGCTAGGCCGCTGCTTCGATGTCGGTGCGGAAGCGCACCCCCTCGGCGCGGCCATGCAGGATGCCCCAGTCGTAGAGTGCCTGCAGCGCCGCTGCGAGGTCGCGGCCGCGCTCGGTCAGCGCGTAGCGCGCCTTGCCATCCGGCGAGGTTTCGAGCGTGACGAAGCCGATCTCGACTAGATCGGCCAGGCGCTGCGTCAGCATCTTGTCGGAAAGCGAAGGGATCAGCCGGCGCAGTTCGGAATAGCGCAGCGGTCCTTGCTTGATCCGCGCGATGATCACCGTCTTCCATTTGCCGCCGAGCGCGTCGAGCGCGAACTCGACCGGGCAGCCATAGAGTCTACCGCGTTGTGTCATGCGCCGATCCTAGGCAAGGGCCGCGCGCGGCAAAAGCGGAATTTACCCCGCCATATGGCCAGATTGCCGTGCCCGGCTTTGTCGGCGACGACTTCATAAAAGGGAGAGCAAAATGAGTGTTCGGGACCCCAATCCGGTCAACGCACGAAAGCCGAAGCGGGTGGCGATCGTGATCGCCAATCCGGCCGTCTCCACCACAACGGGGTGGCCGGTCGGCTTCTGGTGGAGCGAGCTCACCCATCCCTGGTTCGCATTCACCGAGCGCGGCTACGAGGTCGAGATCTTTTCGCCCGACGGCGGCAAATGCGAAGCCGATGCGCTGAGCGACCCGCGCGATCCGTCGGGCTATTCGGAGACCGATCTCATCTCGCTCGGTTTCATTTCGAACCCGAAGCTCCAGGCGCTGGTCGACGACACACGGCCGGTGGCCGAGATCGATGTCGCTGGCTTCGACGCCATCGTCGTCGCCGGCGGCCAGTCGCCGATGTTCACCTATGAAGGCGCGACCGGTCTCCAGCAAATCTTCGTCGCTTTCCACGAGGCCGGCAAGGTGGCCGCCGCGCTCTGCCACGGCACCGCCATCCTGCGCTATGCCAGGCGCGCCGACGGATCGCTGCTTGCCGCGGGCAAGACGGTGACCGGCTTTGCCAATGTCGAGGAGGATTTTGCCGACAACGCGACCTGGGCGATGGGGGCACTCGAACGCGGCAAGCATTTGATGCCGTGGCGGATCGAGGACGAGCTCAAGGCGATCGGCGCCAATTATATCCAGGCCGGGTTGTGGCGCGGCTTTGCCGTACGCGACGGCAACCTGATCACCGGGCAGCAGAATTTTTCCGGCGCCGAAACCGCCCGCGTCGTCATCGAGGCGCTTGGCGGCTAGAGCCTTATCCGAGCAGTTGCTTGCCCAGCTTCGCGCATTGCACGCGAATGTCGGGAATGGCGTCGATCTCGAAGAAGGTGCCGCGCGTCAGCGGTCCGACGGCGAGCAGCTTCGACGACACCGTGCCGTCGGCCGCGATCAGCTCGCATTTCGCGGTCACATCGAGGCCGAGGCGCAGCGGATCGGGACGCGCCAGGCCGCGCTCGACCAACGAGCGCACGACGCCGTTCGACGTCCGCGAAATGTCGCGGGCGATGCCCATGCAATCATAAAGGCGGGCGACGTCCAGGGTCTCGACGTCCTGCGTGCCGCGCGGCTGGATCTTCACGATAAAGCCGCCGTTCGGTTCTATGTCCACCACCCGGCCGGCGACGAGGCGGATGCGGCCTGAGGCGACCGCCTCGGTGACGCGCGCATAGACTTCCGGCGCCATGCGGTGGCGGTGGATGTCCCACCAGGCCTTGGTGTGCTCGACGAAGCGGCGCTTGGCCGAGGACGGCCAATTCTGCCAGATCGTCTGGTTGAAGGGTCTGAGACCATCGACGACGTCGCGCCAGTCGCCGCCGGCTTTCTGGGTCTCGCGGATCAGGTTGCGGAACCAGCCGACGAAATAGGAAAGCTGGGTGCCGAGCGGGATATCGGCGATATCGAGCTTGATCGGGTTGCCCTTGCGATGCGGCGACGGCAGCAGGCCGCGCCGCGACACCGCGACGATCGAACCGCGATGGCCGCGCTGCTCCAGCGACAGGAAAGCGTCGACCATGCTCAGGCCGGTGCCGAGCAGCAGCACCTGGGCTTCAGGATCGAGCGCGGTGTCGGCCTCCGTCCCCATCCGGACGGCGTGACCCTGGAAGGCGCCGGGCTGCTCGTCGTGACCGGTGGCCATGACGGCGAGATGCGCCACGACGCTGGTGCCGTTGGCGAGTGCGACCTCGACGCCCGACGAGGTCGGCGCGATCGACAGGCTCTCCTCACGGATCAACCTGAGACGCCCGGTCTCGCGCTCGCGCTCCTCGAGGCCCTCGAGCACATCCTGCAGATAGCGGGCATAGAGGCTGCGCGGCGCGTAGAACGGTCCCTGGTCCGGCCTGGCGAGGCCGCGTTCCAGCACCCAGCGCGCGAAATGCGTCGGGTCGTCGGCATAGGCGCTCATGCCGGAGGCGTTGACATTGAGCACATGCGCCGAAAGCAGCGTCGAGTAAGCCATGCCCTGGCCGAAATGCGGCCGCTTCTCGATCAATGTGACGCGCAGATCCGGATTGGGCGACTTCAACAGATGCGCGGCCAGCACGACGCCGCTTGCGCCGCCGCCGACAATGATGATGGAGTTGCCGCGTCCCACCATGACTGCTAGCCGAAACGTGATTTGAGCGATCAGCGCGGGGCGAGCGCCGCGGGCGGCCTCAGCCGCAAGCCACGAACGATCGCCGGAACGGTTTTTTGAAGGTCGCGCATCGTTCTCTCACTGCCAATGTTGATAAGATTACTATACTAACCGTACCAAGCACGAAACCAAGGTCCCAATTCGCCCGCCCTTTGTGGCATGGATTTGCTTGAATGGGATGACAGGCGGATTTTTCGTTCGCTGGGGTGTTCGTGGGAGGGCGGCGACCATCTTCCTTCGTCATTCTAGGGCGGAGCGACGCGAAGCGGAGCGAAGACCCTAGAATCCATGCCGTTACATCCATGATAGGCACCCCGGTGCAGACGAAGGCCTCGCGATACCGGATAGTCTGCACCGCCGCATCGCTTCTATGTCACGGAATGGATTCTAGGGTCTGCGCGCGTCGCTTCGCTCCTTGCTCCGCCCTAGAATGACGAAGAGACGCTCAGCCAATGCGCAAGGATGCTGCTTTCCGCGAACGCGACGGCCTGCCGCCACGCGACGAGAGCTTCTACTGGGCCTGGCGGCACTGGTCGCAATGATCGGGTCGCAGACTAACCTTTTTCGCCAGCCGTCTCCGCCCGTCCGGCAAGGTCAGATGCGCGAGCGGTTCGCCCAACGGAGGCCGACCACGCCGACCAGCATGGTGACGAGGCCGATATAGAGCCATTGCGTCTGCCCGGTCATGAAACTGCCCTTGACCAGACCGAGGCCTTGCAGCGACCACAGCGCACCCAGCCCCAGCACAATCAGCGCCAGCACAAACCTGATCAATCGCATCGGCTGGACCCTCTCCGGAAGTCGATCCTGAACGTCAATGGGGACGCAACAAAAGACGTCGAGGAACCGAAGCAGTTCCGTCCCTCAGTACCTCAAATCTTGTGGGCCGATCTTGCCCAGAATGTCCCGCATGCCGGCCCGATATTCATTAAGAATACGCCTTAACGGGCTGTGAATATCATGACAAACTGTTTCGCGGCGACTCCAAACGTGTGCTGTCGCCATGGAACCGCCAGATCAATGCCGCATTTCCCGCCTCATTCGGCACCTATCGGCGGGGCATATCTCTAACGGAGCCATCCCCAAAGCATGAAGAAAACCAACCAGACTGCGCTTGTCGCGGTAACGATCGCGGCTGGCCTGATGGCCGGCGCCTCATCCGCCTCCTCCGCCGCCGCGCAGTGCGGCCGCGCTTCCTGGTATGCGCTGCATTCCAGAACCGCTTCAGGGGAACGCATGAACCCCTCGGCACTGACTGCAGCCCATCGCTCCTTGCCCTTCGGCACCAAACTTCGGGTCACCAACAAGAACAACGGCCGCAGCGTCGTCGTGCGCATCAACGATCGCGGTCCGTTCGTGAAGGGGCGCATGCTCGATCTCTCCCGCGGCGCCGCCGGCCAACTGGGCTTCATCGGTTCGGGCCATACCGCCGTCTGCATGGCGCGCGTCTGAGCCGCTCTTCGTCATTCCAGGGCGGAGCAGGAGCGAAGCTCCGCCATAGAATGACGAGATTGGACGGTTTCGACCAATCCCCGGCATGAGGGAGCCGGACACATATCCTTCACATTTCGGCAGCGCACATTGAGCCGGCTCGCCCGCTTAAGGCCGGTTTTCAACAGGTTGAACGAAAGATGCATTCGTCAGACAAAATGACGTATTGCATCGCAACAATATCTTGTTAACCTCGCCAGGAGACATTCAAGGCTCGGCGCAGTTCGTCGTCCTTTTGGTCGTCGGACGGCAGCGGGGTTCGCGATGTTCTACCAGCTCTACGAAATGAACCATGCGGCGTTGCAGCCGGCCCGCTTCTATGCCGACGCGGTGCGGCTCTTCTACTCCAACCCGCTCAATCCGGTTTCCCACACCCCCTTCGGCCGCTCGGTCGCGGCGACCGCGGAGCTCTTCGAGCGGACCACCCGTCGCTACGGCAAACCGCAGTTCGGCCTGGACAAGGCCGTGGTCGACTGGAAAAGCGTCGGCGTCACCGAAAAGACGGTCTGGTCGAAGCCGTTCTGCGACCTGATCCGTTTCGAGCGCGCGCTGACCGCCGGCCGCAAGCCCGACCCGAAGCTTTTGATCGTGGCGCCGATGTCGGGCCACTACGCGACGCTGCTGCGCGGCACGGTCGAGGCGATGCTGCCCCATGCCGACGTGCACATCACCGACTGGGTCGATGCCCGCATGGTGCCGGCGGCGCAAGGCAGCTTCGATCTCGACGACTATGTCGACTACATCATCGAGATGTTCCACGCGCTCGGCCCCGACACGCATGTGATGGCGGTATGCCAGCCCTCCGTGCCGGTGCTGGCGGCGGTGGCGCTGATGGAAAAGCGCGGCGATCCCTTCGTGCCCTCCACCATGACGCTGATGGGCGGACCGGTTGATACGCGCCGCAACCCGACCGCGGTCAATCTTCTGGCCAAGGAAAAGGGCATCGACTGGTTCCGCGACAATGTCGTCATGCCGGCGCCGTGGCCGGTGCCGGGCTTCGGTCGTCCGGTCTATCCCGGCTTCCTGCAGCTCTCGGGCTTCATGAGCATGAACCTCGACCGCCACATCATCGCGCACAAGGACTTCTTCATGCACCTTGTGAAGCATGACGGCGACAGCGCCGAGAAGCACCGCGACTTCTATGACGAATATCTTGCGGTGATGGACCTGACGGCGGAATTCTACCTGCAGACGGTCGACACCGTGTTCGTGCGCCACGCTCTGCCGAAAGGCGAGATGGCGCATCGCGGCGAGCCGGTCGATCCGAGGGCGATCCGCAACGTCGCGCTGCTGACCATCGAGGGCGAGAACGACGATATTTCCGGTCTCGGCCAGACCCAGGCCGCGCATGATTTGTGCGTCAACATCCCGGCCGACAGGCATGCGCATTACGTGCAACCAGCCGTCGGCCATTACGGCGTCTTCAACGGCTCGCGCTTCCGCTCCGAGATCGTGCCGCGCATTGTCGACTTCATTTCCAGCTATGGCCGCCAGCACCGGGTGGCGGCGAAGCCGAAACTGGTTCGTTCCGCCAAAAGCTGAACTCCGGAGCCCGGCATCAGCCTAGCCGCCACCTGGCGGCCAGCGGTGTTGCATCCGCGCTTCTGTTGCGAAAGTGCCGCTACGGGATCGCGCAGGTAACCATCCCGCCAAACTGACCATCGTCTCCAATTGACACGGACTGTAAATCGCCTTTAACGTTTCGTTAATAAAGAACAGGGCGGGGACAATGACTTCCTCAGCGATGACGCGGATTCTGCGCTTGTGTGCGGCCGCAGGACTGGCGATCTCTGCGCATTGGGCGGTGCCGGCCTGGGCGGCGGGCGCGATGGCCACGGGCGGCCTGACGTCGCAGCCGATCGGCCACTATGATTTCTGCAAATCGCATCCCAGCGAATGCAACATCCGCCCGGTCAATCTCGGGCCGGCCACGATGACGGACGGCCTGTGGCGCAGGCTGGTCAGCGTCAGCGCCAAGGTCAACGCCGCCGTCAAGCCGCTGAGCGATCTCGATCACTACGGCAAGGACGAAGTCTGGGCCTATCCGGACGACGGCTATGGCGACTGCGAGGACTATGTGCTGGAAAAGCGCCGCCAGCTCTACCGTCTGGGCATGTCGCTGGCCGACCTTTTGATCACCGTCGTGCGCAAGCCGGACGGCGAAGGCCATTCGGTGCTGACGGTGCGCACCGACAAGGGCGACTATGTGCTCGACAACCTGACCGACAAGGTCAAAGCCTGGGACGCGACCGGCTATCGCTTCCTCAAGCGGCAGGCGATCGACAACACCGGACGCTGGGTCTCGATCCGCGACGGCCAGCCTGTGCTTGTGGGCTCGGTGCAGTAAGCCTCGAACACCCTGCTTTCTTCGCGAGGCACTCTACCCCCTCCGCTGTGGGTAGGAAGCGCCCCGCGCGGGCGCATGCCAAGCTGGTTTCGACGCTCGGCGAAAAGGCTCTGTGGCTGGAGGTGGCGGTGGATTGAGCGGGGCGCTTCTGGCGCAACGGGCGATGACAACAAAAAAGCCCGGCCGTGCCGAAAATTTTCACGCAACTCCATGAACCGTTTCCGTCCGGCCGGCGACACACAGCCGTGGATGACAAACCCAACCATGGAGAATTTCAATGACTGCTTTCCTGCGAAACACCTTGCTTGCCGCCATCGCGGTGTCGGCCCTGACCGGATCGGCCCTGGCGGACGAGACCACCAAAAGCTGCGCCAAGACCAATCTCAACGACCTGTGGAGCGGCCGCTGCTGCAGCGTCAGCTCCTCGGCTTGTCTGGGCGGTGGTAACGGCGGCCGCGATCACAACAACAATGGCGGACGCGGTAGCACGAACGGCGCCGGCGCCGGCAAGCAGTGATTTCAGGAATAAGGGCTGTCCGCGGCCTAGCACACGGAAGCCGTGGCCCTCGCTGAACGTCACCGCGGTGCAGAACGATCTCTGTTCTGCGCCGCCTTGCCCTTCGCGCGAAACCGCGAAATGGATCCTCGGGTCTGCGCGTCCGCTTCGCTCCCGCTCCGCCCGTGGATGACGAAGTTCGGGCGGCGTCGGCTAGCCGCACCCGTTTCATCCGGGCAAACTATCCCCTCAGCGCAGCTCGGACCAATGCCGTGATCTTCCTCAGCTCCGCCTCATCCAACCTCTCGATGCTCTCGGCCAAAAGGTTGGCCAGCTCGGTGGCCGCCGGCGACAGGCCGGATGTGTCGATCCTGACCCTCGGATGCGAGCTTTCGGCGAGGCGGGCAAGATCCTCGGCGTCGTCCCAGATGACGTTGAAATAGCCGATGATCTTCTGGATCAGTGTCCAGGTCGGCGCGCCGCGGCGGCCGTGCTCGAGCGCCGAAAGATAGGCGGCGCTGACGCCGATGGCCTTGGCCATCGCCTTCTGGCTGACGCCGCGCTCGGCGCGCAGCGTCCTGAGCTTCTCGCCGAACGGGGTCATGTCGGCTGGCTCATCGCCAAATCCTCATGACCGTATCCGCCGCAGCCGCACATAGAGCGCGCCCGAGCCGCCATGGTTGCGGGCAGCATGATCGTGGCTGGACACCAGATGCCGGAAGGCCGGCGTTGACA
This sequence comes from Mesorhizobium sp. B2-6-2, assembly GCF_006440615.1. Lineage (NCBI taxonomy): Bacteria > Pseudomonadati > Pseudomonadota > Alphaproteobacteria > Hyphomicrobiales > Phyllobacteriaceae > Mesorhizobium > Mesorhizobium sp. B2-6-2. The sequence goes on along the minus strand of NZ_VFUG01000001.1, from coordinate 115,287 downwards.
GCCAGGCCGGCACGGCGCGGCGCAATATGCCGTCGCCGCCCGAGGACGAACCCTTGCCGGTGATGATTAGCACGTAACGGATGCCGCCGGCATGCGCGCGGTTGAGGAAGGTGAGCAGCAGCGAATAGGCCTCGCCCTGCGTCATGCCGTGCAGGTCGACGCGGCCTTCGATCGGCAGCCGGCCTTTCTTCAGCTTGTGCAACGTCTGGTCGTCGAGCGAATGCGCCACATGCGGCGCCTTCGGCTTGGCGGCCACGCCCGCTACGCCATTGGCGGCGGGCCGGGGCGTCTCGGGCTTGGGCTCGACGATGTCGGGGATCTCGACGGCGGTTTTGCCCTTCAGCGGCCGCGCCGAGCGCGCCACCAGGTTCCACAGGATACGGTCGTCGTCGCTGAGATGATCGTCGCGGCGGCTCACGGGGTCGCTCCGTCCAGAAGCGCACGCGGCACCAGCGCATGGAAATCGGCCGCGTTGCGGACCACGCCGGCGACCTCGCCGGCGGCGTCGCCTGAGCCGGCGAAGAGGTCGCCCCGCGCCGGACCGGTGATGGCCGAGCCGGTGTCCTGCGCGATCATCAGCCGCCGGAACGGCTTTTCGTCGAAGGCGGTGAGCGTCGGCGCGTCGATATAGAAGGGCGTGCCGAATGTGTGCAGCAGGCGGTCGACCGCGACAGAGCGACCCGGCGTCAGCGGCACCTTGGCGGCGGCGATCGGGCCGAGCGAAGCATCATCGACCGCGGCCTCGCGGAAGAAGATATAGGAGCGGTTCAGCCAGAGGATCTCGTCGACCCGATCGGGATGCGCCTTGAACCAGGCGCGGATCGACTGCATCGTTACCTTTTCCAGCGGGATCTCGCCGAGATCGCTCAAGATCTTGCCGGGGCCGGTGAAGCGCTGGCCGGACTTGGCGGCATAGGTGACGCGGGCGAGCCTGCCGTCGGTCATCTTCAGGCGCGCCGCGCCCTGCACGTGGATGAAAAACGCATCGACCTTCTCAGCGAGCCAGGCGATTTCGAGGTTCCGGCCGGCGAGCGCGCCGCGCTCGATTTCGCCACGATCGAAATATTCGACCGGAGCACCATCGGTCCGGCGGGCGAATGCCAGATAGGCATCCATGCCGGCCGGACGGTTGCCGTCGTCGATGTCGATCAGGTCGGCGGGGCGGGACAGCAGCGGAACGGTGAACCGCCCGGTCCTGACCGGCGAGGCTTCGACCTCGGGTTCGTAGAAGCCGGTGACGAGACCCGAGCCGTTTTCGGGCCGCACCTTCATCGGCACGAAATGCCGTTCGAAAAAGGATCGCGCCTCGGACGTGCTCGGCGCCGAAACGGCACGCGCCTCGGCATAGGCATCGGCAAAAGCATTGAAATCGACGCCGAGCGATCCGGTCCGGTAAGATTTTATCGGCGCGCGGAAGGCCGAGCGACGAAACGCGGCGAATGCCGCGGCGTGGTCATCTTCGCCCCAACCCGGAAGGTCGCTGAAGGATTTTATGCCGAATGCGGAAGAGAGCGGCACGACTGGGGCCCCGCCGCTTGATCTCAATCTTCTTCTTCGGTGGCGACGAGCTTCCAATTCGGGTCGCGCGAGCGGGTGTCGCGGGCGAAGGTCCAGACATCCTTGACCTCGGCCACCGTTTCAGGGTCGCCGTCGATGACGGCGCCGGCCTTGTCGCGGGTCGCCGAGATCAGCTCGGAGACGACGCGCAGCGTGATATGCGCTTCCGAGCCCTTCATTTCGGCGGCGACGATGTCGGCCTTGTCGATGCCGACGAAGGAGGACTGGATCTTCTCCGATTTGGCCTCGCGATCGCCGATCGCGGCGACGAAACCGTCATAGACTTCGCGCGACAAAAGGTTCTTCAGCGTCTTACGGTCGCCGTCGGCATAGGCCATGACGATCATCTCATAGGCCATCTTGGCGCCGTCGACGAAGCCCTTCGGCTCGAAGGACGCATCATTGTCCTTGATGGAGCGCAGGCCCTTGTTGAGATCGGTGTCGGGTTTGGCGAAGGCGTCGATGTCGGCATAGATCTCGGGCGCGGTTTCGCCCGGCGCGCGTTTGCGCGGCAGCGACACCACATTTTCAGGCTTTTGCGCCGCATCGGCCTCGCGCGTGCGGCTCGCCGAATAAGGATCGAAGGGCGGGCGCTCGTTTCCGGTGCGACGTCCAAGCACGTTGCGCAGCTGGAAAAAGATCACAACCGCCGCAATCAGAAAGAAAATCGTGCCGAAGTCGAAGAAACCCATATTTTCCGCCAACTCGATCCCTGTCCGTGCCGGACCGGCGTAACCCCTGGGGACCGCGGTCGCATAGCGTTCAACACCCAAAGCATATAGAACGGCAGGCGCAATCATTCAAATCAAAGGCAGCCATACCTATCTAAAGGCGCCAAGGCCAGCGGCGATTGTCCGCCAGCGCCGCAAAAGAAGAAAGCGATCGGTCAAGACTTGCGCATTTCGTTCATCCCGCTGTTCCTGCTCCTGCTGCCGCTTCTGGAGATCGCCGGCTTCGTCGTCGTCGGCCGCGAGATCGGGGCTTTGGCGACTGTCGGGCTGGTCATCCTTTCCAGCGTCGCGGGCAGCCTGCTGCTGAGGCTTCAGGGTTTTGGCGTCATGGCGCGGGTGCGCACGGAGATGGACGCCGGGCGCGACCCCAGCCGCCAGCTCGCGCATGGGGCGATGATCGTGCTGGCGGCGATCCTTTTGATCATTCCGGGCTTCATCACCGATTTCTTCGCCATTCTTCTCCTGTTGCCGCCGGTGCGCGACTTCGCCTGGCGCCTGCTCAAGAATCGCATCGTCATGGCGACTAGCTTCAGCCGCGGCTTTTCGGCGCGCCGCCGCGATCACGTCATCGACCTCGACGACAGCGACTATTCTCGCGACGATTATCCGGACCGGCCGGACCACAATTCGCCCTGGCGGCGGCTGAAGAACGATTAGTCCCGGACGGGGATTTTGCCCGGTCGGCTCTGGCAGGCGGCATGCCTTGGAGATTGGCCGAAACGCCCTATCGCGATCGTCATTCCAGGGCGGAGCAGGAGCGAAGCTCCGTCGCGAAGACCCTGGAATCCATGCCGTTACCTTCGCGAAGGCGTGCAACGGACCAGAATTCTGCACCGTGGCGGCGCTTCCAAGTCACGGAATTCTATGGTCTGCGCGCGTCGCTTCGCTCCTTGCTCCGCCATAGAATGACGAGGTTGGGGCGGCTTCAACCAATCCCCGGCGTTTGCGCTGATTTCACGGAAATGAACGGAAAAACTTGCACCAAGACAAACCGCAACCTTTCAAAATCCCTGTGACGGGGAACCAGTCCCGGACCTATCGCCCGACAGAGGCGGCAAAACTTGTTTTGTCCGGCCGAGCATGGTAGCGAACCCGCGATTTCAATCCGGTCAGCAATGCTGCCCAGGCAAAAGGACTTAAAGGCTCATGGCCAGCAACGATGACGCCGCGACCGGCGCCGCCAACGGCAACGGCACCCAAAACCAGCCCTCGCTCAATGTGCTTGCGCAATATGTGAAGGACCTGTCCTTCGAAAGCCCCGGCGCGCCGAATTCGCTGCGCGGCCGCGACAAGGCTCCAGGCATCGCAATCAATGTCAACGTCAACGCCAACCCGCTCTCGGACAAGCAGTTCGACGTCAACTTGACGCTGAACGCCAAGGCCTCCTTCGACCAGGAAGTGCTGTTCAACGTCGAGCTGGTCTATGGCGGCGTCTTCGCCATCAGCGGCTTCCCGCAGGAGCACATGCTGCCGCTGCTGTTCATCGAATGTCCGCGGCTTCTGTTCCCCTTCGCCCGCCAGATCGTCGCCGACGCCACCCGCAATGGCGGCTTCCCGCCGCTGATGCTCGATCCGATCGATTTCGCGCAGATGTTCCAGCAGCGCATCGCCGAGGACCAGGCTGCGGCTGACAAGGTCCAGGTGAGCTGAGGCGAACCAGCGCTACACCCTATCGAAAGCCCGGCTTCGCGCCGGGCTTTTTTTCGCTGCTTGTTCCGCCCTGGAATGACGACCGGGAACATGGCCACGGCCAATCTCGAAGGTTGACGGCTGCTCGCTGAGCCTGATCAACAAAAACCCCGGACAAAACGATGCCGGGGTTTTTTCGTCTTAGCAGTTCAGGAGCCGTCTATTCCGCCGGCGATGGTTTCTTGCGGAAAATCGATGTCAGATTGTCCCACAATTCGATCTTGGCGCCCTGGCGCTTCATGATCACGCCCTGCTGCAGGATCGACAGCGTGTTGTTCCAGGCCCAGTAGATGACGAGGCCGGCCGGGAAGCTGCCCATCATGAAGGTGAAGATCACCGGCATCCAGGTGAAGATCGCCGCCTGCGTCGGGTCCGGCGGTGCCGGGTTCATGCGCATCTGCAGGAACATGGTGATGCCCATGACCACCGCCCAGGCGCCCATATGCGGCAGGAAGGCGGGCGCCGCGAACGGCAGCAGGCCGAACAGGTTGAAGATCGACGTCGGATCGGGCGCCGCAAGGTCGTGAATCCAGCCGAAGAACGGCGCGTGCCGCATCTCGATGGTGATGTAGAGCACCTTGTAGAGCGAGAAGAAGACCGGGATCTGCAGCGCCACCGGCCAGCAGCCGGCCAGCGGATTGATCTTCTCGGTCTTGTAGAGCTCCATCATCGCCTGCTGCTGCTTCATCTTGTCGTCCGCGTATTTCTCGCGGATCTCGACCATCTTCGGCTGCACCTTCTTCATGTTCGCCATCGAGGCATAGGACTTGTTGGCGAGCGGGAAGAAGATGGCCTTGACGACGACGGTGGTGGCGAGGATCGCCAAGCCGAAATTGCCGAAGAATTTGTAGAGCGTGTCGATGAGCCAGAACATCGGCTTGGTGATGAAATAGAACCAGCCCCAGTCGATCAAAAGGTCGAACTGGCGGATCTGCCGGTCCTTGGCATAGGCGTTTATGGTCGAGACTTCCTTGGCGCCGGCGAAGATCTCGGACTCGACCGTCGTCGACTGGCCGGGCGCGACGCTGATCGCGTCGGACAGGTAGTCAGACTGGTAGCTGTGGCTGTGCGGCCCGTCCTTGAACTCGAAATAGGAGAATTTCGGCTGGAAGGGCTGCTTCTCCGTCGGGATGAGCGTCACGGCCCAGTATTTGTCGGTGATGCCGAGCCAGCCATTGGTCGACTTGCTGGGCGTGTATTCCTTGTCCTTCTCGATCTTGGCGTATTTGTATTCCTGCAGCCCCTCGCTGCCGGTCACGCCGATCAGGCCCTCATGCAGCACATAGGTGCTGGCGACGGCCGGCTTGTCGAAACGGGTGACGCGCCCGTAATTGTAGAGCGAGACGGCGGCCGTTCCCGAATTCTGCACCGCGTCGGAAACGGTGAACATGTATTCGTTGTCGATCGAGATGGTGCGCTTGAACGTCAGGCCCTTGTCGTTGGTGAAGGTCAGCGTCACCGGCGTCGAGGGCGTCAGCGTCGGATTGCCGTCGACGCTCCACACCGTATCCGCGCCGGGCACAGTGCCGGTGGTGTCGTTGCCGACGAAGCCGATCTCGGCGAAATAGCCATTGGGCAGCGACGACGGGTTGAGCAACTCGATCTCGGGCGAGTTCTTGTCGACCGTCTCGGTGTAGTGCTTGAGCCTCAGGTCGTCGAGGCGCGCGCCGGTCAGGTTGATCGAACCCGCGAGGCTGGGCGTGTCGATCTTGACGCGCTTGGTGGCGGCAATCGCCTGGTCGCGGCTGGCCGCGGTCACGCTATCGCTGCCGGGCGCGCTGGGAATGGCGCCGGCGGTCGGGGCCGGCGTTCCAGCCGCGCTTGGATTGGTGCCCTGCGCTTCCTTCTTTTGCGCCTCGACGCGCTGTTGCTCGACGCGTGTCTGCTCGCGCTGCTGTTCCATGCGCGGGTTCATGTAGAACACCTGCCAGAGCGTCAGGATCAGCACCGACAGCGCGATGGTGATGAAGAAATTGCGATTGTTTTCCATCGAAGCCCTTGGCCTATCGTGTTCCGCGCAGCCGGCGGGAGAGCTCGGCCTTCAACTGGCCGAACGGAATGGCAAGCACGTCTTCACGCCCGACGATGACATAGTCATTGCCGGGCGCCATGTCATCGGCGGCATGAACGCGCACGGCTTCCCTCAGCCGCCGCCGGACGCGGTTGCGCACCACGGCGTTGCCGACCTTCTTGGTGACGGTGTAGCCGACGCGCGGCGCAAGGTCATCGCCGCGGTCGAGAACTTCAACGAGAAAAAGCCGTCCGCGGCGTTTCTCGCCGCCGCGCACAGCAAGGAATTCCGCGCGTTTCAGAAGCCGCCCGGGAGTTTTCCCCTGTGGCTTGCCGGGTGCGGGCAACGATCTCGTCTTTCGTTCAGGCGCTGAGCCGCTTGCGGCCGCGATTGCGGCGGGCGGCAACGACGCCACGGCCACCCTTGGTGGCCATGCGGGCACGGAAACCATGCCGGCGCTTACGCACGAGCTTGGACGGTTGGTAGGTACGCTTCATTTGTTTTAATACCGCGGGGTGCGGCCCTTCTTGATTCTGTCACTGTGTAACAGGAGCTTTGCCGGGCCGGCCTAGGCGCGATCGAAACCGCGCCGGGACGAATGGCCCGAGCGTGAGCGGGCTTATAGAAAGAAGGTCTTTGGAAGTCAATCCGCCCCGCCGCGAGGCATTTTTCGCGGAGCCGACGATGAAATTGGCAAAAAAGCCGCAAATCGCATAATCTTGGCCGATCAAGCCTTTGTGAATGCGCGTCAATGACGAGTGAAACTCTGCCCATAAACGAGAAGGCACAGCCGGCGGCGACGAATTCGTCGCGCCGGGTGCCGTTGTCGCGCGGTCTGTCGACCAAGCTGCTTTTACTCACCATCGCCTTCGTGCTGCTGGCTGAAATCCTGATCTTCCTGCCCTGGATCGCCAGCTACCGGGTCAATTGGCTGAAGGAGCGCCTCAGCACGGCCGCCGCGGTGTCGATCGTGCTGTTGCAGGGCGAGCCCAACTCGCTGTCGCACAACGCCCAGAACGACGTGCTGATGGCGATCGGCGCCAAGGCGATCGCCGTGCGCGATGGCGGCGTCTCGCGGCTTTTGGTGGTCGCCGACATGCCGCCACAAGTCGACGCGCACATCGATATCGCCAATGTCGGCCTGGTCAACGGCATGACCGGCGCGCTCGACACGCTGTTCTTCGGCGGCAAGCGCATGCTGCGCGTCTTCGGCCCGGTTGGCGACAGCGACAAGGAATTCGAGCTGATCATGCCGGACTACCGTTTGCGCGACGCTATGCTCCGATACTCACGCAACGTCGCCGTCGTCTCGCTGCTCATCTCGCTGTTCACCGCCATGCTGGTCTATGCGGCGATCGACCTGATCATGATCGGGCCGATCCGCACCATGACGCGTTCGATCCTGGCCTTCTCCGAGGCGCCCGACGATCCCGGCCGCGTCATCCGCCCCGCCGACCGTGCCGACGAGATCGGGGTCGCCGAGCGCGAGCTGTCGCAGATGCAGGACCGGCTGCAGAAGATGCTGTCGGAGCAGAAGCATCTCGCGGATCTCGGCCTGGCCGTCTCCAAGATAAACCACGACATGCGCAACATCCTGGCGTCCGCGCAGCTGATGTCGGATCGCCTGCGCCAGGTGAAGGACCCGACCGTGCAGGCCTTCGCGCCGAAGCTTCTGCGCGCCCTAGACCGCGCCGTCTCTTATTCCGAAGGTGTGCTTCACTACGGCCGCACGCAGGAGCCGGCGCCATCGCGCCGCCGCGTGCGGCTGCGCCAGCTGGTCGACGACGTGCACGGCCTGCTCGACATCGAGGACGGCATCGAGTTCATCAACGCCATCGAACATGCCTTCGAGGTCGATGCCGATTCCGACCAGCTGTTTCGGGTGCTCACCAATCTCTGCCGCAACTCCGTGCAGGCGATGGCCGCCGACACCGAAAGCGCGGTGGTGCGCCGGCTGGCGGTCGCGGCCGAGCGCCAGGGCAGCGTCAGCCGCATCACCGTCACCGACACCGGCCCCGGCCTGCCGCCCAAGGCGCGCGAGAACCTGTTCGCCGCTTTCCGCGGCTCGGCGCGCAGCGGCGGCACCGGGCTTGGTCTGGCGATCGCGCACGAGCTGATCCGCGCGCATGGCGGCACGGTTGAATTGGTCGAATCGATCGGCGGCCGCACCGTCTTCGCCGTCACCATCCCCGATCAGCCGGTGCGGCTCGATCAGGCCCGCAACGGTTTGCGCCGCCCGGCTTGAGGCCGCCACCTCCGGCGGAGCCGCTTGTCGGCAGCGGCGCGCCTCGATCAAAGCCGGCAAAACCACCTGCGACAAAACTTTTGCCGGATCGGCTTGCTTTTCGCAAATTCAGTCGTTAGGGAACACTCCACATCGCGGCCGGCCCACTCGACCGGATCGCGGGGCCTGTGTCATGCACGGCCTGTTGCGCGCCCGTAGCTCAGCTGGATAGAGCACCAGACTACGAATCTGGGGGTCAGGAGTTCGAATCTCTTCGGGCGCGCCATTCTATCAAATTGATTTCCCTCCGTTTTTTGAGCTATCGCGAGTGTCTACACCGGCTTGGGTCTTGGAACTCAGCCGGTTTTTCAGCCGGTTTTGGAAAAACGGATATTTCCGCGAACGATGTCGCAGTCTGGCGTATGTGTTCCGCAGCCTCTTCCGTCTCCACAGCTTCTAACAGCTGGGTTGCCTGCTCCAAGTGCCTAGCCACATCAGCGTGAGTCGTGGAGCGGTCCGACTCATATGGAGGCAAATCGCCCGCAATGGCTTTCAGATCGCGCAGAACGGAAGCGAGGTGTGGCCAAGGGAAATCGGTCGGATCGCCGATGTCCCGGTCCGCTCCGACGATCACCTCCAATTTAGCCAGGATGCCAGCCAGGGACAGAGCTGCTACCTCTGGGAGCGCATCCTGAAGTTTGAGCGCCTCGGTCATGGCTAAGACTTCGGCCTCCTGAGCGACAGCGTATTGCCGGACGCCGTCCGGTGCGACCACTGACGTGGGCCGCTTTGTAATCTCGTCCGGGGTCAATACCTGAATTCCGGTATTGCTGATGATTCTGGTCTCCAGCCGCTGCTGCACCCTACAAAGCACCTGAGACGTATGTTGGGCACGACGCCATGCGGCCCACAGGACCATGGCAGGGTCATGATTCGTTGCTGCTGATGGCGCCATCCTGGATTCCTCCAACTCGACACGGCGAGGTCGTATCTGAATTTAAGATAACTGGAAATCAGATATAATTGAAGCCCTCATCTGGAACCGGATGAGGCAGATCTGTGGTCAAAACGCTCGGAACGCAGCGCCACAAATTCTTGATCGCAATGCTGATTGAAAGGCGTGAGGCTAGTGGGCTGACTCAGACCGAGCTCGCCGCGAGGCTAGGCGAATATCAGTCTTTTGTGGCTCGCCTCGAAAGCGGCCAGCGCCGCGTCGACGTAGTCGAATTCATCGATCTGGCGAGAATCCTGGGGTTCGATCCTTCCGCAGCAATCAAAAGATTGGCAGCAGAGCCAAACTGAATCGTAGCTACGACCATCCGAGCCGCTCGCGAGCGCGCCACCCAAAAGCGCTGTAGCGGGCGAGCGGCGGGTTTGAACCTCATGTAGGTCGTTAGAACTGCGGTGGCCGACCTCCAAAAGCGACCTTGCCTGGGAAAATGTCCGAGCGCTCGCTGGCTAACTTCGCCGAATGGTTCGAATGCCACTCCCTCCGCCAAGTCAACCCCTAAAACGCTGGGAAAACGTAGGGTTTGACGGTTTTCGGTTAGTGGCCAACTAACCAGTCTACTAACCAGACAGGACAATCGCTAATGCCGTGGGTCCGTGTACCAAATGAGGAAGTGCTCGAAGCGAACCCACATCTGAAGGAATTTTTGCCGTTCCTCGATACGCACAACGCGGAAAGCCCAAGAGGTGCGGTAATGGTTGCGTGTTCCTATTTGGACGAGCAACTGCGGGGGATCATCGACGCGTATTTGGTCGAAGATTCCGACAAAGCGGTCTTGCTGGATGGCTTCAACGCACCGCTCGGGACGTTCTCTGCGCGTATCAAAGCAGCGCATTGCCTTAGTTTGATTTCGGACGTGGAACGGGATGATTGCGACACTTTGCGGAAAATCCGTAACGAATTTGCGCACAGTCATCGTGTCTCGTTCGAGGACCGGCGGGTTATGGACCTCTGCAACAATTTGCATCATTCCGCGAAGCCGTATGGCAAGGTCGAGGTGAATAGCTTTGGGCTATTCTCATCGGCTGCGGTCGGCCTTGCATTGGGGCTGGTTAATCGCGCTCATTACGTTGCGGTTGAGCGGTTGAAGAAACGGGATTGGCGACGTTAACCTCGCAAGGCTAGGCGCTACCCTCCGTCACGCTTTCGTCGTCCAGCGCATATGGCACCGTCAGATAGGGGTTGGTTTCCAGCCATTCGCGGACGATCGCGTGCAAGCAAATTGCGGCCCGCCTAAGCATGATTGCCAGATCGGCGCGGCTGATGTCACCGATGGCGTCTGATGCGCTCTCTAGCTCTCTTGCGAATGCGATGCCTGTCATTGGCGTTGCCGTGCCCCTGACAACGCATCGAGCCGCTGTTGAAGGTGTCCATTCAGCACGATCATTTCCTTGAGCGCTTTCACGGCATCGCCTTTGTGAAGCGTAATGAATTTGTCGGCGGTCGCTTGCAATGCAGCCTCTTGGCGGCTGTCGAGCCTGACAATGTGATCCATTTCATTGTCTCCTAATGGTCGATGTTGACAGTGAACAAAAGAGGAACAAAATTGTCAAGGTCGAATTGACTCGGCAAGGAATTGGTTCCTATTCGTGTCCCATGCCCGAGCAACCGCCCAAACGCCGAACAACGATCTGGTTCCTTGGTTCAGCCGTCCAGCACGGACAGTTGGTATGGGTTGATTGCGGGTACTGTCATGATCGCCACGGCCGTCGCTACTACGATCCCGACGACCTCATTAAGCTCTTTGGCGATGTCGATGTGAACCGCCTAAGCCGCGCGATGAAATGCGAGCGGTGCGGCCGAAACGACAACATCGAATGCGATGTCATCGTGCCTGTCGCAGCCGAGCGCGAGCGGATGACCGTGCGCCGTCTGGTTAAGATAAAGGTTCGGAAAAGCCCGGTCTGGCGCGACGACTAAGAGCGGATGCGACGAATGATCCCTACCACCAAAATGGCGAGCAGAAGGGCAATCGTAAACCACGGTGCAAAGTCGAACAGAATTCGAAGGCCACTCCACATCTAGAACAGCGAGCCTTGCGCCGGTGGTTGTTGCGGGAACTTGATCTGTGTGGCCGGCTTCTCAACGATCACCAGCGCATCGTCCGGCGCTGTCCGCTGCATGTGCCTGGCTTCGGACCACGGCACTGTTAGCCACGTCTCGACTTCCTCGCGTGTTGTCAGAATCACCGGCATTGCCTTTTCATGGATGGGCGCAATGAGAGCATTCGGCTTGGTCGTCATGAAGCCGTAAAGCTCGAAATCCCCTGCCCCGTCCTTGACCCTGCGCACACCATGCCAAGGCGTCCACATGCCGGCGAAAAAGAACAGCGGGCGGTCTTCGCTGCGGGCAAACCAATAGTTGCGTTGAATGCCGGTTTCGGGGTCTTTGTCGTTCGGCGTTGGGCTCGGCTCTGCGAAGCTGGTCACAGGCACAACGCAACGATTTTCCAGGCCTAGGTATTGCTGCCAATGCGCATATTGCGGGTTACGAATGTTGGTCGTGCCATAGTCGGCTTTGCCCGTCACTCGCTCAATCGGCGTTGGCATTCCCCAAATTAGTTTCGCTAGCTCGCGCTGACCATCTGGCGCGTTGCGCAAAACCGGTCCCGGCATGTTGGGATAGACATCTAGCGACGGTTCAAGGTTGCCCATGATGTCCCGCAAAGCCCGGGTCCATTCACGGATGGCGTCTTGGCTGGTGGTGATGTTGTAGAGATTGCACATGCGTCCGAATGTGCATGAGGAAAACGCGATGAGCTAGGCGAATTCAATCAGCAATCGGCAGCGGGAGGACCACCCGCGGAAATTTGGGACGGATTTTGTCGATGAGTTGGTTGAACGTTTTCACGGCCAGATATAGGCCCGTGAAGGAACGTCCCCTATAAATCTCCCGCGTACCCAGATGCAATTTGGTGCCCACGAAAGATTGGCGTCCGGCAATGCAGTGAGCATGCGGACTTGATGGGAAAGGGTCCGCATCACACTTGTGGACCCGCCAAACATCTCCACCCACCCGAAAATCTTTCTGAATGTAAGGCTGCCCCAATTCGTCCACGTAGGAAAATCGCATATCAACCACCAAGTTGATATACTCGTCTGTCTCATCGACAATCTCACACGGACTCGAATCCATCGCGCTCGCACTCTGCTTTGGGCCGATGACAGCATTACCCTAACCGGCAACAAACACAAGATTTGCAGCCACAATGGCCCATTGGCGGAGGCATTCTCCGCCACAACCGTTGAAATCACTGCGCGTTCCAGAGCGACTAACCTTTTCGACTAACCTTTTTGTCACCATCCTGCCCCGGCAACACTAGAATCTGCTTTGGCCCTGAACCTCACGAACGCGAGCGGCCGGCACAGTCACAACATCGCCGTGATCGGTGTAAATTGCAGCGTAACTCTCCGTGAGCATAATCACCACGGCGTTGTCGAACACCCGATCGTCCAAAATAATCTTTTCCCTCATTCCACCACTCACTTTCACGATAACACCATAAAATCCGCCGGATATAGCAGAAATCAAGAAAACATACCAAAACACTTTAACTAATCCAGCGGCCGATGTGTATCCATTAGAGCTAACGACCAAATGAATGCGCTGCGTCACTGCAAATAAAAGCGTGACATAGGCTACTAGTATACAAATGAGTACCCCGGTTCCGTTGCCGAATCCGCTATCGATTCTATGCCTAATTCGATATGCGACAACGCTTAAAGCAATGGTCGCGATGACCATTGCCGCTACGACAATTTTATTGACAATGCTTAAAGCGCTCGCAGTTAATATTGGTTCAAATATCGATAAGAAATTGTCGAAACTTATCAGTAAAAGAAGCACAAAAATTGAGCTGACAAACCCAATCTTCACCAAATCAGCGTACCCGACAATCCAAACAAGACCAATATGAAATACACAAAGATACCCCACGGTAAACAGGATGGCGCACACAACAATAACCGCGAACAGTATCGCCGAAACTGCGGCGAAATTGCCGTTGTAATACTCGAGCCATCGCTTCAGATGAAAATTGCTCTCCCCTTTTATCATCGCAACCCCATCGACGCTTAACGCCCCAGCTGAACGACCTTACCACAACATGCCTAGCGACTTAGGTTCTCGGCGGTCCGCATCGTCCTTTGAGGACTGAAATTTCGGTCTCGTGATCGCCGCCGGACATTGACGAGACAGGGGCACCGATTAGGAAACACACCAAGAGCGTCACCGGTCGCAGCCTTGTCTCGTTGGCTTGTCAGAACCGCCAACCGGTCTCTATCTGCCTGTGTGGAAGGACCGGCACTCGGAACCCCTGTTGTCGTTTGCGGTGGTGTGGCGCAGTCTCCAAGCCTAACGACGCAGCGACGGTCAAAGCAAACCGCTTCATGATCCCCCCAAATCCTAGCCCGCTGTCAACTTTGCTTAACGCGCCGCAAATCGCAACCCGCCTAACAACGGATTCGACAATAAAGCACAGAAAGCGCATAATCTCATGCGGTGTCGGGGGATACCTCAATGCGTTTGCGCTCGTATTTTGCCGTACCGGCTGCGGTTCTCGTTTCAGGTTGTGCTGCCGATTATTTGAATAACTACGACACGATGACGCTTGCGTCTGGTGACGCAAGCAACACGAATTCCCTTCTGCAAACCGTCGATCCATTCAACCCGAACAGCAACAACACGCATATCGAAGGCGATGGGCAACGCAGCGTCGCGGTGATTCAGAAATACAGATCGCCGGCATCCGGTGGAGGGGGCTACTCGGGCAACTGCCCTACCGACAACAGCACAGCGGCTGACGGCTCACGCTGCGGAGGTCGCTCGGCGGAAAGCCGTCCAGGCGGCGCGATGTGATCGGTATAGACACATCGCGCTACGACAATCGCTCTGACCAATGGCGGTGGCGCACTGGGGCGAAACGCTACGGGGGAATTATTCTCTAAAGGGACAAAGCGATGCAATTTTCAGTGCAGCGTCTCGCGATGACGTTTTTCTTTTTTACAGCGCTCTTTGCAACCTCAGGCGCATTTGCCGACGATAAAGACGTCATGGTGGACACAGTGAAAAGACACATCTGTCCGGACGATCTCCGCAAATACGAAATATTGGATATTCATAATGAGTGCTACAAATACTCTGGTATCGTAGCGTGTAAAGATATAAACATGGGGTCTAAATCGTGGTATGATTGTATGAATAATTCTTCGGGGCGTTTCAACCAATGCGCCAATGATGTTAGCGATCGGAATAAGGTCATTATTGCTTATAACACCCTTATGTCTGAGTGCGCTCAAAAACGACAGGATGCAGAAACGCAATCACGCAAATTGATGAATAAAGCCAATTCCAACGCAAAACCGGACCCATCCATTGGCCAAACCGCAGCGCCAGCTAAGGACTTTCACCCAAGTTTCAATTGCGCGAAAGCATCCACCAACGTCGAGCTTACCATTTGCAATGTTGAACGCCTGTCTAGCGCCGACAATAATCTGGACAGCGCATACAAACAGTTGATGGAGCGGGTCAGGGATCCAAAGGAAATTGCCCGAATTCGCAAGGATCAGGGCGCGTTTCTAGCCAAGCGCAATAGATGCAAAACGCCAATCTGCATTGACGATTCGTACACCGCCCGCACGGACGAGCTCTATGATGAAATTCGGGCGGCAAACGACGAGGTGACCTCTCAACCCGCCCCCGATGACCCGTTGGCATCATCCCTGCCTAACGCGAACGACGTGGGGGAATCAGTGCCGCAAGCAGCGCCACAACCTGTATGTATGCAGCGGATGGCCTACGCAAGCTGCCTGACCGAAAACGACAACCGGAAGTATTGCTGGTTGCAGTTTTGCTGCTACCCGAAATTTCGTAGTGTCCATACAGGCGATGCGGGGTTCAATCAGTGCGAGCGGGAATACCAGCAGTCCGGCCAATGATTGGATCGTGGCGCCGCCGCTAGCGTGTGCATCAGTGCCGTTGGGCTGCGGTAGATGCGTTGAACGAAGTTGACTCTGCCGTTCTGTTTGGCGGACAACCCTTCCGCCGCTCGCACTGAATTCTAATCGCTTTTCAGGGCGGCTAATCTTTCCACCAATCAATCATTGAATTGCACTAGCCTCATGGTGTCTTCGCCGGGTCGCCGCACCGGAGAAGATTATATTCCTGACCCCAGCCCCGTTCTCGAAATCTGCCTACTTCGATTTGACGCCAGCGGCGTGGATAGCCTCATAGGCACTCCCGATTTCTTCTTCGATCTCGTGCTCGGAAATGCCGTAAGCGGTGTCCGCAGGCCACAGGCCCAAGACACGAGATCGTCGATCAGCCGTCTGGGTGCCGTTGATGATGCTGGTAACTCCAGTCTCCTCGGTCCGATCCGAGTGGACAACCTCCCGAAAGCCCACTTAGGCAACGCGTCGAGGTCCATATGGCGGGAACGTGATCTGGAACGATGAGTAGGCATGGTTCCGATCACTTAACCCATGGTGCAGTTTCCACTTTTATAGATCGTAGAATGGCTTGGTTAAACCTGAAACGGCGAGATGTTCCGGGTGTCCATATTGGCCGTTGCCGTGGTGTTTGCGCAGCAGCTAACTTGCCTGGGATCAATCCGTCTGATGAAGTCACATTATGGAAATAGTACACGCGCACGCGCTATTGTGGGGCTTTCTGGTGGGCTTCATAGGCTGGGGGGAATGCGCCCGACTCCCAGTGCCTGTAGCCGCATGGTTGCTGGGACACTCCGGATCTGAGGGTATTGTCGTTACTATTACAAGGCTGCTCGTCGCATTGTTTCTCATCGTCGCGATACTGTCCGCACTTTGCTTCGTGCCTTTTCTACAGAGCGTTAGGCATGACGCCACGGGCGTTGAACCCCACTTATGGCGCGACCTGTATGGTCTCAGTTTCGTGAGCTCATTAATCGGCTTTGTCAGTCTGGGGCTGATGCGCCGACTTCGGCGCTGAGCGGAGCACGGCTCGAGCTCTTTGGCGATGTCGATGTGAACCGCCTAAGCCGCGCGATGAAGTGCGAGCGAGCGGTGCGGCCGAAACGTAAGCGGTGTCAGACCACTGCCTTGAACTCGGGAGCAGGGATGTAGGCCCAGGGCAGGAGATCGTCGATCTGGCTCTTCGGGTGCCCGTTGACGATCCTGGTGAGCACGTCGGCCAAGTAGCCGAGCGGCTCGACGTCGTTCAGCTTGCAGGTCTCGATGAGCGAAGCGACGACGGCCCAGTGCTCGGCGCCACCGTCAGAGCCCGCGAAGAGGGCGTTCTTCCGGTTAAGCGCGATCGGACGGATAGACCGCTCGAGGGTATTGGAGTCGACCTCAATACGTGGTCGTCGAGGAAGCGGGTGAGCCCCTCCCAGCGTGACAGCGTATAGCGGATCGCCTCGGCGAGCTTGGTCTTCTGGCTGATCAGGCCGACCTTCTCTCGTAGCCACGGCTCGAACTCGGCCAGGATCGGCCGGGTCCTTTCCTGGCGCAGATCGACATCGCCCAAGTATGCCGGCAATTGCGGCGCGACGTGCGCCTGGCGGCTGGCCGCGGATGTCGTCCTCCACGTGATATCGTTCTGCGATGCGCCGGAGCGCCTCGCTGGCGATCGGCGCCGGGCCGGCTGCTGCGAACTCGTAGAAGCCCCGACGCACGTGTGCCCAGCAGAAGGCGAGCATCCGATAGCCATCATATCCGCCGACCTGCAGGATTCCGGCGAAGCCCGCCAGATGAGCGATCGGTCGCTCCGCCTTTCGGTCCGGCGCATAGACATAGGCGATGCCCGGCGGGTCGCTCCCCTGCCATGGTCGGTCATCGCGGGCATAAGCCCAGAGCTGCCCGGTCTTAGTCTTGCCGCGGCCGCGATCGAGCACCGGTGCCGTAGTCTCGTCGGCAAAGAGTTTTGGCGAGGCTTTCAGCTTATCCAGCTGTCGCTCGTGGACCGGACGCAAATGCCAGGCGGCGGCCGACCCAGTCGGCGAGCGTGGAGCGGTCGAGATGGATGCCCTGCCAGGCGTAGATCTGCGCCTGGCGATAGAGCGGCAGGTGATCGGCATATTTGGAGACCAGAACCTGGGCGACCGTCGCCTCGGTCGGCAGGCCGCCTTCGATCAGGCGGGCGGGCGCTGGAGCCTGGACAACGACGTCCTCGCACACGCGGCAGGCATATTTGGGCCGGCGCACGACCATCACCCGCAGTTGCGCCGGCACGATGTCGAGGCGCTCGCTGACGTCTTCGCCGATCCGGATGAAGGCCGTTGCGGCAACATGGGCAGGCATGGTCCTCGATGTCGGCGACCATTTCCACGCGAGGAAGATGGGCAGGCAGCGAGCCACGGTTCGCCCGCCGCGTTGCGGTGCGTTCCTTGCGCGTGGCAGGATCGGCACGTTCAGCCTCTTCCTTACCGGCCGGCTCGATCTGCTCGGCCTCCTCGAGCCCGAGGAGGAGTTGATCTTCGGGCAGGCTCTCGGCGCGACGGCCGAAGCGGTGACGCTGCAATTCCTTGATGATCTGGGTCAGGCGAGTATTCTCGACATCGCGCGCCATGACCATCGCCTTCAGCACATCCAGATCGTCGGGAAGCTGGTCCGCCGTCATCGCCATGACCGGATGAGACCATATTCGCCAGTTCCGGGCGACAGCGGAATCGAGGCTGATTCACTTGGTCGCGGATCAACCCGCCTGCGCCGGAGCGAGCGTCCGGCGAGCTTCATGAACCCGCCGCCAATCAAGCACCTCAAGCAGTGCCGACTGCGCGGCCGTCAGCCGCATCACGCCATCCTGCGTCGGCCCGATCACGACGTTGCCTTCAGCGCACGGATGACTGCCGCAACCGTCTTGGCGTCAGCTCCCCGGCCGACCCGCATGGCGATGCCGTCGATCTCAAGCTCGATCACGCCAGCATCTCGGGTCGCCTTCCGCTTCCGCGGCTGCGCTGGACGCGTCGGCGTGGGTTCCGAGGAGTCACCACCGCCGGCATGAAGGCCGGGGATTCCTGCTGCACCGAAGCGGCCTGTTTGCGCGCTTCGCGGCGCCAGGCGAACACCTGCTGTGGCCTGAGACCATAACGCCGGGCGACTTCGGAAACGACTGCGTTCGGCTCCAGCGTCTCCGCGACTATCCGCGCCTTGTCATCCATCGACCAGTGACGCTGGCCGCCAGCGCCGTTGATCACCTCGAAACGCCGAGGCTGCCGCTCCGGGTCAAGCGTAAGGTCAAGTCCAGATACAAGCCTATCTCCGATCCCAATACAGGATCGGCAACCTCACAGATCGCGATGACTCCCGAAAGGTGGCCCGGAAACACCGCCTACGAAATGCCTGCCACTATCGCATCGGAGAACAACTTGGCCGTCATCTCTGCGAGAGAAATGATGTCGGCGCCTGCGCTGCAGTGGCCGGTACTCTCCTGGCGTCGGCAGGTCGTCGGGCTCGAGGCCGTTGTTGGGGGCCTCCCGGCGAGTTCTCTACCTGCTGAAGAGCGTAGTCATTAGCAATGAAGCATATAATGCCATCAGCCGGTGCCCGTCCCCCTACGACCCCCACCGGATAGGCCGGCACCGTTCTGGCCTACCCCGCCCAGGTGCCAGGCCGCCCCCTTGCACGCCTCTCGCATCCAATCGAAGATCCCACCTATATTAGCGAGTGCTTGACGACGCAACCGACCGCGCCAGACTCTCTATATGGCGAAGGGCATCAAGGTCGGCGACGAGGTCGCGATCACCGCGACGGTGCGCCGGCGCGTGACTGAGGATCGCGTCAGCGTTTCGATCCCCTCCTATGGCTTCCCGCATTCGATTGTCGACCGGACATCGACTGTGAAGAAAGGCCAGCACGTCGAACTCACCGGCGACGTCACGCAAATCAATGGTGATCTGGTTACGGTGAACCTGGGGGTTCCGGTGACGGTGAACATGGACACGCTGAAACTGGTGACGTCCTATGTGCCACCGAAGCGGAAGGCCCCGCTCGTAGGCCTAAAGAAAACCGGCCGGGCGAGCGTCACGTAAAACCGGGCGTGCTGCCAGCGGGCGCCTAAAAGCCTGCAGCGGCCAGGTTGTCTGCGCCTGCTGTGTTAGCTTCATTCATCGGCTGATTTCTGACAACAAACGCTGGTTAGGAATTGCCGAAACTTTCCAGGCTTGGAAGATGGCTTCTCCGTCAGCTACGGCGGCCAGATAAGGTCGCAAGTCGAAAGAACTTGAGGGCGAATTCGTTCCAGAACCGGACCGTCTGCTCCCGGCCCCGATTAGGATTTTAGCATCGCCGGCAAAACTACGTTTTGCTTCGGCCCGTTGGGGCTCTTTCCGAATGAATGCCCACGCAATGTGCAAAATCATCTACCAATTCAACGAGTAGAGTAAAACGAGACATTGCACCGTTATGTAGCAATGTGCGATAAATAGCTAAAACACCAGCAAAAACAACCAACCGACCGTCGCACAATGTGCGGCCTTTTATCTTGCCGTCGCATCTGTTGCGCTTTCCGAGACTTGCTAAACGTCGTCTATTCTCTCCTAATACACGATAATACACCATTCTATTCTCGATTCTACGATTCCGTATTCTGGCGTCGAGTCCCAATGGGCCGTGCAGCCTTCTGCGCTCTTCGAGCGCGTAGCAGCGCTGCTTGTTTGCAGCACGGGAACCGTCGTGGCGCGCTTTTCCATCGGAGTGACAGAGCATCGTCACAGGCAATCCGGCGCGGTCCGGCCGTCTCGCGATCGGCGCGGCCGCAGGCAATGTATGGCCCGCCCCGTCCCCAAGCG
This sequence comes from Mesorhizobium sp. B2-6-2, assembly GCF_006440615.1. Taxonomy (NCBI): domain Bacteria; kingdom Pseudomonadati; phylum Pseudomonadota; class Alphaproteobacteria; order Hyphomicrobiales; family Phyllobacteriaceae; genus Mesorhizobium; species Mesorhizobium sp. B2-6-2. Next base: position 95,304 of record NZ_VFUG01000001.1, on the reverse strand, counting down.
GAACGTTTTGAGAGGCACGTCCGGTCTGCACCAATGTATCCGGCCTCGGCGTCTGGACGCCCTACCAAGATGGAGATTCGCGCGTCCGGCTCCTAGCAAGATACTCGGCCTCGAAAGGGCCGCTGCCTGCTGACAGGTTTGCCGAACGCCGATCAAGCGTTGGGCCATCTCTGTGTACATCCTCCCGCAGACTTCATGCAGCCAAGCAGTAGTCGGGACGCTCCCGCGCGGCCCAACTTGTTATCCCTCGGAGACCATCACGGCTTCGTAAGGGCGCTGTTTCGACATCACGGCCCAGGCGATCCGGGCGAGCTTGTTGGCAAGCGCAACGACCACCACGTTACGCTTGGCGCGCTGCAGCAGCGCTTGCAACCAGGCGCCGAGCTGGGTGTCCATTCGCGCCAGATATGGCAATGCCGCTCGCGCGCCATGGATCAACAGAACGCGCATGTAGGTGCTCCCGCGCTTGCTGATCCCCGTCAACCGCGGCTTGCCGCCGGTCGTGATCTGGCGTGGGACAAGCCCGAGCCACGCAGCGAAGTCACGCCCCTTCGCGAACGCCGACACGCGCCGACCGCTGCCGCCAGCGCTGTTGCGTTGAGCGCGCCAATGCCCGGGACACTGCGCAACAGACGAGCCCGTTCATCGCTCTTCGCGAGCGATTCGAGCTCTTGATCGAGCTGCTTGATCCGATGATCAAGCGCGCGCAGTTCGTCGACCATGTCATCAACGAGTTGCCGCATCCTGGCGGTTAGGAACGTGTTGTCCGGTAGGTTCTCGCGCAGCCACAGGTTCAGCTTTGGGCGCCCCTTGGCAATGACGATGCCGCGGTCGAACATACACCGCTCAGTTGATTGATCAGTGCCGTCCGGGTGCCGACCAGCCGCTCGCGGGCACGGTGCAGAGTCTGCACATCGAGTTGTTCCTCGGCCTTGATTGGGACGAAGCGCATCGTCGGCCGTGTCGCCGCTTCGGCGATTGCTTCGGCATCCCGGTCATCGTTCTTGTGCGACTTGACGTAGGGTTTGACATACTCGGGCGGCATCAGCCGAACCTCGTGTCCGCCCATGACGAACTGACGAGCGAGGTGATGAGCACCGCAGCACGCCTCCATGGCGACGATGCAGCGCGGCTGCTTTTCGACGAATGCGGCAACAGTCGAACGGCGCATCCGGCGCATCATTGCCTGGGCCGTCATCTGGCTCGCCGTGTCGGGGGCAGCCGTCGGCGCCTATGAACTGATCAAGCATCAGGGCACCGGCGAGGTTCGCGCCCAATCGAGAAGGAGAACCAGCATGCAATCCAAAAGGGCATTGATCCCGCATGTCTTTTTGTCGACTGCATTGATGCTGGCGGCGTGTACGACTTCCGGCGCCAGCGATGCGCCAGCCCTACGCTCGGCGATCCGTAACAGCCTCACCGGCGCGCAGGGCAAGACGCTAGCCGATCAGAACAGAATCGACAGGACGATGGCGCCTGGTTGCGCCGTGAAGCTCCGCACGCGGAGGAATGCGACCGGCACACCAAGGACAGCGCCGCGCGACGCGCTGAACTGAAATCCTAGCAGCACGTTGAAAGGCATCGGGGCAAAATGGCGGACGAACATATGGACACCAGCGATCTTCGGGCACGCGTGGTCGCGCTCGAAAACTGGCGCGTTCAATGCGACATCGAAGCGCCCGCGACGACGAACGTTGGCACATGGATGACAAGATCGATGGTGTCGGCAAGAAGGTCGACGAGATATCGAGCGACCTGTCACGGATCATGTGGCTGATCCTGTCGGGCATCATCCTTGCGATCATCGCCTTTCTGGCGAGAGGCGGATTCTCCCCTTAAGCCTGGTTGCCAGATTGCATGCCGCCTAGCCCACTGGCTTCGGCCGGCGAGCTTTTTGTTGCGCGGTGCCTCAAGAAGCTGGGAGGTCACGCCAGCTTGGCTGCGCTTCACTTTGCGCACTACAAATTTGTCGGCATTCATGCTTCTCTAGGCAGTTGATTGGGTTCAGGAATGCCAAATGTGGGCAACTGCCGAAAAATTTTATTTTAGGGCTCTCTTCCATTTCACACGAATTTTCGGGATCCTGGTTCGCGCTGTCGCGGTCCTGATCGGCTTTTGGGCATTAACTAGTCTTATGCGATTGACACACTTCGGCTACCCTGACTTTACTATAGTCCTTTTATGCGTATTCTACGCAGCCGGTCATTACATTTCAAAATTTGGCCGCTTTCTGCTTCGTTCCCTGCAGTGACCTGAATTTCAACCGAAGCTTCTGCCCCTTGACATCCAGCAGGAGCACGATCAGCTTCATCGGGTTTAAGGGATTCATCCACCCAAGGGGGAATTATCTAATGAAGAAGATTTACGAAAGCCCGTCCTCCGGAAGCGCGAGCGCCTGGGCACGGTCACTGCCCAGGTCGTAGTAATCTCCGGGTCGATTGGGCCAGCCTGATCTAGCGTTTTCAGAAACTCAAAAGCCCGCTGGCTCCGGCCGGCGGGCTTTTTGCTGCGCGGCTGCTAGATGGAGATCAGCACTTTTCCGGTGCCCTTGCACTCGGGACAAGAATGCCCGTCAGGAAATTGGTGCGGTTCCGGATGGAATTGCGTCCAATCCCCCGTTCCGCCGCATTCGAAGCATGTCACTTGGCCGGCGCCACAGCCGAGGTCGACTGGCTCGACCTCGACCTCCGTTTCGCGCGAGAAGCCGAGATATGCGATCATCTTCTCAGGGGCGCGCCTCAACGCTGCCGAGGGATGTAACGGGCCTCTTCCGATGGCACTTTTGCGGCGAACTGAAGTGTGAACAGGAGGCGGTTCTCATCGTCGGTCACATTCATAATCCAAGGCGTCATGTGCTCCCAGAAGGATTGCTTGGCATCGTTTATCATCTCGCCAGCGGCGCGCACGGCTTCCATTCGAGTTGCTAATGGAGGTGCATCTGTCTGATTTTCAAGGGTTGGCCAGATCCTGGGCGCTGGTGTTTGAACGCGCCGGTTTGCGGCGAATGGGCCGGCTGCCGCAAAGCTCCAATGCGCGCCGAAAAACGATCGCGCTGACGTCGCACTTGTGTTTCGACGGCCCGTTCGAATTGATCACAATCTTCGCCTGCTCAAGCGTCAGGCCGTGCTTTTCTGCCAGCTCAGCAGGGTTATAAGCGTCTTCCCTTACCGGCGCCGTTGCGCTCCTACCTTGCATGACACCCTCCACTTGGATCCGGGCTGAACGTTGCCGGGCGTAAGAGGTTGCAGGTGTCACGAGTTGGAACCTCCCCCGAGCCGAAGCATTCCTTCATCCATGTTCAGTGACAAAGAAACCCTTATCGTCGAGGCGTGCCTCATGGCGGCGGTCCCTGTTTCGGTGGGATTGGTGGTGCTGTCGGCCGTCCTGTTTCACTGATGAGCACGCGCGGGATCAACTTCGTTGACAATTGGATGGCGGAGAACCTGCCCGAGAAGATGACTGACAACCCCATCGTGGTAAGCGACCTGGCTGACGAACTGATGAAAGCGGCGGAACGCGAAGGTATCCCAGCGAACGAGATCAATGAGGAAATCGACAGCGTGTTTGAACTGATCTTTGATGCGATGGAGCACCGCAGCGGCAGCATGGCATTTTGGACCCCTGTGCATTCTCAACTTGCGGTCGGTCCTTTTGAGGGTGTTAGCCGCTGGACTGGAAAAGGGTTGCAGGAAAGCCCGTCGCTTACGCTCATTAGCTGCGACGGGCTTTTCTTTGCCCCCTGCTGGAGTAAAAATGCACGGGCGAGATTCCCCTTGCTGGGTAGTCCGGCCCGCCGAAATCCTGCGTCACCTAGATTGAGGGGAAGCCGGGCTATTCAGCCTGGCGCACTGGCGCGTTCTAGAAGGGCTGCCAATGTGCTATGATTCGCGTCATGGGGAAGAAGGCAAAGCAGAAGGCCAAGCAGGCCGTTACAGTCCCGATGGAAGGCGAGCTTGAAACGGAAGCCGCGTACTACGCGCGCAAGTGCGGCATTACGATAGAAGAGGCCGCCAAGATCATTCGAGAAGCGAATGGGGCAGCCGCTGGGGTGAATGTGCATATATCGAGCCGGCTGCAACCCAGCGGATAAACTTCGGCATTAGTCTCAGTTTGAATTTAAAAGCCGCTGCCAGTGAGCGACGTGCTCCGCCTGCGCCTCTAGGAACTCCCGTAACAACTTCCTCGCTTCGTCCGTCGGGTGACCGTCTCTCGCCAGCCTGTCAATCAGGGCTCGCTGCCGAGTGATCAGCGCCTCCCCTTGGCAGACGTGGCGCTCTGCCATTTGGAGTGGGGTTTCGCGGGGTGGCATGGCCTACTTCCGGATGATCCACTCAAGCATCGTTGGATGGACTTCTTTCCGTCCCGTGTATGTCTGGATTAGCTGAGTAGCTAACTCCCGCCACTGACTCTCCGTTGCTTTGTTTTCGCGGACTTCGCTTAGGAAGGTGGATCGTATGATCTCGACCTCGATCGCAGACAGGTGTGAGTTCGCCATCGCTTTTCCCTCTAGCGGGGGGCGAAACATTCCCGCATAGGCGAACATATCCCGACGCGATGCGCTGCGCGAGTCTGTCTTTGGTAGCGCCGCCCCCTTCGTTCAGGAAGCTACTACCAAGGCCGCGTCCGGCCGGCTCGGATCATCGCGCGGGCGATTGTCAGTTCCGCTTCGACTTTGGCGTTTTCCTTTTGCGTCATGTTGTCGGCGGCGATCAGACGCCGCAACGCCCGTTTGGCTTCCGCGCGCGTCCAGCCGGCCTCGAGCACGCAGTCGATGATCGCCTGGAAACCTGGCTCCATGGCTTCCTGGCAGTCAATCTCGCGGTCCGCATAGGCAGCGGCTCGTCTGGGTGGGGTGATCACAGGAACTTCTCTCCCTCGCTGCGGTGCTCATAACAGAACCAATGGGACAGCTGCCTTGGGCGGGCGAACCCCCAACAAGCGTCCTTCCCGCAACCGGCATGCTCGCAGGCATGCCCGAGCGGGCCGCGTTCACGGGTCTGCACCTGTTCGCCTGGGCGGCTAGGCTCATCGCTCATTCACGGGATCTTCCTCGAAATATTCCATGATGATGATGTACCCGGCTTCGACCCTCATGCGGGGGTCATAGTCGGCCTGGTAATCGAATACATCATGCTCTGGCTGCCAAATGACGTTTAACACCCGGCCGCCGTTATCGGCTGCCTCGTTGAGCTTCATATGCAGCACCGTTGGACTGTTCGGGCACGTCTCCACAGCATAGCGCAGCGGCATGCGACATCTCCTCCCAAACGGAAAAGATTCCTGAAACCGTCTTGACGGTCAAGGAGTTTGTTCCTTTTCTGTTCTCATGACTCAAGAGAAGGTCGATACGCTGGGCAAAGCGACCCGGCACAATTTGCTCCTAAAGGTGGAGTGCACCTGCGGCAATGTTCGCTACTGCCGGTCGGCTGACCTGATGATGGTGTACGGCGGCAGCGCCGATCCTTTAAAGCTGAAGTTCGACTGCAGCCGCTGCAAACCCGAGATCAAGCTGACACACCTCGAGCTGCATCCCGAGCATCGGCCGAGAAAGCTTGTTGTCCACAAGCCGATGAAGATCGACGGGAAGATCGTGTGGCACACTGAACGGTTCCGGCCATGAAGGAACGGTTCGAAGTCGAGGCGACCGAAGGCGGCTACCGGGTAATCGATCCAGCCGGCATGATAGTCGCCACCGTCCAGAGAAGGCATCAGGCATTCGAATTCGTGCGGGACTGGGATGGCCGGGTCCACCTGCAATGGGCAAGAACCGTCATAGCCAATCAGACGGTGCCCTGCGATTTCTCGCCCGAGCATAGCGGTTTCGGAGCCGGCGCATCATGACGATGTCAGCGGCCATGACCGTGGCCGCTGGGCCTCAAGCCCTGCCTTCTGATCGGTGGTGGAAGTGCGTGCGTATCCCACGAGGGTGCCGGTTGGCGTTTCGGAGTCTCCATTGGATGGCCGCATGAGAACCGTTGTGTGAGACTGATAGAGGGTTTGTCGAGAGACTACTCATGTGAGACCGTTTATGTCGTCCTTCCAGGGACTCACACGAGCTTGCCCTAGCGAGACCCCAGTCAGGGGAAGGCCCGAGATTGGTTGAGTTTCGTAGCCAGGCTTCAGCCTCAAACGACGCGGCCTTCGCTTGGTGGGCTTCGACCTGCTGCTTCGGTGCGGGCTCTTTTCGCGGACGCCAAGGCGCTACGCAGAGGCTCAACAAACTTTGCGGGGGGATTGGGAGGAAATTCGTACGCCGCTCCTTGAGTATGGGGTCTGAAGTTTGTGATCCAGAATTCTTGCTCGGAAATCGGCCAAACCGCGCCCAAGCTAATCTTCCCCTGGGTCGCCGACCTCGAAGGGGTCTTCGCTCGGCGTGGCTTGTTATTTTGACGTGGCGTGGACCCAAATCAAAAAAAGAGGGGCGAGAAACGGAGCCGGAGGACCTAGCGATTAGGGGAGAGATATCTGGCCAGTGCTTTTGGAGGAAAAGAGCCTGATCTCTCACAAATGCTGGGTGAGGCACGTTGAACATGCGTCGTTGCCCGCCGCGTTTGCTGGCACTGTAGGTCGCAGTCTCACCAACACTGCCACGTAGGATGCCGTAATTTGCGCCGAGTGAGTTGAATCCTGCCCAGAGATTACGTGATGTGAAGACAGATGGAAGGTTCTCGGGAAAAAGCCCCTTTGACAAAAATAGTTCGGGATTTGGCTCAGACAAAAAAAGTCCCTCCACTTGGCGCTGTGGATGCGCCGGAGCGGATACCAGTAGCGACATCAAACTCGGTAAGCAAGTTAGTGCCTCAAGACTTAAAAGATGACGTGCCTGGGGCCTCAATGTCCAATCAGGAAACCCCAAACGCTCTGATCGCTTCGGCAACTTTGCTACTTCCACACGCACCCGCTTGTGATCTCCTGGTGTGCGTAGCCGAGCCGGTTGGGTTCGGGCGCCTTGAATGTTTTAGCGGCCCAAATTTGCACCCGATTCCGGTTTGTTCACGGGTTCGGCCAATGGGGTTGGCCATTTGTTCCGCTTTGTTCGCAATTTGGTTCCATCGGCGAATTTGTGGATCGCGAAGAATCGGCTACAAGATGTTGTGCTCGAATCGAGCCGAGGGCCGTGGCCCGAGTGACGCGTAAGACACGGCGAAGCCCAGGCAGGTGGCCTAGATGTCCGCAGCAGCCAAACGCGTATTCACACTCCGGCCTTACCATCTAGTGCCGGATTTCTTAAAGCATGTCTCCGAAACGGGTAAGCCACACACTTGGCCACATAACTCGCACGAAGGCCCAGCTCCTGATGGCGTCGTGGTCCTGAAGTTGAACGTCTCCATACCAAAGCACCTTGTGTCGCTCAACGGCCGGGCACCTTGCCCGATCTGCTCACCCGACCATCCCAAGTATGAGACGGGCCACCTCCTCTGGTCTGAAGCAACCGGAAAATTGCATGCGGTTGGGCATTGCTGTGGTCATCACTACTTCACGGATGGGCTTTATGCTGAGAGCATTGCCGCCGCAGAGAAAAGGGCGAAGCGCATAGTAGACGAGGCGGCCATCGAGGCCAATTGGAGGGTTCCGGCTCATCTCGTCACTTTAGCGAACACCATCCGTGGGCGGGTGCGGGCTTTCGATGGGATGGTGAGATTTATTAGGAAAGGCCTCTCCCCTGAGCTTGCCCGAATAATCTATCGAAACGCGGCGGAAGGCGGAGGGATACTCTCCGTATTGGAATACGTCGCCGTAAACGATGATGCAGAGGGCAGCCTGAAGGCGGTGTCCAGGCCATTCAACGCAACGCCCTTGCTTGGCTATGAGATACTTAGAGGCGGGAAACGCTCGGTATCCGCAGAAGGGCGTCTGCACCAAGCGACCATCTCGTTCGAGCAATTGGGTTGGCAAAGCGAGGACGATGCGATCGGATGGCTGGCAATCCAACCGGATAAAGACCTCCAACAGCTTGCCAGATGGATAAAGGATGCCTCGGCAGCTTTCGATGGCCTGCGGCGTGACCTTCTTGGTATTCAAAGGTTTCTAGAGACCGACAACCTCAACCTTCTCAACGAGTGGCTGAAAGAAGTGGGCCGCTCAGACGTTCGGCTCGTACGGGATCGCTCTCACCTCACCATCTGGCGATCTGGGAGGAGCCGAGCAGTCATTCCGCCTGTGTTAGACGACGAGGTTTTTGCGTCAAACTATGTTTCGTAGGCTGCGTCACGGCTCTGTGTTACGAAGTCTCGACCTTGCGTCATTTTTCCGTTTAAGAATCAGTCTGGAATCGGTTACCGAGCGCAATCCTCTTCAAAGCACCGGGCAAATTCTTCTCGACCTAAATGAGTTGAAGGTGAACGTCGAAGCGATGTGACGGCTGCCTTCGCCAAGTGTCTTCTGTCCAAATCGCGCAGAGCGCCGCTCTCTTCCCGCTTGGCGGCGTCGATTGCTCGACGCGTCGCATGTGGACCAAGCCATGAGCGAATTGTTGGGTCCTTTGAGGTCATATTGCCTAAGGCGCTGAATATGATGTTGCTGATGGCTTGTTGTTGCGCACGAAGGTGGTCTTCAAGCAGCTTGTGCCGCGAAATGTAACCGGCGTTCACGCCGGGGATGGCGTGGTTCATCAGCAGACGTGCGTCGAACTCTGAGACGCCCGCCGGGGCCGCAAGCGTTCTAAACGTCTGGCGTAACTCATTGCCCCACTTAGCAAGAACCGTTCGATCCTCCTTTTGTTCGGCCAGATGGCCGCTGGCGCTCTCCGCCGTGAAGAGCCAATTCTTGGCTTGAAAGGGATAGAAATGGTGGGCAAAGCGGATTGCGCGCAGAAGGCAGAGGATCATCTGGCGCGACAACGGAATGTCGAAGGCACGGTCCGCACCCCCCTTGGGCCGCGGGATATGCAGCGTGCGGCGTCGCAGATCCAGATGCTGTGGCTGCGCCTCCATGAGCGCCGCTGGACGGCATCCGGAAAGCAGAGAGAAAAGGTGGAATTCTCGCCGAATAGGGTTTTGCAACGCGGCGACTTGATGGAACCAATGGGACAGATCTTCGAGCCCCATTGCTGTGTTACGCCGTTTTTCTGAATTCCAATCTACCACACTTGCCGGGTTATCGGCCGGGAGATAGCGGTGGGCCCGGCGCGCATGATTGTAGACTGCACGCAAGGTCCGCATGCTGCCGTTCCCGATGTAGGGGCCGTGCTCCTTGGTGATCTCGTCATGTCTGGTGATGACTTTGGCCGGGTCCTCGGCGAGATCCTTTAGGGGTGTATCCCGCCAATCCTTGAAGAGTCGTTCAACGTGGTCGCGGTAGCCCTCGATCGTACCGCCGCTTCGGCCCTTCCGAATCAGGTGTGCGTCGCGATAACGCTGCCATGCTTCGCTCAAGGTGATACCTTTAGGTGCTGCATCCGTCCGTTGATCCACCAGTACCGCCATATTGTCCCGCGAGACACTCGCACTTCCTGGCTGGTCGGTCGGCAGGTCAGGTTTTGGGTTCGGGTGTTCCCCCTTGGAAATCTGTGCGAGGTATGCCTTTGCTATTGCGCGAGCTTCGCGAGTAGACATTGTCTCCCCGTCGCCGATCCGTACTGAGATTGATGCAACGCGCTTGCCGTCCTTCCGCAGGTCTCCTTGAACAGCGAATGTCTTGCTTCGCCTACCGACGATGACGTGGAAGCCTTTAAGCTGGGTGTCACGGGCGCGGTACTGCCCCGAACTAGGCGCCTTAAGGTCGCTAACCGCCTTGTCGTTGATGAGGATACGAATGTCGGCCATAGCGCAATTCCTGCAAGTCTAGTGGTTACTGGCCAGAAAATTCAGCCGGTTTTTCGGCCGGTTTTAGACTCTCATAGGACCACGTTGTATGTCCACGCCAGAGTGCGCTGCTGTGCACAAATAATTGGAGCGAACGGCGCAATGCAACCGTGGAGTAATTCTGGATAGTCTCTGCGAGCTACAAAAATAAACTACGAATCTGGGGGTCAGGAGTTCGAATCTCTTCGGGCGCGCCAATTCAATCCAACGACTAGCCAAATAGCACCGTTAGCGCGGAAGCGCCGCACGACCTTGTCTGACTGTCGCCGCGCGGACTCCAGCAGAACAGGTTCCCCACCGAGCGAGGCGAATCTCCCGCTCGGTCAGCTTGGGGGCCTCCGGGGTGTTCGGCAACATGCATACGCCGTTCTGCAGGTAGGCGGCACCAAGCCTTTCAAGCAACGCCATAGAGAAACCCGTCCACGGTCCGGCTCGGGCGGCACCTTGTAGTCAGTGAAAGCCGCTTTTCGGTAGCCATTGGCATCTTCCTGTCGTAACGACGGTTACAGACTAATCTTTACGATGGATGCAAAGTGATGGAGATGATGGACAGCCATCTCCGGCGCGCCGTGCTGATCGTGGCGCTCCTCAATCTTGCGTATTTCGGAGTCGAGTTCGCAGTTGCGCTGTCGATCGGTTCCGTCTCGCTGTTCGCCGACAGCATCGACTTCCTTGAGGACACGTCGGTCAACCTCCTGATCTTCCTCGGCATGGCCTGGAGCCTCAGGTCCCGCGCGCGCCTTGGCATGGGTCTGGCCATCGTGCTGATGATACCCGCGCTGGCGACGCTCTGGGCGATCTGGCTCAAATTCTCGCATCCCGTTCCGCCCGAGCCCGTGCCCCTCTCGCTTGCCGGCTCGGGCGCTCTTATCGTCAATCTGGCATGCGCGTTCATTCTTGTCCGTTTCCGCCATCACAAGGGGAGTCTCACCAAGGCGGCGTTCCTTTCCGCCCGCAACGACGCGGTCGCCAATGTTGCTATCATCATCACCGGGTTTGTTACGGCGTGGACGGGCTCCGTCTGGCCCGACGCGATCGTCGGGCTCGCGATCGGCGTCATGAACGCGGATGCCGCCCGCGAGGTCTGGGAGGCTGCGCGCGAGGAACACGCGGCGGAGGCCTAGCGATGGCTGAGCAGATTCTGCAACTCGCATCAGGGCGACGCGTGGGAGTTTTCGAGACAGGGAAGTCCAACGGTTCAGGCGTGTTCTACATGCGTGGGTTTCCCTCGAGTCGCCTGGAGGCGAAGCTGATCGAGGATCAGGCCGCCGAAGCAGGCGTGCGGCTCATCGCGCTCGACCGGCCCGGCATCGGCAAGTCCTCGCCTGTGCACCGCTTCGGGATCATGCAATGGCCGGCAGCGGTCGACGAGGTTGCCGATACGATGGCGATCCGGCGTTATTCGGTTCTTGGGTTTTCCGCCGGCGCGGCATTTGCACTCGCTTGCGCCGCAGCGACACCCGACCAGGTGGCCGGCTGTGTGCTGATCTCGCCGGTGGCGCCGGCGGCCGTTCTTGCAACTGCCAGTACCGGCATCACCCGGCTCGCATGGCAGATCCTTCAGATCACGCCTGATGCTCTCTTGCGCCCACTTCTTTCGTTCAGCCTGCGTGGCATCGTTCATGCGCGTCCCGACCAACTGGCGGACATGCTCGCCCACAATGCCGAGCGACTTGGCGTCGGCGACCGCGCTGTGCTGCAGGATGAGGCTGTGCGCCGGGCCTTTGCCGCTGCCGTCGCCGAAGGCTACGTTCAGGGGCCACGCACCAACCAGGACCAGGCCATCGCCCTGGCGCGTCCGTGGGGCTTTGACCTGGACCAAATCGACCTTCCCGTCCGCATTTATCACGGCGCGCACGACCAGATTATGCCCGCCAAGGCCGCGCGGGCTCTTGCCGCAGGCCTACGCCACGGAACATTGTTCATGCAGCCCGAAGGACACATATCCACGCTCGTCCGCTGTGCTGCACCTGCGTTGGAGAGCCTGAGAGCTGCACTACGATGACCGCTCGTGGCGGCGCAAAGCGGACCTTCGTTGCGCCGCGCCAGCCCCTCGGCACGACAAGCCGCAGACTATCTTTCCCCATCCGGCGGCACGGTCGATCCCTCGCTGGCCAGATTCTCGACATTGAGGGGACTGTTGACGATCTTCAACGAGCCATCGGCGTTGCGCGGCCATTCCTTCTCGGGCCTATCCCAGTAGAGCTCGACGCCGTTATCGTCCGGATCGCGGAAATAGATCGCCTCCGTGCCACCGTGGTCGCTGGCGCCGATGAGTTGCACGCCCGCGGCGCGAAGGCGGCGGAGCGCGCGGCCGAGCGCGGCTCGCGTCGGATAGACAAAGGCAATGTGATGGAGGCCGGTCGATCCTTCGGGCGGCGGCGAACCGCCCCGGCTTTCCCAAGTGTTGATCGCGAGGTGATGGTGGTAGCCGCCGGCCGCGAGGAACGCGGCTTCGTCTTCAAGCAGCCCTTGCAGGCCAAAGCCAAGCACACCGCAATAGAAAGCGAGCGATCGCTCAAGATCGGCGACCTTCAGATGAACATGCCCGACGCGGACGCGCGGGTCGATCGGTTCGCTGTCGGCATTGATCGGCGGTCTCATTGTTCAGCTCCCTGGCGCTGTCTTCCGATATCGAAAGCAGATTGCGGAAACTGTTTCGCCACAAGACGGCACAATCTGGAATCATCATCCATGATTCTGCATAATAGCTGGCATGCGCGTCGACGAGATCAGCGTCTTTGTCCAGGTGCTGGAGGCAGGCAGTTTTGCCGCGGCTGCCCGCAGGCTTCGCATGCCCGCCAGCACCGTGAGCGCGAAGGTGGCGGCGCTGGAACAGCGCCTCGGTACCGGCCTGATCCAGCGCACGACCCGTAAGCTCCGCGTCACGCCCGCGGGCCAGGCCTATTTTGAACGGTGCCGCGCCGGGCTTCATGAGATCGAGGCAGCCGAGGCCGCGGTTATGTCGGGGGCAAGAAGCCTGAACGGCCTGCTTCGGCTCACGGCGGCCGTCGACATCGCGCAAAGCCTGCTGCCGCCCATCATCGGCGCGTTTCGCGAAACGTTCCCGATGGTGAAAATCGAGCTGATCGTCACGGACCGGATCGTCGACATGATCGCGGAGGGCGTCGACCTCGCCATCCGCGTCGGCCCGCTGCGCGATTCGAGTCTGGTGACCAGGTCTTTCGTCACGGGGCCGTCGGGATTGTTCGCAAGCCAGCACTATCTCGACCGACGCGGCGTCCCCGTTCAAGTTGAGGATCTCAAGCACCACGACCTGATTGGATTCGGCAAGCCTTGGGCCCACCCGCTGCCGCTTCTGATGGGCAGCCGGAAGATCGGCGTTGATCTATCGGGCGACCTGACCTGCGATGACCTGCTGACGGTCAGAACCTTTGTCGCCATGGGACTCGGCATCGGATTCCTGCCGGCTTTTTTCGCGGACCAGCAACGGCTAGTGCGCGTGTTGCCGGCCCTGCGGTCGCCCTTGACCGGACTCTATTTCGCCTACCCCGCCCAGAAGTTTGTTCCGGCGCGCGTCAAGAAGTTCATCACCTTCGCGGCAGCCAGCGTGAAGCGCCTGCACCTGCATCCGTGATCTTGACGTCGTTCGGGCTCGGCGCGCCTATGTCGGGTAAGCCAGCGCCAGGATTCTGGGCGAGATGGTGAAGCGCACGGTCAACCGATTGCCGGATGAAGTGACTGCCTCGCCGGAGGTGAGATCGACGGCGATGTCCTCAAAGCCCAGCACCCGGCCGTCGAGCGGAAACGAGGCCTTGTAGACCGCCTCCTTGATCGCAAACAGAATGCGGCTGCCTATACCGGAATCAAGATTGCCCAGGCGGTCTTGCGGCGTTGCCACCATGTCTCGGAGGTCGTGCGGCAGGGGCAGGGCAGGCTCGATGTCGACGCCCACGCTTCTCATCGCCTCGGATCGCGCGGCGACCGCCACGGCAAGTTCGTCGTCATGCGCGATTGAACCGACGATATCTGCAGGCCAGATCGGGTTTCCCAATTGGCCCCGCAAGACGGCGAGATCCGCGCAGCTCAGGCGCCGCAGCAATTCATGCGCGACCTGACGGCCTGCCCCAGTGGCGGCGCGCGCCCTCTGTTCGCGCGTGGCGATGGAAGCGCCTTCCACCGGCATGAGGTATTGTTCGTCGCCGGCACGAACAAGACGGCAGCCGGTGACGAGGCCGGGCGGCGCGAGGCCGGCCAGCGCCTGCTCGACGGCGCTCTCGATGTCCGATTGCGCGTCGTCCGGCCGTGTGCACACTTTGCTAGCTGCCCAATTCGAGCACGGCAATCATCTCGCCATCCTCGTCCAGTCCCGCCTCGACGAAACCGAAGCCGGCATAGAGCCGGCGCGCCGCCTCATTGTCCGGTTCGTAGCAGATCGAGACGCGGCGTATGTGGCCGAGCTGCGCGATCTCCTCCAGCACCCCGGCAACCGCGGCACTGCCGAGACCCTTGCCCTGTTCGCGGCGGTCGATCATGAAACGATAGATGATCGCCTCGTCATCGTCCTTCGGAGCGCTGTACATCAGGAATCCGACGACGCGCCCAGCCGCGACTACGGCGCGGGCGAGGGCCTCGTCATCCTCCCCCGCCTCTTGCAGCGAGTCGGCATTCGAGGCGACGAAGCCTTGCTGCTCCGGCATCAGCTCGAGCGCCAGGATCGCCGCCCGGTTGTCCTCGCCGACGGGCCGAAGGACGACCGGGCGATCGCCAGTCCGCGCTTCGGCGGAACGCTTCACTGTTTCTGCCCGATCTTGATCGCGCGCGCGTCGATCGGCGTCACCACGCCATAGAGCTTCGCCGGGTTGCCGCGCCACACGGTGTTGGGCTCCAGCACTTCGCCCTTCATGACGAAGCAATCGAGGTCCGCCACGGATCCCTCGCCCATTGCCACCGCGTAGTGGATGAAGGCGGCGGGGGCGAGCGTGCAGCCATTGCCGATGCGGATGTAGTCGGACTTGAACGCGCCTTCCTCCAGCGAATGCGCCTGGATGACGCAGCCCTCGTTGAGCGTCGCGTCGTCGCCGATCTCCACCAGCGACCGCTCGGTGATGATGCTTCCCCCGTCATAGACGCGCCGCCCGACCTTCACGCCCACCAGACGCAGGATCAGCGGCCTGAACGGGGTGCCGGTGAACAGGCCCATAATCGGCGAATCGGACAGTTTCCAATGGCGTTCGTGCCGCCAGAAGACCGGGTCGTAGATCGTGGCCATCCTGGGCTTCAGTCGGCGGAAACCGAGGCTGACACGTTCCAGGAAGACGTAGAACGGAATGCCGATCGCCGTGGTCAGCACCACCGCCACGAACAGCGCCGTCTGCTCCCAATCGTTATAGTAGTTGAGCGCCCTGTCCCAGATGGCGAGCGTCAGGAACAGGACCAGCCACTGTGCAGCCAAGAACAGCAGTGCGGTGACCAGATTGTGGAGGTTTTTCAGCGGCAGCCGGCGGTGGCGCTCCTTGTCGGAGATCAATCCGAGCAGCTCCTTGTCGCGATTGACCATGCGCGGGATTTCAAAGGGCGGCGACCCAAGCAGCCCGACATTCTCGCGCACGGGACCATCGACCGGTACATGCACCTTGGTTCCGAGCAGGCAATTGTCGCCGGTGCGGGAATCCGGCGAATAGATGATGTTGTTGCCGAAGAAGTTGCGCTCGCCGATGCGCGTGTGCTCGAGGCGGAAGGAATTGGCGGACTTCTGCATGTTGACCATGAACAGGCCGTCGGACACCATCGTTTCCGAGCCGATCTCGCTGAGCTGCGGGTTTTCATGCCGCTGGTTGGTGCCGAAATTCGACCCGGTCTGGTTCACCTTGTTCAGCCGCCAGCCGATCGCGCGCAGATAGTAGACGATGGCCGAGCTGTCGCCGAACAGCACGTTCAGCAGTCGCACGTTGCTGACCAGCTCCAGCATCGATTGCAGCCAGTAGTGGAAGCCGTAGAGCGAATAGTCCCGGCCGGGCTTCAGCATGAGGTTGAACAGCCGCGGCACGATGGCAGCCAGCAGCACGCCGCCGACGATGAAGCCCGCCAGCGTCACCGTGGTGCCGATCGCCACGATGC
The DNA here is from genome assembly GCF_006440615.1 of Mesorhizobium sp. B2-6-2. NCBI lineage: Bacteria > Pseudomonadati > Pseudomonadota > Alphaproteobacteria > Hyphomicrobiales > Phyllobacteriaceae > Mesorhizobium > Mesorhizobium sp. B2-6-2. The sequence goes on along the minus strand of NZ_VFUG01000001.1, from coordinate 79,420 downwards.
CGATGGTCTCCTGATAGTCGTCGCCGACATTTTCCCAGTAGGTGTGGAACAGAAGCGGGAACGGCGTGACGATGGCGAAGAGGATGAAGAGCTGGATCGCCTCGTAGATGATCCGGCGCGCGTGCGACAGCGGCACGTTGGGAACCGTGCAATAGTCCGCCTCGGTCGGGATCGCCGGCGATCCGTGCCAGCGCTCGCCGGCAGGAATCGCCTGTCCGCGATGCAGCGACGAAGCGTGGCCCAGCTGGGCGCCGTCGCCGATGCGGGTGTCGATGTCCAACGTTGAGCCGACGCCGACGAAAGCGTTGTGGCCGATGTCGAGCGGACCGGTGTGGATGTAGCCCGCCTGGGCGCGGAAGCCCAGGATCATGGTATCCTTGCGCAGGATCGAGTTGTCGCCGATGCTGATCAGGTCGGTGCAGACCGGAACGGAGCGGCACTCGATGACGGTGCGGTTGCCGAGCCGGGCACCGAGCAGGCGCAAATAGAGGCTGTATAGCGGGCTGCCGCGGAACAGCACCACCGGTGCGCTGCGGACCAGCGTCTTGACGACCCAGAAGCGATAATAACGCCAGCCCCAGATCGGGAACGTCTCGGCCTTCCAGCGGCCGACCAGCAGCCATTTGGCGATGATGGCAAAGCCGCTGAGCCCGAAGAAGACGCTGGCGGACAAGAAAACGCAGCGCAGATAGAGCTGCACCGGGTCGTCCAGCGCGTCATAGACCCAGTTGAGCCCGTCATTGATCGCCCAGAGCGAGCCATAGCTGTAGAGCGCGTAGAACATGAGCTGCCCAAAGCCCGTGCTCCAATAGGCAAAGCTGGAAGCCCGATGCGTCAGCATCGGCTCGCTCGCCGCAACCGCGGCCATATGCGGGGCACGCAGGTGCTCGGCGAGCTTCGCGACCGTGGGATGCAGGTAGACGTCGCGCATCGAGGTCGTCGACCAGGCCTTGCGGGAGCGGATGCGCGCGCAGAACCTCGCCATCAACAGCGAGTTCGCGCCGAGGTCGTCGAAGAAGTGGTCTTCGATGGAGATGTCCTCGAATTTCAGCACATCCTGCAGCGTGTCGACCAGGAACCTCTCGTCCTCGTTGCGCGGGTCGATCATCGCATGGCCGGCCGCGACGCGCGCGCTGGTCGGCTTTGGCAGCTTCCTCAAATCGACCTTGTTGGAGACGGTCATCGGGATCGCGGGCAGCTGCTCCAGATAGGCCGGGACCATATAGTCGGGCAGCCGCTGCTTGAGTTCGCGCACGAGCATGGTGCGATCCACACTGTCGCCGCCGCTCCTGGGGGCGTAATAGGCGACCAGTTCCGTGCGCTCGGACTCGATCTCCCACGTCGTGACCGCCGCCTGCGCGATGCCCGGCTGTTCCAGCAGCACGGCCTCGATCTCGCCCAGCTCGATGCGGTAGCCGCGGATCTTCACCTGCGTGTCGATGCGGCCGTGATATTCGATCTCGCCCTTGTCGTTGATGCGGCCGAGGTCGCCCGTCCGGTAGATGCGGCCGCCGGGGTTGTTCGGCAGGCCGATGAAATCCTTGATGAATCGCTGTTCGGTGAGTTCCGGCCGGTTGAGATAGCCTACCGCCACGCCCATGCCGCCGATGCAGATCTCGCCCAGCTGGTCGCCGGTCAGCACGTTCGGCTTTTCGGGGTCGAGAATGGCAATCGAATAGGTGGGCAGCGGTCTGCCGATGGTCACCGGTTCGTCCGGCGTCAGCAAGCCCATGGTGGCGGTGACCGTTGCCTCGGTCGGGCCATAGGTGTTCAGGATCTGGCGGCCGGGCTTCGCCCAGCGCACTACGAGCTTTTGCGAGCAGGCTTCGCCGCCGACCAGGATCGTGCGCAGGCTGGGCGCGTCGCTCTCGATCGACGACAAAAGCGTCGGGCTACAGGCCATGCAGGTGATGTGATGCTCGCGCAGGAAGCTGGCCAGCTCCTCGCCCACGAGCGGCTGCTGGCCGGGTGCCGGCACGACCGTGGCGCCGGCGGCAAAGGGCACCCAGATCTCCTCCGAGGAGAAGTCGAAGGCGATGGTCATGCCCTGGTACACGCGGTCGCCCGGCTGGTAACCGTAGGATGCCGCGGCGACGCGGATGAAGTTGCAGAAGCTCTGATGCGTGATGACCACGCCTTTCGGCTTGCCCGTGGTGCCGGAGGTGTAGAGAATGTAGCAGGTCTGGTCCTGGCTGCCCTCCGGCAGGGGCGCCGTTTCCGGCTTGAGAGCGATTTCGGATTCCGCCGAGTCGATCGAGATGTGCGGAACCGGCAGGCGCGCCACGCGCGCGGCATAACCGGAGACGCTGATCACCATCGTGACATTGGCGTCCTCGATGATCATCACCATGCGATCTTCGGGGAAGGCGGTGGCTAAAGGGACGAAGGCCGCCCCGGCCTTCATCACGGCAAGGATAGCGATATAGGTTTCGGCGGAGCGGTCCAGCAAAAGGCCTATCCTGTCGCCCGGCTTCACGCCGCGCTCGATCAGCAGATGCGCGAACTGGTTGGCACGGCTGTTCAGCTCGCGGTACGACCAAGGCCGGCCGCCGGAAATCACCGCCGGTGCCGCGTCGAAGCGGCTCGCCAGATCGCCGAAGAAGCGGTCGAGCCTCTCATGCGGCTCGCCCTTGTGGATGAAATCGGGGCCGATCAGGATTTGGTCGCGCGGTGGCGGTTCCGTCACTGCTTTGGCTTTGGGCGCGTTTTTCTTGGCGGGCTTGCTTGCTTCATTCAGAGACATTGGAGGACCCACGAGCTCGTGACGGCTCGCACTATGCCGTGATTGGCGAAAAGACAATTGGCTGACGATGATGGGCCAGTTGATTTGCCTTTGCGGCGGATTTGAGATGCGCAGCACTTTGATGCCGCCGCTTGGAGGCGTGCCGCCTTTTTCAAGGCGCCGCTGCCGTGACAAGCCCGAACGTTCTCGCTAGCCGATGATTGGCGCCGCGCCTGCCGAACTGAGCGATGTCAGCGCGCATGGCTCCAGGCCGCTGCATAAAGATCGCGTAGTGCTGACGGGTCGCCTCGTCGAATTTCGCCGGCGTCGCCGCGAAATCGCTCCAGAATCTGTCAAGGTCAACGCGTTCGCCGCCAAGCACGGGGATCGCCTGACAGACGTGAGCTCTCGTTCCGCCACTTGAAGTCATGGTTCTTAGCGTGAGAGATTGTGATGATCTCCGTAAAAATGGCCCTCCCCTGGCCTGCTATTGTTACGCTTGTGTTGCCGATCTTGGCGGAGACAGCAGCACAACTCCTGTTCTCAGGCTGGCGCCAGCGCGTATCTTGCCGGCTTGAGCCTGATGCTTTGTCTCGGCATTAAAATCGACTACTTACTCGCGCGATGCGGTTCAGCGATCCGTGTACTCTTCTCGGGTTGAAGTCTTGGTGGACACTAGGAAATCTTTAAAGACTCCCTGTTAGCTATACGCTCTATAGAATCGTTACGGACCTGGACCTCGGCATGTGCCGCCACATCTGCAGTCCAGCCAGGTCTTGGAGGATTGCATGCGGCGCGCCCCGTTACCGATGCATTTCAAGGTCTTGCTGAACATTTCAGCATTCGTCGCGTTGCTTGCAATCCTAGGTACGGTCACCATCTGGCGTCTGGTCCATCATTGGAAGGACTGCCCATGAACGATCCGGCCGGAGCAGAAAGGCGGCGATGGGCCAGGCGGAGCATCAGTCTCGCGGTCCGGATGGTTTTCCCGACACACGGGCTCAAGGAGGTGACGGAAGCAACTTTCGATTTGCGCGATATTTCCGAGGGCGGGGCGTCCCTCTTTGTGGGCAGTATCGCCACGCCGGATTTCTTTTATCTCCAGTTGGGACAAGATGCGGCGGAACTAATCGGTTGTTACACCGTGAATCGTACGGTGGACACTGTCAGCTGTCGCTTCAATCGGCTTCTCGACGCGCGGGAAATCGAGCGCTTGATCGAGGAAAGCCGTATGGTTCGTGAAACGCTTGATACACTGTTCGATCCGCAGGCGTCGGACGAACTCGATTCGCTGTTCGAGAAGGCCGGTGAACTCTTCTCGTGAGATCGGCACCTGTCCGATCCAAACGCGGACGGGCAAGCTTGCGCACAGCATGTAACGCGGCCGCGCTGCCTGCTTCTCAGCTCTTGGCGAGGCCCGCCCTTCCGTTCGCTCCGTCAAGCAAGGCGATCAATCCCTTGAGGATCTCGATTGGCGGCGGCGGGCAGCCTGGAATGTGCAGGTCGACAGGCACCACGTCCGACACGCCGCCGACGACCGCGTAGCTGCCGGCAAAACAGCCGCCGTCCTTGGCGCAGCCGCCCAGCGCCACCACCCATTTCGGGCTGGGCATCGCGTCGAAGGTCCGCTTCAGCGCCTCGCGCATGTTCTTGGTGACCGGCCCGGTGACCATCAGCACGTCGGCATGGCGCGGCGAGGCGACGAAGCGGAAGCCGAAGCGCTCGATATCGTAGAAGGCGTTGTTGAGCGCATGCATCTCGAGCTCGCAGCCATTGCAGGAACCGGCGTCGACCGCGCGGATCGACAGGCTCCGGCCGAGCCGCCTGCGGGCAACTGCATCGAGCGAGCGCGCCAGTTCGTCCACCGCCGCGTCGCTGACTTGCGGCGGTCGCTCAGTCAGGGGCGGACGGATCAGGCTTTCGAAAAGCAGCTTGCGCATGGTTCTAGAGGTCGTGGCCGGAATAGGAGCAGTTGAATGATTTGTTGCAGATCGGGAAGTCGGCGACGATGTTGCCCTCGATCGCCGCTTCAAGCAGCGGCCACTGGAACCAAGAAGGGTCGCGCAGGTGGCAGCGCTCGACCAAGCCGCCCTCGCCGATGCGCAGCCAGACCAGGATATCGCCGCGGAAACCCTCGACCAGCGCCATGCCCTCGCGCGGCCCATCCGCAACATCGCCCGCTGTGGCGACGCCGACCGGCCCGGCGGGCAGGCGCGCCAGGATTTGCTCGACCATCGACACGCTCTGCTCGACTTCGCGCACGCGGATCCAGACGCGCGCGTTGACGTCGCCCTCCTGCAGCACCGGCACATCGAAGGCGAGCTGGTCGTAAGGCGCATAGCCTGGGCTGCGTCGCGCATCGAAATCGCGGCCCGACGCGCGTCCGACATAGCCGCCGGCGGCATATTGGCGGGCGAGCTCGACCGTGAGCCGGCCGGTCGCCACCGTGCGGTCCTGCAGCGAGGCGGTGTTGTCGTAGAGCTCGACCAGATGCGGGAAGCGTTGCCCGATCTCCGCGACCAGCGACCGGATGGCGATCGCTCCTGCCTCGCTCAGATCGCTTGCCGTGCCGCCGGGCAGGATGCGGTCGCGCATCAGGCGATGGCCGAAGGCCGCGTCGGCGGCGCGCAGCACGCGTTCGCGCAGCACGCCGCAATGCGCATGCAGGATCGCGAAGGCGGCGTCGTTGCAGATGGCGCCGATGTCGCCGAGATGGTTGGCAAGGCGCTCCAGCTCGGCCATCAGCGCGCGCAGCCATATCGCGCGCGGCGGCGGCGTGATGCCGAGCGCGGCTTCGACCGCGCGGGCGAAGGCCAGCGAGTAGGCTACCGTGCTGTCGCCCGAGGTCCGGCCCGCCAGCCTGGCCGCGCGATCCACAGATGCGCCGGCCATCAGGCCTTCAATGCCCTTGTGCGCATAGCCCAGCCGCTCTTCCAGCCGCACCACCGTTTCGCCGCCGGCCGTGAAGCGGAAATGCCCCGGCTCGATGATGCCGGCATGCACCGGCCCGACCGCGATCTGGTGCAGGCTCTCGCCTTCCGCCGCGAGGAACCGGTAGGAGGCGGCGGCTGCCGGCGCGCCGGGCTGCGCCGCCAGCGGATGCGAGACGCCCCATTGGCCGTGGTCGAGCCAGCGACGGGTGTCGGGCAGGCCTTGCGGCGCCAGCCCGAACAGGTCAGCGGCGGCGCGTTCCAGCCGCAAGGCGGGCGGATGATATTGGCCGACCGACGGGTAGCAGCCGCCGCGGCAATCCAGGCTGATGACGCCGATGTCGAGCGCCTCGTCGAGAAGCGCCATGTGCATCCTCTCCGGCTCTCCCCACAGGCCGAGCAGGCTCCAGCGGCCATTGGCGAGTTGCTCGACGGCAAGGTTCCAGACTTTCGGGGCAACCACGGCGCGCGGCCAGGGGACGTGATGCTCGATCAGGCGGCCGGCTCCGATGAGATCGGCGAGCGCGGGCATGTTCTTCCTCGCCATGCGCATCACCCCAATATCCCGGCGACGTGCTGGAACCATGCCACCAGCGGCCCCGGCAGATAGATGCCGGCAGCGAACACCAGGGCGAGGTGCGAGTACATCGGCACGTAGGATGCCTCGACCGGCGCCATGCCCCCGCGCGGCTCGCCGAAGGCAAGCCCTGTCAGCCGCAGCAGCAGCGCCCCGAAGGCGATCAGCAGCCCGAACACCAGCGGGATAGCCAGCCACGGATGCCTGGCGAAGGTCGAGCTGACGACCAGGAACTCGCTCATGAAGATGCCGAGCGGCGGCAGGCCGGCTATCGCTACGACGCCGATGACGAGCGCCCAGCCAAGCCCCGGATGGCTTTCGGTCAAGCCCCTGATCTCGGAGATGCGCTGCGTGCCCTTGACCTGCGCGATATGGCCGACGGCGAAGAAGATCGCCGACTTGGTCAGGCTGTGCATGACCATGTGCAGCAGGCCGGCGAAGTTGGCGAGCGGGCCGCCCATGCCGAAGGCGAAGACGATGATGCCCATATGCTCGATCGAGGAATAAGCGAACAGGCGTTTGATGTCGCGGCGGCGGTAGAGCATGAAGGCCGCGAAGATCAGCGAGGTCAGCCCCATCGTGACCATCAGCGGTCCGGGGCCGATCGCCTGCGGGCTCGCCGCGAGCAGGAGCTTGAAGCGCAGCACGGCATAGAGCGCGACGTTGAGCAGCAGGCCCGACAGCACCGCCGAGATCGGCGTCGGGCCTTCCGCATGCGCGTCGGGCAGCCAGGCATGCAAAGGGGCCAGGCCGACCTTGGTGCCGTAGCCGAGCAAAAGGAAGATGAAGGCGACGCTGAGCAGCGCCGGATCGAAATGCGCCGCCTTCTCGATCAGCACCGACCAGACCATGGCGTTGGTGCCCTCGCCGACGACCGGCTGCGCGGCCATGTAGACGAGGATGGTGCCGAACAGGGCGAGCGCAATGCCGACGCTGCCGAGGATGAAATATTTCCAGGCCGCTTCCAGCGCTTCATGCGTGCGGTAGATGCCGACCATCAGCACGGTGGTCAGCGTGGCGAGCTCCACCGCGACCCACATCAGGCCGATATTGTTCGACACGAAAGCGAGATTCATGCCGAACATCATGATCTGGTACATCGCGTGATAGAACCTGAGGTTCGACGCGGTCAGCCGGCCGGTCTCCAGCTCATGCGCGATATAGGACGCGCTGAACACGCTGGTGGTGAAGCCGACGAATGTGTTGAGCACGATGAAGACGATGTTGAGATCGTCGACGATAAGATATTGCCCCGGCGCCGGCCGGTCGGTGACGAACAGCGACAGCGCGGCGAGCAAGGTGAGCAGGCTCGCGATCACGTTAACGATCGCCGTCATGCGGTAGTTCGTAAATGCCGCCAGAATGGCCGCGGCGACCGCCGGAATGAAAAGGATCGCGGCCACGGCGTCGAAGGAAAACCCGCTCACCGGCGTTCTCCCCGGTAGTCGTCGAGCGCGCCGACATCGACCGTGTCGAACCGCTCGCGGATGCGGAACAGGAAGACGCCGATGACGATGAAGGCGATCAGGATCGAGAAGGCGACGCTGATCTCAACCACCAGCGGCATGCCCTTGGCGCCGGTGGCGGCCAGCACCAGGCCGTTCTCCAGCGACATGAAGCCGACGACCTGACTGACGGCGTTGCGCCTTGTCACCATCACCAGCAGGCCCAGCAATATGATCGACAGCGCGAAGGCGAGATCCTCGCGGGCGAGCGGGTCGGCCTCGGGCGTCACCCGAAGCATCAGCACCATGGAGAGCGTCACCAGCCCTATGCCGGCGAGCATGGTCGGGCCGATGCCGACCGCGGTCTCGATGTCGCGATGGATGCCGAGCCGCTGGATGATGCGATGCAGCCCGACGGGAATGACGATCGCCTTGAAGACCAGCGCTATCGCCGCGGTGATGTAGAGGTGATGCGCGTCCTGGATATAGGCCTGCCACGCCACCGACAGCGCAAGCACGACCGCGTGCAGGGCAAAGACGTTGATCAGCGCGAACAGCCGGTCCTGGTAGAGCATCATGAAGGAGATCAGCACCAGGCTGCCGGCGAGCAGATGGGCGATGTCGAAGGTGATCCCGCTCATCACAGACTCCGCGAGACGAACAGCAGGAGCGTGCCGAGCAGCGCCAGCATCAGCGCCGCGCCCAGGAAGTCCGGCACGCGGAAGACGCGCATCTTGGCGACCGCCGTCTCGAACACGGCCAGCAGGATGGCGAGCACGGCGAGCTTGCCGAGATAGGCGGCGGCGCCGATGGCCAGCGATTGCGGGCCCGCCCCGGCGCTCGCCAACCCCCAGGGCAGGAAAACGCAGGCGATCAGCGACATGTAGAGCAGGAGCTTGAGGAAGCTGGCGAGCTCGATCATAGCCAGATGGCGGCCGGAATATTCCAGGATCATCGCCTCATGCACCATGGTGAGCTCCAGATGCGTGGCGGGATTGTCGACCGGTATGCGCGCATTCTCGGCGATCGCCACCATCACCAGCGCAATCAGCGACATGCCGAGCGACACCCGCAGTCCGACTTCAGGCGAGCCCATGAAGGCGGCGACCGTCGAAAGCTGCGTGGCGCCGGCCACCAGCGCCAGGCTGAACACGATGAGCAGCATCGCCGGTTCGGCGAGCGAGGCGATCATCACCTCGCGGCTGGCGCCGATGCCGCCGAAGCTGGTGCCGACATCCATTCCGGCCAGTGCCTGGAAGAAGCGCGCGCTGCCGAGCAGCGCCACGATGACGATGAGATCGGCGGCCCAGCTGAACTGGAGGCCGGAGGCGAAGGTCGGGACCAGCGCCGCAGCGACCCAGGTGGCGGCGAAGATCAGGTAGGGCGTCACGCGAAACAGCCAGGACGCGTTGTCGGCCAGCACGACCTCCTTGCGCATCAGCCTGGCGAGATCGCGATAGGGCTGGATCACCGAGGGCCCCTGCCGCCGCACAAGCCTCGCCTTCACCTTGCGCACGAAGCCGATCAGAAGCGGCGCCAGCAACAGCACCGAAAACATCTGCGCGCCCTGCACGGCCAGCTCGAGCATCATGGCCATAGCGCAAGCACCAGGAGCAGGATGACGAGGTAGAGGAAGACCAGCGTCAGGTAGCGGCGGATGGTCAGGAACTGCAGGTGGTTCAGCCGCTCGGTGGCGAAATCGATCGCGCCGGCGATTGGCTGGTAGAAGATCTCCCAAGCGACGTCATGCATGTCCACCCTGAGGCGCGCCGGATCGAGGGAGCCCGGCGCCGGCATGTCCACCGTCTCGCGGGCGCGGAACGCGAAGCTGCCGAAGACGCGGCGAATGGGCTGCGCGAAGCTGACGGCGGTGTATTGCGCGGCCGGCACCGGGTCGGCGAAGCCGCACCCCCATGCAATGCCCCTGCGCAGCGCATGCGAGGCGAAGCGGTGAATGAAAAAGGCTGCGAGCGACGCCGAAATGGCGATGAAGCCGAACACCAGCAGGCCGTTATAGGAGCTGCGGCTCTCGGCGATCGGCACGATCGACAGCCAGGGCTCAGCCATCTGCACCGGCATGCGGTCGCCGATCAGCGACAGCGTCACCGGCGACAGGGCGTCGATGACGAGGCCTGGCAGGATGCCGGCGAGCAGGCAGAAGGCGGCAAGCACGGCCATCGCCGCCAGCGACCAGCGGTCGACCTCATGCGCCCGTTCCACCGCCGCCGACCGCGCCCGGCCGAAGAAGGTGATGCCGAATGCCTTGACGAAGCAGGCCGCGGCCAAGGCCGCCGACAGCGCCAGCATGCCGCCGACCGCAGGCACGATCACCTTCAGCCCCCATTGCGGCAGCTCTGGGCTGCGCAATATGGCTTGGAAGACCAGCCATTCGGAGGCGAAGCCGTTGAAGGGCGGCAGCGCCGAGATCGAGACGCAGCCGATGAGGAAGACGAAGCTGGTGACCGGCAGGCGATGAATGAGGCCGCCGAGCTTTTCCATGTCGCGTTCGCCGGTCGCCGTCAGCACCGCGCCGGCGCCGAAGAACAGCAGGCTCTTGAAGAAGGAATGGTTGAGCACATGGAAAAGCGCCGCCGTGAGGGCCAGCGCCGCCGCGGACGGCATGGCGTTCGCCTTGAAGGCGAGCGCGAGCCCGAGGCTGGCGAAGATGACGCCGATATTTTCGACGGTCGAATAGGCGAGCAGCCGCTTCAGGTCTTTTTCCATCAGCGCGTGGAGGATGCCGAGCACCGCCGTCACGCCGCCGATGAGAAGCACGGCGATGCCCGACCACCATGCCGGTTCGCCAAGCAGGTCGAACACCACGCGGATGAAGCCGTAGATGGCGACCTTGGTCATGATACCGCTCATCAGCGCCGAGACGTGGCTGGGTGCTGCCGGATGGGCAAGCGGCAGCCAGGCATGCAGCGGCACGAGGCCGGCCTTGGAGCCGGCGCCGAGCAGCATGAGACCCAGCACCGCGCCTGCCGCGAGCGGGTCTGGATGCGCTGTCCGCATCGCGTCGAACGCATAGGTTCCCGCTGGTCCGGCCAGCAGGCCGAAGGCAAGCAGCAGCGCCATCGTGCCGAAGCTCGCCATCACCAGGTATATTGTGCCGGCGCGCCGGTTGGCGTCGTCGCGGTGATGCGCCATGACCAGTGCCCAGGAGGCGAGCGACATGAATTCCCAGGACAAGAGGAAGCTGAAGGCGTCGTCGGCCAGCACGACGAGGTTCATGCCAGCGAGGAACGCCGGATAGAATGGCAGCACGCGATGCGGCGCGGATTCGTGCCGGCCGTAGCCAAGAGCATAAAGGCTGGTGACGGCGCCGCCCAGATTGACGACGACGAGGAAGAAGGCCGACAGGCCGTCGAGGCGGAACCGGGCGCCCGTCCAGGGCAGGCCGAGCGGCAAGGTGATGGCGGGCGCCTCGCCGAGGCTGCCGGCGAGATGGCCGGCGACGATTACCAGCAGCGCGGCCGAAATGACAAGCGATGCGCCATAGACCAGACGCGTAGCGGCGGTGTGCCGGCCGGCGGCAGCGCCCAGTATAGCTGTTGTCAGAAGCGCGGCAGGGCCGCACAGCAGAAGCGCGACCGTCGAATTCACGGCTGGCTCCCGCTTGGTTCGGCCTCGTCGCCATCGGCTTCGGATGCCTTGGCCGGATCGTATCCGGCCTTCAGCCGCACGCCGCGTCCGCCGCCCTGGCTGGCCGCGCCTTCGCCGATCAGTTCGATGCCGGCCACCTCAAGCGCCGCGATCAGCTTCATCAGCGAATCGACATTGCCCCGGATGATCGAGCCGCTCGCTTCCATGCGCTGGATCGTCGGCACCGACAGTCCGGACAATTCGGCAAGCCGGCGCTGATCGATGCCGAGCAGCGATCTGGCGGCACGCAATTGCGGTGCGGTTATCACCGAGGACTCTCTCGTTCAGTTATGAGATATGAGGTCTAGGTGCCGTAGCCTACATTAAAATGTTCTATCGTCAAGGATTGATGTTTAAAACATCTATGTTGATGGTAGCCGGCCGGCCACGTCGCGGGATGAGGTCGGGCCAAAGCCCGAGCGGTGCCGTGAAGGTCGGGATCTCCGGCGGGCGAAGCTCCGGCACGGTGATGAGAACGGCGAACACGCCGTCCGAGAACGCGTACAGCCGCCCGAGGCCGGCTGATCGCCATCGGCCAGGCTACGGCCTCGTCATTCCGCCAAGCCGCCGGTCGAGCCAGACCAGCACTTCCCCAGCCACGACGAAGCCGAAAGCGATGAGAGCGCTGTTTATAAGGGTCTGCGCCCAGCCGATCTGGGCGACGTCGATGAACGGATAGGGATAACGCGCTTCGAAAGACCCGCGAACCAGGGCATAGACGAGATAGAGGAGCGGATAGAGCGCCCAGGCAAGCGGCGCCTGGCGGGTCAGCGTTCCCTTGCGGACGAAGACCAGCCAGAAAAGGGTCGTCAGCACCGGCGTCACCCGGTGAAGCAGGACGTTGGCGAGCTGCGAACCGCCGGTCAGTTCCTGCAGGCCCTGCAGCAGCACCGCGTAGACCACGCCGACCAGCGCGATATTGAGGAACGTCGCGCCGAGCAGCCATGGCGTCGCGAACCGGGCCTTCGCCGTGACGCCGGTGAACACGACCGCGACCAGAAGATTGGTGGTGATCGTGAAATAGCCGAGCAGTCGCCAAAGCACGGCGGGCCACGACGCCGGCCCGTCGGCGAGCGCATGGAAATGCACGCCGATGCCGGCCCATGCCGCCAGCGCGATAAGCGCGGCGACGAGCCGTGCCGGGATGCCGTGCGTTCCGGGATCAGCCTGCGTCACGACCTGGTGCCCGTTCTGCTCAATGCGGGTTTTATAGAGCAAATCCAGGAAAAATGTGTAACGGGTTTCCGTCCGGAGTTGTCCAGTCGACTATATAGTCTGCCCGCCGTAATATCGATTGCGGATCCGGTGTCGGCGGCTGGCTTCGGCTAGCCTACGACCTTGTCAATCCGCCAAGCCGCTGTTCGCTGCTCCGCCAAGCAACCGTACATTGAGCCGACCGCCCGTGAACAGCATGTCGTCGAGGGCCTCCGCGAGATCCTTGGAGGTCACGGCTTCTCCGTCACCTTGCATGATGCTCGTTTGCGCGGCACGGCGCATAAGCTCCTTGATGAAGGCTGCGCTAACACCCTTCGTGCGCGTCACGGCCTCGGCCACTATCTTATCGGAAAGTTTCAACCCACCGCCATAAAGGCGCACCAACTTCTCCCGGCAGTCGTTGTCTGGCAGCGGCACCTCGATGGCCTGGTCGATACGTCCTGGACGCCCCGTGAGCGCCGCTTCAAGCTGCTCTGGCCGGTTGGTGGTCAGCACGAACAGGATATCGGCATTGTCCTTCAATCCGTCCATCTCGTTGAGCAGGACGTTGAGGAGGGACTCCTCGCATGGGCTGCCCATATTCTCCCGGTCGCGGGCAATAAGGTCCACGTCCTCAATCACCACCGTGGCCGGCTGCAGCAAGCGCGCCAGTGTCATGTATTGCGACAGAAGGCCCATCTGGCCGGCCGTTATGATCAGCGTCGTATGTCCGGGAAGATTGGCGGCCAGGTAGCGAATGGTGTGCGTCTTGCCGGTGCCGGGCGGGCCGTAGAGCAAGATGCCCTTGCGCGTAGATTGCCCAAGCCGCCTCAGCGCCTCTCGGCTCTCGATGAAGCGGATCACGTTGCGGTCGAGAAGCTTCAGGGTCTGGTCCGGCAGGATGATTGCCTCTCGTGGCACCTGTGGCAGGCGATGGACCATCACGCCCTTGGAACGGCCGCGATAATCTCCTTCCGTTTCGAGGGAGATGACCTTGCCACGGTAGGAACGCGCCGCATTGATGGTCGCCTCCAACTCCGAGAAGCAGCGGCTCACCAGCGCCAGGCCGGCTTCGCCGGCCGGCACGGCGATCTCGACGCAGGTTCCGGCTTCCTGACCGAACTCACGGTGAAAAGACAGCACGGCCGCGTAGTGCAGGTCGCCATCGCGATTGAGCCATAAGCCGTTGTTGAGGCACTTCGTCGGCTCGCTCTCGCCGATATCGACATCTTGATATTGTGCTGCCGAGATGGTGACGGCGTGCTGTCCTTCTTTCGTCAACGCCGCATAGGTCAGCGTCTCGTAGCGATGCTGTTCGTAGAGGCCGAAGAAGCGAACGGGCGAGACGGAGAACAGCTTGTCGAGCGCCACCTGCACATCGGCCCGCATATGGCCGGGAAACTGGCGCGAGGTTGCGATGACCTCGTCATGTGCCAGCCCCGCGAAATGCCAGGCGATCGCTTCGTGGGCATATTTGAACTTTTTGTTGCGCGAGGCTCGTGCCGGCTGATCTGGAGCGAGTGCGTCTTCGACTCCGTAGGGGACGGCGGTGATGCGAAGCGGATGACCGGCAGCCTTGATGCGCTGCTCAGCCGTATCCAGCATCGCCTTCGCGACCGCTGAAGGATAGCTGCCGCATGCAGCCTTTCCCTGCTGCGATACCGTCGCAGTCAAGGCTTCGGCCTCCGCCTCGGATCGACTGAAAACTGAGCGGATGAGATCGACGACAAATGCCCACGGGGTCTGGTCGTCGTTGTGAATGACAAGTTGTAGTGCCTCGTCAGGTGTGTGGCGCACTGTAACGGCTCACTTTCTCGGAATGCAGACCGACAATATCTGCGTCATATCGCATGATTTGTTAACAGATCGACGACCGAAAGCCTCGAAACTGTACGAGTGGCCGCCCTGCGGGCGGATCTGCACGCGAGGACTACATTGCGCTGTAGCAGGGTCCCATGCGGTGGTCTTCCTTCCAGAAAGGCCTAGATGGAAGATGGGCCATGAACGAGACCGATTTCCTCAAAGAAACGTCACGAAGCCGAGCGCGATGAGAGCGTGGTTGAGGAGCGTTTGCGCCCGACCGTACGCCTTCGAAAGACCCGCCAATCAGCGTGTAAACGAGGTAGCGGAGCGGATAGAGCGTCCACAGGCCCGGAACCCGTCATGCCCGCTCGCCTGGGACGAACAGGATGTCCGCCTCGACGACACAATAAGGAACGTGCCGGAAATCGCGGATGCGTACGACCTCATCGCCGCGCCAGTCGATCAGCATGAAGCCGCGCACCGCATCGTGCGCCTGCGGGTTGCGGATCAGGATCGCCGGCTGGCCGTCGACGAAGCCGAGCGACAGCGCCCAGTCGCCGAGGCGCTCGTAATTGCCGAAATAGGTCGAGGCTTCCTTCTTGCCGTTGAGGCGGGCGCGATTGAGGACGTCGACCTGAACATCCTCGGCGATCAGCGTCCTGACCCCGTCGAAGTCGCGCGCATTGAACAGGTCGATGTAGCGGCGCAGCCGGCGCTCTTCATCCGGATCGAGCCTCGGCACCGCCACGTCGTCCGGTGCCGATGCCAGCGCCTTCAGCTCCGCCCGGCCGCGATGCAGTGCCGCCTTGGTGGCGGCTAAAGTCGCGCCCGTCACCTCGCAGGTCTCATGCAAGCTGAGGCCGAGCACATCGACCAGGATCACGGCGCTGCGCTGCGCCAGCGTGAGCCGCATGAAGCTGCGCAGGCTCGTTGCCGCCGCCAGTCTCGCCTCCGCGTCGGCGGAGAGATCTTCTATTTCGGTCATGTCGGCCTCGGTCATGCGCGAGCGCTCCCGCTGGCGGCGGCGCAGATGATCCTGCGCCGCATTATGGGCGATGCGGAACAGCCACTGCTCGGGACGCTCGACCGTGGCGCCGCCATCGTGAGCAGCAAGCGCCTTCACCACCGCCTCCTGCACGATGTCCTCACCCTCGATCGCCGAGCCGGCCATGCGGGCGGCATAGCGGTGCAATTTCGGCCGCAGGCCGACAAGCATGGCCTCAAGCGCCGCGCGGTCGAATTTCGCTGTGCTCATCGTCCTCGTTCTCTCAGTCGGCGGCTCGCCGGGCGATACCGCGCCCCGGTCAGGCCGGCACGGTCTCGTCGGTGTTCGCCAGCATATGATAGTTGCCGACGATCTTGGCCGACGACCGGACCAGCGGTGTCGAGCGCCGTTCGGCGTGATCGGCGCCGAAGGCTTTGAAAGCGTCGAGCTCGGTCAGTGCCGAACTGTCTTTTTCATAACCGACGATGTGGACGAATTCGCCGTTGTCGAGCTCGAGCACGAGATAGCGCACGGATTGCGGCTTCGTTTCATCCAGCGCCTCGAACACCTTTGCCACCAGCGCCCGGTTCTCGGCGATGCTGGCCTCCTTCACGCCGTAGCGGATGAGATTGTAGGTCATTTGTCGTCTCCTGTTTGACGTGTCTGCACGAGGAAGACGATTCGCGTCGCCGAATAGATTCTCATCGGTTCGCGAATCTTTTTGCCGGGGGCAAACGTCTTTCGCGCGTAGAGGCCGCGCCCGCGGCCGCGATGAGGAGAGACATCATGCATATCCAGTTTGCCGAACTGCCCGTATCCGACCAGGACCGCGCCAAGGCGTTCTACACCGAAAACCTTGCGTGCCAGGTCATTGCCGATCACTCGATGGGCGATGGTGGCTGGCGCTGGGTCGAGGTGGCTTTTCCCTTCGCGGTCACCAACCTGCATTTCATCAGGCGCGCCGATGCGGCACCGAGCACCGAGCCGGTGCTCGTCCTGGTCGACGATGATGTCGAGGCAAGGGTCGCATCGCTCAAGGCCAAAGGCGTCGAGATCGTCACGGAGCCGCAGGAAGCGCCGTGGCAGCCGGGCCGCACCGTGGCCGAATTCCGCGACAGCGAAGGCAACCGCATGGTGCTTGCCAGCCGATAGCAACATCGCCTCGCGGTCGCCGGCCCATGCGGTCAGGCGACCGCCTTCGCAGCCGCCCGCCCGGCGCAGCGCCCCGAAAAAATGCAGCCACCGAGGAAGGTGCCTTCCAGCGCCGCATAGCCATGCACGCCGCCGCCGCCGAAGCCGGCGACCTCGCCCACCGCATAGAGCCCTGGCACCGGTTGCCCATCGGCGTCCAGCACGCGGCTGTCGAGATCGGTCTGCAGCCCGCCCAGCGTCTTGCGGGTCAGGATGTTGAGGCGCACGGCGATCAGCGGGCCGTTCGCCGAATCGAGCATCTTGTGCGGCTTGGCCGTGCGGATCAGCCTGTCGCCGAGATAGGCGCGCGCGCCGCGCAGCGCGGTGACCTGGGCGTCCTTGGAGAACGGATTGTCGAGCTGCATGTCGCGGGCGCGGATCTCGCGCTCGACCTGGGCAACGTCCAGCAGCGGCGCGCCGCCGGCCATCGCGTTCATGCGCGCCACCAGTTTCGCAAGATCGGCCTCGACGATGAAATCCTCGCCCTTTTCCATGAACGCTTTCACCGGGCCGGGAATGCCTGATGTCGCGCGGCCCAGCACCTGCCGCCAGCTTTTGCCGGTGAGGTCCGGGTTCTGCTCGGAGCCCGACAGCGCGAACTCCTTCTGGATGATCTTCTTGGTCAGGATGAACCAGGAATAGTCGAAGCCGGTGCTCATGATGTGGCTGAGGGTGCCCAGCGTGTCGAAGCCCGGATAGAGCGGCGCCGGCAGCCTTCTGCCGCGCGCATCGAGCCAGATCGAGGAGGGGCCGGGCAGGATGCGGATCGCATGCTCGGTCCAGATCGGCGCCCAGTTCCTGATGCCCTCGACATAGTGCCACATGCGGTCGCGGTTGATGATCCTGCCGCCGGCGGCTTCCGTGATCGCCAGCATGCGCCCGTCGACATGATCCGGCACGCCGGTGATCATCCGCTTCGGCGGCGCGCCAAGGCGTTGCGGCCAGTTCTGGCGCACCAGCTCGTGGTTGCCGCCGATGCCGCCGGAGGCGACGATCACCGCTTGCGCATAGAGCTCGAAATCGCCGGCCATGTCACGAGAACTCTTGCGGCCGCGCTCCACCGTGCTTGGCTGCAAGATGTCGCCACGTACGCCGCTGACCGTGTTGCCGCTACGGACAATCTCGGTGACCCGGTGACGGAACCTGCACTCGACCAGCCCGCGCTTCTGCGCCTCGCGCACGCGCAATGCGAAAGGCTCGAGCACGCCGGGCCCGGTGCCCCAGGTGATGTGGAAGCGCGGCACCGAATTGCCGTGGCCGACGGCATTGCCACCGCCGCGCTCGGCCCAGCCGACGACGGGGAAGAATTTCAAGCCATGCTCGATCAGCCAGGAGCGCTTCTCGCCGGCGGCGAAGCCGACATAGGCTTCCGCCCATTTGCGCGGCCAGAAATCCTCCGGCCGGTCGAAGGCGGCCGTGCCCATCCAGTCCTCGAGCGCGAGGTCGTGCGAATCGCGGATGCGCATGCGCCGCTGCTCGGGCGAATCGACCAGGAACAACCCGCCGAACGACCAGAAGGCCTGGCCGCCCAGCGACTGTTCCGGCTCCTGGTCGACGATGATGATTTTCTTGCCGGCCTCTGCCAATTCCGTCGCGGCGACGAGGCCGGCCAGCCCCGCGCCGACAATGATCACGTCCGCGTCAGCCATTTTTCCTCCCAGAACTAGCCGGCAAACTTATTGCAAAGCCTCAGACGGGTTCCCAGCCGTCTTTGTCACCGGCGCGGAAGATGGCGTCGATGACTTTCTGGTTGAGCACCGATTCCTCCAGCGTGAAGACGCGGTCCTTGCCGCCTTGCGCGGCACGCACGAAGGCCTCGCATTCCAGCCGGTATTGCTGCGTGCCCGGAAAGCGGAACACCTGCGCCTCGCTGTGGTTCTGGTTGTGCAATTCGATGCGGTGGTGGTCATAGAGCCCGGCATTGAACGGGGCGAAAACCTCGATGAAGCCCTTCTCGCCGTGGAACACCATCACCTGCCGCGCCGCCATCTGCGTCGACAGGTAGAAGGACAGCTCGAAATCGCCGAAATCGGCTCGGATCGAGGAATAGATGTCGGTGCCGAAAGTCTTGTCGCGCTCGATCGTCGCCTGCACCCGCAGCGGCTCCTTGCCGGTCGAAAAGCGCGTCGACACGGTCGGATAGACGCCGATGTCAGGCAGCGCGCCGCCGCCGAGATCGAGCTGGTTGCGCATGTTCTTGGGGTCGACATTGTAATAGGAAAACGCGCCCTGCACATGGCGCAGCCGGCCGATGGTGCCGCTGGCGATCAGGTCGCGCACCTTGATCCATTGCGGGTGGTAGATGACCATGAAGGCCTCGCAGACCAGCACCTTCTTCTCGTCGCGCAGCTTGATCAGCGGCGGAATGTCCTTGGCATCGAGCGCCAAAGGCTTCTCGACCAGCACGTGTTTTCCGGCCTCGATCGCTTTTGCCGTCCATTCGACATGCTGGGCGGTGGGCAGCGGGATGTAGACGCCGTCGACCTCCTTGGAGGCGAGCAGTTCTTCATAGGAGCCGAAGGCATGACGGGCGCCGAAACGCTCGCCCAGCGCCTTGGCCTTCGACAGTTCGCGGCTGGCGATCGCCGACAGGACGCCGTTCTCCGACTCCACGATTGCCGGCAAAAGCTGCTCGCGACCGATCTTCGCCGTCGACAGAACACCCCATCGGAACATCACGCTTCTCCGTGTCGGTTACAGGCGACGAGGTTTGCCTGAAATCGGCGGAAAAGCCAATGCGTGAGGCAGCTCGCCCTTCCTCGCCCCACAAAGTGGGTACAAAGGGGGGAGAATTGACCGCGCAGCGGACGAGAGGGGATAGCGCTGCCCTTTGCGATTGCAGCAGACCTCCCGCGTTAACCGAATCGGAAGGAGATGTTTAACGCTTCGTCTCTACGTCCGGCCCGGGGAGGCACAACAGAGCGAGCATGATGAACGACGAAAAGCGAAACGAATGGCGCGCCATCTTCTATGTGCAGGCGCGCGTCGCCATCCTGTTTGTGCCGGTTGTGCTCAGCCTTCTCCTCATCGGCATCTTGGCCGGCAATGAGCGCAAATCCGTGCCCGACGCCGTCGATCCGACCGTGACGAGCTCGGTGCGCTGAACAAGGCGTCGCCCGGCCGGGCTTGCCCGCACTCTCAAACAAACTTCGGGATCGGGCCGTTCTGCGGCGTCGTGTCTTCGCCGAGATCGATGAACACCTCGTCGACAAAGCACCAGCCCCAGCCTTCCGGCGGGTCGTAGCCCTCGATGATCGGATGCTGCGTGGCATGGAAGTGCTTTGTCGCGTGGCGGTTGGGCGAGTCGTCGCAGCAGCCGACATGGCCGCAGGTGCGGCAGAGCCTCAGATGCACCCACCAGGAGCCGCTCTTCAGGCATTCCTCGCAGCCGAGCGCGCTCGGCGTGACCTTTTTGATGTCCTTCGTATGCCTGCATTCGTCCATCACGGTCTCCCGGCTGGTTCACCATTTCGCGCCAGATAGGCATGCAATGCAGCCACCACCTGCGCGCCTTCGCCGACGGCGGCTGCGACGCGCTTGGTCGAGCCGCAGCGCACGTCGCCGATGGCGAACACGCCGCTTCGGCTGGTTTCCATCAGCCCGTGCCCCGGTGTGGTATCCGGCCCGGTGCGCACGAAACCCTTGGCATCCAGCGCCACGTTGCAGTTCGCCAGCCAATCGGTGTTGGGGTCGGCGCCGATGAACAGGAAGAGGTGGCGGATGGCGCGCATCGTCTCCTCGCCGGTCGCCCGGTTGCGCCAGTGCAGCCGCTCGAGATTGCCTTCGCTGCCCTCGAGCGCCGCGACCTCGGTCTCGGTCAGCACCTCGATGTTGGGCTGCGCCTTGATGCGCTCGACCAGATAGCGCGACATGGTGGCGTCGAGGCTGTCGCGGCGCGCCAGCAGCGTCACCTTGCGCACCTGGCTCGCCAGATAGACGGCCGCCTGACCAGCCGAATTGCCGGCGCCCACCAGCGCCACCTCCTGATCCTGGCAAAGCCTGGCCTCGATCGGCGAGGCCCAGTAATGCACCGAGGTTCCCTCGAATTGCGCGAGGTTGGCGATATCGAGGCGCCGGTAGCGCGCGCCGCTGGCGATCACCACCGCGCGTGCGCGCACCGTTTCGCCATCGCCGAGGGCGAGCTGGTAGCGGGCGCCGTCGCCAGCGTCGTCGAGCAGCTTCGCCTCATCGGGGATGACCATCTCGACGCCGAATTTCTGCGCCTGGTTATAGGCGCGCGCCATCAGCGCCATGCCGGTGATGCCGGTCGGGAAGCCGAGATAGTTTTCGATGCGGGCCGAGGCGCCTGCCTGTCCGCCGAAGGCGCGGCAATCGAGCACGATGGTCGACAGTCCTTCCGAGGCGGCATAGACCGCCGCCGCCAGCCCCGCCGGCCCGGCGCCGACGATCGCTACGTCATAGATCTTGTCGGCATCGATCGGCCGCAGCAGGCCGACGCAGCGGGCAAGCTCGGTCTCGCCCGGATTGTGCATGAGCTTGCCGTTGGGACAGAGCACGATCGGCAGATGGTGCGGGTCGACATGGAAACGCTCGACAAGCGTTTTGGCGCAAGGGTCGGTGTCGGAATCGAGAGCGCGATGGGGAAGTCCGCTGCGGCGCAGGAAAGCCTGCAGCCGCAGCACGTCGCCATTGCCGGGCGGGCCGATAACGACCGGCCCGCTGGCGCCGCTTTCGAGCAGGCCGACCCGGCGCAGGATCAGCGCCCGCATGACGCGCTCGCCGAGATTGGCCTCCTGCACCATCAGGTCGCGCAGGCGCTGCGAGGGGATGACAATCGCCTCGACCGGCTCGACCGCCTCGGCATTGACCAGCGACGGCCGGTTCGACAATTGCGCCAGCTCACCGACGAAATTGCCGGCGCCGTAGCTGATGATCGGCTCGCGCCGGCCGAGCCCGCCGGACTGGGTGATGTCGACCTTGCCCGACAGGATGAGGATCAGCCCGGGCGAGACCGTGCCGGCCGTCACGATGTGGTCGCCGGCGGCATAGGCCGTGGCCTCGCCGAACCGGCGCATGCGTTCGATATCCGCGTCGGTGAGGATCGGAAACATCTGGTCACGGCGGGCGGCGATGGTCGGGCTGACGGAAGGGGCCATGGGCCGACCGTAGCGGAGCATCTGCCGGGTTTGAAGCGCATTGTTGGGAGACTGGCCGGAAGGGGAGGTTGGTCGCTATGCTTTCATCTATGCGAGCGATGTCGCCAGCTTGCGCAGCGCCCCTCGCGGATCATCGGTGATGACGGAGCCATGCGAGACAAGGATGTGCTTGAGCGCCGGCTGTTCCGCCCATCGTCTCAATTGCGCTGCGAGTGCCGCCTTGTCGCCGACCATCGTCAGCTTGACCGGCCAGGGTATACGCGGCTCATCGCCGGCAAATCCCATCATGCGCAATGCCCAGCCCGCAAAGCCGGATGCGTCGCGGATGTTGCCGACGATATCATTGAGAACGAGCGTCGTGCCGTTCGGTCCGTCAATTTGCAACGCCGCTTCGCGATCACGGGTTCCGGGGACGGTGACGAGCTTGACGTCGGGATCCCCAAAGTCGCCGCGTGTCGCATCGACATGTACCGCCTTCTCGACGTGGTCGAGCGCGCCCGCCGGTGCAATCACCTGAAGGGCGGGATAGCGATCCTTCCATGGCTTTGCATCGAGCCGGTGATGATCATTAGGGACGATCAAGAAGGCCGGCTGGCCGAAGGCCTCGATCGCGCGCATCTGTTCTTCGTCGAGCGCGACGGCGCTGAAGATGATAAGCCGCCGGTCGCGCAGTCGCACTACGGTCATGCGCCGTTTCATGTTGCCAACTGGCATCGGTATGTCGCCGGTCACCGTCAGAATGTCGTCGTCGACAGGAGAGAGCCTGCCATGCGGCAGAACCTTCCACTCCTTGAACGGCGCGGGCATCACGGAACCTCGCGTTAACCGACCAGATAGCAACGGTTCAACGCGAGATGAGTTGCAGGACACAAAAAAGCCCGGAAAATCCGGGCTTTTTGCTCATCGCGTCAGATCGTCTGAAACGAGAATTTGGTGCCCAGAAGAGGACTCGAACCTCCACTCCTTGCGGAACACGGACCTGAACCGTGCGCGTCTACCAATTCCGCCATCTGGGCTGGTGGGCGCTCATGTAAGCGGGCAAACGATATGTGTCAACGCGGTTTTTTCGTCGACGCCGGCTCTCGTTATCCCCAGCGTCGCGCTGCCCCTCATTGCCCTGCCGGGCATTTCTCCCCGTAGAACGGGGAGAAAGAGGCTGACCAACGCCTCACCCCTCCAGCACGTCCTTCGACGCCACGGTGGAATCGGCGTTGAGCTTGTAAATCACCGGCACGCCGGTGCCGAGCTCGAGCTTGACGATCTCCTCGCCGCTCTTGCCGTCCAGCGCCATGATCAGCGCGCGCAGCGAATTGCCGTGCGCGGCGACCAGCACGGTCTCGCCGCGCAGCACATGCGGCTGCACCTCGTGCAGGTAATAGGGCCACACGCGTGCGCCGGTATCCTTCAGGCTTTCGCCGCCGGGCGGCGCGATGTCGTAGGAGCGGCGCCAGATATGCACCTGCTCCTCGCCCCATTTCTTGCGCGCGTCATCCTTGTTGAGGCCTGAGAGGTCGCCATAGTCGCGCTCGTTGAGCGCCTGGTCGCGGATCGTCTTCAGATCACTCTGGCCGACGATGTCGAGGATGTGCTGGCAGGTCACCTGCGCTCGCTTCAAGGCAGACGTGTAGGCGATGTCGAATTTCAGGCCGCGCGCCTTGAGCTTCTCGCCGGCGGCAAGCGCCTCGGCGGTGCCCTGCTCGGTCAGCCCGACGTCGCGCCAACCGGTGAACAGGTTCTTCAGGTTCCATTCGCTCTGGCCGTGGCGCACGAGCACGAGAGTTCCCGACATGTTTGCTCCTATGGAATTGTTTGGATAGGGGTCAGCTCAGGCCGAGCACGTCCCGCATGGAATAAAGCCCCGGCTTCTTCGCGCGGGCCCAAAGCGCGGCCTTCACCGCGCCGCGGGCGAAGATCGCCCGGTCCTCGGCATGGTGGGACAGCGTGATGCGCTCGCCGATGCCGGCAAGGATCACGCTGTGGTCGCCGACGACAGAGCCGCCGCGCAGCGTGGCGAAGCCGATCGAGCCGGCCTTGCGCACGCCGGTATGGCCGTCGCGCACCCGCACGCTGTTGTCGGCAAGCTCGATGCCGCGCCCTTTCGCAGCAGCCTCGCCGAGCAGCAACGCCGTGCCGGACGGCGCGTCGACCTTGTGCCGATGATGCATCTCCAGGATCTCGATGTCGAAATCGTCGGCGTCGAGCGCCTTCGCGGCCTGCTCGACCAGCACCGCCAGCAGATTGACGCCGAGGCTCATATTGCCGGATTTGACGATCATGGCATGGCGCGCGGCGGCGGCGATTTTCGCGTTGTCCTCGGCCGAGCAGCCGGTGGTGCCGATGACATGGACGATGCGCGCCTGCGCGGCATAGCCGGCGAATTCAACGCTTGCCGCGGGTGCCGTGAAATCGAGCACGCCGTCGGCCTTGGCGAAGGCCGGCAGCGGATCGTCGACGATCGGCACGTTGATGATGCCGATGCCGGCGAGCTCGCCCGCATCCTTGCCGAGATGGGCCGAGTCCGGCCGCTCGACCGCGGCGGCGACGCACGCGCCGGGCATTGTGTGGATGGCGCGGATCAGCGTCTGGCCCATGCGGCCGGCGGCGCCCACCACTACCAGGCCCATATCGCCGGCTTCACTCATGCGCTTCTCCTGATGGTCTTCTTGGCGCGGCTGCGCGATGCGGGAGTTTGCGCCGAAGTCTGGCTTGCCTTGACGTCGTCGACAAGCCCCAGCCCCTTCTTGCCCTGTATCCGGTGGAAGCGGGCATAGATGCTGTGCGGGTCGGCCATCAGCGTCGCATGCGTGCCTTCCTCGACCAGCCGCCCCTCCTCGAGCACGACGATACGGTCGGCATTGACCACGGTCGACAGCCGGTGCGCGATCACGATGGTGGTGCGGCCTTCCATGACATGGGTCAGCGCTTCCTGCACGCGCGCTTCCGCCTCGTTGTCGAGCGCCGAGGTCGCCTCGTCGAGCAGAAGGATGGGCGCCTGGCGCACGATGGCGCGGGCGATCGAGACGCGCTGGCGCTGGCCGCCCGACAACGTCGCGCCGTTCTCGCCGACCGGCGTGTCGTAGCCTTGCGGCTGCTGGCGGATGAAATCGTCGGCGGCCGCCTGTTTCGCCGCCTGCTCGATCTCGGCGTCGGTGGCCGAAAGCCGGCCGTAGCGGATGTTGTCGCGGATCGTGCCTTCGAACAAATAGGGCGCCTGCGAGACATAGGCGATCGATTGGCGCAGCGACCGTTTCGTCACCTTCGAGATGTCCTGGCCGTCGACTTCGATCGAGCCCTGGTCGACGTCGTAGAAGCGCTGCAGCAGCGCCACCAGCGTCGACTTGCCGGCGCCCGAGGCGCCGACGATCGCCGTCACCTTGCCGGCGGCGGCGGTGAAGCTCAGGTCCCGCAGCACCGGCATCTCGACGCTGTAGCCGAACGTCACATTGTTGAAGCGCACCTCGCCGGTGGTGATCTTCGCCTCAACCGCGTCGGGCGCATCGCCCTGCTTCGGCTCGAGGTCGAGCAGCTCGTAGATCATGCGCGCATTGACCAGCGCGCGCTCCATCGTGACCTGCATGCGGGCCAGGCGCCGCGCCGGATCATAGGCAAGAATCAGCGCGGTGATGAAGGAAAACACCGCGCCCGGCGGCTGGCCCAGCACCAGCGCCCGGTAGCCGGAATAAGCGATGACGGCCGTGACCGCGAGGCCGGCCAGCATGTCCGAAATCGGCGACAGCCGTTCGGAGACGCGGGCGATCTTGTTGCTGCGCTGCTCGGCGGTGTCGGCCATGATGCCGATGCGGCGCGCCAGCTCGTCCTCCATGGTGAAGGCCTTGACGATGGCGATGCCTTGCGTGGCCTCCTGCACCGACCCGCTCAGCCGCGAGTTGATCAGCACGGATTCGCGGTTGATCTTGCGCACCCGCCGCGTGATGTAGACGACCGCCCAGATCAGCGGCGGCCCAATCAGCAGCGAGCTGAGCGACAGCACCGGATCCTGGTAGACCATCAGCCCGACGAGGCCGACCAGGGTCACCGCGTCGCGGGTGATGGAAATCAACGTCAGCGACAAGAGATCGCGAATGCCGCCGACATTCTCGTCCACCTGCGCCGCCAGGCGGCCGGAGCGCGTGTCGTTGAAGAAATCGACGCCGAGCTTCATCAGATGGTCGAAGATGCGCTTCTGGTAGCGAGCCACCAGATTGTTGCCGATCGTCGCCAGGGCTATCGCCTGGCCGTAGCCGGCGAAGCCGCGCACCAGAAAGGCGCCCATGAAGCCGGCGCAGATCCACGCGATCGCGTCGCCGCGCCGTTCGTAGAAGATCTCGTTGACCATCGGGGCCATGACCCAGGCCGAGAAGGCGGTCGCGCCCGAAACCAGCAGCGAGCAGACGATGACGACCGCATAGGACCAGCGATGGTCATAGCCGTTTTCAGCAACGATACGGCGCAGCACCGCCGTGACCTCGGCGGGTCGGCTTCTTGCCTTGTTTGGATTTTGAAGTGTCAAATCGAAGCGCTTCGTGGATTCTCGTAAACGTCAGGACGCCTTTTTCGCACCCTCTTAGCGCTCCGGCTACGGCTTGCCTATGGCGAAACTTCGTCGCGCCGTCCCGAGCGCCGGCGCGATCACGCCCGCCAGTGCCGCCTCGCCGTCCGCACGCCGAACAGCGAAGGCGTCCTGGCATAGGCGGCAAGCCCGAGCAGCGCCGCCAACGGATGGGTGATGACGTAGACCGGCATTTCGCGCATCAGCGCGCGGTGCGGCGCCTTGTCCTCGAAGGCGGCGCGGAAATTCCCTGCTTTCAGCGCCGGCACGATTTTTTGCGCGATGCCGCCGGTCAGGAACACGCCGCCGCGGCCCATGAACACCAGCGCCAGGTCGCCCGCGGTGCGGCCAAGGCAGGTGACGAACAGCGCCAGCGCCTCCTCGGCCACCGGATTGGACTTCGAAAGCGCCGCCGCGGTGATCTCGGCCGGCGTGGTCAAGGGCGTCGGCTTGCCGTCCGTGCTGGCCACGGCGCGGTAGACGTTGACGAGCCCGCGCCCACACAGGATCTGCTCGCCGGAGATGCGGCCCTCGAGCTTGTCGATATGCGGGAACACTTCGAAGTCGCGCGGCGAGCGCGGGCCGATATCCATATGCCCGCCCTCGCCGGGCACCGGTATCCAATGGTCGAGCGCATAGATCAGCCCGGCGACGCCGAGACCCGTTCCGGGACCGAGCACGACCCGGCTCGCATTGGGTTCCGGCGTGCCGCCGCCGATCTTTTCCATGTGCTCTTCGCCGAGCGCCACCACGGCCAGCGCCTGCGCCTCGAAATCGTTGAGCACGACGACCTCGCTCAAGCCCAGATTGGCAAGCATCTGCCGGGGCCTCACGACCCAGGGGCAGTTGGTGAGCGGGATCTCGTCGCCGTCAACCGGCCCGGCGACCGCCAGCACCGCCGAGTTCGGCTGGATGGACGAACGGTCGAGCACCGCCGCCTGGATCGCCTCGTCAATGGTCTTGAAATTGGCGGTTTGGACGATCTGCGGCTCGGTCGCTTCCGAATTGGCGTCGAGCACGATCGAGAAGCGCGCATTGGTGCCGCCAATGTCGCCGATCAGGACCGGAAACCGCAGTCCCTTCTCGTCTTCGCCTGCCATGCTTTTGATCGTCCTCGCTGCGGCGCCGCTGCGCCGTTTCAATCGATTGACTAGCGCATGACCCCGCAAAGGGGAAGCCCGCTTGCGCCTTAGAGCAATTCCAGGAAAAGTGTGAGCGGTTAGGCTCGGCGCCCGCGCCGTAGCTTTCCGTCCGGAATTGCGTCAAAGCGAAGAGATAGGGCGTTTCGCCGCTTCGTGAAACGGTGAAACGCGTCAGTGGCACTGCACCGGGATTTTGACCGGTCGGCTCCGTTTGCATTGGCAGGTGGCATGCCTTGGAGATTGGCCGAAACGCCCATCGCGATCGTCATTCCAGGGCGAAGCAGGAGCGAAGCTCCGTCGCGAAGACCTTGGAATCCATGCCGTTACCTTCGCCAAGGCGTGCAACGGTCCAGAATTCTGCACCGCGGCAGCGCTTCCAAGTCACGGAATGGATTCTATGGTCTGCGCCGCGTCGCTTCGCTCCTTGCTCCGCCATAGAATGACGAGGTTGGGGCGGCTTCAACCAGTCCCCGGCGTTTGCGCTGACTTTCACGGACATGAACGGAAAATCTCACACCAAGAAAAACGGCAACCGTCAAAATCCCTGTGCAGTGCCACTAGTTCCCCGGCCTTGGCCTTGGCAACGGAATGCCGATCTTTGGCGTCGGCGCGAAAGCACTTGCCGCCGCCGGGATCGCGGCGTTGCCGCTGGAGATCGTCTCCGCCGGCTCGGTCGGCTGCGGTTCAGCCACGGCGACCGCGGCGGCGCCGCCGCCATGATAGGTCACCGCTTCCAGCGAAGGCGCGTCCGGCGCATCGACCACGTCCTGGCATTGCTTCGGCAGGTTGGCCATCGTCATCAGGTCGCGCGCCTTGGGCGCATCCGGATTCTTGTTCGGCCGCCACGGCTCCTCGGTGAACCACCAGGCCAGCGGCTTGCCGCAGCCATCGTCGTCCGGCG
Source organism: Mesorhizobium sp. B2-6-2 (assembly GCF_006440615.1). NCBI lineage: Bacteria > Pseudomonadati > Pseudomonadota > Alphaproteobacteria > Hyphomicrobiales > Phyllobacteriaceae > Mesorhizobium > Mesorhizobium sp. B2-6-2. The sequence continues at coordinate 51,219 of NZ_VFUG01000001.1, read as the reverse complement.
TCGTCTCTTGCCCCTTGCAGAAGGGCGAGCCCGGCTGGCAGCCAATGCGCATATGGAAATGGTAGTCATGGCCCCAGAACGGCCGGATCTTACGCAGCCAGGAGCGGTCCCCGGTGAAGGTGTCGCAGAGCTTCTTCTTGATGCCGGGATTGACCAGGATGCGCTCGACCTCAGGATAGCTCGCCGCGCGCTTCAAAAGCCGCGTATGCGCCTGCGTCCACAGCGCGTCCTTCACCAGATGCGTTTTTTCGTCGACCATCAGCGTCGCGCTCATGGTCTCGCGCTGCGCGATGGTCAGCGGCCGCTTCGGCATCGGCGTCAGCCAGATATCGGCGTCGAGCCCGATCTGGTGCGAGGCATGGCCGGTCATCATCGGTCCGCCGCGCGGCTGCGAGACGTCGCCGACCAGAAGCCCCGGCCAGCCATCCGCCTGGGCATCGCGCGCGAGCTTCTCGATCAGCACGATCATCGCCGGGTGGCCCCAGCGCCGGTTGCGCGACGGGCGCATCACTTCCCAGGTCGGGCCGTCCATCGGCAGCGCGACGCCGCCGGTGAAGCAGCCTTTCGAGTAGAAGCCAAAGGATTGCGCGGGCGCCACGGCCGGCAGTTTTCGGGCGCCGAACAACTCCTTGGCATGGGGTTCGGCCGAAATAGCGACAGCCGCCACCGCGGCCAGGGCCACCAGCGCCAGCGCGGCGGTCAGGAACGGCTTGCGGTCAGGAAGCGATCGCAAATTCATCAGGCTGGGTCCCTCTCCAGTCTATCCGTTTGCCGCGCGTTCAAGCGACCTGATCAGGAACGAATCATACCACGCCGCGCGTCCCACATCGATCAAAGCAGCAGAAGATGATCGTCATTCACCCTTTCAGCATCATCCTCGCATCGGGCTGCGCGGCTCTCCATATCGCCAGTTGCCCTCAGCCCACATCCGCTCCAGCGCCACCCGGTAGTTGGGAAACCGGAAGCGGTAGCCGGCCGCCTTGATCGCCTGATTCGCGACGCGCTTGTTCTCGCCATAGAAAGACCGCGCCATGGGCGAAAGTTGGGCGGTCTCGAAGGGAATTTCGGGCGGCGGCTCGACCCCCATCAGCCCGGCGGCGTAAGCGACGACGTCCTGCGGCGGCGCCGGCTCGTCATCGGTGACGTTGAAGATGCCGCCGAGATTCTTGTCGGCCAGAAGCCAGAGCGCCCCGGCGATGTCGTCGCAATGGATGCGGTTGAACACTTGTCCCGGCTTGGCCAGCCGCCTTGCGGTGCCGTCCTCGAGATTGGCCAGCGCGTTGCGGCCCGGCCCGTAGATCCCGGAAAGCCGCAGGATCGCCACCGGCTTGCCGGTCTCCCGGCCAAGCTTCAGCCATTCCTGTTCGGCCGCCACCCGCATCATCGAGCGCTTCGACACCGGGCGGCACGCGCTGGTTTCGTCCACCCAGGCGCCGCCATGGTCGCCATAGACGCCGACGGTCGAGAGATAGCCGATCCATTCCAGCGCCGGCATGTTTGCCCGGATCGTCTCGCCGGCGGCGTTGAGCACCGGATCGCCGGCCTCGTCGGGAGCGATCGAGACGATGAGATGCGTCGTCCCTGCAAGCACCTCACCCAGTTCGCTCGACAGCGCGCCGTCGAATTGCAAGGGCTCGATGCCGGCCGATCGCAGCGCGTCGAACTTTTCCGGCGCCCGGGTCGTGCCGGAGATCGGCGCGTGTTGCGCGTTGGCTCGCGCGAAAGCCTTGCCGGAATAGCCGGCGCCGAAGATGACGAAGAAGCGTCTTTCGCCCATCGATGAACCCCCTTCAATCGGCCTTCGCCGGATTTGCCGGCACCGCCAGCCATTCTTCGCGGACCGCCGCGTCCGTCTCGGCTTTCGCAGCGGTTGCGGCAAGCTTGCCAAATTCGCGGTCGGAGAGCAGTCGCGACAGGGCCCAGATTGCCGCACCCCGCACCAGCGGCGAGGCGTCGCCCAGCAGGCGATGCACAATGGGCGTTAGCGAAGCGTCGTCCGAATTGCCCGCGGCGATCAGCACGTTACGGACAAAGCGGTCGCGGCCGATGCGCTTGATCGGCGAGCCAGAGAAGAAAGCGCGGAACGCCGCGTCGTCGAGCGCGAGCAGTTCCGACAGCGGCGGCTCGCGAAGATCGTCACGCGCGGCAAGCTTCACCTCGGACGCCGCGCTGGCGAACTTGTTCCAGGGGCAGGCGGCCAGGCAATCGTCGCAGCCATAGATGCGGTTGCCGATCTTGTCGCGGAACTCACGCGGGATCGGCCCCTTGTTTTCGATGGTGAGATAAGAAATGCAGCGCCGCGCATCGAGCCGGTAGGGCGCGGGAAATGCATCGGTCGGGCAGACGTCGAGACAAGCGCGGCAGGAGCCGCAATGGTCGATTTCGGGCTGGTCCGGCTCCAGCTCGGCCGTGGTGAAGATCGTGCCGAGGAACAGCCATGAACCATGCGCGCGGCTGACCAGATTGGTGTGCTTGCCTTGCCAGCCGAGCCCCGCCGCTTCGGCAAGAGGCTTTTCCATCACGGGTGCTGTATCGACGAACACCTTCACGTCACCGCCGGCCTTTGCCACGATCTTGCCGGCGATCTCTTTCAGCCGGCCTTTCATCACGTCGTGATAGTCGCGGTTTTGCGCATAGACCGAGATCGCGCCGCGGTCGGACTTTGCAAGGACATCGCGCGGGTCGCGGTCCGGGCCGTAATTCATGGCAAGAACGATGATCGAGCGCACCTCCGGCCAAAGCGTCGAAGGTTCGGCCCGGCGCTGAACCGTCTCGGCGATCCACTCCATCGAGCCGTGGAAACCGTCGGCGACGAATTCGGCGAGCCTTGCCGGCGCCAGCGGGATCGCGTCCGGCCGGGTCACTGCGACTGCCTCGAAGCCGGCGCGGCGCGCCTCCGCCTCGATCAGTGCGCGTAAGGTTTCAGAAGTCGAGGTCCGCATAATGCGATACCGGCGACAGGCCGCGCACCCGGTCGGAGAGCAGCGGCCGGAACGACGGCCGTGATTTCACCCGCGTGTACCATTCGCGCGCGGCGCCATGCTCGCGCCAATCGATCTCGCCCAGATAATCGAGCACCGACAGCGTCGCGGCCGCCGCGAGATCGGCATAGGTCACCTTGTTGCCGGCCAGCCAATGGCGCGTGCCGGCCAGCCAATTGGTGTATTTCATGTGCTGGCGGATGTTGGCGCGCGCGGCACGGATGGCGGCCGAGTCCGGCGAGCCGCCGCCGGCGGTTTCCGGCATCACCGGCTTCAGCACGCGCTCCCGCACCAGATGCCGCGTCACTTCGCTTTCGGCCTTCGCCAGATACCAGTCGGTCAGCCGGCGGATCTCGGCGCGCTGCATCGGATCCTCGGCGAACAGCCGCCTGTCGCGCTTGAGCACACCGCGTGTCTCGTCGAGATATTCGGCGATCACCATGGCGCCGACGATCGGCACATCGCCTTCGGCAAGCAGGATCGGCAGCGTGCCGGCCGGGTTCAGCGCCAGGAATTCCTTGCGCCTGGTCCACGGCTTTTCCTCGATCAGCGCCAACTCCTCGCCATACTCGCCGAAAGCGAGGCGCACGAAGCGGCAGGTGGCAAACATGGGATGATGGAAAAGCGTCAGCATGGTTCCGCGATGAAAAGGCGCACTGGCGAATCGGTGTCAGCGCCGATAAGTCTTGGCCGCCCGATTCCAGGGACTGTCATGGTGTTGCGACCTATAGGGGCACTTCCGCTCCATGACAAGCAAACCCTTCCTCCCCCTCGGAGCATGATGTCGTCCGAAAACCGCTTCACACTTTTCGGCATCATGCTCTTGCCGCCATTCGAACCAAGAGGTTGCCATGGAAAGCCAGACCATCGTCGAAGCGCTGCTGCTTGGGCTGCTGGAGGGCCTGACCGAGTTCATCCCGGTGTCCTCGACCGGCCATATCCTGCTTGCCGGCCATTTCCTCGGTTTCCATTCCACCGGCAAGGCCTTCGAGATCCTGATCCAGCTCGGCGCGATCCTGGCGATCCTCAGCGTCTATTTCAGCAAGCTGTGGCAGATGCTGATCAAGCTGCCCAGCGATCCGCAGACCCGGCATTTCGTCGTCGGCATCCTGATTGCCTTCCTGCCGGCCGCCGTCATCGGCGCGCTCGCGCATGATTTTATCAAGACCATATTGTTCGAATCGCCCCGGCTGATCTGCATCATGCTGATCATCGGCGGCGTGGTGCTGCTCGTCGTCGACCGCATCAACCTCAAGCCGGTCCACCACGACGTCGAGGACTTCCCGTTGAGCGTTTATCTCAAGATCGGCCTGTTCCAGTGCCTGTCGCTGATCCCCGGCACCTCGCGCTCCGGCTCGACCATCGTCGGCGCGCTGCTGATGGGCGTCGACAAGCGCGCGGCGGCCGAATTCTCCTTTTTCCTCGCCATGCCGACCATGGTCGGCGCCTTCGCCTTCGATCTTTTCAAGAACCGCAACGTGCTGACCTCGGCCGATTTGCCGATCATCGCCGTCGGCTTCATCGCCGCCTTCGTCACCGCGCTCATCGTGGTGCGCTTCCTGCTCGATTACGTCTCGCGCAACGGCTATTCGCTGTTCGGCTGGTGGCGGCTTGCGGTGGGAGGGCTCGGGCTGGTGGCGCTGATGGTTTGGGGGTGAGCGGCTGGGCCGCTTAACGCCGCGATCCTTCGCGCCCCCCTCTGTCCTGCCGGACATCTCCACGAGGGGGGAGATTGGCAGCTTCGGCGCTCCGCCGACTCTGCAACGTTGGCGATTGGCGAAAGCGAGAGCGACATCTGATCTCCCCCCTCGTGGGGGTTGAGGAGTGGTCCACGAAGTGGACGGAAAGCCAATTGCTTGGCTTTTCGAACGACGAAAGCCGGCAGGCCAGAGGGGGGGCGCTGTCCCGCCAGCCTATCGCCGTTGGGCAGACCCTCAACTCTTCCCATAAAACGCGTTCTCGACATGCACCGGCCAGCGCCAGGGCAGCACCGCCACCATGTCGAAGCGCATCGACAGCCGGCCGTAATCCGGTTGGCGCGACAGCCACAAATCCGCGGCGCCCTCGATGCGGCGCTCCGATTCACGGCCGATCGCTTCCATCGCCTCGATCAAGGTTCGCCGCGCCTTGACCTCGACGAACAGCACGAGGTCGCCGCGCCGGGCGATGAGGTCGATCTCGCCGAGCCTGGTGCGGTGGCGGCGGGCAAGGATGCGATAGCCTTTCAGCATCAGCGCCAGCGCTGCCAGCCACTCGCCGCGATGGCCGCGCCGATAGGCCTTTCGGCGATGGCCGACCGTGCGTTCAGCCATCCCCGTCCGCCTTGAGCTCGATCAGCCGCCGGTAAAGCGCCTGCTTCTGGCCGCCGGTCATCTTCGCGGCTTCCGCCGCCGCCTTCGATGCTGGCATCTCGGCGGCAAGCGAGAGCAGGAGGCGGTCGATGTCGGCCGGCTGGTCCTCCGCCGCTTCGGGCGGACCGACACAGATGACGATCTCGCCCTTCGGCGTGTCGGCCGCCCCGTAATGGTCGGCCAACTCGGCAAGCGTTCCGGTGCGCATCTCCTCGAACGTCTTGGTCAGCTCGCGCGCGATGGCGGCGCCCCGCGCGCCGCCCAGCGCCTCGACCATGGCGCCGAGCGTCTCGGCCAGCCGGCGCGGCGATTCGAAGAAGATCAGCGTCGCCGGCACCTGCTTGAACGTCTCCAGCTTGGTCAGCCGCTGCCCGGTCTTCACCGGCAGGAAGCCGGCGAACAGGAAGGCATCGGAAGGTAGGCCCGACGCGGTGAGCGCCGCAAGCGGAGCCGAAGGTCCGGGGATCGGCACGACGCGAATGCCGCGCTCCAGCGCCTCGCCGACCAGCCGGTAGCCGGGATCGGAGACCAGAGGCGTGCCGGCGTCGGAGATCAGCGCCACGCTCTGTCCGGCGGCCAGCGCCTCGATCAGCTTCGGCCCGGCCTCTTGCGCATTGTGCTCGTGATAGGCGGTGGTGCGGCGGCGGATGCCGTAGCGTTCGAGCAGCACGCGCGAGACGCGCGTGTCCTCGCAGGCGACGATGTCGGCGGCAGCCAGCGTCTCCAGCGCGCGCAACGTGATGTCGGCCAGATTGCCGATCGGCGTCGCCACCAGATAAAGCGCCGGCTGAAGCGGCCGCGCCGCGACCTCGCTCTGTCCGATCAGATAGCTGCGTTTGTCGCCGGTCACCGAATGCCCCTCATTCCGAGCAATTCCAGGAAAAGTGCGTCGCGGTTTTCCGTCCGGAATTGCGTAAGAACCAAGTCTGTTTCGCATGGCCGACGCCCCGTTGCAAAACGTGAGGTCGAGGCAACGAAATCGCCATGCCTTTGCCACAGTGCGGAACGAAACCCACATCGGCGAATTTAACCCCTGATTCCCCCGGGAGGAGGCAGGACCGAACGATGCCCAATCGCTTCGATATTTTTATCAGCCGACTTGAAAGCAAAACCGCCCGCGAGGGCATCCCTCCACACCCAATCGCCGCCGAGTCCGGCGCACGCCGCGACAAGGCCGACGAGAAGCCTGTCCGTCACGGCGAGGCGCATGGCGAGAAGCACCGCGGCAAGCACCGCCAGAAGCACGACGCTTAAGGCGTCGCGTCCATCGTCATTGGCCGCGAGCGGCCGCACTTCGTAATTCCAGGGCGAAGCAAGGAGCGAAGCGACGCGCGCAGACCCTGGAATCCCGTTACATCGACGTTCTGCCGGCGATGCAGATCCTGCTCCGCTGCATCCTATGGCTGAAGTCACGGCATGGATTCTCGGGTCAAGCCCGAGAATGACGAACGTGCGAAGCTACCTTGCCAGATCCGCCACCACGGCATCCAGCACGATCATCCCCGCCGTCGTGGCGCGGAGCCTTGCGTTGCCGACAGGCGCCACCAGGCCTTCTTCCTGCAGCACCGAAAGCCGCGCGCTCGACAGGCCGCGACCCGAGAGCGCCTCGTAGCGCTGCAGGTCGATGCCTTCGGCAAGCCTCAGGCCCATCAGCAGGAACTCGTCCGCCTCTTCGGAACGCGTCAGGATCTCGCCGCCGGTGACGCCGTGGCCTTTGGCCTCGACCAGATTGGCCCAGGTCTCCGGCATTCTTTCTGCAATCGTCACGGTACGGCGGCCGTTTTCGACGAAGCGGCCATGGGCGCCGGGGCCGACGCCGACATATTCGCCATAGCGCCAGTAGGTCAGATTGTGTCGGCTTTCCGCACCCGGCCGCGCGTGGTTGGAAATCTCATAAGCGGGCAGGCCATGCGCCGCCGTCACCTCCTGCGTCAGCGCGTAGAGGTCTGCGGCATGGTCGTTGTCGGGCAGCGTGAATTTGCGTGCCGCGTAAAGCGCGTGGAAGGGCGTGCCCTCCTCGATGGTCAGCTGGTAGAGCGACAGGTGGTCGACGGCATAGCCGATCGCCTGCTCCAACTCCGCCCCCCATGCGTCCGGCGTCTGGCCGGGCCGCGCGTAGATCAGGTCGAAGGAGAGGCGCGGAAATATTTCGCGCGCGAGGCCAATGGCGTGCAGGGCCTCCTCGACATTGTGCAGCCGGCCGAGGAAGCGCAGATCCTTGTCGTTCAGCGCCTGTACGCCGAGCGAGACGCGGTTGACGCCGGCGGCGCGGTAGCCGCGGAAACGCTCGGCCTCGACCGAGGACGGGTTGGCTTCCAGCGTCACCTCGATGCCGGCCGGCACCGTCCAGTTCTTCGCCACCGCCTCCAGCACCGCGCCGACGGTTTCCGGCTTCATCAGCGACGGCGTGCCGCCACCGAGGAAGATGCTGGTCACCTCGCGCGGCCCGGTGCGGGCGCGCATGGTTGCGAGCTCCGTCTCGAAGGCGCGGGCGAAACGCTCCTGGTCGACCGGCTGGTGGCGGACATGGCTGTTGAAGTCGCAATAAGGGCACTTGGCCGCGCAGAACGGCCAGTGGATATAGACGCCGAAGCCGGGGCTGCGGTCGAGCGGTAGGGTCACTGCGCTCATGCGGGTCCTGATCGCGCCAAATCCAATCTGGCCAAATTTAATCGCGCTTCGGCGAATTTCTGGAAGGCGCGGGCGCGGTGCGACAGCGCCGTCGCCTGGCCGGGCTTCCAGCCATGCTTTTCTCGCGCGCTCATCTCGCCAAAAGTCCTGTCGAAACCGTTGGGCAGGAACACCGGATCGTAGCCGAAGCCGAGCGTGCCGCGCGGCGGCCACACCAGCGTGCCTTCGGCCTCGCCGCGATAATATTCGGCCTCGCCGTCGGGAAAGGCCAGGCAGATGACGGCGACGAAGCGGCCGGTGCGCTGCGCGGGCTCCGTAGCGCCGCCCTCCTGTAGCGCCACCTCGGTGCGCTGCATGGCCATGCCGAAATCCCTGCTGCCGTCCGGCGTCTCGGCCCAGTTGGCGGTATAGACACCGGGCGCGCCGTCGAGCGCGTCGACGCAGAGCCCGGAATCGTCCGACAGCGCCGGCAGGCCGGTCGCCTTGGCGGCCGCATATGCCTTGATATAGGCATTCTCCTCGAAGATGGTGCCGGTCTCGTCCGGCTCGGGCAGGCCGTATTCCTTGGCCGATTTCGCCTCGAAGCCGAACGGCGCCATCAGGTCGGCGAATTCGCGCAGCTTGCCTTCATTGTGGCTGGCGACGACGATCTTTTTTTCCCCAAGGGAATGAAAAGGTTGCGAGTGCATCAAAAACCCCAGATCCTTGGCTCGGCGAACTCGATCGAATTGCCCGACGGGTCGCGGATATAGATCGAATGCCCGCCCTGCGGCCATTCGAAATCGCTTTCGATGGCGATGTTGTTCGCGGCGAGATGCTTGCGCCATGCGGCGATTTCATCGGCGGTTGCCGCAAAGCAGAGGTGCCCTTCGCCGGCCGTGCCGTGCGGCGGGACCTTCAGCCGAGCGTCCGGCGCCGGCGGGATTTTCGTTGCCTCGGCATTGAAGAGGAGCAATACGCCATCGCCGCAGCGGAAGAAGACATGCCGGCCCTCGACCTTGCCCAGCGCCTCGAGGCTGATGACGTCGCGGTAGAAGGCTTCGGCGGCGTGTAGGTCTGTGACGTAGAGGGCGGATTCGAGGATTGCGGAGGGTATCACGAGGCCCCCCTCTCTGCCCTGCCGGGCATCTCCCCCTCAAGGGGGGAGATTAGCAGTTTCGATGCCGCCGCACATCTTGCAACGCTGGCGATTGGCGAAAGCCGAAGCAACATCTGATCTCCCCCCTTGAGGGGGGTGAGGAGTGGTCCGCCTAGCGGACGGAAAGCCAATTGCTTGGCTTTCCGAACGACGAACGCCCGAAGCGACAGCGAAGGGCCGGCGACGGCAGGCCAGAGAGGGGGGCCTAGGCTCGGCATTTCAAACCTACGCCACCGCCATCTGCTGCAGGCTCACCAGCCGCGAAATACCCTTCTTCGCCAAGCCCATCAGCGCCGCGAACTGCTCCTCGGAGAAAGGCTCGCCCTCGGCCGTGCCCTGGATCTCGACGATGCCGCCCTTGCCGGTCATGACGAAGTTGGCGTCGGTGCCGGCCGAGGAATCCTCCAGGTAATCGAGGTCGACGACCGGCTGGCCGTCATGGATGCCGCAGGAAATCGCCGCGACATGGTCCTTCAGCACCTTGGCGACGCTCACCATCTGGCGCGCTTCCATCCAGCGCAGGCAATCGTAGAGCGCCACCCAGCCGCCGGTGATCGAGGCCGTGCGGGTGCCGCCATCGGCCTGGATGACGTCGCAGTCGACGGTGATCTGCTGCTCGCCCAGCGCCTGCAGGTCGACCACGGCGCGCAGCGAGCGGCCGATCAGCCGCTGGATCTCCAGCGTGCGGCCGCCCTGCTTGCCGGCGGAGGCTTCGCGCCGCATGCGTTCGCCGGTCGAGCGCGGCAGCATGCCGTATTCTGCCGTCACCCAGCCCTTGCCGGAATTGCGCATCCAGGCCGGCACCTTTTCCTCCAGGCTCGCCGTGCACAGGACGTGCGTGTCGCCGAACTTCACCAGGCACGAGCCTTCGGCGTGCTTGGAGACGCCGCGTTCGAAGGAGATGGCGCGCATTTCGTCGGCTTGGCGTTTGGAGGGGCGCATTCGGCCTTCTTTCTTGTCGTTTCCGGAATCGTGGCCGGCTTGTAGACGTATGCGCAGCATGGCGCAAAGGAAAACGAGGTCGCGTGACCGCAAACGCGGCACCGGGTTGCGCCGCCGTAGCTTAAGTCTATATCTTTCGGAAAGAGGTTTCTCGCCGGAATGAACAAACCAGTCGATCCGACGTCGCAGTCGCCGGTACTTCAGTCACTCGACATGCGCTCGCGCGATATCTTCCGGCGGATTGTCGATTCCTACCTGCGCGACGGCGAGCCGGTCGGCTCGCGCAGCCTGTCGCGCATCCTGCCCTCCTCGCTGTCGCCCGCCACCATCCGCAACGTGATGAGCGACCTCGAGCATCTGGGGCTGATCTACGCGCCGCATATTTCCGCCGGGCGGCTGCCGACCCAGACCGGCCTGCGCTTTTTCGTCGACGCTTTCATGGAGCTGGGCGACCTTTCCGACGACGAGCGCCGCACCATCGAGGCGCAGGTGCGCGCCTCCGGCTCGGGCGCGACGCTGGAGCATATGCTGACCGAGGCCAGCCAGATGCTGTCGGGCATGTCGCGCGGCGCCGGCCTCGTGCTCGCCTCCAAGCACGAGGTGGCGCTGAAGCACATCGAATTCATCCAGCTCGAGCCCTCCAAGGCGCTCGCCGTGCTGGTGTCGCAAAACGGCGACGTCGAGAACCGCGTCGTCGACCTGCCGGCCGGCACCACCGTGTCGCAGCTGCACGAGGCGTCCAATTTCCTCAACGCCCATATCCGTGGCCGAACACTGGCCGAGGCGCGCGCGGAAATCGCCCGCATCAAGGACGAGACCAGGGCGGCCCTCGACACGCTGTCGCAGGATCTGGTCGAGAAAGGCCTCGCGGTCTGGGCCGGCGCCGAAAGCGGCCTGCCGGCGCGCCTTATCGTGCGCGGCCGCGCCAACCTCCTGGAAAACGTCACCGCCCAGGCGGACATCGAATTGCTTCGCCATCTGTTCGAGGATTTGGAAACCCAGGACGGACTGCTGCAGCTGCTCGACCTTGCCGAAGAAGGGCCGGGCGTGCGCATCTTCATCGGCTCGGAGAACAAGCTGTTTTCGCTGTCCGGCTCCTCGCTGGTCGTCGCCCCCTATCGCGACAAGGACGCCCGCGTCGTCGGCGCGCTTGGCGTCATCGGGCCGACCCGGCTGAACTACGCCCGTATCGTGCCGATGGTCGACTATACGGCGCAGCTGATTTCGCGCATGCTTCGTTAGGTGTATCGATATTCAGGTGATGCCGGCCTGACCTGAACCTCGACACAGCTGAGGGTGCAAAGGAGAAGAACATGGCGCTGGAATCGCTCAAGGCCCAGATCAGCCTGCTGCTCGAGGAGATGGTGAACCAGCCCGAGGACGAGCACGAGATCCAGGAGCAGCTGCGCGAGAAATTGAGGGAGATGCGCGCCATGGGCCTGCCCCTGCCGGCTGATCTCGTGGAGTTGGAAAAGCGCCTCGACGACGATCTGGACGCCGAAGAGGCCTGAGGCCGGCGCTCCGTCAAATCGGCTTGCGCACGCTTCTCTTTTCGATCGTTTGCCCAATATGTCCTGTCTCCGGGCGCCTTATCGAGTGAGGCGCCCAGGGACCGGACATGTGACAGACGACGGAGGACAGCATGATGCGGATCGCCGGCCTTGCGGGCTTCGCGCTGGTTTTTGCCACGAGTGCCTTTGCGCAGCAGGCCGATCAGCCCTTGCTCAGCGGCGAGAAAGCCTTCGGCGATTGGAAAGCCGACCGTCCAGGCGTGCGCCGGCTGCTGAAACTTGAGGATTTGCCGAAACCCGATATGACGGAGTCCGCATCCAACGGCGGCGGCGTCACCGAGCGCCCCGAGGACGCAAAGCCAAAGCTTCCGCCCGGCTTTTCCGCCGAGCTGATCGCATCCGGCATCGACAGTCCGCGCGTCGTGCGGGTGGCGCCGAACGGCGACCTCTTCGTTGCCGACAGCCGGGCAAACCAGGTCCGCGTCTATCGCCTGGCGGAAGGCAGCGCCAAGCCTGCACAGGAGTCGATCTTCGCCAAGGGCCTGACCCGGCCCTACGGCATCGCCTTCTACCCGCCGGGCGACAAGCCGCAATGGGTCTATGTCGCCAACAGCAACAGCGTCGTCCGCTTTCCCTACCGCGACGGTGACCTGGAGGCGTCGGGCAAGCCGGAAACCATAGTCGCCAAAGTTCCCGCCAGCCACCACTGGACGCGCGACATCGCCTTCTCGCCCGACGGCAAGACGCTCTATCTGTCGGTCGGCTCCGGCTCCAACATCGCCGAGGACATGGGCACAAAGCCGAAGGGCGGTGTCGAGGCGTGGGCGAAATCGCAGCCGCTGGGCGAGGCCTGGGGTCCGGAGCAGGGCCGCGCCGACGTGCTGGCCTTCGACCCCGACGGCAACAACCGCAGGGCGGTCGCCACCGGCCTGCGTAATTGCTCCGGCATGACCGTGCAGCCGGCGACGGGCGCGCTCTGGTGCGTCGTCAACGAGCGCGACGAGCTTGGCGACAACACCCCGTTCGAATTTGCCACCGCCGTGAAGGACGGCGCCTTCTATGGCTGGCCCTGGTATTATATCGGCGACAATGAGGACCCGCGCCACCAGGGCGCGCGCCCCGATCTCGCCGGCAAGGTCACGGTTCCGGATGTGCTGATGCAGGCGCATTCGGCGCCACTCAACATCGCCTTCTATGATGGCGCCAATTTCCCGGCCGATTTCAAGGGCGACGCCTTCGTCACGCTGCACGGCTCGTGGAACCGCAATGTCCGCACCGGCTACAAGGTGGTGCGGCTGAGGTTCAAGGACGGCAAGCCGACCGGCGAATACGAGGATTTCGCCACCGGCTTCGTCATATCCGACGATGCGGTCTGGGGCCGGCCGGTCGGCGTCGCCGTGGCCAGGGACGGCGCGCTGATCCTCACGGAGGACGGCAATGGCACGATCTGGCGCATTACGCATGGTGGGTAGCTGTTCGACATAGGGGTTTTTAGAAGGTGCCGTTTGTCGATGGACAAGGCTTTACCCGTTCATTTCTATGAAATCAGCGCAAACGTTGGCAACTAGCGGAAGCCACCCCAACCTCGTCATTCCAGGGCGTAGCAGGCGCGCAGCGGCGTCGCGGAGACCCTGGAATCCATTCCGTGACCCTGATCATAGAACGCAGCGGAGCAGGATTCTGCACCGTTGCTACGCTTCGAGGTCACGGAATGGAGCCTCGGGTCTGCGCGCGTCGCTTCGCTCCTTGCTCCGCCCGTGGATGACGAGGCCGGGCCGTTTCGGCCAATCTCCAAAGTGTACGGACTGCCAACAAGGGAACGCGCACTCCGTCGAGCTGGCGTAACGAATCCCGCCGCGAGGGAATTACCAGTGGCCGGGCGTCATGATAAAAGCCCCGCTCCTCATCGATCCCTTCGGGGAATCATGCGCTAGGCCAGAACCATGACACTCACCGGATTTCTCGCTTACAGCGCCGCGCTCGGCGTTGCCGCCGCCATTCCGGGCCCCGGCGTTACGGCGCTTGTCGCCCGCGCGCTCGGCTCCGGCTTTCGGTCCTCGCTTGCCATGGCATTCGGCCTCATGCTCGGCGACCTCACCTATCTCACCGCCGTCGTGCTCGGGCTCGCCTTCGTCGCGCAGACCTTCGGCATGGTCTTCCTCGCCATCAAATGGGCCGGCGTTGCCTATCTCGCCTTCCTTGCCTGGCGCTTCTGGACCAGCGGCATCACGCCCGAAAACATCGAGGCGCGGAAGGCCAAGGGCGGGCTGGTGTCGAGCTTCATCGCCGGGCTGACGGTGACGCTCGGCAATCCCAAGACGATGATCTTCTATCTCGCCATCACGCCGACCATCGTCGACCTCAAGACCATCACGCTTGCCGACTACGCCATCCTTGCGATGCTCACCGTGGCGGTTCTGTTCGTGGTGCTGGTGCCTTATCTGGCTTTGGCCGCCAAGGCGCGCTGGTTCCTGAAATCGCCGCGCGCGCTGAAGGTGCTGAACCGCACCGCCGCCGGCTTCATGATGGGCGCGGCTGCCGCTATAGCGGCGCGTCAATAGGTTCCGATCTCAACCGATCCCGGATTCGGCCAAACTATTCCTGAAACCCAGCGTGGCGGAAAATGCATTTCCGGCCGCGGGTGCTTTTGAGCAACCGCCCCACTCGGATATTTTCCAGCCTCAGCCTATCTTGCGCGGCTGAAAGCCTTATTCTGTCTGCCTGTGCCATTGCCTTGGGAGCGAAACCAATGAACAAGCCCGTCACCTCCGCGCGCGTGCCCGGCCGCGGCCGCGTCTTCAACTCGATCACGGAGACGATTGGCGACACGCCGCTGGTCAGGCTGGACAAGTTCGCGAAGGAGAAGGGCGTCGTCGCCAACCTTCTGGCCAAGCTCGAATTCTTCAACCCGATCGCCTCCGTCAAGGACCGCATCGGCGTCGCCATGATCGAGGCGCTGGAGGAAGCCGGTAAGATTTCGCCGGGCAAGACGACGCTGATCGAGCCGACCTCCGGCAACACCGGTATCGCGCTCGCCTTCGCCGCCGCCGCCAAGGGCTACAAGCTGATCCTCACCATGCCGGAGACGATGTCGGTCGAGCGCCGCAAGATGCTGGCGCTGCTCGGCGCCGAGCTGGTGCTGACCGAAGGCCCGAAAGGCATGAAGGGCGCGATCGCCAAGGCCGACGAGCTCGCCGCGACGCTGCCTAACGCCATCATCCCGCAGCAGTTCGAGAACCCGGCCAATCCCGAAATCCATCGCCGGACCACGGCCGAGGAAATCTGGAACGACACCAATGGCGAGGTCGACATCTTCGTCGCCGGCATCGGCACCGGCGGCACCATCACCGGCGTCGGCCAGGTGCTGAAGAAGCGCAAGCCTTCACTGCAGGTCGTGGCGGTCGAGCCGGAAGCCTCGCCGGTTCTGTCGGGAGGACAGCCCGGCCCGCACAAGATCCAGGGCATCGGCGCCGGCTTCGCGCCCAAAATCCTCGATACCTCGATCTATGACGAGGTCGTCAGGGTCTCGAACGAGGATTCGGTCGCCAATGCCCGCCTCGTCGCCCGTCTCGAGGGCGTGCCGGTCGGCATCTCGTCGGGCGCAGCACTCCAGGCGGCAATCGTCGTCGGCTCGCGGCCGGAGAACAAGGGCAAGACCCTCGTCGTCGTCATCCCCTCCTTCGCCGAGCGCTATCTCTCGACCATTCTGTTCGACGGGCTGGGCGCCTAGGCGCGCAAAAGCCCCAGCGCCGAGATCCTTCGCGCCCCCCTCTGCCCTGCCGGGCATCTCCCCCACATGGGGGGAGATTAGCAGCTTCGGCGCCTGGTTCGATTTTACAACGTCGGAGATTGGCGAAAGCCGGCGTGGCGGCCAATCTCCCCCCTCGTGGGGGAGATGTCCGGCAGGACAGAGGGGGGCGCTGTCCCTCCGGCCTCAACAGATTGCCTAATCCCCGATAAGCTTCGCCTTCTTGCCCTGCAGGAAACGCCGCAGCGCGGCGTCGCGCTCGAGGCCGATCGCCCGGTCGTAGGATTCTGCCGCCTGCTTGGTGTTGCCGAGCCTGGCCAACAGCCCGGCGCGGGCGGCCCAATAGGGCTGGTAGTCCTGCAGCCGCTTGTCGTCGCCCAGCACGTAAAGCGCCGCCAGGCCGGCCGTGGCGCCCTCGGTTTCGGCGATCGCCACGGCGCGGTTGATCGCCACCACGGGCGAGCCGGCCACGGCCTGCAGCGCGTCATATAGCTGGCGGATCGCCGCCCAGTCGGTGCCGCTGCCGCGCCGGCGTGCCGCATGGGCGGACTGCACGGCGGCCTCCAGCTGGTAGCGGCCGATGATGCCCCTTTGCGCGGCGCGCACCAACAAGGCTTCCGCCTCGTCGATCAGGCCGTCGTCCCAGAGCGCGATGTCCTGCTCGGCCAAAGGCACGAAGTCGCCATGCGGGTCGCGTCTCGCCGAACGGCGCGCCTCGGCGAAAAGCATCAGCGCCAGCAAGCCGAGCGCCTCCGGCTCGTCCGGCATCAGCGAGGCGACCAGCCGTCCGAGCCAGATCCCTTCGGCGGCGAGATTGCGCCGCCGGCTGTCGGTGCCGGTCGGGTCCGACCAGCCTTCGGCGAAGGTGGCGTAGATCGCCTCCAGCACCGCGCCCAGCCGCTCGCCCAGCTCCGCCTGCTCCGGCACGCGAAACGGAATCCCGGTCTCGCGGATGCGCGCCTTGGCCCGCACCAGCCGCTGGCCCATCGTCGCCGGCGAAACCAGGAAGGCCGAGGCGATCGTCGCGGCGTCGAAACCGAGGATCGTCTGCAGGATCAGCGGCGCGCGCACGCTGGCCTCGATCGCCGGATGGGCGCAGGCGAACATCAGCCGCAGCCGGTCGTCGGGCAGGTCTTCGCCGCGCACGCGCGCCTCCATCTCCTCGGCGATCAGCTGCAGATGACCGCGCGCCGCCTCGCCGGTCAGACGACGCCGCACGGCGTCCACGTCGCGCCGCCGCGCCACGGCGAGCAGCCAGGCTTCGGGCTGCGCCGGCACGCCGGTTCGCGGCCAGCGTTCGAGCGCGGCGGCGAAGGCATCGGCCAGCGCGTCCTCGGCGCCGGCGACGTCGCGCGTGCGCGCCGCCAGCCAGGCGACCAGCTTGCCGTAGC
The DNA here is from genome assembly GCF_006440615.1 of Mesorhizobium sp. B2-6-2. Lineage (NCBI taxonomy): Bacteria > Pseudomonadati > Pseudomonadota > Alphaproteobacteria > Hyphomicrobiales > Phyllobacteriaceae > Mesorhizobium > Mesorhizobium sp. B2-6-2. Next base: position 34,526 of record NZ_VFUG01000001.1, on the reverse strand, counting down.
TGCGCCGGGCGGCCGCTTCGGCGGCCGCCCGCGCGATCTGCGAGCGATCATGCATCGTGGGGTCGCTATGCGGCGGCTACGTATTCGGCCATTTCCCAGATCGGCCGCAGCTCGACCGTGCCGGTGCTGGACGCGGGGCAGCGCGCGGCCCATTCGATGGCCGTGTCGATGTCGGCCGCCTCGATCATGTAGAAGCCGGCCAGTTGCTCCTTGGTGTCGGCATAGGGGCCGTCGAGCACGTTGGTCTTGCCGTTCGCCATCCGCACCGCAGTGGCCGCCTGCGTCGGGCGCAGCCGCTCGCCGGCGATGTACGCGCCAGATTTCTTCAGCGCCTCGGTATAGGCGCCATAGGCCGCGAGCACCTGCTGGGTCTGCTCCTTCGGCACGTTCGCCATCGCGGCCTCGTCATTGTAGATCAAAAGCATGTAACGCATGGATGTTCTCCCGTTTTCTTGAAGGCCGCATCGTCGCGTGCCGACCTATGTCGTGCGGCATCGACCGATTTCGACAGGCGTCTTGAAAATCTTTCGCCCCCAAAGCCATCAAGCGCAAGCCGTCGCCTTTCGCCGCTACTCAACCATTGGTCTAACGCACGCAATTGCGGGTTGGCATTTGCCTTCCGCCGTCTAAACTCGTCGCGGGCTCGCCAGGAGGGGCGGATTGCGGGCCGGCATTTCAGGGAGGAAATCGCGATGTTCAATTTCAGGACCAAGTCTATTGCCGCCGGCGCGCTGGCCTTGTCGCTCGGCCTTGGCGCCGTATCGGCCGGGGCGCAGGAATTCATCAATGTGCTCACCGGCGGCACGTCGGGCGTCTACTATCCGCTCGGGGTCGCCCTGTCGGCGATTTACGGCAAGGGCATCGAGGGCTCGCGCACCCAGGTTCAGGCGACCAAGGCGTCGGTCGAGAACCTCAACCTGCTGCAGCAGGGCAAGGGCGAGATCGCCTTTGCGCTCGGCGATTCGGTCAAGATGGCGGCCGAAGGCAACACGGAGGCCGGCTTCCCGGGCAAGCTCGACAAGCTGCGCGGCATTGCCGCGATCTATCCCAATTTCATCCAGATCGTCGCCAGCCAGGAATCCGGCATCAAGACGCTTGCCGACCTCAAGGGCAAGAGCCTGTCGGTCGGCGCGCCCGCCTCCGGCACCGAGTTCAACGCGCGCGCCATCTTCGCCGCCGCCGGTCTCAAATACGAGGATCTCGGACGGGTCGAATACCTGCCCTTCGCCGAGTCGGTCGAGCTGATCAAGAACCGCCAGCTCGACGCCACCTTGCAGTCGGCCGGCCTCGGCGTCGCTTCCATCCGCGACCTCGCCACCTCGGTTCCCATCAACGTCGTCTCCGTGCCGGCCGAGGACGTCGCCAAGATCGGCGCGCCCTATCTTTCCGTGGTTATCCCGAAAGGCACCTATGAAGGCCAGACGCAGGATGTCGCGACCGCCGCGGTCGGCAATTTCCTGATTACCCGCGCCGACGTCTCCGACGAGACTGCCTACCAGATGACCAAGCTGCTGTTCGAGCATCTCGACCAGCTGGTGGCTGCCCATGCCGCCGCCAAGGCGATCGATCCAGCCAAGGCGCTGGACGGCATGCCAGTGGCGCTGCATCCCGGCGCGGAGAAGTATTACAGGGAAAAAGGGCTGCTGAAGTAGGCTTCCTCCATCGAGCAAGGGCTATCGCATAGCGCAGCGCCAGCCCCCTCATCCGGCCGCTTCGCGGCCACCTTCTCCCCGTCGGGGAGAAGAGACTGGCGCCCAACGCCGACCGCCTCCTCTCCCCTCGGGGAGAGGTCAGCCGAGCGAAGCGGAGGCTGGGTGAGGGGGAGCGCCATACCCGGTTTCTCTCTTCTCATCCGAGACGGTATTGCCCGCCAGGAATCCGCCAATGACCGATACCCCCATCGTTCTTTCCCCCACCGCCGAGGAACAGGTCGAAGGTCTGCCGCCCGGTTTTGGCGAAGGCCTCGCCGGCAAGGCGGCCTTCCTCATAGCGGTCGCCTTTTCGGTCTTCCAGATCTACATCGCCGCCTATGGCAGCCTGCCCAGCCAGGTGGTGCGCGCCATGCATGTCGGCTTCCTGCTGCTGCTCGGTTTCGGCCTGATCGCCAATCTGCGTGCCAGGAGCGCCGCCGCGAAAGCAGTGTTTTGGACGCTCGGCGTGCTGGGATTCGCGACCGGCCTCTACAACTGGGTCTTCTATGCCGACCTCATCCGCCGCTCCGGCTTCCTCACCACGCCGGACCTGATCGTCGGCACGCTGCTGGTGGTGCTGGTCTTCGAGGCGGCGCGGCGGCTGATGGGCCTTCCGCTGGCGGTCATCGCCTTCATCTTCCTCGCCTACTGCTTCGTCGGCAATCATTTGCCGCCGCCCTTCATCCATCGCGGATATGATTTCGCGCAGCTTGTCGACACCTTCGCCTTTGGCACCGAAGGCATATACGGCACGCCGGTCTATGTCTCGGCCGCCTATATCTTCATCTTCGTCGTCTTTGCCGCCTTCCTCGAACGGGCCGGCATGATCGCGCTGTTCAACGATTTCGCGCTCGGCCTCGTCGGTTCGTGGCGCGGCGGCCCGGCCCAGGTCTGCGTGCTGTCCTCGGCGCTGATGGGCACCATCTCCGGTTCGGGCGTCGCCAATGTCGTGGCCAGCGGCCAGTTCACCATCCCGCTGATGAAGCGCTTCGGTTTCCGCTCCGCCTTCGCCGGCGCGGTCGAGGCGACCTCCTCGATGGGCGGCCAGATCATGCCGCCGGTGATGGGAGCCGTCGCCTTCATCATGGCCGAGACGCTGAACATCCCTTACGCCGAGGTGGTCAAGGCGGCGATCATCCCGGCGCTGCTCTATTTCGGCGCCTGCTTCTGGCAGGTGCATCTGGAGGCCGGCAAGGCCGGGCTGCACGGCATGGCCAAGGCAGAGCTGCCCAATCCCTGGGAAGCGGTCAGGAAGCACTGGCCGCTTGTGCTGCCGCTCGCGGTGCTGGTCTATCTGCTCTTTGCCGGCTACACGCCGATCTTCGCCGGCACGATGGGCCTCGCGCTGACCGTCGTGCTCATCCTCGGCACGCCGCTGGCGGCGTTGATCGGGCCGTTCGCCTTTCGCCTCCTTTTCTGGCTGGCGCTCGGTCTTGCGGCGGCATCCTTCATGCGCTTCGGCGTCAATGTGCTGAGCCTCGTCATCGCAGCGCTCGTCATTGCCTGCTTCGCCTTCAAGGGCGGGCGCGAGACGCTGCGCATTTGCGTCGATTCGCTCGCCGAAGGAGCGAGGAATGCCCTGCCCGTCGGCATCGCCTGCGCCATCGTCGGCATCGTCATCGGCACGCTGACGCTTACCGGCATCGCCTCCACCTTCATCGGCTGGATCATCTCGATCGGCCAGAACAATCTATTCCTGTCGCTGGTGTTGACGATGCTCACCTGCCTGGTTCTCGGCATGGGCATTCCGACCATCCCGAACTACATCATCACCTCCTCGCTTGCCGGCCCGGCGCTGCTGTCGCTGGGCGTGCCGCTGGTGGTCAGCCACATGTTCGTCTTCTATTTCGGCATCATGGCGGACCTGACCCCGCCAGTGGCGCTCGCCGCCTTTGCCGCAGCACCGATGGCCAAGGAAAGCGGCCTCAAGATCGGCATCCAGGCGACCAAGCTCGCCATTGCCGGCTTCGTCGTGCCGTTCATGGCCGTCTACACGCCGGCCCTGATGCTGCAGGACGCCGGCCCGATCGCGGCGTCGTTCGGCTACCCCGTCGAGGTCGGCTATATCGTCGTCAAAGCCTGCATGGGCATCGTGCTCTGGGGCGCCGCCGCCGTCGGCTTCCTCGCCCGCCGCATGGCCTGGTGGGAGCGTCTCGTCGCGTTCTGCGCCGGCCTGCTCCTGGTGGCCGCATTGCCGCTCACCGACGAGACCGGCTGGGCGCTGGCGCTGGTCTGGATCGGCTGGCACTGGTGGCGCGCCCGCCGGCTGTCCACGGCCGGGACCACATGAGCCTGTGTGTCCTCGCCGCCGGCAAGACGGTGACGCTTGCCGTCGCCGCCTTCACGCTGTCTTGGACGCATTCGGTGGAACGGACGCGCTGGCAGGAGGATTGGAAAGTGTCGCCGGCCGGGCTGCAGGTCGTCGAGGCGCGGGTCAAGGGCTCCGGCGCCGGCATGGAGCCGCCGGAGGGCTCGGTGCTGCGCAGCGGCTGGTGGGTCTATGCGCCACGGATCGGACCCCAACCGCGCCTGGTGCTCGCAGCGTCCGGCGCCACCGGGAAGGGTTGGACGCTGTGCACGGCCGCCGGCTGCCGCGAACTGGGCGAGACGGCCGGCGAACCCACCGTGCTCGAACCGTGCGACGGTTCGAGCCAGCCGCGGTAGCGCACGATCAGCCCGGCGACGCTTTTTGCAACAAGCGTCGGAATTGCCCGTCAGCCGATCAATCGCTCCCGCAACTCGGCCGAAGGTATCGCGCAACTGTCTTTTCGGCCGAACAGTGCATAGCGGTTCTTGGCGACGCGGTCGTAGAGCCAGCCGCGCAGCGGCCGCGGCAGGATGAGCAGCGCCTTCGCGGCGCGCCATGGCCAGCCGAGCGCGGCCATGACCGCGACGAAGCTGTCGAGCTTCGTGAAGGCCGCGCCCTCGATGATGGCGAGGTTGCTGTCGTAATCGTCGGTCGCCAGGCCGTACTCGCGAAACAGCGCCTCGCCGAGCGGCGATTGCGCCGTGGCGAAGCGGAAGCGTTTTTTCCGGTCGAGCTTGAGGACGAGCTGGACGAAAGCCGAGCAGAACACGCAGGCGCCGTCGAAGACGATCAGCGGCTGGCGGGCGTCATAGGCCTGGCGCGGCAAGGTGGGACGTTCGGGCAGGTCGGTCATGGCGGCCCCGGCTGCTTGTGACCCCCTTACGCTGTACCAAGGGGGACACTAAGCTAGGGGAGACACTAAGCCAGCCGGCGGCTGCGTCAAAGTCGCGGCGTTGTCGCACGCCAGTTGGCGGCGAGCACAAGGCGCTCGGCGCGATAGGTGGTGGCGCGCTGGTCGGCGGCCGGCCTGCAGATGCGGCCGTGGTGGGCACGTTCGCGGGTCATATCAGTTCGCGCCGACGCCCAGCGAGTTGCCGCGGCGCGCGCAGGCCGGGCCCGGGCCGCGCATGTAGTAGCGCTCCGGCCGATAGGTCGGCGCGACGAATTCGCGAATGGCGGCGGCGTAGCCGGCGATGTGATTCCAGAAGTTCATTTTACCTGGTCCCTGTCCGCTTTCGGATGTCCCGTCCGAATTGTTCGAGAGCATAGCGTTGAGGCGTGAATAGTCCGTGAACGTGATGTTAATTTCTGGTCCGAAACACGTTGCTTCATGGCTGGATTGCGGCTGATTCGCGGTCTTTCGGTGCCTTTCGTCGCGTTTCCGGCTCGTGTGACTTTTGCATCACATATGTTTCGTTCCGATGTCGCTTGCGCGCGTATCTGTTTCACGTTCGGCCAGTGACAGGGAATTTCCTTTCGCGCGCCTGGGCGGGCAGGAACCTGTCCCAGAAGACAACGTTGACCCCGCAAGGCCGGGGCGAACCCGGCCAAGTTGACGGCTGCCCCGCCGCGCAACTTCCCGACAATGCGAAACATGGAAAGGCAACCGCCATGGGCTTCTTTTCGAAAGACATCAAGACGCTGGACGACCTCTTCATCCACACGCTGCGCGACATCTATTATGCCGAGAAGCAGATCGAGAAATCGCTGCCGAAGATGATCGACAAGGCGACCGATCCGCAATTGAAGGCCGGCTTCGAGAAGCATCTCGCGCAGACCAAGGGGCACATCGAGCGGGTCGAGCAGGTGTTCGAGCTGCACGGCGTCAAGGCCAAGACCGTCAATTGCCCGGCCATCGACGGCATCCTCGCGGAGGCCGACGAAGTCAGCGGCGATGTCGACGACAAGGAGGTTCTGGACGCCGCGCTGATCGCCTCCGCCCAGGCCGTCGAGCACTATGAGATAACGCGCTACGGCACGCTGATCGCCTGGGCCAGGCAGCTCGGCCGCAGCGACTGCGCCAACGTGCTGGCCAAGAACCTCAAGGAAGAAGAGGCGACGGACCGCAAGCTCAGCGAGATCGCGGAAAGCAAGGTCAACCTGCAGGCCGCCGAATAGCAGGCTGCGTGGCCAGCCCCCCGGAACCCAAGCGAACCCCTGTCCGTTGCGATTGAAACCGCATCGCGCAGGAGTTCGCAATGGCACCACGCCCGGCTTGGAAGGGCTATCTCAAACTGTCGCTGGTCACATGCGCCATCGAGCTCACCAACGTCGTGACCCATGCCGAGAAGGTCTCTTTCCGCATCCTCAACCGCAAGACCGGCAACACCGTCAAGCGCATCTATGTCGATGCGGGCACCGGCAAGCCGCTTGAGGAGGGCGACGAGATCAAGGGCTATGAGGTGAGCGACGGCGACTTCGTCCATATCGAGGAGGACGAGATCGAGGCGGTGCAGATCGAATCCTCGCACACGATGAGCCTCGACGGCTTCGTCGAGAAATCCTCGATCGAGCAGATCTACCTCGACACGCCCTACTATGTTTCCCCAGCGGACGAGGTGTCGCAAGAAGCCTTCGCCGTCATCCGCGACGCGATGGCGGCCAGGAAGATGGCGGGGCTTGCGCGCATCGTGCTTTATCGGCGCGAGCGCCCGGTGGCGATCGAGCCGCTCGGCAAGGGAATGGTGCTGACCACCTTGCGCTACGACGACACGGTGCGCCGGCCGGCGACGGTGTTCGAGGACATCGCAGCGGCGAAGACCGACAAGGAGATGATCGACCTCGCCCAGCACATCATCGACGGCAAGAAGACGAAGTTCGACCCGTCGAAATTCGACGACCGCTACGAGGAGGCGCTGCTCGAGCTGATCCGCGCCAAGAAGGCGGGCAAGACAGCGCCCAAGGCCAAGGCGCAGCCAAAGCCGTCCAATGTGGTCAACCTGTTCGATGCGTTGAAGAAGAGCCTGAACGCGGAAGGCGGCGGCAAAGCCGGCAAGGCCACATCGAAAGCGGCGGCCGGGAAAAGCAAGAGCAAGGCCGCGCCAAAACGCAAATCCGCATAGGAGGATGGCGGCATGGCCGGCCTCGAGCAGTATCACGCCAAGCGCGATTTCAGGAAGACCGCCGAGCCGGCCGGCAAGGTCGGCAGGCAAAAGCAAGGCGGCGGCATCTTCGTCGTCCAGAAGCATGCCGCCACGCGACTCCATTATGATTTCCGGCTTGAGCATGACGGCGTCTTGTGGAGCTGGGCGGTGACGCGCGGCCCGAGCCTCGATCCGCACGAGAAGCGGCTGGCCGTGCATGTCGAGGATCACCCGATCGACTACGCGTCCTTCGAAGGCACCATTCCGAAGGGCCAATATGGCGGCGGCTCGGTCATCGTCTGGGACGAAGGCAAGTGGACGCCGGATGGCGATCCGGCCAAGGGCATGAAGAAGGGCCATATCGACTTCGAGCTCGAGGGCCACAAGCTCAACGGCCGCTGGCATCTGGTCAGGCTGCGGCCCCGCCCGGGCGAGAAGCGCGACAACTGGCTGCTGATCAAATCCGACGATGCCGCCGCCCGGCCCGGCGAGGATGTTCTCGAGGAGGAACCGAAATCGGTGAAGTCGGGCCTGACCATCGAGGAGGTGGGCGAAGGCAAGGCCGCCAGGGGGCAGACACCGAAAGTCTGGCAATCCAACAGGCCGGCTGCCGCCAAGACCAAGGCCGGGCCTGGCAAGCGTCTCGAATTCATAGAGCCGCAGCTGGCGACGCTGGAAAAGGATGCGCCCGCCGGCGAGGACTGGCTGCACGAAGTCAAATTCGACGGCTACCGCATGCAGGCGCAGATCGCCGGCAGCGACGTAAAGCTGCTCACCCGCGCCGGCCTCGACTGGACGAACAAATTCGATGGTCCTGTGACCGCCGCGCTTGCCAGGCTGAAATGCCGCGACGCCATCATCGACGGCGAGGTCGTGGTTTTGGCCGACAGCGGCGTCTCGTCCTTCCCCTTGCTGCAGGCGGATTTGTCGGCCCGCCGCGCCGACCGCTTCGTCTACTATGTCTTCGACCTGATGCGGCTCGACGGCAAGGACCTGCGCCGCGAACCTTTGGTCGAACGCAAGCAGGCGCTGGCAGAGCTGCTGGGCCAGCAGCCCGAACATTCGGCGCTGCGCTTCAGCGACCATTTCCACGAGCCGGGCAAGGTCATGCTGCAGCATGTCTGCCGCATGGGCCTGGAAGGCGTGGTGTCGAAACGCGCCGACGCGCCCTACCGCAGCGGGCGGGGGCTCTCCTGGATCAAATCCAAATGCACGCTGCGCCAGGAATTCGTCATCGGCGGCTATCTGCCCTCGGACAAGACCGGGCGCGGCCTGCGCTCGCTGCTGGTCGGGTTCAACGAAGGCGGCAAGCTGCATTATGCCGGCCGTGTCGGCACGGGCTTTTCCGGCAAGGTGATGACGGATTTGAAGAAGAAGCTGGACGGCCTCAAGGCGACGGCCTCGCCGTTCTCGGGCGCCGTGCCCAAGGGCAAGGGCCTCACCTTCGTCAAGCCGGAACTTGTCGGCGAAGTGGAGTTCCGCAGCTGGACTTCCGACCGTATAATCCGCCACGCCTCGTTCCAGGGGTTGCGCGAGGACAAGCCGGCGGAGGAAGTCGTGCAGGAACAGCCGAAGAAGGCCGAAACCGGGGCGAAGCCGGGTACAAAGACCGCGCCGAAACCCTCGGCCGGAACGGCGAAGACCTCGATCAAGCTCTCGCATCCCGACAAGCTGCTATGGCCCGACGAAAAGGTTTCCAAGCGGGACCTGCTCGATCACTACGCGCTGGTCTGGCCGCGCATGGCAGAATTCGTCGTCAACCGGCCGCTGAGCCTGGTGCGGGCGCCGGACGGCATCCACGGCCAGCGCTTCTTCCAGAAACACGCCTCGCCCGGCATGAGCGACAAGATCGCCAGGATGAAGGATCCGACCGACGGCGAGGAGATACTGTTCATCAAGGATTTCGACGGGCTGGCCGCGCTTGTCCAGTACGGCGTGGTCGAGGTCCATATCTGGGGCTCGACGATCGATAAGCTGGAAAAGCCGGACCAGATCATCTTCGATCTCGATCCGGATGAAGGCGTCGATGTCGGCCGCGTGCGCGAGGCCGCGCTCGACATCCACAAGCAGCTCGACGAGCTGTCGCTGCCGAACCTGGTCAAGACCTCAGGCGGCAAGGGCTATCACGTGCTGGTGCCGCTGAAACCCTCGGCCGAATGGGACGAGGTCAAGGATTTCGCGCATGATTTCGCCCGTGCGCTCGAGCAGGCCGCGCCCGACCGCTACACGGCGACGCTGTCGAAGAAGGCGCGCACCGGCAAGATCTTCGTCGATTATCTGCGCAACGGCAGGGGCTCGACCACGGTCGCGCCCTATTCCTCGCGCGCCAAGAAGGGCGCCACGATATCGATGCCGGCGACCTGGCCGGAGATAAAGAAGGGCCTGGCGCCGAATGCGTTCCCGCTTGGGGATGCGTCCACGCTGAACGAGCTGAAGAAGGCCGATCCTTGGAAGGAGTTCTTCCAGCTGGGGAAGCCGCTGAAAAGGGGGTAGCTGGCAACGAGCGCCGCGATCCTTCGCGCCCCCCTCTGTCCTGCCGGACATCTCCCACTTGGGGGGAGATCGATGTCACGCCGGCTTTCGCTAATCTTCAACGTTGCAGGATAAGCGAGGCGCCGAGACAGCCAATCTCCCCCCTCGTGGGGGAGATGGCCGGCAGGCCAGAGGGGGGCGCTGTCCCGCCAGCATCGCCAGATTGCCACCTAAGACAGGAACACCCTCTCGAATTCCTGCCGGCCCTTCGGCGAGAACGCCACGGCGCGGCTGTCCTTTTCGCGCCGCGCCCATTTCTCGGCGATGATCTTGTCGAGGATGGCCGCACCCAGCGTGCCGGCGAGGTGCGATCGCCGCACGCTCCAGTCGAGGCAGGCGCGGCAAACCGGCCGCCGCGCCTTGGCACCGGTCTCGATGCCGAGCGCGGAAAAATGCGAGGCCCCGGAAGGCGAGAGCCTGATCTGGTTGTCGTCGCGCAGCAAAAGCTTCCTGTCGAGCAGCCGGTCGAGCATCGCCACCGCCTGCTCGCCGGCCAGGTGATCGTAGCAGACCCGGGCCACGCGCATGGCCGCGTCGCGCGGTCCCGGCCGCACGCGCTTCGGGCCGACCGCTTCGGCGACGCCGATGATCGCCTCGATCATGCCAGCCACCTGCGCGCCGGCGAGACCGTAATAGCGGTGTCGGCCCTGGCTGGCCAAGGTCAGCAGGCCGCCATCCATCAGCTTCGACAGATGCGAGGAAGCGGTGGGCAGCGACACGCCGGCTTCCAGCGCCAATTCCGACGCCGTCAGCGCCGTGCCGCCCATCAGGGCGTTCAGCATGTTGGCGCGCGCCGGGTCGCCGACCAGGCTGGCGATGCGGGCGATGTCGGGTCCTTCACGCATGGTTCGATCCTCGTCGAAGCATTCCTGTCAGGGAAGCACTGTTCTGCGGTCGGCTCAAGCAGCGCGGCAAACTCTCCTGACAGGAGAATACCTAGCACAAAGGCGCAAGCGATGTTTCGACCGCAATCGAACCGTCGTCGTCAAAACCAACGGACGAGGAGACCGACGTGACCATCACCTGCTTTATCCGCTACGAGATCGACCCGTTCGGCAAGGCCGCCTTCGAGCAATATGCGCGAGCCTGAGGCCAGGCCATTCCGCGCTGTGGCGCCGATCTGATCGGCTATTACGCCCCGCATGAAGGCTCCGCCACCACCGCTTACGCCGCCTACAACATCGAGAGCCTCGCGGCCTATGAAGCCTATCGCGCCCGGCTTGCCGGACCCTGCGGGCAAGGCAAATTACGAGTTCGCGCGGCGCTAGAAATTCATCTTGAAGGAAGATCGCCTCTTCCTGAAGCTGGTGTCCGGGCCGCATGGGCCGAGGCAGGTCTTTCGCACCGACGTTGTGGTCAAGGAAGGGGTCGAGACATGATCGCAGTCATCTTCGAGGTGGAGCCGGCGGAAGGCAAGCGCGATGCCTATCTCGGCATCGCCGCCGAGCTTAAGCCGCTGCTCGAGAGCATCGACGGCTTCATCTCGGTCGAGCGCTTCCAGAGCTTGGCCGACCCGAAGCGGGTGCTGTCGCTGTCTTTCTGGCGCGACGAGGAAGCGGTGAAAGCCTGGCGCAACACCGATGAGCACAGGCAGGCGCAGAAGGCGGGGCGCGGCGGCATCTTTGCCGGCTACCGTCTGCGCATCGCCCATGTCGTGCGCGACTACGGGATGAAGAAAAGGGCCGAGGCGCCGCAGGATAGCAAGGCAGTGAATGGATGAGCGCGATTCCCCTTCTCCCCTTGTGGGAGAAGGTGGATCGGCGCGCAAGCGCCGAGACGGATGAGGGGTGTTCCAGCGGAGTGAGACGCTGGCGTTCCCTGGAGCACCCCTCATCCGTCGACAACTTCTCCCACAAGGGGAGAAGGTGAGCGCCGGCGCTACGCATTGCCGATCAGCACGCCCGCCCCGAACACCAGCGCGCCGCCCAGCACCACCTGGAAGGCGGCGCGCCAGAAGGGGGTCTGCATGTAGCGGTTCTGGACGAAAGCGATCGCCCAGAGCTCGAAGAACACCACCACCGCCGCCACGGCGGTGGCCGTCCAGAAATACGGGATCAGATAGGGCAGCGCGTGGCCGAGGCCGCCCAGCGAAGTCATCAGGCCGACCGTCAGCCCGCGCTTGAGCGGCGAGCCGCGCCCCGACAGCTTGCCGTCGTCGGAGGCGACCTCGGTGAAACCCATCGAGATGCCGGCGCCGATCGAGGCGGCGAGGCCGACCAGGAGCGTCTGCCAGGTGTCGTGCGTGGCGAACGCTGCGGCGAAGATCGGCGCCAGCGTCGACACCGAGCCGTCCATCAGCCCGGCCAGCCCCGGCTGCACATAGGTGAGGATGAACTGGCGCTGCTCGGCCGTCGCCTCCTCTACCTTGACGGTTCCCGGCACATGCTGCTGTTCCAATTCATGCGCCGAGCTTTCATGGCCCTGCTCGGCCGCGGCGAGGTCGTTGAGCAGTTTGCGCGTCGAGGCGTCGGTGGTACGCTTGGCCGCCTCGACATAGAAGCGATAGGCCTGCCGCTCCATTTCCTCGGCCTGCCGCCGCACATGCTCGATGCCGAGCGGCTTCACCAGCCAGTCCGGCTTGCGCTCGAAATAGCCTTTCACATGCTCGCGCCGGATCAGCGGAATGCGCTCGCCGAAGCGCTTGCGGTGAAGCTCGATGAGCGAATCGCGATGACCGTCCTCTTCCTCGGCCATCGCCTCGAACACTTTTGCCGATTGCGGAAAATCCTGCGCCAGGCCATCGGCATAGGCGCGGTAGATACGTCCGTCATCCTCCTCGGAGGAGATCGCCAGCGCCAGGATCTCCTGCTCCGAAAGCGAATCGAAGGAACGGCGGCCGAAGCCGAAAACACGGGAAAGCATGATGAGATCACTCTAGTTTAGAATTATTCTAAACTATGACCTTGGCAGTCGAAGGTCAATTGCCAACGGCGCGGGCTGCGGGCGCGAAAATGGGTGATTAAGCGGAAGCCGGCCCAACTCTTCATTATTGCCGAATGTTTGCCTATATAGCTGACCACCACCGAAATTGAAGGAACCCCCTGCATGACGGACAAGAAGCCCCCGCACGCATTTGACGCCAAGCCGGTTCTCGATCTCATCGCCAGCATCGAGGCCGACCTGCAGCGCCTGAAGGGTCTTGTCGAGGAACAGCTCGATAAATTCGACCCCGCCAACCCGCACAACAAGACGCCGGACGGCAAGCTGACCGAGGAAGGCGCGGAGTGCTGCTACCGCATGTTCGACGAAGGCAAGTCGCGCTACACGGTTTCCCAGCAGATGAAGATATCCTTCGCCGCCGCCACCCACCGCTTCAATTCCTGGCGCAAGCTGGGCGGCAGCAAAAGGACGAAGACGCTGCTGGGGTGAGGGGTTGCCGACAGGCGCAATGTCGGCGGGACAGCGCCCCCCTCTGGCCTGCCGGCCATCTCCCCCACGAGGGGGGAGATCAGCAGTTCCGCCGCCGCCGCCATCGTGGCAAACCTTGTCTCCATCACATTTTTTCGTTGGCGCGACGCCTCGGTTTGCGTGCACCATGACGGCGCTCATCCCGCGAGGCCCATCATGCTCACCCTGCCCGGCATCTCCGACATCCGCGCCGCCGCCGAGCGGCTTTCCGGCCTGATCGTCGAAACGCCGCTGATCGAATCGCCCGAGCTCAACAAGCGCTATGGCGGCCGCATTCTGTTCAAGCCCGAGACGCTGCAGCGCACCGGCTCCTTCAAGATCCGCGGCGCCTACAACAAGCTGTCGAGCCTGAGCGAGGAAGAGCGCGGCCGGGGCGTCGTCGCCTTCTCGTCCGGCAACCACGCGCAAGGCGTGGCGGCCTCGGCCGCCATGTTCGGCGTCAAGGCAGTGATCGCCATGCCGGCCGATGCGCCGGCGCTCAAGGTTGGCAATGTCCGCAAGATGGGCGCCGAAGTGGTGCCATTCGATCGCTATAAGGACGACCGCATGTTGATCGTTCGCCCCTATATCGAAAAGGGCATGGTGCTGGTGCCGCCCTTCGACGATCCGGCCATCATCGCCGGCCAGGGCACGATCGGCCTGGAGCTGATAAAGCAGGCGAAAGCGCTTGGCGTGGCGCTCGACGCCGTGGTCGTTCCTTGCGGCGGCGGCGGCCTGTCGAGCGGCATCTCCGTCGCCGTCAAGGACGCTTCGCCGAGCACGCAAGTCTGGGCCGTCGAGCCCGAGCATTTCGACGACACGCGCCGCTCGCTGGCCAAGGGCGAGCGGGTCTCGAACGAACCCGGACGCACTTCGATCTGCGACGCGCTGCTTACCGCCGAACCCGGGGCCATCACCTTCGAGATCAACCGCCGGAATCTCGCCGGCGCCATCGCCGTCTCCGACAAGGCGGCCGCCCAGGCGATGCGCGACGCCATGGCCCATCTCAAGCTCGTGGTCGAGCCCGGCGGCTGCGTCGCGTTTGCCGCGCTCTCATCCGGCGAGATCGACCTTGCCGGCAAATGCGTTGCCGTGGTGCTGTCCGGCGGCAATGTCGATTTCGGCACCTATGCCGGGATCATGGCGGCGGCATAGAGGACCTTCGTAGCGGGACTCTTGCCTTTAGCGTCGATCACGTTACGTTTTCCATCAGTTGGTCACTGCCGGAGAAGCTGTTGCTAGGTTACCTGCCATTTGCCTTGGGCGGGGCACTCGGGCTGCTGGTTGCGTTTCTGCTTGCCGGAGCGTTTGGCATCGGTGGAACCGCCCAGTTGTTGCTCTTTGGCCTGTTGCCTGCCATCGGCGGCGCCATCTGCGAGCGCATGACCAGCCGCAACTGATCTTGGCCAATCGTGTCGACCTGCCCTGCGTCAGGGGCGTCCGGCCTAATCCAGCGTCCGCCTGAACCGCACCAGCGCCACGCCGGCAAACAATGCCACGAACACCACCAGCCAGCCGATCTCCGTCGCCACCGCCGGCAGCTCTGCCCCTTTCAGCATGACCGCGCGGGTGATGCGCAAAAAATGGGTCAGCGGGAAGATCTCGCCAAAGGTCTGCGCCCAGCCGGGCATGCCGCGATAGGGGAACATGAAGCCCGACAGCATGATCGAGGGTAGGAAAAAGAAGAAGGTGAGTTGCAGCGCCTGCATCTGCGTGCGGGCGATCGTCGAGATCGTGTAGCCGAGCAGCACCAGCGACAGCACGAACACCAGCACGGTCGACAGCAGCAGCGAAAGCGACCCCATGAACGGAATGGCAAACAGAAGCTTCGCCGCCGCCAGCACCACCACCACCTGCACCGCGCCCACCACCAGGTAGGGCAGCACCTTGCCCATCATGATCTCGAGCGGGCTCGACGGCATGGCCAGAAGGTTTTCCATCGTGCCGCGCTCGGTCTCGCGCGTCAGCGCAATCGAGGTCATCATCACCATCGTCATCTGCAGGATGACGCCGAGCAGGCCGGGCACGATGTTGTATTGCGAGATGCCTTCGGGATTGTAGCGCCGGTGCACGACGACATCGAGCTGGCCGCGCGCCGCCTCCTTGGCAGTCTCTTCAGTGCCCTGCGCCCTGAGCAGCGCCTGGCCAGCCACGGTGCTCAGCGTCGAGATCGCGCCGCTGGCGACCGCAGGGTCGGTGGCGTCGGCCTCGATCAGGATCTGCGGATTGTCGCCGCGCTCGACGCGGCGGGCGAAATCGGCGGGGATGGTGACGACGAAGGAGACGTCGCCGCGCGCCATCAGGAACTCGGCTTCCTCGGCACTTTGCGCGACATGGTCGAAGCGGTAGTAGCCGGTGGTCTGCAGCGCCGAGACCATGGCCCGCGTGTAGGGATCGCTGCTGGTCGCTACCAGCGCGGCCGGCAGGCTCTTCGGATCGTTGTTGATCGCATAGCCGAACAGCACCAGCTGGATCAGCGGCACCCCCAGCATCATGGCGAAGGTGATGCGGTCGCGCCGCATCTGGATGAATTCCTTGGCGAGCAGCGCGCCCAGCCTGGCGAAGGAGAAGACCGCGTTCATGCCATATTGTCCTTCGAGCCGGCCATGAACTGGATGAACACATCCTCGAGGCTGGTCTCGCCTGGCTTCACGGTGACGCCCTTGTGTTCCTTCTCGACGTCGGCCAGCGCCTTTTCGAGCGCCGCCTTGTCGGAGCCGACGACATGCAGCGTCGCGCCGAACGGCGCCACTTGGTCGACGCCGGGCCTGCCCTGCAGCGCCTCGGCCACATGGTCGAGCCGCGGCCCCTGCAAGACGAAAGTTGTCAGCCCGGCATTCTTCACCACCTCGTCCACAGTGCCGGTGGCGAGCATCTTGCCATAGGAGATGTAGCTGATGCGGTGGCAGCGCTCAGCTTCGTCCATGTAGTGGGTGGAGACGAGCACGGTCAGCCCGCCGCCGGCAAGGCGATGGATCTCGTCCCAGAACTCGCGCCGCGCCTTCGGATCGACGCCGGCCGTCGGCTCGTCGAGCAGCAGCAGCTTCGGCTCGTGCATGATGCAGGCGGCCAAGGCCAGCCGCTGCTTCCAGCCGCCGGAAAGCGTGCCGGCCAGCTGGTTGCGGCGGCTGGCCAGGCCGAGATCCTGAAGCGTGCGCGAGACATACTCCTCGACCGGCCTCAGCCGGTAGAGCCGCGCCACGAATTCGAGGTTCTCGCCGATCGTTAGATCCTCGTAGAACGAGAATTTCTGCGTCATGTAGCCGACTTCGCGCTTGATCTTGAGCGCGTCGGTGCGGATGTCGAAGCCCAGCACCGTGCCGTCACCTTCGTCCGGCGTCAAAAGTCCGCACATGATGCGGATGGTCGTCGTCTTGCCCGAGCCGTTCGGCCCGAGAAAGCCGACGATCTCGCCTTCGGCGACCGTCATCGTCACATGGTCGACGACGGTCTTGTCGCCGAAGCGCTTGACCAGGCCGCGAACGTCGATGGCGTTCATTGCCCGAGATCCGCGAGATCGACATCGACGATCTGGCCGGGCTGCAGCGGTCCCGCATCGCCCTCCGGCCGCGCCTCGACGAGATAGACCAGCTTCTGCCGGTTCTCCAGCGAGTAGATCACCGGCGGCGTGAATTCGGGGTCGGGCGAGACATAGCTGACGCGTGCCCTCAGCCCCGTCCCGCAGCCGTCGCAATGGACGTTGAGCTCAGTGCCGACCTTGATCGCCGAGAACGCGCTTTCGGGCACATAGACGCTGAGCTTCACGGCGCCGTCCGGCAGCATCGAGATCACCGGCGCGGTCGGCCCGGCCGTATCGCCTGGATTGCGGATGACATCGTTGACGCGGCCGGGCGAGGGCGCCGCCAGCACCCGCTTCGACAGCCGCCACTCGGCCTGCTCCAGGGTCGACCGCGCCTGCTTGACCTGGTTGTCGGCGGCCTTGATGGTCTCGGCCCGCGCCGGCAGATTGCCGACGGCGAGATTGGCTTCCGCCTGGCCGACCTGGGCATTGGCGGTCTCCAGCGAAGCCGAGGCGGTGTCGTAATCGGCCTGGGTGCCGGTGCCGCGCTTGTAGAGGTCGCTGGCGCGGTCGTATTTGCGCTTGGCGTCGGCCGCCTGGGCCTTCGCCATGTCGACTTCGGCCTTGAGCACGGCGATTTCCTCGGGGCGCTTGCCGACCTGCAGGTCGGCAAGCTGCGCCTGTGCCTGCGCAAGCGCGGCTTTAGCCTGCGCAACCTCGATCTTTGCGTCGGCGTCTTCCAGCGTCGCCACCGCCGTGCCGTTCTCGACGCGGTCGCCGCGCCGAACCGTCACCGTCGCCACCTGGGCCACTTCGATCGGCGCCATCAGCACATATTCGCCTTCGACATAGCCGACGGCCAAAGGTGCGGCCGGCGCGCAGGCGCCGAACAATTGGGCCGCGAGCGGCAGCGAACAGAGAAAGCTCATGATTTGCCCTTCTTGCCGGTGGCCGGGCCGCGTGCGGCCAGCATTGCCCTGAGATTGTCGGTTGCGACCGCCACCACCTTGGCGGCCTCTTCATTGCCGATCTCGCGCCAGCCCATCCGGCGCATCACCGCCTCGCGGCCGATGCGGAAATAGATGACCTGGCCGATCATGGTGAAGACGGTAAGCTTGGTCGCTTCGCTCTCGGCAGGCTCGCCGGTCGCCTGTTCCCAGACCTGGCACAGCCGCCGGTGCGTCGGCTCGAACACGCCGGCATAGATGCGGTCGAGCGCGGCGGTCGGATGCGAGAGCTCGCGAAGTACGAATTGTACGATCTCGCCGGCCTGCGGACTAGCCACGACGAAGCCCACCATCCGCTCGAGCGCCGCGAAAAGCTGCGCCTGGGCTGCTTCCGGGTCCAGGGGCGCCGTTGCTTGCACGCCGCCCAGCGCCTGGCCGGCAATCCCCTGGATGGTGTCGACGATGAAGTCGGCGGCGGCGGCGCGCAGGCCTTCCTTGCCGCCGAAGTGATAGGCGATGGAGCCGATATTGGCCTTGGCCTCGGCCGCGATCTCCCGCGTCGAGGTGCCGTCGAAACCCTTCCGCCCGAACAGCCTGAGCGCCGCGTGGACAAGCGCCGCGCGCGTTTGATCGGCGGTGCCGACCTCGCGCTGCGGCCTCCTTGCGATTGATCCTTTGTTCATGCCTTGACTTTAATCAATCGATTGATTAAAGTCAAATTTGACCGCGACTCGGCTTGCCTTCTCGATCCTCACAGGCTTTAGTGCGCGGCCATGGGCAAGGAAGTCGAGCGTAAGTTCCTGGTCTCCAGTCCCGCCTGGCGCGATGAGGTCGAGGCGGAAATCCGCATTCGTCAATTCTACGTCGCCGCACAGCCCGGCCGCACGGTGCGGGTGCGCATCAGCGACGAGCGCTCCGCCAAGCTCACGCTGAAGTTCGGCGACAGGGCGCGCGAGCGCGACGAATTTGAATATTCGATCCCGCTTGCCGAGGCTGAGGAATTGATGGCGTTCGCCGTCGGGCGTGTCATCGAGAAGACACGCCGCCATGTTAGACACGGCGGCTATCTCTATGAAGTCGATGTTTTCGGCGGCGAGCTCGCGGGGCTGGTGATCGCGGAGCTGGAGACGCCGGAGGACGTATCTGACGAAATGCTGCCCGACTGGCTCGGTCGCGAGGTCACCGGCGAGTCGAGGTTCTACAACGCGTCGCTGGCCCTCGGGGGGAATCCGGAGATCGCCGCATGAGCTTCCGCATCGATCCGCGCTTGCCGCTGACCGGCGAGGTCAGGCGCATATTGGCCGACGAGATCGGCAAGGCAGTCGCCCATCTCGAGATGGCGCGCGAGAAGCCGGAGCAGGGACTGCACAAATGCCGCAAGCGGCTGAAAAGCGTGCGCGCCTTGCTACGCCTGGTTCGTTTCGGGGACGAACCGTTCTGCCAGACCGAGAACGAATGTTATAAGCAAGTATCGGCGCTGCTGGCCGGACCGCGCGAGGCGACCGCCTTGATCGAGACCGTCGACCGCTTGGCCGATGCCTTTCCGGAACAATCGGCAGGCGGCGGTCTCGACCCCGTGCGCGAGCGGCTGGTGCTGCGCCAGCACGAACTCCACGCCGGTCCCGGCCTTGACGCCGCCATCAATGCGGCGATCGCCGCTTGTCGGGAAGGCCTGGAGCGCATCGACAGGCTGGCTTTGCCCGATCAGCCGGAACAGGCGGCCGATATATTGGCCGACGGTGCCCGCGCCACCTTGCGGCGGGCGAAGAAGGCGCTGGACAAGGCGGAGTCGCGCGGCGAGGCCGACGATTTTCACGACCTGCGCAAGGCGACAAAGACCCACTCCATGCATCTGTCGCTGCTCGGCCGCCTGTGGCCGACGCCGATCAAGGCGCGCCGCAAGGCGGTCGACAGGCTCGGCGAAGAGCTCGGCGAATTGCACGACGTCTTCGTGATGCGCGCCCTGCTCGACGCCGATGGCGAGCCGCTCGGTCCCGCCGACGAGACGAAGCTTCTGCGCAAGCTGTTGAAGCGCTCCGAAAAGAGCCTGGCCAAGGCCTGCCTTGCCGATGCCGCCGACCTGTTCGGCGACAGCCCAAAACGCTCGGCCAAGAGATTGGCCCGCAAGGCGCGCGACGATCTCGCCGGACCGCAGGAAGAAGCGAAGGCGGCGTGACACCGCAGCCATGCCCCGCTGTTAGCCTTTAGCCAGCAGGTACCTTGTCGGCCAGCGAAGGGTATCCAATTTCGGCACGGACAGCGCTTACGATTTGGCCGATCCGGCCCGCCCAGTCATAAGATCGCAAGATGGCGATGGATGTCTCAAGCTCGGCGGCGGCCAGCTCTTTTCGGCCGGCGTGGTGGTGTGCCAGTGCCCTGAAGGCGGCATTCAGGCAGCGATTGTAGTCATCGGAGCTATCGGCCTCAGCAAGGACGTTGAGCGCCTCCACGTGGCGTCCCAATCGTGCAAGCGCCGCGCCGCGTGTCCCTTTCAGCGTGCGGAGTCCCGGAGACATAGCGACAGCCATTTCCGTCAGGCGATCGAGGTAAGCGTTCAGACGAGAGGTCGGCGGCCCGGGTTGAGTGAGGATTTTAGTGGCGGCGGTCTCGATGAGGAGGAGCCGCTCGCTTCCGGGCGTGGTGGCGGCCAGCTCGGCTTCCAGCGCCGGGATGTCCTCTTCCTTCAGGTCGGGCTTGGACAGATAGAAAGCGACCCGATCAGATTGACCCGTAGGCTGCCAGGGCAGATCATCTGGGCTCATATATGGCCGCAAGGCGTTCAGATAGCCTTGACGGTACGCAGCGTTCGTATCGCGTTCTTTCCACGCAATCGTCCAAAAAGCCAGCATATCGTTGGCCATCCGCTGGCCGTAGACCTTGGAATAATGCGGAAGGACACTGCCAAAAACCATCATAATCTGGAAGAAAGTTGCCGGTGCCAAAATAGTGCCTGCGAGTTCAGCGTCGCGACAGATGGTCATTGCGCCGCTTAGGACGCCCAACCAGACAATATCCATCAACGGCCCTGCGGCGACAAAAACCAAGTTAGCGGGCTTGGAAAAGGATAATTGAGGAAACGTTTTCACACAGCCAGCTAACGGAATAGCTCCTACGCGAACCTCCGTTCCCAGCAAGCGGGTGTGAAGCGCTGTTGGTCCCAAGCCAACACGAAACTCTCTAATTTGCAGGTTTGCCAAATGTCCGGCGACAGCGTGGGAGGACTCGTGCAGGACGATGCTTATCCAGGCGCCAATGAATAAGGAGGCAACAACAAGGAAGGGCAAGCACAGGCTCTTTCGCAAGAATGGCGGTCGTCAAACACAATTAACACGTGATCGGCGCAGTCGCCTTGTACGCCGGAATATCCTGCACCATCCACCACCGCTTTCGCCGTCGTCAAGCTGACGCCGGAGAACGACTTCGACGAAGGGCGGTGAGCTGATACAAAGGCCGTCGGACTGCGGCCGGGCTATGCCGACACGCGTGGTTTGCCGCCATCCGCCCTGGCCCCCGCATCCCTCGGATGCGGGCCGATCGGCATGATCGCGGGAAAGGGCGTCGCGCCGAAGGCGAAGGTCCATTTGTAGCCGGTGAGCTGGTCTTCGGGCGTGGTGTGCTGGTCGTGGTGGGCGAGCAGCCTGGCGCGTTCGGCAAGCTCCTCGGCCTCGCGCCGCAGCATCTCCGCCGTTTGCGGCCGCATGCGCCTGGAGAAGCTGATGAAGGTCGCGCCCTGTTCCATATGGCCGATCGCCCAGCCGATGAAGTTCTTGTTGGTCATCTCGAAATGCGGCTTCAGCGGACCCTCGAAATCCCATTGGATCGGCGTCTCGACGAGCAGCCTTGCCGACAGGCCGCGCCCCAGCGCCACCAGCCCGAGCTCCTCGAGGTCGCGCAGGTAGAGGAACATCGAAGCTTCGCTCAGGCGCTGCGAGCGCATGATGCCTTCGGCCGTGAACTTCTCCGACAGCATGACGAAGACGAAGAGCAGCGCCGGCCGCGCCGCCAGCCGGCGCTCGATCTCCGGCGCGATGCGGTTGGCCGGACCCGGCCCGCGGTTCATCGCGCCGAGCACGTTCTCCAGCTCGACATCGGCCGCGGCGCAGATCTCCATCAGCCGGTCCAGCTTGCAGTTCTTCTCATGGAAGATGCGCTTCACCGTCGGCTCGGAAACGCCCATGCGCTCGGCCAGCGTCCGATAGGTCAGGCCCTTGGCCTTCAACGTCCGTTTCAGCGCCTCGAAGATCGGACCGTTCATGGAATGCACCTCGTTTGCGCGAATTCGTATTGAACTGCGATACTAGTCTCGTTCCGGCTTTCAGGAAAGTATCGAAAATCCTAGCTCTCTGCCGTCATCACAGGAGAGCACCCATGAAACACCTCGTCGCTTCAACCGTCTTCGCCGCCATCTCCGTGTCCGTCGCGCAGGCCGGCGAGCTCTGGCGCGCCACCGGCTTCGAGCAGCCGGAATCCGCGCTTGTCGATGCCGCCCACAACCGCATCGTCGTCTCCAACATCGTCGGCAATCCCGGCGCGGCGGACGGCAACGGCTACCTGTCGCTCTTGTCGATGGACGGCAAGGTCGTCTCTCGCCACTGGGTGGACGGCATGGACGCGCCCAAGGGCATCGCGATCGCCGGCGGCAGGCTCTACGCTGCCGACATCACCAGGGTGCGCGTCGTCGATCTCGCCAGCGGCAGACTGGTCGAGACCATCGATGTGCCTGGCGCTGTGTTTCTCAACGACATGACCGCCGACAGCGCCGGCAAGGTCTATGTCAGTGACATGCTGGCCGACACGATATACCGCATCGACGGCGACCGACCGGAGCTGTTCGTCAAGGATGCGCTGCTCGCCTCGCCCAACGGCGTCTTCGCCAATGGCGACAGGTTAATCGTGGCGTCCTGGGGCAAGGGCATCGACAAGACCGATTTCAGCACCGCCGAGCCCGGCGGATTGCTGTCGGTCGACCTCGCCACCAGGAAGGTCGCGCCGTTGCCCGGCGCGCAAAAGTTCGCCGACCTCGACGGCGTCGTCGCCATCGGCGACACCATCTATGCCACCGCCTACATGACCGGCACGCTCTACGGCTACAAGCGCGGCGGCGCGCCGACGGCGATAGCGCAGTTCAAGCCGGGCAGCGCCGACATCGGCACAGACGGCAAGCGCATCTTCGTGCCGCTGATGGGCGAAGGCGAGGTCGTCGCGCTATCGCTGGATTGAGCCATGCGGCGGAGAAGCCTTGAAACGCCGGCGGGACAGCGCCCCCCTCTGGCCTGCCGGCCATCTCCCCCACAAGGGGGGAGATCGGATGTTGCGCGGCTTTCGCCACTCGCCGGTGCTGTCTCGCCAGCATCTCGCATTTCGGCTTGCCGGCTCAGCCATGCGGGTTCTGCGCCGCGGTGGCCTTGAGGCGCACGCCCCGGCCGCCGCGCTCGCTGGGCTGGTTCTCGCCGATCAGCTCCACGCCGACCTCGTCGAGCGCCTGGATGACCTTCATCAGCGTGTCGACCACGCCCCTGACGACGCCGCCGCTCGCTTCCATGCGCTGGATCGTCGGCAGCGAGACTCCGGCTCGCTCGGCCAGCGTCTTCTGGTCGATGCCCGTCAACGCCCGCGCGGCGCGCATCTGTGCGGCAGTGATCATCGGCCGGAATCCACCTTTGAATTTATAAAAAGATGTATACTATAAATGTTACGACGTATTAAGCATCATTATATATTTACTAGACATCGGTCAATCGCTGTCGGCTACCACTTTGCGTCGCTGCAGCAGGCGGGCCGCAAGCCAGCACAGCATGGCCCAGGCAAAGCCCGCGCACCAGCCTGCAAGCACGTCGGAGGGCCAATGCACGCCGAGATAGACGCGGCTGGCGCCGACCAGCACGGTGGTGAGCACGGCGAGGCCGAGCACGAAGACCTTGGTCGTCCGGTCCGGCAGGAAGCGGGCCGCCAAGGAACCGAGCGTCAGATAGGTCACCGCCGACAGCATCGCGTGGCCGCTCGGAAAGGACAGCGACGTCTCGTTAACGAGATGCGAGACGAGATCGGGCCGCGGCCGGTCGACCTCGAGCTTGAGCAGGCTGGAGAGCGCTTGCCCGCCGGCGACGGCCGCGAACATGAACAGGGCTGTCGAGGGCCTGCGGATCAGGAGCAGATAGCCGATCGTCGCCGTCGTGATCAGCGCCAGCACTGCCGTGCTGCCCAGCGCAGTGATATCGCGCACCGCGCCCTCCAGCCAAAGCGGGCCGATCGGGCTGTCCGGCTGCCCGGCGTGGCGGAAGGCGAGCAGGATCTCCGTATCGAAGGCATGCGGCGTCGTGGCGCGCGCCACCTCCATGAGTTCCACCAGGCCCCACAGCCCGCCGGCGATCACCAGCCCAGCCACGAGCACCGGGAATTCCAACCTGTTGAGGAGCGCGTTGGCGGTCGATTTCATTCGAGCCCTTTGGTCCAGCTACAGCCGCTGCATATAGGGCCCGAGCGTGATCAGCGCGACGGCGGCGATCGCCAGCACCACACCGGTCGCCTGCAAGGCATTGAGCCGTTCGCCGAAGAAGGCGAGCGCCACGACATTGACCGCGACGAGCTGGATCACCGCCGACAGGCTGAACGATACCGACATGCCGAACTCGCGCACCAGCCTCAGCATGATCAGATTGCCGGCCGAGTAGAGCACCAGCGTCAAAAGGAGCTTGGCCAAGCTCGGCGCCATCCCCCATTGCTTGGCCGCCGTCGCCGCCAGCAGGAATATCACGGTCGAAATGCCGAGCTGCGCCAGTCCCCAGAAACTCACCTTGCCGTCCCCTTTTGAAGCGCCGTCGCCACGCCGGCCAGCCCTTGTTTCCGAAGCGGGCGATGTCGTCAAGCTGACCGCGGCGAAGCGCAGGCGCTCAAGGGACCGAAGCCGGGTGTCGCAAAAGCCGCCGCGAGCCGGCAAACAACTGTTGCGGTTCAATCACGGCAGTGTCACGAAAATGTGATCGGCGCGCTTTAGGGGTCGAAAGGTCAAAATCCCCAGCCACTCAAGAAGCGAGAGGACAACTCATGACCGTGACCCCTGAGACCCGTTTTCGGACCAGCCAGCTCGAGGAAAATGACGGCCCGCCGGTCAACCCGACCGACAACCGCACCATGGGCGAGATCATCGCCGCGCGTTTCTCGCGCCGCGGCTTTCTCATGGGGTCGCTGGCCGTGTCGGCCATCGCCGCCACCGTCAGCCCGCTGGCGCTGATTGCGGCCGACGAGGCGCGCGCTGCTGAGGCTTCGGCCTTCAAGTTCGACGAGCTCGAAGCCGGCATCGACGACAAGCACCATGTCGCGCCCGGCTATGACGCCGACGTGCTGTTGCGCTGGGGCGATCCGCTGTTTGCCGATTCCCCCGACTTCGATCCGCTGAAGCAGTCGGCTGAAGCCCAGGCAAGACAGTTCGGCTACAACAACGACTATGTCGGCTATATTCCGATCGACGGCTCGGCCGAGCACGGCCTTTTGGTCGTCAACCACGAATACACCAACCCGCATCTGATGTTCCCCGGCATCGTCTCGGTCGTCGAGAAGGACGGCAAGAAGAAGGCCGAGGTGGCGCCGCTCTCGAAGGAGCAGGTCGATGTCGAGATGGCCGCCCATGGCGGCACCATCGTCGAGATCCGCAAGCAAGGCGGCAAATGGCAAGTGGTGCGCGACGGCAAGCTCAACCGCCGCATCATGTCCACCACCGAGATGGCGCTCTCCGGCCCGGTGGCGGGCCATGACCGCGTCAAGACCAATGCGGACCCGTCCGGCACCAAGGTCATTGGCACCCTCAACAATTGCGCCGGCGGCGTCACGCCCTGGGGCACCTATGTGATGGCCGAGGAGAACATCCACGGCTATTTCTCGGGCGAATTGCCGGAGGGCCACAGGGAAGCCGCCAATTACAAGCGGCTCGGCATCCCCGAAGGCGCCTATGAGTGGGGCGCGCATTACGACCGCTTCAACCTCGCCAAGGAGCCGAACGAGCCGAACCGTTTCGGCTGGATCGTCGAGGTCGACGTCAACGATCCCAACTCCGTGCCGAGGAAGCGCACCGCCATGGGCCGCTTCAAGCATGAGGGCGCCGAATCGATCGTCGCCAAGGACGGCCGCGTCGTCTTCTATCTCGGCGACGACGAGCGCTTCGACTATGTCTACAAATTCGTCACCAAGGGGATTTTCAACCCGAACGACCGCGCCGCCAACTTGGACCTGCTCGACGACGGCACGTTGCATGTGGCCAAATTCGCCGAGGACGGCTCGGTCGAATGGATGCCGATCGTTTTCGGTCAAGGCCCGCTGACGGCCGAGAACGGCTTTGCTTCCCAAGCCGACGTTCTCATCGAGACGCGCCGCGCCGCCGACCTGCTCGGCGCCACCAAGATGGACCGGCCGGAGGATATCCAGCCCAATGCCGGCAACGGCAAGGTCTATGTCATGCTGACCAACAATTCCAAGCGCAAGTCCGAGCAGGTCGACGCCGCCAATCCCCGCGCCGACAACGCTTTCGGCCACATCATCGAGATCGTCGAGGACGGCGGCGATTTCGCCGCCACCAAGGGCAAATGGGAAGTGCTGTTGAAATGCGGCGATCCTTCCGTTGCCGATGTCGGCGCCACCTTCTCGACCGCGACCACCGCCCATGGCTGGTTCGGCATGCCGGACAATTGCGCCGTCGATTCCGCCGGGCGCCTGTGGGTCGCCACCGACGGCCAGGGCCCGAAGGCCACCGGCCGCACCGACGGTCTCTGGGCGGTCGATACCGAGGGTGACGCGCGGGCAACGTCGAAACTGTTCTTCCGCGTGCCGATCGGCGCCGAAATGTGCGGCCCGCTGTTTTCGCCGGACGACCAGACCGCTTTCGTCGCCGTCCAGCATCCGGGCGATGGCGGCGAGGATTGGGAAGGTTTTGGCCGCCCGTCCTATTACGAGGACCCGTCGACCCGCTGGCCGGACTTCAAGCCGGACATGCCGGTGCGGCCGTCCGTCGTTGCCATCACGAAGCAGGGCGGCGGCAAGATCGCGGTGTGACGCGCTGGGGATAGCAGCTTTGAGTCGTGGACGTCGGGGATTGGGCGCAAGCCACCCCGACGTCGGCAATCGCAGGGGGAAACAGGAGAGAAGCTCCGTCGCGAAGACCCTGGAATCCATGCCGTTACCACGGCGTGCAACGGAACAGAATTCTGCACCGTGGCGGCGCTTCCAAGTCACGGGCATGGATTCTATCGTCTGCGCCGCGTCGCTGCGTTCCTTGCTCCACCATAGAATGACGATGCTGGGGCGGCTTCAACCCTACGCTGCCGCTCTGCGGCCGACGGGCCATGGCGGACGCTTTCGGACATTTCCCCTTCATTCGCCGCCAATTGCATCCTATATCGCGCTGGCGCGACGTGACCGCAATCGGCCGCGCCGGCGATTCGCGACCTGAGGGCGGCAGGTCGTCCATTCTTGGCACGCGGAGCTCATGGCGCCCCTGCGCATCCATTTCGACAGGCTTCTCGATGCCGTGGCACCCAAGGTCCCGCGACGCGACCTGACGGACGACGAGCGCCTGGCGCTGGTGCGCCTTTACGGCGACTTCTCGCTCGCCTATTCGACGGCCGTGCAGCAGAAACTGTCCTATTTCAGCGATGGCGACGGCTACATCGCCTTCGGCACCAAGATGAGCCGTCATTTCGCGCTTGGCGATCCGGTGGCAGACCCGGCCGACCGTCCGGCCTATATCAAGCGCTTCGTCGAGGCCGCAGGCAGTCCCTGGTTCGTCCAAGTCGGCGCCGACACGGCCAAGGTGCTCGCCGGCCTCGGCTACCAGGTCAATCGCCTCGGCGTCGACACCAGGCTGCCGCTGCCTGCGCATGATTTTTCCGGCAGGCGCAACGAGACCGTGCGCTATTCCGAGCGCTGGCTGACGAAGAAGGGGTTTACCCTCGCCGAGGACAAGGGCGACGGGCTGCAGGACGAGATCAAGCAGCTTTCCGCCGACTGGCGCAAAGAGCGCATCATCAAGCGCTGGGAAATGCGTTTCCTCAACCGTCGGTTTTCCGAAGAGATCGGCGCCGACATGCGCCGCTTCCTCCTGCACGGCCCTGAAGGCCGGCTTCTCGCCATCCTTGATTTCGACCCGTTGTTTCGCGACGGCAAGGTCATCGGCTACACCACCTCCTTCAAGCGCAAGCAGGTCGATGCGACGCCACATGCCGAGATCGGCCTGACCAAATTCGCCGTCGACCGCTTTCGCGAGGAGGGCGTCACGGAGGTGACGCTCGGGCTCTCGCCGCTGCTCGACATCGAGCCGAGCGGCTTCGCCGAATCGGGCTTCTGGCGCGGAACCTTCCAGCGCGCCTACAACTCGCCCTGGATCAACCGCTCGCGCTTCAACCTGCAGGGCCAGGCGGCCTTCAAGCGCCGCTTCCATGGCATCGAGGAGCCGACCTATATCGCGTTCCGCAAAGGGACTTTCGTGGAAATGCTGGGCCTGCTGCGGTTGATCAAGGCGATCTGAATACGCTTGGTTTTCCGGGCATGCCGGGCACTCCTGTGCCAGCCGAATGAACCGTGGCTGGATCATGGCAGTTTCTCTTGCTCGGTAAGCTGCATCAACTGGTATCTTGCATAAACAGGTAGCTTGCTATATCTGTTTTTGTAAACCGGGAACCAAGCTGTCCGGTGAACCGGAATGCGACATGACCGACTCGATCCAGGTGCAATTGCGAAAAGGCGCGCTCGACCTGTGCGTGCTGGCCGTGCTGTCGCGGGGTGAAAGCTATGGCTACGAAATCGCCAGCCAGCTGGTCGCCGCGGTCGGCATGGGGGAAGGCACGATCTACCCGCTGATGCGCCGCATGCAGAATGACGGCCTGGTCGCCACCCGCATCGTGGAGTCGAGCAACGGACCGCCCCGCAAATATTACCGGCTCTCGCCGCTGGGACAGAAGGCGTTCCAAGCGCATCGCCGCGATTGGCGCTCGCTCGTCGGCGCGATCGACAAACTTCTCGAGGATCTGCCATGACCAAGGACGCTTTCCTGCAGACGCTGAGACAGGGGCTGGCCGGCTTGCCGGTGCACGAGATCGACGGCATAGTCGGCGACTATAGTGCCCATTTCGCTGACGCCTCCGGCCGCGGCGAAGCGGAGGTCGCGGCGGCGCTGGGCGATCCGGCCAGGCTCGCCCGCGAGCTGCGCGCCGAGGCCGGGCTGCGCCGCTTCGAGGCGCATTGGAGCATGTCCAACATGCTGGCGGCGACACTCGCCCTTGCCGGTCTTGCCTTCGTCGATCTCGTCCTGCTGCTGCCGCTTCTGCTCACCGCGATCATCCTCGGCATCGGGCTTGGCATCACGCTTGTCGCCATCGGCGCGCTGGGCATCAAGATCATCCTCTCGACGCTGCTGTTCGATCCTGCCGGAACGCTCATGGCCGTGCTCGGCCGCCTCTTCATCGGCGCCGGGCTGGTCGGCGGTTTCATCGGCGGCGGCGCCTTGCTGTTGCTCGGGTTCAGCGCCGGCCTACGGGTCGTCGGGCGCTACGCCAGGCTGCATTCGCGTCTGGCGCGGCCTGACCGCGATCGCGCCTGAGCTTTGTTCGTCATCACGTGGAAGGAACCGGACAATGACTGGAAAACTGGCATTCGTCGCGACGGCGGGGCTGACTGGCGCAATCGTCTTTCTGGCGCTTGGCATCGGGCTTTCCGGGCCGGACTGGATCTATGCCGGCGGCTCGTGGATCGGCGGCCAATCCACCTGCGGAAAGTCCACCTCCACGACGAAACAGGTCACGCTGCCGTTCAACGCCGGCGATGGTTTCACCATCGCCGTTCCGGCAGCGGTGCGCTACCGGCCGGGAGACGTGGCGCAAGCCGTCGTCAGCGGCGAATCGGTCCTGGTCGACCATGTGCGGATGGAAGGCAGCAAGCTCAGCCTGGACTGCGATCCGGGTTGGTTTAACAACCGCGTCGACGTCACCCTGTCGGGGCCCGCGATAACGGACTGGAAGATAATCGGCAGCGGCGATCTCGCCCTGGACGAGATCAACCAGCCCGCGCTGCGGCTGGACATCCGCGGCAGCGGCAGCGTCACCGCCGCCGGAACGGCTCAGACCGTCGACCTCAAGATTTCCGGTTCAGGCGACGGGCGTCTCAAAAACCTGACCGCCCAATCCGCTAAGGTCGATATCCGCGGCAGCGGCGACGCCGAGATCACCGCGCAGGCGGATGCGGATGTCTCGATTTCCGGTAGCGGCGACGTCGATGTCTACGGGCACCCGACCATGCGGCGTTCGCAGGTGCGCGGCAGCGGCAGCATCACACAGGTGCCGTAAAAACAAAGGCTCTGCGGCGGCTGAGCCCTGTTCAGTTCCTCAACCGATAGCCCGTCTTGAAGATCCACGCCACGATCGCGATGCAGATCGCCAAGAACATCACCGTCATGCCGAGGCTGACGCCGACCGAGACGTCGGCCTTGCCGTAAAAACTCCAGCGGAACCCGCTGATCAGGTAGACGACCGGGTTGAACAGCGTGATCGTCTTCCAGATGCCGGGCAGCATGTGGATCGAATAGAAGCTGCCGCCGAGGAAGGTGAGCGGCGTGACGATGAGCAGCGGCACCAGCTGCAGCTGCTCGAAGGTCTTTGCCCAGATGCCGATGATGAAGCCGAACAGGCTGAAGGTCACCGCGGTCAGCACCAGGAAGGCGATCATCCAGAATGGATGCTCGATCCTGAGCGGCACGAAAAGCGCCGCCGTGGCCAGGATGATCAGGCCGAGCATGACCGACTTGGTCGCGGCACCCCCGACATAGGCGATGATGATCTCCAGGTAGGATACCGGCGCCGACAGGAGCTCGTAGATCGAGCCGACGAATTTCGGGAAATAGATGGCGAAGGAGGCGTTGGAGATCGACTGCGTCAGGAGCGACAGCATCATCAACCCCGGCACGATGAAGGCGCCGTAGGCGATGCCGTCGATCTCGGTGATGCGCGAGCCGATGGCCGAGCCGAAGACGACGAAATAGAGCGATGTCGAGATGACCGGCGAGATTATGCTCTGCAGCACCGTGCGGAAGGCGCGCGCCATCTCGACCCGGTAGATCGCCCATACCGCACGAAAATTGGGGGCAGCCCGCAGGTTCATGGCTCTTGCCTCAAAAGATTGACGAAGATCTCTTCGAGCGAGCTATTCTTGGTGTCGAGGTCGCGGAATTGGACGCCGGCCGCCTCGAGGTCGCGGATCAGCGAGGCGACGCCCGGACGGTCGCTCTGGTTGTCATAGGTGTAGGTGAGCTGGTTGCCGTCGTCCGACAGCTCCAATGAATAGTGCGACAGGCCGTCCGGAACGGCGGCGAGCGGCGCGCGCAGCTCCAGATTCATCTGCTTGCGGCCGAGCTTGCGCATCAGCTCGGCCTTGCCCTCGACCAGGATGATCTCGCCCTTGTTGATGACGCCGACGCGGTCGGCCATCGCCTCGGCTTCCTCGATGTAATGCGTGGTGAGGATGATGGTGACGCCGTCCTCGCGCAGGCGCCGCACCATCGCCCACATGTCCTGGCGTAGCTCCACGTCGACACCGGCCGTCGGCTCGTCGAGGAACAGCACGCGCGGCTCGTGCGACAGCGCCTTGGCGATCATCAGCCGGCGCTTCATGCCGCCCGACAGCGTGATCGCTCTGGAATCCTTCTTGTCCCACAGCGAAAGGTCGCGCAGCACTTTCTCGACGAAGGCCGCGTTGGGCGCCTTGCCGAACAGGCCGCGGCTGTAATTCACCGTCGCCCAGACCGTCTCGAAGGCGTCGATGGTAAGCTCCTGCGGCACCAGCCCGATCAGGCTGCGCGCGGCGCGGTAGTCCCGGCCGATGTCGTGGCCGTCCACGGTGACGGTGCCCGACGAGCGGTTGACGATGCCGCAGACGATCGAGATCAGCGTCGTCTTGCCGGCGCCGTTCGGCCCCAGCAGCGCGAAGATCTCGCCGCGCTCGATGTCGAGATTGATTTCCTTCAGCGCCTTGAAGCCGGTGGCATAGGTTTTCGTGACACCGGAGATCGAGATGATGGATGACATGCTGAAATACGGCCGGCTGGAAAAGGTGACCTCATATAGGTCGGATGCCGCCCGGTGCAACTGTAAATCGCCGCTGCTGCTGACAGTTCTGGACAGGCCGGCGCCGCGTCTATCCGACCTGTTCCAAATGGTTCAACTTTAAATAGGTGCTTGAGAAATTTGCAATTGTGTCGCCGCACTATTGGGGGATGTTCAAATTCGCACAGAGCTATCCGTTTCGCAGAGGTCTGGTTGGCGTTCTTTACGGCCTAATCTTTGCCGGGTTTTCTGTTATGGCCTTCGGCTTGTCGACCGCGCATTGGATAGCTCGCACCTGGGGAATCTCTGGCTTGCTGATTTCCCTCGTAGCGTACATCGCCGTCATGACGCTTCTTTTTTGGGTTGTGAATAGGGTCAACGACGCGGCCCCAACGTTTACTCTTCCACCTGGCGACGCGATCCGGGTTGGACCGCCGATTGAGGAAACTGTCGAGAAGACAGACGTGTCGCTGGAAACAGCTCTGAAGACAGCACAGTTTAAGCAGAAGTGATTATGATCGCCCTCATCAAGGCCCCGGTCTCGCAAGCGGTTAAGTTGCCGCTTGTCGGCCGGCAGTATTTTCACCGTTCCTTTCTGTGAAATCGGCGCAGACGCCGGGGATTGGCGGAAGCCTCCCAACCTCGTCATCCACGGGCGGAGCAAGGAGCGAAGCGACGCGCGCAGATCCGAGGATCCATTCCGCGACTTCCGAGCCCTTACAGCGGTGCAGAATTCTGCTCCGCTGCGCTCTTCGACCAAGTTCACGGAATGGATTCCAGGGTCTGCGCGACGCCGCTTCGCGGCTGCTCCGCCCTGGAATGACGAGGTTGGGAGGCTTCAGCCAATCTCCAGTGTTTGCGCCGATTTCACGGAGATCAACGGCCAAGGCCTTGCCAGCCTGCAAACCTTTCAAAATCCCCGCGTCGGACAACTAACCCTGCGTCCAGAACGCGATCTCCTGCGCCTTGGTCCTGAGCTCGGTCTTCAGCCACTGGTCGTCGTCGTCGAGATAGCTCCACGGCGTCCTGCCTTGGGCCCGCGTCTCGCGGATGTAGGAGCGGTAGCGGTAGTGGCTGTAGACCGACATTGCATAGGTGGCATAGGCGGCGGCGAGCTTCCTGTGGCCGCGCACGATCACCAGGTTCTCGTCGTTCTTCTCGCTCGCCGGCGCCGAGAAATTGTGGCTGCCGGTCACCACCACGCAGTCGTTCGAATGCGGGTCGGTCACCAGGATCTTCGAGTGCACGATGGCGTGGCCGATCTGCGACAGGAAAATCCGCCGGTTTACTTCGGCGATCCACGGCCCGAGCGGCGCGTCGAGGCCCTGCGGCTGCGCCACCGCGTAGCGGTCGGGCGTGAATTTCCGGTCGCTGCTCACCAGGTCGATGTCGAGGAAATCCTGATCGGTGCCGCCCTCCTCCGCGCTCAGCGTTGAGACCACGCCGCGCACATACATGCCCTTTTCCCTGGCGCGCTGGCCGGCCAGCGTGTGCAGCCCCTGCTTGCCCGGCGTGAACATCAGGAAAAGCACCGCCTGTTTGGCGGAGGCGATGACGTCGCGCAGCGCCGCCATGTCGGCGCCATCCGAGGTGCGGGTGAACCACACCGTCGTCTTGGCTGTCCCGACCGTGAAGGTCTTGGGGGCGTCGTTGTCCGCCATCAGCGCCGGCGTGAAATTGGCCGGGTCGGTCTTGGGCGGCGAGGCGTCCTTCAACAGGTCCCAATGCTTGCGGAAATGCACCGCGACCGCCGCGTCCTCGATCAGCAAGCCGTTGTTGACCTGCGTGCACAGGCCGGTCGTGCTCCAGTTGGTGCTGCCCGTCCACGCCATCTTCGGCTCGCCGTCCTTGGACACGACGACAAATTTGTTGTGGCCGAGGCCTTTCGATTTCAGCATCCGGTCGATGGTCGCGATGCCGTGGTCGTTGAGGTTCTTGCGCGCCTCCTTGTTGCCGTCGCCGCTTTTGTCGGAGCCGTTGGCGAGAATGAGATGGAGCCGCGGCCCGAGCCCGATCAGCGCCGTCTCCAGCGTCGCATCGCCGAGCTCGTAGAGCGCGGCATGCAGCTCGTCGCCGGCGACCTGCGTCAGCCCGACCATGCGCAGGCCGAGATCGCCTTCGAGGAAAGCCCGGAATTTTGCGTCGCCATTGGTCTGCAGGCTCTTCTTGAAGGCCGCGGGCGACAGCTTGTTCTTGGCCATGTAGCGGGCGACGAATTGCGACAGAACCAGGCCGCGGTTGAAGTAGCAGGAAAAGCCGCCGCCGGCGTCGGTGGCGAGTGTTGCCCAGTCCGTCCAGTCGCTCGACACGCCCTTGGTCAGCGGCTTGCCGGGTCCGGCGCTCATCATCGCGGTCACCCGGTAGCGCACGACATTGCCGACATCGGCCGCATGGTCGGTCCAGTTGAAGCGCTGGAACGGCCAGACGTCCGACGGCCTGTGGTCGCCCGATTTCGGCTTGTCCTTGGTGAAGCCGACGCGGTTCTCCACCGGCTCGATCCTCTCGCTCGCGCCGGCCTTGCGGCCGCGCTCGAGCAGAAAACCCCGGCACCCGGCGATGAAATCGCTGGGCGCCCAGGCGACGAAGGCGTCGTCGCCATTGGTATAGACGGAGACTTTTATGTCGATGGCCATCTGTCGTTCCTCCCCATCCGTCGTCGTTCCCGAAGCGCGGCCGGCATGCCCGGCCCATCGATGCAGCCAACAAGAATCCGCCCCGGAAGCACGGCCCCGGATCAGCTGAAACAGAATATTCGAATGAGTGACGGCGATGATTATGGGGCGGCAGAAGATCGGATGTCAATGTTTTGCAGCGTCAAGTATAATTCTATGAACTGCTTCACATTGTGTTCTATTTGCCAGCAAAACAAAAGGCGGATGGTTGCCAACCATCCGGACCCAGCCTCGTCATGTAGGGCGGCGCAGGAGCGAAGCTCCGTCGCGAAGACCCTGGAATCCATGCCGTTACCTTCGCCAAGGCG